>NZ_JBHIXB010000007.1:0-12878 GCF_041986965.1 Hyphococcus sp. | reverse complement strand
ACTGACGAGGCGAAGCGCGGAATGCGCCCCGCCCCGTGATCACCTAGCCCGCAAAAAGCGGCGCGATTTTCTCGGCGCGTTTGACTGCGCCGGGTTGCCCGGCTTGCGTATAGGAAAGCGCTGGAAACTGCAGCCAGCGCGGGCGCCAGTTCGGCGTTTTTTCGCGCCCGTTCCGACCGTCGAGGCAGTCGCGAATGATCGCTTTCTGGGCTTTCGCCGTCGCATCGCGGTTCGCCTTCGCAACGTTGTCGCCCGCGATATCGGCGAGCATGGCGTTGGTCATGTTTTTATCGCGCAGAAGCTCGAAGAATGCGTCGTCCGGCGTCATCCAGTCGGCGATATCGATAGGCACAACGCGCGCGAGACAGTCCACCGCCTCATGACCGGCGGCGACGATTTCCGCCGTGACGAAGGTCAGAATCCGCTCGATATCGCCGTCGGAAAGCGTCATCATTTTTGCGAAAATCGACGCCAATCGCCAGCCGTCTTCATTGCCGCCCGTGATAAAGGACGACTCGTCAAAATCGAGTAATTGGCCGATTTCGGCGCGCTCTTTTTCGAACGCCTGTTGCCCTTTCGAAGCCGCAATACTCGCCCCCGTTTTCTCCTTTCGCGTCGCCTGTCTCTCGGGCTGGCAACGAATATTCGGCCCGCCCGCGATCAGATGCGCCGCCAGCAAACGCAGCGCAATTTGAGGCTGTTTCAACAGCATCGCCCGCGCGGCGGCGTGGCGGTGAAGGTCCACATAATTCTCCAAAGGCGCTGAGCATTCGGGCCGCTCAGTGCGCTTGTCTGTTTTCGCCGCGCTCTTTTTCCGCCGGGGCGCATAGCCCTTGATGAACGCAACTTCGCCAGAATGGCGCACTTCGACGAACACTTCCCCGCCTTGCTTTTTGGCGAGTTGATCGTACTCCCATGAATGGAAAAACTCTCCGCGCGGCAGGATCGTCACCTTACTCCAGCCGCTTGAAAGCAACTTGTCGCGCTCGGCTTCAATCGCCGCTTCCTGACACACCCAGAACTTTTCGGCGTCAGCGAATACCGAACGTTCGCCGAACAAATCCTCGAAAATATCGCCGTCATAATTTTCCAGCGAAAAGAGCGCCGCGCCGGTTTCAATCTCGCCGCCGCCCAAGAGCCAGCGCTTCAACGCGGGCCCACGCGGCGCGCGCATCTCCGCCGATTTGAACATTTCGAACCATTCGCGTTGCTTGGCAACGCTGGCGAGGGTGAGCGCGGTGATGCTGGCCCCGTCGATCTCGTCGTCGGCATAGGCTTTGCGGATGCCGGGAATGAGGCTCGCCAAGGCCAGGCGGCGCCTCACCGTGAGTTCCGTCACCCCGAATATGCGGGCGATTTCTTCAACGCTCTTGCCTTTGTCGTTGAGCTTTTTGAACGCCTCGAACTCCTGCATTTCATCAGGCTCAAGGCGCGCGGTGTTTTCAAGAATCGAGGCCTCCACGGCGGCGGCGTCATCGCTCTGGCTAAGCACCCGGCAAGGCAAATCGCGCGCCTCGCCGGTCTCGATTGCGATTGTCTTCGAGGCCAGAAACCGCCGCCGTCCGGCGACGATTTCGAAATGGTCAGGCTCGCCATTGGGCCGCACAAGCAGCGGCACCAGAACGCCGCGTTCGCGGATCGACGGCAGGATGTCGTCCAGAAAAGGCTTTTTGCGCGATGCTCTCATATTGAGCGCCGAGACCGCCAATCGGTCGAGCGGGATTGTTTGCAGTTCCATCCTTCATTCTCCTGTTGCTGATGGTTCGGGATTTCGCGCCGCCTCACGGGTCAAGCGGCGCAATTCATCGACAAGGTCGATCTGGCGGCGGGATTCCAAGTCAAAGAGTCCCATGTCGCAACGTTTTTGCGCGGCGCGGGGCGCCAAGGGCACCGCCGCGAGAACGAGAAGCCGATCGCGCAAGGTGATCGGCGCGACGCCGCGCATCAGCGTTTGCGACCCCGCGTCCGTTTCTTCTGCTTCCGGCTTCTCGTCACGCGCGCTCATGCTGCGCGCTCCATCGCAGAGGCTTGCGGCTCCGGCGCCGGATTCTCATAGGCCAGAATGAAATCCGCCGCTTTGGAGGCGAGCGAGGCCGCGTTGAAGATTGCGCGGTTGTCTTCTTTCAGGACTTCAAGCCATGCGCCCAGATAATCTGCATGGCGGACGGTCGGCGTAATCGAAAGCGATGCGCAGACAAACGCGCTCGCCATTTCGGCGACCAGTTCTTCCCTTGCATAGCCGTGCGATCCGTAACGGCCTTTGAATTCGCGACCCAAACGCGAGGCGTGGCCGGTCCAGTGACCAAGCTCGTGAAAGCAGGTGCGGTAATAATTGATCTGCTCGAAAAAAGCGGGTTGCGGCGGAACGCGAATAAAGTCTTGGCTCGGTACATAAAACGCCTTGTCGCCGCCGATCCGGAAATCGGCGTCGGTTGCCTTGATAAGATTCTCCGCGCGCGGGATCGCTTCGCATTCCGGCAGGGGCTTGGCGCCCGCCGTCAGTTCCGGCGGCAAGCCCTCGCATTGCGCCGCGTTAAAGACGGTATAGCGTTTAAGGAAAGGCACGAAAGCGGCGTCGCCGCCCTCTTTCTCGACTCTGGCCTGCTCGTCCTTCGGAATAAACTTGTCGGCGTAAACGACCATGGCGCCGCGCTCGCCCTTCATCACCGAACCGCCCAAGGCTTTCGCCTGCCGAAAGGTCAGCCAAGTCTGGCCGGAAAGGCCGTTCTCAATGGCGGCGCCCCACAGCAACAGAATATTGATCCCGGAATAGGCGCGGCCTGTCTGGGCGTTCTTCGGCAGACCTGCGGTTATGGTCGCTGCTTCACCTCTTGCGGCCCACGGCTGCGCCCATGGAAAGCGTCCGGCTTCCAGTTCCTTCACGATCTTTGTTGTGACTTCGGTATAAAGATCAGCGCCCGGCTTTTTCTTTCCTGAACGCCGACGTGGCTTCGCGCCGCTGCTCGCCGCGTTCTTTCGCTGGGCGGCGCGGCTGGGCGCATCAGTTGCGGTTTCAAGTGATGTCATGGCTGCTCGCTCCTTGCCTGCCCGCCACAAATTCCCCCGGGACGGCGGGGGCGGCGGAAACGGGGCGAGCATGAGCGCCGGGTATTGGAGGCCGGGGCGCAACCGGTTTGGTAGGATGAGAAAAACAATCGAGACGGATAAATAGCCAAAGCGGTTGCGGCGCGGCCGCCCGGCGCTATTCGCCCCGTCTTCCGTTCCGCCGCCCCCGCTGTCCCGAGGGGAATGACCAACAAGCCGCGGGGCGAAGCCCCGCGTCCGTCAAAAGGCATGCTTTTGACCCCGCGCGATGCGCGGGCCTGCGGCAGGGATCGTCACCGGCACGGCGAAGACGACGAATTCACTTGTTGAATTTGTCGGCTTCGGGCCGCCAATCACGCATGATTGGCGCGCCTAGAGCCCGGCGCCGTCAGGCGGCCGCCGTAACACTTAAAAAGCGCCAAGAGACCCGACGCCGCCAGCGTTCAGTTCACTGATTTTTCCAATATCGGCTTAAACCCATGGACCGGGAGCGTAAGAGCGCGCGTTCCCGATACGAAAACAGGCCCGGCGCCCTCCCGTCGCCTGTGTGACATTCCTGACAACCCTGGCCGTTGAATATGTCAATTACTCTAAATTTGCGGCGATAAACGCCGTACTTTCAGCACTTGTTAAACTTCTCGATATGTCATAGATGTGACATCTACTTATTTTGCGGCGATGATCGCCGCAAGCTGACAAAAAGGCGCAAAAATGCCCCTCAACGCCGAACAGCGCACGCGACTGCGGGAAGACGCGCCTTTCGGGCTGTTCGTGACGAAGGAATGGCTGTCGGGCAAGGGCTACGCCCGGCACAGCATCGATAATCTGGTCAAATCCGGTCAGCTGATCTCGCTCCGGCCGGGGGTCTATATCCGGCCCGATACGCAGCTGGGCTGGGAGGGCGTTGTCTGTTCCCTGCAGCGCATGGGCGGCGACCTTTCGGTCGGCGGGCTGACGGCGCTCGAACTTCATGGCCTTGGCCACTATCTCGCCCTGTCGGAAACGCGTCGCATCGTCCTCTTTGGCGCCGATCCCCTGCCCTCCTGGATCAATCATCTCGTCAGGGACGTCACGTTCGAGAAACGAAGCGAGGCGCGTCTCTTTGCAGCAAGCCCATACGCCGAGACTGATGATGATCGCGAAGACGCGCAGGAGCGGCGCCGGTGCAAAAAGCGCGATCCCGCCATGGCCGGACTCACCACTATGCAAATCGCGGAGCATTTGCCGCCGCTGTCTTTGTCGACGCCGGAGCGCGCAATCCTCGAAGTGCTGTTCGACGTGCCCAAACGCGTATCATTCGAACATGCCGATCAGCTCTTGCAGGGGCTTGCGACCCTGTCGCCGCGCCGGCTGGAAACCGTTCTTAACCTATGCGTCAATATCCGGGTGAAACGGCTTTTCTTCTGGTTCGCCGACCGTCATCAATTCCAGTGGCGCGCGCGTCTTGATCCGAATGATTTCGGTCTCGGCCGAGGCAACCGCGTGGTCGCCAAGCCCGGCCGCCTCGATCCGACTTACGCCATCACTGTCCCTGAGAGTTTCGCAGATGATGCTTAAGCGTCAGGCCTTCGAAGAGCAGGTTCGCCTTCTTGTGCGCGTGCTTCCCTATGTTGCGAGAGAGACTGATTTCGCGCTTAAAGGCGGCACGGCGATCAATTTCTTTCTTCGCGACATGCCGCGTCTGTCGGTTGATATCGATCTTGCTTATCTGCCGCTGGAGCCGAGAGAGACGGCGCTGCCGAAGATCCGGGCGGCGCTCGCGCGCATCGGCGAACAGCTGATGGCGAGTTCTCCCGCCATCGCGACCATCGATCCGCCGGCCGTGCGGGAAAACGAACTGCGGCTCCTCATCAGGCACGGACGGACGCAGGTGAAACTTGAACTGTCTCCGGTTCTGCGCGGAACAGTATTCCCGCCGGAGACACGGACTATTGGTCCCGCTGTCGAAAACGCGTTCGGCTATGCTGAGATGCAGGTTCTGTCGCATGCGGACCTTTACGCCGGAAAGATTTGCGCTGCACTAGATCGCCAGCATCCGCGCGATCTCTTCGATATCAAACTCCTTCTTGAGAACGAAGGCGTCGACAGAAAGCTGATCGACGCGTTCCTTGTCTATCTCATCAGTCACAATCGCCCGATCGCGGAGCTGCTGGCGCCGAACCCGAAGGACGTAAAATATACTTACGAAGCGGAATTTGCGGCGATGACGGCCTTGCCGCCCACGCTTGAAGATCTCTATCAGGCGCGGGGCGATCTTCTGCAACGCATTCACGAGAGCCTGACGGAGAAGGACCGCGCTTTTCTGATCTCGGTGAAATCAGGAGACCCCGACTGGTCGCTGCTCAATACGCCTAACGCCGAACAGCTACCGGCGGTTCAATGGAAACTTCAGAACATCCGCCGCATGACAAAAGATCGCCGAAACGAAGCGCTTGCGCGTCTTCGCATTGTCCTTGGCGCGTAACCGATCCCGACGGAAAGCAGCCGGACGCACACCCTTGAAAAAACCAAAGATGTTCCCCGTCAGCGAGTGAGGGACATATGGGGGTTTTTGCTTAAGGAGGATTTCTGGTTCATCGTAGCCCATCAAGGGAGCGAAGATGAAACAGCAATCCGGGCTGCATGAGACGGTCGAACAGCATGTAAAGGACATCCGCCGCGTTGTTCGTACAATCGGCGAGCTACAGCACGATGAGAAGTATACCTATGCTTGGGCGCTGGCAGGCTCCTCCAGGTCGGCGCCAGATGTCCTGCTCTCTCCGGACCTCCTTCCGCGGGTATCGCCCGACGGTGCAGTCTTGCTCTGGGCCGGAACCAGCGAGGCGCCGGTCGGAGACCTGCTGCAGGCGTGCGAACGGATCTTGTCATCCGACGAAATTATCCGGGCCCGGAGCTTCCGACAGGAGGAGGATGCGCGCAGCTTCGTCACGGCACATGCTGTGCTGCGATTACAGCTTGCCGCACATCACCAATGCTCTCCTTCCGAATTGCTCTTTGCCACCGGCCCGAACGGCAAGCCGCATCTCATCGGGATTGCTGGGCGTAAGGCTCGCTCATGGCTCCACTTCAATCTGTCCCACACGCGGGGTCGGGCGCTGATCGGCCTGTCGACCGCGCCGATCGGTGTTGATATCGAACAGATCGAAGAGTTTCCGGATATGCTGGAAACCGCTGACCTCGCCTTCACGCCGGAATCACGTGCGATCCTTGCTGCCTGTACTGGCGACGTCCGCACGCGACTCTTCTACCGTTTCTGGACACTGGGCGAAGCCTTCATCAAGGCGACCGGCCTTGGCATTTCACAGGGGCTCGACACCTTCGCCTTCACGCCGAGCGTACCGCCGCGCCTCACACGGATTACGCCGGGCTATGGCCAGGTCTCCGACTGGTATTTCGGTCTGTTTGGATACGCCGCGTCCGGTTAGTCGTTTGCCTGACGCTGACGCTCGTCTTCTTCCATCTGCCGGATCAGGCTTTTCGGTCTCATGTCGGTCCAGTTCTCGTCGATCCACGCAGAACAAAGCGCTTTCGATCCTGTCGGCCCGACCTGCTCCCAGCCAGGTGGCACATCGATGAAGTCGGGCCAGAGTGAATGTTGGCCTTCTTCATTCACAAGGATCAGGAATGTCCCGTTTTCATCGTCAAATGGATTTGCCATGCTATCCCCTTCCACGTCCGGCTATCATTAATCTGCACGATTAACAGTTTTGCGTATACGAGGCTCATGCGGCAAGTCCATTCCTTTGAACTAGGCCATCCGGGCGCCTGGCCGTCGGCTTTGGTTCCTGAGGGGGACGGGACGTTGACGGGGCTTTTGTCGGCGGCGGGTGCGGCGCATGGCGCGGCGACGGCGCTGGTGTTGCCGGACGGGGAGACGGTGAGCCATGGCGTGCTGCACGCGCGGGCGCGGCGCATCGCCCGGGCCCTGGCCGCGCGCGACATCGGCCCGGAACGCACAGTCGCTCTGCTCCTCGACGACCCGGCTGACCTGCCCGAAGCCGTGCTCGGCGTCCTGGCCGCCGGCGCCGCCTTCCTGCCCCTCGACCCGGCCAGCCCCCCGGCCCGGCTGGACGCCCTGCTGCAGACCGCCCGCCCGGATCGCTTGCTGACCACACAAGCCCTGGCCGCCCGTCTTCCGGACGCCCTGCCGCAAGGAACCCGCCTGTTCTGCCCCGGTGCGCCGGAGACGGCGGCCGCCCTCGCCGCCCTCGATGACAGTCCTCTCGCTGCGGAAGAACGCACCGCCCCCTTGCATCCGGACCAGGCCGCCTATGTCCTGCACACCTCCGGGTCCACCGGCGCGCCCAAGGGCGTCGTCATCTCCCAGCGCGCCATTGCCGCTTATGTCCGCACCCTCTCCGGCCTGATCGGCGAAGACGCCGCCCATATGCCGCTGTTCACCGCACCAACCTTCGACCTCACCCTGACCAGCCTGTTCGTCCCGCTGGTAATGGGCGGCGCGCTCACCCTTTGCCCTGCAGGCCGGCCCGAAGAGGCCCTGGCCGACATCTTCGCCCCCGCCAGCCCGACGCGCGCCGTCAAGCTCACGCCGTCCCATATCACCCTGCTCGACGCCCTGCCGCCCCCGCCGACCGGCGCGTCCAGCAGACTGCGTCTGGCGATCGCCGGGGGCGAGGCGCTGACCCCGGCCCATCTGCACCTGCTGCACGTCCATGCCCCCGGCCTGCGCGTCCTCAACGAGTACGGTCCGACTGAGGCCACGATCGGCGCCGTGGCCGCTTTCGTCACCCTGACAGAAGAGGAAGGCGGGACCACCCTGCCGATCGGGCGGCCCTATCCCGGCGCCGGCGCTTATGTTCTCGACGACCGGCTGCAGCCCTGCCCGGTCGGCGTGCCGGGCGAGCTGTATCTCTCAGGGCCGGGCCTGGCGCGCGGCTATCGCGGCCAGCCAGGCCTGACCGCAGAGCGGTTCATTGCCAACCCCGCCGGACCGCCCGGCGCCCGCCTCTACCGCACCGGCGACATCGCCGCCTGGCGCGCCGACGGCCAGCTCATCTTCCACGGACGCGCCGACGACCAGATCAAGATCCGCGGACACCGGATGACCCGACCCCTTTGAACGCAGCCGCCTGAAGGTAGTAAAATGGCTGCATCAAAGGAGAAGAAGAATGTCTGGAAAGAGATATTCACCTGAAGAAATCATAGCGAAGTTGCGCGAGGCTGAAGTTTATCTCGCCGAGGGCGTCAAGGTCGGCGAAGTGATCCGCCGTCTGGGCGTCAATAAGATCACGTATTACCGGTGGCGTCAGGAGTACGGCGGGATGAAGGTTGAGCAGGCGAAAAAGCTGAAAGACCTTGAGAAAGAGAACGCCAGATTGAAGCGGCTACTAGCGGACGCTGAACTCGACAAGGCGATCTTAAAGGAAGCTGCGGAGGGAAACTGGTAGGGCCCTCGCGCAAGCGTGAGTTCATTGAACATGCCTGCGGCCGGCTCGGCGTCTCTGAACGCCGGGCCTGCCGTTTGTTGAAGCAGCATCGCTCGACGCAATGGCGCAAGCCGGTGCGTGCCGACGATGAGGATGCGCTGACCTTCGCCATCATCGAGCTGGCGACCCGCTATGGACGCTATGGCTACAAGCGGATTACGGCGTTGCTCAGATCTGATGGCTGGCATGTGAACCACAAACGCGTTGCGCGGATCTGGCGGCGCGAGGGCCTGAAAGTACCGATAAAACAGCCGAAACGCGGGCGGTTGTGGTTTAATGACGGCTCTTGCGTTCGCTTGAGGCCACAGCATCGCAATCACGTCTGGGCTTATGACTTCGTTCAGGACCGGACACGCGATAATCGCAAGTTCCGCATGCTCACGGTCATCGATGAGTTCACCCGTGAATGCCTGGCGATCAAGGTGAAGAGACGTCTGAATAATCAGGATGTTCTCGACGTGCTTGGAGAGCTGATGGTCCAGCGCGGCGTTCCAGATCACATTCGCTCAGACAACGGAAGTGAGTTCCGGGCTAAGGCGCTGCGCAAATGGCTCGGCAATATCGGCGTGAAGACACTTTACATCGAACCGGGAAGCCCATGGGAAAACGGTTACAACGAGTCCTTCAACGGCAGGCTGCGCGATGAATGCCTGAAGGTAGAGCTGTTCAACAATCTGATGGAGGCGAAAATTATCATCGAAATGTGGCGCAGACATTACAACACGGTGCACCCGCACTCATCGTTGGGGTACAGACCGCCAGCGCCGCAAACCATCATTCCGGCTGATCTGGCTCCCGCAAACTGGGAGCTCCCGCCAGATCAGCCTTCCATCCGAAGCAATCTCATGGTTACATAAAGACTGGCTGCGCCATCGGGGTTTCGTCAGTTGTTCAATTTCCTGACGCTCCGCTGCACAGAGCGCTCGAAGAATAACTTCCTGTGTCAAGTCCTCGGCGTCCGCCCGCGAGCTCATGCGTCGCAGGAAGTAAGCACGCAGTTCTTTCTCATACCTGATGACCGATCGGACAAATGCTTTTCCTTTCGACATATTAATGATTCGCAAAAAGTAATGAGTATTCGCAGTCAAACTTCGCCTGACTGGCCGACTCTTGCCCATAAAGCGCATAATGCGAACTGTTAAATGTCAAAATAGCCAGTTTCGTGCGCAATGAAGCGCCTCCTTATTCTTGAAGGTGAATCGCACCGATTGATGCTAGTAGCTCATAAGTCGCTGCCCGCGCATCGCGTTCTGCGTTCGCCAACGCCACTTGCGCGTCAAGATATTCTTGTTCAGCATCGAGCACGTCCAACGTAGTGCGCACACCGACCTCGGCTTCGCGCCGTACGCCGTCGAGGGCCAGCGCGTTGGCCCGCACTTGCGTTCGCGATGACACAATGTTCGCGCGTGCGGCCGCAAGTCGCTGCCAGCTAATCGTCACGCGCGCATCGACCTGCCGTTCGGCCACGGTGATGCGGCGGCGGTCTGCACTATTGACGGCGCGCGCCTCCCGCACGCGCGAAAGGCGAAGGCCGCCAAGAAAGATCGGCGCGGTCACGCGGACGCCATAAGCGAAACGTTCATCCTGCTCGATGAATGACGACGGCTCCTCGGCATATTGATATTCCGCCCGCAGGGACACTGTCGGCGAAAACGCGCCTTTTGCGATAGCGACGCCTCGGCGTGACGCTTCTTCCCGCATTTGCGCCTGCGCGATGACAGGCGAGAGCTCCCGCGCAATGGCCTTTGCCTCATCGAGCGTGGCCGGCGTATCAGGCATGCCCGGCGCCTCCTCAAGACTCCCGGGCATTTGCCCGATGATTTCAGCAAATGCAGCGCGGCTGATTGCGAGCAGCGCCTGCGCGTTGGTCATCCGGGCCCGCGCCTGCGCGAGGCGCGCTTCGCTTTGCGCAACATCTGTTTTTGTGACTTCGCCGATTTCAAAACGAAACGCGATCTCTTCGAATTGCTTAATTAAAACCTGAACGTTGTTTTCTGTTGCCCTGTAAACGACCATGTCGCGTACGACGTCGAAATATGCCGCCGCCGCACGGTTAAGTACGTCCTGCTCGACAAGGGAAAGCTGAGCGCCGCCGGCTTTCGCGCGCGCCTTCGCTTGCCGGATGGCGTTGACGTTGCGCAATCCCGCAAAGATTTGCTGCTCGCCCTGCACTTGTGCGGTCGCCGTAGTCAGATCGAAATTGCGATCCTCCGCCCCGGCGCCGAAAACTTCGCTGCTAATTGACTGGGTATTATCGACCTCCTCATAACCGGCGCCAGCCGTTATCTGCGGAAGGCCGCGTGCGCGCGCCTGGGCGACGCCTTCACGCGTTGCGTTAAGCTGCGCGCGTTCTGCAGCGATTTCCGGATTCGCGGCGAAGGCCAGCGACAGGGCCTCCTCCAGGGTTTCGGCACTCGCAACGCCGTTCACTATCAACAAAAGTATCGACAAAGAGACAGATGTGAACATTCGTATTGCAGATATCATATCAATACCCGCCCATTGGCTCGGAGATCTTTTCATCTTTCGCACCAGGGCGATCATCCTGCGTTCGGCGAAGGGCGTTTGCGAGGGCTTTGCGATAGGACTGCAGGCGATGAGGAAATGGATTGTCCCATTTGATTGTAACTGGTGTCCGCGCTGCAATATCAGGTTCCTCGCCTCGAGGAATAGACACCATCTTGCCAAAATGATTGCCTTCAACACAATTTATAGACGGTCCTCCTGGGCGCCAAAGATTGGGTACAGGATCGCCTTCCTTGATGATTGAGTACGTAAGATCAGTTAAACCGTGAACCGTGTAGACATCTATAGGATTGACGGCGCCGCCACTGACCCGATTGCAGCCTTCATCCCGTGGATAAAGTGCAAGGGGCGGCGAATAAAGATAGGCCGCTCTAACACGAAACGGCCAATTGCGTTCCGGCGCCGCGACAGCCCAGCCGCCTGCAGGCTCTCGGATCCACGTCATGCCGTTGAATGCGCCAAGCGCGCTTTGCGCAACGCCCGCGCCAAGACTATGTCCGGCGACAACGAGTTCAATTGGATCAGAACGTGTTGGATCGGCAACATCATATGTGCAGATAAAGCCGGCGAGCGAAACTGTCTTCCGGTCCGGAGCCCTATCCGATTTGGCTGACTGACTGCATTCTTCCTCAAGCTCCGCAAGCGATTTTGCCTGTAAGAAAAAACCGTCGTTTATCAAAATTGCGATACCTTCGCGAAAACCGCCGTGCCCGCGAGGAATATATGGTTGTCCTGCGACCGGCTGATCTTCGGCGGCGCCAGCTTTCAGGCTTTGCAGAAGGTCACCAGGCCCCGCCGCCGCATCTATCCCGGGAAAATACACTATAATGCGATGAGAACTGGGCTTTGAAAGAAGATAAACGCTCGGAAACGTAGTTAACGATGATAATCGGGGACGAAGATAAGCGGCATTATAGGAAAGCGCGCCGAAATCGCTTAGCGCAGCCTGGATTTTCTCTTCCTCCTCGCCTTCCATGGAATCGCAATAAGCAATCTCGCCAATCACGGCTGAGACAGTCATTTCTGCAAAAATTTTTTCGATTGCATTATCTGGATCGCGTCTGGTCTGCTCAACGACAGCCAAAGCATCGCGGCCCGCGAGCAAGATTTCGTTATCGACGCAATTAGCACTTCGACTTTCCTGAATGCGGACGGCGTCAAGCGGAGGCGCCCAATAGTGTTGATCCGTCGCGCACGCCGAAACCAGAATCCCGAGCAAGGCAAACACCGCCGCTCTTACCATCGACGCGCAACCACTCACTTTAAACATTTGCATGCTCTCGTGCCCCTCGTCTGCGATAGAACTTAGTAACTACCTGCGAAATAAGTTGCTTGACGTCGCCCGGGACCATGTAAGCCGCCGGCACCACGAGTAGCGTGAGAATTGTCGACGATGAGAGCCCGCCGATGATCAGATAACCGAGTGCGTTTCTCCATTCCGCGCCGTCGGATCCTGAAAGCGCAACCGGGATCATGCCGAATATGGCGGCGAACGCCGTCATCAGCACCGGCCGCAATCGCTCCGGGCAGGCCTTGAGGATCGCCTCGCGCGCCGGCGCGCCTTCCTCGCGTAGCTGGTTTGCGCGATCTACGAGCAGAATGCCGTTTTTCATGACGATCCCCATCAGCGCGATGAGGCCGATCTGCGCGAACAGCGACATTTCCTGCCCGCCAAAATAAAGCATGGCGAAAGCGCCGGAGAACGACAGCGGCGCCGTCAGCATGATGACGACCGGCTGCACAAAGGAGTTAAACTGACTAGCGAGTACGATATAGAGCGCGACCATCGCCAATCCGAAGGCGAAAATGATCGCTGAAATCGACTCATTCATCCGCCGCACAGATCCCTCATAGCTTATC
>NZ_JBHIXB010000006.1:0-15494 GCF_041986965.1 Hyphococcus sp. | reverse complement strand
GCGCCGCTGCTCGCCGCCGTCTTTGGTTTGACGGCGCGGCTGGGCGCATCGGTTGCGGTTTCAAGTGCTGTCATGACTGCTCGCTCCTTGCCTTTCCGCCCGCAAATTCCCCCGGGACGGCGGGGGCGGCGGAAACGGGGCGAGCACGAGCGCCGGGCATCGGAGGCCGGGGCGCAACTGGTTTGGTAGGATGAGAAAAACAACGAAGACGGATAAAGTGCCAAAGCGGTTGCGGCGCGGCCGCCCGGCGCTATTCGCCCCGTCTTCCGTTCCGCCGCCCCCGCTGTCCCGAGGGGAATGACCAACAAGCCGCGGGGCAAAGCCCCGCGTCCTTATCCCGCTCAACGAGCGGGCCTGCGGCAGGGATCGTCACCGGCGCGGCGAAGACGACGAATTCATCTCTTGAATTTGTCGGCTTCGGGCCGCCAATCACCCATGATTGGCGCGCCTAGAGCCCGGCGCTGTCAGGCGGCCGCCGTAACACTTAAAATGCGCTAAGAGACCCGATGTCCCCGGCGTTCAGTTCACATATTTTCCAAAGATCGGCTCGGTCAGATAGGTAAGGAGCGCGAGCGCGAGCGTTCCCCATACAATAATAATAAGCCCATCGGCGCCAAACGAAACGATCCCAAAGCCGACCAGCAAGACGCCGGCGCCGCCAGCGATAAAGATCGGTCCGGAATAATAACAATGTCGTCTTCGACATCGTGTTGCGTTTAATACACACGCAAGACCCATCCAGAAAAACGAGCCGCTCATCATCATGATGATGACCGGAAAAGGAACAAGCTCGCTCATAAAGTTCGTTGAAAACAAAATCGCCAGCGGCAGACCCCACGACCAGAAGAACGGAAGGGCGCGCGCGGCGTGATCATTTCTCGGTTCATCAACCACAACACGCTGCTCCCAATTGTATCGGCGGACATTTCACATCGCCATAAGAGCAATACACACAGCAGTCGCCCGGCTTCGGTTTCAAAACAGCGCCGCAGCCTTTGCAGTCGTAAAACCACTGACATGCATTACTCGGCATCTCATCGGTAGACCGATGTCTGCATTCAGGACAGGTGATGGTCGATGTTGCGATGACGTCGCTCATTGATTCACCCAGCGAAGCAATTGGGGTTCATAGAACGGCATAATGTAGGCGGCGACAATAAGCGCCGCCGCAAGGGCGAGCGTAATCACAACGCGTTTGCTCGGCCGCCGCTTTTTCCAGAATGCCGCGACAATCGCCACGCCAAGCAGAATAACCGCCGCGCCCATGAAATAGTGCTGAAACCGCGCAAAGAAGGCGAGCTTGCCGACAAATGCCGCGCTGACGCCGAGATTGATCAGGATGAGCGGCAACACGCAACACGACGCGCCGATGAGCGCCCCCAAGCCCGAAAGGACCCCGCCGCCGGCGATCCATCCGCCTTTCCTGCGCGCTTTTGTTTTGTTCGGGTCTTCACTCGTCATGTCGTTCATCGTAAATTCTGTAGTCGCTACAGGATCAAGACCGATGGACCAATTCAATCTGACAATCGGGAAGCTGAGCAATCAAACCGGCGTGAAGATCGAGACGATCCGCTATTACGAAAAAATCGGATTGATGCCGGCGCCGCCGCGGACGGAAAGCGGTCGCAGACTTTATGACGGCGCCCTCGCCGACCGGCTTTGCTTCATCCGGCGCGGCCGCGAGCTCGGGTTTTCGCTCGATGATATCCGTGCGCTCCTGGGGCTTGAGGACCGAAAACCCACTTGTGCAGAAGTCTTTGAAATCACCTCCACGCATGTGGAGATGATCCGGACGAAGATATCGGATCTGAAAAAGCTCGAACGCACCCTTTCGACGGTCGCCAAAGGCTGCAGCCGTAACAGGACGCCCGATTGCGCGATTATCAAGACGCTGTTCTCCTGAGAGGCTTGAGAAAAGGTGTCTTGGGCTGTCATGGGCAGCGGCTTGTCCCACGCTTTTTCTGCGGTCTCGCAGCGCTTGAGCAGGGCCTGATTCTCTATCAGAAGTAGTGAATTTGGTGCTTTAATAATTTTTGAATTTAATGGTAATTAACCCCCATCATGTGACTTTCATAAACTCCACCCTTGCCAGAACTTTGAAATTCTCCTATTTTGTTGGCTATGGCCCAACAACGTCAGGAACGATTAAAGCCCCTGCTCGACGACCTTCCGCCCGGCTATGTCGCCGACGCGGCCTGGCTGACAGCGCGCGGCATCGACCGCAAATCGATCCTGCAATATGAGCAGCGCGGTTGGCTCGAAAAGCTCGCCCGCGGCGTCTACCGCCGGCCTGACACGCACCGCGATGTCAGCGCCGGCAACTGGCGCCGCCTCGTTCTCTCCCTGCAGCGGATCATGGAGTACGACATCCATGTGGGTGGACGCACAGCTCTGTCGCTCCACGGCTTCGATCATTATCTCACCCTCGGCAACGCGCCGCGGCGGGTCTATCTTTACGGCGCCGCGCCGTCCTGGCTCGCGCGGCTGCCAAACGCCGACCTCTTTGAAACCCGAAGCCTCGCGCTTTTCAGCGGCGCCATGACCGGAGTCGACGGCATAGGCGACGAAAAGCAAGCATCCGCATCGCAACGACGATTGAACGATCTCATCGTCTCAACGCCCGAACGGGCGATCCTCGAAATGCTGAACGAGTTGCCCGCAAACGAAAGCTTTCACAACGCCGATATGTTGCTTGAAGGGCTCGCGAACTTGCGCCCGCGGCTTCTCGAAAGCCTGCTCAAAGAATGTCGCAGCGTGAAAGTAAAGCGCCTATTCTTCGTCTTCGCCGATCAACACGATCACGCCTGGAGACAATATCTGGACCCGGAGGATTTCGATCTCGGCTCCGGCCCGCGTGCGCTCGTTGAAGGCGGGCGCCTACATCCACGCTACAACATCACCGTGCCGCCAGAACTGATAGACGGTAAGGAAAGCGATGAGTCTGACGATGGCCCGTGAAACCTATCTCGCGCAGGTCCGGCTCTTGATGCGCCTGCTGCCCGTGGTCTCGACCGAATCCGCCTTCGCCCTCAAGGGCGGCACGGCGATAAACCTCTTCCATCGCGACATGCCGCGCCTCTCCGTTGATATCGATCTCGCCTATCTGCCTATTGAAGATCGCGCGACATCGTTAAAAGCGATCGACGACGCTTTCAATCGGCTCGCGGCGCAGATCAGCAAACTTCCGGGCGTGGCCGCAAAGCGCATCGCCGGCGGCGGCGGCGGCGATACGCGCATACTCGCCAATATGGACGGCGTTACGGTCAAGATTGAGACCTCGCCTGTGATGCGTGGCGTGATTGGCGAACCGCGCCTCATGCGCGCAGCCCCGGCGGTTGAGGACGAATATGGATTTGTGGAAACGGCAATTGTGTCGTTCGACGATCTCTATGCCGGCAAGCTGCACGCGGCGCTCGACCGCCAGCATCCGCGAGATTTATTTGACGTCAAACTCCTCTATGACAACGAGGGGTTCACCGACGATCTCTTCCGGACCTTTCTTGTCTACGCCGCCTGCTCCGGCCGTCCCATGCATGAACTGCTTGCGCCAAATGAAAGAGACATTGCTGAGGATTTCGCCCGGGAGTTTGCCGGCATGACGGTCGAACCGGTCAATATCGACACTCTTCTCTCCGCGCGAAAACGACTGATCGGCGATATCCAGGCGCGGCTCAATGGAAACGCCGCCGAATTCCTTCGCACGCTGCAGGCCGGCGAACCGGAATTCACCCTTATCGGCCTGCCGCATGCCGCCGACCTGCCGGCGATTAAATGGAAAATTCTGAATCTGAAGAAATTGATCGCTGAAAATCCGGACAAGCACCGCGCGCAAGCCGATGCGCTCGAAACGATCATGAACAAACAGGATCGAATCGATTCGCGCTCACTGCGTCCACCTGGCTAAAATCAGTCGTTGCAAAAAAACCTTTCTTTTAGAATCCGCCGGACCGCGCCTTTATCAAGCGCTTTGCCTTAGCCTGTTTGCGCCATTCTCATATCCAGAGCCGGCGGTTTTTCATACAGGCTAGAATTCTGACGCAGGCGCAAACACCTACTCATTCCAACAACGGATCCTTCATTCCGCCGGCGCAATCGCTGTTTCATCATAGGGTTCGATTTTTCGCTCGCGTGCGTCCCCTTCCCGATGGGCGATCCGGTAAAGCGCCGGCAGCACCAGAAGCGTCAGCGCCGTCGATGAAATGATGCCGCCGATAACGACGGTCGCCAGCGGTCGCTGCACCTCCGCGCCGGCGCCGACATTCAACGCCATAGGGACAAAGCCGAGACTGGCGACCAGCGCCGTCATCAAAACAGGGCGTAATCGAATGAGCGCGCCCTGATAAATCGCGTCGTCAAGCGCAACGCCTTTTTCGCGCAGATCGCGGATGAACGAGATCATGACAAGACCGTTGAGCACCGCGACGCCGGAAAGGGCAATAAATCCAACGCCTGCTGAAATCGAAAACGGCAGACCGCGCAGGGCCAGCGCGGCGACGCCCCCGGTAAGCGCCAGGGGAACGCCGGTAAAAACGAGCCCAGCATCTTTGACCGACCCGAACAACATGAACAGAAGCCCGAAGATCAAAAGAAGCGCCATCGGCACCACAAGCCGCAGGCGGTTGCTCGCCGAGATCAATTGTTCGAACGTACCGCCATAGGTGATCCAGTAACCGGCCGGGAGATCGACCGATTGATCGACGGCGCCGCGCACATCGCTGACAAAAGTCCCGAGGTCGCGGCCGCGAACATTGGCCGTAACGACGACGCGGCGCTTGCCGTTTTCGCGGCTGATCTGATTGGGGCCGAGGTCGATAGCGATTTCGGCGACTTCCGACAACGGCACCGACGCCAGGGCGTCCTCGTCGCCGGCGCGCACAGCCTCCGGCAACGGCACCGGCAGCCGACGGATCGCCTCGACATTGCCGCGCAAGTTTTCCGGCAAGCGAACGACAATATCAAAACGCCGGTCGCCTTCGAACACCTGGCCGGCGACGCGTCCGCCGATTGAGGCGGCGATCACGTCCTGAACATCGGCGACGCTCATGCCGTAGCGGGCGAGCGCCTCGCGATCGGGAATGACCGACAAAAGCGGGAGCCCCGTCGCCTGTTCGGTGCGGACGTCGGCGGCGCCGGGAATTTCCGATATTACGGCTTCGACAGCTTCTGCCGTTTCGACGAGCGTGTCGAAGTCATCGCCGAATATCTTGACGGCGAGATCGCTTCTGACGCCGGCGATAAGTTCATTGAAACGCATCTCGATGGGCTGGGTGAATTCGTAATTGTTGCCGGGAACGGCGCGCATCACTTCCTCGATCTCCGAAACGAGTTCGTCTTTGCGTTTGCGCGGGTCGGGCCAGGCCTTTCGCGGTTTCATGATGATGAATGTATCGGCGACATTGGGCGGCATCGGATCGTTGGCGACATCCGCCGTGCCGATTTTTGAAAAGACACGCTCCACTTCAGGAAATCGGCGAAGCCGGTCCTCAAGAACCCCCTGCATGGCGATTGCCTGCGTGAGATTCGTCCCTGGGATACGCAGGGCGTGCATGGCGACGTCGCCTTCATCGAGTTGCGGGATGAACTCGGCGCCGAGCCGGGTCGCGAGCAATCCGGCCGCCACGCAGACAAGGACGCCCCCGGCGACGACCGCCGTACGCCACTGCAGCGCTCGCGCTAGAAGCGGCGCATAGCCGCGCTTGACCGCGCGAATCGCGCGGCTTTCCTTTTCCTCGACCTTGCCACGAACGAATAGCGCGACCGCCGCCGGTACGAATGTCAGTGAAAGGATCAACGCGGCCGTGAGCGCGGTCACGACCGTAAAGGCCATGGGGTGGAACATTTTCCCCTCCACACCGGAGAGCGCGAAGATCGGTATGTAGACGACAGTGATAATCAAAATACCAAAGACGCTCGGTCGGATAACCTCGTCGGTCGCCGATGCGGCGAGCGAAAACCGTTCATCGCGCGTCAACAGCCGACCGAGTTTTTTTTGCTCCAATGCAAAACGCCTCAGGCAATTTTCGACGATAATCACGGCGCCGTCGACGATCAGCCCGAAATCAAGCGCGCCGAGGGACATGAGGTTGCCGGAAACCTTGTTCTGCACCATGCCGGTGATCGTCATCAGCATGGCGAAGGGAATAACCGCCGCGGTAATTAACGCTGCGCGGAAATTGCCAAGGAGCAGGAACAGAACCGCAATGACGAGCAGCGCGCCTTCAAGCAAATTCTTTTCAACGGTCCTTATTGTCTTTTCAACAAGCGTTGTGCGGTCATAGACCGTTTTCGCCGTTACGCCGGCGGGCAAACTGTTGTTGATTTCATCGATCCGCGCAGCGACCGCCTTCGAGACCGTGCGGCTGTTCTCACCGATCAGCATAAAGACGGTGCCCAGAACCACTTCCGCTCCATCTTCCGTCGCGGCGCCGGTGCGCAATTCCTTGCCGAGCACGACATCTGCGACATCGCCGATGCGGATGGAGACCCCATGGCGTTGCGTGACGATGATCGCGTCGAGGTCTGCTAGGGTTTCGGCTTGGCCGGGCACCCGCACAAGATATTGTTCGCCCGAGCGTTCGATATAACCGGCGCCGACATTGGCGTTGTTACGCTCAAGGGCCTCAATGATGTCCCCGAAATCGAGGCTGTACGCGGCGAGTTTTTCCGGCCAGGGCGTGACATGAAACTCTTTCTGGTAACCGCCGATCGTGTTGACTTCCGTAACGCCCGGAACCGTAACAAGCTGCGGTTTGACGACCCAGTCGTGAAGGGTGCGCAAATCGGTTGGCGTCCAGCGCCCGCCGTCCGCCCGCGGAATATTGGAATCGGCTTCGACCGTATACATGAATATCTCGCCGAGACCGGTAGCGATGGGGCCCATCTCCGGTTCGATCTCAGGCGGCAATTGTCCGCGCACTGTCTGCAGGCGCTCGCCTACAAGCTGACGCGCAAAATAAATATCCGTACCGTCCTCGAATACAACGGTGACCTGACTCAATCCATAGCGCGAGATTGAGCGCGTATAGCTGAGGCTCGGAAGACCCGAAATTGCCGTTTCGATCGGAAAGGTGATGCGCTGTTCGGCTTCGAGCGGCGAATAGCCCGGGGCCTCGGTGTTGACCTGGACCTGCACATTGGTGATGTCGGGGACGGCGTCGATCGGAAGGCGCGTAAAATTATAAACGCCGAGGGCGCTAAGGCTCAGAACAACGATCAGGACCAGCCATCGCTGGCGAATGGAGAAAAGAATGATCCGTTCAAGCATGGTTTTTCCTAATGATCGTGCAAGGCGCCGGACTTTTCGATGTCGGCCTTGATGAGAAAGCTGTTCTGCGCGACATACTCAGCGCCGGGCTCAACGCCGCCCAGAACCTCCGCCCATTCGGCGTTGCGTCGGCCAAGTTCGAGCATCCTGACCTCGTAGGTTTCGCCGATTTTCTCGAAAACGACGGTGAAATCGCGAAAGCGCTGCAGCGCATCGGCGCGGACGGCGAGCGGCGCCTCGACGGCATTGACGACAATGTCGCCGCGCACCGTCATGCCCGGCATGAAGGCGCCGTCATCATTGGGCACGGGCGCGCGGGCGATGATGGTCTGCGTCGCCGTTTCCTTTGTGGGAAAAAATGTCTGTATGATGCTTTCAGAGGACTTGGCGTCATCGACCGTCGTGATCGAAACGCCCTGGCCGGGTTTGACCTGATCGAGATCGCTCGCAAAGACATGGAAGTCGACAATCAGCCTGCGCACATCGCCGACGGTAAAGAGCGGCGCATCGCCTGCGACGTCGCCGGGATTGGTGTTGCGTTCAATAACGACGCCGTCAATCGGCGAGCGAATTTCATACGCTTGCAGACTTTCATTGCTCTCAATGCGCGCAATCACTTCACCCTTCGTGACAGCGTCGCCGACTGTTTTTGAGACCGAAAGGACTTCCCCCGGAAAGCGGCCGCGCAAAACAGCGTGCGCGCCGGGCGCAAAATCCACACGGCCAAGCACGTCGACCGTCTCGGTGATGATGGCGGGTCCGGCCTTTTCGGTCACAATGCCGGCTTCCGTCGCCGCGGCATCAGTGATCTCGGTGCGGCCTTCATAAGATTGGTAAGTCCAGGCGGATTGATCGCCGCCAATCGCCGCCGTCACAGAAACATCGAACGAGTGCGGTTCGCGCACGACCTGAGGGCTTGTCAAATAGTCGCCTTCGGGCGCGAAGGAGAACTCGTCTTTGTCGCCGCCGAGACGATCCAGCGTGATCTGCGCTTCAATATTATCCGGAGAGAACGGCTCGCCGTTGCGATAGGGATAAAGTCGGAACCGCGGCGGCGATCCGTTTTCAAAAATCGTGACCTCAAGAGCGACATCGCCGTCTTCAAGAAGGCGGCCGCCATGGGCCCCGCGTTCATATTCTTCATCACCGTGACTTTCCTGTGCGCCTTCGCCCGCAACGCCGCAGGCGGCAAGCGCTAGCGCACCCGCAGAGGCGACGAAAACAAACGCGATGCTGCGAAAAGCTGTCATTGGATTTTTCATTGGGCCAACTCCAAATTGTCTGGCTTGCGGCCGGTCAGGCGGTCGAGAGCGATTTCAGCCTGACGCAGGCGTGCGAGCGTTGCGATTTCCCGCAACCTCAACTCGGCGAGCGCGCGCTGGGCTTCGATGACGTCAAGATAGGTGAACCCGCCGCGCTGAAACCCGCGGCGCGCTGAGGCCAGCGCGGCTTCAGCCTGCGGAATTATATTGTCGCGGATCGCCCGCGCCTCGGCGCTCGCCGCCAAATGCCGACCCGAAACGGTCGCCAGTTCGCGTTCGAGGCGCATCAGACCGCCACGCTTTTGCCATTCGGCGCGATTGCGTTCGGCGCGAGCCCTGGCGATGGCGCCCCTGTTTGTGTCAAACAGCGCAATCGGCATCGAAAAGGATAAGATCCCGGCGACCGCATCGTCGCCGGCAAGATGACGGACGCCAAGGCTGATCGTCGGATCCTGTTTCGCGTTCGCCTGTTCAAGCCGCAAGGCTGCGCCGGCGCGCGCTTCATTGGCGGCGAGCAACGCCGCGTCGGGGGATTCGGCTATGCCGGCTTCGAAAACATGAATCTCTTCTGGCTCAGCAAACAATGGCGCAGTGTCGACCGTGAACGCATCGCCGTTTCCGCTCCAGTAAGATGCAAGTCTCCGGCGCGCGAGCTCCATCGTTTGGCGGGCGAGATCGCGATCAGCGCCGAGTTCGGCGGCGCGCGCCTTGACGCGCAACAACGCCGCTTCGGGATCGCGGGCGCTGGCGACGCGGCGATTCACCGCATCTACAAGCGCGCGGCCGATTTCTTCTTGTTCTTGAGCGACCGCAAACTGCGCCGTCGCCGCCATCGCCTCGACATAGACGCTCCGCACTTCTGTGATGACGTCAAGCTCAGTGCGGACCTGGTCAATCCGCGCGAGATCGCCCTCGGCGTCTGCAATTGAAATGCGCGCAGCGCGTTTGCCCCCGCGTTCGATGCGTTGACCGAGGCTATAAGAATACTCGCCGCCGCCCAATCCGTTAAACGGATCGGAGCCGGCGAAGTTCTCCGCCTCAAATTGCGCCGTTGGGTTCGGCCGGACGCTGGCCTGCGCAAGCGCGCCCGCCGCCGCGCGGCGTAATTCAACGCTGGCGCGCAACTCCGGCGCCGCATCGAGCGCGCGCTCGACCGCCTGGTCGATCGTCAGCACGGCCGGCTGAGCGAACGACGCGGGACTGACAAACGCTGCGGCGACGCCGAGCGCGAGCCCCAATATATGAAGCCTCATGAAACATTATCCTCTCTTCGGTCTGTCAACTGATCTCGCGCGTAAATCGCGCACGTTCAGTCAGACGCGAGGAGGATGAAAGAAGCCTGCGAGTTCGGCCTGGTCAGCAATATCGTCACGCGGCCATGCAAGCCGCAAAGCCTTTGACGAAGCAGCCGACTGGCCAAGCGCTGAACGGGCCATCATGTGAAAATGACAGGCGCCGGCATGGCAATGGGTCGCGTGCTCGGGATGGACAGCACCTTCGCTCTCGACATCTTCTGCGGTGTTGACGCCGTCAAAATCATGGTGTTGCGTAACGTGATGAATGTCCTCTTCCGCGGCGTGCGCAGGCGCGACAACGCCGACAACGCCCCAAACAGCGGCGAGCAAGATCACGGCAATACGGCGAATATGTGCATAGCTGCTCATTGACGCCGGTCATAGCCGAAAAACGCTGACAATTCATTATGAATCTGAGCTAACATTCCTGCGATCCGCCCTTTTTCTACTAAACAAAACGCGGCGTTTCGCGCTTATATTCAGTGTATTCCGCTCCATACTCTTTTTCGAGCCAGGGTTCCTCAAGAATGGGCGCTAGCAGATAGAGAAGCGCCCAGATCGACAGCAAAATTGTCACCGATAGGGAATTCGCGATGAGCGCCCATCCCAAGAGGCCGATCCAGGTGACCACATAAATCGGGTTGCGGCTTTTGGCGAACCAGCCGGTGGTGCGCAGTCCGCGTTTTTCTCCGAAAGCATTGCGCCAGCCCATGTCAAACGTAATCCGAAATGCGAGCCCGAAACCGGTCAGCAGCAAGAGCGCGCCCGCGCCGTATTGTAGGAAGCCGCGCGTTCCTTCGCGAAATTCGAACTGCAGCGCCGTCATTATGATCAAAGGATAGAGATATCCCCGAAACAGCAACATAAAGGTCCGATGCTGCCAAGATTTACCGTCCGGCGGCGGCCAATACTGAAAACTCTGAAGCAATACGGAAGCCAGCGCAAACAGGAATATAAGGCTCGCTGACGCGAATGACGCCCAGAAGGCAATTTGCGAGATCACGCTGTTCATGAACGGCCGTCCCTATTTTTTGCCGAAAACATTTGATTAAATCCATCGGCGCACGCGCCGGCAATAGGCGTCATAGTCGGTGCCAAACTTTTTACGTAGCACCTTTTCTTCCGGCTTGATCTGAAACAGCGTCATGGTCAGGACGAACACTAAGGGCGGTACAAAGCTCACAACATTTTGCAGGTAGGCGGCCCATGCGAGCAGCAGCAACAGGACGCCGACATACATCGGGTTGCGCGATACCCGGTAGAGTCCTTTTATCACTAGCTTTTCGGCCGCTTCCGGGTTCACGGGATTGATGGTCGTTTTGGCCTTGATGAACTGACTGATCGCAATCGCAATAATCGTCAAACCAGCCGCAGCGAAGCCCGCAGCGATAAAACGAAAACCGCTCCAATTAAACGAGAAATCCGGGAACCGATCAGCGGCGATCCAACTCAGCACGGCATATGCCGGCCCCTGGATCGCCGGCGGTATCGTTATTTTCATATGTCAGCTCTCCGAATTTAAGTGAGCAGGTCTGTTCGTGGCGGCGTTGATTTCCCGCAGCGCCTGCGAGGTGATCGAGACTGACGATTTCAGGAACAATGACGCAAGCAACGTAGCGACAAGTAAATCGGGCCAGAACGATCCCGTAAGCCACACGGCGCCGCCGGCGGCAATCACCCCGACATTGCCAATGGCGTCGTTACGCGAACAGAGCCAGACGGAGCGGACATTTGAATCGCCGTCCCGCCAGCGAAGGAGAATGAAAACGCTTGCGACATTGGCGGCGAGCGCCATAAGTCCGACGCCGCTCATAACCGGCGCCGCCGGAATAGAATCGCCAAACGCGGCAGCGATCGTCGTGGTCAGGACAAACAACGCCATCAAGCCCAGACTAGCGCCTTTAATAAGCGCCGCCGTTGCGCGGGTGCGCAGCGCGGCGCCAATGACGGCGAGACTCAAGGCGTAGGTCGCCGTATCGCCGGCGAAATCGAGCGCGTCGGCCTTCAACGCCTGCGAGCTTCCGAGAAACCCGGCCGACATTTCGACCAAAAACATCGCGGCGTTGATGAAGATGACCGAAATCAGCGCTCGCTTGTAAGCGGGCGAGCCGCCGTCAAAACCGTTGTTTTCAGAGGCGCATCCCGGCATTCGGGCTCTCCTTGAATCATCGACAGCCATAACCTAATGTCTACAGCAGCTATAGGTTCAAGAGGACAGATGCCGAAACTTCAAATAAATCCGGTCACCATCGGCCGGCTGGCCAAGGCGTCAGGGGTCAAGGTCACGACGATCCGCTATTATGAGAGTATCGGACTCATAGATCCCCCGGATCGGTCCGAAGGCGGCCAAAGAATCTACGACCAAAAAGCCGTCGAACGCATGCGTTTTATCCGACATGCCCGCGATCTCGGATTCCCGCTGGAGGCGATCCGTGAACTGATCGCCCTTTCCAGGAACGAACAACGCTCATGTGCGGAAGTGGATGAAATCGCGCGTCGCCATACCGAAGACATCAAACAACGTATCAAGAGACTGAAGTCGCTGGAACGCGAATTATGCCGCATGATAAAAGAATGCAGCGTCGATCGAATTTCGGACTGCCGGATTATGGAGGTGCTGTCCAATCATGAGCTATGCGCGAGCGAGCATTGAATTTGGCCCCGCCAATAGTCACATGATTTAAGCTGGAGGCGACGGCTATGCCGGACAAAAACGCATCGCGTGCTCATTGGGAAACGGTCTACGACGCCAAGCTTCCTTCGTAAGCAAGCTGGCATCAAGATCGACCTGATCAGTCTCTCGATTTAATCCATCGGGCGGCTCTGCCGTTGAATTCGTCTATTCTCGATGTCGGCGGCGGCGCATCAACGCTTGTCGATCACCTTCTCGCCGAACGACGCTACACACTCGGCTTGCTGGATATTTCGCAGGCCTCCTTTGCTCATGCGCGCAAACGACTCGGAAAAAACGCCGGGCGCGTAAAATGGATCGCAGCAGATATAACGACCTGGACGCCGGATATTTCAGTTGATTTCTGGCACGACCGCGCAGTCTTGCATTTTTTAACTGAACGAGCAGATCAGGAAGCGTATTTTGGCGCGTTGAAAGCCGCTTTAAACCCCGGCGGCTGGGTCATGATCGCCGGCTTTGCTCCCGGCGGCCCTAACAAATGCAGCGGACTTCCGATCGTACAACATGACGCCGGCAGCTTGCAGAACTTACTTGGCTCCGGCTTTACGTTGATCGAAACCCGGAACGAAATCCATCGAACACCTTCAGAGGTAGAACAAGCATTTCGGTATCATCTATTTCGTCATTCAGCGGGTGCGAGCCTTTCGGCAGGAACGGTGAGTTGAGCGTCTGTAATAGCACGCCGGTTCCACAGGAACCAAACTGCCGGGATGACGACAAGCGCGAGGACGGTCGCACTCGCAATACCGCCGATCATTGGCGCGGCGATGCGGCGCATGACTTCTGACCCGACTCCTTTGGAGCCGAAATAGTCATTCTCAAGAAGAGCGCTCCAGGTCGCTTTTTCTTCTGCAACCGCGTAGGGCGCCGATAGCGCTGAGATGAAAACGGCAAGCAATGGAATCTTCACAGAGCTAGAGCCTGCCCCATCGACTCTCGCCAAAAATGCAAGAAATATTTTTCGTTGAGTTTTCTCTTTACGCTTCATTCAATCCCTTGGCTCACCGCCGGCGTGATCATCAATCTGGGGCATCAAGATACCAATGGCGGCCAAGAGCTGGAACGTCGCTGCTCGCGCATCACGTTCCGCATTCGCCAACGCCACTTGAGCGTCGAGATATTCTTGTTCCGCATCGAGAACGTCCAGCGTGGTGCGTACGCCAATCTCCGCTTCGCGCCGGACGCCATCAAGGGCCAGAGCGTTCGCGTTTACTTGCGTTTGCGATGACATGATATTTGCGCGTGCGGCAGCGAGTCGCTGCCAACCAACTGTAACGCGCGCATCGACCTGCCGTTCGGCGAGGTTAATGCGCCGGCGGTCCGCGCTATTGACCGCGCGCGCCTCGCGCACGCGCGAAAGGCGAAGGCCGCCAAGAAAGATCGGCGCGGTCACGCGGACGCCATAGGCGAAACGTTCATCCTGCTCGATGAATGACGACGGCTCCTCGGCATATTGATATTCCGCCCGCAGGGACACTGTCGGCGAAAACGCGCCTTTTGCGATAGCGACGCCGCGGCGTGACGCTTCTTCCCGCATTTGCGCCTGCAAGATGAGTGGCGATAGTTCGTGTGCGATCGCTTTGGCTTCGTCTAGTGCAGCCGGCGTCGCCGGCAAGGCCGGCGCCTCTTCAAGACTCCCTGGGTTTTGGCCAATAATTTCTGCAAACGCGGCGCGGCTGATTGCAAGCTGCGCTTGTGCGCTGGTCATTCGGGCGCGCGCCTGCGCAAGGCGCGCTTCGCTTTGCGCAACATCTGTTTTGGTGACTTCGCCGACTTCAAAACGAAACGCGATTTCTTCGAATTGCCTGATTAACACCTGAACGTTGTTTTCTGTCGCCTTGTAAACGACCATGTCGCGCACGACATCGAAATAAGTCGCCGCTGCACGGGAAAGCACGTCCTGTTCGACAAGGGAAAGTCGTGCGCCGCCCGCTTTCGTGCGCGCCTTCGCCTGTCGGATGGCGTTGACATTGCGCAGTCCCGCAAAGATCTGCTGCTCGCCCTGCACTTGCGCGGTCGCCGTGTTCAGATCGAAATTGCGATCCCTCGCCCCGGCGCCGAAGACATCGCTATTGATTGATTGGGTGTCATCGACTTTGTCATAACCGGCGCCGGCCGTTATCTGCGGCAGGCCGCCGGCGCGGGCCTGAGCTACGCCTTCGCGAGTCGCGTCAAGTTGCGCGCGCTCCGCGGCGATTTCCGGATTTGCCGCGAAGGCCAGCGACAGGGCCTCCTCCAGAGTCTGGGCGCTTGCTGTCGCAATAAGACCAATTGAAGCCCCAAGCGCGCCCAGAAGGTACCGGGCGATGGGCGTCCAGGATATCCTGCTTTGTCCATGTGCACACGACATAGCCATCTTTTACTCCGCCGGAGCCTTTGTCGATGTTTTGGATCCGATCGATTGACCAGGAATAACGCCGTTGAGCATGCGAACGATACGCCTTGCGATGCTGTTGACGTCGCCCGGAACCATATAGGCGGCCGGCACGACGAGCAGGGTCAGGATTGTCGATGATGAAAGTCCGCCGATGATAAGAAAGCCGAGCGAATTCCTCCATTCGGCGCCGTCGGAACTTGAAAGCGCAACGGGGATCATGCCGAATATGGCGGCGAACGCTGTCATCAGCACCGGCCGCAATCGCTCCGGGCAGGCCTTGAGGATCGCCTCGCGCGCCGGCGCGCCTTCCTCGCGTAGCTGGTTTGCGCGATCGACGAGCAGAATGCCGTTTTTCATGACGATGCCCATCAGCGCGATAAGGCCGATCTGTGCAAACAGCGACATCTCCTGCCCGCCAAAATAAAGCATGGCGAAAGCGCCGGAGAACGACAGCGGCGCCGTCAGCATGATGACGATCGGCTGCACAAAGGAGTTAAACTGACTAGCGAGTACGATATAGAGCGCGACCATCGCCAATCCGAAGGCGAAAATGATCGCTGAAATCGACTCATTCATCCGCCGCACAGATCCCTCATAGCTTATC
>NZ_JBHIXB010000005.1:0-63155 GCF_041986965.1 Hyphococcus sp. | reverse complement strand
GGACCTCAACCTCACGCAGCTTTGCAATAATTTCTTCCGGCTTGGCTCGTTTCGCCATGTCTCAGCTCCTCTTTCAAAGCCGAAACTAACAGATTCATCGGACCACTTTCCCGGAGGCAGACCAGCTATATAGAGGAATTTCTCCTCGAACTGTTGTAGGCTTTGAGGCTTTCTAAATCGGCGATGTGCGAAATAGAAATCTATGCAAACTCCGAGGGCTAATAGCATTATAAACAGTATTGGAAATGGCCCTCCGTATGGGTCCAACGGTTCATAAATCGCCATATATTCTGAAAGTAAAACATCAAAAATAATTGGATAAGGAGCGAGGTAGGGGATAATCAGGACAGTAAATACGAACATTAAAAATAGAGATGAGAAATAAGAACGAGCGGTTATCGACAAATTTCGAACCCGCATTGTGGGGTTGCGGACGCGGGCGTGATACTCATTGATTACATCCATCATTTTTAAAATGACGGGATAACATATATGCCGCCAGTGTGAATTTGCTGAAATGCGAATAGCTCGCCCAATACGCGATTGTTTTATTTTGTCGCCCGCGCGCGCTGACAAAATGATCAATGCTAATAATGTCATCAGCTCGGGGAATGGCGTGGGTATATTTATGTGGGCTATGCCGAACGATTCAAATATTACGTTGGGAAAAAATTCCCAGAACGCGTGAAGTAGCCTTCGCCACTCAACCAATGCAAAACTAAGGTAGATAGAAGCTTTTTTTAGATCTTCTACCATTGATATTATCGTGAAAGCTGCCACCAATATCGAAATTGGCCATAATTTTGAAACAAGCTGCTTCATAGTGCTCACGGGTTTTCAGTGACCTAGTTATTTACGAGCTATACGATTTTAATTTCACCTAAGTTGCGGAATTTGGCTTCAGATTAGGATGAGGCTCACCTACCTCTTTTTTCGCTTCGGCTTGCTCCTTATGTTGCTCACCGTGCCTTCCGACTTCCTGATCCGCCCTTCGGGGTTCGCCTCGACGCGGGCCTCGATGTCGCTCTGACGCGGCTTTTTAGTTTTGACCGCATTCGCGGTCGGGCGGATCGTCCGCGACGATCCGTTATCGCCGCCGCTTCGATCGAGCGCCTTTCGGTTTGGAGCGGATGTTGGATACGGTTCCTTCCGATTTCGATATTCTTCCCTCAGATCCTTCGGCGACACGGCGCTCAATCTCGCTTTGGCGGCTCAACGGATCGTCTGACACCGCCAATTCCACCTCTTGCAGGCGCTTGATCTCGTCGCGCAGGCGCGCGGCGGTTTCGAATTCGAGGTTGGAGGCGGCCTCGCGCATTTCCTTTTCCAGATGGGCGAGGTGGGCCTTCATATTGTGGCCGGGGCCGTCAAAGGCCGCGGCTTCTTCACTGAGGCCCGACCCGCGAACCTGTTTATGGCCCACAAAGGTCTGGCCCATGGCGGCTTTCGCGCCTTCATCGTCGCTGGCGGCGATCTCGGCGATTTTCGCCTTGGTGGATTCCGGGGTGATGCCGTGTTTCCTGTTGTGGGCCAGTTGTTTTTCGCGGCGGCGGTCGGTTTCGCCAATCGCGCGCTCCATGGAGCCGGTCATATTATCCGCATAGAGAATGACCCGGCCGTCGACATTCCGCGCTGCGCGCCCGATGGTCTGGATCAGCGAGGTTTCCGAACGCAGGAAGCCTTCCTTGTCGGCGTCGAGGATGGCGACAAGCTGGCATTCGGGAATGTCGAGGCCTTCGCGCAGGAGGTTGATGCCCACCAGCACATCGAAAGCGCCGAGGCGGAGATCGCGGATGATCTCGATCCGCTCCATGGTGTCGATGTCGGAATGCATGTAGCGCACGCGCACGCCCTGTTCATGCATATATTCGGTGAGGTCTTCGGCCATGCGTTTGGTCAGCGTGGTGACGAGCACGCGCCCGCCTTTTTTCGCGACGGCTTTGCACTCTGCGATGACGTCGTCGACCTGGTTCGCCTTGTCGCCGGTGACGGGGCGGATTTCCACTTTCGGGTCGACGAGGCCGGTGGGGCGGATCACCTGTTCGGTGAAGACGCCGCCGGTGCGCTCCAGCTCCCAGTCGCCGGGCGTCGCGGAGACATGCACCGTTTGCGGGCGCATCTTCTCCCACTCCTCGAATTTCAGGGGCCGGTTGTCCATGCAGGAGGGCAGGCGGAAGCCGTATTCGGCCAGCGTGCGCTTGCGGTTGAAGTCGCCGCGGAACATGGCGCCGATCTGCGGCACGGTGACGTGGCTTTCGTCGCAGAAAATGAGCGCGTTTTCCGGGAGATATTCAAACAGGGTCGGCGGCGGCTCGCCCGGCTGGCGGCCGGTGAGGTAGCGCGAATAGTTTTCGATGCCGGCGCAGGCGCCCGTGGCGGCCATCATCTCAAGGTCGAACTGCACCCGCTGGTCGAGGCGCTGGGCCTCGAGGAGGCGGCCTTCCTCGCGCATGATGGGCAGGGTTTCGTTGAGCTCTTTCTTGATGCCGGTGATCGCCTGCTGCAGCGTCGGGCGCGGCGTTACATAGTGGGAGTTGGCGTAGAGCGTGACTTCCTCAAGCTCGCCGGTCTTCTGGCCCGTCAGCGGGTCGAATTCGGTGAGGCTTTCGATCTCGTCGCCGAACATGGAGATGCGCCAGGCGCGGTCTTCATAGTGGGCGGGGAAGACTTCGATGGTGTCGCCGCGCGCGCGGAAGGCCCCGCGCGCAAAGGCGTTGTCATTGCGCTTGTATTGCAGTGCCACGAGATCGGCGAGGAGTTTCTTGCGCGACAGCTCCTGTCCCACCTTCAGGCTGAAGGTCATGGCGGTGTAGGTCTCAACCGAGCCGATGCCGTAAATGCACGACACCGAGGCGACGATGATTACGTCGTCGCGTTCGAGGATCGCCCGCGTCGCGGCGTGGCGCATGCGGTCGATCTGCTCGTTGATGGAGCTTTCCTTCTCGATATAAGTGTCCGTACGCGGAACATAGGCCTCGGGTTGGTAATAGTCGTAGTAAGAGACGAAATATTCCACCGCGTTGTCGGGGAAGAACGCCTTGAACTCGCCATAGAGCTGCGCGGCGAGGGTCTTGTTGGGCGCAAGGATGAGGGCCGGGCGCTGACACGCCTCGATGATCTTGGCCATCGTAAAGGTCTTGCCCGTGCCGGTCGCGCCGAGCAGCACCTGATCCCACTCGCCGGTCTTGACGCCTTCCGACAGCTCCTTGATCGCCGTCGGCTGGTCGCCCGCGGGCTCATAGTCGGAAACCACCTTCAGCGGCTTTGACCGGCTCGATTTCTCCGGGCGGTCGGGCCGGTGCGGCGTCCAGTCGGCGAGCGGTGTCGCCAGCCGGTCGTGATAGGTGGCGACGGCCTCGGAAAATCCGCCGCGCGTGATCTCCGCGCTGTCCGTGGTCGGCTGGACTTTCGGGCGCTTGGCCTTCGGGTCGTATCCGGGGCGGTGTTTCGGGTTCGAGGTCGGTTCTGGGGGCATGGTGCGAACATAATGCGAACGCGGGGAATTGGAAGAGGCTGAGAAAGCGCTTGCCCGGCGGGCCTGTGGAAATATGATGGGCCGTCCTAAAACTCAGTAGTGCAAGACAACACAATGACATCCGCCGTGGTGGGGAAAATCTGGCGCTTCGGCGCCGTAGAGTTCGATGAGCGTGCGGCCGCGGTCCGGGCCGGCGGCGCATCGGTTTCTCTGGACCGGTCCTGCGCTGCGATTCTCTCTGCATTGCTCGCCGCGCGCGGTGAGGTGGTGTCGAAAGACCGGCTTCTGGAAGCCGGCTGGCCCGGCCGGGTCGTGCATGAAAACTCGCTGGCCAAGGCGATCGGCCGCTTGCGCAAGGCGCTCGGACCCGAAGCGGAACATCTCAGGGTGATTTACGGCGCCGGCTATTCGCTCTCCGTCGAGGCGGAACAGGTCGACGCGGCTGCGCCCTCGCAGGCGACCGGCCGGCGTGCTCTTCTGCCCTTTGCGGCCGCCGCGGCGGTCTTTGTCGCCGGCGCCATTGCGGTGACGCTCGCCTTGCCCGGCGCCGGGACGAAAGCGGAAGAGGAAACGCTGCTCGCCGTGACCGAGCCCGACGGCATGATCGGGCGGATTTTGTGGGTCGATGACCACCCGGAAAACAATGTTACGGAAAAGGCGGCCTTCGAAGAGCAGGATATCGCCGTTTACACAGTGGCGTCGACCGACGAGGCGCTGACATTGCTGTCCATGTATCCCCATTATGATGCGGTGATTTCCGATATGGGCCGCAATGGCGAGCCGCTGGCCGGGTTCAAGCTGCTGGAGGAGATGCGCGCACGGGAGGACCCGACGCCATTTTATCTCTACACAATCATGACCTCCGACGCCCAGCGGGAGCTGCTTGCCGGCAAGGGCGGGCAAGGCGCGGCGGAAACCCGTGAAGAGCTCTATGGATTCATTGTTCCCTTGATGGAGCAAAAGATGGCGGAGCGGTGATTTTCGCCTTCGGGACGCTTTGTCTGTCCCGTTTTCTGCAGTCATGTCGAAAGCTAGGACCGCACTCTAAGATATTGCTTCTTCAGCGCTTTCAGAATCTTTCAGACTTCACCAGTCTTGTTTCAGAATCTTTCAGGATTGCAGGAAAGACCATTCATTAATTTCCATTCATCCTTTGTGGGCTGAGGCAAGCACTTGGGAGAGATGCTGCGAATGTTTGCCTGCGCCAGCCTGACTGGCGCAGGTGTGACAACGGGGGAGCCTCAGATTTAACGGCATCGGGCGTCAGGATTTTTCCGGGCGTCCGATGGGTGTTGGCCATGGCGCCGCCGCGCGTAGTCCCAGGCGTCGCCATGGCCGGCCAGCCCGTTCTCAAGACGGATCGGTTTCAGGCGCTGCCGCTTCCGATCCGGCCATTAGTCCCCGAACCGGTACCCGATCCTGATCCCGAGATTATCCAACCCCTGATTGTGCGGGCTGTCGCCAAGCACCCGGCCGTTGGAGAGATGTTCGTAGAAGAGTTGCGCGCGCCAGTGATCGTCGAGTTTCACGCCGGCGCCGATGGCGACGCGGAACAGATAGCGCGAGCCGAGCAGGGCGCGGGTCGCCAGAATATCGTCGCGGGCGGGGTCGCCTTCCGGCGGCGGATTGACGACGCCGTCATGGCGGGCGACGCCGAAATCGATCTCGCCGACAAAGCGGTCGCCGAAGAAATACTGCTCCCAGGCGAGGCCCAGTCCGTAAAAATTCGTGTCGCCCTTTGTGTTTAGCGATCCGTGAACATAAGGACGGGGCGAGAGGATGTATTTGGAAAAATCGGGAGAGGCGAACAAGATCTCGCCGGAGAAATTCACGCCGCTTTCAACGGCGGGCGGGCCGCCATTGAGGTCAAGCGCATGCGCGGCGGCGCCGATCCGCGCTTCATCGATTATCTCTGCACAGGCTGCGTTTGGAGCAACCGCTGCGGCCGCAACGTAATGATTTTCCAGATCATGATCGTTCACCCCTTGCGCGTAGCCATTATGGGCGCCGGGCGGGTTGAGAGCAAATTACAGAAAGGCTGTTAGGCCGTGAGCGGTCAGCTTCTCAGCGTCGGGGCGAGCGCAAGAATCTGTACGTCAACATCCATATCGATGAAGGCGTCGCTGGCGCCATGAAACGATCCGTCGAGCGGGACCGCCTGAGACGGTGTTCTAGCGACGCCGGTGCGGATCAGATTGCCTGAAGCGATGAGCCCGTTGGTTGGGTCGAATTCGATCCAGCCGGCGCCTGGCAGGAAAACCTGCACCCAGGCGTGTGTCGCGCCGGTTCCCTGAAGCGCGCCGCTCTGGCTTGCAACCGGGTCATAGAGATAGCCCGTGACGAAGCGCGCGGCGAAACCAAGCTGGCGCACGGCCTCTATCATCAAAATGGCAAAGTCACGGCAGGAGCCTGCCCCAAGTTCCAGCGTGTGCCGCGGCGCTTGAATGCCCGGTTCCTCACGGCGCTTGTACTCAAGCGAAGAATGAATCGTATTGTTGATCGTCGTCAGGATGGTCCAGGTGTTGTCGCCTGCCTGGCGTTTCAACTTGTTGGCCCAGTCATTCACCGCTGATTCCGGATGGTCATATTCGGGCCTGATCAGCGCAAGCAGGTCGGGAATTTGTTCTTTCGGATAGTCAAACGGATAACGTTGCGCGGAATGGGCGATGGGAAAGACAGGAATGTCAACGCTGCTGCGCACGACGTTAAAAACGCAGGTAATCTCCAATGTTTCCGATGGCGGCGCTTCATCGAAATTCATGATGACTTTCGAATTCGAAAACACATCATGAAGCCAATGGTGGACGGATGTCGGGTTTGTGTTGATTTCAAACGCCGTCAGCCGCAGGTCATTGCTTTCATGGGGGCGAAACATAGCGCGGTGCGGCCCGAACGTTACCGGCTTTGCATAACGGTAGCGGGTGACATGCCGAACCTGCAGGAGATCGGTGCTGACGTTTAGTTTAGGTACGCTCATAACCGGCTAATATAAATTGTTACAGTGACCGTATATCTAAGAACAGTCTTATCGTTTGTTAACCAGCGAACTGGCTGGTCTCGCCTCAGGCGGGGGCAAAATAGCGGTCATTGACGGCGTTGGCGAGAGCCATGATCTCCTGCTGGACCTGGTCCAGATAGCGGTGGAGGGTGCGCCCGGAAAGCCGTGCGGGCGGGGATTTCAGCCGTTCCCTTAGCGCCGCGCCCGCCCGTTTGATCTCCTGGCCTGCGCCGGCGTCGAAATCCTCATCCAGCCGGTGAATCTGGTAAAGGGCCATCTCCGCAGCATTTGTGACCGACATCGGCAGGTAAGGGTCGCAGAGCAGGAAGGTCGCCGCGTCCGAAGGATCGGCGTTGAAAGAGTAACGCCGCTGAAAAGCGTGATAGCCGGAAGCCGAGCGCAAGAGCGTGTTCCACCAGGCGACGTCGGGCGGCGCGGCCTGGTCGTCATCGTCCCGGTCGAACCGAAAGTATTTGATGTCGATCAGGCGCGTCACCTGGTCGGCTCGCTCCAGCGCGGCGCCAAGCTGGTTGAACCGCCAGACCTCATCGCGATAGCAGGTTGCTTCCATGACGCCGCGAAAGGTGAAACAGCTCTCGCGCATACTCATGCAGATTTCCGAAAGTTTTGAGAGGGCGAAGCGGCGCTTTTGTAATGTGAGGATGCTGTTGTGGAAGACGGAAACCTGCCGCCAGCTTTCGGTTGAAATGAGATGACGTAAAGAACGCGCATTCTCTTTCGCCATATGCGAGGCGTAGGAAATCGAATTGGAATTGTTCGCGTCCGATATGTAAAAACGGGCGACGTTCAGCGCCGTCAATGTCTTGCCTTGTTCAGCGAACGTTTCCGTATCCGCAAAGACATTGAGGATCGGCGCCCAGGCGTCATCGGAATCCTGGTCTGCGGCGAAACTTTCCGTGACCATGAGAAGGCGGGACAGGCTTTCGATCCGCTCCATATAGCGGCCGAGCCAGAATGCGTTTTCGGCGAAACGGGATAACAACATTAGCGTAAGACCCAGGTGTCTTTGGAACCGCCCCCTTGGGAGGAATTGACGATGATCGAGCCTTCGCGCATAGCGACCCGCGTCAGTCCCCCGGGCAGGACCCAGCTTTCCTTGCCGGTCAGCACGAAGGGACGCAGGTCCACATGGCGCGCGCGCAGGCCATTTTTCGTCAGGGTCGGTGAGACCGACAGCTGGATCATCGGCTGGGCGATATAGTTTTTCGGATTCTTCTTGATGGCGCGACGCACACCGGCGATCTCCGCCTTGCTTGCCTTGGGGCCGACGACGATGCCGTAGCCGCCCGATTCACCGACGGGTTTGACGACAAGCTCCTCAAGATGATCGAGCACATAGGCGAGGTCATCTTTTTCGCGGCAGATATAGGTTTCCACATTGTCGAGGATGGGCTCTTCGTCGAGATAGTATTTAATGATGCGCGGCATATAGGCGTAGACCGCCTTGTCGTCAGCGACGCCGGCGCCAACCGCGTTGGCGATGGCGATTTTGCCGGCCTTGAGCGATCGCATGAGACCGGGAACGCCAAGCATGGAGTCTTTCCGGAAGACTTCCGGATCCAGAAATTCGTCATCGATGCGGCGATAGATCATGTGGACGCGCTCAAGACCGCTGATGGTCTTCATAAAGACGCGGTCTTCCTCATCGACGATGAGGTCACGGCCTTCGACCAGCGCCACTCCCATCTCGCGCGCCAGAAACACATGTTCGAAATAGGCGGAGTTGAAGACGCCGGGGGTCAATAGAACGATGCGCGGATTTTGCGCGCGCGCCGGCGCCGTTTCGCGCAAGGTCTCGCGCAGGCGCTGGCCGTAATTGGATACAGGCTCGATTTTCACACCTTCCATCAGATCGGGAAAGGAGCGCATCATCAGATGCCGGTTTTCGATCACATAGGAAACGCCGGAGGGCGAGCGGCAATTGTCTTCAAGAACAAGGAAATTCCCGCTTTCATCCCGGATCAGATCGACCCCGCTGATATGGGTGTAGGTGTTGTGGGGGAGTTTGACGCCCACCATTTCCTTGCGGAAATTCTTGTTACCCGTCACCAGCGCGCGGGGAATGATCTTGTCCTTGAAGATCTGCTGCTTGCCATAGACATCCGCGAGAAACGCATTGAGCGCCGTCACGCGCTGGCGGCAGCCGCGGTCGATTTTTTTCCAGTCCGCCTGCGCAATGCGCCGCGGGATCGGGTCGAAAGGCAGGATGCGATCAATGGCGCCCGCATCGGAGTAGACGGTGAAGGTGATGCCGAGATTGTGCAACTCTCTCTCGGCCGCGCTGTTGCGCTGATTCAGCGTGCGGATGTTGTATTTCGAAAGCCGTTTCGCAAGCGGATTGGCGGCGCCGGTTTGGGGTTTGCCGGTCTGGGGTTTGGTGTCGGTAAGCCCAAAAAGTTCGCAGTAATTGTCGCCGGCGTCATAACCGGCGAAGGGATTTGCTTTCGGCATAGGCTCTCTAATTACTTGATTGACATAGATAACGCAAACGAGCGCGATTGGTTCGCTTCTTGTTCAGTCTCAGGTGACAAAAAAGGGCCATGGCGGGGAGAACGCCATGGCCCGTACTTTAAGTCAGGACGATCAAGACCGCCCCGCCGTCGTGTAGATTAGAATGAAGCGCTGAAGCCAAGACCCCACCATACGGCGCTCGACTTGGTCGTGCCTGCGATCGAATCGTCAATCACCGAGCCGCCAGGAATGTCGGAGCCGCCATAGCGGACGCCGGCGTAGAACGAGCCGTTGTCGGAAATGGCGTAGCTGACATTGGCGGAAGCGGTGCCGTAGATATAGTCCGTGCCGCCCGTGTCATCGATGACATAGCCGATATAGCCGCCGAGATCGAAGCTCGTCTTCTCTGACATCGGGATCGAGTAGGATGCATTGCCCTGAATGGTCGTCGTGTCGAACATGAAGTCATGATAGACATAGACAGACGGTGAGAGCGGAATATCGAAAGCAAGGCCCACATAAGGCTCGATCGTGTTTGCGCCCAGGCCGTCGCCGTCTTCTTCATAAATGTCGAAGAAACCGCTCATGAGATCGGGGAACGTATAATAGGTGACCCCGACATCGAATGAAACCACTTCGCTGATTGGCGCGCTATAGCCGATCACGAGATCAAGTTCCTCGCCCCCCGGCGTCACCACAAGATCATCATCGCCAATCGGCAGGTTCAGCCAGGCAGTCCCGTAAAAATTGCCATAGCCAAGTGAAATTGACGGTTGAAAGCTGGTTTCTGCGAACTGGACGCCGCGGAACAGATAGCGGGACTCAAAGCCCACCGTTGTTGAGACTGAAAGTTCTTCCGCAGCCGCCGGTGCAATCACCGTTGCGGATAAAGCAAGCGCGCAAGCCAATTTACGCAGCATAAGACCCCTCCTTTGTTGCTTTTCACTTACGATGTGTACGGAGCAGCACGCATCGGTCATGAGCTAAGCTTGTCGGCTTCTTTTGCGATGCACAATAATAAATTTGTCAAAATGGGCAGCTACGGCGAAAAAAGCATGAAAAAGTCCGTTAGAAAGAGATAAACACCATTAAAATGGCATATTATGCTATTTTGGCGGAAAATTTTTCGCTGTTGCAGCAGATTAGCGTTGCGCAGCAGCAATCTGATTGTTAGCGTTACTACACAATCGGCGCCGTGGCGATTCGTATCCTGACTAAACTTCGCGAGCGCGGGTGAAAAAACAAAAAGGGGCTAACAGATGAAGTACATTATCGCTGTAGTGAAGCCGCATCGACTAGACGAGATCAGAACCGCTCTGACTTCGATTGGCGTTGAGGGCATGACTGTGTCCGAGGTGAAAGGCTTCGGCCGGCAAAAGGGACACAGCGAAGTCTATCGCGGCGCAGAGTATCAGGTCGACTTCGTACCCAAGGTCAAACTTGAAATCGCGGTTGAGGCGAGCCAGGCGGCGAAAGTCGTCGAAACCATCCGGGACGCGGCGAAAACTGATCGCATCGGCGATGGCAAGATTTTTGTTCTCAATCTGGAAGACGCAGTGCGCGTGCGCACCGGCGAAAGCGGCGCGGCGGCGCTATAATTACGAGCGGGAAAAATATCATGAAAAAGAAAAACACCATAGCCGTCGCGACGGCGGCGCTCATTGCTTTTGGCGCGTCTCAAGGGTTTGCGCAGGAGGCTGCGGAAGCGGCCGCGCCGGCGCCCGCCTCCGACACATCGGCCTTTGTCTTCAACTCTTTGTTGTTCCTTGTTTCCGGCATGGTCGTCATGTTCATGGCGGCGGGTTTTTGCATGCTCGAAGCCGGGTTGGTTCGGTCGAAAAACGCGGCCACAATTTGCCTGAAAAACATTTCTCTTTATTCCGTAGCCGGACTGATGGTGTATCTCGTCGGTTACAACCTGATTTACGGCATCGATTCCGGCGGGTTCATCGGCAGCTTCACGACATGGGGCGCTGATGATTCCGATCCCTTGGGAACCGGCTATTCGGCAAGCTCCGACTGGTATTTCCAGATGGTGTTTGTCGCCACAGCAGCGTCGATTGTCTCCGGCACGCTGGCGGAGCGCATCAAGCTGTTTCCGTTTCTGATTTTTGTGGCCCTGCTGACTGGCTTTATTTATCCGATCCAGGCTGGCTGGGTTTGGGGCGGCGGCTGGCTCGATGCGCGGTTTGACGACTTCGCCGGGTCGACCCTGGTGCACTCGACGGGCGGCTGGGCCGCGCTGGCTGGCGCGCTCGTCTTAGGGCCGCGAACCGGAAAATATGTTGGGGCGAAGGTGACGCCGATCCCGGGCTCCAATCTGCCAATGGCGACGCTTGGAACCTTTATTCTCTGGCTCGGCTGGTTTGGCTTCAACGGCGGGTCGCAGCTTGCGCTTGGCACCATTGAGGACGCTGTTTCGGTCGCTGACATTTTCGTCAACACCAATATGGCGGCTTGCGGCGGCGTTGTGACGGCGCTCATCCTGACCCAGTTGCTCTACAAGAAAGTGGACCTGACGATTGTGCTTAACGGCGCCATCGGCGGTCTTGTATCGATTACGGCGGAGCCGTTGCAGCCGGCGATCTGGCAGGCGATTTTGATTGGTTCGGTCGGCGGCGTCATCGTGACGCTTGCGGTGCCGGTCCTCGATAAACTCAAGATCGACGATGTTGTCGGCGCAATTCCGGCGCACCTCTTCTGCGGCATCTGGGGCACGCTTGTCGTGCCGCTCAGCAATGACGGCGTGACGGTCTTCGGTCAGTTAACTGGCATCGTTGCTATTGGCGTATTCGTGTTCGTCGTTAGCTTAATCTGCTGGTTGGCGCTGAAATACACCCTTGGCATTCGCGCTAGCGATGAAGATGAGCGTTTGGGTCTGGACAAAGCCGAACTTGGGCTTGAAGCTTACCCGGAATTCTCTAAAGGGTGATTTCGACAGGGAGGCTCTCATTTCTGAGCGCATGTTGAAATTCGTCTCGCGCGACCGCGAGACTCCAACGAAACGAAATCCCGGCGAGCGTCGCCGGGATTTTGGTGAGATATACGCTAAATTCGCCGACGAAAAAGCGAAAGCACAGGCGGCCCGCTGTTCCCAATGCGGCGTGCCGTTCTGTCAGGATCATTGCCCGCTCGGCAATGACATTCCCGACTGGCTGAAGCTTGTCGCCGAAGATCGCCTCGAAGAGGCTTATGCGGTTTCGTCCGCCACCAACAACATGCCGGAAATCTGCGGGCGCATCTGTCCTCAGGACCGGCTTTGCGAAGGCTCCTGCGTCATTGAACAGTCCGGACACGGAACAGTGACGATTGGCGCCGTTGAGCAATATATAACCGAGACCGCCTGGGAGAAGGGTTGGGTGAAACCTGTCCGCCCCGCGCGCGAGCGCGCCCAATCGGTTGGCGTCATTGGCGCCGGGCCTGCCGGGCTCGCCGCCGCCGAAGAGCTTCGCCGCGACGGTTTTCAGGTGAAGATTTACGATCGTTATGACCGCACCGGCGGGCTTCTGGTCTACGGCATTCCGAATTTCAAACTCGACAAGTCCGTCGTCGCGCGGCGGACAGAGCATCTTGAAAAAAGCGGCGTTCAGTTCGTCCGGAATTTCGATGTGGGCCGCGATGCGAGTCTTGGCGAACTTCGCGCCGAACATGATGCGGTGCTGGTTGCGACTGGCGTTTACAAGGCGCGCGACCTGGCTTGCCCCGGCGCGGGCAATGCCGGCGTTGTCGCGGCGCTCGATTATCTGACGGCGTCGAACCGCACCGGCCTCGGCGATGCTGTTGCGGCCTATGACAGCGGAGAACTTAACGCCCAGGGCAAGAATGTCGTCGTTATTGGCGGCGGCGACACGGCCATGGATTGCGTCCGCACGGCTGTGCGCCAGGGCGCCAAATCCGTCACCTGTCTTTACCGCCGCGACCGCAAGAACATGCCGGGCTCCGCGCGCGAAACCGCAAACGCCGAGGAAGAGGGCGTCATTTTCGAATGGCTTGCGGCGCCGAAAGCGGTGAAGGGCGACGCCGCCAAAGCGGCCGGCATTCGCGTGGCGCGGATGGAGCTGGGCGCGCCGGACGCGTCTGGCCGCCGTGCGCCGGTGGAAGTCGACGGCGGAGAATTCGACCTCGACGCTGATCTCGTTATTAAGGCGCTTGGCTTTGAGCCGGAAGATCATCCGGAGATGTTCGGCGCCCCCGATTTGAAAGTGACGGCGCGCGGCACGCTGCGCGTCGATCCGGAAACGCTGGAAACCAGCATTCCGGGCGTCTACGCCGCGGGCGATATTGTGCGCGGCGCTTCGCTCGTAGTATGGGCGATTGTGGACGGGCGAAAAGCCGCGGCGGCGATTGCCGGGCGGCTCAGGGCGACGGCGGAAACGCCAATCGCCGCTGAATAAAACCCGCCCGCCAACCCCGACAACCAGAACCGAATAGAAGACAAGACCGATGACTGACTGCGTATCGACCTATCTGCGCCGCCGCGACCGCCTCACCGAAGCGGGCGCTTATGATCCGTCATCCGAGCGTGACGCCTGCGGCGTCGGCCTTGTCGCCGCGCTCGACGCCCAGCCGCGCCGCGAGATCGTGGAAATGGCGATTGCCGCCTTGAAAGCGGTGTGGCACCGGGGGGCGGTCGACGCGGACGGCAAAACCGGCGACGGGGCGGGCATCCGCATCAACGTCCCCCAGGAGCTTTTCCGCTCCTTCGTGCAACGCACCGGTCATGCGGATGCGGGCCGCGACATCTGCGTCGGCATGCTGTTTCTGCCGCGCACCAATCTCGGCGCGCAGGACGCTGCGCGGGCGATTGTGGAATCCGAAATCCTTCATCGCGGCTTTTACATCTATGGCTGGCGTCAGGTGCCGGTGCAGGCGCGGGTCCTTGGCGCGAAAGCCAACGCCACGCGGCCTGACATCGAACAGATCCTTTTCTGCGATCCGAAAGGACGCAGCCAGGAAGAGCTTGATCGCATTCTCTATGTCGTGCGCCGCCGGATTGAAAAACGCGCGCGCCTTGAAGGCTTGCACGAACTTTATGTCTGTTCGCTGTCGTCGCAGGATATTGTCTATAAGGGCATGTTCCTGGCCCATGAGATTGATAATTTTTATCCGGATCTGAAGGATGAGCGCTTCGTTTCCCGCGTCGCGATTTTTCATCAGCGCTATTCAACGAACACTTTTCCGGAATGGCGGCTGGCTCAGCCTTTCCGCATGCTTGCGCATAATGGCGAGATCAATACGCTGAAAGGCAACGTCAACTGGATGAAGAGCCATGAGATTCCCATGGCTGCGGAAGTCTTCGGCAATGACGGCGACGACATCAAACCGGTGATCCAGCCGGGGTCGTCGGATTCCGGCACGCTCGATCAGGTGTTTGAATTGCTGGTGCGGGCCGGGCGCACGGCGCCTATGGCGAAAACCCTGCTGATCCCCGAGGCCTGGTCAAAGCGTTTGTCGGTGATGCCGCCGAAATGGCGCGCCCTTTATGAATATTGCAACGCCGTGATGGAGCCCTGGGACGGGCCTGCGGCCATCGCCGCCTATGACGGGCAGTGGGCGATTGCAGGTCTCGACCGCAACGGCCTTCGCCCGTTGCGCTACGCCATCACTCATGACGGCATTCTGGCGGTGGGGTCCGAGACCGGCATGTGTCCGCTTGAAGGCCGCGAAGTGAAAAAGCGCGGCGCTATAGAGCCGGGCCGTATGATCGCCGTCGATATGGAGAATGCGACGTTCTACAACTCCGATGAAATTCTCGACCGCCTCGCCGATAAACATCCTTATACGGAGTGGCTTAGCAATATCGTCGAGCTGGAGCCGAAAATCGGCCCAGGACCGGAAGAGGGCGTTTACGAGGGCGAAGAGCTTTTGCGCCGCCAGGGTGCGGCGGGGTACGATCTTGAAGCGCTGGAGCTGATCCTGCGTCCCATGGTCGAAGACGGCAAGGAGCCGCTCGGCTCCATGGGCGATGACACACCGATTGCGGTTCTGTCCGAAAATTACCGCCCGCTCTCTCATTTCTTCCGGCAGAATTTCAGCCAGGTCACCAACCCGCCTATCGATCCGTTGCGTGAAGACGGGGTAATGAGTCTCAAGACCCGGTTCAAAAATCTCGGCAATATTCTGGTGACGGATAAAACCCAGACCGATGTCTTCGTGCTGGAAAGCCCGATCCTGACCAATGGCATGTATGCGCGGCTGTGGGAGTATCTCGACTCCAAGATCGTCGAGATCGATTGCACCTATCCGGTCGGCAATGTCCGCAATAATGGTGAGGCGTTGCAAAGCGCGCTCAACCGCATCCGGTCCGACGCTGAGGCTGCGGTGCGCGACGGCGCCGGCAGCATTGTGCTGACCGACGAACATCAGGGGCCGGGACGCCTTGCGATCCCGATGATCCTCGCCGCCGGCGGCGTGCACGCCCATCTCACCAAGGCCGGCGTCCGCACTTATTGTTCCATCATCGTGCGCTCCGCCGAATGCGTGGACGCCCATTACACGGCGGTGCTTGTCGGCGTCGGCGCGACGGCGGTGAACCCCTATCTTGCCTGCGACTCCATTGCGCAAGCTCATGCCCAAGGGCGCTTCCCCGGTCTTGCGCTTGGCCGCTGCGCCTATAATTACAAGAAGGCGCTCGAAGCGGGACTTCTCAAAATCATCTCCAAGATGGGCATCTCGGTGATTTCCGCCTATCGTGGCGGCTGCAATTTTGAAGCGCTGGGATTGTCGCGCACGCTGGTGCAGGAATTCTTTCCCGGCATGACCAGCCGCATTTCCGGCATCGGTTTGTCCGGTCTTGAAGTGAAGTCGGCGGAACTGCACGCACAGGCCTGGGGCAGTGAAGCGCCGCGCCTGCCGGTCGGCGGCTTTTATCGTCACCGCCGCCGTGGCGAGCATCACATTCTCGAAGCCGAACTTGTGCATGATCTGCAACAGGCGGTGCGCAATGACGATGCAGCGGCTTACGCCCGCTATTCTGAAGCGCTGGCCGACCAGCCGGCCTCGCAGATCCGCGACCTGTTACGGGTGCGCCCGGTGGGCGAGCCGACCGGCGTCGACAAGGTTGAAACCGCGAACGATATCCGCCGCCGTTTCGTAACGCCCGGCATGTCTTTGGGCGCGCTTTCGCCGGAGGCCCACGGCGCCCTCAATATCGCCATGAACCGCATCGGCGCGAAGTCGGTTTCGGGCGAGGGCGGCGAAGTGCCGGAGCGCTATAAACCCTTGCCGAATGGCGACAACGCCAACTCCGCGATCAAGCAGGTCGCTTCAGGCCGTTTCGGGGTCACCGCCGAATATCTCAATCAGGCGAGGGAGTTGGAGATCAAAGTTGCGCAAGGGGCGAAGCCCGGCGAGGGCGGTCAGCTCCCCGGTTTCAAGGTGACGGAGTTCATCGCCCGGATGCGCCATTCGACCCCCGGCGTGACGCTGATTTCGCCGCCGCCGCATCACGATATCTACTCCATCGAGGATCTGGCGCAGCTCATCTACGATCTGAAACAGATCAATCCGGATGCGCGGGTCTGTGTGAAGCTCGTCTCCGCCTCAGGCATCGGCGCCATCGCCGCGGGCGTCGCCAAAGCGAAAGCTGATGTCATCCTGATTTCCGGCAATGTGGGCGGCACCGGCGCATCCCCTCAAACCTCGATCAAATTCGCCGGCGCGCCGTGGGAGCTTGGGCTTGCTGAAGCGCATCAGGTGTTGACGCTCAACAATCTGCGCGAAGGCGTGACGCTTCGCACCGATGGCGGCATCCGCACGGGCCGCGACGTTGTCATTGCCGCGATGCTCGGCGCCGAAGAATACGGCGTGGGCACGGTGTCGCTCTTGGCGCTTGGCTGTCTCATGGTGCGTCAGTGTCATTCGAACACATGTCCGGTGGGCGTCTGCACGCAGGATGAAGATCTGCGCAAGCGCTTCCCCGGCTTGCCCGAACATGTCGTTCATCTGATGACCTTCATCGCTGAAGAGACGCGGCAGATTCTCGCGAGTCTCGGCGCCACGTCGCTGGAAGACATTATCGGCCGCGCCGATTTGCTCGATCAGATTTCGCGCGGCGCGCCGCATCTTGATGATCTTGATCTCAATCCGATCCTGACGCTTGTTGACGCTGGCGAACGGCCGAAACGCTCCACGCGCACGGGCCGCACAGAAGTCGACGATACACTCGACCAGCGTATCGCGCCTGACCTTGCGCCGTTTTTCGAGCGCCGGGAAAAAGTGCAGCTTTCCTATCCGGTGAAGAACACCGACCGCGCGATTGGCGCCCGGACCTCGTCCTTCATTGTGCGCAACTACAAGCCGGAGGATCTGACCGAAGATCATGTGACCTTGCGGCTTAAAGGCTCCGCGGGCCAGTCGCTCGGCGTCTTCTCCGCCTTCGGCCTCAAGATTATCGTCGATGGCGACGCCAACGACTATGTGGGCAAGGGGCTTTCCGGCGCGACGCTGGTGGTCCGTCCGGCCGATCAGAATTCGACCGCGAATGACGCCATTATAGGCAATACTTGCCTTTACGGCGCCACGGCGGGCGCGCTGTTCGCAGCGGGCCGGGCCGGCGGACGTTTTGCGGTCAGGAACTCCGGCGCGGTCACGGTGATTGAGGGCTGCTCCGCCAATGGCTGTGAATATATGACCGGCGGCGTGGCCGTGATCCTTGGCAAGGTGGGCGCGAATTTTGGCGCGGGCATGACCGGCGGACGTGCTTATGTGTTCGACGACACCGGTGATTTTGAATCTCTGGTGAACCCGGAAAGCGTCGAGCTGCGCGGCTTCCGCGATGGTGAAGACGATAATGAATGTCTTGCCTTGATCGAGCGGCACTGGCGCGAAACGCGGTCCCCGAGAGCCCGGGACATTCTCGATGACTGGGCCAACGCCCGGTCGAAATTCTGGGTGGTCGAACCGCGGGAGATCCTCGCGCGCGAAAAGGCGATTGCAGACGCCGCCAAATCAGCGTGAGCATCGATTAGAAATGCGGCTTGTCGTCACCGGACAGGCCGGTGACCATAAAAACAACAAGAACCAGTGATACAAGCATCGCCATGAGCAGTCAGGAAGAGTTTCACCGCATCAAACAGCTCCCTCCTTATGTTTTTGAGGAGGTGAACAAGCTGAAGGCGAAGCTGCGCGCCGAAAAGCGCGACATCATCGATCTCGGCATGGGCAACCCGGACATGCCGACGCCGACACATATTGTCGACAAGCTTTGCGAGACGGCGCGCAATCCGAAAGCCCACCGTTATTCCGCGTCGCGCGGGATTATCGGGCTCCGGCGCGCCATGGCCCGCTATTATGAGCGGCGCTTCAACGTAAAGCTGTCGCCGGAGACGGAAATCGTCGCCACCATCGGCTCCAAGGAAGGCTTTGCAAACCTTGCTCAGGCGATCACCGGGCCGGGCGATGTGATCCTTGCGCCGAACCCTGCTTATCCAATTCACGCCTTCGGGTTCATCATTGCCGGCGGCGTCATCATGCCGGTGCCGGCGCCGTCGCCGGAGGAATATCTGTCAGGCCTGTCGGAAGCCATCGGCCGTGCGCATATGAAGCCTCGCGCGATGGTGCTGAACTATCCGTCGAACCCGACGGCGCAGACGGTTGGCCTCGACTTTTATAAAGACGCCGTCGCCCTCGCCAAAAAGCATGACATCATCATCCTGTCCGACCTTGCCTATGGTGAGATTTATTTTGGCGACAAGCCGCCGCCATCGATCCTCGAAGTCGAGGGTGCGAGGGACATTGCGGTCGAGATCAACTCCCTGTCGAAGACATTCGCCATGGCTGGGTGGCGCGTCGGCATGGCGGTCGGCAATGAGCGCCTCATCAACGCGCTGGCCCGCGTTAAATCCTATCTCGATTACGGCGCCTTCACGCCCATTCAGGTGGCGGCGGTCGCCGCGCTCGACGGGCCGTGGGAGTGTGTTGAGGAAATCCGCGCCATCTACAAGCGCCGCCGTGACGTGCTGGTGGAGTCTTTTACGGCCGCCGGATGGAACGTTCCGTCTCCTGAAGCGTCTATGTTTGCATGGGCGGCGATCCCCGAGAAATACCAGTCCATGGGCTCGGTGGAATTCGCCAAGATGCTCATGGAGCGGGCCGATGTCGCTGTTGCGCCGGGGCTTGGCTTTGGTGAATATGGCGAAGGTTTTGTGCGCATAGGCCTCGTTGAAAACCAGCAGCGCATAAGGCAGGCGGCGCGAAACCTGAGGAAGGTGTTTCAGGGGAATTAGCGTCAGGGAGGATTTGTGGAGTTTGCGTATTACGAGCCCTGCGCGCCTCTGCAGAAATTCGTCAGCAGCTATTACTTCGTTTCCCTGCCTTTCGATCTCGCCGAAATCATGCGTGCGGAGATCGCCAATGTCCGCTTTATCCTGAGCGGCGAGGTGATATCCGACCTTCACGGGCAGGAAGAGGCCTTTCATCACGGGAGCGCCGTCTTGTGCGGGCCAACCAATCGCTGGAGCCGCATCAAGTTCGCCAAGGGCGCGAAAATCTTCGGCGCCGCCATTACGCCTTTGGGGTGGTGCAAGCTGTTCGGATCCAGCGCGGAAGGCGCCGCGGACCGTTTCATGCCGTTGCGCGACAAGGTCCCCGCGACGGTTCAACCGCTGATCGATAATGTCTTTCATGCGCCGGACGATGCTGGCGTGGTGCGCGCCGCCGACGCGCTGTTTCTTTCGCTGATCTCCGATAAGTGGCGCATTCGTGAGGATTTCATCGAGCAGGTGACGAACTGGATCGTCGATCCGGAGCCGAATGAAATCGATCACCTCCTTAACAATGTGGATTTGTCGCACCGCCAGGTGGACCGCCTGTGCAAAGCCTATTTTGGCGCTCCGCCGAAACGGCTGCACCGGAAATTCCGCGCCCTGCACGCCGCCAACAGGCTCGCCTGGATGGAGTTGACCGACTGGCGCGAAGTCGCGCGCGCCGCCTATTACGATCAGGCGCATTTCATCCGCGAGTTTAAAGAGTTCAATGGACGCACGCCGCAGGAATTTATCGACGGCCCGCATCTTCTCGTGCGGATGACGCTGGCGGAGCGCCGCAAAATCAATCATGGTTCGCCCTTCAGCCTCGTAGGATAGATGCAAGGGCCGGCATGAAGCCGAAAATTCTGACGACCATTAAGACCTATACGCCAGCGTTGTTTGCGGCGGACCTTTTCGCGGGCGTCACCGTCGCCATGGTGGCGTTGCCGCTCAGCCTCGCCATTGCGATTGCGTCTGGCGCTGACCCGGCCGCCGGCATTGTGACGGCGATTGTCGCGGGCTTTCTCATCTCCGCACTTGGCGGCAGCCGGGTGCAGATCGGCGGGCCCACGGGCGCGTTTATCGTCGTCGTCTACAGCGTCATAGCCGAACACGGCTATGACGGCCTTGTTCTGGCGACCTTCATGGCGGGCCTTATCTTGCTGGCGGCCGGGTTTTTAAGGGCCGGGAAGTTCATCAGCTTTGTGCCTGAAGCCGTCGTCAACGGCTTCACCATTGGCATTGCCGTCGTCATCGCTGCGAGCCAGTTGAAGGATCTTTTCGGCCTCTCCATGGAGGCGGTTCCGGCGCATTTTCTTGAAAAAATCCCTGCGCTCTGGTCGGCGCGGGAAAGTTTCAATCCGGCGGCGTTCAGCCTCGGCGCGAGCGCGATCATAATGATTGTTTTCTTTCGTCATATCGCGCCCAAACTGCCCGGCCTGATTGTGGCTGTGGCGCTTGCTTCCATCGCTGCGCTTGTCTTTACCTTGCCGGTGGACACGATCGGCTCGCGTTTCGGGGCCTTGCCGAACCATCTGCCGGCGCCGCAACTGCCGGCGGTCTCGCTGTCGCGAGTGCAGGAGCTCTTGCCGTCAGCTTTTGTCATTGCGTTCCTGGCCGGTGTGGAATCGCTTTTATCCGCGATGGTCGCCGACCGCATGAGCGGCGGCCAGCATCGTCCGAATGCGGAGGTTCTGGCGCAAGGCGCGGCGAATATCGGTTCGGCGTTGTTCGGCGGCTTGCCGGCGACAGGCGCCATTGCGCGCACGGCCACGAATGTCAGGGCAGGGGGCAAAACGCCGGTTGCGGGGATTGTTCATGCGCTGACGATTTTGGCGGTGATGATGCTGGCGGCGCCGCTCGCGTCTTATCTCGCCATGCCGGCGCTCGCCGGGCTGCTCATGATCACCGCATGGAACATGAGCGAGCCGCACAAATGGCGCAGCTATTTGTTTGAGGGACCCATGTCGGACCGTGCGCTGCTCGTCCTGACGCTGGCTCTCACCGTGGTCGCCGATCTGACCATTGCGATCGGGGTCGGGGTCTCGCTCGGCCTGGCGATCCGCCTCCAGCGCCGCCATGTCCCGCCTGCGGACTGGGAAACGCCGGAGCGCTGATGTTCCGGTTAGTGGAAGCTGTCGGGAAATTGGCTGATTTGGCTAATTTTGCCTCATGCTTGAAATATCCTGTTGACGGCTTCGCAATCGCGAAGTATCCCCCCGGTAACTCATCAAGACCAGCCGAGGGATAGGCCCTTTGACGCTGGGGCAACCGCCAGAGAATCTGACCGATTTTTTGGAAAGGTGCCAATTCCTGCGAGAGCTTGCTCTCGAGAGATGGGTCGGACAAATGAAGCGCTCTGCGCAGAAAATGATCCGATTAAGGTCTCTAGCGAATTTCCTGACGAGTGGATGTGGAACGCTAAGAGGCCGGCAATGACCGCAGCACAACAAGAACGCACCGGAACGACCCAGAAGTCGCAGCCTTTTTGTGACGTCAGCGTTTTTCTGCCTGCGGATTTTGCGCTCGATAGCGGCGAAACCTTAAGCCGCCCGGAACTGAAAGTTCGCGTTTACGGCGATCTCGAAAAACCGGCGATCCTCGCGGCGGGCGGCATTTCCGCCGGACGCGCGGTTGCATCCTGCAAGGATGGCCCGGGCTGGTGGAGCGACATCATTGCGCCGGGCGGGTTTGTCGATCTCGACCGGTTTTGCGTGATCGGTTTCGACTTCCTACCCAATGCGGGCGAGACGGCGCGCACTATCACGACCCATGATCACGCCCGCGCGCTCGCCGATGCGCTGGATGTTCTCGACATAGACAAGCTCTATGGTTTTCTCGGCGCCTCCTATGGCGGCATGATCGGGTTGGCCTTTGCCGAAACCTATCCTGACCGCATCGAAAAACTCTGCGCCATCTCGGCGCCCGACCGCGCGCATCCGTCGGCGACTGCGCTGCGCGGCGTGCAGCGCCGGGTCATTGAATTCGCCGCCAGGACTGGCGATCCACAGGCCGGCGTGTCGCTGGCGCGCCAGATCGCCATGGTCACTTACCGCACGCCGGAAGAATTCGCCGAGCGCTTTGAAAGCGCGCCTGGCGCCGCCGCTGGCGCGCCGTACGATATCTGTGAATATCTCATCGCGCGCGGCGACGCTTATCATCTCGAACCGCAGCGTTATGTGACGCTGTCCGATTCCATCGACCGCCATCGCGTCGACCCAGCGAAGATCGTTGCGCAAAGCCTTATCATTGCGCCGGACAGCGACCGCCTGACCCCGCTTGTCGATTTGAAGCGCCTCGCTGACGGCGTCGCCGGCGCGCAGTTCATCGAAATCCCGTCCGTCTACGGACATGACGCCTTTCTGAAAAACACCGATCTCATCGGTCCGCATGTCAAAAAATTCTTCGAGGAGAAACGATAATGAGCGACGTCAAGCGCCCTGATGCTTTGCAACCTGAAACGCTGATCGCCACCGCCGGCGTCGCTACGGATCCCGCCTTCAACTCGGTGTCGCCGCCCTTGCACCTGTCCGCCAATTACGGCTGGAACGATCCCTTGGAAAAGCCGCAATATGACTATGCGCGCTCCGGCAATCCGACGCGCACGCAGCTGGAAGAAGCGCTGGCGGGCCTTGAAGGCGCAGCGCGCGGCGTTGTCGTTTCCTCGGGGATGGCCGCGCTCGATCTGGTGCTCAACCTCGTTGATCCGGGCGAGATCGTCGTGGCGCCGCATGATTGTTATGGCGGCACGCATCGGCTTTTGACGGCGCGCGCCAAGCGCGGCCAGTTTGAACTGGTCTACGCTAATCAGACCGATCCGGCCGAGCTTGAGGCGGCCTTTGCACGCAAGCCAAAGCTTGTGCTGCTTGAAACGCCGTCAAACCCGCTCTTGCGAATTACCGACATCCGGGCGGTCGTCGCCCACGCCAAGAAATGCGGCGCTATCGTTGTTGCGGACAACACGTTCCTGTCGCCGGCCTTGCAGCGTCCGCTGGATCTTGGTTGCGACGTCGTCGTTCACTCGACGACCAAATTCATCAACGGCCATTCCGATGTGGTCGGCGGCGCAGTGCTCGCCAAAGACCAGGCTCTTGGCGACGATCTCGCCTGGTGGGCCAATTGCACCGGCGTCACCGGCGCTCCTTTCGATAGTTTCCTGACCCTGCGCGGCCTCAGAACGCTCTTCCCTCGCGTTGAACGCCAGCAGGCGACGGCTGGCGACGTGGTGTCTCGGCTTGCCGCCGATGATCGCGTCGCCAATATCTATTATCCGGGACTTACCGACCATCCGGGTCACGAGATCGCCAAATCGCAGCAGAAAGGATTTGGCTCCATGTTCTCGGTGGAATTCGCTGAAAATGTCGATGTGATTGAGCTTCTGCGCAATCTTAACCTCTTTACGATTGCAGAATCGCTAGGCGGCTTTGAAAGCCTTGTCTGTACGCCGTCGACGATGACCCATGCGGCGATGACGCCGGAAGCGCGAGAAGTTGCGGGAATTTCCGATCGTCTTGTCCGGTTTTCCATCGGACTTGAGCACAGTGACGATCTTGTGCGAGACATAGAGGCGGCGTTGGACCGGGCAGTAGATTCGGGCGCTGGCAAAGTTGCGTATTTATCGAGTGGGACGGCGAGCAAATGTGCGTAGATGTTAAGGATAAATTCAACGCTGGCGGCGGTGACGGTGACAATGTGAACATGCCGCGAAGATTGCGCGTCGCCGTTGCGGGGCTTGGCGTGATCGGTGAAGGCGCCGCGTTGCGACTTGTTGAGCCTGATGAGCCTTATGCGCTTTGCGCCGCGCTTGTGCGCGATCCTGCAAAGCCGCGCGATGAGCGTCTTAAGACGCTGCGCACCTATTCCGACCCTGATGTTTTCCTTGTGGAACAGCCTGATGTGGTCGTCGATGCGCTCCCTACAGGGGAAGCGGGCCGTCGGCTTATCGAAGCTGCGCTCGCGCGCGGCGTCAGTGTGGTGACGGCGAACAAACAGGCGATCGCCGGTCATCTGGCGTCGCTTCACGATCTCGCCCGCCGCAATAATGTGGTCTTCGCTTATTCGCCGTCGGTCGGCGGCGGCGCGCCCATGGTGGAAACGGTTCGCCGGGCGCGCGGCGCAGGAGAAGCGCGGCAGCTTTCGGCGATTTTGAACGGAACTGTGAATTTTATCCTCTCGGCGCTCAAAGAGGGGATGTCCTTTGATGACGCTGTAAAGGCGGCGCAGGACGCAGGTTTTGCCGAACCCGATCCGACGGCGGACCTTTCCGGCGAGGATGCGCGCGCCAAGATTTCGATCCTCACCTATGAGGCCTTCGGCAAGGAGATTGACCAGAACGCCATTCGCGTTGAGCCGTTGACGGCGCAGCGTGCGTCGGACTTTTTGAAGATCGGCGGCGTCTGGAGGCAAATGTCGGTAGTGAAGCGCGCGCCCGATGGCGGCATATCCGCTCGCGTACGCTTTGAGCGCGTCGACGATGATCCGGTATTCGCCAATGTGGAAGGAGAGGGCAACGCGCTTCGTGTCCTCAATATCCAGGGCGGCGAGTTTACCTGCGAGGGCAAAGGCGCCGGTCGCGCGCCGACGGTCGCCAGCATTTTCGCCGAACTTGAAAAGATTGCGCAGACGCCGCCGGACGATGGTGAAAATACTTTGCGCCGCGTAAAGACCTTCAGCTAGAAGCGACACATGTCTTCGGATGAACATCGAAACGCGGCGCACAGCGCCGCGTCTGATGCTGCGCGCGCAGCGAAACGCCTTGTCATCAAGGTGGGCTCCGCGATTTTATGCGGCCCCACAGATGAGAGCGGCGGCGCTGTGCGGGAGGCCTGGCTTGCGTCGCTGGCGCAGGACATCGTGGGCTTGAGAAAATCGGGCTGCGAGGTCGTGGTGGTGACGTCCGGCGCAATCGCCCTGGGGCGCCGCCGGCTCGGTCTTTCCGGCGCGCTGCGCCTCGATGAGAAGCAGGCGGCGTCGGCGGCGGGGCAGGCCGCGCTCGCCCAGGCGTGGCAGGAAGCTTTTGCGCCTCATGAGGTCGCGATTGCGCAGATCCTCATCACGCTTGAAGACACGGAAAGCCGCCGGCGGTACCTCAACGCCCGTGCGACCTTCCGCACCTTGCTCGGTCTTGGGGCGTTGCCCCTCGTCAATGAAAACGACACGATCGCGACCAGTGAAATCCGCTATGGCGACAATGATCGGCTCGCGGCCCACGCGGCGCAACTCGTGGAAAGCGATGTCCTGATCATCCTTTCCGACATTGATGGTCTTTACACGGCAGATCCGCGCAGGGACTCTGCTGCGGAGCATATCGCCGTCGTTGACGCGATCACGCCGGAGATTGAGCGCATGGCCGGCGGCGTCAACAGGGATGCGGGCGTCGGCTCCGGCGGCATGGCGTCAAAGATCGCCGCGGCGAAAATCGCCGGCGGCGCCGGTTGTGACACCATCATCGCGCCGGGGCTTGGCGATCACCCCTTGAAGGCCATGCTCGACGGCGGCGCCGCGACGCTATTTCGCGCCTCGACGACCCATGACGGCGCGCGGCGGCAATGGATCGCGGGGCGCCTGAAGCCTGCGGGCCGCATTGTCATTGATGACGGCGCCGCAAAGGCGCTGCAATCGGGCGCGAGTCTGTTGCCCGCTGGCGTCAAAGAAATCACCGGCGCGTTCTCGCGCGGCGACGCTATTGAAATCGTAACGGCCGACGGGCGCATTCTGGGCCAGGGGCTATCCACTTATGACGCGATTGATGCGCGCGCGGTCGCCGGCGCCAAATCCGACAGGATTGAAGCCTTGCTGGGCTATCGGCGGCGTCCGGCGCTGATCGAAAAAGACGATCTCATTCTGAGGAGCGAGCGATGACCGACGATGTCACGGCCTATATGGAAGGGCTCGCCGTAAAGGCGCGCGCTGCCGCGCGCGCTATGGCGTCCGCGTCAACGGAGCGCAAGAATGCGGCGCTGACGAAAGCTGCTGCCCTCATCCGCGAGCGCGGCGGTGAAATTCTCGAAATCAACGCCGCCGATCTGTCGGCCGCCAAAGCCAAAGGGCAGGATGAAGCCTTTCTCGACCGCATGGCGCTAACCCCTGACCGCATGGACGGGATCGCCAAGGCGCTAGAGGATGTCGCGGCGCTTCACGACCCCGTGGGCAAGTCCATCACGAAATGGTCGCGGCCTAACGGGCTTGAGATTGAGCGGGTGAGAACGCCGATTGGCGTGATCGCCGTCATCTATGAAAGCCGGCCCAATGTTACGGTCGACGCCGCGGCGATTGCGGTGAAGGCCGGCAATGCCGTGATCCTGCGCGGCGGCTCGGAATGTCTTAAAACATCAAAGGCGCTCTTTGATTGTTTCCGCGATGCGCTTGAGGTGGCGGGGCTGCCCGAAGGCTCCGCGCAATTTGTCGAGACGACGGACCGCGCCGCCGTGGGCGCGCTCTTGTCGGGGCTCAGCGGGCGCATTGACCTCGTTATTCCCCGGGGCGGCAAGTCGCTCGTGGCGCGGGTTCAGGAAGAAGCGCGCGTGCCCGTGCTCTCCCATCTCGACGGCATCTGTCATGTCTATGTGGATCGTGACGCCGATCTCAAAAAAGCGGTCGATATCGCCGTCAATTCCAAGATGCGGCGCACCGGCATCTGCGGCGCTGCGGAGACATTGCTCATCGACCGGGAAATCGCAAATGACCTCTGGCCAAAACTTTCCGGCGCGCTGCGGAGCAAAGGCTGTGAATTGCGCGGCGATGAAGCCTTACGGGAAATAGATCCTGATGTGGCGCCGGCGAGTGAGGAAGATTTTCATACGGAATATCTTGCGCCGGTTCTTTCCGTTGCGCTGGTGGATGGCGTCGCCGGGGCGATTGACCACATCGCTGAGTATTCATCGTCCCATACGGAATCCATCGTCACGGAAAATGAGGAAACGGCGGCGCGTTTTCTGAATGAAGTCGACAGCGCAATTGTCATGCACAACGCTTCAACGCAATTCGCCGATGGCGGCGAGTTCGGCCTCGGCGCGGAAATCGGTATCGCCACGGGTCGCCTTCATGCGCGCGGGCCCGCCGGCGTTGAGGAATTGACGACCTATAAAAATGTGGTGCGAGGAACGGGTCAGGTAAGGCCGTAATCTTAGCGCCGCCTGAAATACAGGAACACGGTGACGGCGACCGGCGCCGCGACGCCGAGCGCCGCAATGATATCGCCATGGCCTTCGACCAACAGCGCGGTGACGAGCCCGGCGAGGCATACCGCGAAGAGGATGAGTGGGACCCGGAAAATCCGGACGAGAGCGTTTCGCTGCTTACTCATTCGGCGGGTGCCACAGCTTCGCTGAAAAATCGTTTTTCGCCGACGCGTTTTTTCGCAAGCCAGAGATAAACGCCGCTGCCGAGAATGATGATTGTGAAAATATCGAGCGCCGCCCAGAGAATTTTCAGGAAGAGCCCGCCATAATCGCCGAAATGCAAGGGCCGCGACAGCGACAGGGCCTTCACATACCAGGGCATTTCCCGGCGGCCTTCAAAGGCGCCGTCGGCGGCGTCGATCAGCACCGGCGTGATGATGCGTTCGGTGAGCGGCGTCTCGCCATGCAGGAACACTGCGTAATGAGAGTCCGTCGAAAACGGGCTGCCGGGAAAGGAGACGAATTGCAGCTCCATACCGGGCGCCGCCGCAACGGCGCGGGCGACGGCGGCGTCGAGCGAGGCGGGCGCCCTCGTTAGCGGTGGACCCTCATGCTCGGCGACAAGATCTGCAAGTTCCGTATAGCGCCACGCGTCTATGATCGGTGTTTCGAGCGTATTGACGACGCCGGTCAATCCGACGACGAGCAGCCATGCCGTTGCAACGATGCCTAAGAGATTGTGATAGTCGAGCCATTTGATGCGCGCTGATTTTTTGCGCCGCACCTCGCCGAATTCGAGCTTGGTCATGAACGGCGCATAGAGCACGACGCCGGAGACGATGGCGATAACGAAGAGAAATCCCATCGCGCCCAAAAACAGCATGCCCGGCAGGCCTAAAAACATATCCGTGTGAAGCTGCAGGAGAAACTCCATCACGCCGCTGTCGCCGCCGACCGGCGGGGCGGGCTCGCCGCTGGTGCGGTCGATGGGCATGAAATGCATTTGCGCCCCCGGCGCATCCGCAGTCGGGCCTGTTGTTACGTTTACGACCGGACGATCGATATCGAAGCTCATGAAGATGGGAACCTCGCCGGGCTGTCTTTTGAGCGCTGCGGCGAGGATTTCATCGAGCGTCAGATAGGGCTCGCCGGGATTGGCGGGCGCCCAGACTTCGTCATGCAGGGCGCCCTCGATTTCGTCGTGAAAGATCAGCGGCAATCCCGTGATGCAGAGCATCAGGAGAAAGAGCGTGCAGACAAGGCTCGTCCATTTGTGGACGAAAGCCCAGCCGCGGATAGTCGCTGTCTTCACGGGCGCACAGTTTCCTTAAAAATCGGCGGACACGGTCGCCATGAAGGTGCGCGGCGCGCCCTGAATGAGATAGTTGGCCCCGGGATAGCCGCCGGACGAGGCCCAGTAGCCTTTGTTTGTGACGTTGTCGACGCGCATGCGGAAGGTGAGAGGCACGGCGGCGACGTCCGTCTTGTAGCGAACGCCGAGATCGAGCCGCGCCCAGTCCTCAAGTTCAATAGTGTTCGCCTCGTTGACATATTGCTCGCCCGTATAGACGACGCGTCCGTCAAGCGTGACGCCCGGCATGAAGTGCAGATCCCATTCGCCGTTGATATTGGCCTGAATGTCCGGCACGCCGATGACGGTATTGCCTTCATTGACGCCGTCCTGCGTTTGTTTGAGCTCCGCATCCACATAGGTGAGGCCGCCGAGAAGCCGCACGCCCTCAACTGGCTCGCCGAAGACCGAGAGTTCGACGCCGCGATTGCGCTGTTCGCCCGCGGCCTGGAAGATCTGATCGACGACGATGGCGTTGCTGCGCGATAGGGAGAAGAGCGCGAGCGTCGCGCCGAAATTTCCGCCGTCATATTTGGCGCCGACTTCCTTCTGGTCGCCCTTGAACGGATCGAGGACTTCGCCTGCATTGAGGACAGGCGTGGCGCCGCTGGTCGCCGGGGCGATTGCGCCCGGCTGCAGGCTTTCGGCGTAATTGCCGTAGAGAGAGAAATTCTCACTCGCCTTGAAGACTACGCCGACCGCGGGCGTGATTGCGTCATCGTCATAAGAGGAGAGTTCGGCGCCGGTGTTGTAATCGAAAGTCTGCGTTTCAATGGCCTGATAGCGCAGGCCCCCGGTGACGAGCAGCTTATCGCCGAACAGCGAAATTGTGTCGGCGATGGCGACGGATTTGTTCGTTGTCTTTTCCGTGGTCAGTGGATCGTCGAGATCGCCGCCGGTGAAAAAGTCCGCATCGGGCAGTACGGCTATTGGCGTTGGATTATAGAGATCGCTGGGAAACCCTGAGAAATTTGAAAACGCATAAGCGTTCTTGGAGTCAGAATCGATGATCGACGCCGAGACGACGGCGCGGTGGCCGACGGCGCCGGTATTGAACTCTGCGCGCGCGCCCACATCAGCAGAAAGGACCCGGTCCTCGCGCGTATTGTCGAAACGGTAGGAACTGGTCGAGCCGTCTGCGGCGGCGGAAGGGTTGGAGAGAATATTCGCCTCTTCGCCGCTGCGTCCGCCCGCCGCGGCCCAGACCGTCACATTGTCGCTCACATCAAGCTCGGCGCGAACGACGCCGAAGAGTTGTTCTTCATCGGTGAAGGTGCCGGTCTGCGCGTAATTGATGTCGGCGTCGGGTACGACCGGGATCTCGCCCAGGGGGGTTACCTGCGGGCGCGGATTGTCGATGCGGTTGTCCTGATAGCCGATATCGGCGGAGAAACGGAAAAAGTCGCCGGCATAATCCGTGCCGAGAGAAAACACCTTGAGGTCGCGGTCCTGATCCTCGACCGAGCTTTCCCCGTCGCGATAAACGGCGTTGAAGCGCACACCCCATTCGCCGCTGGCGCCAAGGCGCGTTCCGAGATCGGCGGCGCCGTAAAACTGGCCGGCGTTTTCATAACCGAGGGTCAGGCGGCGGACGCCTTCTTCCGGCGCGCGTTTCGGAACGAGGTTGATCGTACCGCCGACGCCGGAGCCGCCGGGCGCTGCGCCGTTGATGAACGCGTTGGCGCCGCGGAAGACTTCGACGCGCTCGAGCAATTCAGCGGCGACGAACTGGCGCGGCAGAATGCCGAAAAGACCGTTGAGCGTCAGGTCGTCGGAAAAAACGGGGAAGCCGCGCACCACATAGACTTCCTGAAAATTACCGAAGCCTTTGGCGACGCGCACAACGGGATCGTTCTGCAGAACATCGCCGATGCTTTCCGATTGCTGCGCTTCGATGATCTCCTGCGTGAACGCGGTGCCGCTGAACGGCGCGTCGAGGAAATCGAGATTGCCGAGGAGGCCGGCGCGCCCGCCGCGCGCCACCTGACCGCCGGCGTAAGGGTCGGTCAGTTCGACTTGCGACGCCTCGCCATAGACGACGATTTCATCAATCGCATTGCTGTCGGCGTCCTGAGCTGAGGCGGCCGCCATGAGCGGGCCAAAGGCCGCGCCAGTGAGAAAAGAGACTTTTACAAAGGATAATTTCATGGGAACGCCCCGCCAGTTACAAACAGGCCGCCGCTGTAAATGATAATCATTCGCATGTAAATGCCTTGTCAGGCGATGCGCCCTTTAGTCCTGTCCCCAGGAATGAGACGCCTTAAATTCCGGGCTGGTTTCACCGCTTATTGTTGGTCGAAGCCGATCCGATTCCGGCGCGAGCATAATCGTCTAAGGATGCGCGCACGCTGAGCGCCCAAATCGAAAAAAATGACCAAAACGGGCATTTTTTCCTTGTTTGTTAACAGGCCCGGATGTAAGCGGGTTCTGCGCTGCAAAACGGCGCGAAAGAGTAGTGAAATGCGGGCTTTGGCGGACATCAGCATGAAGGGAGAGGGCGCGGCAATCGCGGACCCAATGCTTATGGCTGTATCTCTTGTAGTGCTCGTACTCGTACTCCTTATTAGCCCCATTCGGGGAGCGGCCATGGAGCCCGCGCGCTAGTTTAGCACGACGGACCTCCGGACAGCCCGCTCCCGAAAGGAAGCGGGTTTTTTCATGCCCGGCGGTCCGTTCAGGAAAGAACGAACGGACGAGATGACAACGAAACGATCAGATGCAATCACCAAGGGACCAGCCAAAGCGCCGGCGCGGGCGATGCTGCGCGCGACGGGGCTGGGCGATGAAGAACTCTCCGGTCCCATTATCGCGGTGGTGAACACCTGGTCCACGGTGACGCCTTGCAACATGCATCTCGACAAGCTGGCTGAACCCGTCCGCGAAGGCATTCGCGCCGGCGGCGCAACGCCTGTCGACTTCAACACCATCGTCGTTTCCGACGGCATCACCATGGGCGGCGAGGGCATGCGCGCCTCGCTGATCTCACGCGAAGTGATCGCGGACTCCATCGAATTGGCCGTACGCGGACATTCTCTTGACGCTGCGGTCATTCTCGTCGGCTGCGACAAGACCTTGCCGGCCGCGGCGATGGCCTTGGCGCGCATGGATATTCCCGGCGTCATTTTCTACGGCGGCACGATCATGGCCGGCCATTGCAAGGTCCGCGGCGAGGAAAAAGACCTTTCCATTCAGGATGTGTTTGAAGCTGTCGGCGCGCACGCCAAGGGTGATTATTCCGATCAGGAACTCGATCAGATCGAACGCGCGGCTTGTCCAGGCGCGGGCGCGTGCGGCGGCCAGTTCACGGCGAACACCATGGCGATGGCGCTGGCGTTTTTGGGGCTCGCCCCGATTGGCGCCGGCGACCCGCCGGCGATTGCGGAAGAAAAGGCGGCGGAAGGCGTTCGGTGCGGCAAGATCGCGGCGCAATTGGTGAAAGACGGCAAGACCGCGCGCCAGTTCATCACGCCGGCATCCTTGCGCAACGCCGCAACCTCTGTTGTCGCCTCGGGCGGCTCCACCAACGCTGTCTTGCATCTGGCCGCCATCGCCGCCGAAGCGGGCGTGCCGTTCTCCATCGATCTTTTTGACGAGCTCTCGCGCTCAACGCCGGTGATCTCCAATCTGAAACCCGGCGGGCAATATCTTGCAAAAGATCTCTACGCCGCGGGCGGCGTCCGCCTTTTCGGCCAGAGCCTGATGGATGGCGGCAAAATCGAAGATACGCCAACGGTTTCCGGTGAAACGCTGTTCGGTGAATTCAAAAAGGCGGAGGAAACGGCCGGGCAGAAGGTCGTGCATGCGGTGGCTAATCCGTTCAAACAAACCGGCGGCCTCCGGATTCTTTACGGCGATCTGGCGCCGGAAGGCGGCGTTTTGAAAACCGCTGGTTACGCTGACGGCGCCTTTGAGGGCACAGCGCGCGTCTTTGACGGCGAAGAGGCTGCGTTCAAGGCGGTCAATGACCGCGAGATCAAGGAAGGTGACGTTGTCGTCATTCGTTATGAGGGTCCCAAAGGCGGACCCGGCATGCGCGAAATGCTGGCGACGACAGCGGCGGTGGCCGGTCAGGGGCTTGCGGGCAAAGTGGCGCTCATCACGGATGGGCGTTTTTCCGGCGCCTCTCATGGTTTCGTTATCGGCCATGTCGCGCCCGAAGCGGCGGTGGGCGGACCCATCGGTCTCCTGCAGGATGGGGACAAGATCACCATCGACGCCGAAGCGCGCCGCATTGACGCCGATATCGACTGGGCGGCGCGCCGCGCAGCCTTTAAACCCAAAGCGCCGAACCGCATGGGCGGCGTCTTCGATAAATACGCAAAACTGGTTTCCTCGGCGTCGAAGGGCGCCGTCACTATTGAAACACCCAACGAGTAAGACAGAGGGATTTGAACGACATGAGAGTCTATACGGAAGACGATGCAAACCCGGCGATTGTGAAAAACGATGTTGTCGCTGTCATTGGCTACGGCAGTCAGGGCCGCGCCCATGCGCTGAACCTGCATGATTCAGGCTGCAAGGTGATTGTCGGGGTTCGTCCCGATGGACCGGGCGCCAAACGCGCGCAAGAGGACGGGCTTGAAGTCGCTTCCGTCGCTGAAGCGTCCCGTCAGGCGAAGCTGATCGCCGTCCTGACGCCGGACATGACCCATGAGCAGATTTTCAATGACCAGATTGCGCCGAACCTGAAGGACGGCGATACGCTCCTGTTCGCCCATGGTTTCACGGTGCTTTATGGCCGCGTCAATCCGCCGGCCAATGTGGACGTCATCATGGTCGCGCCGAAAGGCCCCGGCGGCCTGGTGCGGTCGGAATATGAGCGCGGCCGCGGCGTGCCGAGCCTTTTCGCCATTCATCAGGATGCGACCGGTCAGGCGAAAGACAAGGCGCTCGCATACGCCAGCCTGATCGGCGGCGCGTCGGCGGGCGTTATCGAAACGACCTTCCGCGAAGAGACGGAAACCGACCTCTTCGGCGAACAGGCGGTTTTGTGCGGCGGCGCCTCCGAACTCGTCATCGCCGGTTTCGAAACGCTCGTTGAAGCGGGCTACCAACCGGAAATCGCCTATTACGAATGCCTGCACGAGCTGAAGCTGATCGTCGATCTATTCTATGAAGGCGGCATCACCCGCATGCATGACTTTATTTCCGAGACCGCGAAATATGGCGACTTTGTTTCCGGGCCGCGTGTCATCAACGCCGAAACCAAACAGCGCATGAAAGAAGTGCTGAAAGACATTCAGAATGGTTCCTTCGCCCATGACTGGATCGTTGAAAACCAGGCTGGCAAGGTTCGCTACAACCAGATGCTCCGCGCCGACCTTGAGCATCCGATTGAAAAGACCGGCAAGGAGCTGCGCGCGCGCATGTCCTGGTTGAAGCCGGGCGCCAATTCGAAACCAGACTGAGACTAGGAAAAACCGAGGCCCTGAAATGACTGCTTCTCAAGCAAAACAAGAGACCAAGACGGCGGCGATCACGAAATCTGGCGCTGAACTTCTCCTTGATGCGCTCGAGGAGCAAGGCGTGGAGGTGATTTTCGGTTATCCAGGCGGGGCGGTGCTGCCGATCTATGATGCGCTCTTTGCGCGTGAAACGATCCGTCACGTTTTGGTGCGTCATGAACAGGGCGCCCTGCACGCAGCGGAAGGCTATGCCCGCTCCACCGGCAAGGTCGGCGTCGCGCTGGTGACGTCGGGGCCCGGCGCCACCAACGCCGTCACCGGCCTCGCCGATGCGTTGCTGGATTCCATTCCGCTCGTCTGCATTTCAGGGCAGGTGGCGCGCCCGCTGATCGGGACCGACGCCTTTCAGGAATGCGACACCACGGGCATCACGCGTTCCTGCACCAAATATAATTATCTGGCGAAGTCGGCGCATACGCTGTCGACAACAGTGCATGAGGCGTTTCATGTGGCGCGCAATGGCCGCCCGGGACCTGTCCTCATCGACATTCCAAAGGATGTTCAGTTCGAGACGGCGCAATACACGTCCCGCGCCGACGCCCGCAATCGCAATTGCATCGTCACGCCGGAGGTCAACAAAAACCAGATCGATCAGGCGATTGACCTGATGCGTTACGCCCGCCGGCCTGTGCTTTATACCGGCGGCGGCGTCATCAATGCCGGGCCGGAAGCATCCAAGGCGTTGCGTGAGTTGGCGAAAGCAACGGGCTTTCCGGTGACCTCGACCCTGATGGGGCTGGGCGCCTTTCCGGCCTCCGATCCGCAATGGCTCGGCATGCTCGGCATGCATGGCTCTTATGAAGCCAACAACGCAATGCATGATTGCGATCTGATGATCGCTATCGGCGCGCGGTTCGATGACCGGGTCACAGGGCGGCTCGACGCCTTCTCGCCGAACTCGCGCAAGGTTCATATCGATATCGATCCGTCTTCCATCAACAAGAATGTACCGGTCGATATCGGCATTATCGGCGATGCAGGCGCAATTCTGGACGCGATGCTAGCCGAGTGGAAACGCCGCGACAAAAAAGAAAAACATGAGCGCGAACGCATCGATGGCTGGTGGTCGCAGATCGACGGCTGGCGCGCGCGCAAGTCATTCCAATATGCGCCGGCGAAAGACGTCATCAAGCCGCAATATGCAATCGAGCGCCTCTATGAGCTGACCCGCGGCAAGGATGTGTATGTCACAACCGAAGTCGGCCAGCATCAGATGTGGGCCGCGCAGTTCTTCCATTTTGACGAGCCGAACCGCTGGATGACCTCGGGCGGGCTTGGCACCATGGGCTATGGCTTGCCGGCGGCGCTGGGCGTTCAGGCGGCTTATCCGGATGCGCTTGTCATCGACATCGCCGGCGACGCCTCTGTGCAAATGACCATGCAGGAAATGTCGGCGGCGGTTCAGCATGAGTTGCCGATCAAGATCTTCATTCTGAACAACGCTTATCTCGGCATGGTCCGCCAGTGGCAGGAGCTGCTTCATGGCGGGCGTTATTCCCATTCCTATTCCGAAAGCCTGCCGGACTTTGTGAAACTCGCTGAAGCCTATGGCGGCCACGGCATCCGCGCCGAAACACCCGATGAGCTCGACGCCAAGATTATCGAGATGATTGTGTCGCCGAAGCCGGTTTTGTTCGACTGCGTCGTCACACAGCAAGAAAACGTCTTCCCGATGATCCCGTCGGGAGCGGCGCATAATGAAATGCTTTTCGGCGAGATGACGGAAGATTCAGTCTCGGAGCAGGGGAAGACGCTGGTATGACCGCCCAGAAAGCAACATCGAACGCGCCTTCTCAATCTGTTTACCCGGTCACGCGCGACGAAGGCGCGGATCGCGAAGTCATTATCGCCGTCATTGTCGATAACGAGCCTGGCGTTCTGTCTCGCGTCGTCGGCCTCATCTCTGCGCGCGGCTATAACATCGAAAGCCTGACGGTTGCAGAAACCGACATGGAGAAGCACACCTCGCGCATCACGGTGGTGACGACCGGGACGCCTTCAAAGATCGAGCAGATCAAGGCGCAGCTTGGCCGTCTGGTGCCGGTGCGCCGCGTCATCGACGTGTCGGCCGAAACGGATGCGCTGGAGCGTGAGCTGGCGCTGGTCAAGGTCGTGAATGAAGGCGAGCACCGGGTCGAGTCCATGAGGCTCGCGGATGTCTTCCGCGCCAATGTTCTCGATACGACCCACACATCCTTCGTGTTTGAAATCACCGGCGCGCGGGACAAAATCAACGCCTTTATCGATCTGATGAAGCCTTTGGGCCTCTCCGAAGTTTCACGCACGGGTGTTTTGTCGATACGCCGCGGCGTTGAAAAGGACTGATGTCATGCTGATGTGTCATTTGTTGAATAGCCTGTTGAGCCTGCTCCTTAGCCCCGCGCGGTGAAATCGCCGCGCGATAAAAATGGGTGATGATACAGGAACAGCGATCAGGAATTCAGAAAATGACCAACACGGATACAGATGTAAGCGACGTAAAAAAGGCGCAGGCCGGCCACGTCAAAATTTTTGACACCACTTTGCGCGACGGCGAACAGGCGCCGGGCTTTTCCATGTCCACGGATGCAAAGCTCATTGTCGCCCGCACGCTTGAAGCGCTGAATGTGGATATTATTGAGGCGGGGTTCGCCGCGGCGTCCCCCGGCGATGCGGCGGCGATTTCGGCGGTGGCGTCTGAAATTCAGAAGCCGACCATCTGCTCCTTGTCGCGCCTCAACGACAAGGATATTGAGGCGTCTGCCCGCGCCTTGGAGCCAGCCCGCAGAAAGCGCATTCACACCTTCATCGGCACCAGCCCGACGCATCGCGACGCCAAGCTGAAGATGACCAAGGATGAGATTATTGAGCGCATCGGCCGTCTCGTCGCTTTCGCGGTTCCACTGTGCGACGAGGTTGAGTTTTCGCCGGAAGACGCCATCCGCACTGAACGGGATTATCTGATCGAAGCGGTCAACACCGCGATCGAGGCTGGCGCCACGACCATCAACATTCCCGATACGGTGGGCTATACGACGCCGGAAGAGATTACGGATCTGTTCCGGTTTCTGTCGGAAAATGCAAAAGGCGCCGAGAACGTCACCTTCTCCACCCATTGTCACGACGATCTCGGCATGGCGGTGGCGAATTCGCTGGCCGCGGTGCGCGGCGGCGCCCGGCAGATTGAATGCGCCATCAACGGTATTGGCGAGCGGGCGGGCAATTGTTCGCTGGAAGAAGCAGTGATGGCGATCAAGACCCGCCGTGATTTCTTCAATCTGGAAACGCAAATCGAGACGGAAAAACTCTATCCGGCGAGCCTTGCGCTGGCGCGGGTGACGCATAATCCGATCCCGCGCAACAAGGCGATTGTGGGCAAGAACGCTTTTGCTCATGAAAGCGGCATTCACCAGCATGGCGTCCTCGCCGACAAGCGCACCTATGAGATCATGGATGCGGAATCGGTTGGCATGCCTGCGAATTCGATTGTGCTTGGCAAGCATTCCGGCAAACACGCCGTGCGCGCCCGCGCCGAGGCGTTGGGTTTTAAAATTTCCCAGCAGAAAGTCGAAGACATTTTTCCGGCTTTCAAGAAACTGGCGGATACGACACGCGAAGTCACCGACGCGCAGCTTGTCCGGCTGATCTCCGGCAACTCCATCGTCGACGGGCGCATCGGTCCCTGGCGGATGCGCCGGACCGATCTCCATATCGATATGGAGGAAGGAACGAAACCCAATGCTCGCGTCACGCTGGAGCATGATGACGGTGAAACGCGCACCGTCACCCATGAAGGCGTCGGTCCGATCGATGCGGCTTTCGCGGCGGTGTGCGCCATTACCGATGTTGCGGGCCGCATCAAAGTGCTCGATCTCCACCATGAAGCCGAAGAAGGCGTTGTGCGCGCCGACGCTGTTGTGACCGTGAATGGACGGGACTACTCCGGCAAGGGCAAGGAAGTCGACATCGCCGATGCGGCGGTCGCCGCTTTTGTCGCCGCGATCAATCAGGCGGCGGCGATTAACACTGATTTGAGTGTAATAGAAAATGAGGCCGCTGCGTCATGAGTGAGTTGAGTTCCCAATCTCCCGCGAAATCTCTTTTCGACAAGTTGTGGGAGCGTCACGTCGTTGTCGAAGAGACGGCGGAGGCGCCGGCGGTTCTTTATATCGACCTGCATCTCATTCATGAGGTGACGTCGCCCCAGGCTTTTTCCGTTCTTGACGCGCGCGGGCTCAATGTTCGCCGGCCGGACAAGACGTTCGGCACGCTCGATCATTCGACGCCGACAATGCCGGCGAACGCCAAAGGCGAGCTTCCCTATGCGACGCCGGAAGCGAAAAGCCAGGTCGATACATTGATCAAAAACTGTAAAGAACATGGCGTGGAGCTTTTAAATCTCGGAGATCCGCGCCGCGGGATCGTTCATGTGATCGGACCGGAGTTGGGTCTGACGCAACCGGGCAAGACCATCGTTTGCGGCGACAGCCACACCTCCACCCATGGCGCCTTTGGCGCGCTTGCTTTCGGTATCGGCACGACGGAAGTCGGCCATGTGCTCGCGACTCAATGCGTGTTGCAGCGTAAGCCGAAATCCATGCGGGTCGTTTTTGACGGCGCCTTGCCCGACGGGGTTGGCGCAAAAGACATGGCGCTGGCCATGATCGCGCAGATCGGCGCCGATGGCGGGCAGGGCTGCGCCATTGAGTTCGCCGGCGAGGCGGTGCGCGCGCTGTCCATGGATGGCCGCATGACCCTGTGTAACATGTCCATTGAGGCGGGGGCCCGCTTCGGCATGATTGCGCCGGACGACACCACTTATGATTGGCTGAAAGATCGCGACTATGCGCCAAAGGGGCTTGCCTGGAATGAGGCGCTTGCTGACTGGATGGAGTTGAAGACAGAGCTTGGCGCCCATTTCGACCGGGAGGTTCATGTGGACGCAACGAAGATACGCCCCATGATCACCTATGGCGTGTCGCCCGACTCCGCCGCGCCGATTGATGAGATGGCCCCGACGCCTTCAACCGAAGCCGAGCATCACGCCGCAGACTATATGAAGTTCGAGGCAGGCAAGCCCTTTTCGAATGTTGCGGTTCATCGCGTGTTTATCGGAAGCTGCACCAATTCGCGTTTGTCAGATTTGCGTGAGGCGGCGATCGTCATGCGTGGACGCAAAGTCAAACCGGGTGTTGTGACTTTGATTGTCCCGGGATCGGAAGCGGTGAAACGCGCCGCGGAAGCGGAAAAGCTCCATGAAATCTTTCTGGCCGCCGGCGCTGAATGGCGCGAACCGGGCTGTTCCATGTGTATCGCCATGAACGGTGATAGCGGCAATCCGGGCGAACTTGTGGTCTCAACCTCGAACCGCAACTTTATCGGTCGTCAGGGTAAGGGCGTGCGCACCGTGCTGGCGAGCCCCGCCACAGCGGCGGCGTCGGCCATTGAAGGCCATATCGCCGATCCGCGGCCCTATCTTTTTGCGCGGGAGAGCGCCTGATGTCTTTTGATCCATTCCAGACCCTGACCTCGCGCACCGTTGTGTTGCCTCAGGAAAATATCGACACCGACCAGATCATTCCGGCGCGATTCCTGACAACGACGGTGAAAGAAGGTCTGGGCAAGTCCGCTTTTTACGACTGGCGTTATGATGAAGACGGGCGGCCGAAAAATTCCTCCGTCTTCAATGGCGTCAATCCGCAAACCCATCAGATCCTTGTTGCGGGGTCGAATTTCGGCTGTGGCTCTTCGCGCGAACATGCGCCCTGGGCGCTCGCTGATTTTGGCTTTCGCGCCGTCATCAGTTCGGACATCGCGGACATCTTCAAAAGCAACGCCCAGAAAAATGGCTTGCTGCCGGTTGAGGTGGACGAGGAAACCCATAAAAAGCTGCTTGCGTCACCGGGCGCAGAGGTCAGCATCGATCTTGAAAACTGTGAGGTGACTTTTGGCGATGGAGAAAAGGGAAGTTTCCCTATCGAGGCGTTCGCACGCCGCTGTCTTCTCGACGGCGTTGATCCGCTCGGTCATCTGATAAATCAGTTGCCGGATATCGAAGCCTACGAAGCGCAATAAGAAAGATAAAAATGGCGATGATCGCTTTTCTTCCCGGTGATGGCGTCGGGCCTGAGGTCGCAGACGCAGCGAAATCCGTGCTCAAAACTGTTGCGAATAAATTCTCCCTGACGCTGGAGTTCAAGGACTGTTTCTTCGGTGGCGCGGCGATTGACGCATGCGGAGACCCGTTTCCGCCGGAAACGAAAGAGGCGTGCCTTTCCGCTGACGCGGTTTTTCTCGGCGCGATAGGCGGACCCAAATGGGACAAGGCGACGCGGCGGCCGGAGGCAGGCCTTCTTGAAATGCGCAAGGCGCTTGGTGTTTACGCCAATCTTCGCCCGGTCAGTGTTGCTGCCGGCATGCAGCATTTGTCGCCGCTGCGCGAAGACCGCGTGACCGGTGTTGACATGCTGATCGTGCGGGAACTTACGGGCGGTATGTATTTCGGTGCTCGCAGCGAAGGGAACGACCGCGCCACGGATGAATGTCTTTACACGAAAGAAGAAGTGACCCGTGTTGCGCGGATCGCCTTTGAAGCGGCGAAGAAGCGCAAGGGCCGCGTCACGTCAGTTGATAAGGCCAATGTGCTGGCGACCAGCCGCCTTTGGCGCAACGCCGTCGAAGAACTTCATGAGGCCGAGTATAAAGACGTCGAACTCACTCATATGCTCGTCGACGCCATGGCCATGAAACTCATTCAGGCGCCGGCGGACTATGACGTGATCCTCACGGAAAACCTCTTCGGCGACATCTTGAGCGACGAAGCATCTGTGCTGTCCGGTTCTATCGGGTTGGCGCCGTCAGCCTCATTGGGTGACGGAACGCGCGGGCTTTACGAGCCGATCCACGGCTCCGCGCCGGATATTGCGGGGCAGGGGAAAGCCAACCCCGTCGGCGCGATCATGAGCGCGGCGATGCTGCTGCGTTACAGTTTGGGTGAAGGCGGTGCTGCTGACGCCATCGAGGCGGCGGTCTCGAAGGCGCTGGCGTCAGGCCGCGGCACCGGCGACATTGGCGGCAAGGACAATACCGCATCTTTTACGGATGCGGTTGTGGAGTTGATTGGCTGATCTCTTCCCCCGCTCGCGGGGGAAGTACCGGCGAAGCCGGGGATGGGGGTAAGCCCCCTCCGTCGCTTCGCGACACCTCCCCCGTAAACGGGGGAGGAAAATCACTCCATAATATCTTCATTCCACAAATCCGGCTTTTCGCGGATGAAGCGCGCCATCAAATCCAGCGAAGCCGGATGAGCGACGTCAATCACCTCGACGCCGCGCGAGCGCAAGAACTCTTCATTGCCGCCGAAATTCTTCGTGTCGTTGATAACAACGCGAGGGATTTTGAACTGAACAATCGTGCCAGAACACATCATGCAGGGCGATAAAGACGTATAGAGCGTCAGGTCGCGATAGCTTTTCTGTCGCCCCGCTTTCCTGAGGCAATCCATCTCCCCATGTGCAATCGGGTCGCCCTGCTGCACGCGCTGATTATGCCCGGCGGCGGTCAGCTCCGGGCCCCGCGCCAGCACCGAGCCAATGGGAAGGCCGCCCTCGTCATAGCTTTTTTTGGCCTCGGCATAGGCCCGCTCGATGAACTCATTGTCCCAGTCATTCAGCATCATGGTTCTCCTGATGGACAAGATCAGCCCCATGATTGATAAAGGCCGGAACGCAGAAAAACCAGACGCCGCCAGGACAATTGAGGGCTCATGAACGACAACCTCACCATCGTCGACCATCCGCTGATCCAGCATAAACTGACGATCCTTCGCGACAAGGAAACGCCGACGGCCCAGTTCCGGCAAGTCTTGCGGGAAGTCGCCATCATTCTCGGCTGCGAAGTGACGAAAGACCTGACCCTCGGCAAGATCGATATCGAAACGCCGCTGGAGAAACTGAGTGCGCCTTATCTCGAAGGCAAAAAGCTTTGTTTCGTGTCGATCCTGCGCGCGGGCAACGGCCTGCTTGACGGGTTGCTCGATCTCATCCCGTCGGCGCGGGTCGGCCATGTGGGCATTCAGCGCGATCACGAAACGCTGGAAGCGCATCGTTATTATTTCAAAACGCCGGACAAGCTCGGCGAACGTCTGGTAATTCTTGTCGACCCTATGCTCGCGACCGGCAACACCGCCATCGACGCCGCGAATGAGTTGAAAAAAGCGGGCGCGAAAAACATGAAATTTCTCTGTCTTGTCGCCGCGCCCGAAGGCGTTGAGAAATTTTCAAAGGCGCATCCCGATGTGCCGATCATCACGGCGGCGCTCGACCGGCAATTGAACGATGTTGGCTATATCCTGCCGGGTCTTGGCGACGCCGGCGACCGGATTTACGGCACCAAGGGCTAATTCGTCAGCGGTGTGTCTTGCGCCGGTTTCAGCTCGTGCGAGATGCCTTGCAGTTCTTTCGGAATGTAATTTTCATCATGTTTGGCGAGGATTGTGCTCGCGACGAAGACGCCTTCTTCGTTAAAGGCGCCTTGCGCAATCACGCCCTGGCCTTCCCGAAAGAGATCGGGAACGATGCCTGAATAGGCGACGGGCATGGTCGCGCCGCCATCGGTAACGCGGAAATTGATCTCCAGCCCATCGCCATGGACGAGGCTGCCGGTCTCCACAAGGCCGCCAAGGCGGATGCGCGCGCCGGGCTCAATCACGGCTTCAGCCGCTTCGCTGGGCGTATAGAAATAGGCGATGTTGCGCTGGAGCGCGGTAAAAACGAGCGCAGCGGCGCCGGCGAGGAGGACGCCTCCGCCCACGACAAGGCCCAAACGCCGGTTCCGGTGGATCGGTTTCATAGGTTCCATGTAGCGCGTCGCCCGCCGCCCGCCAAATGAACTCGCGACGGGCCGATTGTCGCGGGGATTTCGCCTGTCAAAAGCTGGGCGAATTGCCGTAAAGACGGGGCCATGAGCTCTTACCGCCGCGCCATCTCCCTTGCCGCCGACAATGCCGGGTGCGACCGCGCCGGGGCGGCGGTCGTGCGCGGGGTGACGTTTTCGCTTGGCCCGGGTGAGGGGATGCAGCTTTTCGGGCCTAATGGCTCAGGCAAGTCGAGCCTGTTGTCCATGTTTGCGGGGCTCATTCGCCCGGCGGAAGGCGGAATTCAATGGCGTGTCGACGATGCGCCGGGCGATACGGCGCCGGAAGGCGGCGTCTTTTTTCTGGGCCATGACGCCAGCGTCAAACCGGCCCTGACGGCGGAGGAGAATTTGCGCTTCTGGGCGCAGGCGAATGGCGGCGGCGATGTCGACAAGGCGTTGAATGCAGTCGATGCGGCGTCGTTTCGCCATCTGCGCGCCGGGCGTCTGTCCGCCGGACAGCGCCGCCGCGTGGATCTCGCCCGGGCGCTGCTTGCTGACCGTGAGGTCTGGCTGCTCGACGAGCCAACGGCCGCGATCGACCGGGACGGCGTACGGATAATCCGTAAGCTGATTGATGATCATCTGGCGCGCGGCGGGATCGCCATTGTCGCGACCCATGACGATCTGGGCGAGGGGTTCAAACGGCTGGAGCTGGCGCGATGAGCCTCGCCCTCGCCATCCTCATGCGCGATTTGAAATCCGCGTTCCGGTCAGGCGGCGGCTGGTTTTACGCGCTCTATTTCTTTGCGGTGTTCACGGCGCTGGCCGCGATCGCTTTCGGCCCGTCTTTGGGGGCGCTCGCCATTGCGGCGCCGGCGGCGTTGTGGCTCGCCGCCGCCCTCGCCATCCAGTTTGCGGCCACGGATCTTTTTGAGCGGGATATGACGGACGGCTCCCTGCGCGTGCTTGCGGCGGAGCGACAGGGGCTCTTTTCCTACTGGTTCGCCAAGGCGGTGTTTCTGGCGCTTACGGCTGCGGCGCCGATCATCATCGCCGCGCCGTTTTTCCTCACCATGCTCGGGCTTTCCTTTGCGCAAGGGGCTGGCGCTGCGCTGATCCTCGGGGTCGGCGCGCCGGCGCTCGTCTTTATCGCCGTTTTGACATCGGCGTTGAGCGCGGGGCTTCGCGCCGGCGGGCTGCTCGCGATGATTATCGCGGCGCCGTTCACAGCGCCAGTGCTGGTCTTCGGCGTCACGGCCGCGAAGGCGTTTCTTGCGGGGGCGGGTCTGTTCGGCCCGGAGACCTTGATTTTGGGCGCCCTTAGCCTGTTTATGGCGGCCGCAACGCCCGTCTTCGCCATCGCCGCTTTACGGGTCAGCCTCGAATAGGAGCATCAGGGTTCATGTGGAGCCGGTTTTCCAATCCAGCAAAGTTTGAAGCGTTTGCGCGCGGCGCGGGGCCGGTTGCGTTTATCGTTTTCGTGATCGGCGCGCTCTACGGACTTTACGCCGGGCTGTTCATGGCGCCCGCCGATTACCAGCAGGGCGACAGCGCGCGGATCATGTATGTGCATGTGCCCGCCGCATGGACGGCGCTTGCGTCTTATACGTTCATTGCGGTGATGAGTCTGATCGCGTTTGTCTGGCGCCATTCGCTCGCCGATGTCGCGGCGCGCGCGGCGGCGCTTCCGGGCGCCGTTTTCACCGCGCTCGCCCTGTTCACCGGCGCGGTGTGGGGCAAGCCCACCTGGGGCGCTTACTGGGTGTGGGACGCGCGGCTCACTTCCATGTTGCTGCTTCTTTTCATCTACTTTGGCTACATGGCGGTGTGGCAGGCGGTGCCGGAAACGGCGCGCGCCGCGCGCTTTGCCCGCATTCTGGCGCTGGTGGGGTTCATCAATATTCCCATCATCAAGTTTTCCGTCGACTGGTGGAACTCGCTGCATCAGACGACAAGCGTCATGCGTCTAGACGGACCGACCATTCACCCGAGCATGCTCTGGCCGCTTCTGGGCATGGCGATCGCCTATACGGCGCTGTTTGCCTGGCTTGTCTTTACCGGGATGCGCGCGGCGCTGATCCGCCAGCGGCTGGAAGCGCGCGGGCGGCGCGCGCCGAGCCGGCCCACCACAGCGGAGGCGGTGTAATGGATTTCAGCGCCCATACGACGCCCTATATCCTCACCGCCTATGCGGTTTCTATTGTCGCAATCATCGGACTGATCGTCTGGCGGATGACGCAGCTTAAAAAAGCCGAGCAGGATGAAAAAGCGGCGAAGACCTAGCCCGCTTTTTTCGCCTCATTGATCATCTCGCGGAGATTTTCTTCGCTCCAGCCCACCATGACATCCACAAAGTCGCCGTTGGTGGAGGCGACGATAAAGGCCGGCGTCCCGTCGACGCCCATTTCCTGCGCAAGCAGGTGGTTCGCCTGGATCATGTCTGGGATTGAACCGGAGTCGATTTCCTTGTTCATCGCCGCAACATCAAGGCCGTGTTTGCGGGCGAGGTTGTCGACGCGCTCCTTGGTCAGCACGCCGGAGGAGCTGAGCATGTCAAAATGGAAATCGAGAAACTTGTCGCTGTCACGCGCCGCCAGCGCCATCTCCGCCGCATAGGCTGACTCTTCGCGCAGGATCGGCAGTTCGCGGAACACGACTTTGACGTCGGCGTCTTTCTTCACGACATCCTGTACGAGGCCCGCCGCGGTTTTGCAGTAGCCGCAGTGATAATCGTAAAGCTCGATGACGGCGACTTTCGCCGTTTCCGGTTTCTTGCCGGCGACGTGGCTGGTCGCCGGATCGAGGAGAAGGTCGAGATTGGTTTTGGCGGCGGTTTGCGCGCGTTCGACCTCGGCCATGCGCTGCTCAAGGCTGTAGGCGTTGACCGCCTCGATGATGACTTCAGGATTTTCCATGAGATAGGCGCGGACGATCTCGCCGATCTCCTGTTCTTCAAGTTCGGAGAAAGACGTCGACACCTGCGCATGAGACGCTTTCGGCCCGGTTTCTTTTTGCTGGGCGGCCGAATAACCGACGGCGAGGGCGCCAAGCAGAAATGACCCCGCGAGCGCGGCCCCGATGGCGGTTTTTGCATTCAACATGTGTCTTACTCCTGTCCCCTCGAAGGCGCTGTTCACGCCGCTGATCTGTGATGTCGATTAATTGCTGTCGATAACGACCGGATCGGGCACGTCCGGTGTTTTCTTTTCCTGTGGCTGGCGCTCTTGCGGCGACGGCAAAGGTTGCGGCGCCGGTTGGGCCGAAGGCAGCGGCGGCGCGCCTTCAGCGGGCTGCGTGGCAAGAATGATGTCCATGGCCTGGCGCCATTCGGCGGTGCCGCGCTCCAGTCCAGGCAGGGCGCGGCGCGCAAAGTGATTGGCGTCGGGATGGGCGCCGGCTTGAAACCGCGATTCCGCCGTGGCGAGGTCGGCCTTCGCCGTTTCACCCTGTTCAGCATAGGCGCGGGCGAGTTCATACCAGGCGAAGCCGTTGTCTTTTTCCTTGGCGACGGCGCGCTTCAGATGGATCGTTGCTTCGGCGATGAGATCCGGTTCATGGGACGCGATCAGCGCGCGCGCCAGATTGATCCGCATCAGCGGATTGTCGGGAAGAAGCTCCACGGTTTTACGATGTGGGGCGATAGATTCATTGGTGTGGCCATATTCGAACAGGATTTGGCCTTCGAGTTCGTTGAAATACGGATTGTCTGGATGTTCCGCTGTCAGGGTGCGAATTTCTTTCAGCGCCTTTTCAATTTCGGAATGGCGATAATAGGCGACGGCGCGGGCGTAATGCGCGGGGTCTGATTGGTCCGATAACGGATAATCGCGCAAGGTTTGCAAAGGGTCGTGGAGAAAGCCCTTGATTTTCGCCTGTATGAGATGAAGCCGATGGATCTCTTCCGGACTGTCCTGAACATTGAAATAGGGGGATTCCATCGCCCGGGTTTGCAGCGCCGAAAAGCGCTCATTGGCAAGCGGGTGCGATTGCAGAAACGGATTGACGCGCTGGCCGGTGATAATCTGGTAGTTGCGCATGCGGCTCCAGATATCCATCGCGCCCTTGGTCGATTTGCCGAGGCGGTTGAGATAGGTGATGGACGACTGGTCGGCGGTCGCTTCCTGGCTGCGGCTGTAGACGAGATAGTCCTTGATCGCGATATTCTGGCCAAGGCCGAGAAGGCCGATGCCGGCTTCCGGCGAACCGGCGGCGATCGCCGCGCCAGCGAGGAGCAGGCCGAGGAGCATTGGCGTGCCGGCATTCGCCATGGCTTCGGCGGACCGGGCGCCGTGATTGCCGGCAAGGTGACCCGCTTCATGCGCGATGACGCCTTCAATCTCGTTGGGCGTCTTGGCGAAGGTGAACAGACCGGAATTGACGCCCATATAGCGCCCGCCTGCAAAGGCGTTAAATGTCGGGTCGTTGACGATGATGATTTCGATGGATTTGGGATTGAGCCCCGCCGCCGCAAAGATCGGCCGGGAATAGTCTTCAAGCCATTGTTCGATTTCGGCGTCGCGCAAGGTGGAAATGCCTTGCGCCTGCGCCGCGATGGGCGCTGCGGCTGTCGCAAACGCCGCCAGGGCGGCGAGCGATTTCCGCAAAGTCGATCCGAATTTCGCCGACGCTTTCACGACCTGCGCCTTAACTAACTGCAACGGCATGCCTTTACCCTTTCGCACGCCCCCCGGCCATCTGGCGCACGCAAGCCTTAGTCTAATGGCGCTTTGCGGCGATTTCGAGATGCGGCGCCGTCTGGCGCCGCATTTGTGAGTGCGGTGGCAAGCGCCTTTCAGGCATCCCCGCCGCGGCTCCACCAGCCTTTTTTCTTCGGCTTCTGGACAGTCGGCTGAGGCGTTCCGGCAAGGTCGTCCGGCGACGTTTCTTCCGGTTTGTCCTCGGTCGCTGTCTCCGCTTCTATTTTGGGCTCGGAGGCGTCATGGCCGTTTTCATGGGCGGCGCCATTGGGCTTTTTGGTCTCGGCCTGGGGCGCCGGTTCGGCTTCCTCCGCCGCAACAGGTTGTTCGCGAGCGGGTTCCGCTTCCGCCGCTGCAGGTTCAGAACTGGCTTCCGCCTCCGCTTTCACCGCATCGCCATCTGCATTGTCATCAGCCTGGGCGGCGGCGTCTGTATCCTGGCCGTCTGTCGCATCGTCGCGATTACGGCGGTTGCGGCGCCCGCCGCGACGGCCCCGGCGGCGGCGGCGGCGCTTTTCACCGTCTTCGCTTGTATCGCCGTCACCGTCATGGGCTTCGCGCTCTTCGGCTTTCTCGCCGTCACCATCCTCTTCGCTTGAGGAGGCGTCGCTGTCGCGCGCTTCGGTGGTGTCTCGGTCCTTGCGGCGGCGGCGGCGGCGGCGTTTTTTGCGCTCACCGTCACGTTCTTCGCTATCCGTATCGTCGCTTGCCGCTTCGGCTTCTGGTTCTTCTGGCGCCTCCACCAGATCGGTCTGATCAGCCTGGATGACTTGCGCCATATCCGTGCGTTCGCGCGGCGCGCCGCTTTTTTCAAGCGTGTAATCGTCGCCTGTGCGGTCTGTGTCGGGGATAAGCTGAACGGTGACGCCGTTTGCATCCTCAATACGCTTCAGCCAGTCGCGGTGATGGTTCAGGATATAGACGGTGACATCGAGCGAGGCGTGAACGGAGAGGACCCCGGCGCGGCCTGTCGCGGCTTCGCCCTCGACAGCCCGTAAAATTCTGATCGCCGCCATTTCCGCCGAACGGATGACGCCGGCCCCGGCGCAAGTGGGGCAGGCTTGTGTTGTGCCGTCGACAATGCCGGAGCGTCTGCGTTGCCGCGACATTTCCAGAAGGCCGAAATTCGAAATACGGCCGAGCTGGATGCGTGCGCGGTCATGCTTGATGGCGTCTTTCAGCGCCTTTTCAACCTTGCGGTTGTTGCGCTGTTCTTCCATGTCGATGAAATCGAGCACGATAAGACCGGCAAGGTCGCGCATGCGGAACTGGCGCGCAGCCTCATAAGCGGCTTCGATATTCGTCTTGAGCGCGGTCTGCTCAATATTGCGTTCGCGCGTGGCGCGGCCGGAGTTGACGTCGATGGCGACGAGCGCTTCCGTTTGATGGATGACGATATAGCCGCCCGATTTGAGGCGCACTGTCGGGTGATACATGCCGTCAAGTTGTTGTTCGACGCCATGTTTGAGAAAGATCGGCGCTGCGCCTTTATAAGGCTGCACATGTTTTGCATGGCTCGGCATCAGCATTTTCATGAAGTCTTTGGCTTCACGATATCCCGCTTCGCCCTCGACCTGCACTTCGCCGATATCCTTGTCGTAAAGATCGCGGATGGCGCGTTTGATGAGGCTCGCCTCTTCATAGATCAGGCAGGGCGCGACAGACTTTAACGTCAGGCTGCGGATATTCTCCCACAGACGCAGGAGGTAGTCGTAGTCGCGCTTGATTTCGGTCTTGGTGCGCTTGGCCCCGGCGGTGCGGATGATCAGCCCCATGCCCTGGGGCACGTCGAGACTGTCTACAACGCGGCGCAGGCGCTTGCGGTCCGTGGAATGAGGGATCTTGCGGGAGATGCCGCCGCCGCGGGCGGTGTTCGGCATCAGGACGCAATAGCGTCCGGCGAGCGACATATAAGTGGTCAGCGCCGCGCCTTTATTGCCGCGCTCTTCTTTTACGACCTGCACGAGCAGGATCTGGCGGCGCTTGATGACTTCCTGAATTTTGTAATTGCGCAGGAGCTGGGAACGGCGGCGCTTGGCGTCCTTATAGCGTTCGAAAAGGGCGTCGCGCTCTTTTGCTTTTGAGCGCTTTGTTTCTGGCGTCTCAGCCTCTTCATCCTCAGCGTCGTCTTCGTCTTCGTCTTCGGAGTCGTCGTCCTGTTCGTCGTCCGCGTCGGAATCTTCGGCGCTCGCTTCCACAGCGTCCGCGTCATCATCTTCCGCATTGTCGTCTTCTGCGTTGTCGTCGACGGCGGGCTCTTCCTCAGAGTCTGCGTCTTCAGCCGCGGCGTCGACAGTGTCTTCATCAGAGGCTTTGGCGTCTTCGTCCTCATCCTCGGTTCTCACCGGGGCCGGCGCGCCATTTCCCTCGTCTTCTTCGCCGTCCTCTTCCTCTTCTTCTTCCTCGGAAGGATCGCCGATGATTTCATCGGTGGGATCGGCGTCATCATCAGAGTCGTCATCATCGCCGTCGGCCTTCAGCTTTTCTTCGGCCGCGTCCTCTTCGTCATCGCGATTGTCGTCGGCCTTGCGGCTGCGGCGGCGTTTGTTATGGCTGGCGTTTTCTTCCGTATCCTCGTCGTCCTCATCATCGTCGTGATCTTCATCGCCGCGAGAGGAGAGTTCGAGTTGCGAGGCCAGTTCGGCGACTTCGGCTTCTGCGGCTTGCAGCGCTTGCCGGTCGGAGACGGGGATCTGGTAGTAATCCGGGTGAATTTCGCTGAAGGCGAGAAAGCCGTGGCGGTTGCCGCCATATTCTACGAAGGCCGCCTGAAGCGACGGCTCAACGCGCGTCACCCGCGCCAGGTAGATATTTCCTCTTAGAGGCTTGCGCGCCTCTGATTCAAAATCAAAGTCCTCGACTTTTCCATTGTCGAGCACCGCGACGCGCACCTCTTCGGGGTGTGCCGCGTCGATCAGCATCTTTTTTGTCATTGTATAGGGCTCCGCAATGTGGCGGCAGGGCCGGGACATTGCTTGTGTTGGATCGCTGCTGGATCTGGCCCGCGCACAGCATCTCACGCGCCGGACAGGAAACCTGTCGGTTTGCGGCGGAGAGTATCGGGGCGGTCACTGTCATCAGCGAAAGCTGTTTTTTCCTGTGCCGGCGTACCGGCGAATGAGATCGCCGGACATCCGGCGGATTATTGGCGCCGGCGAACCGGCTGGACGTTTTCGGCGCTGAGCGCCGGGATGGCGCAATTGCGCCCTGATTTGCTCCTCGCGCAGCCGGGTGTTCCAGTGAAGCGCGGGTCGGCTTTGGGGGAGCTGCCGACGTTAAGTTTCTGGAAAGACTGGCTTTTTTCGCCTCTTTCCCGAAAAATTCTTTGTGATGCGCGGGGGCTTTGATCTCCCTCGGCCCGGTTCCTAGATGGGCCTTTTGCACCATAACATCAATAGTTTGCGGTTTGGCCGATGCTTCGGCGCTGCGCAAGCTGTTTTTGACCATGCCATGAGTGCGGGGAAAAAGAAAACCCATGGTTAACGCCGACTCAGTATTCCATGGGAATATTCGGACAAACGATCCGTAATGATTAAGACAGCGTTAACGCTGGCGAAATCAGAATACCGCCTTTAAAGGTTGCCTCGGGGAGTTTCGGGGCATTGAGGGCGGAAAAGGACCGGCGGGCGAGGGCCGCGCCGTTCCGTGTATGTATGGGCCGAGGCGTATGGATGGGCATGATGGCCAGATTCTGTAAAGCATCGCAAAGACTTATGCGTGTTGCGGCGGTTTTCGCCGGACTCGCCCTTGCGCTTGCCGGGACTGGCCGCGCCGCCGAGCTTCTCGATGTGCGCTTTGGGCCCGGCAAGGATAAGACGCGAATCGTCTTCGACCTCAAAGGCGCCCCCCAATACGCCGTTTCCGGCGATGACCTCGGGGCGGGCCGGATTTTTGTCCATTTTGAAAGCCTTGACGGCGCCGTCTCAGCCAAGAGCGGCATGGGCCATGTGGCGGCGGCGCGGTTCGCCAGCGAGGGCCGCGGCGTGCGCGCCATGCTGGAGCTTAAAAAGACGGCGAAGATCAAAGAAGTTTTCGTTATTGAGCCGTCGCCTGGCGTGGCCAAGCACCGCCTCGTTATCGATCTCGTCACGGCCGACAAGGCGGGGCTGCTGGCCAGCCTGCCGGCCCGCAAAGACGACATCGCCGCCATTATCGAACAGGTGACAGGCGCTGCGCCGACTGAAAAAGCGCCCGCCCAGGTTGCTCACGCCGATATTCCGCCTGCGCCCTCCGTCAAGGAAAGTGCGATCGCGGCAAAGGCTGAAAGTCAGGTTGTCGTGATTGATCCGGGGCACGGGGGCCGCGATCCGGGCTCCCAGGGCCAGAGCGGCACTTATGAGAGAACCGTGACAATGACGGCCGCACTGGAGTTGAAAGCGCTTTTGGAAAAGCGAGGCGGATACGACGTCGTTCTGACGCGTGAATCCGATACGGATAAGCGGATTATCTCGAGCCAGCGTGACGAACTTGCCCGCCGCGAGTCGCTGGCCCGCGCTGCGGGCGCCGACCTGTTTATCTCCCTTCACGCAGACGCGATTTCCCAACCGGCGGTGCGCGGCGCCTCCGTTTACACCCTGTCGGAAGAAAGCACGGCGCGGTCAGCCAAAATCGCCAAGTCGCAGGGCGATTACCAAGTCTATGACGTCAATTTGAAAGAGTATGACTCCGTCGTCGGCGATATCCTGTTCGATAAGGCGCAAGACACGACCATGACGAAATCGTCCAAATTCGCCGAGATCTTGATCAAGAATTTGTCCGGTAAAACGCCCATGCTGAACCGCTCGCACCGGCAAGGCGATCTGCGGGTTCTGCTGGCGCCGGACGTGCCGGCGGTGCTTCTGGAAATGGCCTTCATCTCCAACGCCAAGGACGAGGCGAACCTTAATTCTCCGGTCTGGCGCGGCCGGACCATGGGGGCGGTGGCCGACTCAATCGACGCCTATTTCGAGTCTGAGAGCCGCCAGCGTCAGGCGCAGCTCGCCCCGGCGGCCGGGCAATAGGGCTAAACCTTACGAAAATAAGGGATTTGCGGCGCTATTGCGCCTCGCTGCCGTCCAAATTATGCGATAAAGGAAGGGTAGGAGGCGCAGGGACAGGAGAGGCGCCGCCGGGAAGATGACGAGCCAGGCAGGTAAGGTATTTGGGAGCCCGATGGCCAATGCCGGGCCGGGTGTGGGGCGGAAAATGCCGGGACAAGCGTAAAGACCGATGACCGATCACAGAGACGACGAGCATGACAACAGGCCGCCGGCGGGTGACGAGCGCCTGCAATTCGGCGACGCGCCAGGCGATGACGGCGATGAGCCGTCACCCGCGCTTTCGGCGGCGCCTGATGATGATGACGAGCCCATCGAGCATGACATGTTCACCCGCCAGGATGCGGCGGACGATGACGACGAGGATGAGGCTCCCGCGCCGGAACGGGTGAAGGCCGGGCCGGTGGATCAAGAGCCAGCCGAAGAGGAAGTCTTTCTCGGCGAGGACGACGAAGTGGAAGATAAGCCGGAGCCGCTCGCTGCGCCGAAGCGCCGAACGGCGCCGGAAGATACGCCGGCGGCGACACCAAGCGCCGCGCCGTCTGGCGGCGGCGGTGGATGGGTGGTTTCGATGTTCAAATTTGTCGGCTTCGCTTTCGCCGCGGGCGCCCTTGGCCTGATCGGCGTCGCCGGTTTTTCCGCCTGGTATCTCCACAACCTCAACAAGGACCTGCCCGATTACCAGCAGCTTGCGGAATATGCGCCGCCGGTGACGACGCGCGTCTATGCGGGCGACGGATCGCTCGTTGCAGAATTCGCCCGTGAACGGCGCCTGTTCGTTCCCATCGAGGCCATGCCCGATCATGTTAAATATGCGTTTGTCTCGGCGGAAGACCAGTCTTTCTATGAGCATTCCGGGATCGATTTTCGCGGTCTAGTGCGCGCGCAATTGTCGAATATCAGCAACGTCCTGCGCGGGCGGCGGCTTGAGGGCGGCTCGACCATCACGCAGCAGGTTGCGAAAAACTTCCTTCTGACCAGCGAACAGAAAGTCGAACGCAAGCTGCGCGAAATGCTCATCGCCCGGAAGATGGAGCGCACCTTCACCAAGGACCACATTCTTGAGCTTTATCTCAACGAGATTTATCTCGGCAATCGCTCCTACGGCGTGGCGGCGGCGGCGCTTAATTATTTCGACAAGTCACTCGACGAGTTGACCATTGCAGAAGCGTCTTATCTGGCGGCGATCACCAAGGGACCGAGCAACTATCATCCGATTGATAACGAAGCGCGCGCAGTCGAGCGGCGCAATTACGTGATCGCCCGTCTGGAGGCTGACGGACGGATCACGCCGGAGGAAGCCGCTGAAGCCGAAGCCCAGCCTTTGGGCGCCCAGATCGCGCCGCCGCTCGGCGCGCGCGACTGGACCATGGAGTATTTCGCTGAGGAAGTCCGTAAGCGGATCGTCGATCTTTACGGCGTCGAGGCGCTTTATGACGGCGGCCTTTCCGTCCGCACGTCGGTCGATCCGAATTTACAGAAAAAGGCGGGCGAAGCGCTGCGCCGGTGGCTTGTCACTTATGACCAGCGTCATGGCTGGCGCGGGGCGATTGCGACCATGGAGGAGGTTCCCGGCGAATGGGCGGAGCCGTTCGAGGCGCTGGTCGACGATCTGAAAAATGCGCGCAAGGTGTCTGACGATATGGCGCCGTGGCGGCCGGCGCTTGTGCTTTCCGTAAATGCGTCCGGCGCCGAGATCGGTTTTCCTGATGGTGAGACAGCGTCTATCCCGGTTGAGCTGATGGCTTGGGCGAGGGATTACATTTCCGCCAATGATCTCGGAGATGAGGTCAATGCGGCGGGAAAAGTCCTGAAACGCGGCGATGTTGTTTATGCGGAGAAATACGACGCAGAGACGCTGCCGAAGGACGAGGATGCGGCCGAGGACGCGCCGACAAAGCCGACGCCGGAAAATTCCTACGCTTTGCGCCAGACGCCGGCGGTGAATGGCGGGCTGATCGCAATCGACCCGCATACGGGCCGCGTGCTCGCCATGGTCGGCGGCTTTTCCTTCCAGATGTCGGAGTTCAACCGCGCCGTGCAGGCGGAGCGCCAGCCGGGATCGACCTTCAAGCCGTTCGTTTATTCCGTCGCGCTCGACAGCGGCTATACGCCGTCCTCGATTGTGCTCGATGCGCCCTTCGTCGCGCCCAGCGTCGACAGCTGGTACAAGCCGGGCAACTATATCGCCGGCCGCTATTACGGGCCGTCGACCTTGCGTCTCGGCATCGAGCAGTCGCGCAACGCCATGACAGCGCGTCTCGCGCAGGATCTCGGCATCGGCCGTATCATGGAATATATCGAACGCTTCCAGCTGTCGGACAGTCTGCCGCGCGAGCTCGCGATTTCTCTCGGCGCCGGTGAAACGACGCTGATGAAGATCACCGCCGGTTATTCCGTCTTCGTCAATGGCGGCAAAGGCGTTGAACCGGTGCTGATCGATCGTATTCAGGACCGTAACGGCAAGACAATCTACAAGCGTGACACGCGGGAATGCCAGGCGTGTAACGCCGCCGTCTGGTCAGGTCAGTCAGAGCCGCAATTGCCGGATGCGCGCCGTCAGGTCATGGACCCGCGCACAGCCTATCAGATCACCTCGATCCTTGAAGGCGTCGTTCGCCGCGGCACGGCCGCGCGCACGGTGGGCGGGAAGACCGACAAGCCCATCGCCGGCAAGACGGGCACCACCAACGACTATAAAGACGCCTGGTTCGTCGGCTTCGCGCCGGACCTTGCCGCCGGCGTTTATGTCGGCTTCGACATGCCTCAGACTCTGGGGCAGGGCGAAGCGGGCGGCACCGTCGCCGCCCCGATCTTTGCGGACTTTATGGTTGAGGCGTTGAAAGACGAGGCGGGCATTCCCTTCCGGGTGCCGTCGGGGGTCCGTCTCGTTCGCGTGAACGCCCGCACCGGCAAACCCGCCGGCGCCGGCGACAGAAACGTCATTCTCGAAGCCTTCAAGGCGGAAGACGATCCAAACGCCAGCCGGTCGCTTGAGGATGATTATGCGCTCGATCCCTTAAGCTCTGCGCCGACCCAGGAGGAACCCGAAGAGAACCTCAACGGTCTTTACTAACGGCGCGAGCCTCATCATATAACGCGGGCTGCGCGGCGAAGGCGCGGCTTTCTTCAATGGCCTTGCGCGGGAGACAACGATGCGCGCCGAGATCACAACCCTGACGGACGAAATCAAGCAGTCGCTCGAACTGCTGAGGAGGCGTCTTTGACTGGGATAAGTCAGAAAAAGAATTAGCCGAGCTGAACGCCAAGGCCGAAGACCCCACGCTCTGGGACAACCCTGAAGAAGCGCAGGGCTTGATGCAAAAACGCACCGCGCTGGAAAACCAGATGAATGCGGTGGGCGCCATCCAGTCTGAACTTGATGATCTCGTAGGCCTTGCGGAAATGGCCGAGGAGGAGGGTGATGCGGCGAGCCTCGATGAGGCTCAGACCATGATCGCCGATCTTCACGCCCGCGCCCAGAAAGCCGAAATCGAGGCGCTGCTTTCCGGCGAGGCGGACGCCAATGACTGTTTCGTTGAAATCCATCCCGGCGCCGGCGGCACGGAGTCGAATGACTGGGCGTCGATGCTCCTGCGCATGTATACGCGCTGGGCGCAGCAGACCGGTTACAAGGTCGACGTGATCGAGGAGCAACCGGGCGAGGAAGCGGGCATCAAATCCGCCACCATCCAGGTGAAAGGCCACAACGCCTATGGCTGGCTGAAGACCGAGTCCGGCGTGCATCGCCTGGTGCGGATTTCGCCTTATGACTCCAATGCGCGCCGGCATACCTCCTTTGCGTCCGTGTGGGTCTATCCTGTCGTCGACGACAAGATCGATGTGGAGGTGAATGAAAGCGACTGCCGCGTCGACACCTTCCGCGCGTCCGGCGCCGGCGGTCAGCATGTGAACACGACGGATTCAGCGGTGCGCATCACGCACAATCCGACAGGCATTGTCGTCCAGTGTCAGAATGAACGCTCGCAGCACAAGAACCGCGCAACAGCATGGAACATGTTGCGCGCGCGTCTCTACGAACTTGAACTCCAGAAGCGCGAAGAAGCGGCGCTCCAGCAGGCGGCGTCAAAAACCGATATTGGCTGGGGACACCAGATCCGCTCTTACGTGTTGCAGCCCTATCAGTTGGTGAAGGACACGCGCACGGCCGTGGAACACACCGATCCCGACGCGGTCCTTGGCGGCGATATTGACGCGTTTATGAGCGCCGCGCTGGCGCAGCGCGTCGGCGGCGAGTCGAGCTAACCGGGTTTCGGCGTCTTGGGGTGCGGTGCAACAGGAGCCCGCGTCCAAGTGCTTGATATTTGGGAAATCCGCACTTCGCAGGCGCGGCAAATCTTAACAAAGTCTTAAAATGTGAATTTGGTTAACGCGCATTTCCGTTGACCGGCAGACGTTCGTGATATTCCATTGTGACTGTCGGAACGATTTGATCCTTACACCGACAATCTCTTCGGGAAGCACTTTTCGGGCAGCACATAAAAGGGAGACCCTTTAAAGCCATACCCTGAAATGGATTCATGAATCCCGGACCACGCAACAGAACACACTCAGCAAAGCCAAGTCTGTGATGCTGGCTAGGGATGAATGAAGAAAGCGCGCCTCGCGGTGATCAGCGGGCGCGCTTTTTCTTTGGATCGCGGTTGTGGCTATTTGCGATAGTCGAGCGGCGGTTCGCGATCGCCGAGCAGCGACTGGTATTTGTAATTTTCGCCGCGCGCCGCGTCGAATTCCGCACGGGCGGTTTCCCGCAATTCTGGATTTTCATAAAGCTCAATGGCCGCGAGGGTGAGCGCTTTGGCCGCCACTTGCGCGCCTTTAAAGCCAATAGACATGCCGCTAGCCGCGACCGCCTGCCAGGAATGAGCGGACGTGCCCGGCGCCCAGGTGGCGGTGCGGACACCCACAGTCGGCGCCGCATAGGAGACATCGCCCACATCGGTGGAGCCGTAACCGAGAGAACGGTCATAGGGCTGGATTTCATTGGCGCTTTCGAGTGTCGAGCGGGGATTATCGAAGGTCTTGCGAATTTTCTCGGCGAACTTCTTTTCTTCCGCGCTGTATTCAACGCCGCCGACTTCGTGCAGCTTTTCATCCATCATCTTCGCCAGCGTTTCATTGACGAGCAGCGGATTGTTGCCGTGAATGACTTCCCACTCGACCTCGGTGCCGGTGCCCATGGCGGCGCCGCGCGCGGCGTCCTCGACACGCGCCCAGATCTCTTCGACGCCTTTCGCGTCCGGGTGGCGCACATAATAAAAGACTTCGGCGAAGTCCGGCACGACATTCGGCGCATTGCCCCCTTCGGTGATGACGTAATGAATGCGGGCGTCCTGGGGAACGTGCTCACGCATCATGTTGACCATCATGTTAAAGCCTTCAACGCCGTCGAGGGCGGAGCGGGCGCGCTCCGGCGCGCCGGCGGCATGCGCCGAAACGCCTTTGAAACGGAATTTCGCCGAGCGGTTCGCGAGACTTGTGCGTGCGGCGGCTGAGTTTTCGTCATCGGCATGCCAATGAAGCGCGATGTCCACATCGTTGAAAAGACCGGCGCGAACCATATAAACCTTGCCGCTGCCGCCTTCTTCGGCGGGGGTGCCGTAAAGGCGGATGCGGCCCGGCGTCCCGGTTTCTTCAAGCCAGTCTTTCACGGCGAGCGCGGCGGTCAGCGAGCCTGCGCCAAACAGGTTGTGGCCGCAGGCGTGACCGGCGCCCTTGCCGTCAATCGGCGCCCGGGTCGGCGCATCGCCCTGATTGATGCCGGGCAGGGCGTCGAACTCCGCGAGGATCGCGATGACGGGTCCGCCCTCGCCATATTCTGCGATGAAGGCCGTTGGTATGTCCGCGACGCCTTTGCGGATCGAAAACCCGGCGGCTGACAACTTGTCCTGAAGCAGATTGCTGGAGCGTTCTTCCTGATAGCCGACTTCCGCCCACTCCCAGAGCTGACGGGCGACAGACGCTGTTTCGTCATAGCGCGCGTCAATGCCGGCGACCACCTCAGCGTCATTGGCGAAGGCGCTCGCGGGAAGAAGCGATAAGGCGGCGAAGAGAAAAGAACGATGCATGCGGCTGGGCCCTCCAAGGCTGAAACGAAGGAGACAGCATGGCATGGTTGCGCAAGCTGCGCCTAGAGCCAAAGCGCATGGATTTGTGGAGGATGAGGAAAAAGGATGCGGCGGCGCAGTGAGCCGGTGCGCCGCCGCCAGCGGCTATGGAGAGAGAGAAGGTTTAGCCGCCGAATTTCACTTCGAGATTGACGCCGAAACTTTCAGCGTTGGCGTCGCCGAATTCGTAATGGGTGTAGTCGGCGCGCAGGGAGAGGTTTTCCGTGAAATCATACGCGGCTGACGCGCCAAAGGCCGGCCCGTCGTCAGAGCCGCCGAAGACAAGCTCGTTACCGCCGAGTGTCTGCACAGTGGAATCGATCTCGGCGAAGGCGTAGCCGGCGCGCGCTGAAATATCCAACCGGTCGCTCACCGGCAGGATGAAGCGGCCATAGCCGCCAATCATATAATCAAGGCCGAGATCGCCGGGGCCGGCGATGACGTCATCGAAAAAGCCGTCATTATTGTCGTCGAAGTCGAGGTCGTCTTCATCGCCGTTGAAATCGAACCCGCCATCGTCGACGCCGAAAGTGATATCGCTTTCAACCGCAAAAAAGCGCGAGAACTGCCACCCGCCCCGGGCCGTCACGCCATGCACGGCAGCGTCGCCGCCGAGCTCTTCATCGAAATCGAGATAATTATAGCCGCCGGAAATATAGGGACCGGTTGTCTCCGCTCCCCCTTGTGCATGGGCGGCGCCGGCGGCGAGCGTGGTTGCGGCGCAGAACAGAGCGGCTTTTGTTTTGATCTTCATGTTTTATGTCCTTCCAACTGTTACTGAGGATGCATGTTGATCCGCCAACAGGCGCGAAGGGACGCAGTTCCAACCCTTCGAAAGGTTCATGTTGCAGAGCGGCGCCGGTCGTTAAGGCCGTTCCTTAAGGAAGGCGCATGAATTGCCTTCATGCGGAAATCCGCTCAAACTTCCACAAAATTAGAGGAGGGCGGCATGGCCGAGACGCAAGCGCGCGCGCAAAAGGGGTTTCTGGGGTGGGTGGAGCGGACGGGAAACCGCTTGCCGGATCCCGTCTTCATCTTTTTCTATCTTATTATCGCATTAGTGGCCGTCAGTATTCTCGCCGCCGTGGCGGGATTATCCGTTCCGCATCCGACACAGAAAGATGCGGCGACCGGCGCGCCAGTGATGATCAACGCCGTAAGCTTGCTGTCCGCCGCGAATATTCAACGGTTATGGGTCGAAATGCCGGCGACGTTCACGCATTTCCATCCGCTGGGTTACGTGCTTGTGGTCATGCTTGGCGCCGGCATTGCCGAACGCAGCGGCCTTTTCGGCTCGTCCATGCGGGCGGCTGTCCGGAACGCGCCAAAATTTTTGCTGACGCCCATGGTCGCGCTCGTCGCCATGGTCGGCAATCTCGCCGCCGACGCCGCCTATGTGGTGCTCATCCCGCTTGCAGGCGTTCTCTATGCGGCGGCGGGAAGGCATCCCATCGCCGGGATCGCGGCCTCCTTCGCCGGCGTATCCGGCGGGTTTTCCGCAAACCTGTTGCCGGGCCAGCTTGATGCGCTGTTGTTCGGCATTACCGAATCCGCCGCGGAAGCGATCGTGCCCACCTGGGACGCAAACATCGCCGGCAACTGGTATTTCATTTTCGCGATGACCTTTGTCTTTCTGCCGGTGATCTGGTTTGTGACGGACCGCATCATTGAGCCGCGCCTTGGCGGCTATGTTCCGCAAGGACCGGCGGGCGAGATGATCAAGGACGGCGACAAGCCGTTGACGCCTGACCAGAAGAAAGGCCTTCGTCATGCGCTTGTTGCGTCGTTGCTTGTTTGCGCCTTGTGGGTGTTTTTCACCGTTGGACCGGGCACGCCGTTGATCGATGAGGCGGCGCGGCCGGAAGCGCGGCTGTCGCCGTTTTACAAGTCGCTCGTCGCCGGATTTTTCATCCTGTTCATGGCGGCGGGCTGGGCCTATGGCAAGGCGGCCGGCACCGTCAAAACCCATCGCGATATTGTCCGTATGATGTCGGAGGCGATGAGCGATCTTGCTTACTATCTCGTGCTCGCTTTCGCGGCGGCGCATTTCGTCGCCATGTTCGCATGGTCCAATCTCGGCCTCATCTTTGCGGTGAACGGCGCTGACTTCATCCAGGCGTCGGGCTTGCCTATGCCGCTTACGCTGGCGCTGATTGTGTTGCTGACCGGTCTCGTCAATCTCTTCGTCGGATCGGCGAGCGCCAAATGGGCGCTTTTGGCGCCGGTGCTGATCCCCATGTTGATGCTGCTCGGCGTCAGCCCGGAAACGACGACCGCGGCCTACCGCGTTGGCGACAGCGCGACAAACATCATCACGCCGTTGATGGTCTATTTCCCGCTGATCCTGACTTTCTGCCAGCGCTGGCAAAAGGACTACGGTCTCGGCAGCCTGACCGCGACCATGATTCCCTACTCGCTATTCCTGCTTGTGAGCGGGCTTGTGCTGGTCATGATCTGGGTGACGCTTGGCCTGCCGCTCGGGCCCGGGGCGGAGCTGCATTACGAATTGCCCGCCCAATAGCCACACGTAAATTGGAGAACTGATCATGAAAAGGCTGGTTTTGGTCTTCGCCGCCGTGATGGCGTCCTGCGCATCCGCTTTGGCGGCGGGACCGCCGTCAGGCCGCGGATCTTACAAGGAGCTGCAAGAACTCTATGAAAGTTTTCTGGATGAGAAGACGCCCGCGGCATGGAACGCCAATTTCAATGACCCGAATGCGCCAAATCACGGTCTCATTGATTACGGTTCTGACGCGAGTGCGGCGCGCCTCAGCAAGATTGAAGACTTAAGAGCGAAACTTGACGGTCTCAATGTCGCCGCATGGAAGCGTTCGCGTCAGTCCGAGTTCCTTGCCGTGCGCGCGCAGATGGATGGGGAATTGTTCCGGCTTCGCGTGTCACGGCCCTGGGCCCGCGACCCGGGTTTTTATGTCGATCAGCTCTTGCGGTTCACCTTCACGGATCTGCCGGTTGAGGGTGAAGAAAAAGCGCGGCTGGAACGGCAGCTGGCGGCGGTTCCGGCGATCATTGCAGCAGCGCGGGACAATCTTGACGATGTCGCGGTCGATTATGCAACCCTTGCCATTCACAATCTGACAAAACCGGATGGCGTTGGACATGGCCATCCATATCGGGCGGTTCCGCCGGCGGGCGTCATTGGCTGGTATGAAGACCTTCATGCGCGTGCGCTTGAACGCCAGCCGGAATTGGCGCCGAGCGTGGCCGCGGCGAAGGATTCCATTGTCGGGTTCAAGGATTGGCTGAACGCAAATCTTGACAGTTTCACCGCGCCCGCAGGCGTCGGCGCCAGCCAGTATGACTGGTATCTGAAACACGCAAAGCTGTTGCCCTATACCGGCGATGAACTAATCTTGATGGCTGACCGCGAATGGGAGCGTGTGTTTTCATTTTACACGCTTGCACGCCACCGAAACCGGAATCTGGCTGAACTTGAGCCGGCGGATAGCAAAGAAGACTATGAAGCGCGCATCGAAGCGACCGACAAGAACATCCGGGACTTTTTGAGGCGCGAAGAGATCATGACGATCCCGGACTATGTGGGAAAGCTTGGTTACAACGCTCCTTTCATTGAAAGACCGCAAGGGCTGAATTTCTGGGAGGCGGTGCAGTTTCGCGACCCCCATCCCGATCATCTCCACGCTGTCATTCCGGGGCACCGTTTCGACGGGCTTGTGGAAGACAACAATGATCATCCCATTCGCGGGCGTCTCACCGACGGCGTCCGGACGGAAGGGTGGGGCGTCTATCTGGAAGAGGCGATGATGCAGGCTGGCGTTCTCGGCGACCGTCCGCGTGTTGATGAACTCATTTATCTGTTCGGCATATTCCGGGCGGCGCGCGTGCCGGCGGATGTCAGAATGCAGCGCAATGAATGGTCGGTGCAGGACGCCGTCGACTTCATGCGCGAAAAAACGCCCTGGCTCGATGAAAATGTCGCCCGTGTGGATGCGGAGATCTATCTGCGCCGGCCGCCCGGATATGGCGTTGGCTACACAATCGGCATGTTGCAGATGCGCAAGCTGCTCGCGGATGTTTCCGCGCAGCAAGACGATGATTTCGTCATGCGCGATTTTCACGATGATTTCCTGGCGGCCGGCCGTTTGCCGATTTCCCTGATCCGGTGGGAGATGACGGGACTGGACGACGAGGTTGTGGATTTCTGGAATACCGAACCTATGCCTGACTAGAGCGTCGAGCAAATAACGCGAATCAAATCTGTTTGCATTGATGGCGAACCGTGATTCACCATTTTTGGAGGTGAACCATGGGCCAAGCTGTTTCAAATGATATGCGCCGTCGGATGGTGCGCG
>NZ_JBHIXB010000004.1:0-279293 GCF_041986965.1 Hyphococcus sp. | reverse complement strand
CCTACATGGACGAGGGTGTCGAACTGTTGAAATTGGCGAAGGACGCCCATCGCCTGTTCGAAAAACAGTCGGCAAAAGAGAAGTCGAGGATGTTGAATTTCTTACTTTCGAACTGCACCTGGGCGCATGGAGAATTGAATGCAGAATTCAAGCAACCATTTGATTCTCTTGCAGAAACGGCAATGATTGCCGCGCAAGCCTCGTCATCGAAAATGGGCGATTCGGCTCGTTTTGAGAAATGGCTCCCCGAACTGGACTCGAACCAGTGACCCGCTGATTAACAGTCAGCTGCTCTACCAACTGAGCTATCGGGGAACGCCGTTGGAACGCGGCCTATAGCAAAGCCGCCGCCTTGAATCTACACCCTTTTGCTTAACAAGAACCGTTTTTTTGAGGTTCCGGGCGGGGCTCGCAACGCGCGGCGCGCTTTTCATCGCCCCCGCCCGAGCCTATCTTCGCCGCATGTCGCAAAACCCCGTTACCGCCTATGGCCGCTGGATCGCCGAGACGCCTGACGCATGGCCTGAGGACGCTATAGAGGCCGCGCGCCGAGCCTTTATCGATATCGTCTCGGTCTCGATTCCCGGCGCGGTTGAGGAGGTGACGCGGCTCGCCTTCGGGACGGTCGCGCCCTGGGGCGCCGGGCCGTCAACGGCGATCGGTCACGGGGCTTCGCTGGCTCCGCCCTGGGCGGCGCTGGTTAATGGCGCGGCCGCCCATGCGCTCGATTTCGACGATAATTTCGACCCGGCGAAAGCCCATGCGACGGCGGTGCTGGCGCCCGCCATTCTGGCGCTTGCCGAAAGCGAAGGCGCGTCGGGCCGCGACTGCCTCGATGCTTATATCGCAGGGCTTCAGATTCTCGGCCGCGTCGGGCAGGGCGTGAATCCCGTCCATCGCAATCGCGGCTGGCACGCCACGGCGACAATCGGGGCGGTCGGCGCGGCGGCGGCCTGCGCGCGTCTTTTAAAGCTGGACGCCGAGCGCGCCGCCAATGCAATCTCGATGGCGACCAGCATGGCTGGCGGGTTCATGTCGCAGTTCGGCACGATGACCAAACCGCTGCACGCCGGTCTCGCCGCCAAGTCGGGCGTGATGGCGGCAAGTCTCGCCCGCGCCGGCGTCGACGCCGGGCGCGATACGCTCGATGGTCCGACCGCCATGAACCGGCTGATGGTCGGGCCCGATTATGAGCAGCTTCGCGACGGCCTCACCCATGTGGAGCACGGCCAGACTTTGCGTTTTGAAACGGAGGCGATCGGGGAGCCGCTGCTCATCCTCTCGAGCGGCCTCAAGGTGAAACGCTTTCCCAATTGCGGCAGCGCCCATCGCGCGATGGATGGCGTTCTGGAGTTAAGGCTGGCCAACGCCTTCACGCCGGATGAAGTCGAGGCGGTGCATATCTATGCGCCGGTGACGCATCTGAACAACCTGATGCATATGAATCCGCAGGACGGGCTCCAGGCGAAATTCTCTCTTGAATATGGCGTCGCCATTGCGCTTCTGACCGGCGCCGCGACTCTCAAGGACTTCACAGACGAGGCGGTGCGGCAACCGGAAATCCGCGCTTTTTTCCCCCGCATTCATCGCCATCCCGTGGACAAGGCGGAGGGTGAATTTCCGACCGAAGTCGAAATCGCGCTGAAAGATGGGCGGGTGCTGAAAACGGCTGTAGCGATGCCGGCCGGAAGCCTCGCGGCGCCATTTACGATGGATCAGCACTGGGCGAAACTCGAGGGCTGCGCCGCCGGATTGCTTGCGCCGGACCGGCTCGAAAAGCTCCGCAACGCCCTTGCTGAATTCGCCGAATTGCCATCTGTTGCGCCGCTTACAGAGTCGATAAAAGGCCCCTTCCTGACCAGGGAAGCATAAAGGGAAAGACGGCCATGACCGAACCACGTTGTACTGCGCTTGTCCTCGCTGCGAGCCGCGGCAATCTCGATCCGCTGGCGCAGGCTGGCGGCGTTTCCCATAAATGTTTCATCGACATCGCCGGTCAGCCGATGCTCCGCCGCGTTGTCGGCGCGGTGCTCGAATCCAGCCGCGCAACACGCACGATTGTCGTTATTGAAGAAGAGAGCATCGCGGAGGCCAAAACAATTCTGGCCGGTCTTCCCGGCGCGGAGGATATCACCTACACGCCCAGCCGCGACAATATCGGCTCCAGCGTCGCCGAGGTCGCCAAGCCTGACATGTTGCCGCTTGTCATCACGACCGGGGATAATGCGTTGCACACGGCGGAAATGTTCGCATTCTTTTGCGACGCGCTGGACGGTGTCAGCGAAGATGTCGCCGTGGGCCTGACGCCCGCGACGTACGTTCTGGAAAAATATCCCGACGGCAATCGCGCCTTTCACCGTTTCCGGGACGGCGCTTTTTCTTCCTGCAATCTCTATGCGCTTTTAACGCCAAAGGGGATCGAGGGCGCCCAGGTTTTTAAATCCGGCGGTCAGTTCGGCAAAAAACCGAGACGGCTCATCGGTGCGTTCGGGCTCTTTGCTTTCCTGTTGTACAGAAGCCGGCTGTTCACCCTGCGCACCGTGCTGCGGACATTGTCGCGCGGCATTGGCGTCAAGACGGCGCCGGTCCTCATGCCTTTCGCCGAAGGTCCGATCGACGTCGACCGGCCGGTGGACTGGGAACTTTCCAATCGAATCATTGCGGCCAGAGAAGCTGGCTGACCCATAAAAGCGAGACGGCCGCGTTTGGGGGAAACGCGGCCGGTACTCACTGTCGTGGGGTATGGTGGGGTATCTTCTCGGGAGAAGACCTTATTAAGGTCTCATCAAGGTCTTAACATATGGTTAACAGAAAACGGGGCCGAAGGCCCCGTTTCCCGGTTTTTCTCGAAGGAAAGCCGCGCCTATTCGGCCGGATCCCAGAGCGGGTTCCGGCGGCCGCTAAGGCCCGGCAGGTGACCTTCATGTGATTCGCCGTAATCGGACTGTTCCGACGCGCCGTGTCCGACCGGCGGCTGTTTCTCGCCCGTCCAGGCCCAGCGATAGAAGCGCGAGATGTCCGCACCCACGGCATACATGGCCGGCACGAAGAGCAGCGTCACGAAGGTTGCGAAAAAGACGCCGAAGGCGAGGGAGACAACGGTCGGCATCAGGAACTGCGCCGAGGTCGAGCGTTCGAACATGATCGGCAACAGTCCCACAAATGTCGTCAAGGATGTGAGGAGGATCGGACGGAAACGTCCGACGCCCGCTTTGACGAGGGCTGAGATAGCGCCTTCGCCTTCTGCGCGCAGGCGATTCACATAGTCGATCAGAACAAGGTTGTCGTTGACGACAACGCCCGCCGCCGCCGCAATCCCAAAGAAGGAAAACAGCGCGAAGTCGAGGCCGAACAGAAAGTGTCCGAAAGCGGCGCCCATAAAGCCGAACGGGATCGCCGACATGACCAGCAGCGGCTGGAAGTAGGAGCCGAACGCGATTGCCAGCAGCATATACATGGCGAAGAAAGCAAACCCCTGAAGCCCCGCCCATTCGGCGATGAAGTCTTGCTGGTCTTCCGCGTCTCCGCGCTGGGCGAGATCGACGCCCGGATGGCGCTGCTTGAACTCGGGAACGAATTCCTCGCGATAGATTTTCATCACCGCTTCGCGGTCGGCGCCTTCGCGCAGTTCACCGGTGATGCGGGCCGAACGCTGGCGGTCGCGGCGGTCGATGCGCTTGAAGCTGGGGGCGAATTTGGCGTCGGCGACAACCGTCAGCGGCACCTCGCGTCCATCCGGGGTGCGGATGCGCATGGATTCGATGGTGGTGAGCGACTCCCGGTCGGATTTGGGATAGCGCACCATGACGCGCACATCCTGGCCGCCGCGGGGCAGGCGCTGCACCTCTTCGCCGTAAAACGCCTGACGGATCTGACGGGAGACTTCGGCCAGCGTGAGGCCGAAGCGTTCTGCGCCGGGTTTCAGCTCAACCTGAAGTTCGGGCGTTGCGGACTGAAGATTATTGCGGACGTCATAGGTGTCGGGCAGCGTGCGCAGGAAGTTCTGCAAGTCGAGCACGCCGAGACGCAGCTCTTCAAGGCTGTCGGATTCGATGCCGAAAGAAAGATCGGGCCCGCCGTCGTTCAGCGTGTAGCTGATGGTGACTTCCTCGGCGTCCGGAATATCGCCAAGTTTTTCACGGAAAAGTTCGGCGATTTCCTTGGTGGATTGCTTGCGCTCGTCTGCCGGAAGAATGGTGACATAGGCGGAGATGTCTTCTTCATCAGCGCCGATATAAACGGATTTTACGAATTCTTTTTCCGGCGTGTCGAGTTCGGCTTTCAGTTTGCTGGCGGCGACCTCGATCTCTTCAAAGATTTGCGCGGACCGCGCCCATGGCGAGCCCTCGGGCATGCGCACGGTGAGCGACATGAAAGTGCCTTGCACTTCGGGCTGGAATTTGAAGGCGACCCAGCCTTGGGCAAGAAGGGCGGCCGCGATGGCGAACGCGCCAATGAAGAAGGCGACCGTGAAATAGCGGAAGCGCAGCGCAGTTTTGACGAGTGGACGGTAAACATTATCCGCAAAGCCCATCAGGCCTTCCGCGAATACTTTCTGCAGCCGGTAGTAAACGCCTTCCTTGTTCTGTTTTTTCATGTGCGCCAGATGCGACGGCAGAATAAGGAAGGATTCAATCAGCGAGAATAAAAGCGCGAAGATGATCGTGTAGCTGATATGTTTGGTGAACTGCGCCGTGCCGCCGGAAAGGAACAGCCATGGGGCGAAGGTGATCATTGTCGTAATGACCGCGAACAGCACCGGCTTTGCGACGAGCTGTGTGGAAAGCGTCGCGGCGTCAACGCCTTTGCCGCCGGCTTCGACTTCATTGTGAATCGCCTCGCCGACAATGATGGCGTCGTCAACGACAACGCCGATCACAAGAAGGAAGGCGAACAGCGACAGCATATTCAAGGATACGCCAACCATGGGCAGGAAAATGAACGCGCCAAAGAAAGAAACCGCAATGCCGACCGTCACCCAGATGGCGACTGCCGGGCGAAGGAAAAGAAGCAGCACGATCATGACGAGCACGAGCCCGATGCCGGCGTTGGAGGCGATCAGGTTCACCCGTTCAAAATAAAGATCGGCGAAGTCGAACCAGATATAAAGTTCGGCCTTGCCCTCATATTCCTTGTTCTTTTCCTCAAGCCATTTGTCGACAGCCTCGGAAAGGGTGACGATGTTGAGCGTGTCCGGGGCCTGAATCGCAAGGTTTACTGCCGGATGACCATTCACTTCGCGGATGGATTTGGAATCTTCGAAGCCGTCAACGACGTTGGCGATATCTCGTATGCGGATGACGGATCCGTCTGCGCGCTGACGCACGACGATCTGCTCGAACTCTTCCTCGGTGTCGGCGAGATTGCGCGTGGCGAGCTGGATGTTGCCCGTGTCGGTGCGCACTTGTCCGCCGGAAAGGTTCAGCGAGGAGCCGCGAATGGCCTGCGCCACATCATCGAAGGTCAGGCCGTAACGGCGCAGGGCCTCTTCGGAGACCTCAATGGAGACTTCTTCATTGCGGACGCCCCAGGTTTCGACAAGCGGCGATCCGTTGGGGATCTGCGCCAGCTCATCGCGCAATTCGCGGCCGAGGCGGTAAAGCTCACGCGGCTCCAGATCGCCATAGATGGCGATGAACTGTGTCGGGTTCTGGTTGCGCCACTGTCTGATGATCGGGGGGAAGGCGTCCTGCGGCAGGGTGGAGATGCCGTCAACGCGGTTCTTGATCTCGTTGAGGAAAAAGGTGGCGTCGACGGTGTCGAGCCCTTCCACATTGACCGTGGCGACGCCTTCGCGCGCGACTGAGCTGATATGCTCGACGCCGTCAATATCGGAAATCGACTCCTCGATACGCAGGATGACCTGTTCTTCAACCTCCTGCGGCGAGGCGCCGGGCCAGGCGACGGAAATGGTTGCGCCGTTAAACGAAGCCGAAGGAAAGACCTCCCGCTCCATTCTGGTGAAGGCGATGATGCCGGCGATGACGCAGGCGACCATCAAGAGGTTTGCAGCAACCGAATTGCGAGCCCACCATGCGATAAGTCCGTTCACGTCTATTCTCCGGATGTATTATTGGAGGCGGTGGCGCTCGGCGTCGGCTCTTCGGAGTTGATGGAGCCGGGTGTGTCCTCAAGAGGATTGGCGGGGCTCACCTTGTCGCCGGCGCCGGCGCCGCGTAGCGGCGACGTCACAACGCGGTCGCCTTCATCAAGGCCGCTGGCGATGGTGATGGTGTCGCGGTCGGTGGAGACGATCGCCACTTTGTGCTCGACCAGGGTGTCGTCATCGTCGATCGTATAAACCGTATCGCGGCCATAAAGCGCGGAGCGCGGCAGCACGATGGCGTTTTCATAAGGCTTGCCGGTGATCGTCGCCTCCACAAAGAGACCCATGGCGAGGGGCGTGCCATTGTCGGAGCCGGCGCCATATGGATCGTCCAGAACTGCGATGGCGATCACCTGACGGGTTGCGGCGTCGATTGCGCCTTCTGTACGGGCGAGGCGGCCGACCCAGTTATGAGTATTTCCGGCGATCGTCGCTGTCATATAGACCGGCGGGCCCGGCTCTTTATCGGATTCGGTGAAGGCGAGCGGCACACCGAGCTTGGCGAGATCATTATCGGTGAGCGGCAATTTGATTTCCGCCACATCGGTTGAGAAGATGCGGCCGAGCTGCGCGCCCGGGGCCACATATTGGCCGACGCCGGCGATGCGCTCGCGAACGCGGCCCTTGAATGGCGCGCGGATCGTGGTGCGGTCCAAGTCCAGTTTTCTGGCTTTATATTCCGCGCGCGCCTGTTGCAGTTGGGGAATCCGCAAGGTCAGCGCCGTCGGGTCTTCTTCAAGGCCGAGTTCTTCATAGTCTTTGCGCGCCAGCGCCGCTTCGGCTTCTTCCTGCGCAAGGCGCGCGCGGGCCGCCGCTTCAGCGGCGCGATAAGGCGCGTCTTCGATCTTGATCAGCATGTCGCCTTTTTCAAAGGCGCCGCCATTGACGAAGGCATCCGAGGTCGAGACGATCTGCCCGGAAACCTGCGCCGTCAGGTTAATATCCGTACGCGGACGAACTTCGCCTTGCGCAGAAACGTCCAGCGTCACCGACTGCGAATCCGCAATGGTGTAAAAAACCGAAGGGGGCGCGACTTCCGGCGCCTGAAGCTCAGGCTTGGGCCGGAGGGAACCCATTGCAAAGACAAGAACAGCAAAACCGACGAAAATGCCGATTGTGCCGAGGATAGTAAAAAGTTTGCGCATAACGGCTACTTACTCTCCGGTGTCAGCTTGCAGCGCAGCCAGTCTTTCCTCTGTGAGGAAATCGCCCCCGATGGCGAGATAAAGCTGGACGCGGTTCGAAACGCGCTGCTGCTGGGCCTGGATATAGGCGCTCTCGGACGAAATTCTCCGGGTTTGCGCATCCAGAAGGTTAAAAATAGTGGCGGCGCCGCTGGAATAACGGCGTTCTGTCAGTTCTTCGGCCGCGGCTGCTTCTTCATAGGCGAGAAGGAGCGCTTCTTCGCGCGCCGCAAGAAGCGTTTCGGCGGCGATGGCGTTTTCCGCTTCCTGATAGGCGGTGAGCACCGTCTGCACATAGCTGTAGAGGCTTGCCTCCGCCGCGGCCCGGGCGCGTTTGGAGTTTGCGAGAATCCGTCCGCCCTGGAACAGGGGCTGGAAAAGTCCGGCGGCGATGTTGCCGGCGAGACGTTCCGGATCGATGAGGTCGGCGAGATTGGGACCCGATGTAGAGATCTGCGAACTCAATGTCAGTTGCGGCAATAATTGCTTGCGGGCGGCGCGGGCTTGAAGGCCGGCCGATTGCATGCGGGCTTCGGCCGCAATGAGATCGGGGCGGCGTGAAAGAATGTCGCCCGGCGCCCCGGCGCCGGCCAGCTCGGGAAGCGACGGCAAGGTCGCGGCTGCTTCAAGCTCTGCGGCGGGATAGCGGCCAAGCAGAACTTCGAGCGCGCGTGAGGCTTCGAGTTCAAGGCGCTGGCGCAACGCCAGGTTCGCCTGACTTGATCCGAGCGCAGAGCGTGAAAGACGTACATCGAGACTCGAAGAGACGCCGCGATCATAGCGCCGTTCGGTGACGCGCAAGTTGCGTTCGCGCGCTTGCGTGTCGCGTTCGGCGAGTTCGCGCTGCTGGCGCGCTTCGATCAAGGCGAACCAGGCTTGCGCCACGCGCGCTGCGAGCGACAGGCGCGCGGCTTCGAGATCGGCGTAGGCTGCGGCTGCGTCTTTATAGGCGGCGCGGGTCTGGTCGGTCAGACGGCCCCATACATCAAGCTCCCACTGGATTTGGGCGCCAAGGGAGAAGTTGTTGATGTAAAGACGGCGGTTCGGAAGATCAGCGTCAATAAAGCCGTCGCTGTCAGTATCGAGCCCGTCGAGATTGCCGTCGCCATCAGTGTCGAGGCCAAAGCGGTCTTCGATTTCCTGTGCGCGCAAACCGCTGACATCGGAATTGCCGCCCGCCTGCGCCGCCGATGTGGGATCGGTGACGATGGCGTTGCGGCTGACATTGCCCGACGCGCCAAGGGTCGGCAAAAGATTTGCGCGGCTGATGCGTGCGCCCGCGCGGGCTTGTTCGAGATTGGCGGCGGTGGCGAGATAATTGTTGTTGCGTTCAAGCGCCTCGTCGATCAGGCCGCGCAACGCCGTATCATGAAACGCAGCGACCCAGTCGCCGGTCGGGGCGATGCCGACCTCAGCGTCCGCGGTCCAGCTCTCCGGCGTTTCCGGCAACTGCGCCTGCAAAAGCTCCTGATCCACGCTCGCACAGGATGCGGCCATAAGAATTGCTGTCGCTGCGGCGCTGCTGCGAAAGATTGTTTTGCCAGAAAACATCAGGCCCCTCTTTGTCCTTTTTCTTTATGCGTACATGTCGGCGCCGCGCCCTGACTGCAAGGCTCTTTCGGCCAGATGAGCGGCGTCTGCGACAAACACCGTGCATTTGGGCGAAACTGGTGACGCAACCTACCGTCCCATCTTGACACGATGGTTAACAAATAGGGACTACGCCCGGAAAATCTCAGGAAAACTGCGGCCTTTCCCCCACACTTGAGGGCTTTTTTTCACCGGATCGGCGGGAAAGCAATCTCGGTTTTCAACGCGCGCGCGCCGGCTGCGCTGAGATGGCCGGGATCGCGATAGGCGAAAATCCCGTTCACGACCGGCAGGCAGACCGCGTCCCCGCAAAAAATATCAGATATATCAACAAAATAGACGCCGTTTTCGACGGCTGCCAGCGCCTGCATATTTGGCTCCGTCAAGGACAGTTCGCGGTCCACATCGCGCCGGGGCGTTCCGCAATCCTCTATCTTGCCGTCTGAGGCCACAGCCCGCGCGATGCAGCGCGCCGGAAGCTCGGCATAATGTGGGATGCGCCCCAACAGCAGCACCTCAATGTCTTGCGCGCGAAGTTCGCGCACAGTCATTTCAAGCGCGTCGGCGAAGACGACAGGACCGGATGAGACCCGGCTGGTCATCTCACTGAGATAGCTCGACCAGTTTGCAGACAGGATGACAAGTTTCAGGTCCGGGTTTTGAGCGACGAAACGCCGGACCGTTTCATGATAGTCAGCGCATTGTTGTCGGGTGAGGGCGGGCAGAAGCAAGCGCTGCACATCATAGACAGGCCCGCACTGACTTTGCGTGACTTGCCGTCCGGCGAGATTGTTTTCAGCCGCCCAGTCGGCGATGAGCGGCGTGAAATGATCCGCATTGGAATCGCCGAACAGCGCAATGTCATAGGAACTGTCGTCGCTTTTGCGCCGGCCGAAATTGCATTCGTCGTCATGGATGAGCGCATTTTCGACGCCGTCGCAGCGCTCTCGCCACGGGTTGCCCTGGCCCATATCCGTAAACATTTTTCCCACCTCGCCCGGGAACCGTCGCGGCAGGCCGTCGGCTTCGCGTAAGGCAAGCCCGCAAAGGGCAAAGACGATTATGCCTGCAACGGCGAACCCAAGCGTTTGCGTTTTTGTGGCTTTGCGCGCGCCCCTGGGCCGGCGGATCGGTTCTTCTACAAACCGCCAGGACAGCGTCGCAAGCGCCAAGCTTGCAGCCAGCACGCCAAGGGTCTCGACAACCGTAAGGCTGCGTTCGGCCTGATAGCGCGCCAGGGCGAGCAGCGGCCAGTGCCACAGATAAAGCGAATAGGAAATAAGCCCCACAAAGACGGCGGGTTTTGAGGCGAGCGCATCGATAATGAGGGAGCGCCGATTGAGGCCCGCGACAATCAGGCCCGCAGAACCGAGACACGCCGGCAGTGCGGCAAGACCGGGAAAATAAGGCCCGCTCTGCAACAGGAAGGCGCTGGCGATGATGGCCGCTGCGCTGACCAGCGCGAGCGCTGAATTTGCATATCTGTTTTCGATCGCGATGGGCCCTGCAAGGGCGAGCGCAGCGCCGAGCATGAGCTCCCACGCGCGCGGCGCCAGCATGTAAAACGCATAGTCGGCATTGCCGGGAATCGCGCTGACGGCATGGACGAAGGAGACGAAACCGATGGCGACGACCATCCCCGTTAGAGCCGCCTTTCCACGCAGTTTCATCAGCGCGGCGAGCAGCAATGGCCAGATCAGATAAAACTGATCTTCAACCGCCAGCGACCATGTGTGCAGCAACAACATTTCCTGCGCGGGCGGGGCGAAATATCCGGCGCGGTCGAGGAAATGAAAATTTCCCAGCATCACCGAGACCGATACGAGACTGCGCCCGAAGGCTTCATAGGCGTCGGGAAGAAGGATGAACGCGCCGAGCAGGGCGACGCCTGCGAAACAGGCAAACGCCGCGGGCAGGAGACGGCGCACCCGCCGCGCCAGAAATCCAAGATAAGTGAATCGCTCTGCGCGCATGTCTCCGGCGAGCAGGCGGGTGATCAGAAAGCCGGAAATGACGAAGAAGACATCGACGCCGATAAAGCCCCCGGAAACGAGACCGGGAAAGGCGTGATAAAGAAGGACGCAAATGATGGCGAGCGCGCGCATGCCGTCGACAAACGGCAGATAGGATTGATCCGGCTGGGTGCCGGTTGGCGAAGCAGGGGCCGGAGAACTGGTCTGACTTGGGCGCGGCATCACGGCGATGTAGCCGGGTTCCGCCCCCTGACGCCAGATCCTTAGAAGTCGGATCCCGTGACGCCGGATTTTGCGCGATCTATTTCTGCGCCGGAGAAATGGAGGCCACGGCCGGAATCGAACCGGCGTACACGGCTTTGCAGGCCGCTGCGTCACCACTCCGCCACGTGGCCGAAAAGAAATCCGCCCTGTGGTGAGGAAGGGCGGCTCCGAAGGGCCGCCCTCATAGCGCGGGGCGGGGGCCCGGTCAAAGGCGAAATAGCGGGGGCTTTCAAGGCGGTGACATGGGGGCTAATTGGTCCCAGCCTGAAGGGGGCGGTGCGCGTTGCCATAGGGCGCGGCCGGATGTATTCCCCGGGGACGAAAAAAACCGGCCACAAGGGGCTTAAAGATGGACTTCAAGACGGCGCGGCGACGGATGGTGGAAAGCCAGGTGCGCACCAATGACGTCACCGATTTGCGGTTGCAGGCAGCGCTCGAAACCATACCGCGGGAGATGTTTCTCCCGTCAGACCTGCGTGAGCAGGCTTATGTGGAACGCGAGCTGCCTTATGCGCCGGGCCGGTCCATGTTGACGGCGCGGGATTTCGCCAAGCTTGTCGCCGCCGCCGATCCTCGGCCTGGCGATCTCTGTCTCGATGCTGTGGCCGGAACCGGTTATTCCACGGCTGTGCTGGCGGGGCTGGTCGATATGGTGGTTGCGGTCGAGAGCGATGAGGCGCTGGCCGCCGCCGCGCAGGAAAATCTCACCCAGCTCGATGTGGCCAACGCCGCCGTCATCATTGGAGACAGCCTTAAAGGCGCGCCGGATCAGGGCCCGTTCGACCTCATTTTGGTTGACGGGGTGATTGAAATCCGGCCGGACGCCCTGTTGGCGCAGCTCAAGGATGGCGGCCGGCTCGCGGCCATTGAGCGGCGGGAGGGCGTATCGCGCGGCGTCGTCTATCGGCGCAGCGGCGATGCTTTCGCAGCAAAAGAGAAATTCGACGCCATGGCGAAAACTGTGCTGCCCGGATTCGCCGCGGCCAAAAGCTTCGTCTTTTAACGGGATATTCACGCAGGAAGCTGCTGAATCCCCTTGAAGACAGGCTTGTCGGGCGCAGATTAAGACAGTGGGCGCGATCAATTGCGCCCGGCGCCCGGTTAAAGATTGTCTGTCAAGGAGCGTTTGGTTGTGCGGGTTTCGGTTTCTCTTCTTGCAGTGGCGGCGTTGGGCGCAAGCGTAAGCGTGCCGGCTTCCGGCGAAACCCTCAATGACGCGCTGGCGCTCGCCTATCAGACCAATCCGACCATTCGCGCCGAACGGGCAAGGCTGCGCGCGATCCGCGAGACGAAATCGCAAGCCTGGGCCGGCGCCCTGCCGCAGGTTTCAGCCTCCGCCAGCTATCAGCATGTGGATCAGACAGTGACGTCGCTGTTCAATGTGGACCCGAACGATCCCAATCCCATGCCGCAGGCGCAGGATACGGAGTTCGAACCGATTACAGCGGGCGTCAACGCCGAGCAGCCGGTCTTCACGGGCTTTCGCAATTACAACGCAATCAAGCAGGCGGGCGCCCGGGTGCGCGCCGGCGGCGCGCAACTCGCCGCCGCTGAACAGCAAGTGCTGCTCGATGTCGCCAGCGCCTATTTCAACGTCCAGCGCAACATGGCGGTTTATGAGTTGAACACGAACAATGTGTCGGTGCTGTTGCGCCAGCAGGATATGGCCAAGGCGCGCTTCGATGTGGGTGAGATCACCCGCACCGACGTGTCGCAGGCTGATGCGCGTCTTGCTGAATCGCGTGCGCGGCTGTCTTCGGCGCAGGGCGATTTGGCGATCGCCCGCGCGCAATATGTGGAACTTGTGGGACAGGCGCCCGGCGATCTCGAGCCGGTCGAGGCTTTGCCGGAATTGCCGGAAACGCTAGAAACTGCACTCGCCATCGCCGAACAATACGCGCCCGCGAATATCGCTGCGCGCGAACAGGCGGAAATCTCCCGCCGTCAGGTGAACATTGCGCGCGGCGCTTTTCTCCCCTCGGTGTCGCTGACGGCCGGTTATCAGTATGCGGAGGAACCGAGCTTCTTCGTCAATAACAGTGAAGAGTTTACGTTCGGCGCCCGCGCTTCGGTGCCGATTTTTCTCGGCGGTCTCAACTTCTCCCGTGTGCGCGAGGCGAAGGCATTGCATGAGAGCGACCGCTCAAGCGCTGTCGCCGCCGCGCGTCAGGTGGAGGCGCAGACGATCGCCGCATGGGAGCGTCTTGTTACAGCGCGCGCCATTGTCCGCTCGGCGGCCGCCTCGGTCGACGCCAACACGCTTGCGCTCGAGGGCGTCCGCCAGGAAGCCCAGGTCGGGTCGCGCACGACGCTCGACGTGTTGAATGCGGAACAGGAATTCCTCAACGCCCAGGTGACGCTTGTGAGCGCGCAGCGCGATGCGCAAACGGCTGCGTTCGGCCTTTTGGCCGCCATCGGCATGCTGACGCCGGAAGCGGCTGGCGTGTCGCAGGAGGCGCTTTCCGCCGCGGCGGGCGCGTTTTACGAGGATTAGGCTTCGCGTTAAGCTAGGCCTTGATAAGTGGTGCGAAGCGCCTGAAAACCACAGAACAAGCGCTATGCGCGCCAATTCCGACGAAATGACCCCCGTCAGAGGACCCTAGGTCTCATGGAAAACGCCCAACCTGAACCCAGCATGGAAGAGATTCTCGCCTCGATCCGCCGGATTATCTCCGAGGATGAGGACGATCAGGCCGCGCCTGCGCCAACGGCTGCGAAAGCCGCCCCGGAACCGGCGCCGGCCCGGGAATCGGCTCCGGCCGCGACGCCGGAACCGGCAGGTGAGCCGGCAAAGCCCGAACTGACGCTGACGCCTGAAGCGGCCAGTCCTCCTGCCGGGCAGGCCGGCAATGTTGGCGGCGAGGGCCGATTCAAGACCGAAGACGTTGAAATGGTTAAGCAAAAGGCGGCTGCCCCCATGCAACAGGAAACCGAAGAAGACATTCTCGACCGGTCTGCGGCGGCTGCGGCCTCGCAAGCCTTCCAAAATCTCTCCCAGTCGGTCCGGATTTCCGAAGGGCCGGGCAAGACGCTGGAAGACATCGTCACCGAGATGCTGAAACCCATGGTCAAGGACTGGCTCGACGCCAATCTCCCCGCAATTGTCGAGGAGAAGGTCGAGGAGGAAGTCCAGCGGGTGGCGCGCCGCCGCCGCGGCTAAGCTTGGCGGCTGAGCCTACCGGAATTGAATTTGTGGAAAGCCGGCTTCCGAAACGGAAAAGGGGCCGGCTTTTTCTTTGCGTCCGAGCAGATGATGCGCGAAACCGGTCCCATGAAACAGGATCAAATGAAACCGGCTTATCCGGCGACCAAAACCGTCGATCAACAGGATGAATTTTTTGGCGTCGCCGTCGTCGACCCCTATCGCTGGCTCGAAAATGACGTGCGCAAGGATGATGCCGTGGCGGATTGGGTCGCGGCGGAAAATGAGACGACCTTCGCCTATCTCGAAACCCTGCCGGGACGGAGCGCCATCAAGGCGCGCCTCAAAACGCTCTGGGACTACGAAAAATTTCTGCTGCCGGTCAAAAAAGGCGGACGGATTTTTTACCGCCGCAATGACGGCCTCCAGAACCAGTATGTGCTTTATGTGCAGGACGGCGACGAGACCCCGCGCGTTCTCCTCGATCCAAACGCATGGTCAAAAGACGGCGCCACGGCGCTGAGCACCTATCATCCGTCGCCGGACGGATCGCTTGTCGCTTATCAGGTGCAGGAAGGCGGGTCCGACTGGATGACGCTGCGCATCGTCGATGCGGGCGAGGGCGCGGTTCTCGATGATAAAATCGACTGGGTGAAATTCTCCGGCGTCTCATGGGCGAAAGACGGATCGGGCTTTTACTATTCGCGCTATCCCGAACCCGAAGAAGGAGAGGCGTTTCAGAGCCTCAACCTCAATCAGGCGGTTTTTTTCCATAAGATCGGCGACGATCAGGAAAAGGACAGGCTCATACACGCGCATCCGGAACGGCCCGAAGAAGGGTTCAGTGCGACAGTGTCGAGCGACGGAAAAACCCTTGTTGTCACCGTCTGGAAAGGCACCGACAGTCGTTATGAAGTGGTGCTGATCGATATTGAGCATTTTGCGGCGGAGCCGTTGAAAATCGTTTCCGGCTTTGAGCATGACTATAGCTATATCGCTACCGCGGCGGGCCGCCATTACTTTTTCACCGACAAGGACGCGCCGAAGGGCAGGCTGATCTGCACCTCAACAGCCGCGCCAGGGGCCGAATGGACGGAAGTCATTCCCGAAAGCGAGCATGTTCTGTCCGGCGTCAACATCGTCGGCAGCCGCATCTTTGCTCATTACATGGAAGACGTGAAATCCGCGGTGCGGATGTTTGCGCTTGACGGCGCCGCGTTGGGCGCCGTTGATCTGCCCGGCGTCGGTTCGGCAGGCGGCTTTGGCGGCGAACCCGATGACACGGAAACTTTTTTCAGTTTCGAAAGTTTCAACCGGCCGCCGACGATTTATCGATATGAGGTAGATACGGGCGAACAATCCGTGTTCAGGGCGCCGCAAACGCCCTTCGATGCTACGGATTACGAAGTGCGCCAGGTTTTTTATCCGTCAAAGGACGGAACAACGATCCCGATGTTCATCGCACACAAAAAGGGGCTCGATTTATCCAATGGGGCGCCGACGCTGCTTTATGCGTATGGTGGGTTCAATGTGTCTGTGACGCCGGCTTTTTCTGTGACGCGCCTTCAGTGGATGGAAATGGGCGGCGTCTTTGCGCTCGCCAATATTCGCGGCGGCGGTGAATATGGCAAAGCCTGGCACGACGCCGGGCGGCTCCTCAACAAACAGAATGTCTTCGATGATTTCATTGGGGCTGGCGACTATCTGATCGCCGAAGGGATCACGACGAAAGAAAAACTCGCCATTCAGGGCGGGTCCAATGGTGGGCTCTTGGTGGGCGCCGTCATCAACCAGCGCCCGGATCTCTTTGCGGCGGGGCTGCCTGCGGTGGGCGTCATGGACATGTTGCGTTTCAACCAGTTCACGGCGGGCCGGTTCTGGGTCGATGACTATGGCGACCCGGCGGAAGAGGCGCATTTCCGGAACCTTTACGGCTATTCGCCCTATCATAATATTCGAGAGGGAGAGGAGTATCCGGCGATCCTCGTCACAACCGCCGATACTGACGACCGGGTGGTGCCGGGCCATAGCTTCAAATACGCCGCCGCGCTTCAGGCGGCCGAGATCGGCGACAAGCCTCATCTGATCCGGATCGAGACCCGGGCGGGCCACGGGGCCGGCAAGCCCACGGACAAGATCATTGAGGAATATGCCGATATGTGGGCCTTTATCGCCGCCCATACGGGGCTTGAGGTCCCCCAAGAGCTAAAGGGCGGCCAAAGCGGTTGAGCATTGGCCCGGCGGCGGATAAACCCGGACTTCCGCAGCCGCGAAGAATGACCCCATGTCCGAGAAGACCCTAGAGAAGAATTTCGATTTCCAGTCCGCCGAAGCCCGCCTTTACGAGGCATGGGAGGCTTCAGGCGCCTTCAAGCCGTCGGGTGAGGGTGAGCCCTTCACCATCGTCATTCCGCCGCCCAATGTCACCGGCTCCCTCCATATGGGGCACGCCCTCAACAACACGTTGCAGGACATTCTCTGCCGGTTCGAGCGCATGCGCGGCAAGTCGGTGCTGTGGCAGCCGGGAACGGATCATGCGGGCATCGCAACGCAGATGGTGGTTGAGCGCCAGATGATGGAGCGCCAGGAACCCAAGCGCACCGACATCGGCCGCGAGGCGTTTGTCGAGAAAGTCTGGAAATGGCGCCATGAGAGCGGCGGCACGATCATCAACCAGCTAAAGCGCCTCGGCGCTTCCTGCGACTGGTCGCGCGAGCGCTTCACTATGGGCGACGACGGCTCCTCCGACGACCAGATGGTCAAGGCCGTGATGAAGGTCTTTGTCGATCTTTACAATGAAGGCCTCATCTATCGCGACAAGCGTCTCGTTAACTGGGACCCGAAATTCGAAACCGCGATTTCCGATCTCGAAGTGGAGAACAGGGAAGTCGACGGCCATATGTGGCATTTCAAATACCCGCTGGCCGGCGGCGAAACTTACGAATATGTCGAAAAGGATGAAGACGGCAACGTCACCTTGCGCGAGACGCGCGATTACATCTCCATCGCGACGACGCGCCCCGAGACGATGCTTGGCGACGGCGCGGTGGCGGTGCATCCGTCGGACGAACGTTACGCGCCCATCGTCGGCAAGCTCTGTGAAATTCCTGTGGGCCCGAAGGCGCATCGCCGTCTCATTCCGATCATCACTGACGATTATCCCGATCCGGAGTTCGGCTCTGGCGCGGTGAAGATCACCGGCGCCCATGATTTCAACGACTATCAGGTCGCGAAACGCGGCGACATTCCTTTGTACCGGTTGATGGACGAGCAGGGCGCCATGCGCGATGACGGCGCGCCCTATGCTGAGGAATCCGCGAAGGCGAAAAAGATTGTCGAAAAGGGCGGAACGCCCGACGCCAAATATGTCGACGACATCAATCTCGTGCCGGACGAATATCGCGGGCTTGACCGGTTCGAGGCGCGAAAGCGCGTGATCGCCGATATCGATGCTGAAGGCCTGATGATCATGGTCGAGGACAAGAAGATCATGCAGCCTTTCGGCGACCGTTCCGGCGTCGTCATCGAGCCCATGCTTACCGACCAGTGGTATGTGGATGCAAAGACGCTGGCGAAACCCGCGATCAAGGCGGTGGAAACCGGCAAGACGAAATTCGTGCCCGAAAACTGGTCGAAGACTTACTACCAGTGGATGAACAATATCGAGCCGTGGTGCGTCTCGCGCCAGCTCTGGTGGGGCCATCGCATTCCCGCGTGGTATGGGCCGGACGGTCACTGCTATGTGGCTGAAAGCGAGGAAGAGGCGACCAAGCTCGCCATCGCGAAATACACCGAAGAGGGATATTCGCTCGAAGACATTAACGACATGCGCCGCCATGAACATCATGGCGCGCCGCTGCTCGTTCAGGACGAAGACGTTCTCGACACCTGGTTTTCCTCTGCATTGTGGCCGTTCTCGACGCTCGGCTGGCCGGAGAAAACGCCGGAGCTTGAGCGGTATTATCCGACCAGTGTGCTCGTCACCGCCTTCGACATCATCTTCTTCTGGGTGGCGCGGATGATGATGCAGGGTGTTCACTTCATGAAGGACGTGCCGTTCCACACGGTCTATATCCATGCGCTGGTGCTCGATGAGCATGGGGCAAAGATGTCGAAGTCGAAGGGCAATGTCATCGACCCGCTCGTCCTCATCGATAAATACGGCGCCGATGCACTGCGCTTTACGCTGGCCGCGCAAGCCGCGCAGGGCCGCAATGTGCGCCTCGCGGAATCCCGCGTCGAAGGCTATCGAAATTTCTCAACGAAATTGTGGAACGCCGCGCGTTTCTGCGAGATGAATGAGTGCAAGCCGGACCCGAATTTCGACCCGGTGAAAGCGACGCTGACGCTCAACAAATGGATTGTGCATGAAGCGAACCAATGCGCCGCTGACGTGACGCGCGAGATCGAGGCTTACCGCTTCAACGATGCGGCGGGCGCCAATTACAAATTTATCTGGAATATTTTCTGCGACTGGTATCTGGAACTCGCCAAGCCCATCCTGATGGGGGAGGATGAAGCGGCGAAAACGGAAACCCGCGCCGCCGCCGCCTGGGCGCTCGACCGCATCCTGCAACTCTTGCATCCGTTCATGCCCTTTGTGACGGAAGAGCTTTGGGGCAGTTTCGCAGACCGCGACGCGCTGATGTTGAGTGCGTGGCCGTCTTTCGATGAGACGCTCAAAAATGACGACGCCTCGACTGAAATGAACTGGGTGATTGATCTCATCTCCGGCGTCCGTTCGGTGCGTCAGGAAATGAATGTGCCGGTCGCCGCGAAAATCCCGCTGATCCTTGTCGGCGGTTCGGCGGAGGACGCCGCCAAACTGAAACGCCATGACGATGTATTAAAGCGCCTTGCGCGTCTTTCGGATATCTCAACCGCGGACGCTGCACCCAAAGGTGCGGTGCAGGTGGTGCATGGGGGCGCCGTGGCGGCGCTGCCTGTCGCTGACTTCATCGACATCGCGGCGGAAAAAGCGCGTCTCGCCAAGGAAAAAGACAAGACCGAAAAGGAAGTCGCCGGCATCGACAAGAAGCTCGCCAACAAGAACTTCGTCGACAAGGCGCCCAAAGAAGTCGTCGAGGAACAGCATGTGCGGCGCGCGACTTATGTCGAGCAGCTTGAAAAGATCGACGCGGCGCTCGCGCGGCTCGCCGACCTTTAACCGAACGCAACCTGCGCAATCGGCGGCAGGTGTGCGTTCAATTGGCGCCAGCTTGCCCCGCCATCGTCGCTCGCCCAGAGATTGCCGGTGGTGGAGCCCATGATGAGGCGGTTGCCGCTTTCATCGACATCAAGGGCGTGGCGAAATACAAGGTCATAGCTCGGCTCCGGCAGGCCCTTTGCGTGGGGTGTGAATGATTTCCCGCCATCCGTGGTTTTATTGACGATGAGCTTGCCATCCACGGGGACGCGATATTCGTCTTTCACGCCGGGAACCAGCCAGGCGATGTCGGGATCGTTGGGGTGAACCGCGACTGCGAAACCGAAGACGGCCGGTTTGACGTCCTTGAACTCGACAAATGTCTCGCCGCCGTCGCGCGATAAAAAGATCCCGTTGTGATGCTGGCACCAGATGGTGTCGGGATCGCTGGCGCATGATGCGAGGCGGTGGGGGTCTTGGGTGTTCAGTTCCTCCGACTGGTCGGGCGGCGTGTAATCCGAACGCAAGCCCTTGCCCGTGAGGCGCCAGGTCTCGCCGTGGTCGTCGGATTTCCAGATCCCGCCACAGGAGACGCCAAGGGTGATTTTTTTCGAATCTCGCGGGTCGACGAGAATGGAATGAATGCCGGGCTTGTCATAACCGCCGCCGAACCAGCCCTTTCGCTCTTCACGGTTCCAAAGAGATTCAATCAGCGTCCAGCTTTCACCGTGGTCTTCGCTGCGGAACAGGCCGCCCGGAATGACGCCGGCGTAAAGAACGCCGGGCTCATCATCGCCGCCGGTTTCGAGCGTCCAGATGAGATCGACGGAGGGCGCGTCTTCGGCGCTGTCTTCCGCCTTTGGGAACGCGGGCGGCGTCAGTTCCTTCCAGGTGGCGCCGTCATCGTCGGAGCGGTGCAGCTTGCAGCCGAAATGGCCGAGATTGAGCGCCGCGTAAATCGCGCCGTCTCTTTTGTCTCGTAAGACTGCGCTCACCGGTTCGCCAAGAAATTGCGGCGCAGCCGTTTCCCAGTCCGCACCATTGCGCCTGTAAGTGAACAGCCCCTTGCGGCTCGCGACGTAAAAGACATCGGTCATGTTTCTTCTCCCCAATGATTATCCGCCCGACAGCGCCTGAAACACGAAGACGCGATCATTCTCGGCGACGGCGTCGCTCAGTTTCACGCGGTCCGAAATCGCCACGTCGTTGATGAAGATGTTGACGTGTTTCCTTAAGCGGTCCTGATCGTCGAGAATGTAGCCGCGTAAAGGCGGGTTCTCCTCGAACACCGCATACATCACGGCGCGCACCGTTTTTCCCGGCGCCGTTTGCGGCGGGCAGGGCAGGTGTTTTTGAAGGTTATCCGTGAAGGAAACATGAGGCATGACCGGATATCCCTAGAGCCTTCCTATTGATCAATCTTTCCTAGCAAGCAAAAAGTGATTAATTTCGGTAAACACTAAAAGGAAAGGTGAATTGCAACAATAAGAGCTAATCTGAGCTAAGCCTCACTCGTCGGGAACATTCTCATAGTCCCATGACTCATATTTTGTCTCTTCTTCGCCAATACCAGAATACGCTTCCGTGTTATCGGTAGGGCCAATAACAATTTCAGAGATAAACCAAAGAATAAAGACAATAAAGATAATACCCCCTCCAACGGCTGAAAGGAATTTTCCTAACGGGCCATCGGAGCCGCCTGGCAGGTTAGGGAAATTAGGGACCCGGCCATCATCACGATCGTCATCATCATCGTGATCATCCCAATCATCAAAATCAAAACTTTTTCTAATCAGTTATTCTCCTGACTTTGGAAATTAACGCCCACAACGGGACATTACGCCAATCACTACGTTTTGAGTGGTGATTGGAGAAAATTTGTGGATGATGCGCGTATCTTTTCCGACTTGGAAAGCGAATGTAAGGTCGCGGGCAAATTTAATTCGCTCAAGGATTGTTTGAGATGGGTTATATACGCTTGCTGCAATAAACGCTGGAAAAGCAGATCGAGATTGGACGTACCCTTCTTTCAATAGCCATGGTTTGTGATCGTCTGCAATAACGCCGATTCCGAAATCTTGACTGTAATTCGAGCGCCTGTCGAATGTGAGGTCTGGGTATTCCATGACAAAATTATCAATTTCGTTGCCTTTGACATTGCTTTGAGCAAAATAAGTTATGCTTAAGCTTGAGGCGCAAGAAACAATCACTTTGTAATGCGCATTTTCTTGTTGATCAGACAGTATAGCTTGTTTGTGAACTATTCCTTGGTCGTTTGTATTCTCTTTATACTCCCATCTAAAATCGGTTCGTCTTTTTGGGAGAGGCTCCGATTTTCTGTTTCGGTAGCGCTCAGCTTTTATTGTATTCCCGTGAAGCTGTGACAGCTCGTAGTAATTCGACGATGCCGGAGGGGTTTGATATTCCACGCAACCAGAAAGCGTCCCATACGTACTAAGCAAAAATATAATAAAAAACTGATGAGGCTTTCTACGAATAAAGAAGGACAGTAACATGCACATAAAGTCCTCGCACGTATATACCGCTGCATTTTCGCAACATCATAACTTATTACACTAGAAATTAGTTATTTTCGTTCTTCATTATTGTAAGGGTCTATGACGTGCAAAATAAAGCGTAATTTATAGTGCAGTTATTGTCGTGCATGAACCTGACATCTCATAACCATCTGAATTCTTTAGAAAAGTCTGATGGCGTGAATGCGCAGTATTTTTCAAGCAAGAGGTTACGCCGTCAGCTCGTCTCAGCCAGGAACGACAGCTGGGTCACCATGGCGTTGCGGGCTTCGGCGTCGCGGTCGGTGAGCTTGGTCGGGTAATCGCCGGTGAAACAGTGATCGGTGAAAGCGGGCGAGCTTTCGTCGCGCTTGCCTTTGCGGAACGCCTTATAGAGCCCTTCGAGCGACAGGAAAGCGAGACTGTCGACGCCGATCATCTCACGGATTTCCTCGACCGTGCGGCCGACGGAAATCAGTTCTTCATAGGACGGCGTGTTGATGCCGTAAAAATCCGGGTGAATGATCGGCGGGCAGGCGATGCGCATATGCACTTCTTTCGCGCCTGCATGTCGCAACATCTGCGCAATCTTGCGAGAGGTCGTGCCGCGCACCACGGAATCGTCAATCAGGACGACGCGTTTGCCTTCGATCAGGGCGCGATTCGGCGAATGTTTGCGCGCCACGCCCGCTTCGCGAATTTTCTGCTCCGGCTCGATAAAGGTGCGGCCGATATGATGGCTCCGGATCAGCGCCATCTCATAGGGAAGGCCGGTCTTTTGCGAATAGCCGATGGCGGCGGGCACGCCAGAGTCAGGGATTGGCGAAACGAGATCGGCTTCGCAGGGCGCTTCCTTGGCGAGACGTTCGCCGAGGCGCTTGCGCAATTCATAAACGCTTTGCCCGTCGACGACAGAGTTCGGCTTGGCGAAATAAATGAGCTCGAAGATGCAGGGTCGGGCGTGATCTTTTTTCGGAAAGACCTGACGGCTTTCGATCGCGCCGTCCGCCTTGCAGATGACGACTTCGCCGGGATTGATGTCGCGCACGAATTTCGCGCCGATAATGTCAAGCGCGCACGTTTCCGAGGCGAGGATCGGCGCGCCGTCAAGGTCGCCGAGAATGAGCGGGCGGATGCCGACCGGATCGCGCGCGCCAATGAGGCCTTCCGGCGTCAGCACGGTCAGCGCATAGGCGCCTTCGATCTGTTTTAAGGACTCGATCAGCTTGTCGACGACGGAGAGATATTGCGAGCGCGCCGTCAGTTGCAGGAAGATTTCAGAATCCGAGGTCGACTGAAAAATGCAACCGCGCCGGACAAGGTCGGCGCGGAGCGTTTTCGAGTTGGTGAGATTGCCGTTATGGGCGATGGCGATGCCGGTCTGGTCGAGATCGGCGTAAAGCGGCTGCACATTGCGCAGCACCGTGTCGCCTTGCGTCGAGTAGCGCGTATGGCCGATGGCGGCGTCGCCTGCGAGGGAATGAAGCGTTTCCGCGTCCGAGAAATTGTCGGAGACGAGGCCCATAAACCGTTCGGTATGAAAATGCTTGCCGTCATAGCTGGCGATCCCGGCGGCTTCCTGACCGCGATGCTGGAGGGCGTGGAGGCCGAGCGCCGTCAGGGCCGCGGCGTCGCTTGTGCCGATAACGCCAAAGACGCCGCATTCTTCAATCAGCTTGGGCTTGCCGACAAGCGCTTCAAGCTCCCGGGTGTGGGCCTTGAAGGCCGCGCCGTCCTTTTTGAGGAATCTGGCGGCGCGTTCGGTAAAAGTCATGGCAGCGTCGCCTGTTTCCTCAAATGGCGTGGTCATTCCGGTGTGTCCTCGTTCAGAATGTCAGCGATGGGATCGTCTTCTTCGGCCGTCCCGTTGTCCGTCGCGTCTGCATTTTCGGCGCCGGGCGCGCTGTCCGCGATGGCGGGGTCTGTCGTCGTCACCGTGGTGACGATTTCATTGAGGCTGTTGCGGTCGCTGCGGTCATAGCCGGAAACAGCGGCGTCATCCTCAGGGTCGATTTGGGAAGGCGCTGTCGGCGCGTCAAGGTCGGCGGTTTCCGGCGTGAAGCTTTCGAACCAGTGCGCCATGCCGGCCGCGACGGGGCGAGTGATGGCGGTTTTGACTTCCTCGGGCTGCTTGGCTTCGTCGAGATAGTAGGAATAGCCGAGATAGCCGAGGCCAATGAGGACAAGACCGCGAAAGAATCCGAAAACGCCGCCGCCGACGCGGTCAATGGTCTTGGCGCGGCCTTCGAGGGGAAAGCGCTTGAGGCCGATATGAAGGCCGATATGGGCCGCCAGAAAGAAAACACCGATCAGGAGGCCGGCGATCAGGGCGGTGCCAAAAAAACTGCCCGCCTGACCGGTTAAGGCGAGAACGGGCTCAATCAGGAGGAGAGTGATTCCGCCGGCGATGGCGAGCGCGAGCAATGTCGACAATTCACGCAAGCCGCCACGCAACACGGCGAAGGCGGTGGACACGCCAACGACCACTAAAAACAGGAGATCAAACATTACCGAACCCGCCTATCGTCGCCCCGAAACTGTAGGGCGAGTCGCATACAGCCCCCGGCCAATTCCATAGCGGCGCTGGGGATTTTTCTCAACCATTCACGCTCACGGATTGCGCGCCCAGCGCACCAAATCGGCAAGCGTTTCCGCCTCAGCGACCTTTATTGTCCCGCTTTGGGCCCCGGCCGGGGCGAGGGCGCCTGAAAAGCCCAGCTTTTTGGCTTCTTTAAGGCGGGCTTCGGTCTGGTTGACCGGCCGGACCGCGCCCGACAGCGCAACTTCGCCGAAAACCACGCGATCGCGGGGCAAAGGCGAATCAAAGAGCGACGAACAAAGGGCCGCGGCGGCGGCGAGATCGGCGGCGGGCTCCGCGATCCTGAGCCCCCCGGCGACATTGAGGAAGACGTCATTGCGGCCGAAATCGAGCCCGGCGCGGGCGTCGAGAACGGCGAGGAGCATGGAAAGCCGCGCCCCGTCCCAGCCGACGACCGCTCGGCGCGGCGAGGCCAGCGACGAAGGCGAGACGAGCGCCTGAATTTCAACCAGCACGGGACGCGTTCCCTCGATCCCCGCAAAGACGGCGGCGCCCGAGACGGCCGCGTCGCCGCCGGTGAGGAAAAGTTCGGACGGGTTCGCCACTTCGCGCAGGCCGTCGCCCGCCATTTCGAAAACGCCGATTTCATGCGCGGCGCCGAAACGGTTTTTGACGGCGCGCAGGATGCGGAAATCGCGGCCCTGTTCGCTTTCGAAATACATCACCGCGTCGACCATATGCTCAACGACGCGGGGGCCGGCGATCTGTCCGTCCTTGGTCACATGACCGACGAGGATCAGAATGCAGCCGGAGGATTTGGCGAAGCGCACAAGCTCCTGAGCGCAGGCGCGCACCTGGGTGACCGTGCCAGGCGCGGCGGGCAGGGCGTCCGACCATAGCGTTTGAATCGAGTCGATAATGACCGCGTCCGGTTTTTCCGCTTTCAAGGTGGCGAGGATGTCGCGCAGGGACGTCGCGGAGGCGAGATGGACCGGCGATTGTTCAACGCCGAGCCGTTTGGCGCGCAGGCGGATCTGCGCCGGCGCTTCCTCGCCGGAGATATAGGCGACCGACGCGCCGCCCTTGGAAAGGCCCGAGGCGATCTGCAGCAGAAGGGTCGATTTGCCGACCCCGGGCTCGCCGCCGATGAGGATCGCGGAGCCGGGCACCAGCCCGCCGCCGCAGGCGCGGTCGAATTCGTTATTGCCCGTGAGGAGCCTTGGCGCTTCTTTTGTGGAGCCTGAAAGGGTCGTGAAATCGAGCTTGTTGGCTTTCGACTTGGTCCCGCCGCTCAAACTTCCTGGGGGCCCCGCTTCGGACGCCTCCAGTTCGATGGTGTTCCATTCCCCGCACGCCTCACAGCGCCCGGCCCATTTTCCATAAACCGCGCCGCAGGACTGGCAGACATAAGTGTCGGAGTGTTTGGCCATTCAGGGTTAATGGATCACGCCGGGCGAGAAAACAATCAGCCGTCCGGCGCCGCGCCCGAAAAGGCGCGCGCCGGGATAGCTAAAAACTGCGGATAATTTTTCATTATTTGGGAGCGGTTCTGGATTTAAGTGATGCAACCATAAGTAGTAGCCTCACTGGCGGGGGAGGACAACGCCGGAGGATTTTGTGACGGTCTTTGCAACCGGGCTTGCTCTTCTATCATTTTTCGCCGGGGCCGCTGTCATGTGGCTCCTTGGCCGCAGAGCGCATAAACAGGAGCTGGGCGCCGCAGCCGCGACGAACAACGCCTTCCTCTCGGCCTCGGCGCAGCAGTTGCGGGCCCCGCTGAACCAGATTGTCGGCGCTTTGCAGGCGCTCGATTTCCAGAGAGCCGGTCTCACCAAAAAGCAGGAAGAACTGGTCGGCGTCCTGAACGAGGGCTCCTACAATCTTCGCGGCGCCTTGATGGATATTCTGGACATCCTCGATCTGCAGGCGGACCGGCTTGCGATTGAACCGGCCAGGATCAATTTCCGGCGGACGTTAAAAACGCTTGAGCGCCGTTTCACCAAGCGGGCGGCGGCGAAAGGGCTGTCGTTGCGCTTCGATGTCCGGAAATTGTCTCACTGGTATTTCGACATGGACCAGACCCGTTACATTCAATGTCTTTCAACGGTCATCGCGCAGTGCCTTAAACAGACGGAGACAGGCGCGGTGAGCGTTGCTTTCGATCTCGCCCATACGGGCGCGCAAAAACACGGCTATCTGGAAGCGGTCATCAAGGACAGCAGCCGGGGCATGGATCAATATATGACGGAGGCTTACTTCCGTCCTGACAAATACGACGTCAATGCGGAAATGATGAACACCGACGGCCGCCGTCTTGCGTTGATGCTGGCGCGGATGCTGGTTCAGAAAATGGGCGGCTCGCTGACGGTGAAAAGCGCCTATGGCAGCGGAGTTGTGTTTAAACTGAAGGTCCCGGTTACGCTGGCCGAGGCGCCCGCGGCGGACATGGAGCCCGCCGATGTAAAACCGGTGGACCGCATGCGGGGACGTCTGGAGAACACGACGATTCTCGTGGTGGATGACGACAAGATCAATCTGCTGATCATGAAAGAACTGCTCGATCAGGGAGAAGTGCATAATGTGCTGATGGCGGCGAACGGAAGCGAAGCCGTTGACATCATCAAAGCCGGTAAATGCGATTTGGTGTTCATGGATATTCAAATGCCGGTGATGGATGGAATCGCCGCGACGCGTGAAATCCGGCAATGCGGCGAGCCCTGTTCAAGCGTGCCGATCATCGCCATGACCACGTCGGTCACTCGGGAATATCTGGTGCGCTATAAAGAGGCGGGCATGAACGCCGTCTTGCCGAAACCGGTGATCATCGACGCTCTCTACGAAACGCTTGAGACGTTTCTGGTCAAGAAAAAGCAACGGGAAGCGGCGTAAGCCTGAACTCAAAATGTGGGCTGCAAGCTGATCTGCATAACGTGCTGGCGCACATCAACCACAAGCAGTAATCTCGCATGAAGCAGCTTCTGTATGTGCGAGATGAACCTGAATGATGTAAATCCTTACCTCCATGGCCTCTATGCGCCGGTGAGGGAAGAAGTGAGCGCCGATGATCTGCCGGTGATTGGCGAAATCCCGCGCGAGCTTCATGGCGCCTATTTCCGCAACGGGCCGAACCCCGCCGAACCGCCCAAAGGCATGCATCACTGGTTCGACGGCGACGGCATGATCCACGGGATCTGGTTTGAGAACGGGCGCGCCCGCTATCGCAACCGCTATGTTCAAACGGAAGATTTGAAGCTGAATGGCGCGTCGCCGCTTGGCGGGATATTCGAGCCGTCGCGCGAGGCGGCGGGCCGCAAGGTCAATTACCGCGACACCGCCAATACCGATGTCATCGTCCATAACGGAAAGCTGCTCGCGCTCTGGTATATCTCCGGTCAGCCGGTGGCGGTGGATATGGAAACGCTTGAAACCATCGGCGCCGAAAATTTTGGCGGCAAGCTGCCGCGCAATATTTCCGCCCATTCAAAGACCGATCCTCAAACCGGCGAACTCGTCTTTTTCGACTATGCGCTTTACGAGCCGAAAATGTGGACGGGGACCGTGTCGCGCGAAGGCGCGCTGACGCAGTTTCAGGAAATCGGTCTGCCGGGGCCGCGCCTGCCGCACGATATGGGGATGACAGAAAACTATGTCATCCTGCATGACCTGCCGGTCATCTTTTCCGAACAGGCGATCCGCAACCGCTTGTGGCAGATCCATGTCGCCGATCAGCCGACGCGTTTCGGCGTTGTCCCGCGAAAGGGCGGAGACGTGAAATGGTTCGAGTTTCCGACCTGCTATGTCTATCACGTCATCAATAGCTGGGAGGACGGTGACGAGGTTGTCATGGCCGCCTGCAAGATGGTTCCGAACGGGTTGAAGCCCGATCCGAAATACGGGCCCTATGCGGCGATGGCTGATGTGCTCGCCTTGCGCGCGCAGCCATTTCTCTGGCGCATGAACATGAAAACCGGCGAGGGGCGCGAGGAACAGATCGACGACGCGCTGTCGGAGTTTCCGGTTGTGAATAACGCCTATGCGGGACGCAAGACGCGTTATTCCTACCACGTCATTTTCGATGACTGCATCGAACAGCGCTTCTCCGCGCTATTGAAATACGATCTGCAAACCGGTCAGAGCGAACGTCATGATTTTCCGAAAGGCGTTTACGGATCGGAACCTGCGTTCGCATCACGCACTGGCGCCATTGAAGAAGACGACGGTTGGCTCGTCACTTTCACCACTGACATGGATGGAAAGTCGGAAGCGCATGTGATTGATGCGCGAAATTTTTCAGCGCCGCCGGTTGCGCGTGTGACGCTGCCTTGCCGCGTGCCTGCGGGATTTCATGGAATATGGGCGCAAGGCGCTCAATAAAGATTGCTGCGCCTGAAGGATGACAACCGGCCGCCGGATTATTCCGCCGCTTGCGGTTGTTCCACTGCGCGGGCGGCCGCGCGGCGCTTCCAGGCGCGTCTCCAGCTTTTCGGCCAGAAGTGCCTTGAGATCGGCACAACCGTGCGCTTGAGGAAGGGCTTGCGGCGGCGAACCGGCGCGGTGGTGTCGGGTGCGTCGCTGTGAAGATCGCCAAGCACGGTTTTCTTGGTGGGATCTGCAAAAAGCGGCGCCTCGATGGCGGGCTGGGGGTCGCGGACCGGTGCTGACGGCGGCGATTCCGGCGTTTTGGTTTGGGGCGCCCTGACTTCCGACGCCTTGGCTTGCTGCGTGTTGGCTTGCGGCCTTTCGGCTGGCGCGGCCGGGGCTCTGGGAGCGGCCGGGGCTGCTGGCGGTTGCGGCAGGCTGAGCCCGCTCGGTTCGATCGGTGTGTCGGGTTCGCCAAACAATGCCGGCGCGCCGACGCGAATGCCCGGCTGGAAATAGGCGCCTGAGGCGCCGACGGCGAGCGAGACCGCTCCGCCCGATGCGGCGGCCCGTGCGGCGGGTTGCTGCGCTGCGGTCTGTTGTTGGGCACGGCTTTCCTGGGCCCGATTTTCCTGAGCCATGGCGCGCTCGATAATGGACGGCTTTGCGGCTTCGTCTTTTTTCACGGATTTTTCAGCGGCCGGAGGTTGCGCGTTGTCTTTTGCGGCCGGCGCAAGCTCATCACGCGAGATGAAGACGGGCGTTCCTGTTTCGGCGGCGTCATCGGCGGGCGCAGCGTCAACAGACCCAGCATCATCAGGCGCCGCTTCCGGCGCAGGCTTGGGCGGTTTGGGTTCTTGCCGGGGGGCGCTTGCAGCTGGCGCCGTGGCTTCGGATTTTTCTTCGGGCGTAAAGGCGCGGGTTAACATGTCCTGCATGTCGCGCGGCGCTGAGCTGTCGGCGGGCACGTTTGTTGTCTCGTCCGCGGGCCGGCCGGCGGCTTTCGCTTTCGCCCGTTCTATCGCAGCGGTCTTGCGTGCGGCGCGCGCCTTTGCGCGCTTGGCCATGGCGAGCGCTTTCGCTTTCTCGCGCGCTTTTGCTTTCTTGGCGTCTTCTGCGGTTTGCGCCGGTGCGGCTTCGCTTTCAGGCTCCGCCGGGGAGGTAGCCTGTGAAGGCGTGTCGTACTGGGCGACGCGCTCGTTCAATCTTTCGATCAGGGCGTCTTCCGCAGGCTCGCTGTCCGCCGCCTTTGCAGATTCAGTTTCCGCCGCCTGCGCCGCTGGCGCTTCGGTGCGGAAGAGGGCCGTGAGATTTTCCTGGCTCAACGGTTCGAGGTCCAGAAGGCCGCGCACTTCGTTGATGCGGTGGGGACGGAAATCCTTGAGCGCGCCAACCTTGGCGAGATGATTGCCCTGCGCGGCGGTGAAGCCGAGACCGCGCAGCGCCGCAAGCGACGCCTGATCCTCAACGCCCACGGCCGTGATGGCGGCGTTGGCGTTGTTGGCGACGTCAAGAAGATCGGCGATAGCAGAAAGGCCGGGGCCGCGCACCGTGCGCGCAAAGCGCAGGATCGCGGAGCCGCCGGTTTTGATTTCGTCAAAAGGAAAGGGGTCGAGCGACCGCAACAGCTCATTGGCGCGCCCACGCACTTCAATGGCGAGGCGCGCGCCGGTTTCCGAGAGCCGCTGGAAATGCCCCTGCGCCGCCTCGATGGACATATCCACAGGCGGCATCGGGCATTCGAGCGTCACGAGATCGGCGGGGAAATCGTTGTCGCGCAAAAGCTTGGTGAAATGCGAGGTGAACGCCTCGTCGCTCAAATCCGAGAGCGCCAGATTGACCGACAGTCCTGGCGGCCACGGGCCGCGCCAGTCCATATAGGATTTCAGCGAGCTCGCCAGCACATAGCGGGTGAGTTCACTCATCCGGCCTTGCGATTCGAAAAACGAAATGAATGCGCCCGGCGGCAACAGGCCGAGCTTTGGGTGACGCCAGCGCACAAAGGTCTCAACCCGGGCGAGGGCGCCGTTGCCAAGATCAAACACCGGTTGAAACAGGACTTCGAAGTCCTTGTTCTTCAACGCGTTGTCGATGTCGACATTGGAAAGCCGAACTGCCTGAGCGCCCATCCCTTAAAGCCCTTCCGCCAGCCGAAATGGCTGCGACTCCCCGGTTAACATTCCGTCCATAATCCGTGGCGCGGGTTAATTCTCGCTGAACAGAAACCGGAAGTATTCGGCGGCACACTGCGTCGATTCAGGGCCGAAGGTAAACCGCTGATTAACCGGTCTGGAAAAAGCTTAATAGTCGAACTGTTCGCGGAGAACGCGCTCCTCCAGCGACTGGCCGCGGTCGAACAGCAGGGTCATGGAGATATCTCGATTCTCCCACGCCTCCACCTGGATCACGTCGCGCACTTCCTGATTGTCGGCCACGGCCGAGACCGGACGCTTGTCGCTTTCGAGGGTCTCAAAGGTCACCGACGCGTCCCGGGGCAGGAGCGCCCCGCGCCAGCGCCGCGGTCGGAAGGCGCTGATCGGGGTGAGGGCGAGCATCTGGGCCGAGATCGGCAGGATCGGCCCATGGGCTGAAAGATTGTAGGCCGTGGAGCCCGCCGGCGTCGACAGGAGTACGCCGTCGCAGGTGAGGCTTTCCATCCGCACCTTGCCGTTGACGGAAATGCGGATGCGCGCGGACTGCCGGGTCTCGCGGAAGAGGGACACTTCATTGATCGCCGTCGCCGTGACGGTTTTCCCCTCCATGGTCGTCGCTTTCATGACGAGGGGGTGAATCACCGTCGGCTCTGCGTCGGCGATCCGTTCCGGCAATTCCTCAAGCCGGGCGTCATTCATCATGAAACCGACGGTGCCGCGATTGATGCCGTAAAAAGGTTTGCCCGTGTCCATATGCGCACGCAGGACGTCGAGCATGTAACCGTCGCCGCCCACCGGCACGATGACATCGCAATCTTCGACGCTGTGATTGCCGTAGCGGTCTTTCAGCTCCGCAAGCGTTTCCTGCGCCGTCGGCCGGTCCAGGCCGATGAAATACATTTTCACCTTTGCTGCGGTCAGCGCGCCCTCAGGCATTTGTATTCCCCCCATTTGCGTTACAGGGGGGCTTTCGGGTTATGATGGGTTGCGCCTGTTGTCTGCCGTCAAACGTCATGGAAGCCAATGCCTCTGGATATTCCCGCTGGTCTCGATCGCGCCACTATACTCGAAAGATTCCGCCGCGTCAGGAAAGATAGCGAGACTTTGGCGGCGCCGCTCACGCCCGAAGACTGCCTTTTGCAGTCCATGGAGGCGGCGAGCCCGGCCAAATGGAATCTCGCGCATACAAGCTGGTTTTTCGAAACCTTCATCCTTGCGCCTCATGCGGCGGAATACGAACAGTTTCACCCTGATTTCGGCTATCTCTTTAACTCCTACTATAACGGCGTCGGCGAGCGGCATCCGCGAGATATCCGCGGGCTCGTCTCCCGGCCGTCGCTCGACATGGTTTACGCCTATCGCAGCCATGTGAACGAGGCGTTGACGAGATTTATCGAAAAGGCGGACGCGCAAACGCTGGCCGGTGTCGTGAGTTTCCTTGAACTCGGTTTTGCGCATGAAGAACAGCATCAGGAATTGCTGGTCACGGATTTGCACCACGCCATGTCGTTCAATCCGACCAAGCCCGTCATTTATGAAGATGCGGGCGCTCCTGCGCACAATGCGGCGCCGGCGATGCGCTGGCGGCGAATGGAAGGCGGTCTGTGCGATATCGGCTGGAACGGCGAAGGCTTCGCTTTCGATAATGAAGGCCCGCGCCACAAGATTTATCTTCATCCCTTCGAGCTTGCGAACCGGCCGGTCACGAATGCGGAATTTATCGCCTTCATGGAAGACGGCGGTTACGAAACGCCCGATCACTGGCTTTCCGACGGCTGGGACAGGGTGCAGGCCGAAGAGTGGCGCGCGCCGCTTTATTGGCGCAAGGCCGATGGGCGCTGGCTGCACTATTCGCTGTTCGGCGAACGCGAAATTGATCCGCATGCGCCGGTTTGCCATGTGAGCCATTTCGAGGCCGCGGCCTATGCAAGCTGGGCCGGCGCGCGCCTGCCGACGGAAGTCGAATGGGAGGCGGCGGCATCGCTGTTTCCGACCCAAGGGCGGTTCATGGAAGGCGGCGCCCCGCGCGCGCCGGCGCCGGCGCCGCAGCCTGAAGGCGATGAGCTGTTGCAGCTGTTCGGCGATGTCTGGGAATGGACGGCGAGCGCTTATCTTCCCTATCCCGGCTTTGCCGTCGCCGATGGGGCGGTGGGCGAATACAACGGCAAGTTCATGTCGGGCCAGATGGTGCTGAAGGGCGGGTCCTGCGCCTCGCCGGCCGGGCATTTGCGCGTTTCCTACCGCAATTTCTTCCCGCCCGATGCGCGCTGGCAATATTCGGGCTTCCGTCTCGCCCGCGATATTAACTGATCTCAATCATGGCGCTGCGCGCCCTGTTCCCATATGATTGCTCCCACCAAAAAACTTCAGGAGGAGCGGTCATGACTGCGCAGATGAAAGCCACGGGGATCGACAAGGCGCCTGGTTTTGACATTCCCGATCCGTTGAGCCTGCCGACGCTCAAGGGCAAGGTGAGCGATGAGGAATGGAAGCTGCGCTGCGATCTTGCGGCGACCTATCGTCTGGCTTCGATCTATGGCTGGACCGATCTCATCTTCACGCATTTCTCCGTGCGCTGCCCGGATGAGGACGGCAAGGCGCGTTTTCTCATCAATCCCTATGGCGTCCTGTTTGACGAAATGACCGCCTCGGCGCTGGTCAAGGTCGATGTGGACGGCCAGGTCGTCGCCGATACGCCGTATTTTTCAAACCCGGCGGGCTTTACGATACATTCCGCGGTGCATATGGCGCGCGACGACGCCCATGCGGTGCTGCATATTCATTCGCCATACGGGGTTGCGGTCTCGGCGCAGCAGGATGGCCTCAAGCGCTATACTCAATTCGCCATGGTGGTGCATGACGACATCGCTTATCATGACTATGAGGGGATCGCGCTGGACCATGACGAGCGCGAGCGTCTTGTCGCCGATATGGGCGTCCATCACTTTGTGATTTTACGCAATCACGGCACGCTGACCGTCGGCGCCAACTGCGCCACGGCGTTTTTACGCATGTATTTTCTGGAGCAGGCCTGCAAGGCGCAGATCCTTGCGCAATCGGATACGAAACCGCCGCGCGAGGAAGGCCCGGAAATGAGCGCCAAGGTGATGCAGCAGGGCGCGCCGGCCTTTGTGCCCGGTCTCGGCGACAATCTCGCCTGGCCCGGATTGCTCCGCAGGCTGAACAGGTTGAATCCGGGATATGATGTTTAGCATTCGACTTTGATTGCTTGGAGCCGTTGTGTCATCCCGGAAAACGCTGAAAGCGTTTATCCGGGAGCTCATTATTCAGCATGAGGAGATCCCGGCTCTCCGCTTCGCGGTGGCCGGGATGACAAGACGTGGTCAGGCTTGTTAGGCCGACCTATTTCAGCGTCTTCAGATAGGCGATAATGTCGGCGCGCTTTTCCGCGTCGCGCTGGCCGACATAGGCCATGCGGTTGCCGCGCAGGAACATTTGCGGGTTCTCGATAAACGCGTCGATATTTCCCTCGGTCCAGACGATGTCGCTTTCGGTCAGCGCCTTTGAATAGGCGAAGCCTTCGGCCTGGCCGGCGGCGCGGTCGACAATCCCGAAGAGATTGGGGCCGACGCGATTCGGTTCGCCTTCTTTCGCCGTGTGGCAGACCGCGCATTCGTTAAACAGCCGGCGCCCTCGTTCCTCCGGCGTCGTCTGCGGCGCAGGGGCGGCGGCCGATGGCGCAGAAGGGCTGGCGGAGCCGCCCGTGCTTTCGCTTTGCCCGCCGCAGGCGGCAAGCGTGAAGGCGGCGAAAATGGCGAGAGCGGCGGCGTATTTCATGAAGGACCCCGGCGAATGAAAACAGGGCTCTATACCCTCTAGTCAGACGGCGTCCAATCCGTTATCGGTGCGGCCAATGCCCCTATAGCTCAGCTGGTAGAGCAACTGATTTGTAATCAGTAGGTCGTTCGTTCGAGTCGGACTGGGGGCACCACCTCTCTCGTTTTTGCTGCTAGGCCACGGACGTTGCGCGGTTCTTTTGGTGACGCGCCGCAAGATTGCTTTTTGGTCAGCTTTCCGGCGGATCGCGATTAAATGTCAACGCGGTGGCGCTTTGTCTCTGTCTCGGCGTGCGCCGCGCAAGCTCTTGCTAAACCATAAGAACTCGACCTATCCGCTTATCTTTACACAAAAAATTCCGCCTTATAGCTTTCCTACAGCGCTTTTGCGATTCGCTATTCAAGCGTTTCGCAGTCGGCGTCATCCACAGCGTCCGCTGCGGATTTACCCTAAATTTCGGGAAGAGGGAGCACTATGCTTAAGAAGCTAATCGGCGCCGCTGCACTCGCATGCGCCTTTATGTCGACGTCCGCGAACGCGGTGACCTGGGGCCAGCCTGACGGCGGCGAAAACCCCAATGTGGGCACGCTCTTGTTCGTGCAGAATGGCGTCGGCTTTTTCAGTTGTACGGGGACGATGATTGCGCCGCGCGTCATGTTGACGGCGGGCCACTGCGTGTCTGAGGCCGGCAACACTAACGACCTGACCTATGTGCGTTTTGAAGAAGACGCGCTGTCGGGCATCGGCGATTACGCGTCGCTGCAAGACTGGTTCGACGCTGAATGGATCGCGACCGAAACGGTGATCGCACACCCGCAATGGGCCGACTATGCGCAGTTTCCGAACACCTATGATATTGGCGTCGTGATTCTCGCGGAACCTTATTATCCGTCGAACGGCTTCGGTGAAATTCCGCCGATCGACTTCCTCGCCAACCTCAAAGGCAAAGACAAGCAGTCCTTCAGAGCGGTCGGTTATGGCCAGCAAGGCACGCTTCCTCCGACGGCGATGAATGACTATGAGCGCTACAAAGGCGAGATTCGTCTTCTCGAAGTGAACAGCTATCTGAGCGGCGGCGGCAACGCCAGCGCAAAGTTCTCCAACAACCCCGGCATCGGCGGCGGCACTTGCTACGGCGATAGCGGCGGCCCGACCTTCTACAAGAACACCAATCTTGTCGTGGCGGTCACGTCCTTCGGCTGGGCGAAGAACGGCAACTGCGTCGGCAATGACTTCAACTACCGCACCGATATTCCCGATGCGCAGGACTTCCTCGACGGCGTCCTCGCGGAATATGGCGACGAATAAGCATTGAACTGAGCTTTTAAAAACGAACCCCGCTGCGGCTTGCGCAGCGGGGTTTTTTTCAGCGCAGTTTTATGGAGAGAGGGAAGGCTGCGCCGATTTTGTTGTGTAATTTACTGAGTAAGCGAGCGCAGCATCCACGCTGTTTTCTCATGGGTCTGGATGCGCACGGTCAACAAGTCGGCGCTCGCTGCGTCGCCTGCTTCTTCGGCTGTTTCCAAACCGTTGCGCGCGCGCTTGATGAGCGTTTCATGATCGGACAGGAGACGTTCAATCATCTCAGCCGCCTTGGGCGGCGAAGTGTCCGCATTATCGATCGCTGAAAGCTCCGCAAACTGCTTGCCTGATGTGGGCGCGAAAACGCCAAGGGCGCGCACGCGCTCTGCAATTTCATCGAGCGCTTCCCACATTTCGCGGTACTGCTCTTCAAACATGACATGCAGGGTTTGAAACTGCGGCCCGGTCACGTTCCAGTGATAGGCGTGAGTTTTCATATAGAGCGAATAGGTGTCGGCGAGGGTCGCATTCAAAGCCTCAGCGACGGAATTGCGCGCATTTTCTTCGATGCCGATATCAACTTTCATAAGGTCCTCTCCTTTTTGCTTTGTTGCTTCACGCAAGAAATAGGAAGGAGCCTTCGAACAATCAAATTGATAATATCAAAATGATTGTTCGGAATAATCGATGGAACTGAAAGGCGGCTGAGCCTTATTTCAGCCCGGCGCAAAAACGCTGAATCCGGGTGCAAGCCTCGCGCATATCGTCGATAGAGGCGGCGTAGGAGACCCGGAAGAACGGGGCAAGGCCAAAGGCCGCCCCGAACACGGCGGAAACGCCTTCAGCCTTGATAAGCTCGGTGGTGAAGTCCTCATCACTGGCGATTTTCGCGCCGTCCGGCGTCGTCTTGCCGATCGCGCCCGCGCAGGACGGATAGACATAAAACGCGCCCTCGGGTTTGGCGCAGGAAAGGCCCTCGGCGTCGTTCAGCATGTCGACGACAAGGTCGCGGCGCGCCTTGAAGGCGTTGTTGCGCTCGATCAGGAACGACTGGTCGCCATTCAGCGCCGCGACGCTGGCATATTGGGTGATGGAGCAGGGGTTCGAGGTCGATTGCGACATCACTTTCGCCATCGCCTTGATCAACGGTTGCGGCCCGCCGGCATAGCCGAGGCGCCAGCCGGTCATGGCGTAGGATTTCGAAACGCCGTTGATCGTCAGCGTCCGCTCATAAAGGCCGGGTTCGATTTGCGCCGGCGTTGTAAACTCAAAATCGTCATAGACGATGTGCTCATACATATCGTCGGACATGATCCACACATGAGGGTGGCGCATGAGGACATCGGTGAGCGCTTTGACTTCATCACGGGTGTAAGCCGCGCCGGTGGGGTTTGACGGCGAGTTGAAGATGAACCATTTCGTCTTTGGCGTGATGGCGCGTTCAAGATCTTCGGGCGTTAGTTTGAACTTGTTTTCCTGTGTCGTCGGGACGACCACCGGTTCGCCGCCTGCGAGCAGCGTCATGTCCGGATAGGATACCCAGTAAGGCGCCGGGATGATCACTTCGTCGCCGGGGTTCAGCGTCGCGACCAGCGCATTATAAAGCACCGCCTTGCCGCCCGGCGCCACATTGATCTGGCCGATCTCGTAATCAAGCTCGTTGTCGCGTTTGAATTTGGCGACGATCGCCTCTTTCAGTTCCGGAATGCCGTCCACATTCGTGTATTTCGTTTTGCCGTCGCGGATCGCCTTGATCGCCGCTTCCTTGACGAAGTCCGGCGTGTCGAAATCAGGCTCGCCTGCGCCGAGAGAAATAATATCGCGGCCCTGCGCCTTGAGGTCGCGCGCCATTTGGGTGGCGGCGAGGGTCGGGGAAGGTTTGATGCGCTGTAGCGCGGTCGATGACTGAAAGCTGGTCATAACGAATTCCAAGGGGGTTGATTCCAAGGCGGATGCGGGGGCTGTTTAGCCCCTTGTTGCGCCGCAACCAATGATTTTTAGGCGCGTTCCGCACGCCAATTGCCGCGGCCATAGCATGGCTAAACTTAAGGATAGCTTTGGCGCCTTTTTCAGCCGGCAAAGCGGCTGCGCCCGGTAACGCCTTCATAGTCAGGAGAATTTCACCATTCTGGGGAAAAGCGGCGAAAGGCCGCCCGGCCGCAACTTTTGGTTTGAGCCGGGCCGCGAATGTGATTTCATAGGTGTGAGCGGGGAACGAGGGAGAGCTTTATGATTGCGGAGCTCCAGACCGCCATTTCGCAAGTTCCCAGCCGCAAGGCCCGGCTCAAAGGGCTGACGCAGGTTGAGGCGGTAAAGATCAAGGTTGAAAGAGCGGCGCTTTTGTTCCGCGGCGCGCCGACCGCCGTGATCGCCAGTTCTTTAAACGCGCTCATCACCATGGTCGTCGCCTGGCGCGCCGTGGACCATCAGGTTCTGTTTTCATGGGTGAGCGTTGTTATCGCCATCGCGCTTTTGCGCGCGGGGTTATGGCTGCGCTATCGCATGGGCGGCGTCGGCGCGCGGCATCTGTCGAATTTTGCAAAACTCCATGTGCTCTTCATGGCGTTGAACGGCATGGCCTGGGGTGCCCTCGCGCCGATCTTCGCCGTGCATGGCGTTATTGATCACGCATTCCTTCCTTTCGTGATCGCCGGTATGACGGCGGCGGCGATTGTCTCCGCCGGCGCGTCCTGGCGCGCGGTGCTCGCTTTCAACATCCCGGCGCTGGCGCCGCTGGCCGCAACCTACGCTTATACGTCAAGCGCAAACGGGCTCGCGATCGCCGGCGTTGTTGTTCTTTACGGTGTGGCGACCGCCTATCTTGCGCTTGTGACGCAACGCATGATCGACCGCTCGATCCTGTTGCATACGAAGAACGAAAAACTGCTGACGGCGCTCCGGCGCAAGGTCGACACGGCGCATACGGCCGAACAGCGGTTCCGCGCGCTGGTGGAATCGTCACTCGACGTGACGCTGATCTTTTCTCCCGAAGGCCGCGTTGTTTACGCCAGCCCGTCTGCGGAAAAAGCCTTCGGGACGCCGGCCTATACGCTGCGCGGCCGCCGGACCAAGGAGATGGTCCATCCCGACGACATGCCCATGTTCAGGGCGGTGGGCGAGAAGTCGCTCTCGCAACTGGGCGAGGGTATGGCGCTGCCGCATGTCTGCATGCGTTCGGGCGAGGGCGGTGAGTATGTGGCGTTCTCCGGCCGTCTCACCAACATGCTTTATGTGCCGGGGGTTGAAGGTTTTGTCTTCACCGGCGGGCGCCTGAAGGAAACGGCCGCCCGCCGCCATCATATCCACGCAGCTGAATAACGGCCCTTCTTTCTTGCCTCATCCCGCGATCTTGCCCATTAACGCCGCAGGGCGCGCACACGGCGCGCAGGTAAAGGATTGAGGGCGGGCGTGCTGGAAGGCGTCAGGATTGTTGAATTCGAAGGGCTTGGGCCGGGACCGTTCTGCGGCATGCTGCTCGCTGATCTCGGCGCCGACGTCATCCTGATCGAGCGCAAGGGCGGGGCGGATGCCGGCGCCGCCGCCATCTATAAGCGCGGCAAGCGGTCAATTGCGCTGGATCTTAAAAATGAGGACGCGAAAAAGATCGCCCTCGATATTATCGCTAATTCCGACGCCCTGATCGAAGGCCTGCGTCCGGGCGTCATGGAGCGCCTCGGTCTCGGCCCTGACGAGGCGCGTGCGCGCAATAAAAAATTGGTTTACGGACGATTGACCGGCTGGGGCCAGACGGGACCGTTCAGCGCCGCCGCCGGGCATGACATCAATTATGCGTCGCTTTCCGGCGCGGCTTGGTATGCGGGCGCTGAAGGCGCGGCGCCGGTTCCGCCGCCAACCCTTGTTGGCGATGTGGGCGGCGGAGCCCTTTATCTCGCCATCGGCATTCTCGCCGGCGTGATGCGCGCGCGGGAGAGCGGAGAGGGAACGGTCGTCGACGCCGCGATTGTCGACGGCGCGGCGCATATGATGAACCTTCTTTATTCGGTGCGGGCTGTCGGCGGCATGCCCGATGACCGCGGACAGAGCATGCTCGACGGCGCGCATTTTTACGGCGCCTATCAATGCAAATGCGGCGGCTGGATCTCGATTGGCCCACTGGAGCCAAAATTTTACGCAGAGCTTGTTGAAAAGCTCGGGCTCGCCGGGGACGCAGAGTTCGCCGCGCAATATGACAAGTCGAAATGGCCAGCGCTGAAAAATCGCTTCGCGGAAATCTTCAAGACAAAGTCCCGCGAGGACTGGAGCGCGCAGTTTGAAGGGACCGATGTCTGTTTCGCGCCGGTGCTGGCCCCGTCTGAGGCGGCGGCGCATCCGCATATGAAGGCCCGAAATATTCTGCGTGATGTTAACGGCGTGTTGCAGGCCGCGGCCGCGCCGCGCTTTGACGGCGCCGAACCTGCCGATCCGCGCCCCATTCCGGCGCCCGGCCAGCATGCGGAAGAAATCCTCGCCGAGATTGGCGTCGATGACCGCATGATCGCGTCCTGGCGCGAGGCGGGAGTGCTATAGCGTGAGCGAGGCCGTCAAAAAGAAGAAGACTACAAAAAAGAAAAGGGAAAGACCGCTCATCGGCTGGCGCGAATGGGCCGCGCTGCCGGATTTCGACGTCACGGGCGTCAATGCCAAGATCGATACGGGCGCAAAATCTTCCGCCATCCATGCCTTCCGCATCCGGGAAGTTGTGCTCGATGGCGTCGATCACGTCGAATTTTACCTCCATCCGCTGCAACGGCGCAAAAAACCTGAAGTTTTCTGCCGCGCGCCCATCGCCGGCCGCCGGGTGATCCGATCCTCCAACGGGCAGGAGGAGGAACGATATGTCATCGAAACGCGTTTGCGTCTTAACGGCAGGACTTGGAAAATCGATTTGACTTTGACCAATCGCGACGCCATGGGGTTCCGCCTCCTGATCGGGCGCGACGCGTTGCGCCGGAAATTTCTCATCGACCCTGGCGCGTCCTACCTTTTGGGTCCCAATGATTCCGAAGACAAAGAATAGAGGATACTCACCATGAAACTTGCACTGATGTGCCGCAACGCGGAGCTCTATTCTCACAAGCGGATCGTCGAGGCTGCTGAAGCCCGCGGTCACGATATAGATGTTGTCGATCACCTGCGCTGTTACATCAACATCACCTCGCTTCGTCCGACCGTGCGCTATCGCGGCGAGGAGTTGCCTTATTTCGATGCTGTCATCCCGCGCATCGGCGCCTCGGTGACGTTTTACGGCACAGCCGTTTTGCGCCAGCTTGAGATGATGGGCGTTTATCCGGTGAATGAATCCGTCGCCATCTCCCGCTCGCGCGACAAACTGCGCTCGCTGCAATTGCTGGCCCGTAAAGGCGTCGGCCTGCCGGTGACGGTGTTCGCCCACCGGACCAGCCGGGCGGACGAAATCCTCGACATGATTGGGGGCGCGCCCGTGATCATCAAGCTGCTGGAGGGGACGCAAGGGATCGGCGTCGTTCTCGGTGAAACGCAGAAAGCCGCTGAGTCGATTATTCAGGCCTTTGGCGGCGCCAACACCAACATCCTCGTGCAGGAATTCATCAAGGAAGCTGGCGGCGAGGATATTCGCTGCATCGTTTTGGGTGAGAAAGTCGTCGCCACCATGAAACGCAAGGGCAAGGAAGGGGATTTCCGCTCTAACATTCACCGCGGCGGCACGGCTGAGAAAGTCAAAATCACGCCGCAAGAGCGCACGACGGCGGTGGCCGCCGCCAAGGCCATGGGGCTCAATTTCTGCGGCGTCGACATGCTGCGCTCCAATCACGGGCCGGTGGTGATGGAAGTGAATTCGTCTCCGGGGCTTGAAGGCATGGAGAAGGCGACGGGAATCGACGTCGCTGACCAGTTGATCGACTGGATCGAAAAGAACGCCAAGCCGGGCAAAACCAAAACCCGCGGCAAGGGTTAGGCGCGGTCGCCTGCAATTTCCCGCCCGAAGCGCAAGGCAAGCTCTATGAGTTTATCGATGTCTTCCTTGCGCGTGCGGTGATTGGCGACGCAGGCGCGCAGGCAAAACCGGCCCTTGATCATGGTGTGTGAAGGCAGCGCTTCACCGCTCTCCTGAATGCGATAGAGAATATCCCGATTGAGCGCGTCGAGCGCCGCTTCATCCGTAGACGGCGCCACATAGCGAAAGCAGACAATGTTCAGCGGCGCGGGCGCCATGATCTCCAGGTTGTTTTCATCGTCGACACGCTTTGCAAGATAGTGTGCGAGATCGACATTTTGCTGAATGAGCGCGCCAAGTTTGTCGGCGCCGGTTTCTTTCATCAGCATCCACGCCTTGAGCGCGCGAAATCCGCGGGAAAGCTGCAACCCCCGGTCAGCAAAATAGGTGGAGTCGACAGCAAGGCCCCGTTCCATCGAGGATATATAGGTGGCGTTTTGCGCGAACGCGCCTTTATGCGCGGCGTCGTCGCGAATAATCACGCAACCGATTTCGTAAGGTTGATACCCCCATTTATGAAGATCGAAGGCGATGGAGTCGGCCAGGGACTGGGCTTCAACCTGTCGCCGCGCTTCCGGCGCGAGCGCGGCTAACGCGCCGAAGGCGCCGTCCACATGCAGCCACAGACCGAATTCATCGGCGAGGGCGCGCAACGCCGCAACGTCGTCAGAGGCGCCGGTATTCACCGTTCCGACCGTGGCGATAAGGCAAAAAGGTTTGCAGCCCGCTTCGATGTCACTTCGGATCATGTCGCGGCAGGCTTTTACATCGATGGCGTAATCGTCGCCGCACGGGACTTTGCGAAACGCCTTTGACCCCAGTCCCGTTAGCTCGCACGCCTTGACGATCCAGTTATGGGTTTCGGCGCCGCCATAGACGGTGAGTTGCGGCGCGCCGGAAAGGCCCTCGCGGCGGATGTCGAATCCGGCGCGCTCACAGCGCGCAACGGCGAGTGCATTGAGATTCGCCATGGTGCCGCCCGAGACGAGAAGCCCTGAACTTTCCGGCGGAAAACCCAGCAAGTCGGCGAACCACGAGATCACCTGTTTTTCGACCATGGGCGCGGACTGGTCATAGCCCGCGAGATGCGGGTTCATGCCGGACGCCAGCATGTCGGCGAGCATGCCGGTCGGCGTGCCGTTGCCCATGACCCAGCCGAAAAAGCCGGGATGCTGATTGCCGGTGGGATAGGGCAGGATGTGCTCCTTGAAACTTTGGTACACATCCTCCAGCTGCGCGCCTTCCATAGGCGTCGGCGCATCGAGCGCCGCACGAGATTGCGGCGGCGGCGAGACCCAGGCCGGCCGTTCGCGCAGGCTCATGAGATAATCGAACATGTCGTCAAGCATCCGGTGACCCAGCGCCCGCGTCTCGTCCCAGTCATCGGGATCGAGTGTGTGTTGTGAAATGTCCCTGGTCACCCGTCGTTCTCCGGCAGAAGTTTTTGATTCTGGATCGTCCGGTCATAGCGGCGGCGCGCCAAAGCGAAAACCCGCGAGCGGCGATCAGCGCTCGTAAGATCGGGCGAAGTCATCACCCGGAAGGGTGAAATCAAGTCTTTTCAACGGGTTCGGTCTTGCTGTCTCAGGCGGCCTGTGATGGGCTTCAGGTGAAAAGGGAGCAGCATCATGGAAAAAGTCAGCGGCGTTGGCGGCGTGTTCTTCCGGGCGAAAGATCCGGACGGCCTGGCGAAATGGTATGAAGACAATCTCGGCGTCGCCAAGGTGCCGAGCGATTACGACACGCCCCCCTGGCGGACGACTGCGGGGACCGTCGTGTTCGCGCCGTTCAACCAGGACACGACCTATTTCGGCGACATGAAGAACCAGTGGATGATCAATTTCCGCGTGGACAATCTTGACGCGATGGCGAAGCAACTGCGCGCCAACGGGATCGAGATTGAAGTCGACCCGGAGACACATCCCAATGGCCGCTTCGCCCATTTGACGGACCCTGAAGGGAACCGGATTGAGCTCTGGGAGCCGGGCGACAAGGACCCGGGCTAATCGAACAGGCTCGACACCGACTCTTCATTGGCGATGCGGCGAATGGCTTCTGCAAGCAGCGTTGCAATGGAGACCTGTTCGATCTTCGGGCACTCCGCGACGCCTTCACGCGCTTCGATGGAGTCGGTGATGATGAGACGCGTGAGCGCTTCTGACTTCATCACCCGCTGTTCTGCGTGATCGGAAAGAACGCCATGGGTGATGCAGGCGGTGACCGATGACGCGCCTTTGTCCATCAACGCTTGCGCCGCATTGCAGAGCGTGCCGCCCGAGTCGACGATATCGTCGAAGATCACGCAATGGCGGCCTTTGACTTCGCCGATGATGTTCATCACTTCGGAAAGGCCGGGGCCTTCGCGGCGTTTGTCGACAATGGCGAGGGGGCGGTCTTCAAGACGCTTGGCGAGAGCCCGGGCGCGCACCACGCCGCCGACATCGGGGGAGACGACGGTGACATCGCCGAGATCGCCGTTCTGCAACTCGCGGATGCGGCGCTCGAATTCCTTGACGGCGTAAAGATTGTCCGTGGGAATGTCGAAAAAGCCCTGGATCTGCCCGGCGTGAAGATCGACGGTCAGCACCCGGTCGGCGCCGGCGGTGGTGATAAGATTGGCGACGAGCTTTGCAGAGATCGGCGTCCGCGGGCCCGCCTTGCGATCCTGACGGGCGTAACCGAAATAAGGGATCACGGCGGTGATGCGGCTTGCTGAAGCGCGGCTCAGCGCATCCATGGTGATCAGGAGCTCCATCAGATTGTCATTCGCCGGATAGGCGGTCGACTGGATCACGAACACGTCTTCGCCGCGCACATTTTCCTGAATCTCGACAAAGACTTCGCCGTCCTTGAAGGTTTTGATTTCCGCTTGCGAGAGCGGGGTTGAGAGCTTGCGCCCAATGGCTTCGCTTAACCGGCGGTTGGAATTTCCGGCGATCAGTCTCATGAAGCGGCCCCTCGCTTAACCCTGACAAGCGCGGGCTTCATGACGGTTTCTTGACGGATGCGCAACCCGCGGCGGCGGCCTTTTTGAAATCATATTTCTTTCAGCGATATAGCCGAGAGATTGCGGCCATAATCGGCCTCGCCGCGGCGGCGCATGGCGCGGTAACTGAAGAATCGGTCCGGTTCGGCGAGGGTGCATAGCCCGATATCGTCGAGCTGGGTCACGCCCGATTCCGCAAGCCGCCATCGCCCGAAACCGGCGAGATCGAGCTGGCGCTTGTCCGGAGTTAAGCCGGGAGCGAAAAACCGTTCTGCTTCAGGGTGTTTGGCGGTGAAAGTTTCGAGCAGGTCGAGGCCCACTTCGAAGTTCGGCTGACGCAGGCAAGGCCCGACCGCGGCGACGATGTTTCCCGTTTTGGCGCCGAGCTTGACCATCGTCTCCACCGTGTTTTCGAGAACGCCGGCCAGCGCCCCCCGCCAGCCGGCATGGGCGGCGGCGACAATCCCGGCTTGGCGGTCGGCGAACAGGAACGGCATGCAGTCGGCGGCGAGTGCGCCCAAGGCAAGGCCGGGTGTGGCGGTCACCAGCGCATCGACTTTTTCAGGACCGTTCTCCCAGGGGGCGTCGACGACGCGCACATCCGGCGAGTGCACCTGATAGGCCGTCATCAGCCGGCCCGGCGCCACGCCGAGCGCGATGGCGCAGCGGCGGCGGTTCTCGGCGATGTCTTCCGGCCGGTCGTCAGAGCCGGGCCCTGTGTTCAAGCTTGCATAAGGCGGTTTCGACACGCCCCCGTCGCGGGAGAAAAAACCGTGGTCCACCCCGGCCTGATCGAGCAGCGGGGAAACCAGATAGGGCGGCGCATTTTCATTAGCAGGGGGCGTCACGTCTCAAATCCAGCGGGGACAGGCAGGGTCGGCGCGGAAAGGCACATCACTTTGAAAATTTCGCCCATGGCGCCGGGCGAGGCGATGCGTGCAGCGGCGATCCGGATGGCGTCGGCGTTTTCCGGCGTTTGCTGCCTGCAAAGGCTTTCGACACGGAAAGGCAGACCCAGCCGCTCAAGAAAGCGTCCCTGCGTCACGGGGCCATAGACGGCCGCGCCCGCTTCGATGGCGGCGTCGGCGAGTGTTTCAAAATCAACATGGGCGGTGAGGTCGGCGCGCCCGGGCGTCGCCAGCGGCGGCCAGTAATGGTGGTTCTTTACCGCCTGCAACGTATCGCCAAGCCCGCGCGCCATATGGCCATAATCGATGATCAGCGCATGGCCGCCCTGGTCAATGAGCGTCTTGCAGATTTCGGCGGTGAATTTTTTCGTTTCGAAGGAGATCTCGAAGATGTCGCCTTCCTCGCTCTCATCGAGCGAGGGAAGGTTGTAGTCCGGCGGCGGCGGGGTCTTGCCCAGTGTAAAGGCAAGACGTTCGGTTTCTTCATCGAGTCCGACCAGCCTTTCGCGCCAGCCGGACTTGATGCGCTCGAACTGCCGGATCGGCAGGCAATCAAAGAACTCATTGGCGACGATCAGCGCCGGCGCCGGCGGGATGTCGGCATAGTCATCGGCCCAGAGCGGTTTTGCTTCTGTGACCTTGAGGCGCTTTTGCTGTTCGAGGCGCAAGCGCCCCGACGTTTCGAGCAGCCAGACCTGCGCCGCCTTGGCGAAACCGGGGCGCAGGCGCGCCGCGCGCAAGATATCCGCCATCAACACGCCGCGGCCGGGCCCGAGCTCGATGAGATTGAAAACGGCGGGCGAGCCCATGCCTTGCCAGGCTTCCACGAGCCAGAGGCCGATCAACTCGCCGAACACCTGGCTGATTTCCGGCGCGGTCGTAAAATCTCCCTCCGCGCCGATGGGGATCCCTTGCATGTAATAGCCTTCATGGGGATGCGTCAGCGCATCCGTCATGTAGTCGGCGACGGTGATCGGCCCTTTCAGTTTGATGAGGTCGATCAGGCGTTCTTCCAGCGGCGTCAGTTCCGGAATGCCGCTGCTCATGCTTTAGCCTTCTGTGACGGGGTCTGTTGCGGCGTCCTGAAGGTTCGCCAGATCAGCCAGCCGCCAAGCGCCAGCATCGGGATCGAGAGCATCATGCCCATGGTCAGACCGAGGGGAAAGTCAGGCATATGGGCGTCAGGCTCGCGGAAATTTTCAACGATGATGCGCGAAATCCCGTAGCCGAACAGGAACAGCCCCATGGCCGCGCCGGGCCGTTTCAGAAAACCGAACTTGCGCGTCGCGACGAAAAGAATCGTGAACAACGCAACGCCCTCAAGCGCGGCTTCGTAAAGCTGGCTCGGATGACGGGGAACCTGTTGCGGGTCCGTAGGGAACACCATCGCCCATGCGCCGTCCCAGGGCCGCCCGTAAAGCTCTGCGTTGATGAAGTTCGCGATGCGGCCGAAGAACAAGCCGATGGGCGTTGCGCAGGCGAACATGTCGCCGAGCGAGAGCATGTTGATCTTGTGCTTCCTCGCAAACCAGACGCCGACCAGCGTCACGCCGAGAAGGCCGCCGTGAAACGACATGCCGCCATTCCATGTCATCAGCGCCGGCGGGAAGGGAACGACTCCAAACAGTTTCTCCCATGGCGCAATGATGAGGTTTGGTTCGTAGAAGAGAAGATAGCCAAGCCGCCCGCCCGCCATCACGCCGATTGCGACCCAGAAAATCACATCGTCGAGTTGCTGGCGCGTCACCGGCGGGCCGGATTTCGGCCAGAGCGGCGTCTTCTTGATAAGGCGGGTCAGATACCACCACCCGACGGCGAGCCCGCCAATATAGGCCAGCGAATACCAGCGCAGGGAAAACGGGCCGATCTTTAGTAAAACAGGGTCAATGGTGGGATAAGGAACGCTCATAACCAGCCTTGAAGGGAGCTTGGACGGTTTCGTGCGTCTCAATAGCGCGCTTTGCCGCCCCTGTCGCCCCGCGCTCCTTCGCTGTCATCCCGGAAAAAGCTGACAGCTTTTATCCGGGATCTCCCTCAATCTGCTCTAAGATCCCGGATCGCTGCTGTGCAGCGTCCGGGATGACAACGGCGAAGCATGCGTCAAGATTGAAGCTGAAAAGTCAGCCCCAAGCCCCTATATTCCTCTCCAAAAGGAGTTTCCCATGCAGACCCAGAGCGCCATTTTCGACGAAATCGCCAAGCTGATGACCGAGGCGGCGGGGGCGGCGGACGGCGTCCGGCGCGAGGCGGAGACCGTCATGCGCAGCCGCTTGCAGCGCCTGCTGGCCGACATGGATCTTGTCACCCGCGAGGAGTTCGACGCGGTGAAGGAAATGGCCCGGCTTGCGCGTGAGGAAAACGAATCGCTGAAAGCGCGCCTCGACGCGCTGGAGAATCGCTAACTTCCCCATGAGCCTTGCAGAGGCGGCGGCCCATCGCGGGGCGCCGGCTGGACAGACGTTCGCCAGCCAGAAACCGATGCCACAAGGCTCATGGTTCAAAGAATCAGCGCCGGCGCGGTATCGTGTCGTTGAGGCTAACGTCTGATCTTCCCCAATCTGTTGGCGTTAATAGTTTTTTTGCAGAGGCGCTGCGGAAAAACAGTTTCATCGAATCATTTGTGCGCGTCCCGAATCGCAGCGACATGCGGTTGCAGGCGGCTGGCAGCAGTCGCCCAAATCGAGAATTTGATCGGGAAAAGGGGCGCTATGTCCATCGAACTCATCCGCAAACCGAAACAGGCCGTCAATCCTTTAAAGGCGCTGGAAGCCGCAGCGGCCGGCCTTGAGTTCGAAATGGAGCGCGCCGGCGAGCATGAGCTTCATGTGATGCTGCCGGGCGTATGGCGCGACATCGGTCTCTGGTTCACCTGGCGGCCCGAACTTGCGACCTTGCAAATGGGCGCGCCGCTTGATCTGAAAGCGCCGGTCGGGCGTCTCGATGATGCGAGCCGGTTGATCGTCATGGTGAATGAGCGGTTGTGGATCGGACATTTCGATCTGTGGGCGGAGGATCATTCCATCGTCTATCGCAATGCTGCGCTCCTGAACGAAGAGGGCGGTCTCGACAGCGTGCAGGGCGAAGCGCTCATTCGCGCAGCCAGCGAAGCGGTGGACCGGTTTTATCCGGCGTTCAACTTCCTGATCTGGGGCGGCAAAAAGCCCGAAGATGCGCTCAAGGCGTCGTTGTTCGAAACGCAGGGCAACGCATAAAACTCCGCGCCCCAATAACGGGAATTTCACCTCAAATCTGTTGAATTCCTGCAGATTTTTGAGGGTTGGTGCAAAGTTATCCACCACGTCTCCAGCCGCCTTATGCTTTGTCCGTTGCCGGACTGAAACCGAAGCGAAGGCGGACGAGATACTCTCCGCATGTCACAGCAAAGAGGTTCTGACGGCGCCGCCTTCCGGTGCGAAAGCATGCCGGAAGAGGCTCTTTGACATTGTGGATTGAGGCGCGGAGACCGGCCTTGTTGCTGGTTGTTGCGCAAAACATTCGGGTCGTGCGCCGTCATTTGGGCGGCGGCGCACGCCCGGCGTTTCTTTCAACACGAACACGGCCTATGGTCGCGGCCATGACAGGACAAACGAAACCTTCCGTAGCCTTGATCGGCGCCGGCGCCATGGGCGGCGCCCTGTTAAAGGGTTGGCTCGCCGCCGGCACGATCGACTCTGCGCGCTCCGCTGTTTTCGATCCGAACATCACCGAGGATATGGCGAGACTGTGCGCCAAGAAAGACGTGGCGGTGAACAAGGGCGAGGGCTTTGACGCCATGCTCGTCGCCGTGAAGCCGCAGATCGCAGGTGAGGTGTTGCCTCATTACGCCGCGCTGGCGGAGAGCGCCATCGTGATCTCGGTCATGGCGGGAAAGAGCGTCGCCACCATTCAGAACATGCTGAATGGTGCGCCGCGCGTTGCACGCGTCATGCCGAATCTGCCCGCCGCCATCGGCCGGGGCGTCTCAGGACTATACGCGCCGGACGCAATTGACGCGGACGGACGAACGCTCATCGAAACGCTGATGCGCGCCGCCGGTGAAACGGTCTGGGTCGAGACGGAAAAAGAAATCGATTTCGTGACGGCGGTGTCGGGCTCCGGTCCCGCTTACTATTTTCTGTTGACCGAAGCGCTCGCCGAAGCCGGCGCATCGCTGGGGCTCGACAAGACGGCCGCGGCCGCGCTTGCCCGCGCAACGCTCGCCGGCGCCGGCGCCATGATGGACGCCGACCTGCGAAGCCCCGCCGAGATGCGCAAGGCCGTGACGTCTCCCGGCGGCACAACAGAAGCAGCGCTCAAAGTTTTTGACGGCGATGACGCCGCCATGCGCAAGCTGGTGGAAAAAGCAGTGAAAGCTGCGGCGAAACGGGCCGGCGAGCTGACGGATTAGACCGCCTGATTAAACCGGCAGATTAAACCGGAAGGCGCATCACCGCGCGAAGACCGCCCTTGTCCGATTTTTCGAGCGTAACATCACCGCCATGGGTGCGCGCCACATCGCGTACGATAGTGAGCCCCATGCCGACGCCGCTCTCATTCATATTGCGCGCCTCATCGAGACGGGTGAAGGGCTTGAAAACGTCTTCATATTGAGCGGGGTCGATGCCCGGGCCGTCGTCGTCAACGGTGATTTCGATATAGCGGTCGGAACGGCGCGCGCTCACCCAGACATGATCGGCGTAGCGCAGGGCGTTGTTGACGAGATTGCCGACCGCGCGTTTCAGCGCGCTGCGGCGCGCCTCGATGACGATGCCCGCCGGCGCCTGTATCTCGACCTCGCGTCCGGTGCGTTTTGCGTCTCCCGCGATCTCCTTGATCAATTCGGCGACGCGAAAGGTGCCGGGTTCTTCCTCGGCGGCTTCATTGCGGGCGAAATCGAGATAGGCGCCGATCATCCGCTCCATCTCGGTCACATCCTTGCGCAGCTCGTTGATGTCTTCGCTTTCAGGCTGCATGGCGAGCGCGAGCTTGATGCGCGTCAGCGGCGTTCTAAGATCATGACTGATCCCGGCGAGCATGGCGGTTCGCTGTTCGAGATGGCGCTTGATGCGCTCGCGCATGGCGATAAAGGCGTAGCCTGCCTTCCTAACTTCCGTGGCGCCAGACGGGCGGTATCCCGGCGCGTCGCGCCCGCGCCCGAAGGCCGCCGCGGCGTCAGCGAGGCGCAGGATCGACCGCACCTGATTGCGCATGAAAATGATGGCGACAACGCCAAGCAGGATCGACGTGCCGATCAGCCAGAACAGGAAGATGCGGCCGGTGGTTGCAAACACCCGGTCGCGCTTGACGAAATAGACGAGGGCGCCGTCGCTATAGGCGACGCGGATCTCCACATCTTCGGGCCAGCTTTGGGTGTTGAGCCAATAGGGCTGTTTGAGCGTGTGGCGCAGGCGCCGTTTCAGCGTGGCGTTGTAGACGTTGAACGGCGCCAGGAGGTTATCGTCGGGAAGCGGCGCCAGCGGATCGTAATGGACGCGCATATGCAGATCCTCGCGCGCCATCTCGATAATGGCCATGCGCGCCGCATCGTCTGCGGCGTCGCCATAAAGCCGCGTCACCATGGCGATCTGTCCCGCCACATTCTCCGACATGTTGGCGGTTACGAGGTCCCAGTGCCGCGCAAAGAAAATGTAAGTGACGAGCGCCTGCGTCAGAAAAATCGGCAGGACGACGATCAGCGTCACCCGCGCATAAAGACTTTTGGGAAGATAGCGCCGCAGCATGTCTTTTAGTCCGTCATCAAGGCGTAGCCGACGCCGCGCACGGTTTGAAGATAGATCGGCGCGCGCGGGTCTTCCTCGATTTTCTTTCTGAGACGCGTCACCTGCACATCGACGGAGCGTTCCATGCCTTGCGCCGTCTGCTCGGCGAGGGCCTCACGGCTGATCGCCTCACGCGGTTTTTGCGCCAGCGCTTTGAGCAGCGCCGCTTCGCCGGAGGTGAGCCGCACCGGTTCGCCATTCTTACGCAATTCGCTGCGGCCGAGTGAGAACGTGCAGCCGCCGAATTTCACTTCACGCTTTTCGCCGCCCGCCGGCGCTGAACGGCGCAGCAACGAGTTGATGCGTAAAAGCAGCTCACGCGGTTCAAATGGTTTCGAAAGATAGTCATCGGCGCCCATTTCAAGCCCTTCGATCCGGTCTTCGGCGAGACCGCGCGCGGTCAGAAGAAGGATCGGCACATTCGATGCGGCGCGCACCGATTTCGTCAGTTCAAACCCGGTTTCGCCCGGCATGGTCACATCAAGCACGAGCGCATCGAAATCGACGGACGCCATGAGCGCACGGGCCTCCTTGGCGTTGCCGGCGACAGATGTCCGAAAGCCGTTTTCGCTCAAATAGCGTTTCAACAGACTGCGAATGCGGTCGTCATCGTCAACGATCAGCACATGCGCAGCGTCTTCGGGAATGGTTTTCTTCGCCGCCTTCATGCGCGTTTGCCCTGAAGCAGTGCGGCGGCGCGCAGGGAATAATCAGCGCCTGTCCACAAGGTGAGGATCGCTGCGATCCACAGCGCGGCGCTGGCGGCGGGACGCAGCACATCGCCAATAATTCCCGTCGGCGCGGCGGCGAGCATCAAACCGGCCGCAATCAATTGCGCCGTCGTTTTCCATTTGGCGAGAGAGGTGACGGCGAGCGTTTGCTGCGCGGCCGCCAGCGCTTCGCGCAACCCGCTGACGAGAATTTCGCGCAACACGATAATGATGACGGCGACGACGCCAACACCGGCGATAACGCCATTGCGCGCAAGCAGGATCAGCGCCGCGGCGACGAGAAGCTTGTCGGCGATGGGATCGAGCGCGGCGCCGAGCGCTGACGTTTCGCCGCGCGCCCGCGCGACACGGCCGTCAACGAAATCGGTCAGCGCGGCGACGACGAAAATAATCAGCGCCGCCGTCATGTTCCATTGCGCATTTGCGAGGAAAGCGAAAACAAACGGAATGACGAGCGCCATGCGCGCCAGGGTGATAAGATTGGCCATGGCGGGAAGATAAACCGCGCCGTCTTTATTCGCCAGTGCGCGAAACGCCTTGGCTTAGCCTTCTTTCCCGTCTCCGCCCCAGAGTTTCTTCCACCACGGCGTGGGTTTCGGCGGTTCAAAGCGCTGGCCGCCGTCGTCCATCTTGGCGCGGATATCGTCAATGTCCCAGCCGGTGAGGGTTGCGAGCGTCTGCGCTTCCGCTTCGAACCGCTTCGGCAGTTCGGCGCGATACGCCTCGGCCGCCTCGCATTCCGCATCGCCCTTATAAGGATGACGCAGCACATAGCGGCCCTGATAATTCGAGCGATCGCCGGTTTCCTTGAACATCAGATCTTCGGGAAAATGTTCGGCGTCATAGGAAACATGAAGGCGCGTGACGAACACATCCTGCGCCTGTTGCGGTCCGGGACGGCGCGGCATGACGCCTGGCTTGCCGTTATTATTGGGGCCGCCATCGAGCCAGTAAACGCCAAGCTCGCGCAATTCGTTCCGGGAAAGCGGATCGGCGGCGCAAGGGTCGCACCAGTTCATGTCCCAGGCATATTCCAGAAAGACCGCGCGGCCATTTTCCTTTTCCACCTGTTCGTGGAACATGGATTTATAGAACTCACCGAACTCAGCCTTCACATAAAGCGGGATGTTCTGGCCGGTCGGCAATTTCACCGTGCGGTAGTTGGTGGTTTCGACCCGTCCCGAGCGGGTGAGGGCGAAGACGAACAATTCCTGTTTTCCGTCAGCGTTCACGGTGCCGAGGCGGATCGGCAGGCTGAAGCGGGGGTGTTCAAAAGCGATCTGCAAGGGGCGCAGATATTTAAGGCCCGTTTGCGCCTGTTCTTCGAGATTGATCTTGGCGACGAAGAATTTGGTGTTCTGCTTGATGTAGCTGCCAAGCGTCGCCTCCGCGCCTTCGGGCAGTTTGTAGCCATTGTCCGTCAGCCACGCGGCGAGGCCGTCCGACTGATCGGCGGAGAGGATCTGGATGTCATACTCGCCGACGGTGTATTCGGCTTCGATGGTGACGCCGTAACCGTTTTTGCGGGCGCGGCCGCCGCCGTCTTCGGCTGCGGCGGTCGGCGCGGCCATGGCGAGCTCTTCGCGGAAATACACCTGACAGGGATCTTCGTCGAAATATTCGACAAGGCGCGGCGCCGTATAGGCGTCGAGATGATCGAGGATCGCGTTTTCGGTGACGTGAATTTGTCCTTCTTCGAGGACCACCGGCACCGGAATGACCATCGCGAATTCTTTCAAATCGCCTTGGTAGTCATTGGCCATGGTGATGACGGTGCGGTCGCCATCGCGCATGATCGCGACTTTCGACGCCTTGTTGAACAGTTTCGTGTCGGCCTTGGCGACGTAAAAGCCGCAAAACGCGACAGCGCCGCCGGTGAGCGCCAAGGCGGCGACCGCCGAGGTAGCGGCGATGAGGGTTTTCTTCAAGGAACGGCGCATAAGGTCTCTCCCTTTTTATTCGGCGGGTAGCGGATGGGGGCGGGCGCGTGAGGGGCGCGGCGGGAAACGGAACAGCCATCGCGGGGACGAGACCGGATCGCCCCAGCGATAGTGCGGCGCGGGATCGAACGCTTCGATCACCGGGCGCGCAATGCACATTGCGGCGAGGGCGTAGAACATCCCGTCCGCGATAAAGAAGTGATAGGTCAGGATGTAAGCGATGAGCGCGGCGCCGGCGGCGAACACTGCGCGCGCGATCGCGCCGTCGGGCGTCGTTTTCGGATCGGAGATCATGAAGAACGCGAACAGCACCAGCGCGCCGTTTTGAAGCCGCAGGAGCGGGATCGCCAAAGGATCGCCGAGCCACAAGGCGCGCGCAACGATCAGCGCGGCGAACCCGCCAAGAAAAATCAGCGGCACATCGAGGCGCGCTGCACGATAGGTGACGAACAGTCCCGCGCCGGCAAGCATCGCCGCGAGCCAGATCGCCGAGCCCCACTGGCCCGACGGCGTCCAGGCCGCGCCGGGCATGATGGTCTGCGACAGGAGGAGGAGCGCGACAATGCCTGCATTCGCCGGGTTGAAGACATGTTTGCCGTAAAGCCGGAACATGAATTTCGAACCGACCCCGATCGCCGCCGCGATCATCAGCGGCGCAAGCGTATCCGCGCGCAGCAAAAGTGAGAGCGATAGCGAAGTGATCATGGCGCTGCGGGGATCGAACCGGGTTGCGGTCATGAAGGAGCCGAGCAGTTGAACCATGAGCGCCGCTGTGAAAATGGCGGCGATCTGGATCGGCGCAATTTCAAAGGCGCGTGTTGTAACGCCGAAGGCGAGCAGCGCCGACAGGGTCGCCAGCTGATAATGCCGCGGGTCCTTGAACAGGCGATCCCTTAATTTCGCATTCACCATGTGACGGCGCCTAATCCGGTTTGCCTTGCGGGGCCAGGAAGGTCCCAAGAAAGCGGAGGAACAAGGCGGAAACGGGGCGAAGGCGGGATCGTTTGGGGGCGCTATTGCGCCATCAGCGCCGCAAGCTCCTTCACGAACCGCGCCGCAACCCCCGCCGTCATCATGTTGATGTCCCGTTCCGGGTTCAGCTCGACAATGTCGGCGCCCACAGGCGCCGCCGGCAGGGCGCTTAAAATTTGAAGGACATCACGGGTCGAAAGACCGCCCGGTTCGGGATGCGATACGCCCGGCGCAAAGGCGGGGTCGAGCCCGTCGAGATCGATGGAGACATAAAGCGGCCCCGTCAGCCGGTCATAAGGGATCGCGTCCATCTCTTCAGCGCCGAGCATGACAACCCCGTGTTTTTCGCCAAAGGCGCGGCAGTCCGGCGTTGTCGAGCGCAGGCCCACTTGCACCAGCGTTCCGATGCACCCATCCTCAATCGCGCGGGCGAAAGGACAGGCGTGAGAATACCGGTCGCCTTCAAATTCCTCATAAAGATCCGTATGCGCGTCTATATGAAGAATGTTGAGGGGGCCGTGCTTTTCCTTCATCGCCCTGAGGATTGGATAAGTGACGGAATGATCGCCGCCGAGGCTCAACGGCTTTGCGCCGGCCTTCAGCGTCGTTGCAATGCGCGTGGAGATCGCCTCGCGCGCCTCTGCGCCGTCGTCCGGCAGGTCCGCGAAATCATAAGCGCTGATGATTTCGCGCGCGTCGGCCCCGGAAAGGGAATAGGAGCTGGAGCTTTCAGAAAACAGAATGGCGCGAATGACGGGCGGCGCAAGCGCCGGTCCGCGCGCATAAGAAGAGCTTGCATCCCAGGAAAAGCCATGAAGCGTGACGGTCATGGCGTCAGGCTAACGCCTGCGCCAGAGGCTTGTCCATCGGGTTTGTCCCGCGGCGCTAATGCGCGGTCCCGGTGTTGTCGAGATTGCGCAGCTTCAGCTCCGCTCTGAACAGGGGCGCAAGGTGCGCCGCCCGGTTGCGTTGCTTTTTGTGTTTGCTGCGCGCAGCGCGCCACACCCGGAACGCCAGCGCCTTGAGGCGGGCGTCCGAGAGTTCGGCGATTTTGGCGCGCGAGGCTTCGGCGGCGTTTCTTTCGGTCATCTTCGGCCTCTTGATTTGTAACTGCTTTGGCGTTTGCCGGGCGCAGGCGGCGCGCCTTCCGTTTTGTGACGGAAGGTGATGCGCCCTTTGGAAAGGTCGTAGCCGGACATTTCCACGGTCACGCGGTCGCCTGCGAGGGTTTTAATGCGCCGCTTGCGCATCTTGCCGCCAATATAGGCGAGCACTTCGTGTTCGTTATCCAGCGTGACGCGAAAATTCCCGTCCGGGAGCGCCTCGGTGACGACGCCGTCGAACTCGATTAGTTCTTCCTTCGCCATGTTCGTGTCCTTTCTTTTCATCAGCGCTCTCATGAGGGAGCGCTTCATTTGAATGGAACGCCGCCTGTTTTGGCGGTCTTGGTGATTTCGGGCCGCCCTTGCGGCGGCGGTTTTCGTTGGCGGGATTGTTGTTGGCGGCTGGTTTGCGGGCGTCTGCGCCATGGAAATCGGGCTTGCCGTTGGCGTCGTTGCGCCCTTCGGCGTTTACGCCGTCAGGATTGCGGTCGCCGGGTTTGCGTCCTTCGAATTTACGGCCGCCGGGTTTGCGCCCGCCGGCTTTGCGTCCCCAGTCCTTGCGGGGGCCGCCTTTGCGTCCATCAGGGCGTGGACCGCGCGGCTTGCGCGGTTCTTCGCCGACGCTTTCTCCGTTGGCGTCGGTCAGCCTTTGCCGCGTCACTTTCTCAATCGCTCTCAGGAACGGACGTTCCTCGCCCGAACAAAAAGAGATGGCGACCCCTGTCGCGCCTGCGCGGCCGGTGCGGCCGATGCGGTGCGTATAGGTTTCCGGCACATTCGGCAGGTCGTAATTCACCACATGGGTGACGTCCTGCACGTCGATGCCGCGCGCGGCGATGTCGGTCGCGACGAGGATATTCGCCTTGCCCTTGCGGAAGGCGTTGAGCGCTTTTTCACGCTGCGCCTGGGAGCGGTTGCCGTGAATCGCGTGGGCCGGAGCGCCGGCGGCGTTCAGCATGCGCACGATTTTGTCGGCGCCGTGCTTGGTGCGCGAGAATACAAGACCGCGCTTGAAGGCGTCCTGTTTGACGATAGAGACAAGCGTTGCGGCCTTGTTGGGCTTTTCTACAAAGATGACGCTCTGGTCGATCTTCAAGGGTTTCGCCGCGGCGATTTCCACGCGTTCCGGATTGGTCAACAGGGCCGATGCGAGTTTCGCGATCGCCGGCGGCATGGTCGCCGAAAAGAAAATATTCTGGCGTTCCTGCGGCAGCATCGACGCAATTTTGCGGATCGAATGAATGAAGCCGAGATCGAGCATCTGGTCGACTTCGTCGAGGACGAAATGGTCGACGGCGTCGAGTTTCAGCGCGCCTTTTTCGATAACATCGATCAGGCGGCCGGGTGTCGCCACAAGAATGTCGAGGCCGCGATGCAGCATGGCGCGCTGTTTGCCGAAGGCGACGCCGCCAATGACGAGGCCGGTGGCGAGACCCTGCGCGGCGCCATAGGCGTCAAAACGCTCTTTCACCTGAAGCGCCAGTTCGCGCGTCGGCGCCAGCACCAGAACGCGGCACTCGCGCGGGGCCGGACGCTGGCGGTCTTTGGCCAGATGGTTGAGGATCGGCAGCGCAAAGGCCGCCGTCTTGCCGGTGCCCGTCTGGGCGATGCCCAACAGGTCGCGGCCTTTCAGGACCACCGGAATGGCGGCCTTTTGAATGGGGGTGGGCGCATCATGGCCTTCGCGCGCAAGGGCCATCAGGATCGGCTTTGAAAGGCCGAATTCAGCAAAAGAAGTCACAAATATCTTTCCGCGCTCGGGGCGGAAATCGCCACGCGAACGCTATGGGTTCAGGAGAACCCGCGTGTCAGGCGCTCTAAATCTTGGTTGGTTGAGAATGGCCTTGCGGGAATTTTAGTCCGCTTACACGCGCCACCCGGGCGTTTTCCGGTCAATGCGTGACCGGTGGATGGTAGGGAACGCCCTGATTTTATAGATGAGCGACACGTTGCGCATGGGCGCCATGGTTCACTCTGGGCTCTATATGGACTGAAAGCGCGCAAATGCAAGCGAAATCGTGTTGCGGCGCAAAATTCGTCCGTAGACGAAAAATCTTAACCTTTGAAAACAGCTCAGCGTTCGCGCTCAAACTCAGGCAATCCGCGCTTTTTCGGCTTTTTCGCCGGCTTTTTCGGGTTTGCAGCTTCCGCGGCGCGGTCTTCGGCTTCCTTGGCGAGACGCAACTCGCGCAGTTTCGCCGTTTTCTTCAGCGCATCGCGCTTTTCTTTTTCATGTTCGGCGCGCGCAGCTTTTGCATCGACCTGGCGATAGGCGCGGCTGGCGGCGGTGTTTTTGGGGGTGGACAAGACGCTATTCCTTTCGGGTTCAAGCCCGGGAACAGCACCATGCGGCCGAGGCCTTTATGCATATAGGGTGTCGCGGGCCCGATTGCATCAGCCGCCGTGGAAATAGTCGTAAATCTTCTGCGCCAGCGCGGCGGAGACGCCTTCGACGGCCTCCAGGTCGGCGGGTTTGGCGCGCGCGATTTCTTTCGCTGAGCCGAAATGGTTGAGAAGCGCGCGCTTTCGTTTCGCGCCGATGCCGGGGACGCCGTCGAGCGGATTGGCGGCGATGGCTTTCTTGCGTTTTGCGCGGTGCGCGCCGATGGCGAAGCGGTGCGCCTCATCGCGCAGGCGCTGCAGCACGAAGAGCCCCGGATCGCGCGGTGGCAGGGTGAAGGGCTCGCGCCCCGTCATGACGACTTGCTCGCCCGTCGCGCCCATGGTGCGGTCGATGCGCTTTTCGCCTTCGTCATTTTCGCGACGTCCTTTGGCGACGCCGATAATCGTGACGCCTTCGGCTTGCGGATCGACGCCGATCTCTTTCAACGCATCGAGCACGACGGAGAGCTGGCCCTTGCCGCCGTCGATGATCACAAGATCCGGGCGTTCGGCGTTTTCGTCTTTCATCAGCCGCGCAAAACGCCGCGTGATAACTTCGCGCATCATGCCGAAATCGTCACCGGGCGCGAGGCTCGAGGTTTTGATGTTGAACTTGCGGTACTGGTTTTTGACGAAGCCTTCTGGCCCTGCGACGATCATGGCGCCGACGGCGTTCGACCCTTGAATATGCGAGTTGTCGTAAACCTCGATGCGCTCCGGCGGCGCTTCGAGGCCCAGAATATCGGCAAGCTGGCGCAGGCTTTTCTGCTGGCTCGCCGATTCCGCCATGCGCCGTGACAACGCCTCGCGCGCATTCATTTCTGCGGCTTTTACAAGGTCGCGCTTTTCGCCGCGCCGGGGCTCGTGGATCGCAACCTTGCGGTTCACCTTGATCGAGAGCGCTTCTGAAAGGAGGTCCGCCTGCGGCGGCTTCACGGACACATAGATTTCCCGCGGCGGTTCGCGCGCATCGTAAAACTGCGCAATAAACGCGTCGAGGATCGCCGCCGGTTCGTCTTCCTTGTCATGCTTCGGGAAATAGGCGTGATTGCCCCAGTTCTGCCCGGCGCGGAAGAAAAACACCTGGACGCAACTTTGTCCGCCCTCGGAATGAATGGCGAAGACATCGGCTTCGGAAACGCCGCCAGGATTGATATCCTGTGTTCCCTGAATATAGGACAGCGCGCGAATGCGGTCTCTGAGGCGCGCTGCGGTTTCAAAATCGAGATCGGCGGAGGCTTTCTCCATCTGCGCTGACAGGGTCTTCTGCACTTCAGCGCTTTTGCCGGAGAGAAAGTCATTCGCCTCCGCGACGAGTTCCTTATATTCCTCCGCGCTGACAAGGCCGACGCAGGGCGCGGCGCAACGCTTGATCTGATGCAAGAGGCAGGGTCGCGCACGCCCTTCGTAAACGCTGTCGGTGCAGGAGCGTAACAGAAACGCTTTTTGCAGCGTGTTGAGCGTGCGGTTGACCGCGCCGGCAGACGCGAAAGGCCCGTAATATTGCCCGGGGCGTTTTTGCGCGCCGCGATGTTTCAGAATCTGCGGCGCCTCGTGATCTTCGGCGACAAGAATGAACGGGAACGACTTGTCGTCGCGCAGGATGACATTGTAGCGCGGCTTTAACTGCTTGATTAGGTTCGCTTCGAGGAGGAGCGCTTCGGTCTCGGTGCCCGTGACCACGAACTCCATCGCCCGCGTTTCGGAAATCATGCGCAGGATGCGGTTCGAATGGCCGCGCCCTTGTGCGTAGGACGAGACCCGGTTTTTCAGGTTCTTCGCCTTGCCCACATAGAGAACGTCGCCCTTGGCGCCATACATCCGATAGACGCCGGGTTTTCCGGGCAGGCGTTTGACCTGATCTGCGATCAGCGCTTGTCCGGATTGGGGGCCGGAAAGCGTTTCTTTTTCTATTGTATCCGGAGTTTCAGGGCTCATGCGAAATGGTTAACCGGGCGTTCACAAAGGGGCGGTAAGGCTATTATCGGAGCTAATCGCGCGCGGGCGAAAGGTCAAATGGCGCCGGAACTGAAAAAGAAATCGGACATCTCGATCGTGCTGATTGTCTTTACGGCGATGGCGGTGATCGGCGTCGCTTGCGGCGGCTTTGTCGTTCACGATTACGCGCGTTCACGGGCGAGTCTGGCCTGGCCCGCCGCCGACGGGATTGTCCTCAGCCGGCTTGAAGGCGAGCGCGCGCCCTTACGCTATGTCTATTCTTTTGACGGGCGCAGTTACGAAGCGACCCGAACGCGCACTTTTCTCGGCTGGTTCATGACGACGGACAAGGTGGACTACCGTCCCGGTGAATCCGTCATCGTTTATGTGGACCCGGAAGACCATGGCTACGCCGTGATCTATCCCGGCGGGGCGAGCTTTGCTTTCGTGATTCTGTCGCTCTTGTCGGGCGCCGCCGTATTTTTCGGTGTCGGCGGAGTCGTCTGGGCTTTGTCGCGCACGCGCGAAGAGGTCATCGGCGTTTCCGCTCATCACGCCTTTTGACGGTGTCATCCCGGAAAACGCGATAGTGTTTATCCGGGATCTCCACAGCAAGAAAAAGAGATCCCGGCTCTTCCCCGGAACAAGTCCGGGGTTCGGCCGGGATTACAATTGAGAGATTGCGGTCCTTTAAAAACTCGGGTGCTGTTTCTAGCGTTTTGTGCGGCTGATCTCGACGCCGGCGGCGTCCGCTTCGGTGATGGCGTTCGGTTTGACGATGCGCACCATCACGGAAATCACCATCGGATGCGACAGCACCAGATCGGCGATGCGTTCGGCGAGGGTTTCAACGAGCTTGATATGGCCTTCGGCGATGATCGCCTTGATGCCGCGGGTCATCTCGTCATAGCAGACAATGTCTTCAAGTTCGTCGCTCACCGGATTGGCGGGTTCGATGACATCTGCTTCGAAGTCGATGCGGATCGGCTGGGTGACGCCCTGTTCGCTTTCATAGGCGCCGATATAAGCGTCGAGAGTCAGCCCGCGCACAAAGATGCGCCGTTGCGGCGCCGTCGCGCTGCGGGGAAGGGGCGTAATCTCGGGCTGTGTTTTTTGGGGCGGCGTTTTGGGCTTGCTCATAGGTCTATTCCTGCACCAGGACATCCGCGGTGCGCCAGGTGAGATGTTGCCCCCCATCGACGGCGATCATCTGTCCCGTGACCGAACGCGCTGACAACAGATAAAGAAGCGCTCCGCATATATCCTCAGGGTCCGCCCCATGGCCGAGGATGGTAGACTGGTTCTGGCGCTGCCAGTCTTCATCGGTCTGGCGCGGGTTTTTAAGGGTCGGGCCGGGGCCGATGGCGTTCACGCGAACGCTCTTGGGGCCAAGCGCCTGGGCCAAGGTCTGGGTCAGCGTAAAGAGCGCCGCTTTCGACGCCGTGTAGGAAAGAAATTGCGGCGTCAGTTTCAAAACACGCTGGTCAATCAGGTTGACGATAAGGCTGTCTTTCGGCGCCTGTGCGGCAAAGTCCTGCGCAAGTTTCACCGGCGCGCGCAAATTGACCTCCATGTGAAGGTCCCAGCTGTCGCGGTCCATGGTCGTGATGTCGTCATGCTCAAAGGCGGAAGCGGAGTTGACGAGCAGGGCCAGCGGACCGAGCGCTTTTGCGGCCTTGCCGATCAGCGCGGCGGTTTCGTTTTCTTTTGAAAGATCGGCTTTGACGGCGGCGGCGCGGCGGCCCTTCGCCTCGATCATGGCAACGACGGCGTTAGCTTCCTCCGGGGAGCTGTTGTAGTGAACGGCGACGTCGTAGCCGGCGTCCGCGAGCGCGAGCGCCATCGCCCGGCCCAGCCGTTTCCCGGCGCCGGTGACGAGCGCTGCGCCGGATGGAGCGACCGTCATGGTTTAAAACGCTCCCGCATTTTCAGCGAGCATCAGAATAAAGCCGATATAGGCGCCGGTGAACACAAGGCCGGCCACACGCCCGATATCCTTGCGGGTGAGCACGAAGGCGGCGAGCGCAATGGCGGCGATGGCCATCACCGGCAGGTCCAGCGTCAGCGACGCTCTATCGAAAGCCGCCGTGCCGGCAAGACCTGCGGCGCCGCCCACGGCGAGAATGTTGAAGATGTTTGAGCCGACAACGCCGCCAATGGCGACATCGGATTTCTTGTGAAGGGCGGCGGCGAAGACCGTCGCCAGTTCCGGCAGGGAGGTGCCGAAAGCGACGATCGTGAGGCCGATCAGTTCTTCGCGCACGCCAAGATTGGACGCGAGGTCCGCCCCGTGAGACACGAGGAGATGCGCGCCGGCGGGAAGGCCAATGAGGCCCGCGGCCAGAAACATCATGGTCTTGAGGCTGACACCCGCCGTGTCCTGATATTCCTCGACTTCATCAAGGATCGGATCGTCGGATTTGCCGGTGCTGGCGCGCACCCACATATAGCCGACATAGACAAGAATGCCGATGAAGAGGGCGGCGCCGGTTCGCGCGCCGATCTCGCCCGGACCGTAAGCGGCGAAAAGAAAGCCGGCGGTTGCAATCAGCATGATGACCGCATGCCGGCGCAAGCCCAGAACATGCGTCGTCACCGGATAGATGATCGCCGGCACGCCGAGCACCAGAAAGACATTGGCGACATTCGAACCGATAATATTGCCGAGGGCGATGCCGTCATTGCCGCTCAACACCGCCTGCACGGTGACGACGAGCTCCGGCGCGGAGGTGCCGAAAGCGACGATGGTCAGGCTGATGAGCAGGGCGGGAATTTTCAGCGCCGCGGCAAGGCCGACCGCGCCGCGCACAAGCAAATCGCCTGCGACAAGCAGAATGGCGAGGCCAAGAATGACGAATGCGATCTGGGGTGCGATCTCGGGGATCATGAAACGCCTATGTTGCGCGGGGGCGTGGTTATCGCCGTAATGGCGGCGGGGAAGACCCGGCCGCAAGCTCCCATATGGGAAGCCTTTTTTCGCTTTCTAGGGCGGGAGAGCGCTAGTCGACGCTGCCTTTTTCAAGGAGATTGAGGACCGCAAAAACAATAATGAATACGAGGATCGTGGAGACAGCCATCCAACCTGGATTCATGGAAATACCCCTTCTTTAGCGTTGCCTGACCGCCCTTATAGGGCCGCCCGGCAACACCGTCACCCCCCGGCTGCTGACACCCGTCCAGCGGCCGTCGGCGCTGGCCCTCGCGACTTCGCGGGGGTAGGCGCGCCCCGCAACTCCTTCAAATTTTCCACAAAACCCGCCATGCGCCTTAGCCCTTTCGCATAGCTTCGGACCTATGCTCGCCTCAAGTTGTTTCAGGGCGGGCTCAAATGAAGTCGGAAGTACTCGAGGCAGCGGGGAGACAGACATCACCGAGAATCACCGAACGCCGGATCACCGAGCGGGTGAGGAACAAATGGGCTCGGCTGGCGCGTGAGCGTCTGCCGTCCCTCAAGGAAATAGAGGCGCTCAATTTTGGGCCCGACTGGCCGTTCTGCTTCGCGGTGGATATGCGGCTGTCGGATATCTTTCCCTATTTCCTGTTTATGGGGGATGCGATCTCGCGCTATTCGACCGCCTATCCCATGGGCGATCCGCGGCGGGAGAAAACCCTGCTCGACACCGCCATCGCCAAGATGGACGAGGCGGCGCTGACGCGCGCGCCGGTGGAGTTCAACGACATCAAGCAGCTTGATGACGGGCGGCGCGTGGCGTTCCGTTCGATCTTGTTGCCCTTGTCGGAAAACGGAACCGACGTCACGCATATCTTCGGCGCCGCAAAAGGGCGCAGCGTTTAACCGCAAATCCGGGCGCCGCCGGTTCTATGGTTACCGGCTTTTGGGAATTTGATCTAAATTCACCTGTTCGCGCAAATCGTCAGCTTACGAACCTGTTCTATTCTTCATGACGAGAACGGGAACTTTACGGGGCGATGATGCTGAGCGATGTGGCGGATCTATTCGGCGACGTGGTTGTGGCGCCGGCGGCGGACAGGCGGTTGACCCGCCGTCTCGTCGATGTCTGGGCCCGGGCGGCGCGCGGAAAGTTTCCGAGCTGGGAAGCGATGCAGGACTCAGATCTTGGCGAGGACTGGGATTGGGTTTTCGCGGTCGATCTGGAAAAGAGCATCGGCTTTCCGTTTTTCATTTATCTTGGCCATTGCCTCGCGAAACTCTCCGACGTGCATTTGAGCGGCGAGGACGACTGGACCCTGTCGCTGCTCGACAAGGCGACGGCGGATATTTACGCCGCGGTGGCGTCCGAGGCGCCCCATTATCGCGACGATACGCTCACCTTATGTGATGGCCGCCGGTTGTTGTTCCGCGCCGTGACGGCGCCGCTGGCCGCCAATGGCAGTGAAATCACGCATGTGATCGGCGCTGCGAGCGGCCGTCTTGCGGTTGACGTTGAGCCCGGCTTGCGGCTCGTCGACTGAACCCTCCAATTTCCTGACCCTGCAGATGTCGCCTGCGCGCTCATGGCTTCTTGACGCGCTGCAACATGAGCGTCAAAAATCCTGTGCTTTTTGGAGCAGGGGGTGTAGCCATGTGGCGGTTTTGGCGGCGGCGGGGCGAAAGGGCCGAAAAGGACGAGGCGCCTGCGGCGGCCGGTTTTCAGGAAGAATCTCAAAGGCCTTCGGCGGTGAAGCCGGGCCAGATGGCTACAGGAGCGTTTATGTCGAGCGAAGGTTTGCACGCGCCGCGGGAGCGGCTCAGCAAAGAGACGATTCACATGCACCAGGCGATTTCCTCTTTGATGGAGGAACTTGAGGCCGTGGACTGGTACCAGCAACGAGCGGATGACTGCGACGACCCGTCGCTGAAGGCGATCCTCATTCACAACATGAAAGAAGAGATCGAACACGCCGCCATGGCGCTGGAATGGCTGCGGCGAAATTCCGAGGATTTCGATAAGGAATTGAAGAACTATCTTTTCAAGGACGGTCCTATTACCAAGCTCGAAGCGGAAATCATGAACCGCAAATAATAAGGCGCCTCTCGGCGTCGGCATGTAACGGGAGCGTGCGGCTATTTTCGGGTTTGAAGCAGGCGACCTGGCGACGATGAGCTGGTGGGTGTTGTTCGGCGCCCTGTTCCTGACGCCGTTTTTACAGGAAGATTTCGGCGTCATCCTCGCCGCCACGGCGTCGCTCGCCGGAACTGCGCCAACGATCCTGCTCGTTGCCGCTATTCTTTGCGGGCTTGTCGCCTCCGACGCCTGGAAATACTGGATGGGCCGGCTCGCGCGCCGATATGAATGGGCGCATAAATTCGCTGAAAAGCCGGGTGTGTCTGTCGCGGGCGATTTGATCCGCAAGGAATTCCTCCAGACCATGCTGACCGCCCGTTTTGTGCCCGGCACGCGCATTCCCACCTATATCGCGGCCGGATTCTTCAAAGCGCATTATCCGAAATATGTGCTGACGCTGGTGTTCACCGCATCGCTTTATATTGGCGTTGTCTTTTCCCTGTTTCACACAGTGGGCGCCGTGGCGGGCGAGGAGGCGATCGTCTGGATGCCGCTGGTCACTATCAGCCTGCTTGCAGCCTATATCCTGTTCCGCTGGATCAATCACCGCCGCAGGCATGAAGGCGTGATGACGCCGCTCACCAAGGAGCTCGATCACCCCATGCCGGGCATGCCCGGCTTTGAAGGCACGCCCCTTGAAAAAGAAGAAGAGGAAGAGGAGTAATCCGGTGGAAGGCGGGTCCCCATGCGGATATTGATTTCCATTGGACTCTTTCTCGCGAGCCTCGCGCTCCTGGCTTATTCCTATCTCGGCGCCTTTGCAAAATTGGGCGAGGAGCTCAATGCGGCGGAAACGCCCTTGTCGGCCTTTTCCATGATGCTCACCGTGATAGAACGGATCGCGAGCGGCGATATTCCGCAATTGAGCGGTTTTCTTTATGCGGGCCTTTTGCTCTTTGTAATCGCCGTCGTGAACTTGATTGGCGGCAGGAAGCGTTCGGATGACGACAGACATTCTCTTTGAAGAAATCGGCGAATGGGGCGTCATCACGCTCAATCGCGAAAAGGCGCTGAACGCGCTGAACTGGGACATGGTCAAGGCCATGCGCGCGCAACTGACCAAATGGGGAAGCGGGCGCACGACGGTGAAGGCTGTCCTGGTGAAGGGCGAGGGCGAGCGCGCCTTTTGCGCCGGCGGCGATATTCGCTGGCTCCACGATACGGCGAAGGAAGATCCCGCTTACGCCTGTGAATTTTTCCGCGAGGAATATCTCAATAATTCACTGATCTACCATTATCCGAAACCCTATGTGGCGCTGATCGACGGGATCGTCATGGGCGGCGGCGTCGGGATTTCGGTGCATGGCGATTTTCGCGTCGCCGGCGACGCGACGCTGTTCGCCATGCCGGAAACAGGCATCGGTCTTTTTCCCGATGTTGGCGGCGGTCATTTCATGCCGCGCCTTCATGACGGTCTCGGACTTTATTACGCGCTGACGGGCGCGCGCGCCAAAGCCGCCGACTGCATGGCGGCGGGGATCGCGACCCATTACGCGCCGGGCGATAAATATGAAGAGCTGGCGGATGCCCTGTTGAAGACGCCGCTGGGGGGGCACGCCCATGCCGACATTGAAACCGTCCTTGATATCTATGCCGGCGATCCGGGCCATGCGCCGGTGAATGATAGTCGCGGCGACATTGCACGCCTGTTCCAGGGCCATGAAACGCTCGACGGATTGATGGCCGCGCTTGGAAAAGATGGCGGCGACTTTGCAAATACGACGCTGTCGACGCTTGAAAAAATGTCGCCGACATCACTGCGCCTGACCTTTGAACAGATGCGCCGTGGTCATGAACTCGACTTCGACGATGTCATGAAGATGGAGTTCCGCATGGTTCGCCGGGTGATGGAAGGTCATGACTTTTTCGAGGGCGTGCGCGCGCAGATTCTCGACAAGGACCGTAATCCGAAATGGTCGCCGGCCGCGCTCGCCGATCTCAGCGACAAGGATGTGGCGCCTTATTTCGAACCGCTGGGCGAGGCGGAGCTCGTGTTGCCGTGAGCGAGGAGATCCCGGATATTTGCTACGCAAATTCCGGGATGACATCCAGTGTTGAACGCTCCATTGTCGTCCCGGCCGTAGCGAAGCGAAGAGCCGGGATCTCGCATGAAGGATCGCTATTACGTTTATATAATGACGAACAAGCGTAATACGGTCTTGTATGTCGGCGTAACTGGCGACCTCGGTGAAAGAGTTACTGCTCACATTTCCGGCGCTGGAAGTGATTTCACGTCAAAGTACAAAATCAGTAAGCTTGTTTATTATGAAGCGTTCGCTCAGATCGAAGAAGCCATAGCGCGGGAAAAACGCTTGAAGCGATGGCGGCGATCCTGGAAAAATGAACTGATCGAAAGGTCGAATCCCAATTGGGATGAACTGACAGCATGGTGATCTATGGCTTATTGGCTTCTAAAAACCGAACCCGATGACTGGAGCTGGGACGAACAGGTCGCCAAGGGCAAGAAAGGCGAAATCTGGACCGGCGTGCGCAACGCGCAGGCGCGCAACTTTATCCGTGAGATGAAAAAGGGCGATCTCGCTTTCTTTTATCACACCGGCGGCGAGAAACAGGTCGTCGGCGTCGTGAAAGTGACCAAGGAAGCCTATCAGGACCCGACGAGCGATGACGAGCGCTGGCTGGTTGTCGATGTTGTCGCCGTCGAGCCGGTTCCGGAACCGGTGACGCTCGCGGCGATCAAGGCCGAACCGAAACTGGCTGAAATGAAGCTGGTTAAAAATGCGCGGCTTTCCGTTCAGCCGGTGACCGACAAGGAATGGAAGCTGGTGCGCAAAATGGGCGGCCTCAAATGATGAGCGGCCAGGGAGCAAGTTGATGATGCGGCGGCTGTTGCTTTGGGGTGTTCCCGTTGTGCTCGTCGCCGCCAGCCTCTATTTCTTTCGTGAAGCTTTCGAAGCTTATGGCTTGTGGCGTCTATGGCGCGAGACGGACCCGTCCGGCGCTGAACTACATCAGTTGACCTTTCACTTTAACGTTACGCCTGCCGGCTTGCTTCTTTTTGCTGGCGGTTTCCTCGCTGGTCGATGGTGGTTTCGGCGGTCAAGCTGATCCAATACAGAGAATGAACGGGGCAGAGTATGAACGGGAGAGCTAAATGACGACTGTTCTCATCACAGGGGCTAATCGCGGTATTGGCCTTGAATTCGTGAAACAATATGCGGGCGAGGGCGCGCGCGTGCATGCCTGTTGCCGCAATCCGGACAAGGCGGAAGCGTTGAACGCGCTCAAAGGCGATATCGTTATTCATGGGCTCGACGTGTCGGACTTTGCCGCGGTGAAAGCGCTGGGTGAAAAGATCGACGAACCGATCGATATTGTCGTCGCCAATGCCGGCGCGGGCGGCAAGGACGCGGGCGATTTCGGCGATATCGACTTCGACGCCTTTTCCAGGCTCTTGCAGGTGAACACCCTCGGGCCGGTGGCGACGCTGGAGGCGTTTGCCCCGCATCTCAAAAAAACAAAAGGCAAGTTTGCGGCGATTTCCTCGACGCTCGGGTCTATCGAAAACGCAGGCGGCTACGCGCCCGCTTATTCAACCTCGAAAGCCGGTCTCGATATGGCGATGAAGTCCTATGCGGCGCTTCTGGCGGCGGACGGCGTCGCCGTCGGGCCGTTTCATCCTGGTTGGGTCAAAACCGATATGGGCGGCCCGTCGGCGCCGGTCACCCCGGAAGAAAGCGTTGCGGGTCTGCGCCAACAGATCGCCGCCATGAAGCCCGGCGCGCCGCACCTCGTCGCCTATAATGGTGAAGTTTTACCCTGGTAAGCGGGCTAGCGCGCCACGATGGGCGGCGGCTCATGAGGGTCGTCCCCCTTGCGGCCCGGGGTCATATCCTTGACGAAGGCGAGGCCCGCCTCGATATCGTGTTGCCATGCGACGCGCGCTTTTTTGGTGACCCCGGTCTGCTCAAAACGCAGCATGACCACCGGCGGCAGCGGCTGCATCCCTTCGAGATGCACATAGGCGCCGCCATCGCTGACATTGCGAATCACACAGCGCACCTGATCGGTTCTTGAAAGATAGATCTTGCCCGGGCGGAAGACAGCCTCGCGCTTTTCCCGTTCCGGGGGGCCGCGCTTTTTCGGTTGCGGGATGCGGGCGTCCGTCACCGTTGGCGCCGCGCTTTTAATCGCCGCCAGCCGTTCCGAGAGCCGATTGTTTTTCTTCCGCATTGGTCTTCCATTCACGCGCGCGTTGGCTCCCCCGAATCCGCGCGCCCGCGACCATAGCACATTCCCAAATAGCTAGCGTTAACAGGGAATTGATATTTCGTAAGCCGCCCGCGCCGCCGGTCTGGCTGTTTTCTGGGGCCGCAAGCCTAGCTTTTTCGCTTTTCCGGTCCCATTTTGCGCCAATGCCTCCCGATTATGATCAGGAATTTAATTCAGCGCCGGCGCCCTTCGGCCGGTCCATCGCCCGGATGTTCCAGGTCCTTTTGAGGCCGGAACTCGCCAAGTGGCGTTTTCGAATTGCGCTCGCCTTCATTATCACTGTCGTGTCCAAGGGCTTTGCCGTCATTGCGCCGGTTCTTATGGGCAACGGCATCAACCGGCTGGTCGATGGAGAAGCGGCCGAGGCGGGCATGTCCTTCGCGATGTTCTTCATCCTGTTCGCCGCGGCCCGATTCGCTGCGAACGCGCTTCCCTATGTGCGGGACGGATTTTTCTCGCCGGTGACCCAGGACGCGCAGCGCCTCCTTGCGGTCGACGCTTTCCGTCACTCCCAGCATCTCGACCTGCAGTTTCACCTGACCCGGCGTTCCGGCGCCTTGAACCGGATCATCGAGCGCGGCGCCGGCGCCATGGATTACCTCTTCCGGTTTCTCGCCTTCAATATCGGGCCGACCATTGTGGAGCTTGGCTTCGCGGCGGTGGTGCTGGCGGTGGTTTACGGCGTTCAGTTTTCCCTGACCGTTGTCGTCGTCATCGTCATCTATTCCGGCTTCACGATCGTGGTGACCGAATGGCGCAACAAACAGCGCCGGGCCATGAACGAAGCGGATACAAGGCTGCGCGGCATCGCGCTCGACACACTGACGAATTTCGAAACTGTGAAAGCCTTCGCCGCCGAGGACCGCGAAGCGGCGCGCTATGACGGCGCCATGCAGGATTACAACCGTCATATGGTGACCGTGCAGCAATCCCTGTCGGTGCTCAATGTCGGTCAGGAACTGGTCATGACCGGCGGCCTTCTCGCAGCGGTCTTGCTGGCTGGATATGGCGCCGTCAACGGAACCATGAGAGCTGGCGATGTCACCGCGGTGATGCTCATGCTTTACAACATCTACCGCCCACTCAACATTCTCGGCTGGGCCTGGCGCGAGATTAAACAGGGCACCGTGGATATCGAAAAACTCTTCGCCCTGATGGACCGCAAGCCTGACGTCGCGGATGCATCAGGGGCGGAAGCGTTCTCTCCTCAAAAGGGCGAAGTCGTTTTCGATCATGTGTCCTTCGCTCATGAAGGCAGGGCGAGCGGGTTAAAGGATGTATCCTTTTCCGTTCCCGGCGGCGCTTTTGTGGGCGTTGTCGGTCCTTCCGGCGCGGGCAAGTCCACCGTCCTGAAACTGCTCTTCCGGTTCTACGACCCGGCGTCGGGCCGCATTCTGGTCGACGGCCAGGATATTACGGGTGTGTCGCAGCAATCCTTGCGCGCTGCGCTTGGCCTCGTGCCGCAGGAGGTGGTTCTCTTCAACGACACGCTGCGGTTCAATCTCGCCTATGCGCGCCTTGAAGCCAGCGATGAAGAGATCATGGCGGCGGCGGATCGTGCGCAGTTGCGCGGCTTTATTGAAAGCCTTCCCGCGGGCCTTGATACGAGGGTTGGCGAGCGCGGTCTGAAACTCTCAGGCGGTGAGAAACAACGGGTGGGCGTCGCGCGCGCTATTCTCCTCGATCCGGCGATCCTGATTCTGGATGAGGCGACATCCTCGCTCGATTCAACAACCGAACAGGAAGTGCAGGCGGCGTTGAAAGAAGCCGCCCGGGGACGCACGACGATTGCCGTCGCGCACCGCCTGTCGACCATCGCCGGCGCCGACAAGATCCTTGTTTTTGACAATGGCGAGATTGTCGAACAGGGGCGTCATCAGGACTTGATTGCGAAAGACGGGCTTTATGCGTCGCTTTGGCGCCGTCAGAGCCAGACTGGCGACGGCGTTGATGAGGCTGTCCTGCAAATGGCGGAACTTTAGGCGCTGACGCTCGACTTGCCGCGTCCGATCGTCCACCGGCTCATCACGTCCATGAGCGCATCCTGCTTCACCGGTTTGGGCAGATAGTCGTCCATGCCGGCGTCAATGCAGCGTTGACGGTCCTCGCGCAGGGCGTGCGCCGTTACGCCGATGATCGGTGTGTGAACGCCTGTTTCTTCCTGCGCTTTGCGGAGATGGCTTGTCGCTTCTGCGCCGTCCATCTCCGGCATGGACATGTCCATCAGCACGATATCCGGTTTGTTGTCCTTATAGGCCTCGACCGCGAGTTTGCCGTTGGACGCGATGGCGACATCGCAGCAAAGTTTTTCCAGCATCGCCTTGATCACCATCTGGTTGACGATGTTGTCTTCGGCGACAAGGACCTTGAGGGCTGATCCATCCTCGGTGAACGGACATGCGCCAGCGCCGGGCGTATCGCTGGATTTTTCTGTCTTGGACCGCAGCTGCGCCACGGCGCCGTCATTGAGCGCCGTCAGAATGGCGTCGAGCAGCATGGAGGCGCGCGCCGGCTTGACGAGATATGCGGAGAACAGATCTCCGCCGAGGCCTCCCGGATCACCTTTGCGCCCCGCAGAGGTCAGCAGCACCAGCGGCGTCGCCGCAAGCGCCGGGTCCCTTTTGATGATCTGCGCGAGCTCCACGCCGTCAGCGCCGGGCATCTGAAAATCGAGAATGCCGATCGCGTAGGCTTCGCCTTTTGAGCCCGCGGCGCGAAGCGCAACCAGGGCGTCTTCGGCGCTCTCAACGGCGTCTGCTTCAAGTCCCCAGGAAGCGAGCTGTTCTTTTAAAATGGTGCGATTGACTTCGTTGTCGTCGACAATAATCGCGCGCTTGCCTGAAAAAGTTGCGTCCGTCGCAACGATTTTCATCGGCGCTGTGTCATCAATTGCAAGCGGCAGGCGAATGCGGAAGGTTGATCCCTTGCCGACTTCGCTTTCGACGGAGATCTCGCCGCCCATAGCCTCGATCATTTTCTGGCTGATCGCGAGGCCAAGCCCGGCGCCGTTATGTTTGCGCGCCGATGAACCGTCGACCTGTTCGAATTCGTCGAAAATCGCTTTCAGCTTGTGATCGGGAATGCCGCAGCCGGTGTCTGTCACCGAAATGACCACATCTGCGATTTCGCCGCGGCGCACGCCGCTGACATCAACAAGAATGTGCCCTTGTTCGGTAAATTTGACGGCGTTGCCGACGAGATTGGTGATGACCTGGCGCAGCCGCCCCGGGTCGCCGATAAAGCCGCAATCCACTTCCGGCTGATACCGCACCATGAGCTCCAGGTGTTTTTCCTCGACCGGTAAGGACAGGAGCGCGGCGACATCCTCGATACATTCGCGCAGTTTGAACTCTTCCTTGACGAGGCGCAGCTTACCGGCCTCTAGGCGCGAGAAATCGAGAATGTCATTGATGATTTTCAAGAGCGCATCGCCGGAGCTGACGATCACCCGCGCCATATCCGACTGGTTCTCGTCAAGCTTGGTGTCGAGAAGAAGCGAGGCCATGCCGATGACGCCATTCATTGGCGTGCGGATCTCATGGCTCATATTGGCGAGAAATTCTGACTTCGCCCGGTTTGCCGCTTCCGCTTCGTCTTTCGACATGCGCAGTTGTTCGGAAAGGGCGCGCAGCTCATCTTCGCGGATCTGTTGTTCGGTGATGTCGCGATAGGTGATAACGATGCCGCCATGGGGCCGGCGTCGGGCGCTTTCCTCGATGATGACGCCGTCCTTCTGGCGGCGCGCCACGCGGAAATCCTTACCCGCATCAAGCGTCGAATCGCAATCTTCGAAATACTCCTCGACGCTGTTATACGGATACATGCCGTAGTCGATGCCGAGCTGCAAAAGCGGACGGATATCGTTGCCGATGGCCCAGGCATGTTTCGGCAGACCGGAAATGCGCCAGGCTTTTTCGTTAAGTTCAAGAATGGTGAAACTGTCGTCGATGACGACCACGCCCTGCGCCATGGATTCCAGTACTTCGCCCATCAACTGGGATTTTTCTTCAATCACCTGCATTCGGTGGTGTACGATTTCTTCAAGATTGGCGTTGGTTTCCTCAAGCCTTTTAAGCGCATCCGCGGCGGCGATTTTCGCGTTCATGCTTTCGGTGACATCGTGTGCAACGCCGCGATATCCTTTGAACGCGCCATCGAGACCGAAGACCGGCTTGGCGCTGCGTTCAATCCACAGGGAACGCCCGCTTTCTTCAAAATCAACACATGAGACGAAGTTCTGTATTGGCTTCCTCTGGCTGATCGCTTCGCGTAATTCCTTCCAGGCTTCCCCGCTGACCTTGTTTCCGTCCAGCGACATTTTCGTGCCAATGATCCAGCTGTGGTCAATGCCGGTGACTTCCTTTGCGCGGTCGGAAATATGTGTGTAACGCAAGTCGGCGTCGATCTCCCACACCCAGTCGCCGGCGCTTTCAGCGAAGTCGCGATAGCGTTTTTCGCTTTCGCGCAGCCGCTCTTCCGCTTCAGCCTGTTCGGTAATGTCTTTAGACCAGCCGATATAGCCTGTGAACTGGCCGTGATTGTCGAATTGCGGCATGGCGAATTCGGCGATGCACATGACCTCGCCATTGGCCTTGATGACATTATGGCGCAAGCCTTCGATAGGCGCACGTTTGTTGAACAGCTCGATGAATTGTTTTTCAGCTTCTACAGATTGGCCGTTGTCGAGCGCTGAAATGTTAAGACTGTATTGGCCGATCCGGTGACTGGTTGGTATCCCTGTGATCTTTTCAAAGTTGGGCGAGACGTAGAGCTGTTCGCCTTTGGCGTTGAACTCCCAGGCCCAGTCCGATGTGTTCTCAATGAAGTTTCGGAACCGCATGGCGGCGCGTTCTGCATGTTGTTCGACCGCCTGTTTGCTGATGGATATCTCCGCAAGCACCTGACCAAAATGGGTGTTGTGAAAGTGCGCTACGACGGCGCCGATGATCATGATGCCGGCGAGGATAACAAGGTCCGTGTCTCCTGTTGCGAACATCACGGGTGTGTAGGGAAGAATGCATGTGACAAGCGGTACGCTTGACGCGCGCGGCAACGCCGTCAGCCCCATGGAGCTGGCGACGCCGCAATAAAGACACCACAGGCCGAGCATGATCAGCCCTTGCTTGTCGGCGAACTGGGAAAGGTAAATGGCAAGCGTTACGCAGGCCAATCCCAAGCCGGCCCCGATGAAAGGCGTGGCCGTAAGCTGGCGGCGTTTCGCCTCCGGGGACATGGCGTTGATGTCAAGGCGGAGCCAGCCGGGAACGCGCGCCATAACAAAAGCGACGTAAAGACCGAAGCTGATGAGAATCAGCGCGCTTGCATGTTCGAAAAATCGATAGCCAATCAGCCCTGACGTCAGTCCGATCCCGATCAGGACTCGCGGCATTTGTTGTTTGAGCTCCCGGATTTGCCGATCGATCACCACATCGGGCGTGGCGTCTCCTGGCGCGCCGAGAACGGCCGCAATCTTCTTTTTTATGTTCTGCATCGGGCAGAGGCTCCGGATGGTTTGTCCGGCAGCTTCTGAAATCTTGGTTAATTCGCCGTTTAGGCGGCTGCAAACGGTTGGCGTTTGTGAATCTCAATTCTTATGGCAAACCTTTGGCCCGCCGCGGAAAAGAAGAGTTAACAATTTCCTAGCAGGATCGGCGGGACATCAAGCGGGGAAGGGATCAATGAGCATCAAGCCGCCATCTGAGCGCGAGGAATTTCAGGCGTTCTCTGCTTTTTATGAGAGTGACATCGCGCCCTATCTGCGCAGCAAGGAAGATGCGCGCCAGCAGGCGGTGATGGAAGCCGGGCTGATGGCGATCGGCATGGCTGTCGCGGCCTTTGCCGTCGCCCGCTTTGGTCCTTTCGGGGGGAGCAATCTACAGGCTGCCTTTGTGATTGGCATGCTGGCGATTGGCTCGGTCATGTGGCGGATCAACAAGACCCGCGGCGACATCACCGGCGGGTTGTTGCAGCGGGTTTGCGGTCAGCTCGGCTATGTCTATCGCCGCGATATCGGCCGACCGGCCTATTTCACTGATTATGACCGGTTAAAGCTCATCCCCAATTTCAACCGCGAGAGCTGGGAAGATGAAGTTCGCGGTGAACGGCACGGCGCTGAATTCGTCATGTGCGAAGCGCATCTTAAATATAAATCCAGCGGGAAAAACTCATCGACGCGCACAGTGTTTCATGGCCAGCTTCTTGTCATCGACTATCACAAGAAGTTTCTGGGTGAGACCGTTGTGCGCCGGGACACCGGTATTTTTAATCGTTTCGGCAAACCCGGCAAAGAGTTTCAGAATATCGGCATTGTCTCTCCGAAATTCGAAAAGATCTTTGAAGCGTGGTCCACCGATCAGGTGGAGGCGCGCGAGCTGCTCGATCCTCTGGTGCTTGAGCGGTTTGAGGAGCTTGATCGTCTGTTTGACGGCGCCAAACTGCGCGCAGCGTTCACCGGCGGAAAGCTCTGCATTGCGCTTGAGACTGGCGACAAGCTCAATATGGGCTCGATGTTTGCGCCGCTTGAAGGACCGGCGCGTGTGGAGCGCATTCTTCATGAGTTCGATCTCATTTTCGATCTGATTGACGTGCTCTTCCAGCGGGTGGAAGGCCGCCTCGACGGCGCTTTCAGCGTTGAGGCCGTGCGCCGGTAAAGATGCGCGACGGCGCGCCGCAGCGGCTTTTGACGGCGCAAGCGTTATCACGAACAGAGAACATGGAGCGCGGTTCAGTGAATGACAGGCGTCAACATGGGCCGATCATTGTTTTTGACGGCGACTGCGTTTTGTGTTCGCGCTGGGTGCGTTTTCTGCTTGATCGCGACCCGGACGAGAAGTTTCGTTTTGCCGCTATGCAGACAGAAGCCGGACGACAGATTTTGGCCGGCGCAGGGCTTGACCCTGACGATCCTTCAAGTTTCGTTCTCGCAGCTGATGGCGATGTGTTGCGGGAAACCACCGCGATCATCGCGGTATTAAAGCGCTTAAACGCACCATGGTCTTTCCTGGCGAGGCTCGTCGCCCTGTTTCCGAAGGCTCTGCGCGATTGGGCGTATTTTCGCATCGCGCGAAATCGCTATCGTCTGTTTGGCAAACGCGCCGCATGCTACGCACCGGCGCCGGATGAAGCATGGCGGTTTTTGCGGTGACGCGCGTTCTCATTCTCGGCGGGGCAGGCGTTTTCGGCTCGCGCCTCGCTCACATTCTCGACCAGGACGCGCGCATTGAACTTGTGCTTGGGGGACGCAATTACATACGCGCTCGAAAAGTCGCTGAGTCGCTTTCAGGACCGGCCCGAAAAACTGCGGCGATAGTTTCAGCGCAAGATGTCGGCCCTGCGCTGGTGAAGCTGCAACCGGATATTCTCGTGAATTGCGTCGGGCCGTTTCAGGGGCAGGACTATCATGTTGCGGAGGCGGCCATCGCGGCGCGGCTTCCTTATGTGGATCTGGCCGACGGCCGGACCTTTGCGGAGGGGTTTGGACGTCTCGATGAAGCAGCAAAAACCGCTGGCGTATTTGCGCTCACGGCCTGCAGTACGACATCGGCGCTTTCAAGCGCGGCGGCGCTGGCGCTTTCGGCGTCCCTGTCGCGTGTGGACGGCGTGCGCGTTGGCGTGACGCCCGGCAATCGCGCGCCGCGCGGGCGCGCCGTTGTCGAAGCGATTCTCAGCTATGTGGGCGAGCCTGTTCCGCAGCGGCGCGGCGGCGTTGATGTCGCGGCGCCTGGCTGGGGGCGCCTTGCGCGGCTGGAGCTGCCCGGTTTGGGCGCCCGGCTCTTCAGCCCTTGCGATGCGCCGGATTTGCCGGCCATGAAAATGCTGTTTCCCATGGCGCAGGATATTGAATTCCTCGCGGGGCTTGAACTTACCATTCTGCATCTGCCGTTGTTTGTGTTGGCGAGGCTGCGGCGCATGAGGGTTATCCCCAATCTCGCCGCCGCCGCGCCTTTTTTTCACAAGGCGGCGCAGTGGTTTGAACCATTTGGAAGCGACCGCGGCGGCATGTTCGTAGAACTCTCGGGACTGGATGAAGAAGGTGCGCCGGCGCGCCGCCGCTGGAGCCTTTGTGCGGGATCGGGCGACGGGCCCTATATTCCGGCCATGGCTGCTGCGCATGTTGTGAAGCGGGTTGCTGATGGGGGAGGGTTTGCGCCGGGGGCGCGCATGGTTGTGGGCGAGATTACCCTTGCAGACTTTGAGCGCGAATTTGCGGCGTTCGATATTGAAACCACCATGGAGGCGAGCGATGGCGCGGACGCTTTATCGCGACCTGTTTGGCGAACGCTTTGACATTCTTCCCCGGGCGATTCGTGACATGCACGGGCAGGCGCGCCGGGCCGAAGGCCGCGCGGATGTAACGCGCGGCGGCTCCTTTTTGGCGAAGCTTGTCTGCATCGTATCGGGCGCTCCTGCATCCGGCGTGAATGTTCCGCTTGTTGTGACGTTCGACGCCAGAAAAGGCGGCGAGCGCTGGACCCGTAATTTCAACGGCGCCCGGTTTCAGACCCTGTTGCGGCTGAGAAAAACGGAAGAGCCCGAAGTGACGGAATGTTTCGGCCCGCTCTGGTTTCGCCTGCGCATGGCCGCTAGCGAAGAGGGCGTCGATCTGGTTCCTGTCGGCGTGAGTTTTTTCGGGGCGCCATTGCCGCGGTTTGTTTGTCCTCGGGCGGGCGGCGCCGAGCGCGAAAAGGACGGACGATTTCATTTTGATGTATCGGTTAGGTTTCCCCTTATCGGCGACATCATTCGTTATCGGGGATGGTTGGTCCCGGCGGATGAAAATGTCGATGGAAACTAAGTCGACATTTGCAGTCTTGTCCGCTCGCGGGCGCGCAATTCTTCTTGGTTGAATTCCGGTTGCTCGACGACAACGGCGCGATCCTGCGCGCGGGCATCGGTGACAAGACGGCGGAATTTTACCGGATCAGCCATGGTGTGCGTGCGAATTTGACCTTCTCCCGTGCCGGACACCTCGACCACGCCGAACCCGAAAACGCGTCCCCAAAATCCCTGATGGAGTTCGATCTGTTCGATGGTTGAGACGCCGAGCTCCAGGGTCTCGCGGGTGAACAGACCCTTCTTGTAGACGACGCGACGCGAGGTCAGCGCCGCTTCCGTTGTGGCGAAGTGAACAAGCATCATCATCCAGATGATGATGCCGACGCCGACAATCCCGAGCAGCAAAAGAGCGCCCCAGGCGACCAGGTGATAGGGCCAAGGGAACTTGGCGATCATCAAAATCTCTTCATCGGCGCCGAGGCTGGATTTGACATAAGACATGGGGCGGCCTGTCGGTAGTTGCCTCAGGAAAACACCAGAAATCCCGGAAAGTTGCCTTTGCGCGCCGGCCTTTGTCGAAAGCGGCGGGGACCGGCCGTCTTCTCTGAGGCGGCGCGCGCCGCCGGGACTTGGAAAAGGAGAAATCCATGCTGAAACAAACCTGTATTCTCGCCCTTCTAATGATGACGGCGCCGGCTTTCGCGGCGGGAGACCCAGAATGGTCGAGGAAAGAAGAAGTCGCCATCGCCCGCAGCGCCGGGCCCGACGGGCTCTCAAAGGACGCCACGGTCTGGGTCATGGGCAAGAAAGGCTATGAAGTCGCCGTTAAAGGAACGAACGGCTTTAATTGCCTTGTCCTGCTCCGCTGGGGCGCCGCGTTCGATTCCCAAAGCGATGCGTTCGAAACGCCGGGCAGTGTGATTGCGCCGATCTGTTACGATGCGAAAGCGTCCGCCAGCGGGCCGATGCAGGAGCAGCTGATGCGCGCCGAACTGGGGCTCCAAGGCAAGTCTTACGATGAAGTGAGGGACGCTGTCATGAGCGCCTATGCGTCAGGCGAAATCGATGAGGTCGACGGCGTTGCTTTCGCTTATATGTATTCGGCCGCGCAGCGGCTCGGGCCGAATGTCGGCGCGTGGCATCCTCATGTGATGGTCTATGCGCCGGGCTATACCAACGACATGCTGGGCGGCGGCGGCATCGCAAGCGGCGATCCGGTGGTCGCCGAAGCGCCGGGAACGGCGCGCGCGATCATTGCGATTCCGGTCGACGGCCGTGAAGGGCATATTGCGCCTATCGCGCATGGTTCATCTTTGCATTAACAAAGCCGATAGCTTAGTCAGCGGCGGTATTGATGTCCTTTGGCGTGCCGCCGCCGACGGCTTCCTGTATTTTGCCAAGGCGATCATACATGCCGAAGACTACGAGGTAGACCTCGCACATGAAGCGCCAGAAAACGAGAGAAAGGAGACCGACAATCGGTGCCATGATTAGCATGCCGACACCTTGAAGAAAGCCTTGACCGAAGGCGGCGAAGGCACCGAAAATCGCGATTAGCGTAAAAAGGGCGATTCCTACCAAGCCGATCCAGTAAAGAACTTTGATAAGTCCTGTGGCGATGAGCTTGTCGAAGCTGAGAAAGCGGCTGACAATTCCAGACATGAATTCAATCTCCCAATTGCGCCTCGGCTATTACTCAAGCCGGGCGGGTTTTGTTGCGCTGATTGCGTCCGGTGAAAACGCATCCGGAAAACTAAACAAGGTTCTCAGCAGGATTCGCGAATCAGCGCCAGCTAGGCTCTAGCGCACCAGAATGAGCCGTTCCGCGGCCCTTGTAACGCCCGTATAGAGCCAGCGCGCGCCATGTTCGCGAAACATGTAGCTTTCGTCGAACAGGACGACGCTGTCCCACTGACTGCCTTGAGCCTTATGGACGGTGAGGGCGTAGCCATAGTCGAACTCGTCGGCGCCCTTGCGCTGCGGCCAGGGCACGGCTTCGGGCCCTTCGGTGAAAAAGGCGCGGGGGACGGAGACATTGACCGCCTTGCCGCCTTCTTCCGGGTTGACGGAAAAGCGCACGCGGCCGCCGCGCGGGCTCATGCGCTGTCTTACGGTCCACAGGCCACCATTCAACAAGCCCTTTTTCTTGTTGTTCCGCAGGCAGACGAGTTTTTCGCCGGCTTCCGGCGAGGCGTCCGTGTGCCCATGCAGCTCGCGCAGGCGGTCATTATAGCGCTTGCGGGTCTTGTTGGCGCCCACAAGAATCTGGTCGGCCGCCATGATCTCGTCTGTCTCGACCTCGCGCCGCGAGATGAGGCGGCATTGCTCTGACTGCTCATCGAAAGGCTCGCCCTCGCGGATCGCCATGGACAGGCGAATGATCGGATTGTCCGCCGCCTGACGGTGAATTTCCGTCAGCATGAAATCAGGCTCGCCTTCGGTGAAAAAGCCGCCGCCTTTAACGGGAGGCAACTGCGCCGGGTCGCCAAGCACGAGCACAGGCTTGTTGAAGGAGAGAAGATCTTTGCCAAGGTCCTCATCGACCATGGAGCATTCGTCGATGATGATGAGATCAGCGTCGGCGGCGGGCGCGTCATAACGGATGGTGAAGGAGGGCTCGCCTTCTTCCTCGACGCTGGACGGGCGGTAGATGAGGGAGTGGATCGTCGTCGCGCCGGCGCACCCCTTTTGGCGCATCACATGCGCCGCCTTGCCGGTGAAGGCGGCGAAGGCGACATCGCCGCCCGCGTTCTCCGCAATATGGCGCGCCATGGTGGTCTTGCCCGCGCCCGCATAACCGAACAGGCGGAACACCTGTTTGTCGCGCTTTTTCAGCCACTCATCGACAGCGAGAAGGGCGTTATCCTGTTCGGGAGACCAGTTCATAAGGCTGTATGACGCGCGTTCGGTTGGCGTTCAATCAAATAACTTCTACGATGAAGGTGATGTAGCATGAAGCAGGGTAGGCGGGGCAATCCCATGGGAAGTATGATTCGGTGTATTGCTTTCTTTCTTTTCCTGATGCTGGCGACGGCGCAAGCGGAGACTGGAGACGCTGAAAAGGATGCGCCTCAAAGAGAGGAAGTGCAGTTTCGTCTCGAAGAAACCGGTGAGACCCGAATGTGTCTTATTTACTCGAAACTTGGCGGCGTATCTCCGGTTGCGAAAAATACTTTTCTATTTTCGTATGACGGAGAATATTACCTCAATGTAACTCAGTCTGATTGTTATTATGACCCAGCAAAAAAAATTGATATTTCGTTCAACCTGAAATCGCCTAATCTATGCCGAAATGCATTTATGGAAATTATCGCGCCGGGCTATGATCAATGGTCGTATCGGCGTTGCACATTGAGTGACTTTCGGAAGGTTCGGCTGGTTGCCCTGGATTGAAATTTAATCCAGCTCAACCCACGCCGGCACGTGGTCTGACGGCTTTTCCTTTTTGTCGCCGGGCGCGCGTTCCTTACGGTCGACGCCGGCGGACTTGAAACGGTCGGCGGCCTGCGGGCTTAACAGCAGATGGTCGATGCGGATGCCGTTGTCTTTTTCCCAGGCGCCGCGTTGATAATCCCAGAAAGTGTAACAGACGCCATTGGGGTTCGCCTGACGGATGGCGTCGGTCAGGCCGAGATTGAGGAGTTCGCGAAACGCCGCCCGCGTTTCCGGCAGGAACAGCGCGTCATCCGCCCATGCTTTGGGATCGTGAACGTCTTCTTCCTGCGGAATGACGTTGTAATCTCCAGCGAGCACGAAAGCTTCCTCGTTTTTCAAAAGCTTTTCCGCATGACGTTTCAGCCGGTGCATCCATTTCAGTTTGTAATCATATTTCGGGCCCGGCGCCGGGTTGCCGTTGGGGAGATAGAGTCCGCCAATGCGCACGGGCTCGGCATGATCGGGCATCACGAGCGCCTCGATATAGCGCGCCTGGTCGTCCGAATTGTCATAGGGAAGCCCGCGCAAGACATCATCGAGCGGATGCTTGGAGAGAAGCGCGACGCCGTTATAGGTCTTCTGTCCATGCACTTCGACATTATAGCCGCGATCCTCAAATTCGTGCGCGGGGAATTTTTCATCAATACATTTGATTTCCTGCAGGACGACGGCGTCAGGTTTTGCCTTGTCAAACCAGTCGAGAATGCGGGGCAGGCGGGCGTTGATGGAATTGACGTTGAAGGTCGCGATTTTCATCAGAGCCTGTCTTTCGATATATAAACGCCGTGAAACATAATGATCAGACGTTCATTTCCAAACACCGATACCTTTACGGCTCTGCTGAAAAAAACGATGAAGCGCCTGAGAAGCATCGGCTTTTATCAGGCGAATGTCTGCCTATCAATTCTTGTTTTCGTGTCAGGCCTTGATGGAGGGCGCTTCGTGTTCTTCGGCTTTTTCTTTGACGCGGGCGAGGGCCGCTTTCAGATAGCCGGGCCAGAAGAGTTTTACAATGAACCAGAGGACGGGTTCGGCCGCCATGCTCTGCGGCGTAAAGGAATATGTCCAGTCGATCTTGGTGCTTCCCGCCGTGCGCTGCGTAAAATGCCAGTCCGCGCGGGCGGACTTCACCAGCGGGGCGAAGGCGCCCGTGAACTCGGTCAGGCGATAGGCGAAGGTCTGATTGCGGGTGAAGGCCACAAGCTCTTCCCTGACGCTAGATTTGTCAGACAGCGTATGGCGGCGCACCTCGCCAATCGCGGACCAGGGCGCGTCATGGCCGTCTACATTGAGGATGCCCGGAAGGAATCCATAGGGCCTGATCAACTCTCGTGCGTTGATGTGAGTTGCGGCGTGAAACGCCGCTTCAGCAGGCGCCTTCACTGTCTCGCAGACTGATATCTGAACCGGCATGAGGCTTATTCCGTGATGAACGCGGCAAAATCGTCGACGGGCGCGCGGGATGAGCGCAGTTTGTTCACATCCGCTGACGGGTCGGCATAGCCCAAAGCCATCCCGCAATAAAGCTGCTCATTGTCTTTCAGCCTAAGAAAGGCGGAAACGGTCTTCGCCCGCGCGGACCATGCTTCCTGCATACAGGTGGCGAGGCCCATTTCAGCCGCTGCAAGGGCGATTGTCTGCATGAACATGCCGAGATGGGCCCACTGGCCCTTGTCGAACTGGCGGTCTAGCGAAAAGAAGAGGCCCACAGGCGCGCCGAAAAATTCATAATTGCGCATGAGATGCTGAATGCGCGCAGGTTTGTCATCGCGGGGAATGCCAAGCAGCGCATACATATCCTCGCCGACCTCAAAGCGCCGCGTCCGCCAGGGTTCGCCGAGTTTCGGCGGGTAGACCGCGATCTCCGATTCATTCGCCAACGGGTTTTCCACGATCGCCTTTTTAACGGTTGCGACCAGCCGGTCTCGGCCCGCCCCCATCACCACATGCACGCGCCAGGGCTGAAGATTGCCGCCCGACGGCGCCCAGCGCGCAAGATCCAGGATATCGCGCAACTGCGTCTCGCTCACCGGCTTGTCGAGATAAGCGCGGATCGACGTTCTTTCCTTGATGGCGTCGCTGACATTCATGTGTCGTTCCTTCTGCCGGGGGCTTGCTCTTAGCGGCGCGAATGCTCACCTTTACCAAAAGTCGGGCCCGCAGATCATGTGCAAAGATCAGGCGGGGTCGGACAAAGGTGAGTGCGCCCCGGAGCGCACGCAAGAGTTAAGAACAGTGAACCAGAAGCAGCAAAACCAGTTGATGCCGTTGGCGACGTTGATTTTGCTGGCGCTTACCGTTCTCCTGATTGCACGAAATAATGACCTGATCTTTCAGGATAAGGGAGAGCTTTCCGTTGCGCGCGACCGCGGCGATCCCGAGACGATCGTTTTCACCTGGCGCAACGAAGTGGAGGCGCCTATGGCGCGCCGGTTTGAAGAGGCCTGGCGCGAGTGGAAAAATGAAGGCGACCGCGTCGTTATCGATCTTCATTCGCCGGGCGGCGCCATTGCTGAAGGTCAGGAGGTGATCCGCATCATCGAGCGGATGAAACGCACGCATATCGTCGATACGCGTGTGCGTTCGCGCCGGGCCTGTTATTCCATGTGCGTTCCGATCTTCCTGCAAGGGGAGGAACGTTTCGCGGCGTCGAATGCGACCTTCATGTTTCATGAACCCACCGCCTATGATTTTTACACCGGCGAAAAAGTCGATCAGCCGAAATTCGAACGGGATATGATGAGCCGGCGATTTTTCGACATCTATTTTGTCAATTCGCCCATGGACCCGGTATGGCGCGACAGGCTTTCGCGCGAATGGAAGGGCAAGGATCTTTTCTATTCGGCGCAGGAGCTGACGGATCAGAACTCCAATATTGTCACCGTGCTGGAATAAAGCTTTTTTTAGTGTCATCCCGGCCGAAGCGAAGCGGAGAGCCGGGATCTCCAATTGTGCCTAGAATGAGATCCCGGATAAACGCCTTTGGCGTTTTCCGGGATGACAGTGCGGTTTGGTGTATCGCCATTATCGCGCCCGGCCCATGTGGCTTGAATTGCGAATTTGGGCCGAATGCTCTTCTCTTTCCGGGATCGGTGCTATTCATAAGCGCTGTTTTTCAGGGAGCATCTCATGAAACCATTTTGCGCTGCAGCGATTTTCGGCCTGGCTGTTTTTGCAAGTCCCGCCTACGCCCAAACAGATGAAGAAGCCTCAGCGAAATACGCTGCGCAGGACTGGCAGGGAACGGTGGAGGCCTATAGCGCGCTTCTGGAAAGCGACACCGACAACGCCGGGTATCACTATTATCTTGCGCGCGGGCAACATGAGCTTGGCCAATATGAAGAGGCGGAAAAGAGCTATCAAAAAGCGCTGGACGAAGGTTTCGCCAGTCCGGCCTCAGTGCAATACCACCTTGCGCGGCTTTACATGTCTGCAGGCAAGAAGAAAAAGGCGCTCGCCATGCTCGAAACGCTGGCGGAAACCGGCGGCATTCCGGGCGGCTTTGTTTCCAACACAACAGAATTTGCACCGCTCGCCGATGATGAGAAATTTCTTGCCGTCGTTGCGGCGCTGACGCCTTGCACCGATCCTGAATACCGCCATTTCGATTTCTGGCTCGGGGAATGGGATGTGACCTCGGCGGGAAGCAGTTCCTCTGCAACGAACAATATTTCCGCAGAACATGGCGGCTGTGTGGTGCTCGAACAATATAATGCCGGCGGCTTCACCGGCATGAGCATCAATTTTTACGATAGCAATGACAGCCACTGGCATCAGACCTGGATGTCGAACGCCGGGGCCGCGCTCTATCTCAAGGGCGGTCTTGAAGACGGCTCCATGGTGATGTCCGACAAGGGACTGGTCGAGAGCGACACCATCAACCGCATCACCTGGACGCCCAATGAGGACGGCAGCGTGCGCCAGCATTGGGAAACCTCGACCGATGACGGGGAAAGCTGGACGACAGCGTTTGACGGGCTCTACACGAAAAAAGCGGAAGAAAGATAATCAGCCTTTCACCGCCGTCAGCATGTAGTTGACGCTCACATCATCGCCGATGCGCCAGATATCCATCAACGGATTGTAGCTGACGCCGGCTTCCGCTGTGATGGTGAGGCCGGCATTGGTGAGCGCCGATTTCGCTTCTTCGGGTTTGACGAATTTGCGCGGATCATGAGTGCCGGCCGGCAGCCAGCGCAGAATATATTCAGCGCCGATTTTCGCGAGCGCGAGGGCCTTCAAAGTGCGGTTCAGCGTCGCCATCACCATTATGCCGCCCGGTTTGACGAGGCTGGCGGAGGTTTGCAGAAACAAATCCACATCCGCCACATGCTCGACCACTTCGAGATTGAGGACGATGTCGAACGGCGCGGTGTTTTCTTCGGCGAGTCTTTCCACCGTCGTGGCGCGATAGTCGATATCGAGATCGAGCGGCGCAGCATGGGCCATGGCGGTTTTGACGTTGCGTTCCGATGCGTCAATGGCCGTCACCGATGCGCCGAGACGGCGCATGGGTTCGGCGACAAGCCCGCCGCCGCAACCAATATCGAGGAGCGAAAGCCCCTCCAGCGGCGCTTTGGCGCGCCGGTCCCGGCCGAAATGAGCGCAGGCGCCGTCGCGAATATAGGCGAGACGGACCGGGTTGAACTTGTGCAGCGGCTTGAACTTGCCGAACGGATCCCACCATTCATCGGCGATGGCGGAGAACTTCCTGACTTCTTCAGGGTCGATTGTTGTGCGGCCGGAGCGTGTTGTCGCGTCTTTTTGGGCGCTTGTTAACTCGGTCTGCGCCATTTTTGAAATTTCCTCGCTTGCGCCCGAGGGCGCTGCTTTCTAGAGATACGCCAGATTTGCGCTTCCGGCTGTCGGGGGCAAGAGGACATGAATTCGCAGTCGCAATATGGCCCGCATTGTAATGAAATTCGGCGGCACGTCAGTCGCCAATCTCGAGCGTATCCGCGCTGCGGCCGCCTTTGTGCGCCGTGAGGTCGATGCCGGCCATTCTGTCGCGGTGGTGGTTTCCGCCATGGCCGGCGAAACCAACCGTCTTGTGGGCTTGTGCGCAGAAGCCGGGGAGCCGGCGCCGGCGCTGGACGCCCGGGATGTGGAATATGACGCCGTCGTCGCCTCGGGCGAGCAGGTGACATCGGGGCTGTTGGCGCTGGTGATGCAAAATCTCGGTTATCGGGCCCGCTCGTGGCAGGGCTGGCAAATTCCGCTGAAGACAGACCTCGCTCATGGCCGGGCGCGCATCGCCGATATCGAAGGCGACGCCCTTGGCGAAGCGATCGACAGCGGTGAGATCGCCGTCTGTGCAGGCTTTCAGGGCATCGCGCCGGACAAGCGCATCGCCACTTTAGGACGCGGCGGTTCGGATACATCCGCTGTGGCGCTGGCCGCCGCCATCGGCGCCGCGCGATGCGACATCTATACGGATGTGGACGGCGTCTATACGACCGACCCGCGCCTGACCAAGCAGGCGCGCCGGATCGGCAAGGTTTCTTTTGAAGAGATGCTGGAAATGGCGTCTGTGGGCGCCAAAGTATTGCAGACCCGCTCGGTTGAGCTCGCCATGCGCTATAAGATGCCGGTGCGGGTGCTCTCGAGCTTCGATCCGCCTGACGCGCCGGGCCCCGGCACGCTCATCTGCGATGAGGATGATATTGTGGAAGAAAACATCGTCACCACCGTTACGCCCGATTTCAACGAGGCGAGCGTCACCGTTCTTGCCGTGCCCGATGAACCGGGCCGCGCCGCCGGGATTTTCAACGCGCTCGCCGCGGCGAATATCAATATCGACATGATCGTCCAGAGCGCTTCGCGCGAGACCGGCTTCGCCAACATTTCCTTCACCACGAAGGAAGGCGATCTCGATCGCGCCATGCAGGTGTTGTCCGAAGAACAGCCGAAGGTCGGTTTCAAGGCGATGCAGTCCGACCGCAATGTGGCGAAGGTTTCGGTTATCGGTCTTGGCATGAAGAGCCATGCCGGCGTCGCCGCCACCATGTTCCGCGCCCTTGCCGAGAAGGGCATCAACATTCAGAATATCTCCACATCCGAGATCAAGATCAGTGTTCTGATCAATGCAGACGCCGCGGAATATGCGGTGCGTGTGCTGCATGATGCGTATGGTCTGGATAAATTGCCCCAAGCCGCGCAGAGCTGACCTGGCGCCTGCGCGCAGCGAATAGGCCGCGATGAGTATTGAGAAAACACGCCCGCCTCATGGTGGACATGGCGAACAGGGCATCACGGTGCTCCTGAAGCGCATGCGCGATGCTGTCGCGCATGACACAAGCGCTCAGGACCGTCTTGACCTGTTGACCAAAGTCATCGCCAGCCATGTGGTGGCGGATGTGTGCTCGATCTATCTGCGCCGTCCTGACGATGTTCTTGAACTCTATTCGACGGAAGGTCTGAACCCGCAGGCGGTGCACAAGACGCGTCTCGAATGGGGCGAGGGGCTTGTGGGTCTTGTGGCCAAGCGCGCCAGCCCCATGGTGACGGCCGAAGCGCCGAGACATCCGGCCTTCTCCTACCGTCCGGAAACGGGCGAGGACCCGTTGCATTCCTTCCTCGGCGTGCCGCTGATCCGGTCGGGCAAGACGCTCGGCGTGCTGGTGGTTCAAAACAAGGCGTCGCGCGAATACACCCATGAGGAAATCGAAGCGGTGCAGGCGGTTGCGACCCTGCTCGCTGAAATCGCCGCATCGGGTGAACTCTTAAGCCAGGAAGAGACCGAGGTGGTCGGCGCCATGCTGCACCGCCCGGAAAAGCTCCGGGGCTTCGGCATTGTTTCCGGCATTGCAATCGGCAAGGCGGTGTTCCTTCAACCGCCGGCGCCCAAGCACAAGGTCTTTGCGCAAAACCCGGCCGCAGATGCCGCGCGTCTTGAAGAAGGCCTCAACGAGTTGCGCCAGTCGGTGGACGAGATGCTCGCCACCAACGCCTCACTGAGCGGCGTCTCCCGCGAAGTGCTCGAGACCTATCGCCTCTTTGCGTATGACCGAGGCTGGAAAGACCGCCTCCGCGCCGCCGTGTTTTCAGGCCTCACTGCAGAATCGGCGGTGGAGCAGGTGAAGTCGGAAAATCGCGCCCGCCTCTCGCAATCGCGCGATCCCTATCTGCGCGAGCGCATGCATGACCTCGACGATCTGTCGAACCGGCTCTTGCGCCATCTTGCCGGCGACAAGAATGTGGGCCAGCGCGCGCTTTATGATGAGACCATTCTCATCGCGCGCACCATGGGTCCTGCAGAACTCCTCGAATATGACCGCAAGCGCCTGAAAGGCCTTGTGCTCGGCGAGGTCTCGGCGACCTCACATGTGGCGATTGTCGCCCGCGCGCTGAAACTGCCCATGGTCACCGGCGCGCCCGAAGCCATTGACCTGGCGGAGGAGGGCGACGCCACGGTGATCGACGGCGAAGCCGGCGAGATCCACATTCGTCCGTCGCCCGAGACGCTTGAGGAATTCCGCGGCAAGCAAGCCCGCTATCGCGAAGTCGAAGAGAGCTATGTCAGCGAGAAGAGTCTCGCATCGCGCACCAAGGATGGTGAAGACGTCGCGATCATGATGAATGCGGGCCTTGCCCTCGACATGCCGTTCCTTGAGCAGACCGGCGCTGAAGGGGTGGGCCTCTTCCGCACTGAGCTGCAGTTCCTGATCGGGTCGCAATTGCCGAGCGTCGCCAGCCAGGAGGCGCTTTATCGCGAAGCGCTCGATCTCGCCGGCGACAAACCCGTGATCTTCCGCACCGCCGATATCGGCGGCGATAAGACCGCGCCCTATATGGATCACGGCAATGAAGTGAACCCCGCAATGGGCTGGCGCGGCGTCCGCATGGCGGTGGACCGCCCCGGCATGATCCGTCCGCAATTGCGCGCGCTTTTGTCGGCGGCGGCGGGAAGGACGCTTTGGGTCATGTTCCCCTTCGTCACGCTGCCGGGCGAGGTTGAAGATATCCGCGAGCTTCTTGATCGCGAAATCGACCGCGCCAAGCGCCGCGAAAAGGAATTGCCGAATGACGTGAAGATCGGCGCGATGATCGAAACGCCGGCCTCGGCCTGGCGGGCGGACCTGATTGCCGAGAAAGTCGATTTCCTCTCGGTAGGCGGCAACGACCTTGCGCAATTCTATTTCGCCGCCGACCGCGACTCTGAACGCGTGCAGCGGCGTTACGATCCCATGAACCCGGGCTTCCTGAGTTTCCTGAAGAATACCGTGGAAAAAGTGTCCCGCACCGGGACGCCCTTATCCTATTGCGGCGAGCAAACGGCGGATCCGGTCACGGCGGCGGCGCTGATCGGCGTTGGCGTGCGCCTGTTCTCCTTGCCCGCAGCGTTCGTGGGGCCGTTCCGGCGCCTTGTGCGCTCGCTCGACGCAAAAGCGACCGCGGCCTGGCTCGACGCCAATATGACGACGCCGCAGGTCACCCTTCGTCCCGCTTTCAGGGAATATCTGAAAGACGCCGGCGTCGTCCTTGAATAAATCACAGGTTAACGCATTCCTGCTTAAACATGGGTGATATTTCACCTTAAGGGCGCCATTCGGCGCGGCTTTTTTGCTATGCTGCGAAAAGCCGGGATTCGAAGGCGAGTGCGAAGAAGAGGCGCGAGACGCAAAGATGGCGAGCGGGGCGACAGCGAACGGATCAGCGGAAATTGTCGATATGGCGGATGCGCGGGCGCGTCTTGCCGCCGATGCCGGTGAATTCGAACATGTCGGCGCGCGGCTCGCCGCCGTTCGCGAAAGCCGCGGCGTCGATCTGCGCGAAGCCGCCGCCCGCACGCATATTCGCGAAAACCACCTGACTGCGATTGAAGCTGTGGAGGCGAGCGCGCTCCCGGCGCGTCCTTATGCGCTGGGCTTTGTGCGCACCTATGCCGAGTTTCTCGAACTCGACGCCCGCGCCATTGTTGAGCAGTTCAAATTCGACGCCGGTTACGACGCTCCCCAGGAAATCGAGACCGAAAAGTTTCGCGCCGCTGAGGAGGCCGCCGAGACGCAAGGGCGCGACATGTCGCTGCCGGTCTTTGTGGCGATCATCGCCTTCATCATCTGGAGCGCGTGGCAGATCACCCTGACGAGCAAGGTTACGCCTATCGGCGATACGCCGGAAGCGGCGAGCGTGGCGCCGGTGATCGAAACGCCGGCCCCGGCGCCGGTCGCCGGTCATCTGGTGGAAGCGCGCGCTATCGAGCGTATCGACCCCGTCTATCCCTATAGCTGCGCGCCGGGCGCGCAGGCGGTGGAGACGGTCACCGTTTCTTTCACCGTGACGGCGGCGGGCCGCGTTTCGGGAGAACGCGTGGCGGGCTCAACGAATAGCTGTTTCGACGACGCATCGCTCAACGCGCTGCGCCGCTGGCGCTATGAGCCGCAAACGGTCGACGGGACGCCCAAGCCCGCCTATGACCAGATTCACGTTTTCCGCTTCGAACGCCCGTAAAAAGCGCACCTAGCGCTCGCGTGAACGCCGATTTCCCGGCTTTTCAGGCCTTAGCCATTGGTGGGGCTTGACTTCGACGCCGGGCGCGCAATCTTGGCGGCGGAATTCCAGTGTTTTTCAAGGCCCCGAAAAGGCCAAGGCAGGTCCCATGTCCGTTCGTCCCTGGCGCGATATTGAGCGCCGCAAATGCCGCCAGATCATGGTGGGCAACGTCCCTGTGGGCGGGGATGCGCCCATCGCCGTCCAGTCCATGACCAATACGCTGACCTCGGACGCACAGGCGACCATCCGCCAGGTGAACGAGATCGCGGAAGCCGGCGCGGACATCGTACGCGTGTCCTGTCCGGATGTGGAATCAACAAAAGCGCTGAAAGAAATTTGCGCGAATGTGCCGGTGCCGATCGTCGCCGACATTCACTTCCATTACAAACGCGGCATCGAGGCGGCGGAGGCTGGCGCGGCGTGTCTCAGGATCAATCCGGGCAATATCGGGTCTGAAGAACGCGTGCGCGAAGTCATCAAGGCGGCGAAAGACCATGGCTGCTCCATGCGCATCGGCGTCAATGGCGGCTCGCTCGAAAAAGATTTGCTTGAGAAATACGGCGAGCCCTGTCCCGAAGCGATGGTGGAAAGCGCGCTCGATCACGCAAAAATCCTGCAGGACAATGACTTTCACGAATTCAAGATTTCGGTGAAAGCCTCCGACGTGTTCCTGACCGTCGCGGCCTATCATGCACTGGCCGAAGCCATCGACTGTCCGTTGCATCTCGGCGTCACCGAAGCGGGCGGACTTCGCATCGGGTCGGTAAAATCCGCCATCGGCATGGGCAATCTTCTCTGGGCAGGCATTGGCGACACGATCCGCGTGTCGCTTTCCGCCGATCCGGTTGAAGAGATCAAGGCCGGCTACGACATTCTGAAATCGCTCAATTTGCGCCATCGCGGCGTCAATGTGATTTCCTGTCCGTCCTGCGCGCGCCAGGGGTTCAATGTCATTGAAACGGTCGAGACGCTGGAACAGCGCCTTGCGCATATCACGACGCCCATGACGCTTTCGGTCATCGGTTGCGTGGTCAACGGGCCAGGCGAGGCGCGCGAGACCGATATCGGATTCACCGGCGGCGGCGCCGGCAAAGAACACGGCATGATCTATCTCGGCGGCGAGGTCGATCATCGTATCGATAATTCCGAGCTGGTGGATCATCTCGTCGAACTCGTCGAAAAACGCGCCGCTGAAATCAAGGCGGAAGAAGAAGCGCAATCCGTCGCTGCGGAGTAGCGACGCAACATTTTGAACCGCGCGCGAGGGAGCCTTCGCGCGCGGTTTTCTTATCTTAGAGAATGGAAATCCTTTCGTGATCCCTCAGGAAAAACTCGACGCGCTGGTCGCGAAGTTTGAAAAAATCGAAGCCGCCATGGCGACGGCGTCAGGCGCCGATGAGATTGTGCGCCTGTCAAAAGAACATGGCGAGTTGAAAGAAGTCGTGGAAAAGGCCCGCGAGCTTTCCTCCGTGCGCCAGCAGATGATCGACCTCAAAGAGCTGTCCGAAGGCGATGATAAGGATATGGCCGAGATGGCCTATGAGGAGTTGCAGGAGCTGAAAGAAACAGCACCCGAGATTGAACATGATCTCCAGCTGATGCTGCTGCCGAAAGACAAGGCTGACGATAGTTCCGTCATTCTTGAAGTGCGCGCCGGCACGGGCGGCGATGAGGCGGCGATTTTTGCGGGCGATCTGTTCCGGATGTATCAGCGTTACGCCCAGCTTCAGGGCTGGAAAGTGGAAGTGTTGTCGGCGTCTGAGTCCGACAAGAACGGCTATAAGGAAATTCAGGCGAACATTTCCGGCGACGGCGTCTTCGCCAAGATGAAGTTCGAAAGCGGCGTTCATCGCGTTCAGCGCGTGCCGGAAACGGAGACGCAAGGCCGCGTTCACACCTCGGCGGCGACCGTGGCGGTGCTGCCGGAACCGGAAGATGTAGACATTGAAATCAATGAAGCCGATCTCAGGATCGATGTGTTTCGCGCGTCCGGCCCTGGCGGCCAGTCGGTGAACACGACGGACTCTGCGGTGCGCATCACGCATATTCCGACCGGCGTTGTCGTTTCGCAGCAGGATGAAAAGTCCCAGCATAAAAATCGCGCCAAGGCGATGAAGGTCTTGCGCGCGCGTCTTTACGAAGCCGAACGGGCGCGCGCTGACGCAGAGCGCGCGGCGGCGCGGAAAGGCATGGTCGGGACCGGCGACCGGTCGGAGCGCATTCGCACGTATAACTTCCCGCAAAGCCGCGTCACCGATCATCGCATCGGGTTGACCGTGCACAATCTCGACGAGATCATTCGCGGCGACGGCCTCGATCCAGTCATCGAAGAACTCCGGGCGCAGGATCGCGCGGACCGGCTCGCGGCGATGCAGGAAGATGCCTGACTATGTGCCGGTGACGATTGGCGAGGCGCTTCGCCAAGGCGCTGCGCGTCTCACCAATAGCGACACACCGCAACTCGATGCGCGAATTTTACAGAAACATGTGCTGGGCGTCGATGATGGCGCACTCATCGCTCGCGCCAATGATATGATGGGTGAAGCGGATGCGGCGCTGTTTGCAGCGCTTGTCGCCCGCCGCGCGTCAGCGGAGCCTGTGGCCTATATTACAGGCGTCAAGGAATTCTGGAGTTTGCCATTCAGCGTCAGCCCGGAGGTCCTCATTCCCCGTGACGATTCCGGCGCGCTGATCGAGGCGGCGGTGAAGCGGCGAGGCAGGGACGAACCCTTACGCATCGCAGATCTTGGCACGGGGTCGGGATGTCTTCTCTGTGCATCATTGTCAGAATTTCCAAAGGCGCAGGGTGTCGGCGTAGATCGTTCGGCTGCAGCCCTGGCGGTTGCAAAGACCAATGCTGCGGCGCTGGGCTTCGGCGAGAGGGCGTCTTTTGTCGCGGGCGATTGGCTGTCGCCGCTGTCCGGCGTCTTTGATCTCATCATCGCTAATCCGCCATACATCGCCGTGACCGAAGCCCCGACGCTGGCCCGTGATGTCGCCGCCTATGAACCCCGCGACGCGCTGTTCGCCGGTCCGGACGGGCTTGACGCCTATCGGGCGATCATCCGGCAATTGCCCGGCCACCTTGCTGAAGGCGGACTTGTTCTCATGGAATGCGGCTCGGGCCAGACCGGGGCGCTTGCGGGCATTCTTCATGAGCTGGCGCCCGAAAACACTATATTTACCCTCTATGACCTTGCTGAAAGGCCCCGCGGTGTGGGATTTGACCTCAGAAAGAGGCAAAAAGGGGATTGAAATGCGCGGGACACGCACTATCATGGAGCCCAAGACAGGGGTTCAACGCCTTCGACTTCCTTGAATCTTCGGCGGCCCGGTCTTGCATCCGACCATCGTCCGGTTTTGGCGTGATCCGTTGGGGATCGCTTTGTTCGGAAACAGTCGGCGCTGACCCCGCAGCCTTGCTGCGCCAGGAACAAGACAATCGCATGAAGAAACAGGCGGGTCTGATTTTCCGCCGTTAGCTGGAAAGACTGTTTTCATCGCGAAAAGACGGGATAAGCCCGCTTTTCGGTAGGGGAATTGTTAAAGGTAATCATATGAAGCGTGGCCGTAACCAACGCCGCCGTCCCGGTGGCTCTAATCCCAACCGGGCGCTCGACTCCAACGGCCCGGATGTTCGCATTCGCGGCACCGCAAACCAGATTTACGACAAATACCAAGCGCTCGCTCGCGATGCGTCTTCCGCTGGCGACCGTGTGAAGGCCGAAAGCTATCTTCAGCACGCAGAACACTATTTCCGTCTGATTCGCTCCATGCAGCCGGCGCAGCAGCCGAATCAGCAGCCGTCGGATACTGACGGCGAACAGCCAAGCGTTGACGATAACGATCAGGAGCAACCGCAGCGCGAGGCAAGGCCGCCGCGTAACCGCCGCAATGGCAATGCTTCTTCGGAGAATGACGGAGGCGACAGCGCCCCCGGCGCCAAAGAAGACAGCGCCGCCCAATCCGAACCTGCCGCTGAGAAGGAAGAGCCTAAAGCGGCTGCGGAGGAGGAAAAGAAGCCTCGCCGCCGTCGGGCCCCCCGTCGCACGACCAAAAAGGATGAGGATGGCGCCGCGGACGCCCCGGCCACCGCTGCGGCTGAATAGGACGCCGCAGAATAAATTACCGCCGCCCATGTCGCGACTCACTGCGATCCCGTAGTCTCCCTTCTTAAAAAGAGGAGAGAGAGGCATGGCCGAACCCGATTCATTATTGGACCTTACCGGCAAGACCGCGATCGTCACCGGCGCGTCGCGCGGCATTGGCGAAGCAATCGCCCGGCGTCTGGCGCAATACGGCGCCAATGTCGTTGTTTCGAGCCGCAAGCTCGACGCCTGTGAACCGGTTGTCAATTCCATCAATATGCTGGAGGGGCGCGAAACAGCTTTCGCCATCCCCTGCAATATTACCCATAAGGAAGAGTTGCAGCGCCTCGTTGATGAAACGAAAGCGAAGCTGGGGCCCGTCGACATTCTTGTCGCCAACGCCGCCGTCAATCCCTATTACGGTCCTGCGTCCGGCATGACCGACGAACAGTTCGACAAGGTTATCGATTGCAACGTCAAATCCCCGCATTGGCTGTCGCAGATGGTGTTGCCCGACATGCGCGCGAAAAAAGACGGATCGATTATTATCATTTCGTCAATTGGCGGCTTTTTCGGATCGTCGTCCCTCGGCGCGTATAATATTTCCAAGGCGGCGGACCTGCAGCTTGCGCGCAATCTTGCGGTGGAGGTTGGCCCCGATAATGTGCGGGTTAACTGTATCTGCCCTGGCGTCGTTAAAACCCATTTCGCAGAAGCGCTCTGGAAAGATCCGAAGATTGAAAAAGTCATGACGGAGCGTTTGCCGCTGCGCCGTTTTGGTGAGCCTGACGATATAGCCGGCGCTGCCGTGTTTCTGGCTTCGCCCGCTGCGCGGTGGATGACAGGGCAGGCGATGATCATTGATGGCGGCGCGATGATTTCGCTGGGTGAGCTGTAAGAAAATTCATGGCTGATCCGTCGATGAATTTCGGCGAAGCCGCCGCGCGATATTCGGCGTTTCGTCCTGAATACCCACGGGAAGTTTTCGACTTTCTCTTGTCCCATGTGACGAGCGGCTGCGCACGCGCCGCCGATCTCGGCGCCGGATCGGGGCAGGCGACGCGTCGGCTCGCCGGATTGTTTGACGAAGTCATCGCCGTTGAACCTGACGGCCGGCTGGCGGGCGACGCCGGCTTGCCGGAAAACGCTGTGATTGAAGTAAAAGCTGCAGAGGCGGCGATCTTTGACGAGGCGAGCCTCGACGCGGTGATCAGTGCGACGGCGTTTCACTGGATGGACCAGAAACTCATCTGCAATAATGTTGCGCGCTGGCTCAAGCGCGGCGGCGCTTTCTTCCCTTTCGCCTTCGACGCCTTCGAGGTCGCGGGCGCCGCAAGCGATTATTTTGCCGATGAGTTTGATAAGTGGCGGGTCTATCGCGATCGGCGCCTGGTGGAAAACTATGACTATGGAAAAGTCCTGAAAGAAAGCGATGTTTTTTCTTCAGTCACTCCCTATCGCCAGAGCCTGCGACATGAATTGCCTTCCGCGGCGGCGGCGGGGCTTATTTCCACATTTTCTTTCGCGCGCGATTACGCCCGCGACCATGGCGGCGACGACTACTTCCAGTCAGTGAAAGACACACTCACCGGCTATGGGGAAACGGTGACGTTCATCACACCGATCATTGGCGCTCTCGGTCTTAAGGCTTAAAGCGCCCGCGTCGCTTTTTCGAACCAGTCTTTGATTTCAGTCGGAACTAAAGGCGCGAGCGTCTTGCGGACCCGGTCATGATAGTCGTTGAGCCACTGGCGTTCATCATCCGTCAGTAAATCTACCTTTACGAGATCGAGATTTATCGGCGCGAGCGTGATGGTTTCAAACTCCATCATTTCGCGCTCGCCGCCCGGCACTGGTTTCGGCTTTGTCACCACAATAAGGTTTTCAATACGAATGCCGAATGCGCCTTCCTTGTAATAGCCAGGCTCGTTGGAAAGGATCATGCCGGGCTTTAGAGCTTGCGTGTTTGGCGCCTTGGCGATGCGCTGCGGGCCTTCATGGACGCCGAGGAACGAGCCGACGCCATGGCCCGTGCCGTGATCGTAATCGAGCCCGGCGTCCCACAGAGGTTTGCGCGCAACCATATCGAGCTGATGGCCAGTCGTTCCTGCGGGGAATTTCATGACGGCGAGCGCGATATGGCCTTTCAGTACGCGCGTGAAGCGGTCGCGCATTTCATCACTGGCCTCGCCGATGGGCACGGTGCGGGTGATGTCGGTCGTGCCGTCGGGATATTGCCCGCCGGAATCGACAAGATAGAGTGAGTTGCGGTCGAGCTTGATGTTCGATTCCGTCGAGACGCGGTAATGGGGGAGGGCGCTGTTGGGCCCCGCGCCGGAAATCGTGTCGAAGCTCAGATCGCGCAGCATGTCCGATTGCATGCGAATAGATTCGAGCTTTTGCGCGGCGGTGATTTCATCGACCTCGCCCGACTGCGCTTCCGTGTCGAGCCAGTGCAGGAAGATGGTGATGGCGGCGCCGTCGCGAATATGCGCTGCGCGGGTTCCGGCGATTTCGGTTTCGTTCTTCGCTGCGCGGGGGAGGGCGCATGGATCGGCCAGATCGATGACGACGGCCCCATTGGCTTTGAGGTCATCCACATATTTCGACGGCGCGAGCGCCGGATCGACGGCGACTTTCATATGTTGCTTTCCGAGTTTTTCAAGCGCCGAGGCGACGTCGTCTTCTGCGCGAACATCCACATCGTCGCCGAGAAATCCCGGAAGATCATTCCCGATCTTTTCCGGCGCCACGAAGAGCGTCGCAGAACCGTCCTTGTTGATCAGCGCGCGCCCGAGCGGTAGGGGCGACCGGGAAACGTCCTGCCCGCGGACATTGAAAAGCCAGGCGATCGAGGGCGGGGCGGTGATCAGCGCCATGTCGGCCCCGGCTTTGGCGACCGCTGCGGCGATTTCCTTGCGTTTGTCTTCAGATGACTTGCCGGCGAATTGAAGGTCATGCGGTTTCACCGGCGTCAGCGGCGCCGGCGGCTGATCTTTCCAGGCGGCGTCCACGGGATTTTGCACGACTGCGATAAGCTCGAATCCGGCTTTCTGCGCCGCGGTTTTCAGTTTATTGACGCCCGCCGTCGTGTGCAGCATGGGATCGTAGCCGATGCGTGCGCCTTTCGGCGCATTTTCGGAAAGCCATGCATCGGGCGGCGTTTCCATGAGGTCGACATAGTCGAAGAAGGCGCTGTCCGCTTGGGCGCGCACCTGAAGCGTGTAGCGGCCGTCTGTGAACATGATCGCCTTGTCGAGCATGATCAGCGCAGCCCCGGCGGAACCGGAAAATCCCGTCGACCACATCAGCCGTTCCGCATAGGCGGGAATATATTCGTTCTGATATTCGTCATCATGGGGAATGAGAAACCCGTCGAGATTTTGTTTCTTCATTTCCGCGCGCAGAAGGGGCAGGTGCTTGCCGGCAAAAGAACGGTCTGAAACGGGTTCAAAAGTCTGGAACATGGGATTATCCAAATCTGGCTTTCAGTCGGCGGGAATATCGCGCTTCGCAAGGAAAGCCACAAGAGCGGATGCGATCAGGTTTTAACGAAGAGCAGCACCGGCCATGTAGGCTGGTCGAGACGGTTGATCATGCGAAAACCGGCGGCCTCATAAGCGGAAATAACGCCCGCCTCCTGTTCCGTCATCAGGCCGGCCAGCATCACCCGGCCGTTTTTGGCCACATGCTCGGCCATCCCCGGCGCCAATTCGGCGAGAGGGCCCGCGAGGATATTGGCGAAGACAAAATCGAACGGCGCTGCGTCCTTGATCTCATCATGATTGAAGCCGTCAGCGGCAAGGGTGATGACATAGTCGTCCGCGTCGTTGAGATCGACATTTTCCGCCGCAATCGCGACGGAGTCCTCATCGATATCCGTCGCCAGCACCTGCCGCTTCCAGATTTTCGCCGCTGCGATGGCGAGGATTGCCGATCCACAGCCGAGATCGAGCACTTTTTTGGGCGCGAAGCCGGCGAAGCGGTCAAGCAGGGTGAGACAACCTGCGGTCGTCGGATGATGGCCGGTGCCGAACGCCATATTGGCGTCTATGCGGATCGGAATGTCGGCGTCTTCATTGGGCAGCTTGTCTGCGTCATGGACGCCGTAAAGCACGAACCGGCCGCATCTGACGACGCCAAGGCCCTCAAGCGAATGCGCGACCCAGTCAATGTCGGGCAGGTCTTCGGTCGCCACATGTTCGATATTGGCGAGGGCGTTGTCGAAAGCGGTGAGCTTCGCGCGCAATGCCGCGATGTCGGGCGCATCTTCTGTGTACGTCTCAAGGGACCAGACGCCGTCATCGCCTTCCTCGACGGGCTTGTCGAGGCGGCGGAGCGAGACGGCGGTCTCCATGGTTTCGTCGGCCTCGGTGAAAAACATCGAGGCGGTTTCCATTTCGGCCCGGCTTCCTTTCCAGGTCGTTTTATACATTATGAATGTTTCCGTGCTTATTGTGCGGCTGGTCGATTAGTGTTTATTGGCCTACTCGCAATGAAGGCGACGTGCAACCGGGTCCAGGGGCTCCATGATGTTCGATCTTAACAGGGCGGCGTTGATGGCGGCATATGCGCGTTTTCGTGTGCAACGCCGGTTGTCAGGCGTTCACAACTTGTTCGATCGGGCTGAAAAAAACTGGGTTATTGCGCCGCCTGAAACGATCGAGACGCCGCCGTCGATCGTCCTTGATGGAGAATTTGATCGCATCCGCGTTGTGGAGCAATGGTCGACGCCGGATGTTGAAAAGCGACGCATGTTGGGCGGCGCTTTTGATCGCCCGGCGGTCATGGCGTATGAATTTAAAGACGCAATCCTTTACCAAGGATCGATCATCGCCGCCGGCGCAGAAAAACGCATCCTGCCTAATGAACATCGTGCGTCTTCGGCAAAAAACAATCCCGTTAAAGTTATTGATGAAGGCGCGCTTGCCGGGTCTTTTCTCGGCCTTATGTATTTCGGCCATTGGCTGAAAGATGATGCGCCCTTGTCGCTGCTGGCGGAAGAATATGGAACGCCGTTTTCGCCGAGCCCGCCTTCATGGCATGCCGCGCAATTCCGTGAAACGCATATAGGCGGCTATATCGATTTCCTGGATGTGCCCTGGAGCCAGGCGGAAAATGTCCGCTGTAAAAAACTCATCATGTTTGATGATGAGGATTTCACGACTCATAAAGGTCGGCGGCTGGAGCGTCTTCGCAGTCGCGCCTATAAAAAGCTTGGCGCGCCGAAAGTGACGGGGCGGCGCATTTTCATCAAGCGCGGCATCGCCGATAAGGGCGTGCGGCGTTTCGGCAATGAGGTGGAGATTGCCGCGCGCCTCGAAGCTGAGGGGTTTCTTGTTGTAGACCCGTCAAAGATGAATGTGGTTGAGATCGCCAACGCAATTCACGGCGCGGCGCTGGTTGTCGCCGCTGAAGGAAGCCATCAGGTGCATTCGATCTTTACGCTGGCGAAAGGCGCGGGGCTCCTCGCCATCAGTCCGCCGGACCGGTTCTGCACCGTAAACAAGCGCTGGACCGATCTGCTGGGTCTTCGCTATGGCTTCATGGTGGGCGATCCGGCGGAGGAAGGGTTCACCGCCGATTATGACCGCTTGCGCCGGACAATCGATCTTTTTGACGCGTGAGCCTCAAGCCGCTTCGACAAATGTATCGATAACCTTTTTCGGTCCGGAATGTTCGAAATTGACGGTCAATTTTTGACCTTCGATGGAAGCGATTTTCCCGTAGCCGAACTTCTGGTGGAAGACGCGCTCACCGACCTTGTATTTCGATTTTCCGGGCGCCGAGACGGACACAGTGGCGCCGCGGCCTTCGATCAGCGGCGGTTGCGCAGCAGGACGCGACGAGGCCGCACGGGCGCGCTTCCAGCCCGGATTGTCGTAATAGTCGTTTTCTTTCAGCTTCATTCCTTCAAAAGAAGAATGGCTCGCGAGTGACGAGGCGGCGTTGCCGTAAAGTCCGGGCTCGGACATCACCTCCACATGTTCTTCCGGTAGTTCGTCAATAAAGCGCGATGGGATCGCCGCCTGCCAGCGGCCGTAGATCTGACGGTTCGCGGCGAAAGAAATGCGGCAGCTTTCTTCGGCGCGCGTAACGCCCACATAGGCGAGGCGGCGCTCTTCTTCGAGCGCGGCGTTGCCTTTTTCGTCAAGCGACCGCTTTGAGGGAAAAATTTCCTCCTCCCAGCCGGGCAGAAACACGACGGGAAATTCAAGGCCCTTCGCCGCATGCAGCGTCATTAGCCAGACTTGTCCGTCGGCGGAGCTTTCGCTCAGTTCAGAAACGAGCGCCACATGATCGAGATAGGCGTTGAGGGTATCAAATTCCGACACCGCCTGAATAAGTTCTTTTAGATTGTCGAGCTTGCCACCGGCCTGCGGGCTCTTTGAATTCTTCCACATTTCAATATAGCCGGATTCTTCCAGCACGAGTTCGGCGAGATCGGCGGGCGGCATGTCTTTGGCGTCGCGGGCCCAGCGGTCGATGGTGTCCACAAAATTGAGCAGCGAACGGCGGGCGGCGGCGGCGAGGTCGTTGCTTTCAAGCGCCATGCGAGACGCCGCCATCAAGGGAATGTCATTGGCGCGCGCTATCTTGTGCAAGGTTTGAAGCGCTTTATCGCCGAGGCCGCGTTTAGGTTTATTGACGACGCGGTCGAAGGCGAGGTCGTCGTCGGCGGACCGGATAAGCCGCAAATAGGCGAGGGCGTCGCGGGTCTCCTCGCGTTCATAAAAACGCGGCCCCCCGACAACCTTGTAGGCGAGGCCGAGTGTGTTGAAGCGTTCTTCAAAGGCGCGCATCTGAAACGACGCGCGAACGAGCACCGCCATATGGGAAAGGGAGCGGCCTTTGGATTGCTCTGACTCGATGTCGTCGCCGATGAGTCGCGCTTCTTCCTCGCCGTCCCAGACGCCGCGCACTTTCACCTTTTCGCCCTCTTCAAGGTCCGTCCAGAGTGTCTTGCCGAGGCGTTCTGAATTGGCGGCGATGAGGCCCGAGGCTGCGCCGAGGATCGATGGCGTCGACCGGTAATTGCGTTCGAGCCGGATTACTTTTGCGCCCGGAAAATCCTTCTCAAAGCGCAGGATGTTTTCAACTTCGGCGCCGCGCCAGCCATAAATCGACTGATCGTCATCGCCGACGCAACAGATATTTTTGTGTTTTTGCGCAAGGAGCCGCAGCCACAAATACTGCGCGACATTGGTGTCCTGATACTCGTCCACCAGCATGTAGCGAAACCGCCGTTGATATTCTTCGAGAATGTCGGCGTGGTTTTGAAAGATGGTCAGGTTATGAACGAGGAGGTCGCCGAAATCTGTGGCGTTTAAGGTGGTCAGCCGCGACTGGTAGGCTTTGTATAAGGCGATCCCGCGTCCGTCGGCGAAATGCCACGCCTCGTTTTCCGGGACCTTGTCCGGCGTCAGCCCGCGGTTTTTCCAGCCGTCGATGACAATGGCGAGACCGCGTCCGGTCCAGCGTTTCACGTCGAGATTGGCGGCTTCGATCACCTGTTTGGCGAGCCGCGCCTGATCATCGGCGTCGAGGATGGTGAAGTTGGATTTCAGGCCCACAAGTTCCGCATGACGGCGCAGGATCTGCGCGCCGATGGAATGGAACGTGCCGAGCCATTTCATGCCTTCTACATCGCCGCCGACAAGCGCCGCAATCCGCTCCTTCATCTCGCGCGCCGCCTTGTTGGTGAAGGTGACGGCGAGGATTTGCCAGGGCTGCGCGCGGCCAGTGTGGAGGAGGTGGGCGAGGCGGGTTGTCAGCGCCCGGGTTTTGCCCGTGCCGGCGCCGGCGAGCATCAGCACGGGGCCGTCGACCGTCAGCACCGCCGCGCGCTGTTCGTCATTGAGCCCCTCAAGATAAGGCGCATTTTCAGCATCTCCGCCGGGCGATCCTGCGGAGGGGCGGGCCTGCGCAGCGGCGAGCGCGCGCTCGGAAATGCTGGGTTTGCGGTCGGTTGAAGGGGCCATGAACTCTATTTACCGAAATGAGAACGATTCTGGAACATTTAGAAATAATGAGTGCCGGGCCTGAGTGAAACCCTGCAAAATAGAGTCAGGGGAGGTAATCGGGCCAGCCCGGCCTGATCCGGTGGGCTTCAGCCTTGGATTCTCATGGATTGGAGCCGAAGGGGCGCCTGTCGCCGTTAACGGGCGTCTGGCAATACGACATGAAAATATTTTGAGAAATCCCCGTTAGGGCTCCGGAAGATTTGCAATAATGGCCGGAATCGCGATCATGAGCGAAGGGGAGAACAGGGCCTCAAGGCTGACAGAGGAGACTGAGTGAATGGCCGGAAAATTTGAACTTTATAAGGACAAGGGCGGCGAATTCCGCTTCCGCCTCAAGGCTGGCAATGGAGAGAATATTCTCGCCAGTGAAGGCTATAAGGATAAATCCGGCGCTGAAAACGGGATCGCCTCGGTCAAGAAGAACGCGGCCGACAAAGCGCGGTTCGAAGTCAAGGACTCCACCAGCGGCAAGCCCTATTTCGTTCTGAAAGCGGCTAACCACCAAGTCATCGGTCAGTCGCAGATGTATGACAGCGCCTCCGGGTGCGAGAATGGCATCGAGTCGGTCATGAAGAATGCGCCGGACGCGGCCATCGACGACCAGACCGCCTAAGCCCGTCTTGAACAGGATCGAATGGCGCCGCCCTTTTTGGGGCGGCGCCATTTTCTTTGATATTTTCATTTTCGCCTCAGCGAGCATAATCGGCTTATGAGCAAGGACACCCGTTTCAGCCATCGCATCGCCACCGAAGCGGATGCGCCCGCCATTGTCGCGCTGATGAAGGCCTCCATCGCCGAAAATATGAAGGGATTTCTGACGGCGGAGGAGATCGCTGCCGCGCAGGAGACCATGGGGCTCGACACGACGCTTCTGGAAGACGGCACCTATTTCGTGATTGAGACGGAGCAGGGCGGCGCCACCGTCATGGCCGGCTGCGGCGGCTGGGGCAAACGCAAGACTTTATATGGCGGCAATCATACCAAAGGCCGCGACGACAGCTATTCCAATCCCGCAAAAGACGCCGCGCGCATTCGCGCCATGTACACCCATCCCGACTGGACGCGGCGCGGTGTCGGTTCGCTGTTGATTGAGCTTGGTGAAAACGCGGCGCGTGAGGCCGGGTTCAAAACGATTGAGCTTGGCTCGACCGTGCCGGGTGAGCCGCTTTATCGCGCGCGTGGTTATGAAGAGGTGAGCCGCGAGACGCAGGTCGCCGCGAATGGTCACGTCAATACGATCATCCTCATGCGCAAGGCGCTTTAGCGTGATTTTAGAATGCGCCGGCGCGCAACCAGCTTGCCGCCGAAGCGCTTGACGCCGTCTGCACGCATTTCCTTTGCAGGACCAGCAAGATAAGCGTCCATCGCCGCCATGTCGCGGAGACGATAGACGCTGGTGATCTCGCATTCGTCCTCTGCGTTGATGAAAATTTCGCCGGACAGAAAGCCGTCAAATGTGAGCATCTGCGCCACATGCGGCGTCAACCAAGCGAGATACTCGCCGCGCGCATCCGGGGATATGTCGGCGATGACTTCGTAAAGGACCTGTTTTTCGTTCGCCAAGACTTATGAGCCTTCGATGATCACCAAGCTGTCTTCTGACAGGTCTTCGTCGGCGTCGGCGATGATGTCGTCAGCCTCCTGCTCGGCAAAATCCGCGAGCACCTCGTCACATCCTTCTTGAACGAAGGCGACATCGTCGATGAGAAAGCGCAGGATATCTCTCGACTCCGCCGGATTGCCGCTCTTCATGCTGACTTCGATCTTTTTTGCGCGGCCGCCGATATAATAGGCCCCAGCCATATTTTTCCAGCGTACGGTGTTCTTGTTCCACTCGAACTCGGTTTCAGCGTCGGGCAGCGCCAGCCCGTCCGCATCCCAACCTTTTATCAGCACCCGGAAGGGTTCGTTTTGGCGTGCGCCGGTGGGATAAATCGCCAGCGTGGCGACGCAGACCGGTTGGTCGAACTCAATAGTCAGCGGCGCATTGAGATAATCGTAATAGCCGGCTGCGTATGCCCCGCTGGGCGCCGCCTCATAGGTGCAGATGGAATCGTAATAAAACCGGCGCTGACCTTCGCAAACCTGGCGGGTGACGCCTTTGCCAAAATGCACGCCGAATTCTTTTGCATAGGCTTCGCGAATGATCTCGCCGTGACGGCCGGGCGGAACTTCAAAATCAATGACGCGATAAGGATCATCCAGATCGCCTTTCGCTCTTTCCTGCTTTTGGATCGGGCGTGTGATCGTGGCGGGATTCGTGTCATGATCCGGATCAGGACCAATCCCGTTTTCATGAACATAACCGCCTTGCGCCGAAGCCGAGCCAAGACTGATCAACGCGGCGGCGAAGACGCTGCCTGTAAGATGTGAAACCGAAAATCTGTTCATCGCGCAATACTCCCCTGCTGGTAATAATACCGCGCTGGCGCAGGGGTTCCAATACTCTACATCAATGCGAAAAAGCGTTGCAAAATCACATCACTACTGATGTGGCGGGGGGGCTGGGCTCGCGGGAATCGGAATGCGCGCTGTCGCAGCCGCCTTGACCGGCAGGGACGGGGCGCCCCTAATCGCGGCCGTGAAAAAGGAATTTCAATGCAAGTCAATCTGCTTCGCTTAATAGCTTGTCTGTTCCTGTCTGCGCTTGTCGCCGCCTGCGCCACCGTGGAGCCGCCGCCAGCATATCCGCAGGTCGCTCAAGCCGCTGTTGAGACACAAGCAAAGAACGGTGTCGTCGAACGTATCCGCGCCGATATTGCCTGGCTGTCAGATGACGCACGCGAGGGACGTGAAACCGGAACCGAAGCCTATCGACAGGCGGCTGATTATGTGGCGGCGCGGATGGCGGGGCTCGGCCTGAAGCCCGGCGCCAATGGGCGCTGGATGCAGGAGGTTCCTTTTGTATCGGCATCGCCGGTGGTGGACGTTGCGGCATTGTCGATAACATCCCCGGACGGCGATTTGCGTCAGCTTGAAAGTCTCACGGATTTTGTCCTTTACCCTTCGGTCGCTGAAGACGCTTTTTCTATCATGCAGGCGCCGATGGTGTTTGTCGGCTATGGCGTGCATGCGCCGGCATTTGGTTATGACGACTATGAAGGCGTCGATGTGGCCGGAAAGGTCGTGGTTTATTTTTATGGAGCGCCGGACATTTTCGATACTGAAAGCCGAGCGCATTTCAACTCCAGCAGCTTAAAAGCGAAAGAGGCTTCGGACCGGGGCGCAATTGGCACGCTTACTCTCGCCACGGCTGCGAGTGAGAAGCGCACGCCTTGGGAGCGGCGAACCGCCAATCCGCATTACACGTCCTTAACCTGGTTATGGCCCGATGGTCGCGCCGACACCTCAGGTCCAAACATAAAAGGTCGTGCAGTTCTGCACCCGTCCCAGTCAGAACTGGTTTTTGACGGCGCCGCGCACAGTTATGATGAGGTGCGGGCCGCCGCTGACGGGGAAGGCGATCCTACGGGTAGTTTCGATCTCGCCGTGAAAGTCTCCATGTCCGGCGCCATGAAGCGGGAAAACATTTCAAGCCCGAATGTGGTGGGCCTTATCCCCGGCGCTGATCCGAAACTGAAAAACGAATATGTCATACTGACTGCGCATCTCGATCATGTGGGCGTCAATCACGGTCTTATCGACAAAGGTGAGGATGGGATTAATAACGGCGCCATGGATAATGCAACGGGTGTTGCGACCATGCTGGAAGCGGCGCAGCGGTTTATGGCGGAAGGCGCGCCGAAACGCAGCGTCCTCATCCTTGCTGTCACAGCCGAAGAAAAAGGGCTTCTGGGCGCGGACTATTTTGCGCATTTCCCGACCATTGGACGCGGCGAGATGGTCGCCAATGTCAATCTCGATATGCCGGTGATGCTTCATGAATTTACGGATGTGATCGCTTTCGGCGCCGAACGATCATCAATCGGACCGATTATGAAGGCCGCGCTTGAAGAAACCGGCATTGGGTTGTCGCCGGACCCAATTCCAGAACTTGGCGTTTTCACTCGCTCAGACCATTACCGCTTTGTGGAGCAGGGCGTGCCGTCAATCTTTTTGTGGACCGGCTTCGATAATGGCGGCGAGGAAAAGTTCTGGGATTTCTACAAGAACCATTATCACAAGCCGAGCGATGATATTTCCCAGCCTATTCTTTATGATGAGCTCGCGCGCTTTGCGGAGATCAACTATATCATTGCTCGCGCCATTGCGGACGCTCCGGAAAAGCCGGTGTGGAATGAAGGCGATTTCTTCGGCGACCTTTTCTCCAAATGAAAACGGCCCCGCTTGGGGGCCGCTTCAGAGAAAAGTTTTCAAAGCTCAGCGATCATTCAATTTCGTAGACGAGCGAAACAGTGACATTCACCTCCGACTCGCCAGCCTCCATAGGGACATTGGCGGCGGAATCCGCCATCTCCATCCGCGCTGAATACATTTTCGGTTGCGGCGCCTGGGCGTAGCCCTCCTGAATATAGAGGAGCTTGCCGAGACGAACGCCGGCGGCGTCTGTTAGCAGCGAAGCTTTCGATTTCGCCTCGGTGACGGCGTCGCGGCGGGCTTCGTCATAGAGCGGTTTCGGTTCGGAAAAGAAGAAAGAGACCCCGCCAAGCGTGTTGGCGCCCGATTGCACCGCCTGGTCGATCACGGATCCTGCGGAGGAAAGATCGCGCAGGCGCACCGTGACGCTGTTAGAGGCGGTGAAGCCGATCACTTCCGGCTGCGATCTGTTCTTTTCGTAATTGTAGCGCGGATTAACGGACAGGCCTGAGGTCTGGATATCCTTGTCGGCAACTCCGAGATCTTTCAGCTTTTTGATCGTCGCGCTCATATCCGCGGAATTCTGACGCAGGGCGGCGGCGGCGGTCGGCGCTTCGCTACGGACGCCGATGGAGATTACCGCCATATCAGGCGCAGCGGCGGCGCGGCCTTCGCCCGTGACGGTGATGGTGCGCGGCGCATTGGCGGGATCGGCGGCGCTGGCGGCCGGCGCGGCGCAACCCGCCATCATGATGGCGGTAGCTGCGGCGGGAAGGATGGCTGAACGCATGAATTGGCTCCTTTTTTGGTTAAACTGCTGTGACGGCCTGACACGGCGAAAACAAGGCGGCGATTTCACCGCAATATGTCAACGGGCCGAGACGCCTTCAAGTTCGGGTGAGGCGAGTGAAAAACGGCGCGGGCGGCGGGCTTTCGCCCGCTTTCGATAGCTGATAATAGGGCGCTCCCGTCAGACGGAAGGCCGTCTTCCGGGCCTGTAGCTCAATTGGTTAGAGCTGGCGGCTCATAACCGCTAGGTTGGGGGTTCGAGTCCCTCCGGGCCCACCAATCGCGCCCATCGGCAGGCCTGGTCTTTTCCAACAATTCCGGTTGCCATTATGAGAGGACGCCTGTTTATTGGCGCGCACTTTGCGGACGTGGCGGAACCGGTAGACGCAACAGACTTAAAATCTGTCGAGGGTAACCTCGTGGGGGTTCAAGTCCCCCCGTCCGCACCATTAGTCGCTTCCTTTCGCGAAGCGAACGTAGTGCACGGATATTCACTGTTCATTCGTTGTCTGCAAAGGAAGCCTCGCCGGCCAGCGCTGCAGATTTTTCCGATTTCCTTCTTTCTTGCTATATTGTCGAGGTTTGCGAGAATAAGAACCCCGACAGGCAGGGAAGCGAAATTGCAACGGTGAGCACCAACTGGATTATTGAGACCAAGCTCTGCCCGCCGCAATTGTGGCGGGATCTTATCGTCCGTAATCGCCTGGATGGCGAATTTTCGCGTTGGAGACAATCGAAACTCGGCTTGATTACGGCGCCGGCGGGATACGGCAAGACCTCGCTTTTGACGGAATGGTGCGAACGCTGGCGAGAGGAGGGGGCTCATGTCGCCTGGTTATCCCTCGATGAAAATGACGGTGAGTTGTTACGGCTAACGTCTTACCTGATCGCGGCGATTTCCAATGCAGGAGTGCGGCTCGGGCGGCTGGAAATGGCTGCCCGGCAAGGTCTCGCCGACACCTTGACCGACGCCGCCTTCGCTTCACTGATCAATCAGCTGTCTGAGTGCAAGCAGGATGTGGTGGTGGTGTTCGATGACTATCACCGCCTTCAGTCTGCGGAAGCGGACAAGCTGCTGGATGCGTTTATCGCCAGCGCGCCAGATCATGTGCATGTTTTCATCAGCGGCAGAGAGCGTCCGAAAATCGTTCACGCAACCTACAGGGCGCGTGATCAACTGATTGAGGTCGGCGCCGAAGCGCTGAAATTCACCGACACCGAGGCGCGCGACCTTCTCGGACCGACTATCTCCGCGTCCGTTCTTGAGGGACTCATCCATCAGACGGAAGGATGGGCGGTTGCCCTGCAGCTTGCGAAGCTGTGGTGGGAGGACCGTCCCGGCGCTGATGCGCCGATAGCTGGCGACCTCTTATGGTCCGGGAATGTTGCTGAGTATTTTGCTGAGCAAATACTCTTCGAGTTGGAGCCGTCGCTTCAGGAATTCCTGCTGAAAACATCGGTTCTCGAACGCTTTAACGCCGAGCTGGCCAATACGGTTTGCGGGAGAGATGATTGCGGACAGATACTGTCCAGCTTGCATCGGCTTTATGGGCTCATATTTCCGCTTGACCGAGAACATTCGTGGTTCCGATGCCATCATCTTTTCAGTGATTTTCTGAAGCGCACGCTTGAAAAAGAGAGGCCGCAGTCAATTCCAATGCTGCACGCCGCCGCATCTGAATGGTTTGAAAAGGAGAGCTTTCTGGTCGAGGCCGTCAAGCATGCGAAAGCGGCCGGCGATATTGTAAGAGCAGCGGATATTGTCCTTTCCGCTGGCGGCTGGCGGCTGATTATTGAGCATGGCGTCGGCATGGCGAGCAGCCTGCTGCAGCAATTCAGCGATGAAGAAATCAGGCGTTTTCCGCGGCTCCAGATTTGCAAGGCTTATCATTGCATGAAGACAGGCGATCTTGCGTGCGCGCACCGCCTTCTCGAAGAGTTGGCGCCGTTGTTCGAAAATAGCGGCGGAGAAACAGACGCGGCCGCCAGTCGCGACTTCGATCATGTGAACGGCCTGTTGCGGCGCTATGAAGATCATCCGATCAGTTTCAATGATCTTGCACTGGCGCGGGAGAATGTTAAGCGCGCCGATGAGAACGACCCGGGCGATCTTGCGGTGCGCCTGACGGAAGCCTGTTTGCAGCCGCTTGTGTTGGGTGATGTCGAGCCTGCCCAGGCAGCGAGCGCCGAGGCTATCCGGCGCCTGCAAGCAAGCGGACAGGTTCTGCCTTTAAATTACTGTTATTTTCATCTGGGTCTGGCGCAATATCACGCGCTTAATCTCAATGAAGCGGAAGCGACGATCAATGAGGCGCGAGCGCTCGCTGAAGAAAATTACGGCTCCGATAGCGGGCTGAAAAATATCGCCGATGGTTTGCTCGGCGTCATGCGCGCGGAACGCGATGATATGGATGCCGCAGAAAGCTTATTGTCAAATTCGCTAGGCTATATTGAACGTCACGACTCCTGGCTGGAAATCTTTGCACCGGTTTATCAGGTCGCGGCGAGCATCGCTTACTGCACGGAAGGGCATGAAGCGGTGCTCGAGGTGCTGGCGCGGGGCGAGGTGACGGCGAAGCGCCGAAATCTGGAGCGCCTTCAAAGCCTCATGCTGGCGGAAAGAGCCCGCTGGCTTGTGCATTTCGGCGCAATCGATGAGGCGGGGGAGTTGCTGAGCCATCCGTCTCTGGCTTTCGCGATTGGCGGCTGGCGAGATGAGCCGTTTCAATGGCGGCGTCATCACGCTTGCGGCATGGCGCATCTGCGCTTGCGCTTGGCGGAGCAACGAATCAGCGAGGCGTACGAGATTGCCGACGATCTTGAAGCAGCGGCGGAACGCAGCGGACGCGTCTATGATGCAGCGCAGGCGCGGATACTACGTGCTCTGTTTAGCTATATCGCCAAGGACGAAATCAACGCCGCTGCGCAGTTGCTCAAAGTCTTGTCGGCAGCCGCGCCGCAAAATGCGCGCCGGCTTTTTCTGGAAATGCCGCAGGAAATAGAAGACCTTTTGCGCCTTTGCCGCCAGCAGAGCAAGTTGCGCGCTTCGGGCAGTTTCGTGCGCAGTTTTATCGAGGATTTGCTCGAGGCCCGGCGTATGCGGCGGATGCGCCTGAAGATCCACCAGCGTCTTGACCTTCTGAGCGCACGTGAGCGCGAGGTCCTGTCAGAGCTCGCCAATGGGGCGCGGAACAAGGAAATCGCGCGTGTTCTCGATATGACAGAGAATACCGTGAAGTTTCATTTGAAGAATATTTTCTCCAAGCTGGGCGTCGATAACAGAGTCGATGCGGTGACAGTCGCGCGCGAGCGTCAGCTGACGTCCTGAAATCAAGGTATATGCATTTTGTCGCTTGATAAGGCGGCTTTCGGGCCGGTCCTACCCTTTTGGGTAGGGCGCCACGTTCGTCATTGACCCTGTCCCACACTGAAAAACTATCGACCTACACGGATCCTGCTTTGACGAAGGCGCCGGCGTTCCGGATGCTGAGAGATGACTGGCGACCAGGAAACACATGACCGGAGGTGGAATGCGGATCGGCGTTGATGTGGGCGGGACAAATACGGATGCGGTGCTGATGGACGGCGACCGTGTTCTTGCGACCGCCAAGACTGCGACGACGAAGGATGTCGGGTCCGGCGTCGTCAGCGCCATCTCGTCTGTTCTTGAGCAAGCAGGCCAGTCTCCGGCCTCCATAGACGTCGTCATGATCGGCACGACGCATTTCACAAATGCTATTGTCGAACGCAAAGGCCTCGCCCGGGTGGCCGTCATTCGGCTTTGTCTGCCGGCGACGCGCAGCCTGCCGCCAATGATCGACTGGCCCGCGGACCTTGTGGAGATGATCGGCGACGATGTTTATCTCGCCAAAGGCGGTTACGAGTTTGATGGTCGGCTAATCAGTCCCCTTGACCCCGATGAGATCGCGCAGATCGCCGATGACATTGTCAGTAAAGGCGTCAGGAATATCGCCATCTCTTCCGTGTTTGCACCGCTGAACGCGGAGATGGAGCAGGAAGCCGCAAAGATCATCAAGGCGCGGGCGCCGGAAGCAAATATTACGCTGTCTTACGAAATCGGGCGCGTCGGCCTGCTTGAGCGCGAAAACGCGACGATCTTCAACGCCGCGTTGACGGCGCTCGCTGTTGAGGTCGTTGCGGCGTTTGAGAACGCGCTGAAAGAACTCGACATCGCGGCGCCCCTCTATATCAGCCAGAATGACGGCACGCTGATGAGCGCCGAAACCGTCGCGCGCTATCCGGTTCACACATTCGCATCGGGGCCGACAAACTCCATGCGCGGCGCAGCTTTTCTGTGCGACGCGAAAGACGCCATCGTTGTCGATATTGGCGGCACCACTACAGATGTTGGCGTTCTGATCGGCGGCTTTCCACGCCAGGCGTCGTCGCGTGTCGATATCGGCGGCGTGCGCACGAATTTCAGAATGCCTGACGTTTATTCCATCGGGCTGGGCGGCGGAAGCATTGTCAGCGCCGACGGCGGCGTGAAGATCGGCCCCCAATCCGTCGGTTACCGTTTGACCCGGGAAGCGCGGATTTTCGGCGGCGGCGCTCTGACGGCGACAGATATTGTCGTCGCCGCCGGCCGCGCGGAGATCGGCGATGCCGCACGGGTCAGCAATCTCGACGCCGACGCCGTCGAGGCGGCTCGGCAGCTGATTAACTTCAAAATCAATGAAGCCATCGACTGCGTGAAAACTTCCGCCGCCAGGGCGCCGGTCATTCTCGTCGGCGGCGGCTCCGTGCTGGTGACGGAAGATTTGCCTGCTGCGTCGGAAGTCATTCGGCCCGATCATGCGTCCGTGGCGAACGCCATCGGGGCTGCCATCGCGCAAGTCGGCGGCGAAATCGACAAGGTTTATGATTTTGACGCGCTGGGACGGGAGAAAGCGCTGGAGAGCGCCCGCGAAGAAGCGTGTGAGCGCGCGGTCGACGCCGGTGCGGATCGTGAAACGGTTGCAATCATGCAGATCGAGGAAATTCCGCTCGCTTATTTGCCGGGGGCAGTGCGCGTCAACGTTAAAGCCGTGGGCGATCTTGCGGCCGTTAAGCCGGCCCGAACCAAGGAAGCGGCGCAATGAGCAGCACACAGAACGCCGGTTTTGAACTCAAGGCCGAATATCTTGAAGATATGGCGCGAGGCGCGGCTTTTCTCGGGGCGGGGGGCGGCGGCGATCCTTATGTAGGCAGTTTGACAGCGCTTCACGCGGTTCGCACCTATGGAGCGCCGCGTTGCATATCGGTTGAAGACCTTGGCGATGACGACCCGGTTTATATCGCCGCCATGATGGGCGCGCCGAGCGTCATGGTCGAAAAGCTGACCGGGATTGACGAAATCGAAATCGCGATCAGCGCGCTGGAGCGGCAAACTGGCAGGAAAGCCAAGGCGATCATGCCTGCGGAAATCGGCGGGCTGAACGCACTGGCGCCGGTCGCGGTCGCTGCCAAGCGCGGATTGCCGCTGGTGGATGCAGACGGCATGGGGCGCGCCTTCCCGGAATTGCAGATGGTCACTTTCGCCGTGCATGGCGTTTCAACCAGCCCGCTTGCTGTCGGCAATGAGCATGGCGAATATCAGATCATCAATGCGCGTGACAACAAGGCGTCGGAAAATTCGGCGCGCCGACTCGTTATTGAGATGGGCGCCTCGGTGGGTATCTCCTGTTATCCCATGCTGGGCGCGGATGCGAAGCGGTCGGCCGTTCGCGGCACACTTTCCCTGGCCAGAGGGATCGGCGAAGCAATCGCGCGGGGAAGGCGTGAAGGTGATCCGTTCGAAAGTTTGATGCGCTATTTGCGCACAACGGAATATTATAATCAGTGCGGCGTTCTTTTCAGCGGCAAGATCGCCGATCTGGAGCGCAAGACCGAAGGCGGTTTCACTCTCGGCGCCTGCAAGATTCTTTCAAATGAAGGCGACGGGCGCGAGATGGAAGTGATTTTCCAGAACGAATATCTGCGTGCCCGCTGCGGCGATGAAACACGGACGATCGTGCCTGATCTGACCTGCATTCTCGATGCGGAATCAGCCGAGCCGATCACAACGGAAACGTTGCGCTACGGCCAGCGCGTCAAGGTCATGGGAGTTAGCTGTGCGCCTGTGATGAGATCAAAAGCAGCGCTTGAACTTTTCGGTCCGGGCGCCTTTGGGCTCGATGAACCGTTCAAGCCGATAGAAGAGCTGATCGCCGCCGGGTAAGGCGCGGTCAAAATGGCGACTTTGAGGGGACTTAAGAGGAGTTTAAGGCGATGAGACAGGTTAGAGCGAGTTTGATGGCGGGAGCGGCGATCGCCGCAATGGCGGGGGCGTTGACGTCCGGCAGAGCGTTTGCGCAGGAGGAAAGAGCCGCTCCCCTGGACACGATCACGGTCACGGCGCGCAAACGCGAAGAAAATGTTCAGCAAACGCCGATTGCGCTGACCGCTTTCTCGCAAGCGACCCTCGAAGACCGGCAGATTTTCAACGTCAATGAGATTGCGCAATATGTGCCGAACCTGCAGGCGTCTTACGCCGCAGGCGGCTCTACGGCGGGGTCGAGCTTCTCCATCCGCGGTATCGGTCAGGCCGACTTCATCACCACAACCGATCCCGGCGTCGGGACATATCTCGATGGCGTTTATCTCGCGCGTGTGACAGGGGCGGCGCTTGAACTGGCTGACATTGAACGCATCGAGGTTTTGCGCGGGCCGCAGGGAACGCTCTTCGGGCGCAACACGATCGGCGGAGCGGTGAGCGTGGTGACGGCGAAACCCTCCGGCGAGTTCGGCCTCAAGGGCGAATTGACGGCAGGCAGTTTCGCCCGGTTTCAAGGGCGCGCGATCCTCGATGCGCCGCTTGTCGAGGATGTGCTGGCGGCGAAGATTGCGGTCTTCGGCAAGACGAGCAATGGCTATGGCAAGGATATCGAACCTCTCGGCGGTTCGGGCGATCTCGGCGCCGACGATGACATCGCTGGGCGGATTCAATTGCGCTTCACGCCCGGCGACGGGATCGAGTTCAATCTCTCTGGCGATTATTCGCGCCGACGCGGCACACAGGCGCCGCAGGGCCGCGTTTTCTTCGATCCCACAAGCGCAGTGGGCATGATATTTGACGATGGCGGCGCCAATGACGTCATTGGCGTCAATGGCGATGTGGACAGCGATGACCTCGACAGGATCGCCGTCGATACGCCGATGACCGACGATCTCGACGTCTATGGCGTCTCCCTGATCTCCGACTTCGATCTGGGCGGGGCGGATCTCAAATTGATCACCGCCTATCGCGGTCTTGAAAGCCAGAGCGGGCAGGACTTCGACGGCGGTAACGACCCCATTCTCAATCAGTTCATCGACAGCGAGCAGTGGCAGTTCAGCCAGGAAATTCAGCTCACAGGCGTCGCCATGGACGGCGCTCTTGACTGGCTGGTGGGCGGTTATTTCTTCACCGAAGACGGCCGCTTCGATACGGATGCAAATATCACAGGCACGCAGGTGCTCGTATTCACCAACAACAAAACGGACTCCTATGCCGGTTTCGCCCAAGGCACCTATCGCCTGAGGGACCGGTTCGCGGTCACCGGCGGCCTGCGCTATACGTCGGAAACCAAGAAAATCGATATCGACACGACCTTCGGCGGCTTCCCGCTGGTCACGGACGGGATCGACCAGAAGACGTTCGACGCGCTGACAGCAAAGGGAAGCCTTGAATTTCAGGCGACGGAAGATTTGTTGCTATACGCATCGATCTCGCAAGGTTTTCGCAGCGGGGGCTATAATGGCCGTCCGTTCTCGCCCACCGATCTTGCGCCTTTCGACGCCGAGCGCTCGCTTTCCTATGAAGGCGGCGTCAAATCCGATCTGGCCGATGGCCGTCTGCGCCTAAATCTCGCAGGCTTCTTCAACAAATATGACGATGTTCAGCTGACCGCCACAACCATGGACAGCATGGGCGGTTTCATTGTCATCACTGACAATGCTGGCGAGATCAATCTCTATGGGTTTGAGGCGGAAATGCAGGCGGCGCCTACGGACGCCCTGCGCCTCTTTGCCCAGCTCGGCCATACGAATACGGATAATCTGAAACCCAAAACCGGCTTCACTATCGGCGCCAACACGCTGCCTCTGGCTTCGGAATGGACCGCAGGCGGCGGGCTCGAATATACGGTCCCTCTTGGCGACGCCTATGAAGCGACCTTCGGCGCGGATGCGTCTTACCGGAGCAGTTACTATCCGCAGTTCAACAATTCGCCGATTGCGGAGGAAGACGGCTACACGTTGGTCAACGCGCGGCTGGCGTTGCGGCCGACCGGCGGCGCCTGGTCTCTGACTTTCTGGGGCAAGAACCTGACGGACGAGGTTTATCGTTCTTTCGGTCAGGACGGTCAGGGCGGCGGCACGCCGGCGGTGGTGGCAATCTTTGCGCCGACGCGCGAATATGGCGTGACGCTGGCCTTTGATTTCTAGGGACGGACGATGTGTTGCAGCAGGCTTTGCATTAAGAAAAGGAAAACGCCATGGCTATCGTGCATCTGGTGACGCCGATCATCACGGAAGGCATTCGCTGTCTGGACGACGTGAAGCCGCTGGAAAAGTTTGGAATTGAAATTCGTCATTCAATTCTCGACTCAGGGCCGGCCTCTATAGAATGCGAATATGATGAAGCCCTTGCTGTTCCGGACACGATCAAAAAATGCATTGAAGCCGAACGCGGCGGCGCCGATGCGATCGTGATTGACTGTATGGGGGATCCGGGCGTGCGCCCCTCGCGCGAGGTGGTTTCGATCCCCGTGCTGGGCCCGATGGAAACCAGCATGCATCTGGCGGCGACACTGGGTTCGCGCATGTCTGTCGTCACGGTCGTCGACGGCGTCGTGCCGATGATTGAGAACCTGGCGCGGATTTACGGCGTTAAGGAACGTCTGGCGCCGATCCGGGTGATCGATCTGCCCGTGCTTGAAATCGAAAAGGATATCGAGCGCACCAAAGCGCTATTGTGTGAAGCTTCGCAAAAAGCGGTGGAGGATGACCGCGCCGACGTGATCATTTTCGGCTGCACCGGATTTCTCGGCTGTGCGGATGCGATTCGAGAGCATCTTGCGGAACGTGACCTCGCCGTGCCTGTGCTCGACCCGGTTCCGGTCACCATGATGCAAGCTGCGGCCATCGCCAATGTTGGATTGTCCCACAGCAAGCGCTGCTACGCGCCTCCTCGGCCAAAAGAGATTAAGGGATACTCTTTCGATATATTGGGCTGATTTCCCTCTAACTCGTCACGAAACGCCACACTTATGCAAATTGCATGAAAAGGGTAATTCGCCGCAAGCGGTAGTCGTGGAACTGGCGGGCAGGTTGGCTCGCCGCCGTCTTAATTCATTCCCCCCGATCCACCGGGGCTCTCGTCTTGGATGCATCCTTGACGCAGTTTTCTTTTTTAGATTTTTCACGCCTCAGAGCGCGCGAACCGTAAGCCGCGCTATTACGTCATCCGCCCTGCAACGAGCCTTGGAATATTGGGCTGAGCGGGCAAGATGCGATAAATTGTTTCAAAGCAAATAGGCTTATAGGATCGGCATGCTGAAAGTTGACTAGCAGCCGCGCATCGTCACATTCTCGCTTAGTTCATTGGTTCAAAAAGAAAAATGCCGGTAAATCAAACATATCAATTCTGCGTAGCGCCGCTGATGGACGGCACCGATCGCCATTGCCGCTATTTTCACCGGCTCCTGTCTAAACGCGCGCGGCTCTATACCGAGATGATCACGGCGGATGCGGCGATCCATGGCGAGCGCGACTATCTTTTGGGCTTTGACGAAAGCGAGCATCCGGTCGCCTTGCAACTTGGCGGGTCTGAGCCGGAGAAACTGACCGAGGCTGCAACAATCGGTGAAGGCTTCGGCTATGATGAAATCAACATGAATGTTGGCTGCCCGTCCGACCGGGTCCAGTCGGGCGCCTTTGGGGCCTGCCTGATGAAGACGCCAGACCTTGTCGCCGATTGCGTGGCGGCCATGAAGACCGCCGTCGGGATTCCGGTGACGGTTAAATGCCGCCTCGGCGTTGATGACCAGGATCCGGAAGAGAGTCTTTTCGGGTTCGTTGAAAAAGTCGCCGCGGCGGGCTGCGAGATTTTTATCGTCCATGCGCGCAAAGCATGGCTGCAAGGGTTGTCGCCGAAGGAAAACCGCACCATCCCGCCGCTTGATTATGACCTTGTACGTCGGCTGAAAAAAGCGCGGCCAGATTTGACCGTTGTGTTGAATGGCGGAATTGAAACCATCAATGATGGTTGCGCGCTCGCGGCTGAGTTTGACGGCGTCATGCTGGGCCGCGCCGCCTATGGGACGCCTTACATGCTCGCCTCTGTCGACGCCGCCATGTTCGGGGAAACGGCGAGTGCGCCCTCCCGTGAAGAGGTGGTGCGCGCCATGTCGGATTATGTGAAGCGCGCCTTTGCGGCGGGCGTTCGGCCACATTCGGTAACGCGCCATATGCTCGGTCTTTATCACGGCGCGCCGGGGGCGAGAGCGTGGCGGCGCTTTCTGTCCGAAAACGCCAGCGCAGCGCGCGCGACCATCCTCGATGAAGCGCTGGAAATCATGCGCGCGCGCGAGCCCGCCTAGATGAGTTTGCTTGCTGAACACTGGGTGCTGATCGTGGCGCTGCTCGCCGCCGGTTTCGCATCGGGTTTCGCGGGCGGGCTGTTCGGCATTGGCGGCGGGGTCATCACGACGCCGGCGCTCTACGCGATCTTTCACCTTCTCGGCTATGAAGAGGGCCCGAGCCTTAAAACCGCGATCGGCACCTCGCTCGCGGTCATCATTGTCACATCGGTGCGGTCGCTGGCGACCCACCATCGCGCCGGTCATGTTGACGGTGAAATGTTACGCCATTGGGGGCCGTGGATTGCGGGCGGCGCCGGGGCGGGCGGCTTGCTCGCACATTGGGCGCCGGCGGAGCTGTTGACCATCGTCTTTGCGGGGGGCGCCTTTTACGTCGCTTACCGGCGCCTTTTCGGAAAAAACCGCGGTCACGCAAAGACCATCAATCTCAACCGCAAGCGCATGAAAATTCCTCTCGGCTTCGGTACCGGCTTTTTCTCAAGCCTCATGGGGATTGGCGGCGGCGCCATGGGCGTGATGGTGATGACGCTCGCCGGGCGCACCATGCATCAGGCGATTGCGACGTCCGCAGGGTTTGGCGTCGCGGTCGCGGGGCCAGGCGTCGTCGGCTTCATTCTTTCAGGGCTCGCCGCCGATGCGCTGCCGCCGGCCTCGCTCGGCTATGTGAACCTCCCGGCTTTTATGGTGATGGCTGTTATGGCGGGGATCGCTGCCCCCTGGGGCGCAAAAGCTGCGCATCACCTTGACGCCGATCTCCTGTCCAAGGGATTCGGGGCTTATGTGCTGTTCGCCGCCGGGGCGCTCGCCTTCGACGTTTTCACCAGTTAAGCGGCTAATCTTAAAATTTGTGCAGTGCGGCGAATTTCCTGTCGTCATGACCGGCGCATGTGCTTAAGGTGGCCATACGCGGCTTTGGGGAAGAGCGATGGCGATGATTGAGACGATAATTTCAGGTGTCGGGTCTTATTTGCCGGAAAAGGTCGTCACAAACGACGATCTCGCCAAAATCGTGGAAACCTCGGATGAATGGGTCCGCAGCCGCTCAGGCATCGCCCAGCGCCATTTTGCGGCTGAAGATGAGGCGTCCTCGGATCTGGCGACCGCCGCCGCCTGGAGCGCCCTCGATCAGGCGGGGCTCAAACCCCGGGACATTGGTCTCATCATCGTGGCGACGGTGACCCCGGACAAGACCTTTCCGTCGACGGCCGTCTATGTACAGGACAAGATCGGCGCGCCGCCGGGAATCGCTTTCGACGTCTCGGCCGCCTGCGCCGGATTTCTCTACGCGCTCACCCTCGCCAATGATTTCATCAAGACCGGCCAGGTGCAGCATGCGCTCGTCATTGGCGCCGAAAAACTTTCCTGTTTTCTCGACTGGGAGGACCGGGCGACTTGCGTACTCTTTGGCGACGGCGCCGGCGCGGTCGTCTTGAGCGGGGAACAGGCGCAGACCGCGCGTGAACCACGCGGCGTGCTTGCGACCTATCTTTCTTCTGACGGCCGGCTTGCAAAACATCTTTACGCCGATGGCGGCCCGTCATCGACCGGGACCGTCGGCAAGGTGCGCATGAATGGCAAGGAAGTTTTTCGAAACGCCGTTGAACAGATATCAAGCGCTGTTTTTGAAGTGACCGAGCGCGCGAAAGTAAGCCGTCATGAAATCGACTGGTTCGTGCCGCATCAGGCGAATATCCGCATCATCGAATCCTGCGGCAAACGGCTGGAGCTTGATGAGAGTAAGGTGATCGTCACCATCGACAAGCACGCCAACACATCGTCGGCGTCGATCCCGCTGGCGCTCGACGCCGGTATTCGCGACGGGCGCATTAAGCGCGGACAATTGCTGGTGTTTGCAGCGCTTGGCGGCGGTCTCGCCTGGGGTTCGGCGCTGGCGCGGTATTGATTATTCAGCAGGCGCGACAGCCGGCTCTTTTGCTTCTTTCACCCGCACCAGCGGCCACAATAATTGCTCTGCGGCGGTGGTGTCGGGCAGGTTCTCGACCCCAAATTCTTCCGGATAACGGCGCGTGATTTTCGCCGTGCCGAACAGGACATCCCAGAAGAACAAGAGATTCCCGTAATTGCCTTTGTAGTTGGTCACCCCATCGGCCTGATGCTTGCCGTGATGTGCGCTATGGGTCGCCGGCGTGGAGATCACACGCTCGACGACCCACAGCGCGGGGGAGAGCCATTTAATTTTGTAAAGCGGTTCATCCCAGCGCACGTCGGAATGCGCACCGTAAATGACAGCCATTTTGACGATGATGTAGCCGGCGTAGATCCAGCCGAGGCCGAGATAGATCAGGGCGCCGGAGAACCACAGGCCGGGCATCAACAGATAATAGAAAAGATTATTGCGATAGACGACGCGAATGGAAAGATACTCGCCATTGTGATGCGGGCGGTGGAGATTGTAGAGCCACGGGAAACTGTGCGAGGCGCGATGCCACCAATATTGCATCATGTCGTCGAAGATCAGGAACAGCGCGATCCCGGCGAGGACGGGTATGTTCGCCAGCGCGCCTTGCGCCCCCGGGGCGATCAACGCGGCGACCGTTGCGCCGCCGAGAAGGGCGAGCGGTTGTGTGACAAGCATCAGCGTCAGCGTTGACGCGATCTCCACGATTACGTCGGCGCGCTTCTGGTTCGGTTTGCGAAAGAAATTGGTGAAGATGATTTCAAGCAGGGCGAACATCGCCAAAATGCCGAGGATGACCAGCATTTCCGGTTTCATGAGCGTCTCTCCCTGCTGTCTGTTTTTTTTGGTTGGCGCTTGATTACCACCGGCGGCAGGAGCAGAATGCTAATAATTTAGCATTCTGGATCTATGGCGGATCTGCTCGATTTTGGCTCCACGCCGCTGCTCTCCCTTCTGCCGGAGGCGATCGCCGCCCGGCTCAGCGCCGCTGCGTCCGTCGTTGAGTATGATGACGGCGAGACCATTCATTCCCGGGGCGACGCCAAGCCGGGTCTCTCCATAATCCGGATCGGGGCGGTGCGTTTCGCCAATCCCGGGGCGGATGGCTCCTACGTTACGACTTCCATTCTTGGGGAAGGCCATTGTTTTGGCGAGGCGACCCTGTTCGCGCGGCTGCCCCGCGCCTATGACGCCATTGCGGTGGGCGAGACCGTGATCGAGCAAATCACCAAACCACGTTTCGACCGTATTTTTGATGAAGAGCCGGACCTTGCCCGCGCACTCGTCATTGCCGTGACGCGCCGGCTCTATTCGGTGCTGGATTTTCTGGAAGATGTGCGGCGCCTGCCCCTGGATGTGCGAACGGCGAAGCTCATCGCGGGCATGGAGCGTTCCGCGAGACATGAGGGCGTAGTTGAATGCAACCAGTCAGATCTCGCCTTCACATTGGGGGTCTCCCGCGTGTCGATTGGCAAGGCGCTCGCGCGTCTACAGGATGAAGGATTAATTTCGCTTGGTTATGGGAGTATCGAAGTGTCGGACCGTAAAAGCCTCCATGACTGGGTCGCCGCCCGCCTGCCGGTTGAGCCCCTGATGCGCGGCGAATAGCCCTACCTTTTGAAAGTGTCTTGTAAACCCGGCGCGCTATAGGGTTCGGCGGATATGACTGGCAGGGTGTAATTACTCAATGATGTTGAACCGTCAAAACATGACAGGAGCGCGCGCCTCGGCGTCCGCTTTCTCATGGGTGCGGTTCATGCTCGTTGCGGCCCTGTTCGCCGCGGCCCTGCGGGCGGTGACGCCGATTGGCTACATGATTGGCCATGACGACGCGACGGGCCGCATCGCCATCACCATCTGTACGGGAAGCGGTGAAAAGCCCGCATATTTCAATCCCGAAACCGGCGAAGTGACAGAGGAAGACGGCGCGCCGGCGCCAGCCGTCAATGAAGCCGGTCAGTGCCCATTCGCATCGTTCAGCCTTCTTTATGCGCCGGAGCAGGCGCCTGACGGTCTCGGACTGCCGGTCGCTTTTGCGCAATCGCCGCTGTGGCGCGCGCAATCTGTATTTCATGACAGTCAAAGCGCTGTCTCGCCGCCGCCTTCGCGCGGGCCGCCGCTCCATACCTGATCCGACATTTCCTTTTTGATCAGACAATGCGCGCTGTCCTTTGAGGCAGGCGCGCGATGGAGCATACAATGAAAACCTATCTGTTTTTGTCCGCGAGTCTCGCGGGCGTCATGAGTCTGTGCGGCGCAGCCCAGGCGCAATCTTCCGCTTCCGCGCTTCAGGACGTGATTGTCGTAACCGGCTCTCCGCGCGAGTCGATGACCGTCGATGCAACGGCGCCGGACTTTACCCCGGACGCCGGCCCTGATGCGGCGGGTATTGTCGCGCGCCTTCCGGGCGCGGCCCTGATCGATAACGGCGCGCTGTCCGGCCAGGTGCAGTATCGCGGTCTTTTCGGTGAACGGCTGAACATTCGCGTTGACGGCCAGTCCTTTGCCTCGGGCGGCCCTAATATGATGGACCCGCCGCTGCATTATGCGCCGGCGCCGCTGGTTGGCGTGATCGTCGTCGATCGCGGCGTCAGCCCGGTGCGCAACGGTCCCGGTCTTGCGGGCGGGGTAGACGCCCAGTTCAAGCGCGTTGGTTTCACCGAGGGGTCAGATTTAAAACTCGGATATGACGTAACCGCGCTCGCGCGCAGCGTCGATGAAAGCTATGCGGTGGGGGGCGTCGCCGGCGCATCCAATGAGGCTTTGCGCTTCAACATTCTCGGCTCTTATGAAGATGGCGGCGATGTGGAGTTTCCGGGCGGAACCATTGCATCGTCATCACACAGGCGCGCAGTCTATGGCGCATCCGCTGGTGCGAAATTTGGCGATCACGAAGTCGGCGTTGATGTGCGGCGTCAAAAGACAGGGCCTACAGGCAACCCGCCTTTCCCCATGGATATTCGCTTCTTTGAGACGGATTTCGCCCGGGCGACATGGAATGGCGCTTTAGGCGGCGTCAAATTCGAAAGCGCGTTCTCCATCGCCGATGTTGATCACGCCATGAACAATTTTGATCTGCGCCCGGCGCCGCCGGACCCGGCGCGGTTCCGTGAAACGTTTGCTGAGGCGCGCACGCTATCAGGCAAGGTCGCCATCATTGTTCCAGCGACGGGCGGCGATTTACGCCTTGGCGTCGATATTGAAGATGCAGACAAGGATGTGACGATCACCAATCCGAATAACCCGAATTTCTTCATCAACTCCTTGGCGGACATCGAGATACAGCGCAAAGGCGTTTTCGCCGAATGGACCGGCGCTGCTGGCTGGCTCAATGCGGAGCTGGGCGTGCGCGCCGATTTCCACGACGCGAGCGCCGGGGAGGCGACGGTCGGTCCCGCACTGCCGATGGGCCCGGTTAATCTCGCCGATGCATTCAATGCTGCTGACCGCGAATGGGACAAGACGACAGTGGACGGCGTCATCCGGTTGTGGTCGGAGGAAGCAAACGGCGTTTCATGGCGCCTGACCCTGGCCCATAAAACCCGGGCGCCCGGTTATGTGGAGCGGTTCTCCTGGCTGCCCACACAGGCGAGCGGCGGTCTCGCTGACGGCAATGTCTATATCGGCGACTTGCAGCTTACCAATGAAACCGCATGGATCGCCGAAGCTGGAACCGATCTGCGCGGCGACAATTTCTATCTGCGGCCGACGGTCTTTTATCGCCGCATTGACGACTATGTGCAGGGTGTTCCTTTCGACGCGACGGTCGACGTGATCGACACGCCGCAGGAAATGATCGCCGCCATGAACGGCGATTCAACGCCGCTGCGTTTCGCCAATGTAGACGCCGAACTTTATGGCGTTGATGTTGATGGCGGTGTTGCGTTGACGGATCATCTTCGACTTGACGGGGTTGTTTCTTATGTACGCGGCAAACGGCGCGATATTGACGACAACCTCTATCGCATCTCGCCGCCGCATGCGTCACTTGCGGCGACCTATGAAAGGGCGAAATGGTCCGTGAGCGCTGAAACAGTGCTGGTCGCAGATCAAAACAAAGTGTCTGTCACAAACAGCGAACAAGCGACGGATGGATATGCGTTGTTCAACATCACCGGCGACATCGAGCTCGCAACGGGCGTATCGCTTTCCGCTGGCGTCACCAATATTTTCGACAAGGATTATCGCCACCATTTGGCCGGCTATAACCGTGTCGCAAATTCAGACGTTGCGATCGGAGAAAGATTGCCGGGCAATGGCCGGGGCGCCTTTGTCCGGGTGCATCTGTCACGCTAATGAGATAGTGGGGCGGCTGGCTGTCTGGCCGCCCCGTTTTCTCATGTGAGACATTTTGTCTTGGCTTTTCGTCGCTGGATTTGCGGTCTCGCGCCGTTAAACAGGGGTGACACGGATGATTCGAGAAGGGGCGGCGCCATGAGTGAGGCCAAAACTGAAAAGCAACAGAAGCCAAAGCGGCGCGCTGGCGGTTATCTGTTCATTCCCAAGGACCTGCAAACCAACACCATTCTCACCTGGCTTCGGCGCAGCCATGCCTGGACCGGTTTTTATGGCGCGCTTTTCTTTTTCTTTCTTGGCCTGACAGGTTTCTATCTCAATCACCGGACGGCGCTGATGCATATAGAAGGCGGCGTCACGAAAGAGGTTGCGTCCCTTTCAGCGCCTGTTGACCCGGGGCTGATCACCAGTGAGGAAACGCTGGCGTTATGGATGCAGGACGCGTTCGATATTGACGCCGAACCGTCTCGCGGGCGCCGGCGTGCGGGCGGGCCTGTCTCCTTTGGCGGCCGCGCAGCTGAACAGGCGCCGAGCTATACGGTGACGTTTCGGGGGCCGAACGCAATTATCACTGGAGAGTACGAGCTTGGCGCCAATCGGGTTAGCGTGAAGCGTTCCAATGCGAGTTTGCTCAAGGGATTGATCGATTTGCACAAGGTTGTCGGCGTCAACAAGCTGTTTATCTTGATCATGGACACCATGGCGGGCGCCATGATGTTCATGGTGATGTCGGGGATATTGCTCTGGACCCGCCTTCACGGGCCGCGCCTGGCTGCCGTCGGCATTCTCGGGGCGGTTGCTGTGGCCGCCATGCTTGCGCTATCGGGGACGTGGATCGGCTGGGCGGCGTAAACTTCTTCCTGCGCACAGCCATGATAATGCGAAGGAATTTTCGCCATGACTGACGATGCTTTACTGTCGCGAATTGAGAAGCTGGAAGAACGCTCCGCCTTTCAGGAGCAAGCCATTGAGGACCTTTCCAAGGCGTTGACCGATCAATGGAAGCTGCTGGAATCGTTCAAGCGCGACGTGTCACGCCTGAGCGACGAATTAAAGGCCGTTGAAGATGCGGTAGATCATGGCGGTCATCGCGAACCGCCGCCGCCGCATTATTAGTCGCTGCGGAGCGGCTTTAAACTTACGGCCACAATTCTCCTGAATTCCAATCTCGACCGTGTGATCTCAAACATCTTTTCACGTCTTTAGCGCATCACACACAGTTTACTGAGCTCACAGACCTTTGGCGCGAATGTGAGTTCTGGACAGTGTGAACGCGTGCCAAAGCTCCTCGCCGTCAATGTTCCTTTATTGGGAAAACAACACGGAGGAGAAGTATGAAGTTTTTCAATTTAAGAATAGGTGTCGCTGCACTCACAGCTGCATTGGCTTTGGGCGCCGCATCAACGGCGAACGCGGTTACTGTCTATACGTCCAGCAATGACGCTGGCGGCAATCGAATCCTTACTTTTGAATCGAAAGGCGCAACCGGCGCTTTCATTGAAAAGAGGCCTGTTTCAACGGGCGGTTTGGGATCTGGCGGTGGCCTTGGAAGTCAGGATGCGCTCACTCTTGCGCGCAATGGACGCGTGCTTCTTGCTGTAAATGCCGGCAGCAATGACGTTAGCACATTCCGGGTTCGCAGAAACGGCGTCAGGCTCATTGGCGTGTATCCGTCCGGCGGCGTCATGCCGACCAGCGTCGCGGTTCATGATGACCTCGTTTACGTCATGAATGCCGGCGGTGAAACCAACGTTTCAGCTTTCCGTCTTGAACGTGACGGTTCGCTGACGCCGATTCCGAATTCTACGCGTTCCCTGTCTGTCGCGGCTTCCGCGCCAGCCCAGGTCGGTTTTAACGGAGCCGGGGATGCGCTGGTCGTCACCGAGCGGGCGACCAATAATATCCGGGTCTTTCCGGTTGATGAGGACGGCCTTCTTGGCGAGCCAGTAGATAACGCTTCAAGCGGTCAGACGCCGTTTGGTTTTACTTTTGACCGCCGCGATAACCTGCTTGTAAGCGAAGCTTTTGGCGGAGCGCAAAACCAGGCGGCGTTGTCATCTTATGGCCTGAACATTGATGACCTCTCGCTGGAGACAGTTACCGGCTCGGCTTCCGCAGATCAGACAGCGGGGTGCTGGGTCGTGACGTCCCGCAATGGCCGCTACGCCTATGTGACGAACACCGGTTCCGGCACCGTTACAGGCTACTCGGTTGGCCGCACGGGAGCGGTGACGCGTCTCAGCAATGACCCGGTCACCGGCGTTACGGGCGGCAATCCACTTGATGCTTCAGTCCGCGCCAACACCATGTTCGTGCTGACGCCGAGAAACGGTGAGATCGTTCCGTTCAAGATCGAACATGACGGCTCGCTTACGCGTGAACGGCCGATCTCCGGCGTATCGACGACGGCCGCCGGCGTCGTTGCCTGGTAGTAATAAAAAGGAGCGCCATGGATTTCCATGGCGCTCCTCTTCAGACTGATGGATCTAGATCTTCTGATTATACTCGCCGACTTCGGAATGCTTGCGCAGTTCGGCGTCCATTTCCTCGAACATCTTTTTCATGTTCTCTTCCGATGTCGGGCTTTCGATCACCACGACAAGTTCGGGTTTGTTCGACGAGGCGCGAATGAGCCCCCAAGTGCCGTCTTCCGCTGTAATACGTACGCCATTCACGGTGACGACATCGCGGATTTTCTGGCCGATAATCGTGCCGCCGGATTTCGCACGTTCCTCGAACGCTTTCACCACCTGTTCGACAACGCCATATTTGGTTTCATCGGCGCAGTGCGGCGACATGGTTGGTGAGGACCAGGTTTTCGGGAGTGATTTTCTTAAATCCGAAAGCTTCTTGTCGGGATTGTGGTCGAGCATCTGAAGAAGTGCGATGGCGGCGACAAGACCATCATCATAGCCGCGTCCGATTGGCTTGTTAAAGAAGAAGTGGCCTGACTTTTCAAAGCCGGCCAGCGCCCCCATCTCGTGGCTCTTGCGTTTGATGTAGGAGTGGCCGGTTTTCCAATATTCGGTCTTCGCGCCGTTCTTAATCAGCACCGGATCCGTCACGAAAAGGCCGGTAGACTTTACATCCACCACGAACTGCGCGCCGGGGTGCTGCGCTGAGAGATCGCGGGCGATGAGAACGCCAATCTTGTCGGCGAAAATCTCCTCGCCTTCGTCGTCGACTACGCCGCAGCGGTCGCCGTCGCCGTCAAAGCCGAGCGCCACGTCGGCGCCGTGTTCCCGGATAGCGGCCTGCATGGCGTGCAGCATTTCCATATCTTCCGGGTTCGGATTATAGCGCGGGAAAGTATGATCAAGCTCGGCGTCCATGGGGATGACTTCCAGCCCCATGCGCTCCAGCGCCTCTGGCGCATAGGCGCCAGCCGTGCCGTTGCCGCAGGCGGCGATGACTTTCATCTTCCGCTTGAAGGAAACGCCGTCGACAAGATCGGCGATGTAACGCTCGCGCAGGCCTTCGACATATTTATAGGCGCCGCCGGGGAAGGATTTATATTCGCCGTTCAACACGATCTCTTTCAGCCGGCCCATCTCATCAGGCCCGAAGGTGAGGGGGCGCGCCGCGCCCATCTTCACACCGGTCCAGCCATTTTCGTTATGGCTCGCCGTCACCATGGCGACGCAGGGAATGTCGAGATCGAATTGCGCGAAATAGGCGACCGGCGAAAGCGCGAGACCGATATCGTTGACTTCGATCCCGGCCGTCATGAGGCCAACGGTGAGCGCCTGTTTGATGGAAGCCGAATAACCGCGGAAATCATGGCCGACGACGATGCGCGGCTCTTTGCCCATTTCGCGGATCAGCGTGCCAAGGCCCTGTCCCAAAGCCTGTATGCCCAGGAGATTGATCTCTTTTTCGAAGACCCAGCGGGCGTCATATTCCCGAAAGCCCGTCGGTTTGACGAGAGGGGTTACTTCATAGGCGAGCGTGTTGGATTTCAGATCGGCGCGCGGCGCAGGCAGCATGGGTTCTTCCTTCAAGTCTGTCTCTTGCGCTGCACAATAGAGCCCCCGGCGGGACGTGCAAGCAGCAAAGAATCTTAACAGAATCAGTGACAAAGGCGCAGCGGTTGCGCATAGTTCCCGGCGGCATAAAAGGGCGGGTCAGCATAAGGCCTGGGGCGGCGCGACTTCCGAGGGGTTCATGGATTTGCCAGAGCAGTTGAGCGAGATCGGCCTGCGCGGCCAGAGCGCGATAGGTCTTGTGGTCTTCATCTCTATCGCATGGCTGTTTTCGAGCCAGAAAATGCGTTTTCCATTTTTTGCGGCGGTCTGGACGGTTGCAGCGCAGATCCTGATCGCCGCCTTTCTTCTTTATCAACCCTGGGCCCGGGCCGGCCTCGCCTCGCTGCAAACCGTGGTCGAAGTCTTACAGGCCGCGACCCGGGAGGGCACAACGTTCGTTTTTGGATTTCTTGGCGGCGGCGATGCGCCGTTCGAGGTTGTGAATGAAGGCGCGATGTTCAGTTTCGCTTTTGGCGCCTTGCCGCTCGTGATCTTTTTTTCCGGCTTGTCGGCGGTCATGTGGCACTGGGGCATTTTGAAAATTTTTGTGCGCGGCTTCGCCTTTCTGCTTGAGAAAGTGTTTCGCGTCGGCGGCGCAGTGGCGCTCTCCTCGGCGGCGAACACTTTTCTTGGACAGACAGAAGCGCCGCTGCTCATTCGTCCTTACCTGTCGAAGATATCGCGCGCTGAAATGCTGATTGTCATCACCGGCGGTTTCGCCACAGTCGCCGGATCGGTGATGGCGGTTTTTGCAATCATTCTTGCAGACATTGATCCTTCTATTTTGGGTCATATCATTGTCGCGTCGATTATTTCTGTTCCGGCCGCGATCCTGATGGCCCAGGTGATGATGCCGGAGGAAAAAGGCGCAACGCCGACGCCGGTCGAGGCTGCGGACGATTTCGGTTATGGCGGCACCATGGATGCCTTCATGCGCGGGGTCACCGATGGGCTCGGCCTCTATCTCAATATTCTCGCGTCATTGATCGCCTTTATTGCGGCGGTGGCGCTGATCAACATTATCTTGTCCGCAGGGCCGGATGTCGCCGGCGCCCCAATCACGTTGGAGCGCATATTGGGCTATATTTTCGCTCCCTTTATGTGGCTGGCTGGCGTTCCCTGGTCGGAAGCCAAGGCGGCCGGCGAATTCATGGGGTTGAAAACGGCGCTCAACGAATTCGTCGCTTATCTTCGCCTTGCAGAAGCGCCGCCGGGCACCTTTTCAGAGCGCAGCGTGCTCATCGTCATTTATTCGCTTTGCGGCTTCGCAAATTTCTCTAGCCTTGGCATTGTCATTGGCGGCTTGACGGCGCTGGCCCCGGACCGGCGCATGGATGTTATCGATCTTGCGCCGCGCGCGCTCATCGCCGGCACGCTGGCGACGCTGATGACGGGCGCTGTCATCGGCCTCATCTGGGTCGGGTGATGGCGGCCCAGAAAACAGGAAGGTGTCATTGCGGCGCCGTGACATGGGAGGCGGCGCTTCCTGATGAGATCGTCGCTGACGAGTGTAACTGCTCCATGTGCGAGATGGTCGGGTTTCTCCACGTCATTGTCCCGCGTTCGAAATTCAAGCTGCTAACCGGCGACGATCACCTCACGGAATACCGCTTCAACACAGGCACGGCGCGGCATTGGTTCTGTAAAACCTGCGGTGTGAAGTCTTTTTATATCCCACGTTCGAACCCGGACGGTTATGCGTTGAATCTGCGTTGCATGGACCGCAGCCAGTTTGCAAAAATCGAGATCCGCCCGTTTGACGGACAGAACTGGGAAGCGAACGCGAGCAAGCTCGCTCATTTGTCCAAAGGTGATTAAGGCTGTTTTGGCGGCCAGCTTTCCGTCTCATGATCGGGATGCTGGCGGTTCGCAGAATTCATCGCCGGTTCTTCGGGAAAATCAGTCACTTTGAGGGTTGCGATATCCACAAACCACGCAATGCGCGAGGATGTTCCCATCTGGTTATGCGGCGGGAACTGATCAGGATGGTCGAGCGATCCGATCGTGAGATTGATGCGGTCATTGTCAAGAGAGTTGAAAAAGAGCGGCGTGCCGCAATCAGCGCAGAAGCCGCGTTCAGCGTAATCGGAGCTCTGAAACACCGCCGGTTCGCCGCGGGTCCATTGCAGCGCTTCATTGGGCGTCGCCACGAGTGCGGCGAAGATGTTGCCCATGGCTTTCTGGCACATGCGGCAGTGACAGAGATGGGAATTATCCAGCATTCTGTCCGTGCGATAGCGCACCGCGCCGCATTGGCATCCGCCGGTGACATCCATTTTGATAATCTTCATGTGCCTTCACCTGAAATTGAAAGTAATCGTGATGCGTGCGCGATGACATTTTCGCCAATTTCAATATAGCAGCGTTATGGCCGCCAAAAAACAAAGCCTCGCCTCGCTCCTGAAAGAAATTCGCGCCTGCCGCCTTTGCGTGGAGGCGCCGAAAGGCGCTGCGCTGCCTCATGAGCCGCGGCCGGTGTTGCGAGCCTCATCGACAGCGAGGCTCGCCGTTTTCGGTCAGGCGCCTGGCAATCTGGTTCATCAAAGCGGCAAACCCTTCACCGACCCGTCGGGTGTGCGCCTGCGTGAATGGATGGGGGTTAGCGATGAAGAGTTTTATGACGAAAAGAAGATCGCCATTATTCCCATGGGCTTTTGTTTTCCCGGGTATGACGCCAAGGGCGGCGACAAGCCGCCGCGAAAAGAATGCGCGGGCGCCTGGCGCGCGCGGCTTATGGCGGCGATGCCTAAACTCGAAACCATGATCCTCGTGGGCGGTTACGCCCAGAAATGGCATTTGGGCGATGACGCGAGAAAGACCCTGACGGAAACGGTGGAGAACTGGCGTGATTATACGCCGCGCTATTTTGCGACGCCGCACCCGTCCTGGCGAAACAATGTCTGGCTGAAAAAGAATCCGTGGTTTGAAGAGGAGCTGCTGCCCGTTTTGCGCAAGCGGGTGAGGACGCTCTTGAAGTAACTGTTACCGCCGGTAGTTCCGCCAGTCATCGAAACGGGCGTAGATCACGAACAGCACCGACAGGATGATGAGGATGACGAGCGCAAACTGCACCTGCGCTTCGACGGCATGGACTTCATGTTTTGATGGACGGTCGCCCGGCACTTCGATCATTTCGCCGGTTTCTACATCAGCGCCGGACTGGCCCGTGGACGGGGCGCTATCGCCGCCGTCTTCTTCGCCTTGCGCTTCCTCGCCGCCTGCTTCGCCACCCTCGGAGCCGTTACCTTGCGTTTCGCTGGCGGGCGGGGTTGAGCCTTCGCCGGCTTCCGGGTTTTCGGTCATGCCGGTCCCGTTTTCGATATTGGTCTCGATCTGGTCGAGCTCTTCGGCGTTGTCCCTGCCCATGGTCGAGGCGGCGACGCCGGCGCCGCCAGCGATAGTGGCGCCTTGCACGGTCCGGCTCTCGGCGACGTTTCCGCGGCGCGGTGAGTCTTCAACCGGCGTCGCGCGGGAATTTTCATCCAGCTGTTCGGGATCGCGCACCTGCGGCGCCGCTGTCGGGGTCAAAAACAGCGCCTTTTCGGCGGCCCTCCGGCGTGTAAGACCAAGAACTTCACGCAAGACGCCGCCAACAGTCGCCTTGTTCCACCAGGTCAGCGCGTCGGCGGCGCCGACCCGGTCGCCCTTATTGAGCCGCTTTAAGGCGGTGGAGCCGCGAAAAGCCGCCGCACCGACATTGTAAACAAAGCTGACCAGCGCATCGAATTCGTTCTGGTTCAGGGGGACTTTGACCGCGCCTTCAACGGCTTGCTCGCGCGGCTTCAGATCGCGTCGCAGCAGTTCTTCGGCGTCCCGTTCGCTGATTTTCATGCCCGGCTGTACATCTGCGCCTGTGTGGCCATAGCCAATCGTCCAGATGCCCGCGATGTCCTGATAGGCTTCGAGCTCCAGCCCCTCAAATCGCTTGATTAGCTCGACGCCATTTTCAGAAGTTCTCACGACTACACTCCCACCCCTCTAACGGCGCCACCTTAACCTTAAAAAGGGGCGAAATGTAGAATGTTCCGGCGGAAAATAAGCGGCTCGATGCGGTCTGGGGCGAACGGAGATTTCCGACGCAATAAGAACAACTTAGCGGTGAAAGTCCGGCTTTTCCTGACAACAGGCGATCGACTGCGGTCCATCACAACCCGGTGGGAGCCCGCTCATCGGCGCCTTGTCTACGCGATCTGGCCGCAATCTTCGCCAGTTTCGGCGGTCTCTTCGACGCCATCAAGCAGCGCCCGCTGGCGCGCAGCCCGCGCTTCGAACACCGCCGTTACGGCGCGCAAACGCACCAGCGCGGCCTCATCCACGGCGGCGACACCGATGCGATCGGCGGCGATCATCCGGATCGACTGGGCGTAGGCCGAGGCGAGGCGGGCTTTTTCCTCCTGAAGAGGGGCCGCATCTTCCGGGCGATCTTCTTCTATCGCCTCATTTTCCTCTTCGAAAATGAGGTTGAGGGACTCCGTGATGTCGATTAGCGCCGCAACCCGGTCAGCGGCCTCTGGCGAATGGATCGTTTCGAGGGCGGTCATGCCGGCGTTCCTTTAGTGCTGGCGGCGGTATGCTCCGTATCCTGAGCGTTGACCTCAGGAGGCAGGCAGGGTGCAGGGGGCTGCATGATGGCTTGCATGGCTCGCACAGTGTTTTCCTCGGTTCCGCAGGGTTTTTGGCTGCGGGCTCGCTCGCCCTCAGGGGCGCGCTCTTCGGCTATACGAAACCCGGAAGAACAAAGGTTTGAGCATTTGAGTGAAATTGTTCGTATCTTGTGCGAGGCGGGGCTCAGGGGCTCTCACACCCTTATGGGACGGCTCCCGGCGGCGGCGGCCCAATATGCTGCGCCGCAGCGAAATCGGCTTCCGGGCGGCCGATTTCCCTCAGAGCAACTGAAAATCAAGACTTCAAAAATATGAATTTTTTTCGATGACGCGCTGGGTGCGAAAACCCTGCTTGAGCCCATGGGACGGCGCCGTTATAGAGAGCCGCGACTCGGCGCCGGAATCGGCTTCGGGCAGGGGGCTTGTTAGTTGGGAGAAGGCCATGTCTGCGTCCGAGATTGATGAGTATCGTCCGTCCGAAGACGAACCCTTCATGAATGACCGTCAAAAGGAGTATTTCAAGAAAAAGCTCCTTTCCTGGAAACAGGACATCCTGAAGGAAAGCAAAGGCACGCTGACCAATCTTCAGGAAGATGACAACCACCTGCCGGACATCGCTGACCGCGCGTCGAGTGAGACCGAAAAGGCGCTTGAGCTCAGAACCCGCGACCGCCAGCGCAAGCTGATCTCCAAGATCGACGCCGCCTTGCGCCGGATCGAAACCGGTGAATATGGCTATTGTGAAGAGACTGGCGAGCCCATCGGCGTGCGCCGTCTCGATGCGCGTCCCATCGCGACCCTTTCCCTCGAGGCGCAGGAGCGCCATGAGCGCGAGGAAAAAGTCTACCGGGACGACTGATGACCGGGCGGGCGACGTTTGAACTGTCGCATGAGTGACGATTGCCGCATCCGGCCTTTCCGGCCGGCGGATCTGCCAAGACTCCATGAAATAAGAATAGCGGCTTTTGCGCCGGTCTTTGCGTCCTTTCGGGAATTGGTGGGCGAAAGGATCGCGTCAGTGGCGTTTGCGGGCGCGGAAAAAGAGCAGGCGGCTCTGCTTGATCGTTACTGCGGGCCGGATTCCGATCGTGAGGTGTATGTCATTGAGCGGCGCGGACAGGTTGCGGGCTTTTGCACTCTGTCGCTGAACCGGGAAACCCTGATTGGGGAGATCGATCTGAACGCTGTCGACCCGGATTGTCAGGGCGAGGGGCTTGGCGAAAAGCTCTACGCTTTTGCTCTTCGCCGCATGAAAGAGGCGGGAATGAAAGTCGCCACAGTCGGAACGGGCGGCGACGAGGCGCATGCGCCCGCACGGCGCGCCTATGAAAAGGCGGGTTTCGCCGCCGCGATCCCGTCGCTTTATCTCTACAAATCGATTTAAAAATCCCCGAAAAAATCCTGTTATTTTCGTCACTTGCGAAGCGGGTGAGGGACGCCTATATCTGGGTTCGCAATTTCTGTTTTGGGCCGCAGCCGAACCGCGGCCGATGCTAACACCGTCTGCTGAACTTCGACGTTTCCAAGACATGAGCTTGCATACACCGGACGCTGTCTCTTTAGAGGCGGCGGCCAACAGCCTGCGAGGACAACAGACTTCGCAGGCGCGCCTTATGTCAAAGGAGACTAAAAATGGCGACTGGTACTGTAAAATGGTTTAACGGCCAAAAAGGTTACGGCTTCATCCAGCCTGATGACGGCGGCAAGGACGTATTCGTCCACGCAACCGCTGTTGAGCGCGCTGGCATGTCGGCCCTGGTCGAAGGCCAGAAGATCGAGTTCGAAATCGTAACCGATCGCGGCAAGTCCTCTGCGGGCAACCTGCAAAAAATCTAAACCGGTCTCCGGTTTGAAAAGAAAACGGCGCCTCTTGGGGCGCCGTTTTTTGTTAGTTGATCGACGGGATCCGTAATGTCTGGCCCGGATAGATCTTGTCCGGATCGGAGAGCATCGGTGTGTTGGCCTCGAAGATCACCGGATATTTCATGGCGTCGCCATAATGCTCCTTGGCGATTTTCGAGAGCGTGTCGCCTGATTTGACCGTGTAGAAGATCGTCTGATCCGGCTCATCCTCGATATCAATATGCGCTTCGACTTCGCCAACGCCCGGCGTATTGCCGGCGGCGACAATCGCTTTCTCCGCCTCGGCGCGGTTTTTCGCTTTACCCTTCAGGACGACGCGGCCGTCGCCCGCCTCTTCGACTTTCAGGTCTTTGACTTCAGTCTTGTGACCCTGGATACGCTCCTTGATGCCTTCGGCCATATTGGCGACGCCTTCACGAAATTTCTCGCCGGCTTCTTTTGCGAATTTGAATAGCATTCGAAGTGCCTCCCTTGATGGTTATTTCCGCCCGAAAAGGCCGCCGAGCAATTGCTTGCCGGCCTGCTCAAGAATGTCGTCCTTGAAGTCGCCGTCGCCGTCCTGATCGAGAAAGCCCATGAGGCCGCCAAGGGCCGGCGGCGCCGATTTCTGCGCGCGCACGCTTTCTTCGGTGACGAGCCCTGCGAGGGCTGAGGCGTCGAGGCCCTGTTCGCGCTTGGCGCGGCCGAGAGAAGCGAGCACGGCGGGCGCCGCCATGGCGAGAAGCTGAGCGATCTGGCCCTGATCGACGCCGGCGGTTTTGGCGAGCGCCTGTGCGGTCTGGTCCTGTTTGCCGCCAAGAATGTGACCGAGGATTTTCTGGCCGTCTGAAAGGACATCGTCATTGGCGAGCGCGGAAACATTGTTCAACAGGCTGCCGTCATGCCGGTCGAGCGCATTGGCGAGCGCCTGTGCGCCCTCGGGCTGGGAGGCGTTCTTTTTTAATCCCGCCATCAGCGCCGCCATGGCCATCGGCATCATTTTTTCTGCAAGGCCTTCCGAAAGGCCGGTCTTCTGCGCCGCCTGGCCCGCCATCTGGCCGACAACGACATCCGTCAACTGATCCATCAATGACATGATAACCTCCACCCTGAATTCGCGGTCCCACGACCTATGCGCGAAGTGTAGGTCTCAAATTCGCCTGCCGCAAATTATTCAGGGCGAAGCGCCTGGCGCGCACGCTATAACATTCGGACAGGTCGGCGTTTTTGAAGGCCGCCTTAAAAATCCTGACGCAGCACCAGGGCCGTCGCCGTCAGTGCGCCTGCGAGCATAAGAGCTGCGAGGAGATGTGGAGAAAGCCCCGCCGACGCCATTTCCGGCGCCGCGTTTCCAAGCGCAGGCGCCAGCGCCGAGACGAAGCCGGTGAATTGAGACGCCGCGAAGGCCGCGCCGATCCCGCCGGCAAACGCCACGACGCCGAGCCGGGCGCGCTGGCGGGCGCCGAGTTTGAACAGGATACGCTCTGCAAAGCGATCCCGTGTGAGCCGGTCCGCCAATGCGTCGAAATCCGATTTCAAGATATCTTCGACAGGATCAGAAGACATAATGCTTTCCCTTTACTGGTTGAGAAGGAGAGGCGACGGCTGTGGGCTTCTGCTCGCCTTCAGTCGAGGTGTCGGAAAGGGCGGCGCGCATTTTGTCTCTGGCGCGCGCCACATAGGTTTTGACGGAGCCTAGCGGCGCCCCAAGCGCGGACGCCGCTTCCGTATGAGAAAAGCCGGCGGCGTCGCATAAAAGGATTGCTGCGCGCTCCATCTCGTCAAGGCAGGAAAGCGCCTTTCGAAGATCAAGCGACATGCCGGCTTCGAGTGTATCGGTCCGCGGACTTGCCGCATTGTCTTTCAGAGCGTCTTCCAGTCTTGCCGCCGCTTTCGCCTTGCGCGCATCCTGAAGGAACTCGCGATAGGCGATGGCGTAAAGCCAGGACCGGAAAGAGCCGCCGCCCTTGAAGCCGGCAAGGCCGGCATGAGCCTTCATGAAGGCTTCCTGTGCAATGTCGTCGGCGAGCGCGCCGTCTCCGCAGAGTCGGATCAAAAACGCGCGCAGCCGCGCCTGATGGCGCCGCACAAGCACGGCGAAGGCGCGCTCGTTCTGAGCGGCCTTCGCAAGCGTGACGAGTTCGATGTCAGCAGGCTCCATGGAGCGGCCTCCCGCCGCGGGCGCGCTTTGACCGACGAGTCTAAACCGTCGGCTCTCTGGGCGCAAAGAAGTGGAACGCCACATATGCCGCGCCGACAAGGCCGGGAAAGGATGCAACACCCAGCATGGGTCTGACGGCTTCTTCCTCGGGGATGGCGAGGCCCAGCGTGATAAAGGCGGCGGCGATGGCGATCAAAATGATGCCTTTGCGCAGATCCGCATAGGGCCCCACATTGTCGCGAATAATCGCCTCTACGAGCGCCGCATCGACCGTGCCGGTCTTTTCGATGGCGACCTTGATCGCATCGTAAACGATAGTCCGCTTTTTGTAGCTGAAATAGAAAGCAGACACGACAATCACGGCGAGAGACCCGAAAACCACGAGGGGGATGAGAACATCTTCGGCCATAACTCAAATTTCCTTTTCTTTACTTTTAACGTGTTCGCCCGGCTTTTCGCCGGCTTGTACCCTGTTGGATGCGCCGGGCCTCCCGTTTGGATGTCCGGGGCCGCGAATTTTCTCCGAAAAACGGCCAGATGATGGGTTTGAGCGGCGAAATGAGCCGTTTTCGGGCCGTCTGCGGATCCTGCCGCGCTGCGTCAAAAACCGGTTGAAACACCCTGAGACTCCGCTATGAAGGCCCATGGAGCGACGCAATTCCTCATCCAAACCGCCGCAAACCCGGCGAAAGCGCGCGAAAAAGACCAATATCGCGACGACGGCGCTTGGCGCAGAGCCTGAAAAACGCTCGCGCAAGAAAGACGCGCCCATGGCCGGTGAGGCCAAGCCGCGCGACTTCAATGTCCATGTGAAGACGGCCAAGCGGCGCGATTACGCATCGACGCTCTGGCTCAAGCGGCAATTGAACGATCCCTATGTGCGCAAAGCCAAGGCCGAGGGATGGCGTTCGCGCGCCGCTTACAAGCTTCTCGAACTCGACGAGAAGTTTTCCCTGCTAAAGCCTGGCGCCCGGATCGTCGATCTCGGTTGCGCGCCCGGCGGCTGGCTGCAGGTCGCGGTGAATGCCATTGGCAAAAAAGGCAAGGTCGTCGGCATCGATTATCTCCATGTGCCAGCGGTGCCGGGCGCGGAAATTCTCGAAATGGATTTTCTCGACGAAGAAGCTCCCGACCGTCTGAAAGAGATGCTCAGCGGCGAAGCCGATGTGGTGCTCTCCGACATGGCGGCGCCGACGACGGGACACCGCTCCACGGATCACTTGCGCATTGTCGCGCTCGCCGAAGCCGCGCTTGATTACGCCGAAGACGTGTTGGCGCCCGGCGGCGCTTTTGTCTGCAAGGTTTTCGCCGGCGGCGCCGAGGGCGATTTGCTGACCCGCCTCAAACAGAATTTCGAAAGCGTCAAACACGCCAAGCCGAAAGCCTCGCGTTCGGATTCGGCGGAAAAATATGTGGTCGCAACCGGCTTCAGGGGGCGGTCATGACAGTCATCACCGCAATCTATGATCAGGCTGAAAACGTGACATGGCTAGGTTCCAATGGCCGGGCGACAATCGGCAGCTATGTAGGGCCGTCCATCGATACAAAATGGTGGGCGATCCATGACTGGGCCATCGGCATCACCGGCGCAGGCCCGAAACTCGAAGCGCTGGAAGCCAACCAGAAAGATTTTCCGAAACACGCAACGCGGCCGTTTGAAGTTCTGACCTTCATGAAGGAGGCTTACGGCGCCTTTGACATTGGCGAGATGGAGGAGGGGTTGAAGCGCTATTGCGGCAATGGCCTTCTCATCCATAAGAGCGGCGCCATCTGGGACTTCGACAATTCGTTTTGTTTAACCCCGGTCGCCAAAGGCGGCTTCTGGGCGCGCGGCTCCGGCATGGATATCGCGCTCGGCGCCGGGATCGCGCTGAAAGAGTTCATGCCGTCAGCCAAGGCGCTCACAAGGCGCGTTCTTGAGATCACTGTCGCCAATGATGTCGACAGCCCTGGCGAAATTCTGCTGCAATCATTCGACGCCGACGGCGTCCTGTCCGATCCGATAGAGGTGTGAGGTAACGATCATGCAAATCCGTGAAGCGCTGACATTCGACGATGTGCTTTTGGAGCCCGGAGCGTCCGAGGTGATGCCTTCGGAGGTGGATGTGAAAGCGCAGCTGACGCGTGAGATCACGCTCAACATTCCGGTGCTGTCTTCCGCCATGGATACAGTGACGGAGGCGGAAATGGCCATCGCCATGGCTCAGAATGGCGGCATTGGCGTGCTTCACCGCAATTTGTCTGTTGAGATTCAGGCCGAACATGTGCGCCGGGTCAAACGCTTTGAAAGCGGCATGGTGGTGAACCCGCTCACCCTGACGCCGGATGACACCCTTCACACCGCGCAGGAATTGATGCTGGAGAAAAGCATATCCGGTTTCCCGGTCGTGGAAAATCGCGACGCCAATGGCGTCGGCAAGCTCGTCGGCGTGTTGACCAACCGCGACATGCGCTTTGCGCGCAATCTCGATCAGCCGGTGCGCGATCTCATGACGGCGGTGGATCTTGTGACAGTGAAACCCGGCACATCGCAGGATGAAGTGCGCGAGCTTTGTCACAAGCGCCGCATCGAGCGAGTGGTCGTTGTCGACGATGATTATCGCTGCGTCGGACTTATCACCGTCAAGGACATGGAAAAGGCGCGGGCCTATCCTATGGCGGCGAAGGATGCCGAAGGGCGTTTGCTCGTCGCGGCAGCGTCCTCTGTGGGCGATGCGGGCTATGAACGCATCGAAGCGCTGATCGACGCCGGATGCGACGTCATTGTCATCGACACCGCGCATGGTCATTCCTCGAAAGTTGTCGATCAGGTTCGCCGCGTAAAACGCGCGTTCAACAAAACGCAAGTGATCGCCGGCAATGTCGCCACTTATGACGCGGCGAAAGCGCTGATCGACGCCGGGGCTGATGCGGTGAAAGTCGGCATCGGGCCGGGCTCCATTTGCACGACCCGTATTGTCGCGGGTGTCGGCGTGCCGCAATTGACGGCGGTCATGGACGCCTCGCGCGCGGGCCGCGAAGCGGGCGTTCCTGTCATCGCCGATGGCGGCGTCAAATATTCCGGCGACATGGCGAAGGCGCTCGCCGCCGGCGCCGATTGCGTCATGATCGGCTCGCTGCTTGCCGGCACTGACGAAGCCCCGGGCGAGGTCTTTCTCTATCAGGGCCGCTCCTACAAATCCTATCGCGGCATGGGCTCTATTACGGCCATGTCGCGGGGCTCCGCCGACCGCTACTTCCAGGCCGATGTGAAAGAACAGATGAAGCTCGTCCCTGAAGGGATCGAGGGGCGCGTTCCCTATAAAGGTCCGATCGGTCCGATCCTGCATCAGCTTGTGGGCGGGGTCCGCGCCTCCATGGGCTATGTGGGCGCGCCGTCGATCGCCGAAATGCAAAAGCGCGCGCGGTTCGTCAAAATCACCAATGCGGGGCTGAAAGAAAGCCACGTCCATGACGTCGCCATTACCCGCGAAGCGCCGAACTACCCGACGCCGAATTAGGGTTTCCCATCGAAAACGGCTTTGTCTTCCCCGCCGGTCTGTTCGCGAGGGGCGGAATTGCGCTAGGCTCCGGCCCGGGCATACCGGAAAGTCGCGCAGCGTCCGGTGCAAGGGGGCCCGACAGATATGAAAACGCACAAGGATTTAGGGAGTTTACCCATGAAAAAAGCTTACCTTCTTGCGGGCGCCATGGCGCTCGTCGCCAGCGCTGCGCTTGCCGGCGACTCACAGTCGGCCTGTGAAGAATTCGCCGCTAATAATGGCGTTTCGGCCGAGCCCTGCGCCTGCATCGCCGAAGCGGTCGCTGGCGACGCGGACCTTCAGGCCGAACAGATGGCGCTTGTCACGATGGAGGATTATGAAAATTCCTCCGACGAGTTGCACGCCGCCCTCGATCCCTGCGTCGAGTAATAAACGGCTAAACACTTTTGAGCGCCGCGATTTATCCGTAAAGGGATGATCGCGGCGTTTTTATTTGAAAAGGCTAACTGAATGCAGCTCGGTGGACGGATTTCCGCAGCGATAGAGATCCTTGAGGATTTTGAGGCGCGGCGTGTGCCGTTGAGGACGGCGATCGCAGACTGGGGCCGCTCGAACCGCTATGCGGGCGCCAAGGACCGTGCGTTTATATCGGGTCTTTGTCTTGATGCGCTGCGCCGCCGGCGGTCGCTGGCGAGGACGATGGATAGTGAAGGCGCCCGGGCGGCTATACTTGGCGCGCTGGGGTTTTTGTGGAATCGTCGCGTCGAGGATATCGCGGCGGCTGTCACCGAAGAGCACGGTCCCGGCGCACTCACCGAAAATGAACAGGCGACGCTTTCGGGCGCCGTGCTGGAAGAGGCGGGCGATTATCCCGACTGGCTGGCGCCCAACCTCCGGCGTGTATTTGGCGATGATGTGGATGCGGTCATGGCGGCGTTTTCGGAACGCGCTGATGTCGATTTGCGCCTCAACACGCTCAAAGCATCGCCTGAAAAAGCGCTTACGGCGTTGAAGACCGTAAAAGCCGAAGCGGCGCCCCTGCTTAAAACCGCCGCACGTATCGCGGCGCCGCAGCCAAGCGAAAAGGCCCCGGGCGTCACCGTCATCCCAGCCTTCAACAAGGGCTGGGTCGAGGTGCAGGATCTCGGAAGCCAGCTTGCGGCCTCGGCGGCCGGCGATGTTAAAGGGGCGCAGGTTTTGGACTATTGCGCCGGCGGCGGCGGCAAAACGCTGGCGCTCGCGGCGATGATGGAGAACACAGGTCAGCTTTACGCCTATGACCGTGATCCGCGCCGTCTCCAGCCTTTGTTTCATCGCGCCAAACGCGCGGGCGTCCGCAATCTCCAAATTCGTTCGCCTGCGGGCGGAGAGGGGCTCGATGATCTCACGGGCAAAATGGATTTGGTTTTCGTCGATGCGCCCTGCACTGGCGCAGGCACATGGCGGCGCCATCCCGACACCAAATGGCGGCTCACGGAAAAACAGTTGCAAACGCGGATGAGCGAGCAGGATGCGGTGCTGAAGGAAGCGGCGCGTTTCGTCAAACCCGGCGGGCGCATGGTCTGGGTCACCTGTTCTTTTCTTATGGAGGAAAACGAGGACAGGCTCGCCGCGTTTCTTGAAACGCAGTCAGAATTCTCCCGTGCGCCGGCGCTTGAGTTTATGGAAAAATCCGGCCTGCTCATCGACGAAGAGAAAGCAGCGCTTCAGCCTTGCATGACGCCTGAGGGCGCGGTTCGTCTAACGCCGGACAACATCCGCGCCGATGGATTTTTCGTTGCTGTCCTCGTCAGGGCTGGCGGATAATCGTTCCGCCCTGCATGACGAACGAGACTGCGCGCAAAGCCGATATATCAGCGGAGGGATCGCCCGGCATGGCGGCGAGATCGGCGACCAGACCGGGGTGAATGGCGCCGATCTCATCTTCAAGATGCAGGATTTTCGCGTTGCCGGATGTCGCCGCCTTTAAGGCGTCAATCGGTGAAACACCGTAATCGACCATGAGCTCCAGCTCCCAGGCATTATCGCCGTGATCGAAAACACCCACATCCGAACCGTTGCAGAGCGGTGTTCCGGCGCGAAGGATGCGCGCCATCTGGTCGTGCTTATCCGTGATGCGATCGGGCGCAGAATCGGGGCGGCCGTCCCACCCGCGGTAGCGCATAATCGCTTCAACCGCGCCGAGGGTGGGGCAGATGGCGACGCCTTTGCGCGCCATCAGGCGATAAGTATCCAGCGAGCCCCTGTCGCCATGTTCGATCGTCTCGACGCCGGCTTCAATCGCCATACGCATGCTTTCGTCAAGTCCGGCATGAGCGACAACCGGGACGCCGGCGGCCTTGGCGGTTTCCACAATCGCTTTTAATTCGCTTACGGAAAATGTTGGTCGAGGCTCTCCCGCAGGCCCCCAGCTGTAATCGGCGTAGACCTTGATCCAGTCGGCGCCGCCGCCGATCTGGCGGCGTGTTTCCGTGATCAGGTTTTCAATGCCGCTGACCTCAACCGCGCCTTTGGGGACTGTCACGCCCTCATGAAACCCTTTGGGTCCGTAAACACCCGTCGCGACAATGGCGGGACCGGCGACGATAAGACGGGGGCCCTTGATGACGCCTTTTTCGAGCGCCTGGCGCAGCCCCACATCGGCGAATCCCGCGCCTTCCGATCCAAGGTCGCGCAGGGTCGTGAAGCCGGCCTCGAGTGTGTCTTTCAAATGATTGACAGCACGCGCTGAGCGTTCGGCGACAGACTCCTTGAGGACTTGGTCGTTCCACGAGGTTTCGTCATAAGGGTGGAGCAGCACATGGGAGTGGGCGTCGATGAAGCCCGGCGTCAGCGTCATGCCGGAAAGGTCGATTACCTCGGCTCCGGTCTGGTCCACATTTGGCCCGGCGGCTGCGATGCGTCCGCCTTCGACCCGCACATGCCAGCCTTCGCGCATGGCCTCGCCGTCGAACACGCGATCGGGCGTCAGCACATAAATCTGCGCCTGCGCCGCCATGCTCGCCAGAAACCAGAAAATTATGGCCAGAACTCTCGTCATCGCCCGTCTCCGTTTTGTGAGAGGGTCGTCGACGCCGCGCCGAGGGTCAAGGCGACGCGCCGCCACTTTGGTGGTGGGGGACGCATGGGGCGGCGGCAAGTATAAGGGCAATCCGGCTCCCGTGGATAAGTTTTCACGGGGGTTCGCCAGGCCCTATAGTGCCATGGAAATTCTCTGTTGCGCTTGCGAAAAGAGGCGTGACCTTACCGTGAGACTCAGCTAAAGGCTCAACATGCAGCCAGATCCTCAAGCCCAAATGCACGCCCCCCAACATGAGAGGGCCCTGATTGTCGATTTCGGCAGCCAGGTGACGCAGCTCATCGCCCGCCGCCTTCGCGAGGCCGGGGTTTATTGCGAAATTCATCCTTTCAATCGCGTCGACAAGGCGTTTCTGGACGATTTCCGGCCCAAGGCGATTATCCTCTCCGGCGGCCCGGCCAGCGTCAAAATCGAGACGAGCCCGCGCGCCGATCAGGCGGTTTATGATTACGGCGCGCCGATCCTCGGCATCTGCTACGGCGAACAGACCATCTGCGCCCAGCTTGGCGGCGATGTTGAAAGTTCCGATCATCGCGAATTCGGCCGCGCCATGATCGACGTGGTGAAAGCAAGCCAGCTTTTTGACGGTGTGTGGGAGCCGGGTTCGCGCCATCAGGTGTGGATGAGCCATGGCGATCGCGTGAACGCGATCCCTGACGGTTTTGAAGTCATCGCCAAATCCGACGGCGCGCCCTTCGCGGCCATCGCGAACGAGGCCCGCAAGATTTACGCTGTGCAGTTCCATCCGGAAGTGGTGCACACGCCGGACGGGGCGAAGCTGCTTGCGAATTTTGTCCAGAAGATCGCGGGGCTCACTGGCGACTGGACCATGGCCGCGTTCCGCGAGGAGGCGATCGCCCAGATCCGCGAACAGGTGGGCGACGCCCGCGTCATTTGCGGCCTATCTGGCGGCGTCGACTCCTCCGTCGCCGCCGTGCTGATACACGAAGCCATCGGCGAGCAGCTGACTTGCGTTTTTGTGGACACGGGGCTGATGCGCGCGGGCGAGGGTGAGGAGGTCGTGCGTCTCTTCCGCGACAGCTACAACATCCCGCTGATCCATGTTGAGGCGGAGGACTTGTTCCTCGGCAAGCTTGCCGGCGTCGACGACCCGGAGAAAAAGCGCAAGATTATTGGCGGCCTTTTCATCGACGTCTTCGACAAGGAAGCCTCGCAGATCGAGAATGCGGAATTTCTGGCGCAGGGAACGCTCTACCCGGACGTCATTGAAAGCGTCTCTTTCGACGGCGGGCCGTCGGTCACGATCAAGTCGCATCACAATGTGGGCGGTCTGCCGGAGCGGATGAATCTGAAACTGGTCGAACCCTTGCGCGAGCTTTTCAAAGACGAGGTGAGGGCGCTGGGCCGCGAGCTTGGGCTTCCTGAGCATTTCGTTGGGCGCCACCCGTTCCCGGGCCCAGGGCTCGCCATCCGTATTCCAGGCGAAGTCACGAAAGAAAAAGCGGATATCTTGCGCAAGGCCGACGCCATCTATCTCGATGAGATCAGGAAAGCGGGTCTATACGACGCCATCTGGCAGGCTTTTGCCGTATTGCTTCCCGTGCGCACGGTCGGCGTCATGGGCGATGAGCGCACTTACGATCATGTGCTGGCGCTGCGCGCCGTCACTTCAACCGACGGCATGACCGCAGATTATTATCCGTTCCCGCATGAATTTTTGGGCGCCTGCGCCACACGCATCATCAATGAAGTGCGCGGCGTCAATCGCGTCGTCTATGACGTCACCTCAAAACCACCGGGAACGATCGAGTGGGAATAGGGCCCATGGATGATAAGGTAACCGCTGTTCTCGACGAGTATCACACGCGCATGCAGCGCGAGCGTAATGAGCGCGAAGGCAAGAATAGCGCCGATTTTCTCGACAAGCACATGTTGTCGGTCGGGCCGGACACCGGTCCGTTTATCAATCTGATCGCGCGCAGCATGGACGCACCGCACATTCTCGAGATCGGCACATCTTTCGGCTATTCCGGCATATGGCTGGGTGATGCGGCAAGGGCTTCGGGCGGGCGTGTGACGACGCTGGAGCTGGACGCGTCCAAGTCAGCCCACGCAAAGAAAATGTCGGAAAAAGCGGGGCTTGCAGATTACGTAGACTTTCAGATTGGCGACGCCGTCGAACTCATCGGCAAGCTTTCATCAGGCGTCGATTTCGTCCTGCTCGATCTCTGGAAGGATATGTATGTCGCCTGTCTCGAGGCGTTCTTTCCGAAGCTCAATCCCGGCGCCATCATCGTCGCGGACAATATGATTTATCCGGGCGGCGAAAACACCGAACGCTATGGAAAAGCTGTGCGCGCCAAGCCGGGGATCAACAGCGTCCTCCTGCCCGTCGGCACCGGGCTCGAGATTAGCCGGCTGTCCTGATTGGACAGCGGCTATATGCAGCTTGCGAAGCGTTTTTTGACCGGTTTCGATTGAGAGTTCTATGAACGCAGATCGCTTCAATCTGTTCTTCGCCTTGTTTCCCAATCAGGCGGGGCCTTTCGCCGACGCCTTTCTGACCTAATAGTTGAAGCGTACGCTGACGCCATAAGTTGCGGGAACAGTGTACTGCACGCGGTTAAAGCCGAAGTCTCCGAGATCGGCGACATAAGTGATGTAGCGCGTATTTGTGATGTTCTTGCCCCATGCGGCTATCTCGGTCCGGCCGTCCGGCGTGCGATAGGCCGCACGCAGGCCGACGATAACGCCATCCCCGGTGCGCAGGTTCGCCAGATTGCGGGTGTCAGTATAAGTGCGTGACTGATAGCTGTAATCACCAGACAGGATGATTGCCGCGGATGACGGAAGGTCGATGGTGTAAGTCGCGCTGCCGCTCGTCGAGACTTTCGGCGCGTAGGCGAGTTCGTTGCCGCGCAGATTAGCGCCGTTTCCGCCGATAAAATCGGCGGTGATTTCCGAGTCGAGAAGGCTAAGGCCGGCGCTAACGACGAGCGCTTCGACCGGGCGCGCCAATAGTTCCAGCTCGGCGCCGTAGACGCGCGCCTTCGGCGCGTTCCGCAATACCTGCTGCGGGATGCCGCCTGTGCTTTCCAGAGAATAGACCTGCAGGTCGCGGTAGTCGTAGTAAAACCCTGTCGCATTGAGACGCAAGCGGCTGTCAAGCCATTCGCTTTTCACCCCGGCTTCATAGGCGCGAAGACTTTCGTCTCCGAACGGCTCAGCTTGAATGGGATCGAGCATGAATGCGCCGTTGAAGCCGCCGGACTTCGATCCCTTGCTTGCGCTTGCGTAGAAAAATACGTCTTCGGTCGCCTGCCATTCGATGGCGCCGCGCCAGGAAAGATCGTCAAAAGACGTCTTGTTGTTGCCGAGCGCAGCGCTGACTTCAACCAGGGGAATGGTGACGAAGGGCTCTACTAGAGCGGACATGTAATCAAAAGTGCGATCTTCTTCCGAATAGCGCAGACCGCCCGTCAGCGTCACAGAGTCGGCAAGGCGATAATAGGCTTGCCCGAAGAACGCCCATGACTCCACTTTCTGGTCATAGGAATAAGTGCTAGCGAGAGTTGGATAGGCGAAGATCGGGTTGCCGAGCATAGCGGCGAGATCAGGCCCGCCTGTGGGATTGAAGCCGGCCTCCAGCGGCAATCCAAGCATCAGGTCTGCAGCGGCGGCGGCGATGGCGGGGCGGACTTCACGGAAGAGGTCAAACGCGCCGTCAAAATGCAGATCTTCGTTGAAGTAATAACCGCCGGCGAGCCAGTAAAACCGCTTTTCTGTCGGCGAAGCGATGCGTACTTCCTGCGTGAACTGAGTGCTTTCCGGCCGGTGCACGGCGTCCAGAAGGTCGTTCGGGCTGTCGTCGCCGTCGAAAATCGTGTCGCGGCGGACATCTTCATATGCTGATATTGAAGTCAGGGAATATTCGCCGATGGCGATGTCGGCTTTCAGATTGCCGCCCCAGACTTCGACCAGTTCCCGGCTCGGGTGATTGTACTGGACTGTGTCTGGGTCTGTGTAGCCTTCACTATACCCCAATGCGTCGACGCAAACACCAGTATCAAGCATGTCGAGAGAGCAAGGCGTGAAGGTGGCCGGGTCAAGGAGGCCGCGGTGGTTGAAATTGAGGCCCGTGGTTTCGCTGCGGCCGTAGTGAACATTGAATTTCAGTTCGACTGCGTCCGATGGCGTCACATCGACCAGCAGCCGCATGGCGCCTGTGTCTAGGTCGTTAAATCGCTCCGGCGCGCCTTCGAGGACGGGCGAAGTGTTTTCGATCGTGCCGTCGCGGCGGTGATAGGTTCCGGAAATACGCGCTTTCACAACGCCGGGAACGATCGGGCCGCCGACGCCGAGCTCCACCTGTGCTTCGTCATAGCGGCCATAGAGGGCGCGCGCATAAGCGCTGAGTTCGTCAGTGGGACGGCGCGACAGGAAATTGATGGCGCCGCCCGTTGTGTTGCGGCCGTATAGCGTGCCTTGAGGGCCGCGCAGAACTTCGACCCGTTCCGTATCGAAGAACTGGAAGAGCTGTCCGGCGGGCGAGCTTTGATAGACTTCGTCAATATAGACACCGACCGCGCCAGTGACATTAGCGTTAAAGTCCCCAATGCCGACGCCCCGAATATAAATGTTCGGATTCGCTGCGCCAAAGTCCGTCTTCACTGCGAGACTGGGCGTCTGCAATGCAAGGTCCTGCACATTGTTGATGCCGCGCGCTTCCAGGGTTTCGCCTGTCACCGCGGTGATGGAGAGGGGAGCGCTTTGCAGGTTCTGCGACTGACGCTGGGCCGTGACGACAATGTTGTCGAGCCCGGCGCTGCTGTTGGCCGCCGCATTATCCTCTTGCGCTTGTGCTGCAGTTGCGAATGCGATGCTGCTGACGCAGGACATCAAAAAGTGACGAACACACATATTTATACCCTCCCAAAAATGCGGCCGATCTTGGGTTCATGCATGCCGGCCGTCATATTTTATATGTTTGCGCCAGCTTAGGGCGGGCAGATGGCCCATGTACCAGCCCAAAGTCGGGGTTGGGGGCGGGACCGACAAAATTTCACCGGCTGCAGCGGCCCATCCTTTGGGCGGGTCTCTGGCCCGCCAGCCTCCCTTAGGTTGTCCAGCAAGAAAACCAATAAAGGAGGAGGGACCATGGCCGTCCTGCGCACATATCAACAATATATTGATGGTAAATGGACGGATGCGGTCTCGGGCGCGACCTTTGAGTCCGAAAATCCTACGTTTCGTGAACCGTGGGCGGTCGCGCCGGATAGTGGAAAAGAAGATATCGATCTGGCGGTCGCCGCGGCGCGGCGCGCATTTGAGTCGGAGGAGTGGCGCACATCGCTTCCGCAATACCGGGCGCGCTTATTGCGTCGTCTGGCGGCGCTCGTGGAAAAATACGGACCTGACATTGCGGAGATTGAAACGCAGGACAATGGCAAACTGATTACAGAGCAACGCCTGCAATGGATGCTAGCGGCGGAGCTATTGTATTACTGGGCCGGCATGGCGGATAAAATTGACGGGCGCATGATTGCAGCGCCCTTGCCGCTGCCAGTGAAAAATCTGCCGATCCCAGAAAGCTTCGTTTATACAAGGCGCGAGCCGGTTGGCGTGGTCGCAGCGATTACCCCGTGGAACTCGCCGGGCGGCCAGCTTCTATACAAATTGGGCCCAGCAATTGCCGCCGGCTGCACGATTGTCGCCAAGCCGTCAGAGCACACGCCCGCCTCTGCGCTGGAGATCGCCAAGCTTGTCGATAAGGCGGAATTTCCCGCCGGCGTTTTCAATGTTGTGACCAGTCAGGACCGCGAGGCCGGCGCCGCGCTTGTCGCGCATCCCGATGTGCACAAGGTGAGCTTCACAGGATCCACGGCGACGGGAAAGGCGATTGTTCGTGCGGCGGCTGATAATATGAAACGCGTCACCTGCGAACTTGGCGGCAAGAGCGCCAGCCTTGTTTTTGATGACGCCGATATTCCGACTGCAGTCAAAGGCGTCATGGCGGGGATTTTTGCGGCCGCTGGCCAGACCTGCATGGCGGGGTCTCGCGTGCTTGTGCATGAAGATATTCACGACAGCTTCGTTGCTGCGCTGGCGGACGCAGCGCAGAGCATGGTCATTGGCGACCCTATAGACCCTGCGACGCAGATGGGTCCGATTTCGAACCGGCAGAATTACGAAAAAGTGATGGGTTATCTCGAAGTCGCGGAGGATGAAGGCGCGCGCATCCTTTGCGGAGGGCCGCATGAGACATTAGGCGGGTATTACATAAAGCCGACTATCGTGACCAATGTCACGAATTCCATGCGTATTGCGCGCGAAGAGATTTTCGGCCCGGTCGCCTCAATTATCCGTTTCAACAGCGAGGAAGAGGCGATTGCGATCGCGAATGATACGGAATACGGACTTGGCGGCGCCGTCTTCACGCAAAGCATTGCACGGGCGCATCGCGTCGCGCACCGGCTGAGAACAGGATCGGTGTGGATCAACACTTACCGGCTGGTGACGCATATGGCGCCATTTGGCGGCTACAAGGAGAGCGGGTGGGGACGTGAAGGCAGCCTTGAAGGGCTCGACGCCTTCCTTGAAACCAAGGCGGTCTGGACGCCGGTTGAGTAACTCCATCCTGTCCAGGCCTTTGCATCGCGATCAGGCCAGGAGGCGAAGCTGACGCGCGCGCGCAATGGCCGCGGATCGGTTTGAGGCGTGAAGTTTCGACAATATGTTCCCGATATGCCACTTTACGGTTGCGACGGATATAAACAATTCTTCCGCTATGCCCTGATTGTTGCGCCCCTCGGCCGCAAGCTGAAGCACTTCGAGTTCCTTCGGGGTAAGGTCCGTTGTGGCCGCAACGCGCGCATTGCACGCGAACGCTTTGCGCTGTGCGGGCGTTTCGTCGAACCGGTCTGCATTTGGGCGGTCCGCATCGACCAGCCAGGCGTCGTCCGTGATGTCCTGGGCGCTGCGCTTGCTGCGATAGGCGGAAAGAAGCTGTTGAAAAGACGCATGATGGAAGTCGAGAAATGCGCGCATATTGCGTGATTTCTCGCCGAGCTTGAATGCTTCGCGCAATGTGCGGAACGCTTTGGCGTCTTCGCCGCCTGAATGTAAGGCTGTCGCATGCAAGAGCAAAGCCTGCAGCAACATTGGCGCGCTTTCACTGCGTCTTGCCAGTCCCAGCGTATCGTATGTTTTCGCGATAAGGTTTTCTTCATCGCCGTTGGCAAGCGCAAGACGATGTTCCGCCAGCATGGCCACAAGCTGGGCCCGCTTCAGCCAGAACGATTTCGCAGGCGCGTTTTGAAGCGCTGTATGTGCGTCCTCAAGCCGCTGTTGTGCTGCTTCGGCGGCGCCGAGCGCAGACTGTATGTCGATGACGATGGCATGGGCTCTGGCTGTTGTGACCGGCCGGCGAAGGCGGTGAGCAAGGCCGTGAAGCGCTTCGGATAAATGGAGGCCGCTCTCCCAATCGCCTTGCGCGCAGGCGAGGCGGGTTTCAAGCAGCCGGTGCTCAAATTCCCATTCCGGGCTTTGCAGCGCAGGCAAGAGCTCTGCGGCTTCGCTCAGCCATCGCGCGGCGTTTTCAAGATTGTTGCGCGCATAAGCAAGCCGCGCCAGTATAATGACGGCCGGAGCAATCGCCGGAATGCGCATATTTGTCCATTGTGCGAGATCCTTCACCAAGGCCGTACAGCGATCTTCCGTCTGAATGAAATCGCCGCCGTCATAGTCAATCTGCGCCAGCACCATCTGACCGACAATGAGCGCATACCAGGACGAACTTGCCTCCAGATGCGCCATTGAGTCGAGAATGGCGGCGCGTGCGCCCGCAAAATCACCCTGGCGGTGGAGGATAGCGCCTTTTAATAAAAGCGCTTCGCCGTAGACAGTTCTTTGCTGTCGAAACGTATCTTCCAGCAAAGCATCGATCCGGCGCAAATCGATGTCATCGGGGCAGCGGTGGAAGTCAATAAGCTCCCTGTGAAAGCGCGTATGGGCGGCGATCTCATCAGCGCGCTTCGCCTGCCCGTCGGTATCGTTGAGAAGCGACAAAACTTCTTCATTTGCACGGTCTGCTTCTTCCAGCCGTCCCGCCGCCGCAAGCGCAGTGACATAAAAGAGGCGGATGCGCGGACGCCCGTCATGTTCGACGACGGGCAGCCGGTCGAGCCAGGCGAGCGCTTCGCTGATTTGCCCATTGGCAATGAAGGCGCGCGCGCCTTTGTCGATGACCTCAGCAGCAAAGCGCGTGTCGCCGCATTCAAGTGCGTGTGCAGCCGCTTCGGTCGGCGTTCCGGCGGCAAGGCGCCATTCGGCTGCGGCGCGGTGCGCGCGCTCAAGCTCATCCAGACCAAGAGTCTGCGCGCTTCTTGCGAGATGTTTGCGGAACATGCGGTGGAACCGCCACCAGCCTTCCCGGTCGGGCGACGGGAAAAGCAGTGCGCCGGCCTCAGCAATAGCGGGAAGGTCCGTGCCGCCAGTGATATGCTCGAATAGCGGCACGCAGAGTTCGTCGGAGATGCTCGCAAGCAGAAGGCGCTGGCGTTGCGGTTCTGGCAGCGGGCGCAGGATGGTTTCATTGAAATAAGCTTCAAGACTGGTCGCGACATCAACGCTTCGATTGCTCCTGCGGCTGGCGGCCCATTGCAGCGCGAGAAATTTTGCCCCGGCTATCCAGCCTTCAGCCTTTTGTGCAATCTCGTGACAGACAGTTCGCGGAGCCTCCGGTTCTCTTATCGTCTTCAATAGAGCGAGAACATCCTCGGCGTCGCAACGAAGGTCGAGATGCGTCCAGATGCGCAAGCTCTCCTGCAATTGCATCTGCGCCGTTTGGATCGCCGGACGCGCGCGCGCGGCCATGATGACCCGCGGGCCTTCATCGGCGGATGTGAGGCGCATAACCGCATCAAGCAGGCGCGCATCATTGGCGTCGTCAATCAGGATAACATCGCCTTGACTGGCTGCGTCGAGTTGCTGCGCGTTCAGGTCCGGCTCAAGACGCAGGACTGTGTTGCTTTGCGCCAGGCGATTTTCGATCTCGTCCAATAGGCAGGTTTTGCCGTAACCGGCAGGCGTGCAAAGCAGGTGCAAGCGTTGCGGCGCTGAAAGAATGGCGTCGACGATAAGGCGGCGCGGCGTCGGCGAGACGTCGGGATGAGCAAGGCCTGCTGAAAGGGAGGTGACAGCGCCGTCAGGCATGGCGGATCAGGGCTGTGCGCCCAGAGAGGCGAGAATATGGGCCTTGATGTCCCGCACAAGTTTGGCGCGGGGCCTGCCGACGGCGCGCATGCGCGGGTTGTCATCTGTCATCTGAATGACTGTCGTCATCATGCCCCACATGGACATGACCTCGAATTCAGGATCGGAACAGGTGAAGACGCCGTCTTCAACGCCATCTTCGATCACTTTCCGGATGATGGTGATGTTGGACCTTACGATCTCGTTGGTTTCTCGAACAAGATCTTCGCCGAGCGCAACCGAAGACCGCATGCCGAAATGATAACGGACGAGAACATCGAACAAGTGTCTCGCCTCAACATATTCTGACGTGTATGCGTCGATGATCGCGAGCAGTCTTGCCCGTGGCGTTCGATGGGCGGCGACCGCCTTTGTCAAGCGTTCGTGCATACGCTTGACGCCGTCAGTGACGACCGCCGCATAAATTTCTTCCTTGTTGGCGAAATAATAATAGATCGGTCCGCGGGTGAGACCGCTCTCCGCTTCAAGGTCCCGGACAGAGACGCTTTCGTAAGGTTTGCGGTCAAACAGGCGAACGGCTGCGTCGATAATCTGCTGGCGCCGCGCATCGGCGCCGGCGTTGTCGCCGAGCGAGTCGGTTCGTGGCCGCCCGGCAGGGGGTCGTCCTGCCGCGGTGCGGACGGGGAGCTTTTCAAGCGTCTTCGCCATCATGGCAGTTTATCTCCGTTGGCGGCGGCGTCCATATAATCGCCTTGCGAGGCCTCGCCTTTGAGACCCTCTTGAATCGGGTTTAAAAATATTATAACGTAATAATATTATCTGTTCCAGCGCTATAAAGCAACCAGAAATCAGGCGCAAACCACGGGAGGATTCGATGGACGAGACTGAACACAAGTCCCTTTTCAAGGCGCGTTATGTAAAGGACGAACGGCGTTTCGGCGTTCAACGGCGCGCCATGCGCGAGCTTCCAGTGATCGATATCGGTGCGCTGGTGGACGGCAGGCGAGACGTTGACGCGCGCGCCAAGACGGCGGCGGAGATTCGCGACGCCTGCATTAACAGCGGCTTTTTCTATATCAAGAATTACGGCGTTTCTGACGACGACATGCATGTCATACGCGACATGGCCATGAGGTTTTTTTCCCTGCCGCTGGAAAAGAAAACTGTTGCAAAAGCAGTCGAATTTAACGCGGCGCGCGGGTATCAGCCTATGGATGCGGAGCGGATCACGCCCGGCTATGAGCCAGACTTCAAGGAATATTACGATTTCGGTCTTGAACTTGAAGACGAGACGCTCGCGCCGATTGACCGCGGAACGACCTTGTGGCCGCATGAGGAAGACCTACCGGGCTTTACAGCGCTAATGCGCGAACACGTAAAGCGTACCGCCGATATTTCACGCAATCTTATTCAGGGCTTTGCATTAAGTCTCGGACTTGATGATACATATTTCGATGAAGCCCATCGCGCGCCGTTCTACAATATGCGCACTTCCTATTATCCGCCGGCGCATGACGTGTTGAAGGCGAACAGATGGAGTTGCGGGCCGCATACCGATTATATGGCGTTCACGATGCTGTGGCAGGACGATGTGGGCGGTCTTGAAGTGATGAACCTTGACGGCGAATGGATTGCGGCGCCGCCAATGCCGGAGACCATGGTCGTCAATGTCGCCGACATGATGTCCATATGGACGAATGACCTTTACACCTCAAACCCGCACCGGGTCGCCAATCGCGCGGACCGGCATCGCATGTCGATCGCCCATTTCATGGGGCCGGGCGCGACGACCAAGGTCGAATGTCTGCCCACATGCCAGGGGGAGGGCAACCCGCCGCGCTATCAGCCGACCACGACGACGCAGCACATCACTAATATCATGGCGAAGGCGCTTGATCCTGAGCTGATGCGAGATGTGAAGGTCGATAATGAAGGGGCGACAGAACAGCTTCGCAATCTTGAGCGCATCGGAGGGTAAAGGTGCTACGCTCATTGCTGAGGGAAGAGCGGTTCATCGCCGCGCCTGGCGTGCATGACGGGTTTTCTGCATTGCTGGCGGACCGGTTTCCCTTCGATGCTGTCTATATGAGCGGCTATTGTGTGGCGGCGAGCCGGTTCGGCTTGCCGGACGCCGGTCTCATCGGCCTTTCCGATATGCTGCAAGTCGTAAATCTGATCCGCCGCTGCACCGACAAGCCGCTGATCGCCGACGCCGATACGGGGTATGGCGGTCTTCTCAATGTTCAGCATACCGTGCGCGAATATGAGGCGGCGGGTGTGAACGCAATCCAGATCGAGGATCAGGAAACGCCCAAAAAATGCGGTCACACAAAAGGAAAACGCGTCATCGATGCTTCGGAAATGTCCGCTAAAGTCGAAGTGGCTGCGGAATCGCGCAACGATGATAGCTTTCTTATCATTGCGCGCACCGATGCGCTTGCGACCCATGGGCTGGATGAAGCGATCAGGCGAGCGCGGCTTTATCGGCGCGCCGGCGCGGATGTCGTGTTCATTGATGCGCTTGACAGCCAGGAGGCGATGGAGCGTGCGGGTGAGGCGCTCGGTGGGGAGGGGCCGCTGATGATCAACATCACGCCCCAGATGCCCGGCTTTGTCACGCCTGAAGCGTCGATTGAGGAGTTGTCCGCCCTCGGTTTCGCCATCGCAATTTTTCCGGGGCTTTTCGCAACGCCGTCTCTGGCGGCCATGGAAGCGGCGGCGCAGACCTTACTCAACACGGGGCGTCAGCCAGCGGCGGCGGGTTCCTCCCTCGCGCCGGCGCATGAACTTGTCGGTTTCCCGAAGGTCTGGGCCGACGAGGCGCGCTGGCAGGCACGGTATCAAAATGGTGGCGGAACGACGTGACGCCGCCGCAAACGATTATCGAGAAAATCTGGTCTGCGCATACTATTCTCAGCGAGAATGGTCTGGATCTTATTCATATCGACCGCAGTCTGCTGACGGACCTTTCGGGCACAATCGGCCTGGAAGAAATGGAAGCGGACGGCTTGCCCGTCCATGATCCTGCGCTCAATTTCGCGATTCCCGATCATGTGGTGGAAACCGGAGAAAGCGCCGGTTTTGATCCTGCGCGCCGCGAGCGTTTCGTCGCCACGCTGGAGCGTCTTTCCGCACGCGCAGACGTGCGGCATTTTCCGCGCGGTTCCGGGCGTCAGGGCATCGTTCACGTGGTCGGACTGGAACAGGGCGTCACCTTGCCGGGGCTGACGCTTGTCTGCGGCGATAGCCACACATCCACTCATGGCGCCGTCGGCGCGCTCGCCTTCGGGATTGGCTCCACTGAAGTCAAGCACGCGCTGGCGACGCAGACTTTATGGATGCAGCGTCCGCGCCTCGCGCGCATCACCTTGACGGGAAAGCTGCGCGCCGGCGTTTACGCCAAGGACGCGGCCTTATGGCTTATCGCGCGCCTTGGCGCCGATTGGGGCCGCGAACATGCGATTGAATTTGCCGGGCCGGGCATAGAAGCCATGAGCGTCGATGAACGCGCGACGCTTTGCAACATGGCGGTCGAACTCGGCGCGCGTATCGGCGTCGTCGCGCCGGATCAAACTGTTTTCGATTATTTGCGCGGCAAGCCCTATGCGCCGCGGGGCGCCGACTGGGAGACGGCGGAGGCGGCGTGGCGTGCGCTCCCCAGCGATCCATGGGCGGCTTTCCACAAGGAAGCAAGTTTCGACTCTGGCGAGATCACGCCTCAGATCACCTGGGGAACGAGCCCTGAACACGCTATTGCGGTCGGCGGCGCCGTGCCGCCCGCAAACGAGGCGGCCATGGCGGCGGCGGACTATATCGGTCTGGCGCCGGGACAGGCGATGGGCGGCGTTCCGGTTGATTTCGTCTTCATCGGGTCGTGCGCGAATGGACGGATTGAGGATCTGCGCGCGGCGGCGGCCGTCGCACGCGGCGGTCATGTGCCTGAACATGTGACGGCGCTTGTCGTGCCAGGCTCGGAAGCGGTGAAGGCGCAGGCCGAGCGCGAAGGGCTCGATGCCGTGTTCCGCGACGCCGGCTTTGAATGGCGCGAGCCCGGGTGCTCCATGTGCGTTGGCGTGAACGGAGACATTGTGCCGCCCGGCAAGCGCTGTGTGTCGACGTCGAACAGGAATTTTGTGGGACGGCAGGGGCCTGGCGCCCGCACTCACCTTGCGAGTCCCGCCACGGCAGCGGCTTGTGCAATCGCCGGAACGATTGTGACGGCGCCGCATAGCGTGGAGAAAGCGGGCGCCGCATGAAACCGTTCACCAAGATTGAAGGCGTCGCCGCCGCGCTGCGGCTCGACAATGTCGACACCGATGTCATCATTCCCATGGATGCGCTTTTGTCCCGGCCGCGCGACGAGCTGGGCAAATATGCTTTCGAACCGCTGCGTTATAAGCCCGGCGGAAGCGAGAGTGCTGACTTTGTCCTGAACAAACCGGTTTACCGCAAGGCGTCGATTCTAATCGCCGGACGCAATTTCGGTTGCGGCAGTTCGCGCGAGGGGGCCGTGCACGCGCTTGCCGGTTTCGGCGTCCGTGCCGTGATTGCGCCGACATATGGCGATATTTTTTACAGCAATTGCATCAAGAACGGCGTCTTGCCTGTGCGCCTGAACGTAGAAACCGTTCATGCGGTGATGGACGCCGCCGATGAGGCTGCGGGCGCCGCGCCGTTCCGCGTTGACCTTGTTTCGCAAACTGTCATGGCTCCCGGTATGGCGCCGGTTTCATTCGATTTCGATCCGGCGCTTAAGCAGCGTCTCATTGATGGCGAAGATGAAGTTGCGATGACGTTGCGGCATCAGGCGGCTATTCGCGCCTGGCAGACGCAGGATCGGTCCACAAGGTCATGGGCGTGGACTGTGCTTGAGGGCTACCGCCAATGAAGCGCGTCGCGCATACCGCTGAAATGCCCGAAAGCGTCGCCAGCTTGATCGGCTCCGTTTTTGGCTTGCGCCACGCGCCGCTGCGGGGGCGTCCAATCGGTGAATTCCTTACCGACATGGAAGATGTTTCGGCGCTGATCGTCGCGCCCGGCGATCCTGTTGACGCGGCTTGCATCGCTGAGCTTCCGAAGTCGATCAAGCTGATCGCCAGCTATTCGACAGGCCTCGACCATGTGGATGTTGAGGCTGCTCAGCGGCGAGGTATTCCGGTCAGCAATACGCCCGATGTGTTGACCGATGCGACGGCCGACATCGCCATGCTTCTCATTCTGTCCGCTGTACGCGGCGCCGGGGACGCCGAGCGGATGCTGCGCATGGGCGACTGGAAAGGCTGGACGCCGCATCAGATATTCGGATCGGATCTGGCGGGGCGCGTGCTCGGCATTGCGGGGCCGGGCCGGATCGGCGCCGCCACGGCGCTGCGGGCGGCGGCGTTCGGGATGCGCCTCGTTTATTGGGGGCGGCGTCAATCGGAAGCGATGAACGGCCTTGGCGCCAAACCGCTGCTCGACCTAGACGCCTTTCTCGAAGCGGTTGATGTGATCTCGTTGCATCTGCCGTCGACGCCCTGGACGCGGCGTTTCATCAATGAACGGACGATTTCGGCGATGCGAAAGGGCGCTGTCGTGGTGAATACGGCGCGCGGCGACCTTGTCGATGATGAAGCGTTGATTGCGGCGCTTCACGACGGGCGCATCGGCGGCGCTGGGCTCGACGTTTTTGAAGGCGAACCGGCGCTTCACCCGGGCTATCTGACCGCGCCGCATGTAACCTTATTGCCGCATATAGGCAGCGCGACCCATGAGACGCGTCTTGCCATGGGGCGAAGCGTTTTTTCAAGCCTTCAACAACATCTATGCGGCTAATCGGGATATGCCGCGCAGACTTCTCCATAAGGCGTTTGAGAAGGCTGTCGCCGCCAGCCATCCTTCGGCGCTTCTGCCGCAAAGCCGGTTGTTGACGCGGCTTTGCAAATCGCCTCCCAAAGGCTCAGTGCGCATCATCGCAGCTGGCAAAGCCGCCGCCGCTATGGTTGAGGCGCTGGAGAACCATTGGCCTTGTGTGGAGCCGCCTGTTGGCGTCGCCGTGGCGCCGGACGGATATCTTGTTCCTACCCGCTGGATTGAGGTGATTGCCGCCGCTCATCCGCATCCTGATAGCCGCTGCATCGCCGCGGCGAAGAAGCTTTCGGAAATCGCAAAAACATGCGGACCCGATGATGTTCTGGTTGTGCTCCTCTCCGGGGGCGGCTCGTCATTGCTTTCCTGGCCGGTGGAGGGCGTATCCCTTGAGGCTTATGTTTCCGCCTTGCGCGATCTGATGGCGGCGGGCGCCGATATCGAGGCCTTAAACACGGTGCGCCGTCATCTTTCGCGTCTTGCGGGAGGCGGTCTTGCGGCGCTGGCGGGTGGGGCGCGGATTGAGGCCTTGCTGCTTTCCGATGTTGTCGGGGACAGCGAGAGTCTCATTGCGTCCGGCCCTATCTCGCCTGATATGAGCACGCTTGCCGATGCGCGCAACGCGTTTACGAAGCATGGTGTGACGCCTTCCGCCGACATTGAGGCTGCCCTTGCCGGGCCGGACAATGAAACGCCTGAGCCGGGCGATCCGATTTTCGAAAAAGTCTGCACGGAAGTTATTCCGTCATCCGTTTGGATGGCGCCCGTTGCCGAACTTTTGCGGGCCGAAGGTTATGAGACTCGTATCATCGGTGAGCAGCTTGCTGGCGATGCGGCGGACCTTGCGCGCCTTCATGCCCGCGCCGCCATTGAGGCGGCTAGCGAAGCGCACCCGGTTGCGCTGCTTTCCGGCGGCGAGGCCACAACGCATCTCAAAGGCGACGGGGAGGGCGGTCCGAATGCGGAATTCTGTCTTGAACTCGCCCGCGCGCTCGAGGGACGGCCGGGCATATGGGCGTTGGCCTGTGACAGCGACGGCGTAGACGGCGCCAGCAATGCGGCCGGCGGCGTGATCGGCCCGGACACGCTCGTGCGCGCCGCAGCGCTTGGGTGTTCTGTTGATTACGCGCTGGTCCATAGCAACAGCACCGGGTTGCTCAAGCGCCTTGGCGACGCCGTGGTTGTGGGGCCGACAATGACGAATGTGAATGATGTGCGCGTGGTGTTGGCGAACCCGCCAGCATGAAGCATTGCGCGGCAAGGGAGGTTTTCATGAATGCAGCGACGGATGTGGACGAGTTGATGCGCCGCGCGGCGCGGCGGGCGCCTGAGCGCGAAGCTTTACGGGATTCGCAGCGGAACGTGATTTGGGCAGAGCTTGACACACGCATCAACAAGATCGCCAACGCAATGATCTCAGGCGGCGTGGCGAGAGGCGATACAGTGGCGATCCTCGCGCACAATTCAGTTGCCTATGCGGAAGTGTTTTTTGGCGCCTTGCGCGCCGGCGCCTGCGTGGCGCCGCTTTCCAGCCTTTCCTCAAGCGACGCCCTTGTTCAAATGATCGCGGACAGCGGCGCCAGATATCTCTTCACCGACGCCGCAAATGCCGCCTATATAGAGGCTCGGGTTGCTGAATTGCCCGGTCTTGCGCCTGACAGGATGCTTCGTCTTGACGGGGCGTCCGATGATCAGCGTAGCCTGGTGCGCTTTATCGCGGCGGCTCCCGACACCGCGCCTGATGTCACTATATCGCCCGATGACGGGTTTAACCTGATCTATTCTTCCGGGACCACGGGCATGCCGAAAGGCATCATGCAGCCACGCCGCTTTCGCGCACGCGAAGCGCGCGATCTCGGCGGCGGTTTTGGCTTTGACGAGACGGCGCGCCTCATTGTTTCCACACCGCTTTGCTCGAACACCTCGCTCACTCTATTTTTTGCCGCAATGGCGGCCGGCGGGTCTGCGGTGATCATGGAGAAATTCGACACGGTCGAATTCCTGAAGATCAGCGAACACGAAAAGATTACCCATGCGATGCTTGTTCCCGTGCAATATGTGCGGCTTCTTGCTGATCCGAAGTTCGACGATTACGACCTTTCTTCCTATCGGGGGAAGTTCTGCACGAGCGCGCCGCTTTATGTGGAGACAAAGCGCGAGATTTTAGCGCGCTGGCCCGATGGCGGGCTGGTCGAAGCCTATGGTCTGACGGAGGGGGGAATTGTCTGTCTTCTCGCGGCGCATGAGCATCCCGACAAGCTCGATACTGTTGGCATTCCAGCGCCTGACTGCGACCTTCGGATTATCGGTGAAGACGGAAAAGAGCTGCCGCAAGGATCGGCCGGCGAAATCATCGGGCGCAGTTCGAAAATGATGACCGGCTATCACAATCGCGACGACGCAACGGCAGAAGCGAGTTGGTATGACGCCGATGGTAACAGGTTTCACAGAAGCGGCGATATCGGCTGGCTTGACGAAGATGGTTTTTTGCACCTCCTCGACCGCAAGAAAGACATGATTATCTCCGGTGGCTTCAATATCTATGCGGTGGATCTCGAGAATGTGCTGCTCGCCCATCCGGATGTCGCGGATGCTGCGGTGATTGGCGCGCCGAGCAAGCAGTGGGGTGAGACCCCGGTCGCTTTTGTCGTACTGCACGCTGGCGCGATAAGTAAGCCCGAGGAACTCAGAGATTGGGCGAACGCCCGGCTCGGCAAGGTCCAGCGCATTTCCGCCCTGCATCTGCGCCCAGCGTTGCCGCGCAGTTCGATAGGAAAAATCCTGAAACGTGAGATTCGCGAATGGTTGGCTGCTATGCCAGGTGGCGCTCTCTGAGCGACGTTCTGCTTGGCGTATACGGAGCAGGCCGACTCCTGAAGCGCACTATTTTGCAGATGAACAAGCCCGACCTTCCTTTTCATCATCAAAGCGTGGAATGATATAAAAATCTTATGAGAGTTTTTCCCGTCTGAGAGACTAAAAGACTATTTTGGTCTTGAGCGCTTCATAGCTAACAGCGCGATCGTTTTGCTTAACGGGCGAGTTTGCTGAGACAGGGCTTAAGCAATGTTCCAGTTTCTATAGCGCCCTTGGAGCATCACATACCCGTTTAAAAATAACGACTAACAAATACTGTTATTGGGCAACTTACTCGTGACCGGACATGAAGGAAAACGTTTCAACCTGTTCTTCGCCCTGTTTCCCGATCAGGCGGCGCCGGACAAAATACAGGCGCTCGCGGCGCAATTGCAGAACGCTCACCATTTGGCGGGAAAACCGTTTGTGGCGGACAGGTTTCACGTTTCGCTTCAAAACCTGGATCGTTATGAGTGCGTGCCGAACGAAGTGGTCGACAGCGCGGGTAAGGCGGCCGCACATTTGCAGCAGGATTCATTTGATCTCACGCTTGATCGCGCACAAAGTTTTTCAAGAGGACCAGGCGGCTGTCCATTAGTGTTGTTGCCCGGTGACGGCGTTGAGGCGCTTTGTGAGTTTCATCGCAACCTTGGCGCCGCGTTGAAGAGGGAAGGCCTCGGCCGATTTGCAGCTTTCGATTTCACGCCCCACCTGACGCTGCTTTACGGGGACAGGCTTGTCGAAGAACACCCCGTTAGCCCCATAAGCTGGCGAGTGACGGAGTTTTCGCTTGTTCTCAGCCATGTGGGCCAGACGCGATATGATATCCTTGGCCAATGGCCGCTGGATGAGGGCGCCGGCTAGCGGGGCTGTCAGGAAATCGATAAAGCGACTTGATGCTGCGTCGTATTGAATTCACAAGCATTTGGTTCAGTATGATACTGGATTCGTTTAGATAATTTCGGGGTGCGCCGCTTTATGAGCTGGGACGAGTATTTCGCTGAAGAACAGGATGGGCGCGCCGCCGCGCAGAGCGGTAAAAAACGCACGATTACTGTCGGCTGGACGGTGCGTGCGCAAAAGGCCTCCGTCATCTGGGCGCCGCCGCAGCCTTTTTCCCGTAACGACCCAAAGCCGGTCTCGTCGAAGTCGGTGCAGGTTTGTCCCGCGGCCGTAGATTTTGACCGCCGGCATTATGTGGTGCCGTGCCCCGTCGATTTGACGCTAAAATTTGATCGCCAGCCGAACGGCCAGTTGACGCTTGTCGACGCCGATGGCGAAAAATCCGGCATGCGCCAGACGGGCTTGCGCGAAATGATGATTCTTCATCCTCAACATGAATGGCGTAATCCGGAACGCCCGCTGATCCAGATTATCGCGCCCTATGTTTTTGTGACGGATGACCCTTGTTACATCGTGCAGACGCCGCCTTACCTTCATTATTTTCCAACGCCGCGCCCGGGCCTTCAGATGGGCGGACGGTTTCCGGCGCATATCTGGCCGCGGCCTTTGAGCTGGGGATTTGAATGGTATGACGTCACAAAGCCATTGATTCTAAAACGCGGCGAGCCGTGGTTTTATATCAGTTTCGAAACCGAAAACCCGTCTGCGCATGTGCGCCTGGTTGAACAGGAGATGACGCCGGAGCTCGAGAAATATATGCAGAGCATCGTCGACGTCTCAAACTATGTGAACAAGACCTATTCGCTTTTTTCCGAAGCGCAGCGGATGCGTCCGGCAACGCTTGTGAAAGCGAAAAAAGGTTAGGCGCCGAAACCTGAGAACGGTTCAATCAACTCGCGTCGCCCGCATCATTTTAAGGCCGAACGATTAACACCAAACGTCATGAGCCGCTTGCCGATCTTTTCATCAATAACGGAAAAGCCGTTTTCTTCGAGAATCCTGCGGCATTCGTGATGCGTGCGTGCGCCTTTGCGTTCCGGTCCTGTGTCGAGCGCAATCACCTTGATTTGCGCAAACATCGCGCCAATCCCTTCCAGGATTTCAGGCTCGGCGCCCTCTGCATCGCATTTGAGAAGGTCCAGTCGCTCAATGCCGTGATCGGTGCAGAACCGCTCCACTGTGACTGCGGGTTTTGTGACTTTTTCGCCTTGTCCTTCATCAAAGACCGAACTGTCGGCCGTGTCCGGCGCTGAAAAAAAATCGACCTCGCCATTTTCCTTCCAGATCAGCGCATCATGAATACTGACGTCTGAAAGATCGGACGTGTTTGCTGAAAGGCAGGCGAAAACTTTCGGGTCCGGCTCTATGCAATGGATGCGGGCGCCATGACGGGCGGCCACATATGCAAACTCGCCGGCATTGGCGCCGATATCGAGGATGACGCTGTCCTGGTCCAGGCTTATGTGGCGCCCGACGCCATATTCGCGCGCCAGCTGATCGAGGCGGGCGGTCCAGCCTTTTTTATAAAGCTTCCAGCGCAGGGGTGAGGGAGCATAGATCGATTTTCCGTCCACCGTGATGACCGCGCCAAGAGGGTCGGCGCGCACAGAGACGGGCGCATGGCCGCGAAAGGAAAACGCGGCGTAAACGCCTTGACGCAACAGCTTCAGTTTCTGTTTGAGGGGAAGACCTTCAATGGCGGCCGCCATTCCTAGCTCCGCCGGATGGCCATTTTGATCGGCCCTTCCGCCCTTCCGTTCACGAACTGGTCGACCATGGGGTTGCCGGAATTTTCTATCTCGTCGGGTTTGCCGCGCCAGATGATCCGCCCTTGATAGAGCATGGCGATCTCGTCAGCGATCTTGCGGGCCGAGGCCATGTCATGCGTGATGGAGATTGCTGAGGCGCCAAGCGCTTTCACCCGTTCGACAATCAGATTGTTGATCACGTCAGACATGATCGGATCGAGCCCCGTCGTCGGTTCATCGAAGAAAAGAATCTCCGGGTCCGAGGCGATGGCGCGAGCCAGACTCACTCGCTTTTGCATGCCGCCAGAAAGCGCCGCAGGCTGAAGATCGCCAATCTCCGGCGCGAGACCAACCTGGGCGAGGCAGTCGACGGCTTTCGCGCGGGCTTCCTTTCGCGACTTACGGTCAGCGTTGAGAAGGCGAAAGGCGATATTCTCCCAGACTTTGAGGCTGTCAAAAAGCGCCGAGCCCTGAAACAGCATGCCGGTCCGCTGGGTCATGTAGCGCCGGTCGCTTTCCGTATGCCGTGCGATGTTGCGGCCATCGACTTCCACGGTGCCGCGATCAGCCTTCATCAGGCCGACAATGCATTTCAGGAGCACTGATTTGCCGCTGCCTGATCCGCCGATAATGACAAGGGACCGGCCCTTGTCCACGTCGATATCGACGCCGCGAAGGACCTGATTATTCTCAAAACCCTTGTGAAGACCGCGCACGGTAATGGTGTGTGACGTCTCGCTCATGGTCCGGATTAAAACTCCACGAGGAAAGAGGTCATGACATAGTTTGACGCGAGAATGGAGACGGCGGCGGCGACAACGGCGGTGCGGGTTGCGGCCCCGACCCCTTGGGCGCCGCCGCGGCTGCGATAGCCGTAATAACACCCCATCACCGCGATCAGGAAACCGAAGACGCCCGCTTTCACAAGGCCGCTGATCACGTCACGGTTTTGCAAGAATTCGGAAATATTGCGGATGAAGACAGGCCCCGAAAAGTCGAGGCCATAGACCGCGACGAGATAGCCGCCATAGACGCCGATAATATCGGCCATCAGAACAAGCACCGGCAAGGCGAGCGTCGTCGCGAGAATGCGCGGCGCCACGAGATATTTGAACGGGTCCACGGCGAGGGTCGACATAGCGTCAATCTGTTCGGTGACGCGCATCGTGCCGAGTTCCGCCGCCATCGCTGACGAGCAGCGTCCTGCAACCATCAACGCCGCCAGCACTGGTCCCAGTTCGCGCACGATAGAGACGCCGAGGATCTGCGGCAGAAAGGTTTCGGCGTTAAAGCGCAGCGATCCGTCATAGATATTGAGGGCGAGGGCGGCGCCGGTGAAGACGGCGGTCAGCCCGACCACGGGCAATGACGTGAACCCGATGCGGATCAGCGAAGAGAAAAACGCGCGCCAGTAAAACGGTCCGAGGATGCTGGCGAACGCCCCGCGGCCGGCGAACCCGGCCATGCGGCCAGTCTCGCGCAGGGCGTCGATGGTGACGCTGCCGGTCACGGCGAAAATATTCATGAACGCTTCCCCTTGGACTCTTTAGAGGTAGCGGTGATCGACCCGCCCGCCAAGCCCTGTGAGCAAGTCATAGGGCGAGCGGTGGGTCGCCATGGCGGCCTCGAAGAGGCGCAGGCGAGGGCCGAAGAATTCTGCATAATCCCCTATTTTTACAGGATTCTTATGTCCTGTAACGTCAAGCGTGATGAAGTCCATGGAAACCCGGCCGGCAATGGCCGAGCGGGCCCCGTTCACGATCGCGGCGCCCCCCGGCGCGGTGTTGCGAGGATAGCCGTCGCCATAGCCGAGCGCGATGCTGGCGATTCGCGTCAGGGCCGTCGCTGTAAACGCCGCGCCGTAACCGACCGTCTCGCCTGGCTGGAGGTCGCGCAACTGAACGACGCGCGCCTTCAAGGTCACGACGCTGCGAATGCGGTCGTCATCGGCGTCGAAGGGGCTGCCGCCATAAAGCGCGATCCCGGGGCGCACGAGATCGAACTGATAGGCTTTATCCATCAAGGCGCCGGCGGACGCCGCCAGGGAACGCCGCGCGCCGGGAAAATGCTGCGCCGCTTCGACAAATAATGCGCGCTGCTCTTCGTTCTTTGGATGCGCGGGATCGGAGGCGCAGGCGAGGTGGCTCATGACGACGCTGACTTCAAGCCCCGCCTCTTTAAGTGACGCTGCAATCGCCGCCGCTTCGCTTGCCGGCGCGCCAATGCGGTTCATGCCGGTGTCGATGTGAACCGCTGCGGGCTGATTGCCGCGAGACGCCCAGAGTTGCGCCTGCGCCAGCGAATTGATGACGGGCGTCAGCCCCGCGCTTTCGTAAAGCGCAAGCGTGTCTTCCGACGGCCCGGCGAAACAATAGATGCGCGGGGCCGCATCGTTCAGCGCCGCGCGCAGGGCGGCGCCTTCTTCAGCATAGACGACGAAAAATTCATCGCAGCCGCGCTCGAACAGGGCGCGCGCCACAGGGCTGAGGCCGAGGCCGTAAGCGTTGCATTTCACCGCCGCGCCGACTTTTGCGCTCGGCGCCGCATTGCCGATCATCGCGTAATTAGCGCAAAGCGCCGAAAGATCGATTTCGGCGACTGGCCCCTCATGCGGGGCGGCGGATAGGGCGTCGTTACTCATAGACTCCGAGCTTTAAGGGGCTTTTTGCGGCGGGAAAAGGGCGAGCCCGCCGCTGCTCGCACACTGCGATCCGGATTAGTGGGAAGGGCAGGCCTACCGCCTCTCAATATCCGGACTAGGGGCAGTATAAGGCCGTCAGAAAAGTCGTGAAATTTTATCCACGGGGTTCGGTTTGGCCTTATACTACGGCCCGCCGCCGTTCGCCGGAGGGCGGCGCATGCCGAACGATCGCTTCGGCCCTTTTCGCAAAGCCAGAAGGAGCCCGTTCATGGCGTCTCATTCTCCTGCCGCAACTTTCTCCAATCCGCCCGGCCTCATCGACCCGACGCGATTTCATTTCTCGCAAATGGCGGTGGTCGAACCTGGCGCCCGGATGATTTTCCTCGCCGGGCAGGGAGGGTTTTCGGCGGATGGAAGTTTGTCGCCGGATTTCGGCGACCAGGCAAAGCAGGTCTTTGAGAATATAGCTGTTGCGCTGGAAAGCGCCGGCGCGCGCAGTGAAGACATCGTTCGCCTTACAGTCTTCATCGTCGGTTACGACATGGAGCGTATGAAGGTTTATCATGACGCGCAGCTTGCGGCGCTTGGCGAACACCGTCCGGCGGCGACGCTGATCCCGGTGACGCAGCTCGCCTCGCCGGAGATGCTGATCGAGATTGAGGCGACGGCGGCGGCTTGAGTTTTCCTCCCCCGCTTGCGGGGGAGGTGTCCGCGAAGCGGACGGAGGGGGCTCTGCGCGACACTTGCCCCCATCCCCGGCTTCGCCGGTACTTCCCCCGTAAACGGGGGAAGAGAAACCACACTGCGTGAGTTTAGCATCGCAAAAGTCCATATAAAGAAAACGCCCGGCGTAAGTTGCGCCGGGCGTTCTTCAAGCTCGTCGCGTTGATCGCGCGTTAGCTGCGGTCAAAGCGGTCGGCGTTCATCACCTTGGTCCAGGCGTCGACAAAGTCATTGACGAATTTGTCCTCTGCGCCATCGAAGGCGTAGACTTCAACCACGGCCCGGAGTTCAGCGTTGGAACCGAAGACAAGGTCGTTCTCTGTCGCCGTCCATTTGAGATCGCCGGTCTGGCGGTCGCGGCCTTCGAACACATAAGGTTCATTCGACGGCGCCCATTTGGTCGACATGTCGAGGAGGTTGACGAAGAAATCATTCGTCAATGTTCCCGGCGTGTCGGTGAAGACGCCGTAGTCAGTTCCGCCGGCATTGGCGTCGAGGGCGCGCATACCGCCGACCAGCACCGTCATTTCAGGCACGGTGAGGTCCAGAAGGCTCGCCCGGTCCACCAGAAGCGCCGACGGCGACTTGTCCTGCGCGCCGCCGATATAGTTGCGGAAGCCGTCCGCCTTGGGTTCCATAACGGAGAATGAGCTCACGTCCGTCTGGTCTTGCGAGGCGTCCGTACGGCCGGGCGTGAAGGGCACGCTGACCGGATTGCCCGCATCTTGCGCGGCCTTTTCAATGGCGGCGTTGCCGCCGAGGACGATGACGTCGGCAAGAGAGACTTTTTTGCCGCCGCTTTGCGCCGCGTTGAAGTCCGTTTGAACCTTCTCCAGCGCGGTGAGAACCTTCGACAGCTCGGAAGGATCATTGACCGCCCAGTCTTTTTGCGGGGCGAGGCGGATGCGCGCGCCATTGGCGCCGCCGCGCATGTCCGTGCCGCGGAAGGTCGAGGCGGACGCCCAGGCCGTGCGGACAAGCTCAGGAACCGTCAGGCCGGAAGCGAGGATGTCAGCCTTGATCGCCGCGGCGTCGCTCGCGTTGATCAGCGGGTGATCGACGGCCGGGACCGGGTCCTGCCAGATCAGTTCTTCAGCAGGAACTTCCGAACCGAGATATCGCGCGCGCGGGCCCATATCGCGGTGGGTCAGCTTGAACCAGGCTTTCGCAAAAGCCAGTTCGAACTCTTCCGGATTTTCAAAGAAGCGCTGTGAAACTTTCCGGAATTCCGGATCCTCTTTCAGCGCAAGGTCGGTTGTGAACATGATCGGTGCGTGACGCTTGGTTGGATCATGGGCGTCGGGCGCCAGTTGCGCCGCCGCTTCATCGGTCGGCACCCATTGAATGGCGCCGGCGGGGCTGCGGGTTTGCTCCCATTCGAAGTTGAACAGGTTGCTGAAATATTGATGCGTCCACTCGGTCGGATTCATCGTCCATGAGCCTTCGAGGCCGCTGGTGATCGTGTCTTCCGCATTACCCTTTCCGCACTTGTTCACCCAGCCGAGGCCTTGTTGCTCCACGCCGGCGATGGCGGGTTCGGGGTCAAGACATTCATCCGGTTTGTGCGCGCCATGGGCCTTGCCGAAAGTGTGACCGCCGGCGATGAGCGCAATCGTTTCTTCATCCGTCATCGCCATGCCGCGGAAGGCCTGGCGGATGTCATGAGCGGCAGCGAGCGGATCGGGATTGCCGTTCGGCCCTTCCGGATTGACATAGATGAGGCCCATCTGTGTCGCCGCCAGCGGTTTGGCGAGTTCCCGGTCGCCATGGAAGCGCTGATCGCCGGCGAGCATGGTGTCTTCCGTACCCCAATCGACGACTTCGGCTTCCCAGTCGTCTTCGCGGCCACCTGCAAAGCCGAAAGTTTTGAAACCCATGGATTCCATCGCGACGTTGCCGGTCAGCACCATGAGGTCCCCCCAGGAAAGGGCGCGGCCATATTTCTGCTTCACCGGCCAAAGGAGGCGCCGCGCTTTATCGAGGCTGACATTGTCCGGCCAGCTGTTCAGCGGCTCGAAACGCTGCTGTCCGCCGCCGGCGCCGCCGCGGCCATCATACATGCGGTATGTGCCGGCTGCGTGCCAGGCCATGCGAATGAAAAACGGTCCGTAATGTCCGTAATCCGCCGGCCACCAGTCCTGCGAGTCCGTCATGACGGCTTCGATATCTTGTTTCACTTCGGCGAGGTCGAGTTTCTGGAACTCGGCGGCGTAATCGAAATCATCGTCGAGGGGATTGGAGGCGGCGGCGTTGTGACGAAGGGGGCTGAGATCGAGCGCATCCGGCCACCAGAATTCATTTGTTTTTGATTCGCCTTCCATCGGCGCCGCATCGTCGTTCATGGAAACGGTTTCGCCGGCGTCGTCTTCGACCGCTTCAGGCGTCGGGGTGGTGACTTCGCGCGATTCATTCTGACCGCCGCAGCTTGCCGCCAGGGCTAGCGTGAAGACGGCCGCCGTCGTCAGCAAAACAGATTTGGGGGTTGTTTTCATGTTTCCTCTCCGGTGCAGGATTCAGAAGACGCGATCTGGATGCGCGGTAACGCCGCCAAACTTTGTCTTCGACAAATGGGACAACTACGTTCGAGACCAAATTTCACACAATTGTCACGGCTGTTTCAGGCTCACCGCGCCAGTGACGATCGCATTACGAGAGGGAACCTACGGGCGTCCGATTTATATGTAAAAAAGATAATATTCATGGCCGAAATTAGGAAAATCGATCACCCGGAAAGCAGCGCACAATAACGGCTTCGGGAATAGTGTGGCGGCCCGGTTATTTTTCGTATGATTTGAGTCAAAAGGAATCTGCTTTGCTTGAACTTTATCATCACGGCTCGTCAGCCTGCGCCGCGAAGGTGCGTTTCGCACTTGCAGAAAAGGGCCTCGCCTGGACTGGCCGCTATGTGGATATTCTTAAAGGCGAGCAATTCGATCCGTCTTACTTGAGAATCAATCCTAAGGCGGTGGTGCCGGTGTTGGTGCACGACGATGTGGTGATTCCGGAATCGACAATCATCTGCGAGTATCTGGAAGACGCCTTTCCCGAGGCGCCGCCTCTTTATCCGCGGACCCCGCTTGGGCGAGTAAAAGCGCGGCTCTGGACCAAAGCGGTGGATGAGGAGCTTCATCCCGCCTGTTCGGCGCTCACCTATGTGCTTTCCCATCGTCACACCATTCTGCGCAACGGCGCCGGTTCTTTCGACGACTTTCTGAAAGGGGCGGGCCCCGACGGGCGCGCCGCGCGCGAGCTTAAATGGAAATGGATTCATGAAGGGCTCGCGGCGCCCGGCGCGGCGGACAAGATCCGCGTCTATGACAGCTATCTGAAAAAGATGGAGACGGCGCTTGAGCGTCATCCATGGCTCGCCGGCGAGGAGTTCACCATCGCTGATGTGGCGCTGGCGCCATATCTCAACCGGCTGGCCGCGCTTTCCTGTGAGGGCGTTTGGCGTGACGGTCGTTTGCCGCGCGTCGAAGATTGGTTCGAACGCGTAAAGGCGCGCCCGACTTTTCACCCGGCGTTTGTCGAATGGATGCCGCAAGAGCTGACGGCGCAGATGCGCGCCAATGGCGCGGCGTCCTTGCCGGAAGTGAAAGCGCTGCTCGATTTTTGAGGATCGAGCATGAGCCTCAAAGTTATTGTTTCCGCCGGCTGATGTCTTCGGGCAGGAAATCCTGGCCGCTTCGCGTCTTCACCGCGGGCAAATCCTTGACGCGTGATCGCCATCCCGCAAGTGCTGCAAGATTGGGTGCGATCTTGAGGCCTGCGCCTTTCGCAAAATCCAGAGCGGCGAGCAAGGTGATGTCCGGCATGGAAAAGCGCCCGCCCGCGAGGAAAGGGGTCTCGTTCAAAATCCCATCCCAGTAAGGGAGGTTCGCAACGGCGTAGGATCCGCGCCGTTCGGCCCAGTCTTTTGCGCCCGCCCAGTCGGGCATGCGCCACGGTTTCAGAGCCGCTCCGAGCCCTGGTGTCGCATAGTGAAAATAATCGTCGATTGGCTCCATGAGCATGATCTCCACGCGCCGCTGCATCATGTGAATGACAGCTTTTTCTCGCGGCGTCGCACCGGTCAGCGAGGGCGCGCCATCGAGATTGTCGAGATATTCCGTGATGGCGGTGCACTCGCTGATGCAGAGCCCGTCTTCGAGTTCAAGCACCGGCGTCTTGCCGATCGGGTTCATTTTCAAAAACGCGGGCTGCTTCTGTTCCGCCGCGATGAGGTCCACGGTGACGAAGTCGACGGCGTCATCCAGATTTTTCTCGGCGAGCACAATGCGAATGCGGGCCGCGTTCGGCGTTCCCTGACGGTCATAAAGTTTCATGGCGGATACCTATCAAGTGATAGGTAGATATATTCATTTTGCCTTTACGCTGTCAATGTCTATCTATCGGTAGATTGATGAAGGAGCAGGCAAGTGCACGATAAGCGTGAGGAGATCCTGACGGTTGCAAGGGCGGCAGCGCAAGCTCATGGTTACAATGGTCTCAATTTTCGCGAACTCGCCAAGGCGGTTGGCGTCAAAAGCGCAAGCGTTCACTATCATTTCCCGACAAAGGCCGATCTCGGCGCCGAACTGGCGCGGCGCTACCGAGAGGAAGCGGAAGCGACGCTGGAAAGCATCTCGGCGTCTTCCGCCGATCCTGCCCGGCGTTTGCGCAACTATGTGGGCGTGTTCCGTCTCGCGCTTGAGAATAACAACCGCATGTGCATGTGCGGTCTTATGGCGGCGGAAGTCGACGATCTGCCGGATGCGGTGAAGGCTGAAGTGAAGTTGTTCGGTGACGTCAATGCCGCATGGCTCGCCAAAACCCTGGGTGAAGCGTCTGAAGGGCGCAGTTCGAAAGCGAACAGGCGGCGCGCGCTCGCTGTCTTCGCTGCTGTGAGCGGCGCTCAACTCATCGCGCGCGGCCGAGGCGACGTTGCTGTCTATGACGACATCGTCAACGCCTATCGCGCGTCCGGCCTGATCCCTGCGTAGATGACAGACTTAATATCCGCCGCCATAACGGTCGTCGGCGAGGTCAAAAGCTACGCCCATCCAGCCGATAGAGGCAATAAGGTTGCGCGATCGTCCTGTCCGGAATGCGGCTGCGCGATCTATTCGAAAAACTCCGGCGTGCCGGGAATGATCTTCCTGCGGGCGTCGAGCTTGGATGATCCCGATCAGGTGACGCCGCAAATGATTGTCTATGCCAGCCGCGCGCCGAAATGGGATGTGATGGACGCATCTCTGACAAGTTTCCCGGAAATGCCGGAAGGCGGTGCGCAAGCGGCGATGAAATAAACCCTGTGCGGGTTAGTACCCGCCGCCGCCGCCATAACGGTCGTCGACAAGGTCGGAGAACTTCGTGAATTTTTCTTCGAAGTGGAGATCGACCTTGCCGATAGGGCCATGGCGCTGTTTGCCGATGATGACTTCGGCCGTGTCGCCGACCTCATCAAGACGCGCAAGCCATTTCATATGTTCTTCGGTGCCTTCGCGCGGCTCCTGACGGCCGAGATAATATTTCTCACGATAAACGAACAGGACAACATCGGCGTCCTGTTCGATGGAGCCTGACTCGCGGAGGTCGGAGAGCTGCGGACGTTTATCGTCGCGCGCTTCGACCTGACGTGAAAGCTGGGAGAGGGCGATGACCGGCACGTCGAGTTCTTTCGCCAGCGTTTTCAGCCCCTGCGAAATTTCGGTGATTTCCTGAACGCGCCCGTCATTGCGGCGGCCCGACCCGGTGAGGAGCTGAAGGTAGTCGACGACAAGCAGGCCAAGCCCGTGCTGGCGTTTGAGGCGGCGGGCGCGGGCCGCGAGCTGGGCGATGGAAAGGCCGCCGGTGTCGTCGATATGGAGCGGCAGTTTTTCCAGCTCGCGCGCGGCATGGTAAATCTTGTCGAACTGTTCCTGATCGACCTCGCCGCGGCGGATCGCCGAGGACGAGACTTCCGCGACTTCCGCGATAATGCGCGTCGCAAGCTGCTCGGCGGACATTTCCAGCGAGAAAAAGCCGACAACCGCGCCTTCGACCGTTTTCATTGTGCCGTCGGGCTGTTTTTCGGTCTTGTGCGCTTTCGCCGCGTTCAGTGCGATGTTGGTTGCCAGCGAGGTTTTGCCCATGGATGGGCGGCCTGCGAGAATGATGAGGTCCGACGGATGAAGCCCGCCGAGCATGCGGTCAAAATCCCGCAGCCCTGAGGAGACGCCCGCCAGCCCGCCATCGCGTTTGACGGCGGCGTTTGCAAGTTCAATCGCTTCGGTGATGGCCGAACGGAACGTTTTGAAGCCGCCGCCATATTTTCCGGTTTCCGCGAGTTTGTAGAGCGCCTGTTCCGCGTCCTGCAATTGCTGCGACGGAGAATCTTCGAGCGTTGCGATTTTCGCCCGCTCGGACATTTCCGACCCGATGGACATAAGCCCGCGACAGACGGAGAGGTCGAAAACAATCTTGGCGTAGTCGGTTGCGCCGGCGGTTGATGGTACGTTCGCCGCGAGCGATTCAAGATACCGTTTGCCGCCTGCGTCGAGATAGCCTTGCTTGGTCGCCAGATAGGTGTCGATCGTCACCGGCGAGCCGAGCCGGCCGGAATTGATCAGATCGCCCGCCGCTTCAAAGATCAGCTGATGAACAGGGTCGAAAAAATGTTCGGGCTTTAAGAAGGTCGAGACGCGGTAATAGATTTCGTTATCGAAAAGGATCGCGCCCAGGATCGCTTGCTCAGCATCGAGGCTGACGGGGAGTTTATCCTCCGTACCCTGATTTTTCGTAGGTGCATTGGTTGCGCCGTCGGCCATCTGAGACTTAGATCAAAAAAAACGCCGGCTGAGAAGCCAGCCGGCGTTTATATTTTTCCACCTTGAGGGTGGGGAGAGCGTTCGCTGTTGCAAACGCTCTTTATGTTATTTTGTTATTCTTCGGTTTTTTCTTCGTCCGACGCTTCAACAGCATCGCCGGCGCCTTCGTCGAAGAATTCAGGCGCGGCTTCCGCCGCTTGTTCTTCTTCGGCCTGATCTTCAGGGCGGGCGAGGACGTTTTCACCGCGGGCCTGACGTTCGGCTTCATCTTCCGAACGCGCGACGTTGATGTTGATCTTCACGTCGACTTCCGGATGGAGGACGACGCGGACCAGGGTCAGGCCAAGCGCTTTCAAAGGCTTGTCGAGACGCACTTGTGCGCGTTCGATGCTAAAGCCGCCTTCGGAAGCGGCTTCTGCGATATCGCGGCTCGAAACCGAGCCGTAAAGAACGCCCAACTCCGAAGACTGGCGAATAATGACAAAGGATGCGCCGTCGATTTTTTCGGCGACCTGTTCAGCTTCCTTCTTGCGCTCGAGGTTGCGCGCTTCAAGATCGGCGCGTTGAGCCTCAAACACTTGTTTGTTGTCATCATTGGCGCGCAGCGCCTTTTTCTGGGGCAACAGGAAGTTCCGGGCGTAGCCGGCCTTCACTTTGACGACGTCGCCCATCTGGCCGAGATTCTCGACCCGTTCGAGGAGAATGACTTCCATCGTGCTTACTCCGATACGTAAGGAAGAAGCGCAAGGAAACGGGCGCGCTTGATGGCGCGCGCGAGTTCGCGCTGCTTCTTGTGAGAGACGGCGGAAATCCGCGACGGAACGATCTTGCCGCGTTCGGAAACGAAGCGTTGAAGCAGCTTCGGATCCTTGTAGTCGATCTTCGGCGCGTTGTCGCCGGAGAACGGGCAGGTTTTGCGGCGGCGGAAAAACGGTTTAGCCATGATTGATCCCTTTCCTCGTTACCGGCGGTCGCCGCGGTCGCGGCGGTCGCCACGATCTCCGCGATCACGATCGCCGCGGTCATTGCGGTCGCGGCGCGACAGCACCGGGGACGGCTCTTCATTATGTTCTTCGACACGCACGGTGAGGGCGCGCAGAATATCGTCATTGAGCTTTTCCTGGCGCTCAAGTTCGAAAATGGCGTCCGCAGGCGCTTCGATATTGAAGAGGCTGTAATGGCCTTTGCGGTTTTTCTTGATTTTGTACTGGAGATTGCGAAGGCCCCAATATTCGGACTTTGCAATCTTGCCGCCATGGTCGGTGACGACCTTGGCGAGCGTTTCGGTCAGACCCTCGACCTGCGCGGGCGAGATATCCTGACGCGCAACAAAGATGTGTTCGTAAAGCGGCATGTAGCCAGCTCCTTATAGGGCGACGGAGACTCTCTGGATCTGCTGGCGATCCGGCAAAGCCTGTGGCTCATGAAGCTAAGGGACCATCCCTTGAACCCGACCCGAAAGCCGAGCGCCCATGACCATCGCTCGTGAAGGCGCGGGAGATAGCCGAGCAAGGGGGGCTTTGCAAGGTTAAACGCCCTTATTTTTCGCCGAACCAGCGGGTGAGGACGGCTTCGAAAAAGGCGATGGTTCGGGCCTCGCTGCATTTGGCCTCGGCGTAGTCCTGGGCGGCCTCGCCAAGCCGGGCGGCGAGCGCCGGGTCGGCCTCAAGCCGCCGTACCGCCGCGGCGAGGGCGGCGGCGTCTCCTGCGGGAACTAAAAGCCCCGTCTCGCCGTCTCTGAGATAGTCTGCGGCGCCAGCAGCATCAGTGACGATCTGGGCCTTGCCGAGATGCATGGCTCCCACAAGGCTCACAAGCCCGCACGGGGTCTCCCGCGAGCGCAGGGGCACAATCGCGGCTCTTGCATGCTGGATGACGCCCCACGCCTCCTCGAAAGGCAGGTTGAAGCGGACCTCGAGGTTTTCAGGCGGGGCCAGCCCGTCGAAATTATGGGGCCGGGCGACGGCGACAAAGCGGGTCTCGGGAAGGGCCCGGGCCGCCTCGCACAGCACCGCATAGTCCCGCGCCTCACCGCCGAGGGCGGCGAAATAGTCCCCCTCGATCAGCCGGGGCTGTACAGCCTTCAAAGGTGGGGCGACCCCCCAGGGCGCGCGCAGGAATTTGGCTCGATCAATTCCGAAATAATTGGCGTAAAGCCCTTGTTCCGCATCGGTAAAGACAGAGAAAGCATCAACCTGCCTGAAGGCGCGGCCCATAACCGCCTTGCGCGGACCGGTGGGCAGATCCGTAAAGTTGAAGGAGAAGGCGAGGTGCTTTGCGCCGTTCTTTTTCGGTCCGGCCATCCATTCCGTCCAGGCGGTGATCCAGGGGCCGTGGCTGACGATCAGGTCATAGGGCGTTCGGGCAGAATCACGGGCCAGCATCCGTGCGCCGCGCCAGCGGGCGCGAAACCGCGGATCGCTCCCCTGCTGCGCCATGGAATAGGCGGTCCACTCAAGCCGCCTTCCCCCGATCTCGAAATCGGCGGGCATCAGGTCCCGGATCCACGCCCAGTCTGGGGCCGGGGTCTCGGAAACATTGGCGATGCGAAGGGGCGGCTTGGTCATTTGCTGGTCAATCTCGGCGGCTTGCACCCTCTTCCCCCGTTTACGGGGGAAGTGTCCAGCCGCATCTTGTTGATGCGGATGGACGATGGGGGTGTTTGCACCGAAAAGGCCCCCTCCGTCAGCTTCGCTGACACCTCCCCCGCAAGCGGGGGAGGAAGTTCTTTCTGCGCCTTGCCCTTGCGGGCCAGCGTCGCTATGTCCGCGGGCCTGATTAACTTTAAGGAGCGGCGGCGCGGCGATGACGCGAGCTTTTGTATTTCCCGGACAAGGCAGCCAGGCGGTGGGCATGGGCGCGAGCCTAGCCGACGCCTTTCCGGCGGCGCGTGAAGTCTTTGAAGAGGTGGATGAGGCCCTCGGCCAGAAACTGTCCAAGCTGATGCGCGAAGGCCCCATGGAGGAGCTGACGCTGACCGCCAATACGCAACCGGCGCTCATGGCTCATTCCATCGCGGCGATGCGCGTTCTGGAGACTGAGGCCGGCGCTGACATTTCCAACGCTATGTTCGTCGCCGGACATTCTCTCGGCGAGTATTCCGCCCTGTGTGCTGCGCGGGCGATCAGTCTTTCGGATACGGCGAAGCTCCTGCGCATTCGTGGCGAGGCGATGCAGGCGGCCGTTCCTGTCGGCGAAGGCGCCATGGCGGCGCTGATCGGCGTCGATCTCGAAGCGGCGCAAAAAGCCATAGACGCCGCCGAAGGCGAGGGCGTGTGCGAAATCGCCAATGACAATGCGCCCGGACAGGTCGTGATTTCCGGAGAGAAAGCCCGCGTCGAAGCGGTTTGCGCCGGCGCGAAAGAATTCGGCGCCAAGATCGCGAAATTGCTGCCGGTTTCGGCGCCGTTTCACTCGTCATTGATGACGCCCGCCGCCGAGCGCATGAAAGAAGCGCTGGCTGAGGTGAAGATTGTTGCGCCTGCGACGACCCTGGTCGCCAATGTCACGGCGAAAGACGTCGCCAATCCGGCGTCCATCCGCGATCTTCTGGTAAAGCAGGTGACGGGCCGTGTGCGCTGGACCGAAAGCGTCAATCATATGGCTAAAGACGGTTGCGAACTCTTTGTCGAAGTCGGCGCCGGCAAGGTTCTTTCCGGGCTTATCAAACGCATCAACCGCGATGTGCAGAGCCTCAATGTGAGCGAGCCGGGCGATATAGAAGCTTTCGTAAAAGCTTAAGAGCCCAAGCGACAATGCAACAATGGAGCAGATATCAGATGGTCAGACGTCAGCCAGCCTCAACACGATAAGGGCGCGGGTTCTTATTCTTTGATTATAGAGCCCGAGACGCATCGTGTTCGGGCGGTCGAACGTCTGATAAACCCCGTTTCCAGGGTGTTGTTGAATAGGAATTCGGGCTCTGAAGCGAAGTTCTCCGTACTCAAAAGAAAGGATGCGGAATGTTTGATCTTTCGGGCAAGCGGGCGCTTGTCACCGGCGCCACCGGCGGCATCGGCGAAGCGGTCGCCAGAGCGCTGCACGCACAAGGCGCCGCCGTCGCTATTTCCGGCACGCGGGCGGAAAAACTTGAAGCGCTGGCCGGCGACCTTAAAGAGCGCGTTCATGTGACGCCATGCAATCTTTCCGATCTCGATGCGGTGGATGCGCTGCCGAAAACGGCGTCCGAAGCCATGGGCGGGCTCGACATCGTCGTCTCCAATGCGGGCGTCACCCGCGACACCCTGATGATGATGATGAAACCCGACATGTGGGAAGAGGTCATCAAGATCAATCTCACGGCCTATTTCCGTCTGGCGAAGGCGTCTCTGCGCGGCATGACCAAGCAGCGTTTCGGCCGCATCATTGGCGTGACGTCGGTTGTCGGCGTCACCGGCAATGCGGGCCAGGCGAATTACGCCGCCTCGAAAGCCGGGATGATCGGCATGTCGAAATCGCTCGCGCAGGAAGTCGCAAGCCGCAATGTCACCGTCAATTGCATCGCGCCGGGCTTCATCGCCACCGCCATGACCGACGCCCTCAATGATCAGCAGAAAGAAGCGATTCTCGGCAAGATTCCGGCAGGCGCCATGGGCGCGCCCGAGGACATTGCTGCAGCTGCGATTTACCTCTCCTCGGACGAGGGGCGCTATGTCACCGGCCAGACTCTCCATGTAAATGGCGGTATGGCGATGTTATAGATCACAGAAATGGCTTTGCCTGCGGCGGTTTTGGCGTTGCAACAATCTGCAATATGCCGTAATCCGCCCTCCGAACCCGCTCCAAGGGAGTTTTCCCGGGCGGCCCCGTTTAACCCCCGATGAGAAACCGTCTTTCAGGTTTCATCTGAAAATCGTAAATAACCGTTTTTACCAAGGAGCGTTGAATGTCTGATCTTGCAGAACGCGTGAAGAAAATTGTTGTCGAGCATCTTGATGTGGATGCGGCCAAGGTTGAGCCGAAAGCCAGCTTCATCGACGATCTCGGCGCCGACAGTCTTGATATTGTCGAACTCGTGATGGCGTTCGAAGAAGAATTCGATGTTGAGATTCCCGATGACGCCGCCGAGACCATCCAGACGGTCGGCGACGCCATCAAATTTATCGAAGAACAAAAGTCATAATCGACTGTTCTTCCCGATAACGAGCCGACAGGGCCGTTTCGCCTGGCGGCGCCGTTGACGGGTTTTCAAGAAAACCGCATCGGCGTCAGCCATTCCCAGCGCAAAGGCCCGTCGGCTTCCCCAAGTCCGGAGTTGGTCTTTATGCGCCGCGTTGTCGTTACAGGAATGGGATTGGTCACGCCTTTAGGGGCGGGGCTCGATTCCGTATGGCGTCGTCTCATCAATGGCGAAAGCGGCGCCGGACCCATCGAACAGTTTGACGCGTCAAACCTTCCCTGCCGCATCGCCGCCTCCGTTCCGCTGACGGACGGAACCCGCGGCGGCGACAAGGCGGGCGACGCGGCGTTTAACGCCGATGAATGGGTCGAGCCGCGCGAACAGCGCCGCATGAATCCGTTTATCGTCTTCGGCATGGCCGCCGCGCAGATGGCGTTTAAGGATTCAGGCCTGGAATTCAAAAACGAAGAAGAGCGCGAACGCGCCGGTGTTATGACCGGCTCGGGCATTGGCGGTCTTTCGGGCATCGAAGACGAAGTGCTGGTCCTGAACAATAAAGGCCCGCGCCGGGTCTCCCCGTTCTTCATCACCGGCAATCTTATCAATCTCGTGTCGGGTCAGGTCTCGATCAAGCTTGGCATGAAAGGCCCGAACCACGCGGTGGTGACGGCTTGTTCATCGGGCGCACACGCGATCGGTGACGCGGCGCGGCTGATTGCGCTGGGCGACGCAGACGCCATGCTGGCAGGCGGCGCGGAAGCTGCGATCTGTCCGATCGGCATTGCAGGCTTTTCGTCCTGCAAGGCGCTCACAACGCACTTCAATGATACGCCGGAAAAAGCCTCGCGTCCTTATGATAAGGACCGCGACGGCTTCCTCATGGGCGAAGGCTCCGGGTTCGTCATGCTTGAGGAATATGAAAAGGCGAAAGCGCGTGGCGCGAAGATCTATGGCGAGATCATCGGCTATGGCCTTTCCGGCGACGCCTATCACATCACTTCGCCTGCCGAGGACGGCAATGGCGGTTACCGCTCCATGGAAATGGCGCTGAAACGCGCCGGCGTTTCTCCCAAAGATATCGACTATGTCAACGCGCATGGCACATCGACGCCCGTTGGCGATGAAATTGAGCTGAAAGCGGTGGAGCGGCTTTTCGGCGATGCGGCGGACGGGCTCGTCATGTCTTCCACCAAATCCTCTATCGGCCATCTGCTCGGCGCCGCCGGCGCGGTGGAGGCGATTTTCTGCCTCCTCGCCATGCGTGACGGCGTCGCCCCGCCGACCCTTAATCTTGATAACCCTTCAGTGGCGACGCCCATCAATCTCGCCGCCAAAGAGGCGGTCAAAAAGCCGATTAACGTGGCGTTATCCAATTCCTTCGGTTTTGGCGGCACAAACGCCTCTCTGGTGATGCGGCGCGTTGACGGCTAAACTCCCTCATGAATCGAGCGGGAGCTGGCGGGAGACGGGATGTCCAGTAGAGATCAGGCAGGGAGCGCCCAGCGCAGAACAAGTCAGCGTGGGGGCGCGGTGAAAAGCTTTCTCTTTTTTATCGGCGGGCTTGGCCTGCTGGCGGCCATCGCGCTCGGCGTGGGCGGCTATCTCGGCTATCGCGAGGCTGTGAAGCCCGGCCCCTTGCGCGAGAGCGCGATCGTTCTCTTGCCGCAGGGAAGCGCGGTCTCGACCATTGCGCACCAGCTGGAGGACAAAGGCGTCATCGAGCACCCGGAAATCTTCATCGCCGCGGTGCGCCTCCGCGGCGTGCAGAGCGAAATCAAGGCGGGAGAATATGAAATTCCGGCGCGCTCAAGCGTGATTGAAATCATCGATCAACTGCGCGAAGGCAAAAGCATTCTCCATTATTTCACGGCGCCGGAAGGGCGCACCACAGCGCAGATCATCCGCCTGTTGAATGAGAACGAAGTTCTTGAAGGCGACATCACGATTGAACCGGGTGAGGGCGAGCTCTTGCCGGAAACCTTCGCCTTCACCCGCGGCGAAACGCGGGACAATCTCGTGCGCCGGATGATGAAGGATCAGGATGCGCTGATCGACGCTCTCTGGGACGGGCGCGCCATGGAGCTTCCTTTTTCAACGCCGGCCGAAGCGATCATTCTTGCTTCCATCGTTGAAAAGGAAACAGGCGTCGCCGAGGAGCGTCCGCGCATCGCCGCCGTCTTTGTGAACCGCCTTAAAAAGGGTATGCGGCTGGAATCCGATCCGACCATCATTTACGGGCTGACGGGCGGCGAACCTCTGGGACGCGGCATTCGGCTGAGCGAGCTACGCGGTGAAACGCCTTACAACACCTATGTTATTCGCGGACTGCCGCCGACGCCTATCGCCAATCCCGGTGAGGCGTCGATTGCGGCCGTTTTGAACCCGGCGGAAACGGACGATCTGTTCTTTGTCGCCGATGGAACGGGCGGCCACGCCTTTGCCGCCACCTTGCGCGAGCATCAGGCCAATGTGTCGGCCTGGCGCCGGGTGGAGCGCGACCGGGCCGCGCAGGGCGGCAGATGATGGGCGGTCGTTAGTGGTTGGCAATATTTCTTCCATGACCGGCTTCGCCCGGATCGAAGGCGCATATGACGGCTGGCGTTACATCTGGGAAGTGCGTTCGGTCAACGGCCGCGGTCTTGAATGGCGCGCCCGTCTGCCCGCCGGCTTCGATGCGCTTGATCCGGAGATGCGCAAGCTCGCAAAACAAAAACTGGCGCGCGGCACGCTCAATATCGGCCTGACCCTGAACAAGGACGGACAGGACGCCGGATATACGATCAATGAGGCGATGCTCGACAATGTTGTCGCCATGATCGATAAAATCCGCCTGCGGATTGATTGCGCGCCGCCGCAGGCGGAAGGATTGCTGGCGCTGAGGGGCGTCATCGAGCAGGCCGAAGATGAAATGAGCGTAGAGACGCGCGAAGCCTTGTCGGCCGCGCTCCTCAAATCCTTTGCCGAAGCGCTGGACGGCCTCGCCGCCGCCCGCCGCAAGGAAGGCGTCGCCATGGGCGAGGTGCTCGCGGGGCATTTCGACACGATCGAGAAATTGACCGGCGCGGCCGCCGCCAACGCCGACGCCATGCCGGGCGCCATTCGTGACCGCATCGCCGCGCAGTTGAAGGAATTGCTGGACGGCGCTGTCCCTGAGGATCGCCTTGCGCAGGAGGCCTCGCTCCTCGCCATCAAGGCCGATGTGCGCGAGGAGCTCGACCGGCTGTCCTCCCATGTGGGCGCCGGCCGCGCGCTTCTCGCGAAATCAGGTCCCGTGGGTCGCGATCTCGACTTTCTGACGCAGGAGCTCAATCGCGAGGCGAATACGCTCTGCTCCAAGGCGCAGGATATGGAGTTGAAGCGTATCGGCCTTGACCTCAAGCGCGTGATCGATCAGGTCCGGGAGCAGGTTCAGAATATCGAATAGGGAAGACCAATGATCGGCGGCGATCTTAAAGTGGCCCGCAGGGGCCTGATGTTCATCCTGTCGAGCCCGTCGGGCGCCGGCAAGACGACGCTGGCCGAGCGGCTCCTCACCAAGGACGGGGAGATGGTCTTGTCGATCTCGGCCACAACCCGTCCGCGCCGCCCCGGGGAAGCCCACGGCAAGGATTATTTCTTCGTCTCCGAAGACGAATTCAAACGCATGCGCGACAATGGCGAGTTCATGGAATGGGCGAATGTCTTCGGCCACTATTACGGCACGCCGCGCTCACTCGTCGAGGACACGCTTCGTCAGGGCAAGGACGTTCTGTTCGATATTGACTGGCAGGGTGCGCAACAACTGGATGAGGTTGCGGGCGAGGATGTCGTGAAGGTCTTCATCCTTCCGCCGTCACGCGAAGAGCTTGAGCGCCGCTTGCGCCAGCGCGCCCAGGACCCTGAAGAGGTCGTGCAAAAACGCATGGCGAAAGCCGACGCCGAAATGTCTCACTGGGCCGAATATGACTACGTCATCGTCAATTACGATTTGAACGAGTCGGAAGAGTTACTGCGCTCAATCCTCTTCGCCGAACGCCTGAAACGCCGCCGCCAGGTCGGCCTCGCCGCCATCGTCAAGGAGATGATCGGCGAGGGGTAAAAAGCATATTCAGTGTGATTAAGTTGATAGAATATGAGAATGGACACGCTCTATCGAATGATCAAGGTTTTGTGGCCGCATACAATATCGGTCACTGACGGCGTGATATACGATCAGAAGCGGGGCCTATTCCCCACATTATCCAATATTTGGGAGAAGATTGAGATATCAGTGCCGTATTCGGACCATTGGCGACAACTTGGTGTTTTTGCGTTTTTCCAAGCGCTTCACGAAGAAGCAATTCGCGCTCGTTCTATGGGCCGTGTCGAGATTAAATCTAGCGAGATCGGTGTTGCTAGGTTTGACTATTATCTCAGACGCAGCCTTGAAAGCGAAGACTGGCGACTTGAGAGGCGCATATACGAAAAATCAAATGCTATTTAGTGATAAATCTATGTGAGTTACATGCTATAAAACGCGCCTCTCATTCGAAAAGCGCGTTTCCATTAGCGCAAAATTATCGGCGCGCAGCGCTTAGTTGAACACGACTTTCGCGATTTCATAGGACCGGGCGCCGCCGGGCGCTGAGCCGCCGCCAAGTTGGTCTCGCCGCCACCGTCAAGGAGATGATCGGCGAGGGGTAGGCGCTATTCTTCGCTTTCTTCGTCTGGGGGCGTAAACGCGACGGTCGTCGCTCTGATTTTCCACTGACCATCGACTTTGATCAGATAGTCCGTACCGGCATAATAAACAGTGCGCGGAGAGCCGTCCGGATTGCGTAACTCTTCAACCGCATTGAAGCGCGCGAAGGCCGTATTCCCGTAGACGGTGATGTCAGCGAACTGCGCAGTGTAAGAAATGACTTTGGCGCCTTGGCCGATAAAGTTGCGCACGCTTTCCATATGTTCGGGCTTTTTCCGAACCGAAGGCTGTCCGGCGAACCAGACTGTCCACTCTTCATGAAACTTGTCATCCCAGTCCTCGAAATTGGTCTCGATATTCATCGGGCCGTTTTCAAGGAGCTCGGCAATCGCCTGTTGTTCCGGCGTCCATTTTTGCTGTTCCTGCGCCAGCGAGGGGGAGAAAAATAGTATCGTTGCAGCCAACAGGGCGAGAATGCGCATGGTTTTGCGGCCTTTTTGAAGTTATTGGACGGGCGTATATTTCATTTCGAAATAGGGCAGCCATGTTGCGCCGCCGTCCGAAGTCATCAAGACATCGAAAGTCTTCACTGGTGAGTTGAGCGACCACTGCAGCATGAAATGCAGCCGTCCGCCGTCGTCGCCAAAAGGAAAGTAGGTGTCTGCGCGGAGATTGGTGACAGAGAGAACGCCCTTATCGTTGAAACGGCCTTCATAAATATCCAACAGGCCGAATGTGTCGTCCAAAACGCTGACACGATAGAGTTGCCGATAGGGATCATAGCTAAAAGTGGTGAGCAAAGTGACGGGCTCTTCCATGCCCATATCGACTTTTACTTTTTCCTCCAGGCCAAAGCCGTTCAGGATATAGTCGATCTTTGCAGTATTTTCCTGAAGCGGTATTTCGCCATCCTGCGTGTAGCGGACGCCTCCAGCCGTATATTCCCCGACAAGGGGCGCTAGCCGCTGCATGGCGGCTTTATGAAGATCTTCGGGCGACTCTTCAGAAAATGCCGGAGCAGCGAAAAATGCGCATAGGGACAGACCAAAGACGAATACAGCTCGGCGCAAGCGAAATGCGGCTGATAGAAATGCGGCTGATAGAAATGACATGAAATCCCCCATCTCGGTTCAGAACGATCTGGTCTGGTCATACTGGCCCAGACCCATCCGGGGGAGCATGGATTCCATCAGCTAGACGCGAAAACGGGGCAACTGATCTCAAATCAAGGCAGGCGCCGGGAGATTGTTCTTCCGACATGAAAAAACGCGCCTCTCTTGCGAAAGGCGCGTTTTCAGTAACTCAAAATTCTTGGCGAGCAGCGCTTACTTGAACACCACTTTCGCGATTTCATAGGACCGCGCGCCGCCGGGGGCCGCGACTTCGACGCTGGCGCCTTGCTCCTTGCCGATCAGGGCGCGGGCGATGGGCGAAGAAACGGAGATGCGGCGTTGTTTCACGTCAGCTTCAAGGTCGCCGACGATCTGCCAGATCTTTTCTTCCTCGGTGTCCTCGTCGATGAGCGTGACGATGGCGCCGAACTTGACGCTATTGCCGTCGAGTTTCGACACGTCGATCACTTCGGCGCGGGTGTATTTGTCTTCCAGATCGAGGATCTGGGATTCAATCCAGCCCTGTCGCTCTTTCGCGGCGTGATATTCGGCGTTCTCGGAGAGGTCGCCATGGGCGCGGGCTTCCGCGATCGCCTGGATCACGGCCGGGCGTTCTTCATTCTTCAGTTTTTTCAGGTCGGCTTCGAGCTTTTGATAGCCGCCGAGGGTCATTGGAAATTTTTCCATCGCTGGCCCCTTTCTCTCCTCAAATGGGGCGAACCCGGATTGGCTCGCCTGACCGGTCCTCTTGACCGTAAAACGAAAAAAATAGCGCGGCCGGGCGGTTTCGCCGGGCCGTCGCTCATTTTCGGACCGGTTATTTAAGCTCGCTATGCGGGAAATTCAAGGGGATTCTGGTTGAAATCCGCGTAACTTGTTGAAATTTAATAGATTTTCTATATCGCCGCGAAGTAGGCCTGAAGCGGCGCAACCTCCAGGCTGCCGGTCCGCATGGCCTCAATGGCGCGGACCGCAGCCCGGGCGCCGGCGGCCGTGGTGATGCAGGGGATCTTCTGGGCGAGGGCTGTGGTCCGGATGGAGCGCGAATCCTTCACCGACTGCGCGCCTTCGGTGGTGTTGAAGACGAGATGGACTTCGCCGTTTTTAAGGGCGTCGACGATATGCGGGCGGCCTTCAAGCACCTTGTTGACCTTGGCGACGTCTAACCCTTGCGCTTTCAGGTAATCCGCCGTGCCGCCGGTGGCGATAATGGTGAATCCCATATCGAGGAGCTTGCGCGACGCGTTCACCATCTGCGCCTTGTCTGAGTCTTTCAACGAAACGAACACGCAGCCCTTCATGGGGATGCGCGCGCCGGCGGCGATCAGGCTTTTCGCCCGCGCCTTGTCGAAATTGACGTCGATGCCCATGACTTCGCCGGTGGAGCGCATTTCAGGGCCCAGCACCGTATCGACGCCCGGAAAACGGGAAAACGGAAAGACGACTTCCTTCACCGCCACATGGGTGAATTCCGGCCATTTGAGATCGAGGTCCTTGATCTTTGCGCCCGCCATCACTTTTGCGGCGATGCGCGCCACGGGAAGGCCGACGGCTTTCGCAACGAACGGCACCGTGCGCGAGGCGCGCGGGTTCACTTCGAGCAGATAGATGACGTCATCCTTGATGGCGTATTGCACGTTCATCAGGCCGACAACGCCAAGCTCCAGCGCCATGCGCGTGGTCTGTTCTTTCAACGCCTCGATCATGGCGTCGGAGAGTGTGTAGGGCGGGAGCGAGCAGGCGCTGTCGCCGGAATGGATGCCCGCTTCCTCGATATGCTCCATCACGCCGGCGATGAAGACACCCTCACCGTCGCAAATGGCGTCGACATCGACCTCGACCGCGTTTTGCAGATAATGGTCGAGCAGCAGCGGTTCGTCTTCGTTGATTTCGATCTGGGCTGTGGCGAGGTAATGGGCGAGCCCGGCCTTGTCGCGCACGATCTCCATGGCGCGCCCGCCAAGGACGTAAGAAGGACGCGTCACCAGCGGATAGCCGACTTCTTCGGCGGCTTCGGCGGCCGCCTCGCGGCTCGGGGCCGTGGCGTTTTTCGGCTGCACCATCCCGAGTTTTTGAACGAGTTTCTGGAAACGCTCGCGGTCTTCGGCGAGGTCGATAGCGTCATAAGGCGTGCCGAGAATGGGAACGCCTTCATCTTCAAGGATGCCGGCGAGTTTCAGGGGCGTCTGTCCGCCATATTGCACGATGACGCCGAGAAGGTCGCCTTTCTCGCGTTCTTTTGCGACAATCTCAAGGACGTCTTCGGCGGTCAGGGGTTCGAAATAAAGACGGTCTGACGTGTCGTAATCGGTGGAGACGGTTTCCGGGTTGCAGTTCACCATGACCGACTCGACGCCGATATCGGCGAGCGCAAACGCGGCGTGACAGCAGCAATAATCGAACTCGATGCCCTGACCGATGCGGTTCGGGCCGCCGCCGAGAATGATGACTTTCTTCCGGTCAGACGGACTGGCTTCGCAAGCTGGCGCGCCGGCGAAAGACGGTTCGTAGGCGGAATACATATAAGGCGTTTTGGCGGCGAATTCCGCGGCGCAAGTGTCGATGCGTTTGAAGACGGGATGGACCTTGCGCGTGCGCCGGTGGTCGCGCACTTCTTTTTCTGTTCCCTCGCACAATTGCGCGAGGCGCTTGTCGGAAAAGCCCATGGCTTTGAGCGTGCGAAGCGCCTCGGCGTCATCGGGCAGGCCTTCGCGCTCAATCTGGCGTTCGGCGGCGACGATTTCTGCGATTTGCTCCAGAAACCACGGATCATACTGAGTGATGGAGCGAATCTGCTCCAGCGGTAGTTCATGGCGGAACGCCTGCGCCGTGACGCGCAACCGGTCCGGCGTTGGCGCCGCCAGCGCCGCGCGAAATGCGTTGGCGTCATCGCCTTCGCCAAGACCCGGGATCTCGATGGGATCGAGACCACAGAGACCGGTTTCGAGCGAGCGCAAGGCCTTTTGCATGGATTCCGCGAAAGACCGGCCGATAGCCATGGCCTCGCCAACGGATTTCATGGCGGTCGACAGCGTTGCTTCCGCGCCCGGGAACTTTTCGAAGGCGAAACGCGGAATTTTCGTGACGACATAATCAATGGTCGGCTCGAAGGCCGCCGGCGTCGCGCCGGTGATGTCATTGTCGAGTTCGTCGAGCGTGTAGCCGACGGCGAGCTTCGCCGCGACGCGCGCAATCGGGAAGCCGGTGGCTTTCGACGCCAGCGCCGAGGAGCGCGAGACGCGCGGGTTCATTTCAATGACGACGAGGCGGCCATTGTCCGGATTCACAGCGAACTGGACATTCGATCCGCCGGTCTCAACGCCGATCTCGCGCATCACGGCAATCGAGGCGTTGCGCATGATCTGAAATTCTTTGTCGGTGAGGGTCAGCGCCGGCGCCACGGTAATCGAATCGCCCGTGTGAACGCCCATGGGATCGACGTTTTCAATGGAGCAGACGATGATGCAGTTGTCCGCCTTGTCGCGCACAACCTCCATCTCGAATTCTTTCCAGCCAAGCAGGCTTTCATCGATCAGCACCTGGCCCACAGGCGAGGCTTCAATGCCGGTGCGGACGTAGTGTTCGAATTCTTCGCGGTTATAGGCGACGCCGCCGCCCGTGCCGCCAAGCGTGAAGGCGGGACGAATAATCGCGGGCAACCCGATTTCGTCGAGATATTTCATCGCATTGGCGACGCCCGAGGCGCGGTCATAGCTGATGGTTTTGCCTTGATCGTTTTTAACCGCCGGAGATGCGGCGATGGCCGAGCGCGGATTTTCGAGCCCGATCTTTTCCATCGCGACGCGGAATTTTTCGCGGTCTTCGGCTTTCTCGATGACGTCCGCGCGCGCGCCGATCATCTCCACATTGTATTTTTCGAGAATGCCCGCCTGTTCCAGGTCGAGTGCGCAGTTGAGGGCTGTTTGACCGCCCATGGTGGGAAGCAAGGCGTCAGGGCGCTCCTTGGCGATCACTTTTTCCACGAATTCCGGCGTGATGGGCTCCACATAAGTGGCGTCGGCAAGCTCCGGGTCGGTCATGATCGTCGCCGGGTTCGAATTGACGAGGATGACCCGGTAGCCTTCCTCTTTCAGCGCTTTGACCGCCTGCACCCCGGAATAGTCGAACTCGCAAGCCTGGCCGATGACGATAGGGCCGGCGCCGATGATGAGGATGGAGGAAAGGTCTGTGCGTTTCGGCATTACGTACTCGCGCGCAACCCCGCACATGCGAGCAAAACCGGGGCGGCCGCTCGCGCGCGGGAATCTGTGGAATCAATTGTCGGTTAAAGCGCTCTCTTAGGGGAAGCAGTCGCGAAGCGAAAGGGGCAGAGGGAAAGAGTTTTCAAGTTCTTCAGCAGCTTTTTTAGGCGCGCTTGACATAACACCAAAAGGTTTCATATAAAGCGAAACCATAAGGTTTTATTTTGAGGCCGAAAAATGCTCGCTTCCGATCCCGCCCAGCCCGTTTTCCGTGCGCTTGCCGACCCGACCCGCCGGGCGATCATTTCCATGCTGTCTGACGGGCCGCGCCCCATCGCCGATATCGCCTCTGAGTTCGACATGACGCGCCCCGCCATCGCGAAACATCTCGCTATCTTGAAGGAGGGCGGGGTGATTTCGGTCGAGACAAAGGGCCGGGAACGCATCAACCGCCTCAACCCCCAAGCGCTCAAGACCGCCGCTGATTGGCTCAATGTCTTCGACCGCTTCTGGGATGACCGCCTCGCCAAACTCAAAACCGTCGTGGAGAAATCAACATGAGCACTATGAAAATCGTCAAAACCCTTTTCCTGAAAGCGCCGCCGGAGCATGTCTGGAAATTTCTGACCGAGGCTGACCAGCTTGCGCTGTGGTTCCATGAAGGCGCTAGCGATCTTGAGGAGGGCGGCGATTACAGCCTTCTCACCAACACTTACGGCAAGGAAGGTGAAAAGCTTTGCTGGGGAAAAGTGCTGGAAATGAAAAAGCCGGAACGCCTCGTGCACAGCTTTACGCACAATTATCTGCAAGGGGTGGAAACCACCTGCACCTGGACCCTTGAGGCCGTAAACGGCGGGACAATTCTGACACTCGTCCATGAGGGGTGGGAGAAGGTCGAGGAAAACGCCTTCAACATGGCCGCCGATCACGACAAAGGCTGGGACGAGCATTTCAGCCGTCTTCGCCGGGTGGCGAACTAGGCAAACTAACGAAAGTTTTATGTCCCTGCCGGCCTTCCCGGGCGCGGCGCATGCTATGAATGCGTCATAAATCGCCGGGGGAGGCTGGGAGGTTCAAATGAAGCTTTTCAAAGCTGCCGCGGCGCTATGCTTTTGCATTTGCCCTGCTGTCGCTGCGGAAACAGTCGACATCCGCGAGTGGAAAGTCCCTTATGAGAGTTCGCGCCCGCGTGATCCGTATGCGGAAAGTACGAGTTCCGTATGGTTCGTTGGCCAGCGAACCGGTTATCTCGCCAATCTCAACACGGAAACGGGCGAGATCTACAAGGTCGATCTGAAAGAAGGGTCGGGCCCGCATAATCTCATTGTCGGGTCGGACGGCGTCGTTTGGTATGCCGGCAACCGCAATGCGCTGATCGGGCGTTTCGATCCGAAGACGAAAGAGATCGAGGAAATCGCCATGCCGGATGCGGCGGCGCGCGACCCGCATACGCTCATCTTCGACGAAGGCGAAAAAAATATCTGGTTTACGGTGCAGGGCGGCAATTTCATCGGCCGCCTCAATATCGAAAGCCGTGATGTGGCTTTAATTCCCTCGAAAACCGAACGCTCGCGCCCTTATGGAATCAAGATCGCGCCTGACGGATCTATCTGGGCCGATCTCTTCGGGACCAACAAGCTTGCGCATGTTGATCCTGAAACGCTTGAACTCACGGAAATTGAATTGCCGCGTCAGGAAGCGCGCCCGCGCCGGGTGGAAGTCACAGCCGATGGCCGCGTCTGGTACGGCGATTACGCAAAAGGCATGCTTGGCGTTTATAACCCGAAAACAAAAAAGTTTAAGGAATGGGCGATGCCGCAAGGCGAGGGCGCACGTCCCTATGGCATGGCGACCGACGGCCAGGGCCGGATATGGATGGTCGCCACCGGCGTCGAGCCCAATGTCTTTACTGGATTTGATCCGGAAACGGAGGAATTTTTCTCTGAAACGAATGTACCCTCGGGCGGCGGCAGTATTCGCCATATGCATTATTACGCGCCAACCGGGGCTGTCTGGTTCGGCGCGGACACAAATTATGTGGGCCGCGCCATCGTCGACCCGCCGGTGACGGATTAGACGCCATGAAAACGCTTTTCAGCATGACGGCCGCGGCTGGCGTTTTGGCGGGGGCGGCGTTCGCCTATCCCGAAGGCGCGCCCTGGGGCGCTGACGATCTCAATGGCGCACAAAGTTGCGTCACCTGTCATTTTGACTTCGAAGCGGAAGAAAATTCCACCTTCGTGTCGCTTGATGGTCTGCCGGAGACGGTTGAGCCCGACGAAACCTATAAGCTGACGCTTCATTTCGCGCCGAGCGGCGCCGAGATCGCCGGTTTTCTGTTGAGCGCCAGCGCCGGCGTTTTTCATCACGCCAAAAAAGGAACGGAAGCGAACGAACAGGATGTGCGTTCAACAGCGCCGCTTCCGGCGAAAGAGGGCGTCAGCTGGACAGTGACCTGGACCGCGCCGGAAGACGTGGATGATGACGCCGACAGCGAGATTATTTTTTACGCCGCCGTCAACGGCGCCAATAACGACATGTCGTCTTTTGGCGACCGGGTTTATTTCAGGACGTTTGTTGTACAGTTAAGCGACTGAGCCTGAATTTAGTAATGTCATCCCGGAAAATGCTGAAAGCATTTATCCGGGATCTCGTGACTAACATTCATATTGCTGGAGATCCCGGCTCTCAGCCCGGAGTAAATCCGGTCTTCGGCCGGGATGACATTTAATAAACCGATACGGATCGTTTTACTGCCAGCGCTTTGACAGTTTCTGATCCATCTCATTCGCCGGCTTGGTCGCTGCGCCGCCATAGCCTGTGACGCTGTCCGCGACGAAGGGATTGTTCTGGCGTTCGCGGTTAAAGGTGGAGGCGGGGCCGTGCCCCGGCACGAATTGCACGTCGCCAAGCGGCCACAGTTTCTGCGTAATGGAATTGATCAGCGTTTCATGATCTCCACGGGGAAAATCCGTCCGGCCGATGGAGCCTGCGAAAAGAACGTCGCCCACAAAAGCGATATTGGCGTCCTGATTGTAGAGCACCACATGGCCGGGCGTGTGGCCGGGCGTTGTGACGACATGAAATTTCAGCCCCTCAAGCTCGACTTCATCGCCGTCATCGAGCCATTTGTCCGGTGTGCAATTCTCGCCCATGCCGGGATGGCCGTATTTGGCCCAATGATCGGCGATCTCGTCGAGCCAGAAGGTGTCTTCCTTGTGGGGACCGATAATCGGCGCGCCTGTAGCGCGTTTCACCGCCATGGCGCCGCCCGCATGGTCGAGATGACCATGGGTGATCCAGATCTGTTCAATCTCGGCGTCGAAGTCTTTCGCCGCCTGGAGAATTTTCTCCGGCTCGCCGCCGGGATCGACAACCGCCGCCTTGCCGTTTGGCGCGCGGATAATCGAGCAGTTCTGCTGAAACGGCGTCACGGGCACGATGCGGACGGTGAAGGGCGGCGCTGGTTGGGACTGGCTCATAGTCCATACCTAAGCGCGCCAGGGCGGGGTTGCCAAGGCTAAAGCGAAATCGATTTGAGGGTGACAAGCGCTGTCGCCACCATTTCGCGCTTGTCGCCGGTTTCCGCCCACACATCGGAGCGGATGACCCCGATGGAGCGGCCGCGGGAAAGCGCCGTCGCCTCGGCGACCAGCATGTCGCCTTGTGCGGGCTTCATGAAATTGATCTTGAGTTCGATGCTGAGGCACGCCTTGCCTTCGGGCAGAACAGACGCGTAACACGCGCCGGCGGCGTGATCGGCGAGACCCGTGACCACGCCTGCATGAACATAGCCCATGAATTGAACGAGCGATTCTTTGGGCGCCATCTCCAGCGCCACGAAACCTTCCCGGAAGTCGCGAACGTGAAAGCCGGATTCCTTGGTGAAGCCGCGGCCGGTGGTGAGCTTTTCAAAGGTGTCTTTAAGATCGCTGCGCATGGGCGAACGCTAGCGGGCTCGCCGCGCCTGCGCCAGCCTCTTGTGCAGTCTATGATCCGGCGGGCTTTTCCCGGATCAGGTAGCGGTAGACGCCGAGAAGATTGATGCCCGTCAAAGCGAGATTGGTGACCAGAAGCCCGTGATCATTCTCCATCGCCGCAAATGCAATCCACAAAAGCGACGAGATCGTGAAAATGACAAAGGCGATTCCGGTCGCCTTCTGGCTGATATGGGCGGCGATCGTACTGGCGGCGACGATGGTGAGCAGCGTCGCCGTCCACTGGATGAGCGCATTCACGAGAGGTTACGCCGCCTGTATTTCGTCTTCATCTAAGGGCATGATCGCCGCAAGGACGATTTTCTTGCGCGCATCGAAGCGTTCGCCCATGAGATCCGCCTGTTCTTTTGACAACAGCTTGCGCGCTTTCGGGAAGAAGTCTTCTTCTTCCTCGTCCATGTGATGTTCAATCAATTCAGAAAGCGCGCCAAATTTGACGCCCCACTCGTCGCTGGTGACGGGAAAGGTGTCGAGTTCTTCGAGAAGCCCATTGGCGACGTGATGTTCGTTGAGCGCCTCATAGGAGTCCTTGCTCATCTTGGTGTCGTCGCGCAGGAAAGAATAGAACACGGCTTCCTCGACCTTGTGGTGGGCCCACATGTCGAGCTTGAACTTGGTGAACAGTTCCAGCCGCGTTTTTTCCGCCCGCGCGGTTGTATCCTTCAGCTTGTCCATGACGTCGCGGGCGTCGTCATGGTCTTTCTTGATGCGGTCGTAAATATTCACGGTGTCCTCCAACCTTTGTTCGGGCAGGAAACACCGGGAAAGCCGCTTGGTTCCGCGGAGGGCGTCAGGCCGCCTGTTTCAGGCCGTCGAGGAACCGCCTGAAAATATAAAAGCTGTCCTCCGGGCCGGGGGAGGCTTCGGGGTGATACTGCACCGAAAAGGCCGGGGCGTCTTTCAGCGCGATGCCGGTGTTGGTGCCGTCGAACAGGGAAATATGCGTTTCCTCCACATTGGCGGGGAGGTTGTCGCCGTCGACGGTGAAGCCGTGATTCATGGAAACGATTTCGACCTTGCCCGTGGAAAGGTCTTTCACCGGGTGGTTCGCGCCGTGATGGCCCTGAGGCATTTTCTTGGTCTTGGCGCCGGCGGCAAGCGCCAGCATCTGGTGGCCGAGGCAGATGCCGAGGATGGGCACTTGCGCCTCGATCAGCTTACGGATCACCGGCACGGAATAAGCACCCGTCGCCGCCGGATCGCCCGGACCGTTGGAAAGGACCACGCCGGCGGGGTTCTTTTCCATGATGTCTTCGAAGCTCGCCTTCGCCGGAACGACGGTGACGCGGCACCCCTCGCTGGCAAGGCGGCGCAGAATATTTCGTTTCACGCCATAATCGATGACGACGATATGCGGGCCGGAGCCGTCATGGGCGAGATAGCCCTTGTTCCATTCCCATCCCTTTTCATCGGATGTGTAGCCTTGCGCCGGGCTCACATCCTTGGCGAGGTCGCGGCCTTCAAGCCCCGCCCAGTCGGCGGCGCGCTTTTGCAGATCCTCAAGGTCGAAGCGGCCCGAGGGCGAGTGGGCGATGACGCCATGGGGCATGCCGAGCTCGCGGATGCGCGCGGTGAGGGCGCGGGTGTCGACGCCGGCGATGCCGATAATGCCGCGGCGGCGCATCCAGGCGGAAAGGTCGAGCTGCGCGCGGTAGTTTGACGGGCTTGTCGCCAGGGCCCGGAAGATCGCGCCGCGCGCCGCGGTCGCCGACGTCGGGGAGGCGTTTTCAACATCCTCGGCGTTAACGCCCACATTCCCGATATGGGGAAAGGTGAAGGTGATGATCTGGCCTGCATAGGACGGATCGGTCAGGATTTCCTGATAGCCGGTCATGGCCGTGTTGAAGCAGACCTCGCCCACGGCCTCACCCACGGCCCCGAGACCCTGTCCGTAAATCACTGTTCCGTCAGCCAGAACCAGGGCGGCGGTGGGACGGTCGGCGGAAGCTTGACTAATTTTCATCTATAATTATCTCTTCGCGGCCTTGTTGCATTGCAAGATTGCGCGATGGCGCTGGCGATTAGCGGCTCTGTCTCGCAGGAAAGCTGGCCCGCGCGCAAATTGCGCCGGAAGCTAGGCGAAGGGACCACCAGGGTCAATAACGGATAAGCCAAGGATTATCCTGATAAAACAATCTCTTATGGCGGAGATCAAAAAGGCGGCGCGGATTTTGAATCCACTGGCGCGCCTGTAATGGAGAATCAGATGCTCAGAGAGCAAATCGACACGAGCTTAAAGACGGCTATGAAAGCCGGGGACGCCAAGCTTCGCGTCGCGACCCTGCGGCTCATCAACGCCGCCATCAAGGACCGCGACATCGCCGCCCGCGCGGAAGACCGCTGCGACGGCGCCACAGAAGAAGAGATCCTCGCCATCCTCACCAAGATGGTGAAACAGCGCGAAGAAAGCGCCGCCGCCTTTGAAAATGGCGGACGTCCGGACCTGGCCGAAAAAGAGCGCAGTGAAATCGAGGTCATCCGCGAGTTCCTGCCGCGTCAGCTTTCCGACGACGAAATTCAGTCCGCCGTCACTGATGTGATCAAGGAATATGACGCATCCGGATTGAAAGACATGGGCAAATGCATGGGCGCTCTGAAAGAGCGCTATAGCGGCGCTATGGATTTCGGCCGCGCCGGCAAGCTTATGAAAGAAAAGCTGACCTCGGCCGCCTAAAGCTTGCTCAACGCTTCCGCGATCGATTCGGCGTTGTAAGGCTTCGACGCGACCGGGGCGTCAGGATAGCCGTCAGCGGCGAGCGTGTCTTCGCCATAGCCGGTCGTGAAAATGAAAGGAACGCCTTTTTCGACAAGCTTCCTGGCGATGTCCAGTCCGCTTTCATCTCCGAGATTGATGTCGAGAATGGCGTAGTCGAATTGATGATTATCTAGCGCGTCGAGCGCGGCTTTCACATTCGAGACGAGTTTGACGTCGTCGGCGCCAAGCTGCGTGAGAATGCTTTCCGCCTCCATTGCGACGATCACATTATCTTCGATAATCAGAGCGCGGCCTTTCATGACATCTCCAAGCTTAGATTTTATCCGCCGCTGCAAAGGCTTGGACGAAGGTGAAGCGAAACAAGCGACGTAGTTTTCGGGGACGCTGAACGACGCTTTGACGCCATCCGGTTCGTAAATGATGCTCGCGTCGCCTTTGAGGTCGTAAGGCACCGAGCGTTCAATGATGGTCGAGCCGAAGCCGCGCCGGGTCGGCTTCTTGACCTTTGGTCCGTTCCGCTCCCGCCAGTTGATGGCGAGGCCGCCGCTCTTTTCCTCGAGCGCAACCAGCACTTCGCCCTTACGGTCTGAAAGCGCGCCGTGCTTTGCGGAATTGGTGATGAGTTCATGGAAAACGAGCGCCATGGTGGTGAACGCTTCCGGGTGAAGCATGGCGTCCGGGCCGGAGAGGCGCACGCGCATTTTCTTTTCGCTGAGATAGGCCGCCGCCTCGGTCTCGATGAGTTTGTAGACCGAGGCGGGGCTCCAGTTCTCTTTCGTAATTTGATCGTGCGCCATTGCGAGGGATTCAATCCGGGCGCCGACAATATCGGCGAACGCTTCAACCGAGGCGGTCTGACCGCGTGACTGATTCACAAGTCCCTTGATCAGGTTCAAAATGTTGCGCACCCGATGATTAAGCTCGGCGATCAGGAATGTTTGTTGCTGTTCTGCCTTTTCGCGATCCTGGCGCGCGGCCTCGGTAAGCCTCAGCACCACTTCAAGAAGAGTGATGCGCATGGCGTCCGCCGCGTCGAGTTCGCTTTCTGTCCAGGGCATGCTTTGTCCCCGGACTTCTTCGCGCCAGAGCTCAAAACTTTTACGCGGTGTCAGGCGTGCGCCATTTGGACCGAGTTCGGCCGGTTTGGCCGGGTCGCCGGCCCAGTTCACCATACGGACGAGTTCTTTGCGGAATAAAATGATGTAATCGCGCGGTTCCCGCGAGACAGGCAGCGCGAGCACGCCGGAAGCCGTGGCGGCGTATTCGCGCGCGGGCTCATACGCCTCGCCAAGACGGTCGGTGGAGAAGACGCGGGCAGGCGCTGCGGTGTTCAAAAACCGGGCGAGTTTGCAAAAATCCTCGCGCGGCGGTGTTTCCCCTATGGTTGTAGTATCGTCGCCAATCACAGCGGCCGCGCCATCGTGGGAAATCACCTGCTGAAAGTGCCGGCTCACATCCTTGAAATTATTGGCGAGCGATGTTTCGCCCGCAAATTGCTGCATGAGCGTTGTGTGAATGGCGCGCGCCTTCTGGCTATGCGCGCGCTGGAGGTCGGCGGTGCGCTGCGCCAGAACAGCAGAGAAAAGTTCGCCAAAAAGTTCGGCGCCTGTGCGCACATTCTGCGGCAGCACTTTTGCTGACATATGATGGCAGGCGAACAGCCCCCAGAGTTTTCCGTCCTGCAGGATCGATATGGACAGGGATGCGCCGACGCCGATATTTTTCAGATATTCGATATGGATCGGCGAAACAGACCGCAGAAGGCTGAGGGAAAGGTCCAGCGGTTCGCCTTCGGGACTGAGCGCTGGCGATATTGGAACAGGCGACGCGTTGACGTCGGAAATGATGCGCAGCAGATTGCGGCGGTAAAGCTCGCGCGCCTGTTTGGGAATGTCTGACGCCGGATAATTCAGGCCAAGATAGGATTCGAGATCGTCACGCCGGCTTTCCGCGATCACGGCGCCATGTCCGTCCGGGTTAAAGCGGTAGACCATGACGCGGTCGAATTGCAGATAGTCCCGCAGTTCGTCCGCCGCCGCTGCGCTGGCGCTTTCGATCGTATCGCAGGATTTGATAGCGTCGGCCATGCTGCGGATTTGCGCAATACGATGACTGGCGCTTTCATCCGCCGGTTCGGCCTCAATGATGATGCTGTCGCCGGACCGGTGCACGGCGACGTCGTATTCGCCGGCCTTATCTGACAACCTTGCCGACCGGACGCACTGGATGCTGTCAGCGGTTTTTAAATTGTGAAGGCTGTTGCGAAGCTGAAGGATTGCGGCCTCGGTGAAGATTTCGGGCAGCCGCCCGCCGATCACCTCTTCGGGTTCGACGCCGAGAAAATCGGAAAGATTTTGCGAGGCGTGTTTGACGATCCAGTCCGGCGTCACCGCCAGAAGGAATCCAAATTGCTGAATCGCGCCAAGCTGATGAATGGGCTCGCGATCACAATTTGTGAGGTCGACCTGAAACTGGTTCTGATCAGACATCGGATGCGAGGGGCGTGGCGGCTGTGCAGGCCGTTTCGAAAAGGGCGAAGGCTTCAAGGGCTCCTTTTAAGATGAGATCCCGGTCGAGTGCGCCGTCTGCCAGGGCATTGAGACGGCCGCAAAAGGTTCGCCAGTCACCGAAGAGATTATCATGGTTGAGATAAGCGCTTGAAAAGCGGTTGTCGGGCCATTCATCGCGCCATTGCCGCGCGATCACTTTGGCGCCGAGACGCGATCCGGCGAGCGTGTATGCGGCGCCGGCGCATTCTGCGGCCGTTAAAAACCCGTCAGGGGGATGCGGCGTTGGCGTCTTCAGGCCCAGCGCCTGCAAGTCGCGATTTAATAAAGCGGTGACGAGGGCCGGGCTGAAATCCGGTGCAAAAGGCAGGGTCGGCTGCATGCGGATGCGAAAACACAGAGCCGGCGCAGACAAGGCATGCGCCGCAAGCAATGTTGCATAGCCTTGTGCGCCTTCCTGCAGAAGCGCGCCAAAGGTCGCGTCCGCACGATCATGGGCGGTCCGTGTTTTTGAGCGCAGCCAGTCCCGAAGAGACGCGTCACTCAACTCAACATCAATCATCAGTGGCTTAAAGCCCCCGCAAATAAATCTAGCCGTTTCCGGCTAAAGCGCGCCCAGCGCCTTGCAATCTGCGGAGGCTTGCGGGGGCTGTCCTTAACTTAGGTTAAGGTTGCCGCGATAACGGCGGCTGCCGGGGACGGTGGCGCCGTCTTTCATCTCAATTTTCAGGTCGCCTTCGCCCGTGGGTTCGATGCGGGATATGTAATCGGCATTCACAATCCAGGAGCGATGGACGCGCACGGCGTTCGCGCCCGCGTCACCCAACTGACGTTCGATCGAGGCGAGCGTCGCGCGGGCGAGGTGTTCAGCGCCCGGCGTTTTCACCTCAACGTAATTCGAAGCAGACTTCGCCCAGATCACATCGGACGCGTCGACAAAGATGGAACGCCCGCCGCATTTCAGGGTGAGGCGATGAGACTTCTTTGCATCCTCCCGGGCGGCGGCGAGTTCACGGCGTTTTTGTTCCAGCTCCCGGCCGAAGGTGATGGCAAAAAGCACAATGCCATAGGCCAGGACGCTCTTGCGGTATTCATAGATAAAATCGCGGGCCAGATTGTCGGTGAAAAAATAAGGCTCGCCGAAAAAGACCGGAACCAGCGCTTTTCGCAACAGGACGAACAGGCTGACATGAAGAATGACGACGCCAAGGCTTGCGGCAAGGTGAACGGGGATTACCTGCCGCCAGGAATGCTGGCCGGGCGTTGAGCGGGTCACCAGCCAGGCGATCAGCGGAAACATCGCCAGAAATGACAGGAAGCCGGTGATTTCGTAAAGGACGACCTTGCCGACGGGGAAAGCGCTGTTTGCGCGTTGAAGCTCGGTCGCGGCGGACAGGATCGTCACGGTCATCCCCGCGAAGATGAACGCCGCCGTCCACAGAAAGGTCGTGCGGTCCGCCCTCGCATCGCCTCGCCGCGCGTCAGTCAGTTGGGTGTTCGCTGGCTTCGTCATGGCGCTCTTTTTATGGCGCGCCGAGCGGGAACGGCAATGCGCCTGGCAGCCCGGCGTCGAGATTCGTCCCATTTCCGCCGCCGCTTGTCCCTTGGCGCTTGTTTTTCCGGCCATTTGTCACACCGCGCCGCCGGACGTGGCTTGTGTGTGGCGTCCGCCGTCTGGTCCTCGCAAACAGGTCGCCGACCTAGTCGGAAGGAGGCCTGTCATGGCGATCGCAGAAACATCAGGCGTTTTTGAAACCAGTCATACCCGCCGCTATGATCTTGACTGGCTGCGCATCATCGCCTTCGGCCTCCTGATTTTTTACCATGTAGGCATGTTCTACGTGCCTTGGGACTGGCATGTGAAAAGCGTTTATGCCGGGCCCGCCGCCGAGCCGCTGATGCTCATTGTGAACCCGTGGCGGCTGGCGCTGCTTTTCTTCATTTCCGGGGTCGCGGTGCGATTCGCCTCGGACAAGACGCCGGCAGCCCGTTTTGCCGCCTCGCGGCTTTACCGGCTCGGTCTGCCGATCCTTATGGGCATGATCGTCATCGTTGCGCCGCAAAGTTATTTCCAGCTGCGCCAGCCCGGCGCGATCGATCCCGGCTATCTCGCCTTCTGGGGTAATTACCTGAAGCTTGAGCAGCTTTATCCCATGATTACGCCCACATGGAATCATCTTTGGTATGTGGTCTATCTGCTCGTCTATATCCTCCTGATGGTGCCGTTTCTGCCGTTTCTTCGCCGGCTCGCCAACGGGCCGGGCGCTCAGGCCCTCAACGCTGTCGCCGGCGGCCCGGTTCGACTGCTTGTGTTTCTTGTCATTCCGTTTGTCATCTATGTGCTGGTCCTGTCATCCCGCTTCCCGACCACGCACGCTCTTGTTGATGACTGGGCGAACCATGCGCACCGCTTCACGATTTTCATGCTCGGTTATTTTGCGGCCAAGCATGACGGTTTCTGGCGAGCGGTGGATCGGGCGCTGCCGCTGGCGGCGGTCCTCGCCATCGGGCTCGCCGCCGCCCGGATTTACGCCCGCGCCTATCATCATGAGTTCTATGCAAGTTTGTTTGAGGGCGCCTCGGCGCCGGTCATGACCGCGGCGCTGACGCTCTATGCATGGAGTTCTATTGTTTTTCTTTTCGGTCTTGCCCAGCGCTTTTTAAACCGGCCGTCAAAAGCGCTCACCTATCTCACCGGCGCGGTGTTCTGTTATTATATCCTGCACCAAACGATTACAGTGATTGCCGGATATTATCTCACCCGGCTTGAGCTCGGCGTCTGGACTGAATTCATCTTTGTCGCGACGATTACAATTGGCGGATGTATCGCCGGTTATGAAATTCTTCGCCGTATTCCGCCGCTACGGCCCTGGTTTGGAATTAAACGCTAAGTATGCGGAACATTATACATGCCTGATACGTTATGCGATCACATAACGCTGCACATGTCGTAAAAATTACGCATTGTGAAACGAGTTTCACTATCGACAAAAATTGCGGATTGGGGTGTCTTGCTGTGCTTCGGGGAGAGAAAGCTGAGCGCCGATGAGAATCGCCATTGGGGGGGCGGGCATCGCGGGATTGGCCGCTGCCGCGTTTTTTGCGCGCGTAGGCCATAACGTTTTAGTTTACGACAAGGCGCCAAAACCGACGCCCGTTGGATCCGGGCTTATTATTCAGCCTACCGGGCAAGCCGCGCTGGCGGCGCTTGGAAGTCTGGATGATCTTGCAAAATGCGGCGCAAGGCTTGAGCGCCTTGACGGCCGGCTGGAATGCGGCCGCAAGGTGCTGGATGTGCGTTATGACGCACTCGGGCCGGATATCTTCGGCCTGTCGGTTCACCGGTCCGCATTGTTTGACTGTCTCCATGACGCTGCGCGCGAGGCTGGCGTTATTTTTTCTTATGGTCAGGAAGTTGTTGGCGCAGAGAGCGTTGGCGACTCCGTGCGCTTGCGGTTTGCGGACGGCGAAGTTTCGCCGTCGGCCGCACTTGTCGTCGATGCGCTCGGCCTGCGCACGCCCTTTGTTGAACGCGAAAATTGTTATCTCGACTACGGCGCACTCTGGGCGAATGTTCCGTTTCCATCCGTAGGCGGATTTTCAGAGCGCGCCCTGGCGCAGCGTTATCAGGGCGCAAGCATCTCCGCCGGCGTGATGCCGATCGGCGCCTTGCCCGATAGTGACGGGCCCATGGCGGCGTTTTTCTGGACCTTGCGTCCTCAAAACTATGAATCCTGGTTGATGACGCCGCTACCACGTTGGAAAGACCGCGTGTTGACGCTCTGGCCGGAAGCAGCGCCAGTGCTTGATCAGATATCGTCGCATGAAGACTTTATCCTCGCGCAATATGCCCATCACACGGCGCCGGCGCCGGTGAACGGCCGCATCGTGCATATCGGCGACGCCTGGCACGCAGCGAGCCCGCAATTGGGGCAGGGCGCCAATATGGCGCTCCTTGACGCGTGGGCGCTCTCACTGGCGCTGGAGCGGCACGAGACTGTTGAGGCGGCGCTCGCTGCATTTGCCAAAATGCGCGGGCGCCATGTGTGGCTGTATCAGACGATCAGCCGCCTCTTTACGCCGGTATATCAATCGGACTCGAAATTGCTGCCGGCCTTGCGCGACAAGCTCGCCGAGCCGCTGTCCGATTTCTGGTTCATGCCGAAACTGCTGGCGTCGATGGTGTCGGGAACGCTTGGCGAGCCATTGAAGGGGCTGAAGCCGAGTTAGCTGACATCTCTGAGCGGGAAGAGAATTAAGCCGTCTCTTTCGCCCGCTTTTTCCTTAAATGCGGCTTCAGCGCAATCTTCCGTAAGCGGATCGATTTCGGCGTCACTTCGACCAGCTCATCGTCGCCGATATAGGAAATCGCCTGCTCCAGCGACATGCGGCGCGGCGGCGTAAGTTTCACAGCCTCGTCCTTGCCGGCGGCGCGGATATTGGTGAGCTGTTTTGCTTTCAGGGGATTGACGTCGAGATCGTCCGGTTTGGCGTTCTCGCCGACGATCATGCCTTCATAAACGGCTTCACCCGGCGAGATGAACATGACGCCGCGTTCTTCGAGATTCCAGAGCGCATAAGGCACGGCCGTGCCGTCGCCATTGGAAATGAGAACGCCATTGCGGCGGCCTTCAATCGCGCCTTTGTGGGGCTGGTGCTCAAGATAGGATCGGTTCATGACGCCGGTACCGCGCGTGTCGGTGAGGAACTCGCCGTGATAGCCAATGAGCGCGCGCGACGGAGCGTGCAGGACAATTCGCGTCTTGCCGGCGCCCGCCGGTTTCATTTCGGAGAGTTCGGCTTTTTTCTGGGACAGCTTTTCAATGACGACGCCGGAATAATCGTCATCCACGTCAATCACGACTTCCTCAATAGGCTCAAGCACCTGGCCGTTGTCATCCATGCGCGTGACGACCCGCGGGCGCGAGACCGCAAGCTCGAACCCTTCGCGGCGCATGTTTTCAATCAGGACGCCAAGCTGTAACTCGCCGCGTCCGGCGACTTCAAAGGCGTCCTTGGCTTCGGTCTCGGTGACGGAGATGGCGACGTCGCCTTCGGCCTGCCGCATCAGCCGCTCGCGAATGACGCGGGACTGGACCTTGTCGCCTTCGCGGCCGGCAAGCGGTGAATCATTCGGGGCGATGGTGATGGAAAGCGTCGGCGGATCGATCGGCTGAGCGGGAAGGGGCTCGGTCGCGGTCAGATCGCAAAGCGTGTCGGAAACGGAAGCTTTCGAAAAGCCGGCGATGGCGATGATGTCGCCGGGATAGGCGTCCTCGACCGGCTGGCGTTTCAGGCCGCGGAAAGCGAGCACTTTTGTCACCCGCGCCTGTTCGACGGTTTTGCCGTCCCGCGACAGCGCCTTCATGGTGACGCCGGGTTTGGCCGTGCCGGAAACCACGCGGCCTGTCAGGATGCGGCCAAGATAGGGATCGGCTTCAAGCGTCGTCGCCAGCATGCGGAATGGCGCATCCGGTCCTTCGGCGATTTCAGGCGCCGGGACGTGGTCGACGACGGTTTCAAACAGCGCGTCGAGATTATTGCGCGGGCCCTCAAGCGTTTTATCGGCCCAGCCGTCGCGGCCGGCGGCGTAAAGAACCGGAAAGTCTAGCTGTTCGTCATTGGCGCCGAGAGCGGCGAAGAGATCGAAGGCGGCGTCGAGCGCTGCGTCCGGGTCGGCGCTTGGCCTGTCCACTTTGTTGAGGACGACAACAGGTTTCAGGCCTAGCGCCAGCGCCTTTGAGAGCACGAATTTGGTCTGGGGCATGGGGCCCTCGGCGGCGTCGATCAGGAGGAGGCAGCCATCGACCATGGAGAGAATGCGCTCCACCTCACCGCCGAAATCGGCGTGGCCCGGCGTGTCGACGATGTTGAGCCGGATCGGCTCGGAACCCTTCTCCCAGACGACGCTGGTGCATTTGGCGAGAATGGTGATCCCGCGCTCGCGCTCGATGTCGTTGGAATCCATGGCGCGCTCGGCCATTTCGGCGTTGTCGCGCACGGCGCCGGACTGGCGCAGCATTTCATCGACGAGCGTGGTTTTGCCATGGTCGACATGGGCGATGATGGCGATATTTCTCAGAGCCGGGGTCATGAATTTACAGCGTCCTTTGGATCCCGTGTGGCTTCACGCCGGAGAGCGGGGCTCTGATGGGATATTGCATTGCGGTATACGGGCGGTATTTGCCGGGCTCGTTGCGCGGTTTTTGCGGCTTTGGCAAGGGGGCGAGTGGGGAAAAGCCGTTAAGACAAATGCTAGGCGAGGCTCGCCGGGCCCCCTATATCTCGAGGCCGCCCTATATAATAAGAGCCCATGGCCCGTTTCACCCCGGAATTCCTCGATGAGTTAAAGGCGCGATTGCGCCCGTCCGACGTCATCGGAAAGCATGTGAAGCTCAAAAAGCGGGGCAACGCCTGGTGGGGCCTGTCGCCCTTCAAGCCGGAAAAGACCCCGTCCTTCACGGTGGACGACCGGCGCGGGAGCTATCACTGCTTTTCGACCCAGAACCATGGCGACATCATCACCTTCCTGATCGAGACCCAGGGACTGACCTTTCCGGAAGCGGTGGAGCGGCTCGCCGCCGATGCGGGGCTCGCGCTGCCGACCGAAAGTCCGGCGGAGGCGGCGCGCGCGGAAAAGGCGAAAGGGCTCGCCGAGGCGTCGGCCGCGGCGGCGAAGTTCTATCAGGCGATGCTCCATCGCGCCGACGGCCGGACCGCTATGGAATATTTGCGCGGGCGCGAGATTACGGATGCGCAGATCGAGGCGTTCGGCATCGGCTTTGCGCCCGCGGGCCGTCATGCGCTCAAAGATTATCTCTTGAACAAGGGCTTCACTGACGACGTGCTTGTTGAAGCCGGCCTTCTCATCAAGCCGGAAGACGGCGGCGCAACTTATGACCGCTTCCGCAATCGCATCATGTTCCCGATCCTCGGCACACGCGACCGCGTCATCGCTTTCGGAGGGAGGGCGCTCGATCCAAACGCCAGGGCGAAATACCTCAACTCGCCGGAAACGCCGCTCTTTCATAAAGGGTCGGTGCTCTACAATTTTACGAACGCCCGCGCCGCGGCGGCGGACGATAAAAAGCCTTTGATCGTTTGCGAAGGCTATATGGACGTGATTGCGCTTTGGGGGGCGGGGATCAAACGCGCCGTTGCGCCGCTGGGCACGGCGCTGACTGAAGACCAGTTGGCGTTGCTCTGGCGGTCGTCTGACGAACCGGTTTTGTGTTTCGATGGCGACAGCGCCGGCGTCAACGCGGCGCACCGTTCCATCGATCGCGCGCTGCCGATGCTCAAGCCCGGCAAGTCGTTGAATTTCGCCTTCCTGCCCGAAGGTCAGGACCCGGACGATCTGTTGCGGGCCGAAGGCGTCGGGGCGATGAATGATGTGCTCGAAAAAGCGCGGCCGCTTGTCGATGTTTTGTGGTCGCGGGAAATCGCCGCCCGCGAACTCGACACGCCGGAGCGGCGGGCGGCCTTGCGCTCTCACCTGCGCGATCTCGTCAAGGAAATCGCTGACAAGGATGTGCGCGGCGCCTATGGCGAAGAATTATCCCAGCGGCTCAACGCCCAGTTCCAGCCCGCCCCGAAGTCAGGCGGCTATGGGCAGGGCGCTGCCGGCCAGGGCGGCTATGGACAGGGCGGCTATGGGCAAGGCGGCGCCAATCCGTTTCGCCAGACCGGTCAATGGGGCGGACGTCCCCGGGGCGCAGGCCGCAATCAGGGCTTCCGGTTTGCCGCGCCCGCCCGGCCGACCCCGGGCCTGAAAAGCCCCTCTCAATGGGTGCGGGAGGCGAGCCTAATCCTCGCCGCCATCAACCATCCGGCCCTGCTGGAACGCCATGAGGCGGCTTATTTTGAGCTCGATCTGGCCGATCCGGGGCTGAAAGCCCTTCTCGGCGAGGTACTTTCGGCAATTTCCACAGACCCGGCTCTTGACAGCGCGGGGTTGAAAAGCCATCTCACCAAGACTGGCGCGGCAGGCACATTGGAGCGGGTGACACATGATCCCCAGCTCGGAAAACACAGATTCCTCCGCCCCGAGACTGAGATTGACGAGGTAGAGCAGGGGTTTCGAAACGCCCTGGCCCATCATCTGTTTGAATCGACCCACAAGCAGGAGGTGGCCCGCTCGGCGTCTCAGATATTCACTGATGGCGATGATGCGTGGAAAGCGGCGGCGGCCGCGCGCGAGGAGTTAATCAATTCGAGCAAGCCGGAAGAAGAAGGGGATGAGGGCGATTCCCCCAAACGGTTCACGGATGCGCTCGAAAGAATGAAACAGACCGTAGAGAAAAAATTCGGTCGGTAAGGATTTTACGGCATGGCGAAAAAAGCGGCGGCGACGAAAGAGACGGAAGCGGCGGAACCGGCGGACGGCCCGATCCTCGATCTGACGGATGCGGACGTCAAGAAACTGATCAAGACGGCGAAGTCCCGCGGTTACGTCACCTATGACGAACTGAACAAGGTGCTGCCGTCTGAAGAGGTCTCTTCAGAACAGATCGAAGACATCATGGCCCAGCTTTCCGAGATGGGCATCAATGTCGTTGAGCATGAAGAAGACGACGATGATGATGGCGCCGACGCCGCTAATGACGACGAGAGCGAAGCTGCGCCGTCGAAGTCCAAAGCGGTCGCCGTCAAGGACGAGAAAAAAGGCGGCCAGGTTGTCACCACCAACACCGGCGCCTCCGCCGACCGGACGGATGATCCGGTGCGCATGTATCTGAGGGAAATGGGTACGGTCGAGCTTCTCTCCCGCGAGGGCGAGATTGCGATCGCCAAGCGTATCGAGGCCGGCCGCGAGACCATGATCAAGGCGCTTTGCGAATCTTCGCTCACCTTCGAGGCCATCACGGTCTGGCGCGACGAACTTCAGGAAGGCCGTGTCCTTCTGCGCGACATTATCGACCTCGACGCCACTTACGGCGGCGGGCCGGAATCGCGTCCCGACATGACCCAGCCGGAAGTCGCCGAACGCGTGAACCGCGAAGAGGCGGAAAAGGCCGAGAACGCCGAAGACGACGAAGACGATTTCGATGAGGGCGCGTTGTCGCTGTCGGCCATGGAAGCCGAATTGCGCGACGGCGTCATGATGACTTTCGACGATATTTCCAACGACTATAAAAAGCTGCGCCGCCTTCAGGACATCATGATTGAAGAGCAGCTCAAAGGCGAGGACCTTTCCTCGTCGCAATCGCGTCGTTTTAAAAAGTTGCAAAAAGACATTGTTGAGCGCGTGCGTTCCGTCCGCCTCAACAATCAGCGGATCGAAGCGCTCGTGGAACAGCTTTACGACATCAACCGCCGCTTGATGGCGCTTGAAGGCAAGCTCGTGCGCCTCGCGGATTCCTATGGCGTCAATCGCCAGGAATTTCTCGCCGACTATATCGGCGCGGAACTCGATCCCGAATGGTTTGACCGCATCTCCGCAAAGACCGGCAAGGGCTGGCAGAACTTCGTCAAGAAAGCCGAGACTCAGGTCGTCAATATCCGCGACGAAATCGGTGAACTGGCGACCGAAACCGGTCTCACGGTTCAGGACTTCCGCCGCATCGTCTCCATGGTGCAAAAGGGCGAGCGCGAAGCGCGCATCGCCAAGAAAGAAATGGTCGAAGCGAACCTGCGCCTCGTCATCTCCATCGCCAAGAAATACACCAATCGCGGTCTGCAATTCCTCGACCTTATTCAGGAAGGCAATATCGGCCTCATGAAAGCGGTGGACAAATTCGAATATCGCCGCGGCTACAAGTTCTCGACCTATGCGACCTGGTGGATCCGTCAGGCGATCACCCGATCAATCGCCGACCAGGCGCGCACCATTCGTATTCCGGTGCACATGATCGAGACGATCAACAAGATTGTGCGCACCTCGCGTCAGATGCTCCACGAAATCGGCCGCGAGCCGACGCCCGAAGAGCTGGCTGAGAAACTTTCGATGCCTTTGGAGAAAGTCCGCAAGGTGATGAAAATCGCCAAGGAGCCGATCTCCCTCGAAACGCCCATTGGCGATGAGGAAGACTCCCATCTCGGCGATTTCATTGAGGACAAGAACACGATCCTGCCGATCGATGCGGCGATCCAATCAAACCTGCGCGAAACGACGACGCGGGTGCTCGCCTCGCTCACGCCGCGCGAGGAGCGCGTGTTGCGTATGCGCTTCGGCATCGGCATGAACACCGACCACACGCTTGAAGAGGTCGGCCAGCAGTTCTCGGTGACGCGCGAACGCATCCGTCAGATCGAGGCGAAGGCGCTCCGCAAGCTGAAGCACCCGAGCCGGTCGCGCAAGCTGCGGTCGTTCCTCGACAACTAATCTCATCGGCCAAAACGTCCGGACCGGGAAATCCATTTCATAAACACGACATGCGTCTGAGCTATCAGACGCATGTCGTGTTTATGCGCGAAATTTTCTGATCTTGCTCATCACAGAACCTGGAGAGAGACAGTGCGTTCCGAACTGATCGTGCGTTATGGCCTGTGGATCGGCGGCGGCGTCATCTTCATGATCGGCCTCGGCCATATCTTCATGCCCGCCTATGGGTATCCCGCTAACGTGACCGACGGATGGAGCGCCGCAGCACTCGATCACTTCTATTACCTTGCCACCTACAGCATTTGCGGGTTTCTGCTCGCCATCGGGGCGTTATCATTCCTGCACGGGGCTGGCGCGGTCACAAAGCTGACCGCATGGTTCGCCAGCATCATGAGCGTGCTCTGGGCGCTGCGTCTCGTGCTTGAGATTAAATATCCCGTCGCCATACCGATCAATTTTGTTGAACAGCCTCACGCGCCGATTGTCGCCGCCATTACGATAGCAACCTTCGCCTATCTCGCCTCGGCCATCGCCGCTTGGCGCTGTCTATTGAGGAATGAAGCCTGAGGACGCCGGCTCGCCGCTGAAGCGCGCGGGCGCCTCACGGAAGTTCACATATTGCGTGAGGAACTCGGAAAAACACCCTCTATCTGCGAGGTTTGTCTTGTCTGGCGCCGCCGGCGACCTATCTTGTCCTTAAACAAACAAACGCCGCGCTAAAACGCATTGATAGTCTTGGCGCGGTTTTAAAAAACGCTGACGGGGCAAAATGAAAATTCTAAAAATCGGCGCATTTGCGCTCGGCACGCTTGCAGTGATCGCAGCCTGGTGCGCGCTTTCTGTCTTCCTGGGCTTGTATGGCTGGTGGATGAAGCCGATCGCTGACAAGGGCGATCATGCAGCCTTTTTCGCTGAAGCGACGCAACGGATCGATGACAACAACGCCGGAAATGCAGCCTTCATCCTCATCCGAGACGGCGACGTCGCCGGTGAATATTATGTGCGGGATGAACGCGATATTAGCGCGCAGACGGTGTTTCCGACATCATCGTTCAGCAAGTGGATTACAGCCTTTGGCGTGATGAAGCTCGTCGAGGAAGGCAAGATCGTCCTCGACGATCCTGTATCCTCATACCTGACGCGGTGGCGCTTGCCTGACAGCCAGTATGACGAAAGCAAGGTCACGGTTCGCCGGTTGTTGAGCCACATGGCGGGTTTGACGGACGGGCTCGGATTTGATGACTACGCCGCCGATGAAACACTGCCGTCGCTGGAGGAAACGCTGGCGAAGCCGCGCGCATCATCCGGCCGCGACGTCAGGATAGAAGTGGGCGCGGCGCCCGGCGAAGAGTTCGCCTATTCCGGCGGCGGTTATCTGATCCTGCAATTGCTGATCGAGGAAGTTTCCGGTGAGGATTATGAAAGATTCATTCGCGACGCTGTGCTTGCGCCGCTGGCAATGACGCGATCTTCCTTTGAGTTTATCGGCGATGTTGAGGGTGCGTCGCAGTCGTTTGACGCCGCGGGCGAGGCCGCGCCGCAATATCAATACGCTGCGGCCGGCGCCACTGGCTTTTCAAGCTCGGCAGGCGACTTGCTTCAGCTCGTAAAGGCGTTGACGAGTGAAAATGCAGATTTCGTTTTACAGCCTGCGACGATCACCTCCATGCGTCAGCCTGAGGCCTATGTCTTCGGAAGCCCGATTTGGGGGCTGGGAACCATGTTGTTCGCACCGACAAATTCCGGCGATTTCGTCTATGGCCATGACGGCGCCAATGAGCCGGCGATCAACGTCTCGGTGCGCATCAATCCCGACAATCATGACGCCTATATCATGCTGGTGAACGGACATCCGTCACTGGCGTCCGACATCGGCGGGGAATGGGTTTTGTGGCAAACTGGCGTGCCGGATATCCTTTCAACCGAAAGGGCGATCAAAAGCGCGCTTATTCCTGCAGCTCTTGGCTCTCTCATTATTCTGATTTTGGCGGTGTTCCTTTTCAGACGTCTGTTTTCCGGAGCAGGGAGGTCAGCTTGACACCCAAAACGACACTTCGTTTGATGCGCTCCTGGTGATCGGCGGCGATCGCAACAATCGGGGGAGAAATAGAAATGAGATTTTTCGTAATATGCGCCGGGCTGTTCGCGCTTGCGGCATGTTCATCGGAAGCTGATACGGATGTATTGGAGCGCAATAAGGAAACTGCGCGCAATTTCTACCAGGATTTATGGTTCACGGATAACACTGACCGCTATTCGGAATATGTCGCGGACACCTATATCGTGCATGACGTGGGCCCGCGAAAAGGCGTCGAAGAGCCGGCGGTGGAGCAGAAGAACATCGCTGACCTGTTTCACGGGTTCGGCAAGATGACAGGCAAGATCGACTATCAGATTGCTGAAGGCGACAAGGTCGCCACCCGTTGGTGGATTTATCTTGAACCCAATGAACAGGCGCTGGCTATGGGCGTTACGCCAGTCGATGGCGTTGCGATCATCAACGTTTTTCGGTTCAACGACGACGGCAAGATTGTTGAAGTCTGGAATCATCGACATGATGTCGAACTGCCGCGGCCTCCGCAGGATTACTGAAAACAGGCCCGGCGGACGGCTCCCGCTCAATTCGGGGTAGTGTGATCGGGCAGGCGGCAAGCCTGTTTCCCCGCTGGGCATAACGGCGCGGACAAAGGGGAGCGAATCACGCAACAAGCGGACGCTGTTTCAAGGATGCTCGCCCATGACCGCGCCGAATATCGGATCGAAAGCCAACCCGTCGCAATTCGATTGTTATGATGATCTCGCCGGGGACGAGCCCTATTTTGTCATCCGCGCGGATGATCCGCTCTCAGACGCGTTGATCGAGCTTCACGCCTATATCGGCGCGGGCCAGTCCGGCGCGGCGCACAACAAGCTTGCCGAGATCATGGAGCTGACCCGCGACCGGCCGCCGCGCCCGTCGGATTCGCCCAAATATCGCGAGACTTTCGCCATCTCCCAGGCGATGGAAAGCTGGCGCCGCCGCAAACCCAGGACATAAGCTGCGCCTTTTTCTGCAACCTTCCTGTGCTAGACTTGTTTCCAACAGGGTGCGCGCCTGTCCGTTCATGGCGCGCCGCACGAAATCGGGAGGGTGCTATGGGGATCTTTAAGTCGACATTTCGCAAGATTATCGTCGGCGCGGCGGCGGCGGCGCTGGTCGCCTGCGCGGCGACAGGCGGGCCGCTCGGGCTCTCGGATCAACAGGGACTGGCGCTTGGCGATCAGGAGCATCCGAAAATCGTCGCGGCCTTTGGCGGAGAGCTGAACGATCCACAGCTGACCGCCTATGTGCAGCGCATTCACAATAAACTTGTTTCATCGTCGACGGCGCCAAGCCCCGAGCTGCAGAATATTGAGCTGACAGTGCTCGACAGTCCCGTCGTGAACGCCATGGCGCTGCCCGGCCATGTTTATGTGACCCGCGGGCTTCTGGCGCTGGCGAACAGCGAGGCGGAAGTCGCCGGCGTCATCGGCCACGAGATCGGTCATATCCATGAGCGCCATACGGCGGAGCGGGTGAGCCGCGGCAATCTCGCCGGGATCGGCGCGGCGGCGGTGGCGATCCTCACCGGCGAACAGGATATGGCGCAGCTCGCCGGTCAGGCGGCGCAGCTTTACCTTATGAAATTCTCGCGCAGTCAGGAATATGAAGCCGATTTGGTCGGTGTGCGGATCATGGACCAGGCCGGATATGATCCCATCGGCCAGTCGGAGTTTCTCGACACGCTTGGCAAATGGTCGAGCCTTGAGAGCCGGATTGCCGGCGTCGAACGCCCGCCGGAATTTCTGAACACGCACCCGAATACGCCGGAGCGCGTTCGCCGTGCGGCGGCGGAGGCGCAAGTACTCGGTGCCGGTTCGGGCGAGGGGCGCAATCGTGATACCTATCTCGCCAATATTGACGGGCTTCTTTATGGCGATGATCCGGTGAAACAGGGTTTTATCCGCGGGCGTGATTTCATTCATCCGGGGATCGGAATCGCCTTCACCGTGCCGTCCGGATTTGAGCTTCAGAACTCTTCAACGGCGGTTATCGCCCGCTCGTCGCAAACGGGCGCGCAGATGCAGTTTACTGGCGCCAACTCAGCCGAGAGCCCGCAGGCGATCATCAATGGTCCCCTGTCCGAAAGCCTTGGCGTCAATCTCGGTCAGGCGCAGGCGATGACGGTCAGCGGCCGTCCGGGCGCCGTTGGAACGGCCCGCGCCAATACGCAAAGCGGCGCTGTTGATATCGCCGCCTATGTGGTGAAATGGCAGGGAAACACCAATTACATTTTCCTGTGGGTCGCCCCGGCGGGATCATCGTCACAGTCTACCTTTACCGCAAGCGTGCGCTCGTTGCGGACGATTTCCCTGCAGGCGGCGAACCCGCCCCCGGCGCAGCGCGTCGATGTGGTGACGGTTCAGCGCAATGACACAGCAGCGTCACTCGCGCGCTACATGGCGTTCGATCAATATAAGGAAGAGCGCTTCCGCATTATGAACGCTATTGAACCTAACGAAGCGGTGCGGGCCGGCGAGCGGGTGAAGCTCGTCCGCTGAGGAATTATCTGATCTTTTCAAGCCAGTTCAGAACGACATTGGTGCTCTGCTCCCACACTGGTTCGCCGCCTTCCATTGTGTAGGCGGCGATGATGTCGTCATAGCGCATGTCGCTGTGGCCGACATTGTCCTGAATGATGAAGGTGGCCGCGCCGGGGCGGAGCCGGTTGACGGTGTCGGCGATGAGTTTGTGACCGTATTCCGCTTCGAACTGGTCGAAGGCGTTGTAAATGACCAGCACCGGGGCATCGACCGCCGCCCAGGCCGCGAGAAAATTCTGTTTCGCCGCCTGTTGATGCCAGGCGAAGGGCCGGCCGTAATGGTCTTTCTCGCCCATGCCGAGAATATCCGCGCGCACCGCGGCCATGGCGGCGCTGTCTTTTGCGACCTCGTCCGGATGACGGTCGTTGACCAGATACTCGTAGTGAAACTTCGCGCGGGCGATAATCTCGTCGTGAATGTCTTCGGGCGCCACCTCATCGGGACGGCGTTCGAGATAGATGCGGTCAAAACTCAACATGCGTTCGTAATAAGTTTCGCCGCCGCCGCCCTGAATGGCGATCCCGGCGATGTCGTAGCCTTTCTTCTGCAAGGCATGAGCCACCAGCGGCGCGGTTGTTGACCCCAGGCTGCTGCCCAGTATGTAAATCTTGCCAGCATTGATGCGCTCATCCTTAAGCAGCGCCTCGAACGCCTCTATGTAGTGGGTGACTTCAGTATCGTAATCGAGCTTGTCGCAAGCAGGTCCAACGCTGTCGCCATCTGAGGAGCGTTCAACGCGAAGAAGCGCAAGACCGCTCTCACGCGCCAGTTTCGCCAGGCTCTCGCGCGATCCGCTGCCTTCGCGATATTCGATTGAACCGCAGGAGACCCATTGCGTGAAGAGGAGAGGGTGCAATGGTTCATCGGCGCCTTCGGGAAGGGCGATGATGGTGCGCAAGCGCGCGCCGTCGGATGTTTCCACAACGCCATAGTGGGACGTCACACCCTCAATTTTTTCCAGCGGGCGATCGGCGGCGCGGGGCAGTCCGGCAACCATGGCCGTGTTTTCGTTGACGCTATTCTGCGCTGCTATTGTTGTCGACGTTATTGCGTAGAGACAGGCGCCGATTCCAGCCAGATGGATCCCAATGCGCATTTATTCATTCTCCCTGGAGGTTAAGTCGAGACGGATGGGAATTAGCAATTCGGTGAGATAGTCGCGGGCGCTCCGCGCCGTCATTTTCGAAGGCAGCCGGTAGTCTTCCTGATCGGCGCCAAAACGATGATAGATTTCGTGTAAAGGTCCCGCGGCTTCGAGGTTTGCCCCCGCCATCCAGTCAGACATCTGGGCAAAGATCCGGTCGGTCTTGAAATAGCCGCCGCCATAGACGACCGAACAGGCGATGGCGGCGCCTTGAATGATGGTGACGGGCAAATCGCTTTGCGTTTCCTCTGTCACCGGAATGCAGACTTCGACATCGAGCTCTTGTTGGGCGCCGGGGGGCGTATGAAAGATCAGAAACGGCGCCGCCGTCGCGCGTGCGCCAATGTCGGCGACGCACGCTTCGGCGGTTTCGAACATTTCCTTGATTGCGTCGCCGGGATGCGTGATCTGTTTTCTCAGCGCATAAACACGCTGATCAGCGACGGGCGCCAGCTTCAGGGAGGGAGGCGCCTCGGTTTCGGCGGCCGACCGGGCCAGAATCTCGGCGATCTTGATCTTGGCTGCGATCTCGCCCTGTGCGCGTTTTAAATCCCGCTGTTTTTTCTCAACCGCCGTCCTGATTGTCTCGGGGCCGACGTCGCCGGCGGCGAGAATGGCGGCAATCTCTGTTATGGAAAAATCGGCGAAGCGCAGATTGGTGATGATCGCGAGCTGCGCGGCCTGTTCAAGCGTATAATATCGATAGCCCGTGTGGGGATCGACATGTTCCGGGCGCAACAGCCCCTGGTCGTCATAGAACCGGAGCGCCTTGACGGATACGCCGCCAAGCCGCGCCAGCTCACCAATCTGCAACAGGCCTTTCATGGCGCTGAAGGTACCGTCTCCCCTAAGAGGAGAGTCAAACCGCCGATCGCGCGAGGGCTTCGTTTCGCCGATATTATTTGTCTGGTATTTGTTCCGGGGGGCTGCGCCTGCCTCTTGCGCCGTGATCCCCAATCGCTAAGGTCCGCCAAGAGTTTAACCCATATCCGCGCCTGATTTCGCGGACCTAAAGGAGGAATTTATGGCTGTTGACGGCAAGTGGAACATCACGATCAAGACCCCCATGGGCGATCAGACCGCGACCCTGACCCTGAAAGAAGAAGGCGGCGCGCTGACCGGTGAAATGTCCGGCGCGGCCGGCACATCGCCGATCGAAAACGGCAAGGTTGAGGGCGACACGCTAAGCTGGGACGCCAAGGTGACGAATCCCATGCCGATTACGCTGTCCTTTACCGGCAAAACCGAAGGCGACAATATTTCCGGTAATGTGCAACTCGGCGCATTCGGCACGTCGACCTTTTCGGGCGCCGCCGCTTAGGCCTCCGCATGATCAGGTTCGCCGCTCTTCTCGCCGCAGGCGTTGCGATTGCCGCCTGCGAACCGCGGAAGGCGGACCCTGACGAAGTCGAGCGCCTCGTCAATGTGGTGCTTGAAAACGCCGATCGCAGCGCTGACAAAACCATTGCTGCAACGCAGGAAGAGGCGGCGAGCCTGGATACGCTCGCCGTCGAATTCGTGAAGCTTGCGCTGGCGGTCGGCCAGCATGATCCGGCTTTCGTTGACGCCTATCATGGCCCCGCGGATTGGGCGGAGCTGGCCGAGACAGAGCAGCGCCCCCTTGATCAGCTTGAGGCGGACGCACAGGGGCTTCTCATTTCGATCCGCCGCGCCAACCGCGAAGGCTGGAGCGTTCGCGGCGAGATGCTGGAAAAACAGCTCCGCGCCGCACTGACGCGCATTCAGATGGCGCAAGGCAGAAGCTTCGCCTTCGACGAAGAAACCCGGCGCCTCTATGACGCCGTCGCGCCGCACTATGACATTGCTGAATTTGATGCAGCGCTGAGCAAGATTGATGCGTTGTTGCCGGGAGATGGGCCGCTGTCAGAACGCGTTGAGGCGTTCCGGAATTCCCTCGCCATACCGCAGGAAAAATTGCAGGCGGTTTTTGACGCCGCCATCGCGGAATGCCGCAAACGCACCCTTGCCCATTATGACCTGCCGGAGGCGGAGAGTTTCCGCATGGAGTTTGTCACTGACAAACCGTGGAGCGGCTACAACTGGTATCAAGGCGATTACGAAAGTCTGATTCAGGTCAATACGGATTTCCCGATTATCATCGACCGCGCCGTGGATCTTGGCTGTCATGAAGGCTATCCGGGTCATCATACCTGGAATGTTTTTCTGGAGCGCGACCTTCTCGAAGGCGCCGGCTGGATCGAATATTCCGTCTACCCCCTGTTTTCGCCGATGTCGGTGACGGCCGAAGGCTCCGCCAATTACGGCATTGAGCTTGCTTTTCCGGGAAATGAAAAGATCGCCTTTGAACGCGATGTTCTGTTTCCGCTCGCGGGGCTTGATCCTTCCATGGCCGAAACGCTGGAAAAGCTCAACGATTTGCGCCGCAAGCTTTCCCATGCGCGCAACATGATCGCGCGCGACTATCTTGACGGAAAGATAGACCGTGAGACAGCGATTGAACTGTCCATGAAATACCGGCTCGAATCCCGGGAACGGGCGGAGCAGTCGATCCGGTTTATCGAGACCTATCGCGGCTATGTTCTGAATTACAATGTCGGCCGCGATCTCGTCGAAGGTTTCGTGGAGCGCGAGGCGGCGAAAAATGGCGGCGACCGCTGGAGTGCTTTCGCCATACTCCTGACCACACCGCTTTCCGCCTCGGATATTGCAACCGGCGGCGGCGAATGAAAGTCAAAACCTGGATTCAGCGCATCCATCTCTGGGCGGGACTGATCCTCGGCGTCCAGGTGCTTTTGTGGATGGCGTCAGGCGTCGTCATGAGCTGGTTTCCAATCGAGCTTGTTCGCGGGGAGAATGCGTCCTTTGTCACGCCGCCCATTGAACTCGAGGCGCAAGCTTACGCCTCGCCCGGCGGCGTCATCGCGCAGGCGCCGGGCGCGACCTCAGTGGAGCTCAAACGCTTTCTCGGCCGGGTTGTCTATCTTGCTTCCAATGCAGACGGCGCCATGGCGATGTTTGACGCTTCGACAGGCGAAAGGCTGACGCCCTTGAAAGAGGCGGATGCGCGGCGCATCGCCAAGCAGGATTTTATCGGCGACGGCGAGATCATCAGCGCGCGCCTGATCAACTTTCCGCCGCAGGAATATCGGCGCGAGACGCCGGTCTGGCGCGTCGATTTCGACGACAAGCGAAATACGCGGCTTTATATCTCGCCCGACAGCGGGGAAGTGCGCGCGCGCCGCAACGATGTCTGGCGGCTCTACGACTTTTTCTGGATGCTGCACATTATGGATTACGAGGAGCGGGAGAACTTCAACAACCCGCTGGTGATGACCGCTGCGGCCGCGGGATTTGTCTTTGCCCTGTCAGGCATGATCATAGTGATCATGAGGCTCACGCGCGGGCGCTATAAGCACGACCTGATGCTGTTGGCGCACGCAAAGCCCCGCAAGCGAGAGGCGCCATCTACGAAAGCCGAAATTTCAGGTGGTCGGGAAACCCGGGACTAGAACGCGAAATAAATCGGCTCAGGACCTTGAGGCGCGTCCTTGTCGCTCTTTTCGTCTTTCTCAGACTCAGCGAGCTTGGTTTTCTTTTCTTCCGGACATTCGTTTTTGCTGGTCTCGACAGCGGCCGTGGCTGTCGTCTCGGTCGCCTCAATGCGGATGAAACGTTCCATCATGCTTTCAAGCGCTGAGCTGGCCCGCTCGCGGGAAATATCCGATCCGCTCTCGGCGAAAAGGGCGGACCCTCCGCCAAGGGGCAGGGAAGGTGCGGCGTGCGCCTGAGCGAGGCCAGCCGCCAACCCGAATGCGGCTGCGGCGGCAAAGCTTTGCATTGTTGATCTGCGCATGGACGGTCCCTCTCTCCGGCGCGAATATGCCCCTGATCGCGCGCTGACAGCAAGCATTAATCCGGAGGAGAAAAGCCGGAATTACTTACGATCAGGTAATATTTTCGCGAGCGATTGGCCGCTTTTTTCCTGCAGGCGCCCGGCGCCCGTCAAAATCCGGGGCCGGAAGGCGGAAAGACATGGTTTTTCAGGATTTTAGCGCATCCGCGGCAGGGGTGTAGTCAACACCGAGCGCCTCGGCGACCGCCTTATAGGTGACCTTGCCCTTGTGAATGTTGAGCCCGTCCTGGAGATGCGGATTGTCCTTCAGCGCCTCAAGGCCCCGATTGGCGAGCTGCAGGCCGAAGCCAAGAGTCGCATTGTTGAGGGCGTGCGAGGAGGTCAAGGGCACCGCGCCAGGCATGTTGGCGACGCAGTAATGGATGACATTCTCAACCACATAGGTGGGGTCAGCATGCGTTGTCGCGTGGGAGGTCTCAAAGCAGCCGCCCTGATCGATGGCGACATCGACGAGCACTGCGCCTTCTTTCATGCCTTTCAGCATCTCGCGGGTTACGAGTTTCGGCGCTGAGGCGCCGGGGATGAGGACTGCGCCGACAACGACATCGGCGACGTCGGTTTCCTCATCGAGCGCTTCGTAAGTGGAATAACGCGTCTTGGCGCGGCCCTCGAATAGCTCGTCGAGCTCTGCGAGGCGGCGATTTGAGCGGTCGAGAATGGTGACATCGGCGCCGAGGCCCACGGCCATACGCGCCGCATGGGTGCCGACCACGCCGCCGCCGATGACGAGGACTTTGGCCGGCAACACGCCCGGCACGCCGCCCATCAAAAGGCCGCGCCCGCCCTGATGGGCTGTCAGCGCATAAGCGGCCGCCTGGATGGACAGGCGTCCTGCGACTTCGCTCATGGGCGCGAGAAGGGGAAGGCCCCCGAAGGGATCGGTGACGGTTTCATATGCGACGGCGGTAACGCCGGATTCCATCAGGCCGCGCGCCTGATCCGGATCGGGCGCAAGGTGGAGATAGGTGTAAAGGATCTGGTCTTCGCGAAGTTGCACCCATTCTGTCGGTTGGGGCTCTTTCACTTTGACGATCATGTCGGCTTTTTCGAAGACGGTTTTCGCATCCGGGGCGATTTTCGCGCCTGCGGCGACGTAATCCTGATCGCTTGCCTTGATGCCGGCGCCGGCGCCCGTCTCTACGAGCACGTCGTGACCGTTCTGCACATATTCGCGGACGCTGCCGGGCACGAGGCCGACGCGATATTCGTGATTTTTGATTTCCTTCGGAACGCCGACAAGCATGAGACCCTCCATTTGGTTCGGTTGCGGCGGATTATATTCAGATTTTGCAGGATATTTTTGATATTTTACGCCATATTTGATATTTGAAAGAATATCATATCGAATTCGGTTGTATTTTGAGAATGGAATTCACACCATGGACAGGTTCGACACGGCCATTTTGAATGTTCTTCAAGAGGACGGACAAACGCCGTTCACGGAGCTTGGGGAGCGGGTGGGGCTTTCGCCTTCGGCCTGTCACAAGCGGGTAAAGGAGCTCTGGCGGACAGGCGTCATTACGCAGCAGGTGGTGATCGTCGATGAGCGCGAGGCCGGGCTTGAAACATCCGTCTTCGTTCAGGCGACTCTAAAAAATCAGCAACAAGCCACGCTCACCGCTTTTGAAAAAGCGGTCATTCGCCATCGCGAAATCATGGAATGCTACCTGATGGCCGGCCTGTCGGATTACCTGTTGCGTATTCTTTGCCGCGACGGCGCCGATTATGAACGTATTCACACGGAAATTCTGACGAGTCTTCCCGGGGTTGACCGAGTGATTACAAATTTCGCGATCCGCAAGGTTTTCCGCCGGACAGCCGTGCCGCTCTGAAAACTTTAAGGCGGAAACGGCGCCGAATTAAGGCGAAAATACGGCGGGCGTTAACAATACAATCCCTTGCGGCGCTTACTTTCTGACAATGAAAATAAATTTGGCGTTAACGCCTTAAACGGACGGTTAAACTTTGGCGCCATCGTCATCCTCGGAGTTATGTTTAGTCGCGCTTTCGGGCCGAAAACCGGTGTCCACTTTTCGGGGAAAGCGCTTCGGGTTTTAAGTGAGGATGACATGCTTACCACTGCGCGTGTTGATATTCCCGCTCCTGTTGTTGCGCGTCTCAAGCACGCTGCGGATTACTCCGACAATGTGAATGATTATGCGCGCGAGGATCTGATCGGGTTCAAACGACCTATTGCGGCGACCTTTGCGCTTCTTGCGCCATTGGTGCTCGCGTTCAACTATTATACGGCCGGGCTGATGGCGACGGTTCAGGTCGGCGGCATGATGATTGTTCTTGTCGCCGGCGGTTTGGTTGTGATCGGCCGTCAGGAATGGCCGAACATCGTCGCCGAGTTTCAAGGCTGCGTCATGGCCAAGCGCAAGGCGATTGCTGATCTGAGATGCGGCTTCGGGGAATCGTCTTTCCTGAGCAATGGCCGCGCCCCGGCTTTTTATGAACATGCAAACGGCGTGCTTGTGCTTGCCGATGCGGGCGATCTGAAAACGCTTTTCTTCGATGTGTCGAAGGACGGCTCCGATCCGCGCTGGGAGCTTTATCAGAGCGGTGAAATGCGCCGCCGTGTCTGGCGCTGGCTGCGCCTGCCGGTTTCGCGCGAGGTGGTGAAATTCTCCACCGAAGGCGCGCGTCTCGCCCGCGTCAGCGACGCCCCGATGATTCCCTCCGTGGAGGCCTGGGAGGCGATCAATGTCGCCCTTGGAGAGCCCATGGATGGCGCCATTATCCATCGTTCCTTCGATGAGATCGTCGACGACGTCAAACGCCTGATGTTCTAGGCGGTTTTTTGGGTTCCCTGCGCCCACCCTGGCGGCGCCCCCTTACAAAAAGGGGGCGCCGCTGCTACATGGACCGCCATGGCGACGCTTATTGACACGATCGGCGGGCAAAAGCCCCGCCATCCGGAAAAACAGAAACGCGAGGACAGTCCGATCCAGCGCAAGCCCGAATGGATTCGGGTAAAGGCGCCGGTTTCCAAGGGCTATTCCGCGACGCGCGACATTGTGCGCTCGAAGAACCTGCATACGGTTTGCGAAGAAGCGGCGTGTCCGAATATTGGCGAGTGCTGGGAAAAGAAGCACGCGACCATGATGATCATGGGCGACACCTGCACACGCGCCTGCGCCTTCTGTAATGTGAAGACCGGCCTGCCGGCTCCGCTTGATGTCAACGAGCCGGAAAATGTCGGGGCGGCCGTCGCCGAAATGGGCCTCAATCATGTGGTCATCACATCCGTAGACCGCGACGATCTCGAAGATGGCGGGGCCGAGCATTTCGCGAAAGTCGTGCACGCTATTCGCGCCGCTGCGCCCGGAACCACCATTGAAATTCTGACGCCGGACTTTTTGCGCAAAGACGGCGCCGCCGAGATCGTCATCGATTCACAACCTGACGTCTTCAATCACAATCTCGAAACCGTGCCGCGGCTTTACCTATTGATCCGTCCCGGCGCGCGCTATTATCATTCCATGCGCCTCCTTGAAAAAGTGAAGGAGCGTGACCCGCAGATGTTCACAAAGTCCGGCATCATGGTCGGGCTTGGCGAAACGCGCGAGGAAGTGATGCAAGTGATGGACGACATGCGCTCCGCCGGCGTCGACTTCATCACCATCGGTCAATATCTCCAGCCGACGCGAAAGCACGCGCCCATTGACCGTTTCGTCCATCCCGACGAGTTCAAGTCTTATGAAACCCTCGCGCGCGCCAAGGGCTTCTTGATGGTCTCGTCTTCGCCGCTGACGCGGTCATCGCATCATGCGGGCGAAGACTTTGCCCAGCTTCAGGCGGCGCGCGCGGCCAAAGGCGCCTAGATCATCAATAGATGATCTAGTTTTTTTGGTCGCGCCACTTAAGCAAAAAACCGGCTACCACTTTTTTACGTGGCGCTTAGCAGGTCGGGCAGGCGCGCCGGCATTGGGAAGTCAGCAGCCCTTTAACATCGCCGCAAACCTTCAAGACATCCTGATCCTCGATCCGGTCGCCGGTCTGGGCGTCGTTTTCCTGCCGCTGGTCGTTATTCTGGGTCATCGTGTTTTTGTTGTTCACGATGAGGGCGGGCTTGGGTTTGCCTTTATGCCCGTGACCGGCGTGTTTTTTGTTTTCGATGCGGCGGAGATCCTCCGCAAGGTCTGAAAAGCGGCGTTCGGCGTCCTTGCGGTCGCTTGCCGCCATATAGCACTTCGCCTCGTCGTAGCGCTGCACTTCGAGGCAGTGCATGTGCGTCTTGCAGCGCTGCACCACGGCGTTATAGGCGGCGTTCACCTCGGCGCGGAAAGCGTCCAGCGGCGCCTTGCTGGCGTTGGGATTGCTGCGTCCCGCGGCGATGGCGGTTTGCGCGGCTGATAAATAATTCTGCTTTCCGGCGGTGTATTGCGCTTCGCAGGTTTCTGCGGCGATGTCGCGGCGTTCTTGCGGCGCGCCTGCAGGAATAATGGTCTGGTTGCGGACCGTGATGTCCTCCACGTCGACCTTGTGCGTACAAGCGGAAAGCAATGCGGTGAGACAGATTAAAAACGACAGATAAACTTTCATGAGAACCCCCGTTAATGGCTGGTGTGGCGCAGTCGGTTGCATGTGGAAGACGGCTGGCGGTCAGCCTTCGAAATCGAACTGAAGCTCAAGCGGGCCGACGCAGCAGGGCGCGGCGAAATAGCCCGCCTTGAGGCCGGCGCAATAACCAATGCCGAGAAGAAGAACGGTGACGAGAACGCTGACCCCGATGATCATGGTTAGGCTGGTTTTCTTTTCCGGCGCCGACGATTTCTTCTCAATATTGAAAAAAGCAATGTCCTGATAGGATCGTTTTGCCCCTAAACTCATCTTTTCCCCTCCAGTTAAAGTAAAGAACAAATGAAAAACATTTCTGTATTACACTCTATAGTTGCGGCTTGTCGAGTCTTCTCGTCTATAGGGAAGGGGCGGCGGATTGCGCGTCTTGCGGGGGGCGGGGCGCGCGGTTATGAGACGGGCGGGCCGCTTCAGGGCTCGCCGGAACCCCGCTATGGCCTTGAAATTATACGATCTTGCGCTCGCCGACCCCGACATACGGCCGAGTCCGTTCTGCTGGATGGTGAAATTCGCGCTGCTGCACAAAGGGCTGGAATTCGAGACTGCGCCCGTGGGGTTCGCCGACAAGGCGAACTATCCAGATCCTGAATATGGCCGTGTCCCCGTGATTATCGACGGCGAAGAGACGGTGAAGGACAGCGCCATGATTATGGCGTGGCTCGACAAGGCCTATCCGGAAAATCCGCTCGTCGCGACGGACGGAGAAGCGGCGGCGGCGGAGTTCTCTCGCGCCTGGTTGTTCTCTTCCTTTTTTCCGGCCGTTTCCCCGATGCTGGTGGCGCGCATTCACGCGCTCGCGGCGGATGACGACAAACCCTACTTCCGGGCCTCCCGTGAGGAACGGTTTGGAAAAACGATTGAAGAACTGGCGGCAACGACGGGGCAAAAAGAAAAAGTTGAGGCGTCGTTACAGGTTCTGTCGGCGCCGCTTGGCCGCTACCGTTTTCTTGGCGGGGACGCGCCCAATCTCTGCGATTATTATGTCATGGGCGCCTTTATGTGGCCGCGGCTGTCGACGTCTGAAGACATCTACGAAGCGCCGCAACCGGTGGCGGCGTGGATCGAGCGAATGCTCGATCTTTTCGATGGTTATGCACGCAAAGCGAAACGGCCGTCGTGACGTCGAGGCATACGCAGACCGAAGTTCCTTATTCGGCCGACCAGATGTTTGCGCTGGTCGCCGATGTGGAGAGATATCCGGAGTTCCTGCCCTGGTGCGTCGGGCTTCGCGTGATCGAGCGTAGCGAGACGAAGATCACGGCCGACATGATTGTCGCCTATAAAGTGTTTCGCGAGCGCTTCCGCAGCCGTGTGACGCTCGATCCTGAGAGCAGGCGCATCGATGTCGCCTATGTGGACGGACCGTTCCGCAATCTCGAAAACCGATGGCGTTTCACGGACAAGCCAAGCGGTGGGCCAAGCAGCGGGTCTGTGATCGACTTCGACATCGAGTTCGAATTCAGGAATTTTCTGCTGCAAGCAACGGCGCAGGCTGTTTTCGACAAGGCCTTTGCACGGATGAGCGAAGCCTTTGTGAAGCGGGCGCATGAGGTTTACGGTATAAAATAGTCCGCATTGGTGAAATGTCGAAACAACTTTAAATACTTAAAAGCACAAAAATGAACGCATATCGAATTCGTGGAAATACATTTAAACTTAGCGAAACAAACAATTGGCCGGCTTCGGATGTGCTCAAAAATGAGCCAGGCATTTATGAAATTCTTTCTGTCGATCATAATGGAGATCCATTATCCATAAATAGGTTTTGTGGCGTCGATAAATTCGGCGTTCTTTATATTGGTCGTAGCTTTCATATGAGACGACGATTGCGAGCATTTGCAAATATGATTTTGAATAATTCAAAAAGAGGGCACGTTGCGGGACGTACTTATCGAACAAGCCCAAAAATAAAGAAGATTGCTTCGCCAGAGTCTTTAATATTTTGCTTTAAGCATTTGGATGACGTTGCATCTGAAGAGTCGAGCTTATTGAAAGCCTATGTTAACAAGTTTGGGGAAGTACCGCCTCTTAATGGGCGTGCAGAATTTATTTCGAAACTGTAGCCAATTTCTTATAAACAAACCTAACGTCCAAGCGCCGTCAGCATCAAGTGCAGCGCGGTTTCCGTCGCCTTGGTGCGAACGAAATCGCGCCCGCCTTCGGCGAAGACCCGGCGCTCGACGCGGGTGACGCCGTTTTTATCCGCCAGGCCAAACCAGACGAGGCCCACAGGCTTTCTTTCCGTACCGCCGGATGGTCCCGCAATGCCGGTGACGGAAACGGCGATATCGGCGCGGGAATTTTTGAGCGCGCCTTTCGCCATGGCGCGCGCCACGGGCGCGGAAACGGCGCCGTTTGCCGCAATGACGCTTGCGGGCACGCCGAGCATCTCTGTCTTGGCTTCATTCGTGTAAGTGACGAAACCGCGCTCTACGACGGCGGAGGAGCCGGGAACGTCGGTGAGGGCCGCGGCAATCATCCCCCCGGTACAGCTTTCGGCGGCGGCGACCATCATCCCTTCGGCGCCCGCCTTGTCGATGATCGCCTGCGCCAAAGACCAGATGCGATGGGTCTGGGTCACTTCTGATCCTTCAAATGGGTGCGGCTGATTTCGTCGCCGAGCTCCGCCTCCCGCATTATCCGGATCGCCTGATTGAAATCATCATCAGGGACCAGAATGCGCCGGGGCAGGGCGCCAATGGAGCCGTCCATGACGCTCGCATGCTGATCAGCGAGGAGATAGTCGATATCCGCCTGGCTCATCAGGTTCTCAACATAGTTGATCAGCGCCGGATCGTTGGTGCGCAGGAGTTCTTTCATCGGATGCTCACTCTTGAAGGCCAAGACGTTTTTTGGAGTAAACGCGTTTTTCAAAGCCGATTTCAATCAACATATCACGGGTGTGTTCCACGTCGTTCTCGGCCACCAGTAAACTTGGGCGACGACCGGGTGAATGGTCATTGCCTGCCACGCGAAACAAAATGCTTTCCGACCGGAGCACGCTTTCCACAAAGCTTATCGAAGCCGCATCCTCAAAGGTCATGACCTCAACCAAACTCATGCCTTACTCCGAAACGGGAAGTGCGACGCTCGCCGTCGCCATGGCGGCTATGCCTTCGCGTCTTCCGGTAAAGCCCAGTTGTTCGGTGGTGGTCGCCTTGACGGAAACGCGCCGCTCGTCGATGTCGAGAATAAGCGCGAGCGAAGCGCGCATGCGATCGCGATGTGGGCCGATTTTCGGCGCTTCACAGATCAGCGTGACGTCGCAATGGGCGATCTTGCCTTTCTGTCGGGCGACAAGGTCGCGGGCCTTTTCCAGAAAGACATGGCTCGGCGCGCCTTTCCATTTAGGGTCCGACGGCGGGAAGTGATCGCCGATATCGCCTTCGCCGATGGCGCCGAGAATGGCGTCGGTCAGCGCGTGCATTCCGACATCGGCGTCGGAATGGCCTTTCAGTTTTTTGTCGTGCGGAATTTCGACGCCGCAGAGGATAACCGCGTTTCCTTCCTCGAAGGCATGGACGTCGAAGCCGTGACCTGTGCGATATTCCATCTGTTTATCTTTCCGGCCGAGCAGGGTTTCGGCCATGCCGAAATCCTCGGCCTGGGTCAGTTTCATATTGTCGGGCGAGCCGGGAACGAGCGTCACCGAAAGTCCTGCGGCTTCGGCGACAGCGGCGTCATCGGTGAGCTGCTTTCCTTCGGCGTCGCGATGGGCGGCGACAATCTTGTCGAACTGAAAGCCCTGGGGCGTCTGCGCCCGCCAGAGCGCTTCGCGCGGTACGGTCGCGGCGATCTTGTTGTCTTGCCCCGCGCGCTTGATGGTGTCGTGAACGGGCAGGGCGGCGATGGCGCCGTCCGCCGTGTCGAGCGCATTGATGACGCTGGTGATGGTTTTTTCGTCGATAAAGGGACGCGCCGCGTCATGGATCAGGACGCGTGATGGATGGTTCCCGGCGATGCTTTCAAGGCCAAGCCGTACAGAGTCCTGGCGCTCCGCGCCGCCGGTGACGGGATCGAGCAGTTTCTTGTGTTTCAGGAGCGCGCCCATGGCGGCGTCATATTCATCGCGGTCGTCGCGGTGGATGATGACGCGCACGCCGTCGATGTCGGGATGGCCAAGAAACGCTTCCGCCGTTCGCGCGATGACGGCCCGGCCGGCAAGCAGGCGATATTGCTTCGGGCCGCCCGCGCCGGCGCGGTTGCCGCGCCCGGCGGCGACAATGATGGCGATGGTGTTCAGCTTAACCATTTGATCCCCAGAGCCTTATATTCGGGCGTACACAAGTTCCCGGAGAATAGAAGATCAGACGTATGAATCCCCGACACGATGCGGTTTCGGCTCTGTCTTATTAAGAACTGAGAGCCGTAAAGGCGTCGGTGTCGGGCTGGCGAACGTCTGTCCATCTGATTCCCATAGGTGCTGGAACTTGAGAAGTTAGGCTCTCGGCGGTTTGTAAGTTCCTGCTTTAGCGGGTAAACAGCCGCCAAGCCAACAAGCTTGATGAAGAATGATTTCGATCGCCGACATAAATCTCAAAAACACCGTTGCGCTGGCGCCGATGTCAGGCGTTTCCGACCTGCCGTTCCGGCGGGCGGTCGCGCGCTTTGGCGCGGGACTGGTCGTGTCGGAGATGACCGCCTGCGAAGAGCTGGCGCGCGGGCGTCCCGACGTTGTGCGCCGGGCCGAGGGCGACGGCGAAATTTTTCCGTTCGTGGTGCAGCTTGCAGGGCGCGAGGCGCGCTGGATGGCGGAGGGCGCCAAGCTGGCTGAGGCCGCCGGGGCCGATGTGATCGACATCAATATGGGCTGCCCGTCGCGGCAGGTGACGGGCGTTCTGTCGGGGTCGGCCTTGATGCGCGACCTTGACCATGCGCTGACCCTGATTGAGGCGACGGTGGCGGCGACGTCAAAACCGGTGACGCTGAAAATGCGCCTCGGCTGGGACTGGAATTGCCTGAACGCCCCTGAGCTGGCCACTCGCGCTGAAAGCGCCGGTGTTCAACTGCTCACAGTGCATGGCCGCACCCGCAATGATTTTTACAAGGGCGAGGCGGACTGGGCCGCCGTGCGCCCTGTGAAGGACGCGGTTTCGATCCCTGTCATCGTCAATGGCGACATCGTCGACGAGGCAACCGCGCGGGAAGCCCTGACGCAATCCGGCGCTGACGGCGTCATGATCGGCCGCGCCGCGACCGGCCGCCCGTGGCTGCCCGGGGCAGTTGCAAATGCGCTTGAAACTGCCGGCGACCTGATCGCGCCGCCGCTTGAGGCCCAGCGCGACGCGGCGCTCACCCATTATAAAGAAACCATCGATCATTACGGCGCACCGCTGGGCGTCAGGATGGCGCGCAAGCATCTGGCCGCGACCGTGGATCACGCGCCCCTGGACCTCGATCCGGCGCTGCGCCGGGCCTTCCGCGCCGAACTTTGCCGGATCGCCTCGCCGGAAAAAGCAGTTGAAGCGCTGGCCGGTTTTTTTGAGGGCGACGCCCGTGTCGCCGAGCGCGCCGCCTGAGATTTTCCGGCTCTTTCCCGATCCGGTATTTACCCTGTTTCATTTTGGCAACAAAAGTGTTGATTTTCTGCAACAACGGAAGCAACATCCCCCACGGTTTGGGGAGATTACGCCGCATATGGCGGTCCTGGCGCGGGGAGAGCGCCTGGCGGCTGGATGACGGCGGGCAGGACTTCGGGTCAAAGAGCCCCTCAGGATGGCGTCGGGTTGAGTATAAAAAAACAACATTTCGACACTCCGGACAGCGTGCGCTCCAGCACGGCGGCGCGCCGATTTGTTCCGCAATGGCTACTTTCCAACACCACTGTTGCGGCCGCGCTGATTGGCGCGGCGGCCGTCGCCTTTCTCACCACCTGGTTTTTGATGTCGCCTTTGGTGGAGCGGGTCGACCGCTCCTTCCTGATGTGGATGATTATCGGCAACATTATGATTGCCGCAGGTTTTGCGCTGCTTGTTGGCGTGCGCCTGTTTCATGTCTGGTCCAACCGGCGCCATCAGCTGGCCGGTTCGCGAACCCATATGCAGCTTGTCTGGCTGTTTTCGGCGGTCGCTGCGATCCCCGCAGTCATCGCCTTTCTGTTTGCTTTCACGATTTTGCGCGCCAGCCTCAACGATGTCTTCAGTGAACGGATCGACCGCTATCAGGAAACGGCGCGCGATCTTGCCCGCGGCCTGATCGAGTTCAATTCGGCCGAGGCCCAGCAGACCATTCGTGAAATCGCCTATGACCTGCATCGTCAGGAAGTGGACGGCATTGGTTTTGAACAGACGCCGATTTCTTTCCGGCGCTATGTGTTTGCGCAGGCGCAGGTGCGCGGCCTGTCGGCGCTTTATCTTATTGACGGCGACATGAATCTTCTGGTGCGCGCCGAGCTTGAACACGGAAACTACAGCCTTCCGTCAGCGGAAATCTTCAAGCAGATCGAGGAAGTCGATGCGCCGGGCGGTCAGTTCGTTTTTGGCGTCAATGACGATGAAACCTATAATATGTTCCGGGGCACGCTGCCTATCGAGGATTATGGCGGCGGCTATCTCATCGCCTATTATCGGATCGATCCGAAGACGACGGCGCGGATCATCTCCGCGCGAAATGTTGTAGCCGATTGGGAGGAGGCGAGGCTTGGCCGTGCGCGCCTCGAACGGGTGTTCCTCTCCGGCTATGTCGTGCTCGCCATTATCATTCTCTTCGGCGCCATCTGGCTTGCGCTCGTCGCCGCAACGCGGCTCGTTCAACCGATCGGGCGTCTCGTAAAGATGTCCGAGCGGGTTTCCAGCGGCGATCTCGGCGCCCGCGTTGAAGTCTATAAAGACGACGGGGAGCTTGGCGCGCTCGCCCGCTCCATGAACCATATGACAGCGCAGCTGCAAACCCAGCGCGATGACCTGATCGACACCAACCGTCAGTTCGACGAACGCCGCCGCTTCACCGAAGCGGTTCTTTCGGGCGTATCGGCCGGCGTGATCGGTCTTGCAGGCGATGGGCGCATCACGATTTCGAATAGTTCGGCTGCGGATCTGATCGGTGAGGACAGCAATCGTCTGACCGGACAGAACATCAAGGAGATCATGCCGGAACTGGGCGGGCTGCTCGACCTTGCTGCGTCATCCAGTGAAAACGAAGTCGGCGATCAGATCGATGTTACTCGTCACGGCCGCACACGAACGCTTAATGTGCGTATCGTGAAAGACGCCGCGGGTCAGGGCGACCGCTATGTTGCGACTTTTGATGATATCACCCAGTTGATCTCGGCGCAGCGCAACGCCGCCTGGGGCGACGTGGCGCGCCGCATCGCCCATGAGATCAAGAACCCGCTGACGCCGATCCAGCTTTCAGCCGAGCGTTTGCGGCGCAAATATCTCGGCGAGATCCAGACCAATCCGGAAGTCTTCGAACGCTGCACCGATACGATTATCCGTCAGGTCAGCGATATTGGCCGCATGGTGGACGAGTTTTCCTCTTTTGCGCGTATGCCCAAGCCGGTGATCGGGCGTGAGGATTTGCGCGAACTCATCAAAGCGGCGGTCTTTCCACAGAAAGTCGCTTTCGCCGAAGTCGATTTCACGGTGGAGACGCCGGACGGGCCGGTGCTTTCGGAATGCGATGGACGCCTTATCGTGCAAGCGCTCTCCAATCTGTTGAAGAATGCGGCGGAGTCCATCGGCGCGCGCCTTGCGGCGAATGAGGACGGTCCGGCGGGCCGCATCATCGTTCGCCTTGAGGGGGATGGGCCGCTGGCGCGCATCCATATTATCGATAACGGAGTGGGCCTGCCGAAAGCGGAGCGTCACCGTCTGGCGGAGCCCTACATGACAACCCGCGCCAAGGGCACCGGGCTGGGCCTCGCGATTGTGAAAAAGGTCGCCGAAGAACATGGCGGGTCGCTTGAATTCGCCGATGATGCAAGCCTTGGCGAAACAGGCGCGCGGATTACGATTTCATTGCAGCGGGCAGGGGCGGAAAGCGCGGCGCAAATCGCCGCCGCGGCGGAATAGAAACAGGGAAGAAGGCGTAGGGATTATATGAGTATTGATGTTCTCGTCGTTGACGATGAAGAAGACATTCGCGAGTTGATTTCGGGCATCCTTGAGGATGAGGGCTTTGCGCCCCGAATGGCCGCGAACTCAACGGCGGCGCTCGCGGCGGTGCGCGATCGCCTGCCGTCGCTCGTCATTCTCGATGTCTGGCTTCAGAATTCGGAAATGGACGGGATCGAAATTCTTGAAGCGCTGAAAAAGCTTCATCCCGATCTTCCTGTCGTGATTATCTCCGGGCACGGAACGATTGAAACGGCGGTGGCGGCCATCAAGAAAGGCGCTTATGACTTCGTTGAAAAGCCGTTCAACGCCGACCGGCTGATCCTTGCGGTTAATCGTGCGCTTGAAGCGGCGCGCCTGACCCGCGAAGTTTCCGAGCTGCGCGAGCGTGCGCCCGATTGGGGGCTGATCGGGTCTTCCGCTGCGGTTGCGTCCCTGCGCAACGTCATCGAGCGTGTCGCCGACGCCCGTTCCCGCGTTCTGATTTCAGGTCCTCCGGGGTCTGGCAAGGAAATGATCGCGCGATTGCTGCACGCCCGGTCAAACCGCCAGAACCGTCCTTTTGTCGTCGCCAGCGCCGCCTCCATCGCGCCTGACCGCATGGAGGAGGAACTGTTCGGCATCGAAGGGGAAGACGGCGACACACAGATGATCGGCCTGATGGAAAAGGCCCATGGCGGCACGCTCATGTTCGATGAGATTTCGGACATGCCGCTGGAAACCCAAGGCAAGATCCTGCGCGTTCTGGTGGAACAGCGCTTCAAACGTGTCGGCGGCCAGAAAGCGGTCGAAGTTGACGTGCGTATCGTTTCAACGACTTCTAACGATCTGCTCGGGCTCGCTACGGAAGGCAAGTTCCGCGAAGATCTCTTCCACCGTCTCAACGTCGTATCCATCAATGCGCCGGGTCTTGATGAGCGGCGGGAAGACATCCCGGCGCTCACCGCCTTTTTCGTCGATCGCATCGCGAAGTCTTCGGGTCTGCCAAAGCGGCCCTTGTCGGCGGAGGCCATGGCCGCGCTTCAGGCGTGTGCATGGCCCGGCAATGTGCGCCAGCTTCGGAACGTGATCGAAAGGACCCTTATTCTGATGGGGCGCGATCCGGAGATCGAAATCACCTGCGAGCATCTGCCGACGGAAGTGATGGATTCAGGGCTGACGATTCCCGCGGGTGAAGGACTTGAGCAAATCATCACACTCCCCCTGCGTGAGGCGCGCGAACGGTTTGAGCGTGAATATTTGATTGCGCAGATCAACCGATTCGGCGGCAATATCTCCCGGACGGCGGCCTTTATCGGCATGGAGCGGTCCGCGCTCCACCGGAAGCTCAAAGCGCTCGGCGTCAACGGGCAAATGCGCGTGGAAAGCGCCTGACATCCGGCTTATAAGGTCAGGCGAAATATGAGGAATAAAAGATCATGCGCGTGATCGTTTGCGGCGCCGGCCGCGTTGGTGTCGGCATCGCGCGGCGTCTTTCCGCAGAGAATAATGAAGTGACGGTCGTCGACCAGTCGAAGGAACTGGTGCGAGCCGTCACCGAGCGGCTCGACGTGCGCGGCATTGTCGGCAATGGCGCTTATCCGCAGACGCTCGAAGAAGCCGGCGCCCGCGAAGCGGACATGGTGATCGCCGTCACCTTCTCCGACGAAGTGAACATGGTGGCGTGTCAGATCGCCCATTCCCTGTTCAACGTGCCGACGAAAATCGCGCGGGTGCGGGCGCAAGGTTATCTCGACCCGAGCTACTCTGACATTTTTTCACGCAATCACCTTCCCATCGATGTCGTCATCTCGCCGGAGCGTGAAGTCTCCGAGGCGATTATCCAGCGCATGATCACGCCGGGCGCTTTCGAAACCAAATCCTTTGTCGACGGACGGGTGTGGGCGGTGGGTGTGAAGCTGCGTGACGACTGTCCGATCGTGAACACGCCGCTGCGTCAGGTGGCGGAGCTGTTTCCCGATCTCAAAATCACCATTGTCGGTATAAAGCGGCGTGACAGCCTTTGGCGGGCGCATTCCGGCGATATGCTGGAGCCGGGCGATCGCGTCTATTTTATTGCTGACCGCAATGACGTCGCGCGCGCGCTTGAGATCATGGGCGAGGCGGGGCGCGTTGCGCGCCGTGTTATTATTGTCGGCGGCGGCAATGTCGGCCTCTTTGTCGCCAAGGGGCTTGAGAAGACCGGCAATATGAAAATCCGCCTTATCGAGCGCGATAGAAAGCGCGCCGAGGAAATCGCCGAAGAACTTGAACGCACGATTGTGTTGCAGGGAGATGGTCTCGACCGCGCCATCCTGCGCGAGGCTGGCGTCGCCGAGGCCGAAACCGTCGTTTCCGTCACCGACAACGATCAGGTCAATATTCTGACCTCGGTCGTGGCCAAACGTGAGGGCTCGCGCCGCTCTCTGGCCCTGATCAATGATCAGGATTACGGCCCGATTACAGAGGCGGTCGGTGTTGATCGCTATGTGGATCCGCGGGCAACCACGATCTCGACGATCCTCCAGCATATCCGCCGGGGGCGCATCAAGGGCGTCTATTCCCTGTCCGATGGTGATGCGGAGCTGATAGACGCCATTGCGCTCGAAACCTCACCGCTTGTGGGCAAGCCGTTGCGGGAAGCCAATCTGCCCGAAGGGGTCATGATCGGCGCGGTCTATCGCGACAATGAAGTGCAGATGCCTACCGGCGAGATGGTGATTAACGCTGGCGACCGGGTGGTGCTGATGTCCATGCGCGACAATGTGAAAGATGTGGAGCAGATGTTCCGCGTCAGCATCGAATATTTCTAGGCCGGCATGGCGCTAACCAGCATTCTACGCACAACGGCGACCCTGTTATTCATCATCGCTGTGGCCATGCTGGCGCCCCTGCTGCTCGCATTGGCTGGCGCGGAAGAAACCGCCGGCGCCTATCTTTTCGCTGTCTCTACATGTCTGTTGTTCGGCGCCGGCGCTTATGTGGCGTCTATGGGCAAGCGCTATCCGTCCGGTTTTCGCGGCGCGCTATCCGTCATTCTGCTCTGGTGGGCGCTGATTCCCGCCTTTGCATCACTGCCGATCATGGCGGAGGGGCTTTCTTTCGCCGACGCTTATTTCGAGTCCGTCTCGGCGATGACCACGACCGGCGCCTGGCTTTCCCATGACGGCGCTGTCGCGAGTCCCGCGGGCGCGCTCTGGCGGGCGGAGTTGCAATGGCTTGGCGGGCTCGCCTCGCTCGCCATTGCCGCTGCGATTTTCATTCGCCCCGCCTTTATCGGCATCGACACATTGTTGCCGCCCTTTTCGCGCGGCGACCGCAATTCCTATATCAAGCCGCTGCGGAACGCCGTCATCTCCTTCGCCGGCATTTACGCAATCGTCACCCTTGCCGCCTTCGCTGCGATTGCGATCGCCGGCGCCCCCACTTTGGACTCCGTAATCATGGCCATGACCACCGTGGCGTCCGGCGGGTTCATCCCGCATGATGACGGCATCGTCAGCTATGGCGCCAATGTCGAAGTGGCGCTTTTCTTTTTCACGCTTCTGGGCGGCGTCAACTTCATCCTGATCGCGCGCGTGATGAAGGGCGAACGCGAAAAACTGCGTGATATCGAAACCGGCGCCTATCTGATGATCGTTATCTGGGCGGCGGTCCTGTTCTGGGTGACGGCGGGGGCGGGGGATATCGTTCTTCTCGGCCCGCAGCTTTTCAACGCAGCGTCCCTCGTGACGACCAACGGCTACATGATCGGCGAGCCGCCGCCGCTCCTGACTTGTCTTGTCACCGCAATCATCGGCGCCGCTGCGGTGTCGACCGCCGGCGGGTTCAAGGTTTTGCGCTGGCTCGTGATCATGCGCCGCGCGCGCGAGGAGCTTCGTCGGCTGATCAGTCCCGGGGCCGTCTTTGGCCGCCGCCGGGTCGCGAATGAACTGGGCGTCTGGATTCATTTCCTTGTTTTCACGATGACGCTGGCGTTTCTCTTGATGGCGCTTTCGATCGGCGGCCATCCCTTCGACCTTGCGGCGGCGGCGGCGACCGCGGCGCTCGCGAATGCCGGCCCGCTGATCTCTCTTGCCGCAGATCATGCAGACGGTTACGCCGTCTTTGAGGAGCCGCTGCGCTGGCTGCTGATTGTCGGCATGATCCTCGGCCGGCTCGAAGGCGCCGTGGCGCTGGCGCTGGTTAATCGTGCGTTCTGGAGATGGTGAACTGATGCCTCACATCGCTTACGTGAACGGCCGTTACGTCCCGCAAAGTGCGGCCATGGTCCACATCGAGGATCGAGGATACCAGTTTGCTGACGGGATTTACGAGGTCTGTGTCGTCGTCAATGGCCGCTACTGGGATATGGGGGGCCATCTCGCCCGGATGCAGCGCTCCTTAAACGAATTGGAGATGGCTGCGCCCATGGATATGCGCGCTCTTAAAGTGGTGATGGGCGAGGTCGTGCGCCGCAATCGCCTCAAGGATGCGCTCGTTTATATGCAGGTGACGCGCGGGGTCGCACCCCGCAACCACGCTTTCCCGCCCGAGGGAACGGCGCCCTCCCTGGTCATCACCGCGCGGCGGTTCGATTTCGATCAGTCAGACGAGAAAGCCAATCAGGGGATCGCCGTCATTTCCCAGCCAGACATCCGCTGGGGCCGGGTCGATATCAAGACCGTGGGATTGCTCCCTAACGCGCTCGCCAAGGAGGCCGCGACCAAGGCCGGTGCGGCGGAAGCGATCCTCGTCAGGGATGGTTTTGTCACCGAATGCTCCGCCTCGAACGCCTGGATGGTCGATGAAACCGGGGCTATCGTCACCCATCCGAAGACCAATGAGATTCTCGGCGGCATCACCCGCCAGACGGCCATCGCCTGCGCCGAAGAGCTTCAGATCAAGGTGATTGAGCGGCCTTTCACCCTCGAAGAGGCCAAGGCCGCGCCGGAGGCGTTTTTAACTTCGGCCACGTCCTTCGTGATGCCTATTATCTCCATCGACGGGGCGCGAATCGGATCCGGAAAGCCCGGCCCGGTGGCCCTGCGGCTTCGCGAAGCCTACAAGGCGCGCGCGGCAAAGGGTTGAAAAGCCGGGATTTCCACCCGATTTCAGGAAATGAGACACAACTGGGCGCGTAAACCTGTTGCCAGTCCTGTTATTCCGCGCCATGATGAATGCTGCGCTGCAATAAAAACACGAACCGACTCGGAGAAGCGGGACCAATGAGCGAGAAGAAACAAAACTTGCAGGACACGTTCCTGAACCATGTTCGCAAGACCAAGATCCCGGTCACGATCTTCCTTGTGAACGGTGTGAAATTGCAGGGCATCGTGAGCTGGTTTGACAATTTCTGCGTGCTTTTGAAGCGCGATGGCCATGCCCAGCTTGTTTACAAGCATGCGATCTCGACGGTCATGCCGCAATCGCCCGTGATGCTTTGGGATGGTGAAGACGGCGAATAGGCCGCGCTCACCGAAGACCCGGCCTGCCTTTCATGGTAGAAACTTTATGTCGCGCCCACGCGTTGCCGCTGTGGGCGCTTGAAAGCGTATGTAATGTCAGAACCCAATATTTCTGAGAATCTTTTTGCGATTGTCGTTCACCCCGCCTTGCGCGGCGAGGAAGGATTGCGTGCGCCGGAAGCGCGTCTTGAGGAGGCTGTTGGGCTTTCCGCAGCGATCGATTTGCAGGTCGTCGACACGATGATTGCGCCGGTGCAGAAGCCACGCCCGGCGACGCTGCTTGGCGGCGGCAAGGTGGAGGAGATCAGGGCGCGCCTTGACGCTCATGACCCGCGTCCTGCGCTTGTCATTGTCGACGGCGCTTTAAGTCCGGTTCAGCATCGCAATCTTGAAAAGGAGTGGGATGTTAAAGTGCTCGACCGCACGGCGCTGATTCTGGAAATTTTCGGCGACCGCGCCCAAACGGCGGAAGGCCGGTTGCAGGTCGATCTCGCCCATCTCGAATATCAGCGCTCGCGACTGGTGCGGTCATGGACCCACCTTGAACGCCAGCGCGGCGGCGCGGGTTTTCTTGGCGGTCCCGGCGAACGGCAGATCGAGAGCGACCGCCGCGCCCTCGACGACAAGATTGTGCGTCTCAAGAAAAAGCTTGAGGAGGTGCGCCGCACACGGACACTGCAGCGGGCGAAAAGAAAACGCGCGCCCCATCCTGTCGTCGCGCTGGTGGGCTATACAAACGCCGGTAAATCGACGCTGTTTAACCGCCTGACCCGGGCGGGCGTTATGGCGGAGAATTTGCTCTTCGCAACACTCGATCCGACCATGCGGGCAATCGATTTGCCATCGGGCGTGAGGCTCATTCTTTCCGACACGGTTGGCTTTATTTCCGACCTGCCGACGCAGCTTGTCGCGGCGTTTCGCGCGACGCTTGAAGAAGTGCTCGAAGCTGACGTCATCATCCATGTGCGCGACATCGCCCATGAGGACAGCGACGCCCAGCGCGCGGATGTCATCAAGGTCCTGGGCGAGCTCGGACTGAAAGGCGACGACGGGCGGCCGGTGATTGAGGCGCTCAACAAGGTTGATCTTCTTGACGGCGATGACCGTCTCGACGCGGAAGCGATTGCGCGCTTGAGCCAGACCGGCCGGATCGGTACGCTCGCCGAACCTGTGCGCGCCGCCATCTCCGCGGAGACGGGTGAGGGCGTTGATCGTCTCCTTGCGCTGGTTGAAGAGGCGTTGACGGCGGAGCATGAGCGGATCACCGTCCGCCTGCCGTCTCCTTTCGGCGCCGCCCGCGCCTGGCTTCATAACCGCGCAGAAATCATCGAGGAAACGCCGAGCGGTGATGACATGATCGTCACGGTGAGGCTTTCGAAAAAAACCGAAGGCCAGTTTTTCAAACAGTTTCCGGCGGCGAGCGCCGCTGTTGTAGAAGTGTTGAGCGAACAGCGCGCATGATTGTCGATCCGGAAAAAGTAGCGGGGTTGATCGCCGAAATCGCTGAGGAAGAAATCCTGACCCGGTTCGGCGCGCTCGCCGAAGGCGATATCGACACCAAGTCAGGCCCCAATGACTTCGTCACGGCCGCCGACCACGCCGCTGAAGCGCGCCTGAAAAAAGCATTATGCGGCCTTTATCCCGCGGCGGATTTTATCGGTGAAGAAAGCGCGGCGGCGAACCCGTCTCTGACGGCGCGCCTCGATACGGAAGACCGCGCGTTCTGGATCGTCGACCCCCTCGACGGCACACGCAATTTCGTTCACGGCCGCGAAGAATTCGGCACAATCGTCGCGCTCATTGAAAAGGGCGAGATCCGTCAGGGCTGGATTTACGCCATTCCTGACAAGGGTTGCGCTATCGGATCGAAAGGCGACGGCGCGACATGGCGCGGCGAGGCGCTGTCACATCCAGCGCCTAAACAAACAGGGCTTGCGGGGTATCGCGGCGTTGGATCGTTACAAGGCCCATGGAAAGAAGACTGGCTGCCGCGTTTTCGAGAAAACTTTGAATCGGAACCCGCACGCTGTTCTGCTTACGCCTATATCAACCTGGCGCGCGGCATTCGCGATTTCTCGGTCTATTCTCGCGTCTACCCTTGGGATCACGCGGCGGGGGTGTTGATCGTGCGCGAGATCGGCGGCAAGGCGGCCTATCTTAGCGACGGCGCGCCTTACCGGCCGAGGGTGACCGTTGGAACGCCGCTCCTCGTTTCGGGCCATCAAGACCTGTGGGATTTTATCCGGACTGAGACAGGCCTTTCCTGATTCTTCCGGGAACTTTTGGCCGCGCAGAAGCGTTTCTGAAGACAAGGGAATTTTGTCAAAGGGAATAAGCTGCAAGCATGAACACCGAAAACACCACCGGCGAGAAACGCGCCAAACTTTACCGCATGGTGACGCCCGATCATGTCTGTCCCTTTGGCCTCAAGTCCAAGGCGCTGCTTGAGCGCAAAGGCTACAAGGTTGAGGATTTTCACCTGCGCTCGCGCGAAAGCACGGACAAATTCAAAGCCGAGCACAATGTGGAGACGACGCCCCAGACCTTTATCAAGGGCGACCGCATTGGCGGTTATGACGCGCTGAAGAAATATTTCGGGCTCGACGTCGAGGACCCTGACAAAAAAACCTATACGCCTGTGATCGCGATTTTCGCGATGGCGTTTCTGATGGCGGCGGGGGCGCATTTTGCGCTGACCGGGAGCGTTATTGGCCTCAGAACGCTCGAATGGTTCATCGCTTTTTCCATGTGCCTGTTGGCGGTGCAGAAACTGCGTGATTTGAGCAGCTTCTCAAACCAGTTTCTCGGTTATGATCTCCTGGCGCAGCGCTACGTTCCCTATGCTTATGTCTATCCCTTCGCCGAAGCGCTGGCGGGCATATTGATGATCGCCGGGTTCATGATCTGGCTGGCGGCGCCAGTGGCGATTTTTATCGGGACTGTCGGCGCCGCTTCGGTCTTCAAAGCCGTTTACATCGACAAGCGGGATTTGAAATGCGCCTGCGTCGGCGGAAATTCCAATGTGCCGCTCGGTTTTGTCTCGCTCACCGAAAATCTGATGATGATCGTCATGGGCGTCTGGATGCTGGTGCGCTAGTCGGCGCGCGCCTTTAATGCGTCCAGCGCCGGAAAAATATAGGCTCTGAGATCCGCGTCCTCATCATTCGTGACGAATAAAAGCGCCTGATTTGTGTCGGGGAAAAGCAGGAGTGCAGAGCGGAAACCGTCATCCCAGCCGAAATGGCGGATCATGCGCGTGCGACCAGGCCTGTTTTCGACAACCCAGCCCATCGCGCCAGATTCCGCTTTTTCTTCGTCCATCACCCAGCGCGGCGCCCACATGTCGTTCAGCGTTTTCGTGTCAAGAATATGCGCATCATTAAGGGAGCCGCCGGAAAGCAGGGCCTGCGCATATTTCGCCAGTGATGTAACGCTTGTATTCAAAGTTGAGCTTGGCGCATGGCGGCGATTATACGGGTAATGCTCGATCTTATGTTTTTCGCCTTTGTCGCCGGCATGTCCGACGGTGCGCAGGTCAATATCTGTATCCGGGTACAAGAAAGTGGCGCCGTCCATGCCGAGCGGCTCGAAAATATTGGCGCTCATATAATCTTCAAATGACATGCCGGAAATGCGTTCGATAACCGCGCCAAGGACTTCATAGCCGACATTGGAGTATTTGCGTTCGGTTCCCGGATCGAACAAAAGCTCTCGGGGAGAATCCGTCAGGGCCCAGCGCGTGAGCGCTTCACTATCATACTCCGGTTTGTCCCAATTATAGTTTTCGACATCGGGAAGGCCGGACGTGTGCAGTAAAATCTGCCTGATCGTAATGTCCCGCTGGCGCGGATCAGTGATGTGGTAGTCGGAAAGAATGTCGGCGAGCTTGCCGTCGAGATTGAGTTTACCGCGCTCTGACAGCTGCATGATCGCTGTGGCGACCAGCGGTTTGGATACGGAAGCCCAGTGGAAAATATGATTCGGTGTGATTTGATCCCCGGCGCCGAGTTCGACGTTGCCGAAGCCGTGAGCGTAGACAAGCTCACCATCGTCAATGAGCGCCATAGCGAACCCCACGGCCCCGTCCTCCAGCCGCGCGGTTTCGAGTACGGAAGTCAGTTCCGGGATATCGGGCGCCGGCTTCGGCGGCGTTGACGCGCAAGCCTGCGCGAGCAAGGCCGCGATTACGGACAGTAAAAAAGTTCCAGCAAACCTGATCATGTCGCCTCCAGCGCTATCCATCCTTAGTTATAGCGCTGGAAGGGGGGAGCAATCCTTATCTGATGAGCCGTGGCTTGTTCGGGATAGGCTGTTGCGCCTAGCCCGCCAGATAGCCATTGCCTTCCAGATACGCGACGATCCGCTTAGCGGCTTCTTCAGCGGCGATTTCCGCTGTATTGAGGTCGATTTCGGCTTTTTCCGGCGGTTCATAGTCGCTGTCGATGCCGGTGAAGTTTTTAATCTCGCCGCGGCGCGCGCGGGCGTAAAGCCCTTTCACATCACGCTGTTCGCAAACTTCCAGCGGCGTTGAGATATAGACCTCAATGAACTCGCCATCTTCGAGAAGTTCGCGCGCCATGCGCCGCTCGCTCTGGAAAGGCGAGATGAAGGAAACGAGCACGATAAGACCGGCGTCGGCCATGAGGCGCGCCGACTCACCGACGCGGCGGATGTTTTCCACCCGGTCGGCATCGGTGAAACCGAGATCCTTGTTAAGGCCGTGCCGCACATTATCGCCGTCAAGCGTATAGGTGTGGCGGCCCATATCATGCAGCCGTTTTTCGACGAGATTGGCGACCGTCGATTTGCCGGAGCCGGAAAGTCCGGTGAACCACAACACGCAAGGCCGCTGATGTTTGGCGCTGGCGCGGGCGCGTTTATTGACGTCGAGATCCTGCCAGTGGACGTTTTTCGCGCGGCGCAGGGAAAAGTCGATCATGCCGGCGCCGATGGTCGCGTTGGTGCGCCGGTCGATCAGGATGAAAGCGCCGGTGCGACGGTTATCCTTATAGGCGTCAAAAGCGATGGATTGCGCCAGGTTGAAATTACAGAAGCCGACTTCGTTCAATTCCAGCGTCTTCCCCGACATATGTTCGAGCGTATTGACGTTCACCTTGTGCTTCAGCTCCGTGACGGTCACGGGAACCATGCGGTTGGCGGTTTTCAGGAGATATTGCCGGCCCGGATAAAGTTCTTCTTCCGACATCCACAGAAGGTGCGCTGCAAACTGGTCCGTTTGCTCCGCTGGCGCCTTGCCGGCGCAGATGATGTCGCCGCGGGAAATGTCGACTTCATCTTCAAGGGTCAGCGTCACCGCCATATCGGGGCGCGCTTCGGTCAACTCGCCATCCATCGTGACGATGGATTTGACTTTTGAACGTTTGGCGGAGGGCAGGACGACAATGTCATCGCCCGGGTTAATTGTCCCGCTCGCCACCGTACCGGAAAAGCCGCGGAAATCGAGATTGGGACGGTTCACCCATTGCACGGGAAGGCGGAAAGGCTTTTCGGCAAGCGCGCCGCGCACCTTGACCGTTTCAAGATAGGGAAGCAGGGCGCAGCCCTGATACCAGGAGGTTTCGCTGCTTTGCTTCGTGATGTTGACGCCTTCGAGCGCCGACATCGGGATGCAAGTAATCGACTCGAAACCGAGATCCTTGGCGAAGACGCGGTAATCGGCTTCGATCTTGTCGAAAGTGGCTTCGGAGTAATCGACGAGGTCCATCTTGTTGATGGCGACAACGATATGGCGGATGCCGAGCAGTGACGCGATGTAGGAGTGGCGTCGCGTCTGGGTCAGCATGCCCTTGCGCGCATCGACGAGAATGACAGCGAGGTCGGCGGTTGAGGCGCCGGTCGCCATGTTGCGCGTGTACTGTTCATGGCCGGGCGTGTCGGCGACGATGAATTTACGCTTTTCGGTCGAGAAGAACCGGTAGGCGACGTCGATGGTGATGCCCTGTTCGCGTTCGGCGGCGAGACCATCAACGAGAAGCGCGAAATCAATCTTCTCGCCCTGCGTGCCGTGCTTTTTGGTGTCACTTTCAAGCGCCGAAAGCTGGTCATCGTAAAGCATTTTGGAATCAAAGAGGAGACGGCCAATCAGGGTCGATTTGCCGTCATCGACAGAACCGCAGGTAATGAAACGCAACATGGATTTGCGTTCATGGGCGGCGAGATAATCGATGACATTGTCGGAGGGTTTTAAGGTCGAAACAGACATTAGAAATAGCCCTCCTGCTTCTTCTTCTCCATGCTTGCCGCCTGGTCATGGTCGATGACGCGGCCTTCACGCTCCGAGGTGGTTGCAAGCAGCATTTCCTGAATGATTTCCGGCAGGGTGGTCGCCTTGGAGCGCACAGCGCCCGTGAGCGGGTAACACCCCAGTGTGCGGAACCGAACCATTTCCAGTTTCGGTTGTGCGCCGTCGAGAGGCATGCGTTCGTCATCGACCATGATTAGCGCGCCATCGCGCTCCACGACCGGACGTTCGGCGGCGAAATAAAGCGGCACGATGGGGATGTTTTCGCGATAGATATATTGCCAGATGTCCAGCTCGGTCCAGTTGGAGAGGGGAAAAACGCGAATGGATTCGCCAGTGGCGATGCGCGTGTTGTAAAGGCTCCAAAGCTCCGGACGCTGATTTTTCGGATCCCAGCGATGTTCGCGCGAGCGGAAAGAAAAGATACGCTCTTTTGCGCGGGATTTTTCCTCGTCGCGCCGCGCGCCGCCAAACGCCGCATCGAACTTGTATTTGTCGAGCGCCTGTTTCAGCGCCTGTGTTTTCATAATATCGGTGTGAAGCTGTGAGCCATGCGTGAACGGGCCGACGCCCTGTTCCACGCCTTCCTCATTGATGTGAACAATGAGGTCGAGACCGAGCTTCGCAACGGTTTCGTCACGAAATTTGATCATCTCACTGAACTTCCAGGTGGTGTCCACATGCATCACCGGGAAGGGCGGTTTCGACGGGTAGAACGCTTTCATGGCGAGATGCAGCATCACCGCTGAATCCTTGCCGACGGAATAGAGCATCACAGGGTTTTCCGCTTCCGCGGCGACCTCGCGCATGATGTGGATCGATTCCGCTTCGAGCCGGTCGAGGTGGGTCATCGTCTCGGACGGTATGGCTGGCGTTTTTGAGGGCTCCTCGTCATTGGCGGCGAGCCTAGGCGCGGGCGCCGCTGACGGAGCTGCGCCGGCTTCTATTTCCGAAAGCCGGGTCCGCGCGGTCTCAAGCGTTCTCAACGTGCATTGTCCACCGGCCTCCAGCCGGGCGATGGCCTTGCCGTCATTGAAGAGCTTGCGGCTCACGGTGGAGAGGGAAAGGCCGGTTAAATCTGCAGCGGCCCGGGCGCGGGAGATAAGGGTATCGATCTCTGACATTGGGAACCTTCCCACGTAAAATGATTGTGCGCTGCGGTATCCGACCACAGTTTCGTGGGAGGCGCAAGCAATCCATAGTCAAAATGGGGTTATCCAGGGTCGATTTTTTCAGATAGTGGGGATTGCCCCATCATCTTCATTGTTTGCTTGACATTGCCCCGTTTTCTTCATAAATTTCTGTGATGACAGAAATTACTGTAAATAGGCTCAAAACAAGCCCGGCGATCCAGCGCTTTATTCTCCATTGGGGCGATATGGGCGGGCAGTGGGGCGTCAATCGCTCGGTGGCGCAGATCCATGCGTTATTGCTGGTCAGCGATCGGCCTTTGAACGCTGAAGAGATCGCCGACACGCTCGGGATCGCCCGTTCGAACGTCTCCAACTCCATCAAGGAATTGCTGACCTGGAAGCTCGTGAATCGGGCGCCGATGGCGGGCGACCGCCGCGACCATTACGAGGCGGAAAGCGACATGTGGGAGATGGTTTCGCGCATCGTCGCCATGCGCAAAGCGCGCGAACTCGACCCGGCGGCGCAGGCGCTCGACGCTTGTCTTACTGACGCAAAAGAAGACCCGAATGCTGGCGAGGCCGCCGTGCAACGCCTTAGCGACCTTCAGGAACTGATCGGACTGTTGAACGGCTGGTATGAGCAGATGAACAAGGTGCCGAAGTCGCGGCTTGCGCCGCTGTTGAAACTAGGCGCGCGCGCGGTCGATCTGCTGGCGCCGTTCACAAAGAAAGAAAAGGCTGGTCGCTAAGCATTTTCAAGCGAAGTGGGCGCCGGTTCGCGTGAAGAAAATGCGGCAAGCAATGACGACGCACTAACGCGCCGCCGGAGCCCGACAATGCCAAAGGAGGCTGTCATGGGGTACACGGACGTTCTCGAACTACGCCGTTTCGGACGCAGGAATAATGTAAAGCGCTCTAAGGCGGCCGCCGGGCCGGACACAGGCGCCGCCCAGCTGCTCGCTTATCTGGCGTCAGCGCCGCTGATCGCCGCCGCACTGGTCATTGTCGCAGGCGGTGAGCGCGTGGAGCTGGCCGCTTATTTCATGACCCTTTACGGCGCAACGCTCATCATCTTTTTCGGCGGCGTTCGCTGGGGCGTTGCGGTTATGAAGGAGGGCGGACCGAGCTTGCGCGCGCTTTTCGGCGCCGGATTGCCGCTCATGCTTGCCTTGCCGATCCTCACGCCCATTGGCGGGCTCTACTGGAAATTTGCAGCGATCATGGCTGTGATTGCGCTTCTCCTTGTTGATGACCTTAAAGCGACGCGGCGTGGATCGGGCGCGCCGCACTGGTATCTCGCTGTGCGCTTGCCGCTCACCGTGCTGGTTGAGCTTGCCTTTATCGTCGCCATTGTGGGGGCGATGAGATGAGCGCTAGCGAAAGTTCCGGCGAAGCAGCCGTCATTCCTACAAACAGGAATAGCAGCGGCCGAAAGGCGGCGATCTTTGTGGTGTACTTTCTTCTGGGCCCCCCCGATTGGCGGATTGTTTTTAGTGGCGGCGGTGATCGCCATAGGCGTCGCCGATGCTATCACTGATGGAAATCTTTTTCATCAGACTGCTGGCTGGGGTGAGATTGTAGGTCCGTTCATCTTTTTGACTGTAATTGTGATGGTCTGGAGTTACGTAGTCGGCGGCTTTCAGGCGGCGGCGACGGGTCTCATCATTGCGGTTTATGCGCATAAGGACGGGCGGTTCGGCTATCCCATGGCGTTCATTGCGCCTTTGGCGCCAAGCATCGTCGGCGCCCTCATTTTCGCGCGAGACAGTCTTGGGTTCGCCGTCATGCTTGTTTTTCTCGGCGTTGCTTCAAGTCTGATGCTGCGATTTCTCTTTAGGGGGATGTTCCGCGATCCTGAATAAACGCGGGTGACGAAATTTCGTTCAGTTTTTCTCGGAACAGATGACAAGAGCGGCGTGTTTGTCATGTGAGGCATCCTTGAGGAGACTCAAATGACGCTAAACAGTCCTTCCCACACTGTCAGCGAAACGGGGAAACACCGCCGGCGGGCCTATGTCGTCTGGATCGGCGCCATGATCGCCGCCTTCGCTTTCGTCCTGATTGCGCCCGCATTGGCGCCCATGCTCGGCATATCCGCGCCCATCATCGGTTCGCCATTGCCGTTTTTCATGATCGCGCTCACGCTTTTCGGGGTGATCTGGCTGGCTTTTTACGTGTTTGGAAGGCCCCGCAAAGCCGATCCCGACTATAAGCGCCGTCCTGCGGTCTCTGATCCGCCGCCGCCAGCGCGTCAAAGCGACGACCGGAAGAGTGCAATTGGCTGATTAGCGAGAGGACGAATTTCCGGGACGGGGGAGACCGTTCCTTTTCTCACTATCTGTTGACCGCAAATTTTGGCATGACCGTTTCCGCTCAGTTTAACAGGGAGCGGAGATGGACTGGATTGCCGCTATAATTTTATTCGCCGCCGGAGTCGTGTCAGGCTGGATCAATGTCATGGCGGGCGGCGGGTCTATTCTCACCGTGCCGGTCATGGTGTTTCTCGGCATGCCGGGGCCTGTCGCCAACGGCACCAACCGCATCGGTATCATCGCGCAAAACATTTCCGCGGTGACCGGATTCTTCCGCAAAGGCTTTTCCGACTTCAAATTAAGCGCATCGCTTGCCGCCTGCGCAGCGGTTGGCGCCTTTTTCGGCGCCAATGTGGGTGTGAAGCTCGATGGCGTATGGTTTGAGCGGACCCTCGCTCTCGTGATGATTGGCGTGATGGCGATCATGATGACGGGCGCCGGCCAAAAGCCGGTGGAGGCCGGCGGGAAACCCAAGAACGTCGTGCTTGGTCATGTGCTTTTCGTTGGCGCAGGCTTTTGGGGCGGTTTCATCCAGATCGGCGTCGGTTTTCTCATGATGCCGATCCTCAACCGGGTGATGGGGTTCGATCTTGTCCGCACCAACATGCACAAGGTTTTTGTAGCGCTTTCGTTTTCCATCGTGTCGCTCGCCGTTTTTGCGAGCCAGGTGAAAATCGAATGGGCGCTGGGGCTGGCGCTTGCCGCCGGTTACGCAGTGGGCGGCTGGCTTGGAGCGCATTCGGCGGTCACCAAAGGGGAGGCGCTGATCAAAAAGGTCTTTTATCTCGCGCTCATCGCCATGGCGGTTAAGCTTTTGTTTTTCTGATGCGGCGACGCTGGAGAACCGTGACGGAACACCGTCCCGGAAACGATGCGGCGCCGGAATGAGTCAAAGCAAAATAGGGATGGGTGCGCCGGAATATTTTCCGGCTTTTGACTGGCTTCGCCTTGGGCTGGCGCTGACGGTGGCGCTTTTTCATGCCGGGGCGGTGACCGATGAAAATATCGGAAACTTCGCCGTTCAGGTGTTCTTTGCGCTGAGCGGCTGGCTCATTGGCGGCATTCTGCTCGACAGCGATGCGTCCGCATTGCCGCGTTTTTATTTCAACAGGGCGGCGCGAATATGGGCGCCTTATTTTTTCGCTGTCGCCCTGGTGTTCGGCATGAGCTTGATGAGCGAGCCGGCCGACGCGCACTGGTTCGAATATCTTTTCTATGACGTCACTTTCACGCATAACTGGTTTATCTCGCCGCGCATTGAAGAGATCAATGCGGACCTGCCGCTTCGCGGCGCGGGCATTATCTTCTGGAGTCTCAGTGTCGAAGAGCAGTTTTACCTGTTTGCGCCATTGATGATCCTGTTTGCGCGTTGGGGACGCATGCCGACGATGTGGGCGGCGCTCGCGGTCTTCGCAATTGTCCTTGAAACATTTTACGGATCGATTGCGCTTGGCGTTCTTGCTGCGGTGCTGCGTCGGCGTTTTGGCGACTGGCATCTCAAAGGGATGGCGCCGGCGTTGTTTGCGGCTGTATTTCTCCTTTGCGTTTTTCTCTATGCGCGCTTTCCTGAAGAATATTTGCGCATCGCGCCTTTTGCAGCGGTTTCGGCGGTTCTCCTGTTGGCGCGAGCGGGAAAAAAATCCCGGATCGGCGCCTTCGCCGGCGGCGTGTCCTATCCGCTTTATCTCAATCAATGGATCGGGGTGTTTTTCGCGAGGGAGATCGCGCTGGACTTTCCCGACCACCAGCTGATCGTGACCGTGTTGCTCAGCGTCATTCTCAATCTGGCGATCGCGTCGCTTTTGTACCTTGCGATCGACGCGCAGGTGCGCAAACGGCGCAATGAATGGTTCACCCCCGCACGCGGGCGCGCCGCGGCCATGATCGCCTATGGTCTGATAATCCTCGGCGGCGTCGGCGGGCTCCTGATCGCCTTGATGCGTCTGTAGCCGCTGCGCCGGGTTTTTCATTAACATGCTGATATTTATGGAAAAGTTTTCCAGAGGCGTTATGCCGCCGTTTTCCACACCCTCGATCCTTTGACAGCTTGTCGCAGGCGGCGCAGATAGCGGCCAGTCATTTCCGGGCGCCGAACCCCACGCGCCCCAAGTCCAAATCAAAGAGGTTTTGCATGGAAATCCATGACGTCCGCGCCCATCGCTCCAAGGACAATCTGAAGCGCGAAGACCAGCTCGCCTGGAAGATCGCCGCCGTCGCCGCCGACCCCGTAGAGGTCGACGCCGAGGCGACAGACATGATCATCAACCGCATCATCGACAACGCCTCGGTCGCTATCGCATCGCTTAATCGCGGCCCGATCAAATCGGCGCGCGCCATGGCCAATACGCATCTTCGAGCTGGCGGCGCGACGCTGTTCGGCTTGCCGGCGGAACACACTGTCTGCGCCGAATGGGCAGCCTGGGCCAACGGTACAGCCGTGCGTGAGCTCGACTATCACGACACGTTTCTCGCCGCTGACTATTCGCATCCGGGCGACAACATTCCGCCGACGCTCGCCGTTGCGCAGCAATGCGGGAAAGACGGCAAAGCGCTCGTTCGCGGGATCGCCACCGGCTACGAAATTCAGGTGAATCTCGTCAAAGCGATTTGCCTGCATGAACACAAGATCGATCACATCGCTCATATCGGACCATCGGCGTCTGCGGCCGTCGGCACACTGCTCGGGCTTCCGACAGAAGTGATCTATCAGTCGGTGCAGCAAGGTTTGCACACGACAGTGACCACGCGTCAGTCGCGCAAGGGAGAAATCTCTTCCTGGAAAGCCTTTGCGCCAGCCTATGCGGGCAAGCTCGCCATTGAAGCGGTGGACCGTTGCATGCGCGGCGAGGGTGCGCCGTCGCCGATCTATGAAGGCGAAGATTCCGTCATCTCTTTCATTCTCAATGGACGCACCGCGCGCGACAAAGGCGAAAGCCCCTATGAGCCGACTTACCATGTTCCACTGCCGGGAGCGGGCGAGGCGAAGCGCGCCATCCTTGAGACCTATACGAAAGAGCACTCAGCGGAATATCAGTCACAGGCCTTGATCGACCTGGCGTTCCGTATGGGCAAGGAAATCGAAAACCGGGGCGGCTTCGACAAGGTGAAGTCGATCGTTCTGCACACGTCCCATCATACGCATTATGTGATCGGCACCGGTTCGGGCGACCCGCAAAAGATGGACCCGAACGCCTCGCGCGAAACGCTCGATCACTCGATCATGTATATCTTTGCCGTCGCGCTTCAGGATGGCGAGTGGCACCATGTTCGCTCCTATGCGCCCGAACGCGCCCAGCGCCCGGACACGGTGAAGCTCTGGCACAAGATCTCGACGACGGAAGATCCGGAATGGACGCGCCGCTACCACAGTCAGGATCCCAACGAAAAAGCATTCGGCGCGAAAGTCGTCGTGACGTTTGAAGATGGGTCGGAGCTAGTCGATGAGCTCGGCATCGCCAATGCACACCCCTTTGGGGCGCGTCCCTTTGGCCGGGCCGAATATATCAAGAAGTTCAAGACCCTGACCGATGATATTCTGGACTCATCGGAGAGCGGCCGCTTCCTCGACCTGGTGCAGCAATTGCCGAACCTTTCCGCCGAACATGTGAAGCTGCTCAATCCGGTCGCGCCGAAGGGCTATTTGGTCGAGAATCCGGCTAAGGGCATTTTCTAAGCCACAGCCGGAGCATTGAATGCCCTATTCGGGAAACAGAAGGCTGGACGTCGCGCCGACTGCGAAGCTTCCCCTCCTTGGGCTCCTTGCCGGGGCGGGAAGCTTTGCATCCGAAGAGCGGAGGGAAAACAACCTGACGCTTTTACGGCTTGTGGCGGCGGCGGCCGTTCTGTTTTCCCATAGCTGGCCGTTATCGTCAGGCGCACGCGCCGTTGATCCGGTGACCGCCTTTCTGGGCGAAGTCACCGGCAGCGCGCTTTCGCTCGCCGGGCTTGCGGTGAACGCTTTTTTTGTGATCAGCGGCTATCTCGTCACCAAGAGCGCAATCCGCAGCAAGGCGCGGCCTTATTACTGGTTGTCGCGGGTGTTGCGAATTTACCCGGCGTTGATCGTCAATGTTCTCATCGTCGCGCTCGTGCTTGGGCCAGCTGTCACTGCCTTGCCATTGAGTGAATATTTTCGCGGTGAGAAGCTCAGTGAATATCTCACCAATAATATATTGATGTGGAATACAGTTTATCATCTACCGGGCGCCTTTGAAGACAATCCCGAAAGCGCAGTGAACGGATCGCTCTGGACCTTGCCAGTAGAGTTGCGGTGCTATGTTGCTGTCGGGCTTATGGCGCTCGCCGGCGTTTTCAAATTCCGGCTTTTAGCGTCGGCGCTGTGCGCGGCTATATTGCTCTTTGGCTTTTTAAGCGAGGACTATGCGCCCTTTGGCAATTTGGCCGTGCTTGAGAATGTGGGTTATTTCATTCTGGGCGCGCATTTTTTCATGTATCGCGACATCATCCCCGCGTCGCCGTTCGCCGCCTTATTGCTGATCATCGGCGGGGTCTGGCTGCCGCTTGGGGCGGTTGGCGCTATTGCCGCGGCGGCGGGGTTTGCATGGCTAATTTTGTGGGCAGGCCTGGCGGCGCCGCGCGTCGTCAACATTGAAGGCCGCCTCGGCGATCCGTCTTATGGCATCTATATCTGGGCGTTCCCCATTCAGCAGGCGCTTGTGCAGGCGCTCGGCGGCGACGCGCCCTGGTTGATCGTTGCGATTGCATTCCCGTTAACGGTCATTATGGGCGTCGCATCATGGCGGTTTATCGAAAAGCCGGCGCTGTCGAAAAAATCCGTAGCGGCGAGTTTTTCGATGGAGCGAATGAAATCTCTTGGTGGAGTTTTTAACAAGGGAAGATCAGCGTGACACAACCGCATTCTAAAACCGAGCTAAACGGCCTCAGTCCTGTTTGTAAAAACGCGTTCGCGCGATGGCATGAAATGGCTGCATCGCGTGATCTTTCAAAAGTCGGTGAGATTGCACGCGATGACGTGGCTTTCCGGTCTCCCGTCGCCCATACGCCTTATATCGGCCGCGAGGCGTTGACGCTTGTTCTGTCGACGGTGATTGGGGTTTTTGAAGATTTCACTTATCACCGCCAGTTCGCCAGCGATGACGGTATGAGCGTCGCGCTTGAATTCAGCGCGCATGTAGGCGGCAAGGAATTGAAAGGCGCCGATTTTATCCGCTTCGATGAAGATGGCCTGATCGCCGAGTTCGAAGTGATGATCCGCCCCGCAAGCGGTCTGATGGCGTTGGGGCAGGCGATGGGCGCCGCCCTCGACGGAAAACTTGATGCTTTTAAGGGAAAACAGTCATGATGAAACGCACGCTTGTTTCGGTTCTTGCTTTGTTGCCATTGCTGGCTTCATGCGGTGGGAGCGGGGATGGCGCCGGCGCGTCCATCGACCGCGATGCGGCGATGGCTGAAATTGATACGCTGCGCACGCAATTTGAAAAAGCTGTGTCTGATTACGATATGCCGGCTCTGGGCGCGTTGGTTTCGCCGGAGGCGGTCTTATTGCAGCCCGGCTCAGCCGACTGGAAAGCCATGCAGGCGCTTGCAAACGGCGCCCCTTTTCCGATGGGCGCCGAGATCCACATCACGCCTTTTGAAACAGTGATTATGAATGAGGAATGGGCGTATGAACGCGGCGCATCCAAAGTCACTTACGCAGATCCCGAGACCGGCGATGAAATTGTCCTGCGTGATGCTTATCTCCTGATTTTTAGAAATGAGGGCGACGGATGGAAGCTTCATCGCGAAGTCGCCAGCGCCAGCGAGCCGCCGGAAGGGTGGCCCGCGGCCGAGTAAGGCAGATTTATCAGGTCAACAAGGATATTGGATATGACAATGCATCTCGCCGAGTTGAATATTGGCCGCCTGCTGGCGCCGACGGATGACCCGCGCGTCAAGGAATTCATGGATAATCTCGATCGCATCAACGGGCTGGGAAAGCGCATGCCTGGCTTCGTCTGGATGATGGAGGGGTCTGGCGAGCCCGGCAAAGGTAATACCGAAACCAAGATCGGCGGCGACCCGCAATTTGTGTCGAACATGACGGTCTGGAGAGACGTTGAAAGCCTCGAACGTTTTGTATGGGGCACAATTCATCGGAAGTTCTATGAACGCCGCGAGGAGTGGTTTGAAGTGCTCGGCAAGATGCATTTCGTCATGTGGTGGGTCCCGGCGGGTCACCAACCGACCCTGGAAGAAGGTCTGGCGCGCCTCGATCTGTTACAGCGCAATGGCGACAGCGACGACGCCTTTGGCTGGAAATGGTTGAAAGAAGCAAAGATGCACAAGACGCATTCCTGCCGTCCAAGCGCGGCCTGATCACGCGCAGCGAACAGAAAGACAGAGGTTGAAATGTTATTTACAAAAAAATCCGCAGCGGAAAAACGCGCTGATTTCAGAAAAGGTCTCGCTTCAGGAAAGCTTCTTCAATATCCGGGCGCATTCAATCCGTTATGTGCGCAGATGATCGAACAGAAAGGGTTTGACGGCGTCTATATCTCCGGCGCGGTGATGGCTGCTGATCTATGCCTGCCCGATATCGGCATCGCCACCATGACGGAGTTTGTTGAGCGGGGACGGCAAATCTCGCGCGTCACCGACCTTCCGTCCTTCATCGATATTGACACCGGTTTCGGCGAGCCCATGGCGGCGGCGCGCACGGTGATGATGATGGAGGAGGCGGGGCTTTCCGGTTGTCATATTGAAGATCAGGTCATGCCGAAACGCTGCGGCCATCTCGATGGTAAGGAGATTGTTTCTACCGACGTCATGGTCCAGCGCGTCAAGGCGGCGGCCGAAGCCAAGCGCGACCCTAACTTTGTCTTGATTGCGCGATCCGACGCCCGCGCCGTAGAAGGGCTCGAGGCGTCCATCGACCGCATGAAAGCTTATGTGGACGCCGGCGCCGACATGATCTTTCCGGAGGCGATGAAATCCGAGAAGGAGTTTGAGGCGGTCCGCAAAGCGATTAAAGCGCCGATCCTCGCCAATATGACGGAGTTCGGTAAAAGCCGCCTTTTGAATAAAAAAGAGCTTGAGGCGCTGGGGTTCAATGTTGTGATCTATCCGGTGACAACCTTGCGTCTTGCGATGGGCGCCTGCGATCGCGGTCTCGACGCGATTTTGAAAGACGGCGATCAGAACGGCATTCTTGATCAGATGCAGCACCGCCGCGATCTTTATGACCTCTTACGCTATCACGACTATAACAAGTTTGATGAGTCGATTTACAATTTTCAGGTTGGCGATACGCCATTGGAATAAGGGCGGAAATTCGCAGTATTAACAACGTACCCTGAAAATTCAGGGTATTCCGGGGCTTGGATGAAGTCGCCCGGGGAAAGGGTTGGTCTGTAAGGCTTGTTAAGGTTCGCCGTCGCCTATATTTTCTACATCTCGGGCAACGCTGCTTTTGTGCCTTTTACGGGGGCGGGGCGGCTGATATTGGAGGGTCGAGATGAAAATAAATACTGGCGTACTTATTTCTTCATTTGCAGCTCTTGTGCTTGTTGCTGGTTGTGCAACGACGGGTACGGAACAAAGGCTGACAGTTGCTGAGCGGCGGGCGGCGGTTGATGAAGCGCTGACTCAACCGGATGCGGAACAAAAAGCGATCTCGGATCCTGACTATGATCCGAATGAGATCATTTGCAAAACAATAAAGAAGACAGGCACCCGTTTGGGTAAATCAAGAGACTGCCGCACGGCTGAACAATGGCGCGATAGCATGACCAACAGCGTGCGCGGCATGAGTGAATTCAGAGACAGTAATCAGGGCGCGCGACTTGAATAGGCTAAAATATCGCCGCCGCGATTAACGACGTGACAGGCGGCTGAAATGCGGGGCGGAAAGCTCATAAAAAGACCCGGCCATGTCGGGTCTTTTTATTGTGATGTCTCGTGGCGGCGACAAAACCGAGGCAGCGATGTTCGCGGCGCTGGCGGATTCAGCCTGCGCAAATCTATAGGGTTTCACTGGGGCGCAATAGGGTGTGGGCGAATGCGCTAGGTAATCTATAAAGCTAAGTTAAATCTGCTATTTATGGCGTGAAACACCCTGTGAATCCGGGCTTTTTTTGTGGCTGATTTTGTTGCATAAGATCGCGCAACCATGACAAATTCCCGCGCCCTGACGCCCCCCTATTACGCCGTGATTTTTTCAAACCAGCGCACGCCGGGCGACAATGGTTACGCGGAGACGGCTGAGCGAATGGAGACGCTGGCGAAATCAATGCCGGGCTATCTCGGCATTGAGTCGGTGCGGGGCGAGGATGGTTTCGGGATAACGATTTCTTACTGGCAATCCGAAGAAGCGATCGCCAATTGGAAAAAGAACGCTGAACACGAAGCGGCGCGAAGCCGGGGCCGCGCCGAATGGTATGAAAGTTTTGAGTTGCGCGTCGCCAGGGTTGAGCGCGCATATGGTATGGATAAGGCAAGGTAGGAGAACATAAAAAGATGACAAACGCAGAAGTACAATACGGCCTTGCGGGAGTTTTGGCGGACGACACGGCGGTGTCGAAGGTGATGCCGGAGATCAATTCGCTGACCTATCGCGGCTATAAGGTGCAGGATCTGGCGAGCCAATGCCGGTTTGAGGAAGTCGCTTACCTGATCTGGCATGGCGAGCTGCCCACGCAAAGCGAGCTCGACGCCTTCAATGCGGCGGAGAAAAAAGAGCGGGGGATTTCCAGAGACCTTCTCGACGTCATGGCGAAATTCAACAAGCGCGCGCATCCCATGGACACGCTGCGGACCGCGGTGTCGTTTCTCGGCCAGGAAGATGAGACCACGGAAGATTCCTCGCCCGACGGTCTGATGGAAAAATCCATTCGCATGTATGCGCGCATTCCCGAAATCGTCGCGGCGGATTTCCGCCTGCGCAACGGCAAGACGCCGATCCCGACCACCAAAGATCTCGCCTTTTCCGAAAACTTCTTTCACATGTGTTTCGGCGAGGTCCCGGCGCCGGAGATCGTCAAATGTTTCGACATTTCGATGACGCTCTATGCCGAGCACTCCTTCAACGCCTCGACCTTTACCGCGCGGACCATCGCGTCCTCGACCTCCGACATCTATTCGGCGGTCACCGGCGCCATCGGCTCGCTAAAGGGCCCGCTCCATGGCGGCGCCAATGAGGCGGTGATGCACATGCTGAAAGAGGTGGGCTCGCCGGAAAACGCGAAGGAATGGATGCTCGACGCCCTCGCGACCAAGAAAAAGATCATGGGTTTCGGCCACCGGGTCTACCGCTCGGGCGACAGCCGTGTGCCGACCATGACCGACGCCTATAAAAAAATGGTCGATGTGATTGGAACTGATGAGGCGCAAAACTATTGGGAGATGAGCCGCATTCTCGACGAGACCATGGTGGCGGAAAAGGGGATCTATCCGAATCTCGATTTCCCGGCCGGTCCGGCCTATTATCTCATGGGCTTTGAGATCCCCATGTTCACGCCGATCTTCGTCGTGAGCCGCATCACCGGATGGACCGCCCATGTCATGGAGCAGCTCGCCAACAACAAGCTGATCCGGCCGCTCTCGAACTACACTGGCGTCGCTCAAAGAGATGTGACGTCGCTTGGCGAGCGATAGGAGGAAAGATGGCGGGAGAACCGCGAAAAAGGACTGAGGAAGAGCGTGAGCGCGCGCTTGAAGCCGTGCGCGAGCTCATTCGCTGGATCGGCGACGACCCGAAGCGTGAAGGTCTGAAGGACACGCCGCGGCGGGTTGTCGACGCTTATCTTGAATATTTTCAAGGTTACGATGAATGCCCGGAGACTTATCTCAAGCGGACATTCGAACAGGTCGGCGGATATGACGAAATTGTTCTCCTGAAGGACATTCCGTTTCACTCCCATTGCGAACACCACATGGCGCCCATTCATGGCAAGGCGCATGTGGCTTACCTGCCGACCGACAAGGTGGTGGGCATTTCAAAGCTCGCCCGCGTGGTGAAAGCCTATGCCCGCCGGTTGCAGGTGCAGGAGCGGCTGACGGCGGAGATCGCCGATTGCATCCAGAAGGTTCTGGAGCCCCAGGGCGTCGCTGTTGTCATCGAAGCGAGCCATGCCTGCATGACGGCGCGTGGCGTCAATACGCCGGGTGTTTCCATGACGACGAGCCGTATGATGGGTGTTTTCCGCGACGACCAAAAGGCGCGGGAAGAACTCGTCAAGCTGATTGGCCTCGGCGCTTAGACAATTCCAACCCAGGATAAAATTATGCCGTATGAATGTATATTGACTGAAACCGACGGCGCCGTGGGGATCATTACCCTTAACCGGCCGGACGCACTGAACGCGTTTAACCGCCAGCTCATGGATGAACTGACCGATGCGGTGAAGGCGTTCGAGGCGGATGACGCCATCGGCTGCATGGTGGTGACCGGTTCTGAAAAAGCCTTCGCCGCCGGCGCCGACATCAAGGAGATGGCGTCGAAAGATTATATCGACGTTCTCAAGGAAGACTTTATTACCGCGAACTGGGAAGCGGTCAGCCGCACGAGAAAGCCGATCATCGCAGCGGTAAACGGCTACGCTCTCGGCGGCGGATGCGAACTTGCACTGATGTGCGATTTCATCATCGCCGGCGACACCGCCAAGTTCGGCCAGCCCGAGATTTCCATCGGCGCCATGCCCGGCGCCGGCGGCACCCAGCGTCTGGCGCGCTTCATCGGAAAGTCAAAGGCTATGGAAATGTGTTTGACCGGCCGCATGATGGACGCCGAAGAAGCTGAACGCTGCGGTCTTGTCAGCCGTATCGTGCCCAAAGCGGAGTTGCGCGAAGAGGCGCTCCGCGTCGCCAAACAGATCGCCGGTTTCTCCCGGCCCATCGCCATCCTCACCAAGGAGTCGGTGAACCGGGCTTATGAAACGACGCTGTCCGAAGGCGTGCGTTTCGAACGCCGCGTCTTCCATTCCGTATTCGCTTTTGAGGACCAGAAAGAGGGAATGGCGGCCTTTGCGGAAAAGCGCAAACCGGTGTTCAAAAACCGCTAGCGGCGGCTAGACGGGAGACGGCATGGAAAACCTGGTTCTCGCCTTTGCGATTATTGGCGCGCTTGGCATTGGCGCGCAGTGGCTTGCATGGCGATTCAATCTACCGGCCATTGTGCTGATGGCGGTGGCGGGTATCATCGCCGGTCCTGTCCTTAACATTTTCGCGGCGCCGGACGCGGCTCCCGGAACGCCGCCCATGGAGGCGTTATTCGGTGAGTTTTACCGGCCGATCATCGCCGTCGCGGTCGCCGTCATCCTTTTTGAAGGCGGGTTACAGCTGAACTTCTCCGAACTGCGCGGGCTGACGCGTGGCGTTCGGCGTCTTGTCTTTCCGGGGGTGCCGATTGCGTGGTTTCTTGCAGCGGCGGCCGCATATCTGATCGCCGGGCTCACCTGGCAAGCGGCGCTTCTCTTCGGCGGGATCATGGTCGTCACCGGCCCCACGGTGATCATCCCGCTTCTGCGCCAGTCGAAACTCAATCCGCGGCCGGCGACACTCCTCAAATGGGAAGGGATCGTCAACGATCCGCTCGGCGCGCTCCTTGCGGTGCTGGTTTATGAATTTCTGCTGCTTGGCGACCATGGCGGCACATCAGTGGACATTATCAGTTCGCTGATCCTGGGCTCGGCGCTTGCGCTCGGGTTTGGATACGCTTTCGGACGATTCACGGCGACGACCTTTCGCCGCGGCTGGGCGCCCGAATATCTGAAGCCGCCGATCCTGTTGGCGCTGGTCCTGATCTGTTTTGAGTTCGCCAATCTGATACAGGAGGAGGGCGGCCTGCTTTCCGTGACGGCCATGGGAGTCACGCTCGCCAATTCACGCATCGCCAGCATCAATGACCTGCGTCTTTTCAAGGAAAACATAACAATCGTTCTTGTGTCGGGCGTGTTCATCATCCTGACGGCGAATTTGACCATGGACTCCTTGCGCGCGCTTGACTGGTCGGCCTTCTGGTTCCTGGTGGCGATGCTGTTTGTCGTTCGCCCCCTGACGGTCTTTCTGTCGACCATCGGGTCTGGCCTTCCCTGGAAAGAGCGATTGCTTGTGGGCTGGATTGCGCCGCGCGGCATCGTCGCCGTCGCCGTTTCAAGCTTCTTTGGCGCTTCGCTCACCGCCGCCGGGTATCTCGATGGCGACAAGCTGATCGCGCTTGCCTTCGCCATGGTCTTCGCCACGGTTGTTCTGCATGGTTTTACCATCTCGCCATTGGCGAAAGCGCTGGGCCTTGCTTCGCGCGAGCGGCCGGGCGTGTTGATTGTCGGCGCGTCGCCTTTCTCTGCGGCGCTTGCGGCGAAGCTGAAAGAAATGGAAGTGCCGGTGACCGTAGCGGACGCCAGCTGGCGTCGTCTGCGGCCGGTGCGCCTCGCCAATGTGCCGACCTATTACGGTGAAATCCTTTCCGAAGTGACCGAGCATCATGTCGATCTCAACCGCTTCGGTTATCTGCTCGCGCTTGGCGGCAATGAAGCTCATAATGCGCTTGTGGCCACTGACCTTGCGCCCGAGATGGGACGCGCGTCGATTTTTCAGGTGAACGCCCGCGGCAAGGATGAAGAAGACCGCAAGGCGCTTTCCTACACGTTGCAGGGGCGGACCTTCCTTCATTCCGGCGTCGCCCTCGATGAACTTGTGCGCCGGCATTATTCCGGCTGGATTTTTCAGCGCACCAAGATTTCCGAGGAATATCCGCCGGAGCAATACAAAAAGGATCTGGGTGCGGAAAATGAGGTCATTCTGATTATCCGCAAGGGCGAGATCATGTTCGCCTCGCAGGAGGCGCCTTTAAAACCCGATATTGGCGACACCGTGCTCGCCTATATTCCAAAGCCGCCGGAACAAAAAGCGGAAAAGGCGAAGGAAAAGGCCAAGGCGAAGGAAAACGCCGAAAAGGCGAAGGCGGACGCCCCTCCGGCCGATGGCGGTCCCGCCAAAGCTTAGGGATTTTACTCTCTTTTAACCCTGTTTCCCCGTGCGAATGCTTAACGGCGCGTTAGCGCTTCGAGGCTAGGATTTGCGGGAGGAACTGGACATGCCCGCGCCCAAGTCACGATCAGAATCATCCGGCTCACGGCTCGCCGAATATGGCGCGCGTATGGGCGAATTGATGTTCCGCCGCCGCGCCGAACTTGAGGCGCGCGCGGCGCGCATCGAGGCGGAGCTCGCCATTAAGGCGCGTTCGGAATTCCTCGCCAATATGAATCACGAACTGAGGACGCCTCTTAACGCCATCATCGGTTTCGCCACCATGTTGCGCGACGGTGAGGATTACAGCCTCGGCGCCGAACAACAGCGGACATACGCAGAATACATTCTTCAGTCCGCCGACCTTCTGCTCGGTCATATCAACACGCTTCTGGAAGTGGCGGCGCTCGAAAGCGGCCGGGTCGAGATCAATGAAGGCCCCATCGATTTTGCAGCGCTTCTTGATGAGGCCGTCGATCGCGCGCAGGTGCGCGCCGAGGCCGCGGGCATCAAGATCAAGCGGCAGGGCGCCCGCGCCGACCTTCTCGGATGGGGCGACGCTGAACGGTTTTCCCAGGCGGTGGACCATCTTATTCAAACGGCGCTCAAACTCAGTCATGAGGGCGGGCAGGTCCATGTCAAAGCGTCGCGAACTGGACCCGGCTGGGCGGAGATCGCCGTTCGCGATGAAGGCGACGGCTTCACGGATGAAGAGCTCAGCGAGGCGCTGGAAGCGTTTAAAGAGCTTCATCGCGGCCTCGACCGGTCATTCCTCGGACCGGGGGTCGGCTACGCGGTCGCGAAAACCTTTGTCGAGATGCAAGGGGGACGGTTCTATGTGGAGAGCCGGCCGGGACAGGGAACCCTTGCGCGGATTTCCTTGCCGCCGGCGGATGCGCTTTATGCGGAGCCCCCTCAGGAAGAAGATGAAAGCGGCGTAGAAAACACCGCGGAGCGAGACGATGACGCCGCATAAATCCCATAAAAAATCGCCGTTCAGCCGGAAGGGCGGCGCGGCCCCGACCGCTGAAGCCTTCGACATGGCGTTTCAGGATAAGCCGCGCGTGGGGACGGTTGTCTCCGTCACCGGCTCCCATGCGCTTGTCATGCTTGATGAGGACACGCCCGATTCCGACCGTTCGTCCCGTCCGCAGTTGGGCGCGATTATGAGCGTCGACGCCGGTTCGTCGATCGTGCTTGGTCTTGTGTCGGCCATGACTAACCCGGCGCCCAGCCTTGATCCGGCGGTCGCCGAGATGCGGATCATTGAGATTGAACTTATCGGCGAATTTACCAAGCCGACGATCAATGCCCCGGCCCGGTTCCGACGCGGGGTGTCGGCCTATCCGACCCTTGGCGACAATGTGCATGTGGCGACGCGCGACGAATTGACGGCGCTCTTTGCTGTCAACGGCGCCGCGAGCGTGCGCGTCGGCGTCGTCAAACAGGATGCTTCCATTCCGGCCACTGTCAATGTGGATGAAATCTTCTCGCGTCATTGCGCGGTTCTCGGCACCACCGGCGCGGGCAAGTCCTGTGCGGTTGCGCTGCTCCTGCGCGCGGTGCTTCAACGCTTTCCTCATGCGCATATCGTCATCCTCGATCCGCATAATGAATATTCGAAAAGTTTCGGCGACGGCGCCGTTGTCTTCGACCCGACAAGCTTCAATTTGCCATACTGGATGCTGACTTTCGACGAGCTGGTGGAAGTTCTCTATCCCGGCCGCTCGCGCGACAGTGAGGAAATCGAAATCCTCGCAGACCTTCTGCCGGCGGCGAAGCGGATGAATATGGGCGGCTCCGGCCGGGCGAGCCGGCTGCGCACCGACGGAACCGCCGTTACGGTGGACACGCCGATCCCCTATCGGATTTCTGAGCTTTTGGGTCTGATTGACAAGGCGCTTGGCGGGCTCGACAGCGGGCGCACGGGCGCGCCCTATAAACGGCTCCGCAGCCGCATCTATGCCATCAGCCAGGATGCCCGCTATTCGTTTATGTTTGGCGGCCTGACAGTTCAGGACACGCTGAAGGACATGCTGAGTGAGCTTTTCCGGATTCCGGTGGACGGCCAGCCTGTGAGCGTCATCGAGCTTGGCGGTCTGCCGGCGGAAGTCGTTCAGGTTGTGGTCTCCGTGGTTTCGCGTCTCGCCTTTGAATTTGGTCTGTGGAGCAATGGCGCGGCGCCGATCGCGCTCGTGGTGGAGGATGCGCACCGTTATGCGCCGGCCAATCCCGAAGACGGTTTCGGTCCGACACGCCGCTCGCTTGTCCGCATCGCCAAGGAAGGCCGCAAGACCGGCGTTGCGCTCTGGATCGCTTCGCAGCGTCCCACGGAACTCGATCCGACGGTTCTTTCCCAGTGCAATACCATCTTCGCCATGCGTCTCGCCAATCAGGCGGATCAGGACGCATTGCGCGCCGCCGTGCCTGACGCGTCGACCAGCCTGCTAAGCTGTCTGCCGTCGCTGGGCCTCGGCGAAGCGATCGCCGTGGGTGAGGGCGTGCCCATGCCGACGCGAATCCGTTTTGATGCGCTTCCCGCAGAGGCGGTGCCGCGCAGCCTCACCGCCTGCTTCACCGACGGCTGGTCGGTGGAAATCGAGGACAACAGCTTCATCGACCGGATTGTGGAGCAATGGCGCGCCCAGCGCATGCTGACGCCCGACTTCGAATAAAACCGCCCTTGATTGCGCCCGCCGCCGCTTCCACAATGATGGAAATGGGAGGCGATTCATGCGGATTTTTCTGACGCTTGCGGCTATTTTCTTTGCCGCTCCGGCAATGGCGGAACATCACGAGGCTGCGCCGGTGACGCCAGTCACCATTGTCATTCATGGCGGCGCCGGCGCGCTGGCGCCCGGGCGGTACTCGCCGGAAGAAGAAGCCGCTTTCCGCGCGAAGCTGAATGAAGCGCTCGACGCCGGCTATGCCGTGCTTGAGAGCGGCGGCGCGGCCCTCGATGCGGTCGAGGCGGCCATCGTTCTCATGGAAGATGCGCCCATGTTCAATGCGGGCAAGGGCGCCGTTTTCACGCGTGACGGAAAGAACGAACTCGATTCCTCCATCATGGACGGCGCCAATTTGAACGCCGGCGCCGTCGCCGGAGTCACGCGCGTTAAAAACCCGATCAAGCTCGCCCGCGCGGTGATGGAGAAATCGGACCATGTAATGTTCGCCCGCGACGGCGCGGAAAAGTTCGCCAGGCAAAATGATCTGGAAATGGTCAAGCCCAGCTATTTTAAAACCGAGCATCGCTGGAAAGCTTACAAGCGCGCCCTCAAGGCTGAAAAAGAAAAACAGAAAGACGCGGCGCTGTTTCATGATTTCAAATATGGCACCGTCGGCGCGGTGGCGCTCGATGCTGAAGGCAATCTCGCCGCCGGCACGTCAACGGGCGGGATGATGATGAAGCGTTATGGCCGTGTCGGCGATACGCCTATCATCGGCGCGGGGACTTTCGCCGACAACAAGTCCTGCGCCGTCTCCTCCACCGGCTGGGGCGAATATTTTATCCGTCTGACCATTGCGAGGGACATCTGCGCGCAAGTGGAATATCAGGGCAAGACGGTTGAAGAGGCGGCGGATGACGTGATCCACCACCGCTTGCAGGAGACCGGCGCCGATGGCGGCGTTATTGTGCTCGGGCCGGACGGCTCTTACGCCATGACCTTTAATTCAAAAGGCATGTTCCGCGGCGTCAAAAACGCTAAGGAACACATGATCGCGATCTATGGCGAGGAGGAATAGGGCCTAGTCCTAAAACGCCTCGCGTTTGTTTTTCAGGAAGTCTTCGGAGCTGTCGATTTCCAGTTCGAACCAGATCGGGAAGTGATCGGAAAGCTGGTTCTTGCGCCATGGATGTTTGAAATATTTCGCCTGGTTGGCCGGGTCCGTCATATCTTTTTCTCCTGTATAGTCCTCGACCATTTCCGCGCCGTAAGCCTCGGTCTGCGCATCCGTATAAACGAATTGAAAGGGGTCGAAGACGCCGCCATTCATGCGGCCGTCCGGGCGCTCCACAACCCGGAAATATTCGTTCGTGCGGATGAACATGCGGTCATAGGCTTGTGTCGCTGACGCATTGGTGTCGAGACCGATCAGGCTGTCCACTTCATAATAGCCCGCTTCGGTGAAAAGCTCGACGGCCCCGTCATCCTTGTCATCGCCTTTGTAGAAATTGAAGTCGCCGGCGATCACCAGGCTCGATGTCCAATGCTCGCTGATTTTCTCCTGAAGCGCGGTGAGGAGAAGCGAGACTTCCTCCCGCCGGTAATCCACATTCTCCGGCTTGTCGCCGGGCTGAAGGTGAACGCTGAGCATGCCGAATTCCTTCCAGCCTGCTTTAAACCCGGTGAGATAGGGCGTGCGTTTCAACTGTTGTATGTCGGCGCCTTGTGTGATCGCCGGCCACAGCACGAGCTCGCCAACGGTGCCGGACAGTTTCACGCGAGAGGAGTTATAAAGATAAGCCGAGCGTTCGGAGTTGCCGTCGACGCCGCTGGTGATGTCGTTCACAACATATTCCCACTCACTGCCGAGCAGGCGCATGAGAACCTGAAGATCGCGCAAGGTGGATTTCACCTCCTGAATAACCACCAGGTCAAACCGCGCAATGATTTCCGCAATATAGAAATAGGCTTCAGGCAGACGTTGCGTGGTGTGTCCGAACTCCTTGATGTTCCAGCTCGCGATCAGAATGGTTTTGTCCGTGCGCCGCGGCGGAATGAGATTGTCGAGGCCGGTTTTCAAGGCGAGGATGTTGTCGATCGCGCGGATCTTCTCCGCATCGCGCATCTCCGGAAAAACCAGCGCGTAGCCTTTTTTCTTCAGATCCGTGTCGGGCCTAAGGTCATTGTAATATGGCATCGTGCTCTCCCCAGTTGAGGACAGCAGCATAGGCGCGATTCGATGATGGTTTCGTGTTTGGTCAGGCCTTCGTCGACGCCATCAGTTTTTTGACGTCGGCAGGGTCGAAAAGAGCGGTGCCCTCGCTCATACGCGTCGCGCCAGCGGCCGCCATACCGAATTTGAGCGCCTCGGTTTCGCTATCGCCGCGCGACAGCGCCGTTAAGAGCCCGCCTACGAAACTGTCCCCCGCACCGACGGCGCTCGAAGCGCGCACCTTGAAGGAAGGGGCCGTGAAAACGCCGTCTTTCGTCGCCATCAGGGAGCCGTCGCCGCCATGGCTCACCACCATGGCCTGCACTTGCCCCTTGGTGACAAGATCTTTGGCGTAGGCTTCGATCTCGCCGGGCCAGGTCAGTTTCTTTCCGGAGACAGCTTCATATTCATGCTCGTTCTGGCGCAGCATATAGACGCCTTCAGACAGCGCCGCGTCGAGACCGCTTATGGAATCGAGCACGAAGCGGGCGCCCTGGTCCTTGGCGACGCGCGCCGCCTGCGCCCAGAGGTCGGGCGGCGCATCAGGGGGCAGGCTGCCGCTCGCGACGACAAAATCGCCGGGTTCGGCCTCCTCGCGTATGGCGGTGAGAAACCGGGCGATTTCATCTTCGCTCATCTTGGCGCCGGGAAGATTGAAACGGTATTCGTTGTCATCCCTGTCATTTTTCACGTGAAAGGCGAGGCGGGTCTCCCCCGTGATCGGAATCATCCGCATGGGAACATTTTCGATGGCGAGTGATTTGACAAGCGCATCGCCATAAACGCCGCCGGCGGTGAAAATCGCCAGCGTATGCGCGCCGAGGCGCGAGCAGGAGCGGGCGACATTGATGCCGCCGCCGCCGGGATGCATTTGCGGATCGCGGCAGCGCAGTTTGCGGTTCGGCTCAACGAAATCCGCGGTGACCGCATAGTCGAGGGCCGGGTTCGGGGTGAGGGTGATGATACGGGTCATTCGTGTGCGCCTCTATAAAAGTCCGAGGGATTTGAAGCTCGCATGTTGATCGTGGCCAATAACCAGATGATCATGAACGCGAATATTGAGCGCGGCGGCGGCTTTTACGATTTTGTTGGTCATGTCGACATCGGCTTGCGATGGGGTCGGGTCGCCCGATGGGTGGTTATGGACGAGAATGATCGCCGAGGCGCCAAGCTCCAGCGCGCGCTTTACAACTTCACGGGGGTATACTGGCGTGTGGTCCACGGTGCCGCGCTGTTGAACTTCATCGGCGATGAGGATGTTTTTCTTGTCGAGAAAAAGAATGCGAAAAAGCTCCGTCTTTTCGTCCGCCATGGATGCGCGGCAATAGGAAAGGAGGGCGTCCCACGACGAAATGACGGGACGCTTCAGGACGCGCGCCTGGGAAAGCTTGATCGCCGCCGCCTGAACGATTTTCAGCTCCTGCGCCACGTTCTCCGAAACGCCTTTTATCTCCATCAGGCGCTCCACCGGCGCGGCGATAACCTGGGGAAATCCGCCAAATGTCGCGATCAGCTCTTTCGCCAGCGGCTTTACGTCCTTTCTGGGAATGGCTCTGAAGAGAATAAGTTCCAAAAGCTCGTAATCCTGGACGCCTTCGACGCCGGCTTTTTTAAACCGCGCGCGCAAGCGTTCGCGATGGCCTTTCGCGTGGTCGGCGGCGTGTTTTGTCCGTTTGTCGTCAGGAGCGTCGATCTTCAAGCCCGTGTCCATATGCGTGGCGCCGCAATGGCGAGGGCTACAGAATTGAACAGTTTACGGCTCGACGCAACCGACAGATAGGAGAGGCAGGCGTCAGGCGGCGCGTTCCGCCTGCTTGCGAAGGATATCCGTTTCCTGCTGGATCAGCGTGTTTGTATGTGTGAGCGTCCGCAGCGCGCCTGTGACGGTCCTTTGATAGGTTTCAAGCTTGTTGAGAAGGTCGTCGACGCGGTCTTTGACGCCCAGATAGTTGGAGCACTCGACCTTGCCGACGACGCGCATCACTTCAAGGCCTGTCGCAAGGCGATCAAGATCGAGACAGGTCCTGCGGAAGCCGTTGCATTTTATGGATATGTCGCTCAGGCTGTCTTGCGCTTTGGCCACATATTCCGCTTGCTGACGGCGCAACAGGTCCATCTCGCGCTCGCGCACGGATTGATGGGTTTCGGTTTGTTCCTGACCGAAGAAGTCCAGCACCTCGCGCTGCACGCGCGCCGTGCAGACAAGAAAATAGCTGGTGTTGATAGCGTCAACAACACTTTGCGCCGAGGCGATAAAGCCTTCGACGAGAGTGTGCATGTCTTTCGACAAAAGGCTGTAATTATCGGAGATGACGCCGATCGCGGCGCCGTCATCGCCAAGCTGGGAGGCGAGAATACGGAAGTTCGTGGGAACAATCTCGCTCGCTTTATAGGCGGCTGCGATATTTTCCGCTTCTCGTAACAGCGACTGGGTGACTTTCAACAGCTGATCGAATCTGAGGATCACGCCGTCTTCATTACTTCCAAGATGATTGTCGCGCGACATGAGTTCTTTGCCGAGCGCGGCGGTCATGAACGCTGCGTAGTTATCGAACCCGAGTTCGTTGAGCTTGCTGAGCAGAAGCTTTGCGCTGTCTTCCGGGGAGAGGTTTTCGCGCCGCTCCTGTTCGGCGAGTGCCGGATAGAGGTTCTCGATGATCCCGAAAAACTCGCTGCTCGGGCGCAGCCGCACAGACAGATAACCGCCGTCCACTGGCGTCACCAGCGCGAACACCCAGTAATAGCGCCCGTCTTTCGCCTTGTTTTTTACGTAGGCGCCGATGGGCTTGCCTTCCTTGATCGTCTTCCACAACAGCCAGAACACCGCGCGGGGCGTGTCAGGATGGCGGACAATCTTGTGAGGCTTGGAAAGCAACTCCTCCCAGCTATAGACGCTGACGCGCTGGAAGACGCTGTTGCCGTATTTGATAATCCCGGCCAGGTCTGTTCGCGAGAAAAACAGCTCGTCAAAACCGAACGCGCTCTCGCCCGAATCGATGTCGCTATGGGAGGGATCGATAGAAGGGGTTGCGCGCGCCATGGCTGGAAGTCGGACCTTTTCTGGAATCTGTTCCAGAAGCATTGCGCCAGCGCTGTTAATAAACGGTCAATATTCGCAGCCGGTGCGGCGATAATCAGGCGCCGGAATGTCGCAAGAGCGGTTCAGCAAGCCGTGTTGGCGGGCGGGCGCTTTAGTAAGGAGGCTGGTCGAGGCCTTTGGGCGACTTTGTAAAAATCTCAAAGCCGGTCTCGGTGACGCCGATCGAATGCTCGAACTGGGCGGAGAGGGACTTGTCGCGGGCGACGGCGGTCCAGTTGTCTTTCAAGAGCTTCACGTCAGGCTTGCCCTCATTGATCATGGGCTCAATGGTGAAAAACATGCCGGGTTTCAGTTCCGTGTCCGGCGCTTCGTGAACGCCGCCCCAGCGGTCTTTATATTCCGCATAATGAACGACATTAGGAGCGTCGTGGAAAACCCGGCCGAGGCCGTGACCGCAAAAATCGCGCACAACGGAAAAGCCCTGTCCTTCTGCGATGGTCTGAATGGCGCGGCCGATATCGCGCAGGGTCGCGCCGGGCTTCACGGCGTTAATCCCGGCCATCATCGCGTCATAGGTCGTGTCAACGAGGCGGCGCGCCTTCACCTTGGGCTCGCCGGCGTAATACATCCGGCTGGTGTCCCCATGCCAGCCGTCAACGATGACGGTGACGTCGATATTCATGATGTCGCCGTTTTTCAAAATCTTGTCGCTCGGAATGCCGTGACAGATGACGTGATTGAGCGAGATGCAGCTTGCGTGGCGATAGCCGCGATAGCCGATCGTGGCCGAAAGGGCGTTGTGATCGAAAACGAATTTGCGGATGAGATCGTCGAGATGCTCCGTGGTGACGCCCGGCTTCACCTGCTCGGCGATCATGTCTAGCGCCGACGCGGCGAGCTGGCCCGCCTTGCGCATGCCGTCGAAATCCTCGGGCCCGTGCAGCTTGATAGCGCCGGGGCGGACGACGTCGTCTTCGTCAAGAATGGCTTCGGTCATCGGGACTCCAGTTCGATCTCCAGCGCCTTGCGCAGGACCGCCTCATTCGTGGTGATTTCGCAATCGTAGCACAAAAGTTCAACCCCCGCCGAGGCCGCGTCTTTCAGGGCCCTGGCGTAGGCGGGGTCGAGATCGGCGGCGGGCGCGAAACGGCGGCAGTCGCTGCGCTGGACCACAAAAAGCATGACGGCCCGCGCGCCCTCATCGGCCACCCGGGAGAGTTCCTGGAGGTGTTTCGCGCCTCTTTTGGTGACGCTGTCGGGAAATTCCGCAAGGCCCGGCGTGCGCGACAGGTGGACATTCTTGATTTCCACATAGCACGGCTTTTTTCGTCCTTTTCCTGATTTGGCGCCGGACAGGAGGAGGTCAATGCGGCTCGCCTCGCCATATTTCACCTCGCGGGCGATATCGCCATAACCGGAGAGCTCGGGGATGACGCCTTTATCGATAGCTTCGGGAACGATGCGGTTGGGGTTGGTGGTGTTCACGGGGATCAGGGTTCCGTCGATCTCCACCAGTTCCCAGGAAAAGGCGAGTTTGCGTTTCGGATCGCCATGCTCGTGAACCCAGACACGGGCGCCGTCCACAGCGACTCCGAGCATCGATCCGGGGTTGGCGCAATGGGCGACAACCTCCCGCCCATCGTCCAAAATAATATCAGAAAGAAAACGTTTGTATCTTTTTTTTAAACGCCCGGTAAGCAGCGGCGAGGGCAAGCGCATTTTGACATCCTAACCGGAACATGAGGTTAGGTGGTGAATTGAACGGTTTTTCCTAAAATTGCAAATAGCGAAATATATTCTCTGTTAACCAGTCTGAATAATACATTTTTATCTTCTTGAACGGATATTCAACAGCACGGCGGGGGAGAAAACTGCCGAGGCCAAGGGGGCCGTGCATTATGTTTGGATTTGCGAGAGACATAAAAGGCAATGTCGCCATGCTGACGGCGCTGATGACGCCGCTTGTGCTGGGGTTTGCAGGCGGCGGCGTTGATTTTTTCCGCTGGAATAATGAGCGCGCAAACTTAAAGCAGCTTGCCGACACCTTGGCGACGCGCGGCGCGCGCGAGTTTTTGCTGGCGAACGCTACGTCTTCCCAGATCGAAGCGGTCATCAATAGCGTGCTTGAGTCCGGCTATGCGCAGAATTATGGATTCTCCTCCGTCGTGAGCGAAGTCTCGACCGATTTGACGGAAGGCGCCGTCACCGTAAAGCTGACCATGCCGCCTTCGAAAGGGCTCATCCTAACGAATTACGTGCCTTTCAAACTCGACCATGACATTACCTCCACGGCGGTCGCCATGGGCGGCATGAATGTCTGCGTCGTTGCACTGGAAGATCTTGATCGCGGCGCCGTGTCGGCGACGACCAATTCGAAATTGCTCGCCGATGAATGTTCGATCATGTCGAACTCCATTTCGACCGAAGGCGTCGTCGCCAGCGGCTTTTCGAAAATTCAGGCCGGCATGATCTGTTCGGGTGGCGGCGCTTATGGCAACAGCAATAATTACGCGCCGATGCCGACGATGGATTGCCCCGCCTATGCCGATCCCTTGTCCGAGCGTGCGGCGCCGACTGTTGGCTCTTGCGACTATATCGACGCCGCTTATGGCGAGAAGATCACCGATCTCATCGACGCGGCTGCGGCGACTGTGACCAGCTCGGCGGGAAGCCTGATTTCACAGGCGGCTCAGGGGCTGGACGACGTGGCCGGCACTAACAGCCTCATCAACAGCGATGGCCTCAGTGAAACCACATACACACTCAATCCCGGCGTCTATTGCGGCGGCATCACGGTTGGCGCGCTGGCGAATGTTGAGCTCAATCCCGGCACCTATGTCATCAAGGACGGACCGTTGCTGGTCGGCATTGGCGGCAAGGTTTCGGGCGAGAATGTCTCCTTCTATCTTACCGGCGCCGACTCGACCTTCTTCTTCGGCCCGGAAGCGGTGCTGAGCCTGACCGCGCCGAAGGTAGGTCCGCTCGCCGGCATTCTTTTCTTTGAGGATCGCAGCGCCCCGGAAGGCCGCATGCACCGTATTCTGTCTGACGATGCGCGCGTCTTGCTCGGCACGTTCTATCTGTCGCGCGGCGTGTTGCTGGTGGCGAGCCTTCTGCCCGTCGCCGACCAGTCCGCCTATACGGCGATTGTCGCGAGGAAGCTTCAGATGGCGGGCAACCCGACGCTGGTGCTCAACGCCGATTACGCCGGCACCGACATTCCGGTTCCCGAAGGCGTGGGCCCCGTGGGCAGCACGGTTTTCCTCAGAGAGTAGGCGGCGAAGCGGGTCGGTCGGGCCCGCAATCGTCAGTTGAAAAGAGCCTTGAAGAATTCAACAGATGTGTTGAATTCTTCGTTTTTTTCCAGTGTTGGTGCAAAGTTATCCACGGGCTTCGGGGCCGGGCTATAGTCCGCCTTCGCCGCCAGCCGCCCCGGTTTGACCGCAGACCGGACGCGGCCTAGAGCCATGGAAAACAGATCAGGAAAGCAGGCCATGAGCATGCAGAAGACAGCCGCCATTCTCGCCATCGGCGATGAACTCCTTTCGGGGCGCACGCGCGACGCGAATATGCATTATCTCGCGGGCTGGCTGACCGAGCGCGGCGTCGCGCTGACGGAGGCGCGGGTCGTGCCCGACGACGCCGCCATGATCGGCGATGCGTTGAACGCCCTGCGCACGCGCTATGATTACGTTTTCACGTCGGGCGGGATCGGCCCTACTCATGATGACATCACGGTGGACGCCATTGCCGCCGCGCTCGGCGTCAAGGTGATTGAGCACCCCCGCGCCGCCGCCATGGTGCGCGCCTATTATAAGGGGCGGGATGTTGAGGTGACGCCGGCGAGAATGCGCATGGCGAGGACGCCGGAAGGCGCCGAGTTGATTGAAAACCCCGTCTCCGGCGCGCCGGGCGTCAGGATCGAAAACATTTTTGTCATGGCCGGCGTGCCGCGGATCTTCCAGGCGATGCTGACCGCCATCGAAGGCGCGATTGAGCATGGCGCCGTCATTCATTCGCGGGCCGCGACAGCCCGCAGCCTGCCTGAATCCACGCTGGCCGATCAGTTGCGTGACATCCAGTCCGCTCTGAAAAATGTCACGCTCGGCAGTTACCCCATCGATGGCGATGAAATGGGCGTCACGATCGTTGCGCGTTCGCCTGACGCGGCGACGGCGGAACAGGCGATCAATGCGGTCGCCGCCGCCATGCGCGCCCTCGGCGTTGAGCCGGAGATGGAAGACAGAAAGTAAATGCTCTCGGTCTTTGATATTTTCAAAATCGGCATCGGCCCGTCGTCGTCGCATACCGTGGGACCGATGCGGATTGCGCGGCGTTTTCTTGAAGAGGCGAAAGCGGAAGGCGTTCTTGATCGCGCGGCGCGGGTGAAAGTCGACCTTCACGGCTCGCTGGCGCTCACCGGCGTCGGCCACGGGACAGACACGGCGTCAGTCCTCGGCCTGCTCGGCTTCGAACCGGAGACGACGGACCCGAATGAAGCGGAACGCGCCATTGACAATGTGAAGACGCAAAAACGCATCGCGCTACATGGCGGGCCTGCGGTCGCCTTCGACTGGAAAGCGGATATCGACCTTATGGGCAATGTGGTCCCGACGGTCCATCCCAATGAAATGCGGCTGACGCTCTATGCCGAAAACGGCGCCGATCTGTTTTCGCAAATCTATTATTCTGTCGGCGGCGGCTTTATCGCCAGCGACAAACAACTGGCCGCGCCCGCCGAGGACGATCTGATTGCGCAAGCCCGCGCGGGCCGCCATCAGTTTGCGAGCGCGACGGAGTTGCTCGCGATCGCCCGTGATACAAATCTCGCCCTGCACGAGATCATCCTTGAAAATGAGGACGACCACCGCCCGCGCGCCGAGACGGAAGCGATGCTCGACAAAATCTGGGTCGCCATGCGCGATTGTATCGAGCGCGGTTTGAATACGCGCGGCGAGCTTCCGGGCGGGCTGAAAGTCAAACGCCGCGCGCCGTCGCTTTATGCAAAACTCGTCGAAGCGCCGCTCGCCAATGAACGCGAACAACTCTTCGACTGGCTCAATGTCTACGCCATGGCGGTGAATGAAGAGAACGCCGCCGGCGGGCGCGTCGTCACGGCGCCGACCAATGGCGCTGCAGGGATTATTCCCTCTGTGCTCAAACATTATTGCTGCGTCGACGGCGAAAACCTCCCGCAGATCCGCGTGTTCCTTCTCACGGCGGCGGGAATCGGCATGCTCTACAAACAGCGCGCGTCAATCTCCGGTGCGGAAATGGGTTGCCAGGGGGAGGTGGGCGTTGCTTGCTCCATGGCGGCAGGCGGGCTCGCCGCGGTCTGGGGCGGAACGCCGGGGCAGGTGGAGCACGCCGCTGAAATCGGTATGGAGCACAATCTCGGCCTCACTTGCGATCCTGTCGGCGGGCTCGTGCAAATCCCGTGCATTGAGCGCAACGCCATTGGCGCGGTGAAAGCCGTCAACGCCGCACGTCTCGCGCTGCGGGCCTCCGACGAACATAAAGTTTCGCTGGATCAGGTGATCGAGACCATGCGTCAGACCGGTCTCGATATGTCGCGCAAATATAAGGAAACTTCCGAAGGCGGACTCGCCGTCAATGTGGTGGAATGTTGATCAGGCGCGTTGTTTCGCCAGGCCGCGCGCAGTGATTAGCGCCGTCTCAATTTCCCGGCGCACGCGCATGGGACCGCCGACAACAGGAAACTCAACAACCGCGGCGCCAGTGCCGCGCACTTTAAGAGTGCCGTAGCCGAGGAGGCGGCCAAGAAAAGTTTGTTCGACCAGAACTTCTTCGATTTCATCCAGCATGACTTCGTGGCTGGTGCGCGCCACCATGCCGGTCTTGAGAATAAGACGCACGGAGGTGACGGCGATCACCGTCGTCCATTTATGCACATAACGCCGCAGACAGATGACAAGGCCGAGCATGAATGCGGCGCCGGCGACGAATAAAAACATATGTCCGTAAGGGTTGTGCGCGAAATAATCCCGCGCGGCGCTGTAGACCCACATGCCGGCGGGGATAGCGGAGAAGGCGAGCCAGAACCAGCTCTGAACATCATAGGTCCAGTTGAAATGCGCGCGGTAAAGATACTCCTCGCCCGGCGCGAGCGTTTCTTTCACATAAGGCATGTTATCTCGCTCGCCGCCGCAACGCCTTACGCCGCCGTTTCGCTTTGGGCGCCGCGTTCATCGAACTCCTCAAGGACTTCCTCGGTGCGTTCTTCCACCGGGGCGAGGGTGTGATTGGCGACGTCCGCCGCGATATGCAGCCATTTCGAGGCGGCGTCGGCGTAATCGCGCAGCGCTTGCTCAACAAACGTCGCCTGTTCGTGAAAAGCTTCATGGCTGGTCTTGGCGGTGATGACTTTTTGCGCGCCGGCCACATCCTTGGCGAGGCGCATATTCATGAAACCGACGACCTCCCAGTTGAGTTGCGCCGCACCGCCGAAACAGGCGCGGGCTGCGCGGGTCGCGAAATCGAGATTGCGCGCGCTTGCGCTTGCAAAATCGCCGGGATCGAACAGCGGGAAGGGGGTTACGGTTTTAGTGTCGGCATCTTCTGGGGTGGCGGCTTTTACGGACTCGGTCACAGGCAAACCTCCGATGTTAGACGCGTCATAAGTGTTAACGCTTTTACCAGACGCGTTTCAAGAGAAAGTTGACCTGCATCAACTTGCGTCGTCATGCGTCGCCAGCGTCGCGGCCCGCGTCCTGATCTGCCCTCTGATCTGCCCCCTGATCTACCCTCTGACCAGCCTTGTGGGCGTCTTCGATGAGGCTCGTTCCTTCGCCGTCAAAGGTTCCAAGATCAGACCGTAAAAATGCGCGCACATCGCCGAAACGGCTGGCGCGCACTTTGTTCACCCATTCCGGGTCGGCGATCTGGCCGCGCCCGATGGCGATGAGATCGAACTCGTCCGCGTTAAACCGCCGGAGAAGCTCGCGCATCCCGCGCTCCACATTACTTTCCGCCTCGCGGTCTTCGAGGAGCGATGACATGACGTCGATGTCGAAGCCGATGCTGCCCACGGTGATGACGGGCAGGCCGCCGACTTTTTTCGACCAGCCCGCGAGGTTCAAAGTCTCATCGCGGTCCGGCCATTCCGGTTCCCAGAACCGCCGCGTTGAGGCGTGGAAGATGTCGGCCCCGGCCTCGCGCCAGAGCGTCAGCATGGTCTCCAGCTCGTCCGGCGTCGCAGCGATCTTCGCCTCGTAATCGGCTTCCTTCCATTGCGAGTAGCGGATCGAAATGACAAAGCCGGGACCGCAGGCCGCACGCACACCCGCGATGATTTCCGCATGCAGCCGCGCGCGGTTTTCAATCGGTCCGCCATAGGCGTCGTCGCGGCGGTTCGTGCCCGGCCACAAAAACTGGTCGAGCAGATAGCCGTGACAGGCATGGATTTCGACCCCGTCGGCGCCGGCTTCCTGTGCGAGCAGTGCGCTACGGATAAACGCGGCGCGCAGATCGTCGATCTCGGCAAGGCTCGCCGCGCGCCCGTTCTCCTTGCCGGGAAAGGCGAGCCCCGAGGGCGAGAGCGTCGACGCATGTGCTTCGGCGCCCGTGCCGGCGTCTTCTTTCCGCAGCGCGCCCTCATGCCAGAGCTGGATCAGCATATATCCGCCTGCGGACTTTACCTCGGCGACGCAATCTTTCCAGGCGGGAAGCGTCGCCGGATTGATCCGCGCAAATTGCGGCACATTCGTCGCCGTCGGGTGGTCGACCGCACAGGATTCGGTGATCACCATGGCGACGCCGCCCTCGACCCGGCGGCGGTAATATTCCCCGAGGATGGGGAGCGGGGCGCCGTCCTCGCACCAGCTTCGTTGCATGCCGGGCATGATGAAGCGGTTGGCGAGTGTGACGCCGCCCAGCCGGAACGGCGTGAATAACGGCGCGGGGTCGATCCCGGTCAAAGCGCGTCTCCCTCCTCGGTTCGAGGCCCATGATGGGCCGCCGCCGCGGAAGATCACGCCACCATTGGCGCAAGAAAACGCAATCGCCCTTGCGGGTCGGCGTTCAGGCCGTCTTGCGGCGGCGCATCAGGCCGATGCCGCCGAGCCCGGCGAGGAACAACGGCAGTGCGGCCGGAAGCGGCACTTCGGACATCGCGCCTTCAACCGCGATCACGCTGAACGCATAGGCCGACATGTTTGAGTTCGTGACGGGCACGAGGTTGGCGTAATACATCCCCGCCAGAAACTCCGGTCCGTAGAGCGCCGCATCGCTGGAGCCGCCGGCCTCCACAAGATCATAGTTGGTTCCATTATACCGATAGAAGAACACGACCGTATCGACGCCCGACAGAATGTCGATATTGAGCGTGAAGGCGCTCGCCATCTCAAAGCGGATCGTGTCGCCCTCATCCGGACCGGTCGTGCCGGACGGGCCGCCGTCGAGCGTGCCGAGAAAGGTGTTGTTGCTGTCGGTCAGGAGACCGAAATCGACATTGCCGAGATCGCCGCTCACGGACTCGTCATAGATCACGGCGGCGTTGGCGGCGCCGGTCATGACTCCGGTGAAAACGAAAGCGGCGGCGACAGCGGTGATGGCGGATTTGAACTTCATGATCTCCCCCAAGAGGTTCGGGCCCGGGGCCGCGGCTGCGACCCCCTGAGCGTTCACCGCCAGCGTTAACCATCTGTTGCGCCGCGTCAACGGCTAGGGACCAGGTTAAGGCCCCGATTGGCCCGCAAATGGTGTGATCGCGCCATGCTTTTCCTTTCTACATGTGTCCTGCTGGGCGGTTTCACGGGCGGCCCATCAGCGCGGTGTCAGCTATTGACCATGCCGGCGCACATGCGGCGTAAAACCTCGATCATCTGTTTGGCGAAGTCCGGCTCGATCTCGCAGTCGTCGACGGCGCGGGCCATGGCGCCGGCCCACTCCTCCGCGAGCCCTTCGTCAATCGCGAGCGGGCGATGCAGCGTCATCATGCAGGTCTTTTCGCGATTGTCGAACCAGCCGCGCGGGCCGCCCATCCAGGCGATGAGAAAGCCGGTGAGGGAGGCGCGCATGGGCGCAAGGTCCGGCGCATGCATGGCGCGCAAGGCGGCATAGGCCGGGTCCGTCTCCACGAGGTCGTAAAACCGGTTGACGATGCGCGCGACCGGCTCGGCCCCGCCGATCATCTCATAAGCGGTCGCCGGTTTCGGTTTTTCCGCTTCGGTTACGCTCACATCTGTCGGCATGTCGTCGGACCCTTTCAATACGCGCAGAAACCTATGGGCGCCGCGCAGCGGCTTGGTTGATCTGGATCAACGCCATAGCCCCAATCTGCCGCGGCCGACTTCGGCGCGAGCGTATAAGACGGAGAGGCGCGGGGCGTGAAACGTCCATCGCACTTTTAAGTTTAAGGGCGCATCACGCCCCGCATTTGCAGCGTTGTTCAGCGTCGGCGGGCCCGGCCGTAATCATGACCGCCGGACGGTTTTACCCGCCAGACGTTGAGCCATGAGAAAGCCCGGGCGCTGCGACCGGCCAGCGTGAAAGCCTTCCGTGACGCCGCTCCCCCGGAATGAAAAAGGAGGAACGGCGAGGCTTGTCACCCTGCGCGCCGCGATCCGGATCAATGAGTTACGGCAGCGCTCACCGCCTCTCCCTATCCGGACTGCCGCGCAGTATAAGGCCATAAAAAAGGTGGTGAAATTTTATTCACGGGGTCCGGAATGGCCTTATACTCGGCCGGCCCCCATCACCCCTGTTGTTTCGGAAACCCCCATCGCCTCGCTCCGCTCGGCACTTCCCCCGTAAACGGGGGAAGAGGGAACACGCCTTACGCTCAGAGCTTCTCCTCCCCCATGTTAATGGGGGAGGTGTCGCGTAGCGACGGAGGGGGTTAAACTCTAACCATGCCAATCCGCAGACCCCACAGAAACGCACGCACGTTGCGTCAAACGATGCCCGAAGCGGAACGGCGTTTGTGGGCGCGTCTCCGCAACAGAGGGCTCGGCGGCTTTCGTTTTCGCCGTCAGCACACGGTCGGTCCTTATGTCGCCGACTTCGCCTGTGTTGAGGCAAGGCTTGTCATCGAATGCGATGGCGAACAGCATGGGTTTCCCGACGCGCTTAAACGTGACGCCGCGCGTGATGAATTTATGAAGAAACAAGGCTGGATTGTTTTGCGGTTCTGGAACAATGAGGTCTATGACAATATGGACGGCGTTCTGGAAAAGATATTGGAGACGGCGGAAAATTCTTCTCGCTTTTTGAAAACGCAAGCGCCTGACGATAACGCGGAGTAGCCCCCATCGCCGCCCCCGGAACAAGTCCGGGGTCGGCACTTCCCCCGTGAACGGGGGAAGAGAAACCAGCCTCATGCTCAGAGTTCCTCCTCCCCCGTTTACGGGGGAGGTGTCGAGGCCAAAGGCCGAGACGGAGGGGGCTCGCCTCATCGAATGGCAGGGCATTGGCCCGCCTATGAAGCGATAGCTGCTGCCTCAGAATTTTTGATTAGCCAGTCTACACCCGTAATGATGAGCTCTAATCCACTTGAGAACAAAACTATCAACAGAGCGCAAAGAAGAATCAGAATCGGAATCGTAAAGTATGTGGTTGAAAATCTGTCAGCTATGGCCTGACCCATCGAAGTGCTCCGAGCCATTTGTTAGACTCGGCGGGTTGTGGGGTGGCGCTCATGCCGCCACGCCCTGAGCGTAAGGCGGCATGAACGGTCTTGGCAAGACGGTTTTCGGCGCGG
>NZ_JBHIXB010000003.1:0-576189 GCF_041986965.1 Hyphococcus sp. | reverse complement strand
GGCGGACCTCAACCTCACGCAGCTTTGCAATAATTTCTTCCGGCTTGGCTCGTTTCGCCATGTCTCAGCTCCTCTTTCAAAGCCGAAACTAACAGATTCATCGGACCACTTTCCCGGAGGCAGACCAAGGACTTCGCCCGAAACTATTGACCGCTCCATCCGCCGCCGATTGCAGCATAGAGATCAATAGCCGCAGACAGGCGGTCAAGCCGTCCCTGAACAAGGCTATCCGAGGCGCTGAAATAGGATGATTGAGCGTTGAGAAGGCTCGTCAGGTCATCGGCGCCGGAACGATACCGGATTTCTGCAAGCGATAAGGATGTTTGCGTGGCGTCATGGGCGACAACAAGCTGTTCTTCGCGTTGCTCTGCGGTGGTGAGCGCGCTGAGACTGACATCGACGTCTCGCAAGGCGTTCAGTGTTGACTTCCGGTAGTTGGCGATCTGTTGCTCGACTCGCGCTTTTGCTGAATCAAGCTGGCCTTCAAGTCGCCCGCCGGTGAAGATTGGCGCGGCGAGCGACGCCGCAAGCGATCCAATGACGCTCGTCCCGCCTGTAAGACCTGCATTGGCTCCAGCGTTCAAGTCAATTGAGGGAAAGAAAGCGCGTTCGGCGGCGGCGACATTGGCGTCTGCGGCGCGCAACTGCGCCTCGGCGCTCAACAGGTCGGGCCTGCGCAAAAGAAGCTCTGACGGCATGCCGGGATTGATGGGCGGCGGCGTCATGGCGAGAATATCGCCCTCGGGCGCGTCATAGCCTTGGGGTGTGCGGCCGAGGAGAACGGAGAGGGCGGTTTCAAGACTGACAAGCTGCTGCTCGATTTGCGGCACGCGCGCGCGCGCATTGGCGAGCGATGCTTCCTGACTTGTCAAATCGAAGCGTGAAACGTCCCCGGCGTCATAGCGCGTTTCAACGATCTTGAAGATGCGCTCGGAAATCTCGAGATTGGACTGGGCGACTTCAAGACGTTCGCGCGCTGCAAGGACGGAAAAATAGGTGAAAGCGACATCCGAAGCGATGGTGAGTTCGAGCGCACGCTGGTCAAAAGCCTGGGCGTCATAGCTGGCGCGCGTTGCGCGGCGACTGGCTGCGTTCTGTCCAAAAAGGTCGAGTTGATAAGAAGCGGAGCCACGTGCGGAAGCGGAGATGTCGTCAAGCCCTTCGCCTTCGGTGTTTGACGACGCCGATGCGCCAGCGCTGAGCTGCGGAAATAGCGACGCATTGGCGATGCGCACCGAAGCGCGCGCTGAGCGCAGGGCGGCGAGCCCGGCGGCGATATCCTGATTGGCGGTGAGGGCTTCATCGATCAGCGCGTTGAGCGCTGGATCGTCAAACGTTTTCCACCATAAGACATCGATCTTCTCCGCCTCGGCAAGCTTGTCCGCATAGTCGTAGGCTTCGGGCATTGCCGTGAGTTCGCTGACCGGCGGCGAGGCGGTGGCGCAGGCGGCAAGAGACAGGGCGGCGGTGGAAAGGAGCAGGTTCTTCATCTGCTTTACTCCGAGGCGAGGGCGACGACAGGATCGAGGCGGGAGGCTTGCCGCGCCGGCATGAACCCGAACAGAAGGCCGATGGCGAGGGCGGAGCTGAAGGCAAGAATCGCGGGCGTCGGGGAAATAGAAATCGACGTAACGCCTGTTGCGCCGAGGCCAAGCGATACGCCAAGACCGATTAGGACGCCGATCATCCCTCCCAGTGCGCCGACCACCAGCGCTTCGGTATTGAACTGCATCATAATGTCAGAACGGCGCGCGCCGGTCGCCATGCGCACGCCGATTTCGCGTGTGCGCTCCGTAACGCTGACAAGCATGATGTTCATGACGCCAATGCCGCCGACAACAAGCGAGATTGCCGCGACCGACCCGAGCAGGACCGAGAAAGCCTGTTGAGTCTCTTCAATCGACTCGAGCAGAGAGGCCGTATTGCGCAGTTGGAAGTCTTCGATGCCGTGCCGCGCGAGCAATAATGTCTGCGCCGCCGCTTCCGTTTCATCCATCTTGCGTGTGTCCTGAACAGCGATTGTGATGGAGGAAAGATAATTCTGTCCGAAAAGACGCATCATGCCCGTGGTGATAGGGACGAGCGCCACATCATCCATATCCTGCCCCCATGCCGTGGCGCCGCGCGGCGTCAAAACGCCTGCGACTTCAAAAGGAGCGCCCCCAATAAATATGTACTGGCCGACCGCAGCCGAGATATCATCGCCAAACAGATTCTCGGCCACAGTATAGCCGATGACGACAACCGAAGCGCGGCGAGACTGGTCTTCGTCGGAAAAAAACGTTCCATAGGCGATTTGCCAGTTGCGCGCTTCCGGCCAGGCTGCGGAAGCGCCTTCCACATTTGTTCGGTAATCGTTTTCTCCGACGCGAAGGGTTTCGTTGCTCGATCTGCTCGGCACTGCGGCGATGATGTTGTCGAGTTCGCTAAGGCGTTCGGCGTCTTCTATCGTAAGGGTTGCAATGGCTGAGCCACGCATGCGTGTGCCGGGTGCGCCGGGGCGTACGAACAGGAGATTGGAGCCCATGGTCTCGATGCTGGAGACAACCTGTTTCTGGCTGCCCTCGCCGATAGCAAGCATGGCGACCACTGCCGCGACGCCAATGACCACACCAAGCAAGGTCAATGACGTGCGGAAAAGGTTGGCATGGAGCGAGCGAAACGCCATTTTTACGGCTTCGCTCGCCTGTAAAAGAAAAGACGGGGCGTTGACGGTTTTTTCAAACGCCGTCGCGCCATTCGCCGTCTCGACGGCGCCGGTGTCTGAAACAATCTTTCCATCGGTCAGCTCGACGATGCGATGGGCGCGGGCGGCGACGTTGGGATCGTGTGTAATGAGGAGAATGGTTCGTCCCGAAGCATGCAGTTCTTCGAGAAGGGACAAAAGTTCAGCGCTTGAGTTCGAATCGAGCGCGCCCGTCGGTTCATCAGCAAGAATGACTTCGGCGTCGTTCATCAGCGCACGTGCGACGGCGACGCGCTGTTGCTGTCCCCCGGACATTTCATTCGGCTGGTGTAGGGCGCGATCGCCGATGCCAAGTTTATCGAGCAATTCCTGGGCGCGGGCCTGACGCTCTTCGCGCTTTCCGCCGGCATAGATCGCCGGCATTTCGACATTTTCCAGAGCCGTCGCGTTTGTCAGCAAATTGTAACGCTGGAAGACAAAGCCAAACGTGTCACGGCGGAGCGCGGCGAGATCGTCTGGCTCTAACGACGCGATATTCTGGCCGCGCACCCGATAGGTTCCACCGGTCGGCCTGTCGAGGCAGCCAAGTATATTCATCAGGGTGGATTTGCCGGAGCCGGACTGGCCGATAATCGCTACAAATTCACCCGCCTCGATGGTCAGGCTGACACCGTCAAGGGCGCGCACTTGCGCTTCGCCTTCTCCGAAAACCCGGCAAACGTCCGTCAATTCAATGAGGGGCTTCATGGCGTGTCGCCTTTGCGTTTAGCCTAGCCTGCGGAAGCCGCGCGGCCTGTTCTCACGATTATTATTGTCACGTTTTGGCGGCGTGATGGCGGCGCTGCCTGTCACGACAATATCGCCCGGCTCAAGACCGTACAGCACTTCCGCTTGCGTGCGGTTTTGAAGGCCGATCAGGACCGGCGTTGGGCGAGGGGCGCCGTTTTCCATGACGAGCACCATTTTGCGCTCCGCATCGGGATTGGCGGCGATGATTTCGCGCATCCCGGTGCGGGCGGTTTTTTCGGGATTGTCCCCGTTTTGAAGGTCACGCGCCTGCGCCGCCATGAGGCTCGGCCTGTCATTCGTTTTTCGCCTTTCGGAACCTGCAGGACGCTCCCGGATATTGCGCAGCGCGGCCACAGGAACGAGGATCGCATCTTCAGCGGCGCCCGTGATGAAAAAAACTTGCGCCGTCATTTCCGTTTTCAGGCGTTCATCGTCATTTTCGACATCCAGCAGCGCTTTGTATAAGACGACATCGTTGAGCACTTCCGGCTCCGGCAAAACCTGACGCACCGTCGTCGTCCATCTTTCGCCGCCGCCGCCGAGCGTCGTGAAATAGGCGTCCTGTTGCTTTTGTATACGCAGAACATCCGCTTCTGAAACTTCAGCCTCAACCGTCATGACGGACAGGTCGGCGATCTGGAGAATAGTCGGCGTCGTCTGGTTCGCATTCAGCGTCTGGCCCACAAGGGCGGCCTGTGAGACGACTGTGCCGGACATGGGGGCGTAGATTTTGGTGAATTCAAGCGTAGCGAGATCGGCTTCGAGCGTAGAGTTCTGGCGTTCGATCTGCGCTTCAAGCTGCGTCAACCGCGCATTCGCGACTTTGCGCGCTGCGATAGCGGCCTGATATTCCGCCTGTGAAATCGCATCAGCTTTGTATAGCGTGTCGGCGCGTTTGGCCTCCGCCACAGCGAGTTCCAATGTTGCTTCCTGCTGGGCGTAAGAAGCTTTGGATTCTTTCATCTGCGCGCGATCGGCTTCCACATCCGCGGCCGCCAGTGTTTCGTCGATGCGGGCAAGAAGATCGCCTTTTTCGACTTTGTCGCCGACTTCGAAAAAGACTTCCTCCAGCTGGCCGGAGACCTGCGCGCCGACATCCACATAATTTTTAGGCTGGAGCTTGCCGGCGGCGGATATGGCGATTTCAATATCGCCGCGCATGACCTCGGCGGTTTGGTACTCCGGCGCTTTGGTGCGGTTGGCGGCCGCGAAATAAACGCCGCTTGCGACGATCAGCGCCATGACTCCAAGCGACGCCGGGCCAAATTTCCAAATTCCAAGCTTTTTCATGCACATACCCCGGGTGGTCGCGGTTTGCGCGCGAAGGCGCGCCGACGAATTCCATAGATAAACGTCTCAGGTGCGGGAATCCGTTGTCCCGAATGGCGGCCATATGCGGGTCATTTTGTGTTCAAACGCGGGCAGAGCCTGTTTGAAAAGCTTGGCGCTGAATGAAGCGCAGGCCGGGAGAAGGAAAATCTATCGGCTTTAAGGCGCGGATTTAGTGCAAACGGCGTTTAGCTCTTGAGCTTTTCAAGTCCGAGAAGCTTCAAGGCGGCCTTTTCGTAGTAGGGTTCGGTCTTGCCGCTTTTGACTTTTCCGATGAAATATTTTTCGAAAGCGACCTTGGCGAGATGGACCCATTTCCCGCTCGACGCCCAATTGACATTGCGCGGCGGAATTTGCGGCATCGCGACGAAGGCGACACCGCCATCACCGAAATCAGCGAGGCACATGGCGTTCCAGGTCGCCTCATAGGTGGGCTCCTCGCCGCGCAGAATTTCGCCGATATTTTCCGCCGTCGCAGCCGTCATGGATTCGATCATGAAACCGGTTTTCGGCACACCGACGGGAACCGGCGTCGGTCCGATTGGCGGGATAGCGACGCAGACGCCTACCGAGAAGATGTTCTTGTAGGTCGGGTTGCGCTGGTTCTTGTCGACGATGATGAATCCACGCGGATTGACGAGCCCGTCAATGTCGCGAACGGCCGGAATGCCGCGAAATGCCGGCAGGAGCATTGAGTAAGAGGCGGCGACCTCATGTTCTTTTTTCAGGCTTCCATTTTCGTCGAGTTCTTCGACCTGGATCTTGTCGGCGCCGACATTCTTGATTTTCGCATTGGTGATCCATTTGATGTGGTGATCGCGCAGCTGCGACTCAAGCAGGGTCTTTGTGTCGCCGACGCCGTCGAGGCCCAGATGGCCGATATAAGGCTCGGAGGTGACAAAAGTCATGGGCACCTTGTCGCGGATTTTCCGTTTGCGAAGTTCCGCGTCGAGAATGAAGGCGAATTCATAAGCGGGGCCGAAGCAGGAGGCGCCCTGAACGGCGCCGACAACAATCGGTCCCGGGTTCTTAACGAACTCTTCAAAAGCGACATGCGCCGTTTTTGCATGTGGTGTTGTGCAGATTGATTGCGTATGGCCGCCATGAGGTCCGAGGCCTTCGATCTCGTCGAAGGCGAGTTCGGGGCCGGTTGCAATGACTAAATAGTCGTAGTTGATGGTGCGTCCATCGGCCAGTTCAATGGCGCTTGCCTCCGGGCGCAATTTCGTCGCGGCGACCGGAATGAAATCGATGTCCTTTTTCGCCAGCGGCTTTTCAAGCTCGACACTGATCTGGTCTGGCGTGCGCCAGCCGACAGCAACCCATGGGTTTGACGGCGTAAAGTCGAAGGTCGGCTTGTCGGAAATGACCGTGACCTTATCTTCCTTACGAGCGGTTGCGCGCACTTCATACGCCATCACGACGCCGCCAAGGCCGCCTCCCAGCACTACGATATGAGCCATGATTTTCCTCCTAGAATACCGCGTCAGTTACGCTGCGCGCTTAAAAATTTCGTCTCACGCCGACAAATAGATTGGTGTTGTCCTGAAGCTGTCCGAAAAACGTGTCGTTATCAGCGCCGTAAAAAATATTGCCGCCGACCTCGGTGAGCCATGCATCGTTGAGTTTGTATGAGGCGCGGAAGCGGAAATATCCGTCCTTTTCGTTCGGGCTCCAGAAGTTGAAGCCTGAAAGAGTGAGATTCTGGTTGAGCATGAGCTTGGTCAATCGCAGCGTCACGACATGGCGCATCCGGTTAGGCGCCGACGCTCCGGGGGGGAGAGAGCTGATGAGCGCGGCGTAGTCGGAAAGAACTTCTCCGACATACTGAACGGAGGCCGTAAGTTCGCTGGCGATTTCCCGCTCATACCCAACCAGAAAACGGGTTTCGCTGTTGCGAATGAAAGGGTCTGCGCCGGAAAGGTCGTCACGGCTGAAATAGTGACCGGCTTCGGCGGTCAGGATGCCGCCTTGCACCGGGCCGCGCAGACTGCCGCCGACCACGGCGAGACGGGGATGAAACGGTCGTCCTGTGAGGGTCTGACCTTCCGGTGTTTTCCAGTACCCAGCGTAGCCGTAGAGCGCCGCCTCGAACCCGGCGATATTGCGATAGGCGCGAGCGGCGAACTCGTCCTCGGAAAACCAGGTGTCCCGTGCCTCGGGGACAATGACGGCGTCGCGCCCTGCGATGCGGCCGAGAACGGGATTGTAATAGGAAATCCGGTCGCCAGTGATAAACCGGTCTGCGTCGAAACGCGGCGTGTATACGAATTCAAGATTGGCGATGTCGTTGAAAGCAGAGATGCGGATCGCATCAGAAGGCGCTTTCAGATATTCATCGTCCCTTCCGATAAAGAAAGACCGAAAATCTTTCGGGAACAAATCGTTGATGAAGACGAGGTCGCCAACGCCCCAGGTCAGGATCTGACGGCCCGCCTTGATGTCTAGGAAATCAAGCGGGCGCACGAGAACATTCGCCTCGCGCAAATCGAAAAAACCGCGGCCTGTTTCGAGATTGACGTCGCTGACATCTTCCACTTGGTCATAGAAAAAATCACCGACCAGGCGGAACGTGGCGTGACGGGTTTCTATGTCGCGCCCGAGTTGCGCGCGCACTTCGCCAATCGATAGCGTCTTTTGCGTGGGATCACTGACGATGCGCATGCCTGCGCGCGCCTCGACAAAGCCGGTGAGGCCGAAGGGCGCAGTAAAAGGCTCGTCAGACCCGGAAAGCGTTGTTTCCTCAGTTTCATCATTATTTTCGGCAAGGCCCGGCGGCAAGGCGGGGCCTTTCGGCTCGCCGAGACCGGAGGGAAGCGCCGGCGTCGCGTCATCGCCTAAACCGGCTGGCAACGCCGGCGCTTCGGGGGAGGTTTCTTTTTTGCTGGCGTTCTCTTGAGCGTCACCGCCCGAAAGGCCGGCCGGAAGCGGCGGCGCATCCTGCGCGATTGCAGGCGTTGCGCCCAGCAATGCGGCAGTCAGGATCGCTTTCAGTTTCATTGCGCGCCGCCTTCCTTCTCTTAGCGCAGTTCGCGCCGCGGCGGATTGCGCAGATAGCGTTCGGAGAAGATATCCTCCGGGAGGCCGGTGTCATAAGCGACTTCGGAATAATGCATTTCCGTCGCGCCGCCGATGCGCGTGTCCGCCATGGATGACTTCACGACGGTGGGCTTGTCGTCGATGGTTTCAACGCCGAGCGCTGTATAGGTGCGATAAGCTTCGCCGTTTTCGTCGTAATACTCCGTCTTCACCGGAATAAAGGTCGCCTTGTGGACCCAGTTCTTGTAGCTGGCGAATTCAACGCCAGAGGCGTCCTTCGGTGTGGAGCGAATCACGTAATAGTCATCCGTTTCTTCTTCCAGAACATGATTGTCTTCTTCGGGACCGCGGCCTGACACGTCTTCATAGAAAAAATGCGAGCCCACAAAACTTGTGCGTTCGTCTGAAGGCGCGATGCGTTTGACGAGGTCAAGAGCGGGCAGATAAAGCCAGCGGTCATCATCGGCGGCCGCGTGTTTCCAGACGAGGAAAGACGTTTTGTTCACGTCCGCGGGGCGTTCAAAGAACACATAGAAACGCTGCTCGCCATTATCGACATTGTCGATATCCTTGCGCAGGATGACGAAATCGCGGGTGCGCTCGCGCCCCTGGGAGTCCTTGATGGACATGTGCACTTTGGCGCGACCGTCTTCGCCCTGATAATAAGCGGCGGCGCTCGCTTTGTTGACGATCTCCTGAACGTCCTGCGCAAAAGCCGTCGAGATTGACAGGGTGGCGATCGCGGCAGTCGCGATGAGTTTTTTGAAAATCATGATGCTCTCCTTTCCGGGAACAGTACTTTCTTGAATATGGTGATGAGCGCGGGCAGCCCCAAGAGGGTGGCGACGCCGGCGAGGAACAGGATCGCCGAGATAAAGACGCCAACCGTCTGATAAGGAACCAGAGGCGCTAACAGCAGCGGCAGGAAGCCGACGCCGATCACGATCACATTACGGAAGATTGCGCGCGCCGGTTCGCCGAAGGCCTGTTTCGCTGTCTGAACCCAGTCGCCAATGCCTTGATAGAGTTGACGCGCGCGAGCGTTGAAATGGATGGCGTAGTCAATGGCGAGACCAAGACTGAGCGAAGACAAGACAGCCACCGGCATGTCGTAGTCTTTACCGATAAGGCCGATCACGCCATAGATGACGCCGATGGTCACCGTCAGCGGCGCCATGGAAAGAAGGCCCCAAGCGAAAGAGCGGAAGAGGACCGTCATCAGGATCAGCACCATGATGAAGCTGCCGAGAAACGCTTTCGCCATGCCCGACACCATTTTCTGCTGCCACGCCACATTGATATAGGTGAGGCCGAACCAGTCATGGCTTACCGTCATGGGCGGCGGGTTCTGGGCGATGAAATCATCCACGGATTTGATCACCGCGCTCATGTCGACATTATCGCCGCTCTTCAATTGCAGCCACAGGACCGCTTTCTTGAAGTCGGGCGTCACGAGTTTGAAGAGGTCCTGGGGCCGGTGGCTGTTCTGATAGGTGATCAGCGTTTGAGCGACGGCTTCCGGCGTATCGGGAATGCGGTAAGCTTCTTCTTCACCAAGAAACAGGTCGCGGTGAACCGTTTTCACAATGTCGGTCACGGCGTTCGACTTGCCCACCAGCCCGGTCGAGGCGAGATGCGCCTGAAGTTTTTCCATATAGGCGAGCATGTCAGGCTGTTTGAAGACTTCGCCGGCTTGCGATGCGGCGTCGACGGCGAGAACTGCATCGTCCCAGGCGTACCATTCATCGTCGTCTTCCGTTGCATCGCGGGCGGCTTCGCCTTTGCCGCGCAGGGCGGCGAGGAATGCATCCACGCTTTCGGCTGATCCGCGCAGCGCTTGCGCTTGGTTTGCCAGTTCCTGCGCCTGCGGCGTGCCGAGCGCGGCCAAGCGCTTTTGCGCATCGTCAGCGACGTCCGCGAGTGCGTCGCCGTCTTCGGCCGATAGGGTGAGATACGCCATGTAAGTGCCGCCGAAGCGCTCATTAAGGGCGCGGTCGGCCACCCGGATTTCATGATCCGCATGGAACCATTTGACCGGGTTATCATTGATGCGGATTTGCGTGACGCCATAAGCGGCGATGGCGAGCGCAATCAGGAAACCGGCGACGATCAGTTTTGCTTGGCCAACGGCGAAATCACCAACGCCATGCAGGAACCTGGCGAGCGGCGTTGCCTCATGGTCGGAGTCTTCTCCGCCGGCGCCCATGCCAAAACCGGTGAAAGCCTTTTCCGGCATCACCATAATGTAGGCGGGAACCAGCGTAACCGTGAAGAACCAGGCGAAGAAGACGCCAATGGCGACAAACACGCCAAACACCTGAACCGGCGGGATGGGTGTGAAAGCAAGCGAAGCGAAGCCGGTGCAGGTCGTGAGCGTCGTAAACAGCATGGGCTGCCACAACTCTTTCATGACATGCTCCAGCGTTTTACGGCGGTCCTTGATCGCCGGATAACGATCATAAAAATCGGAGAGGATATGAACGGCGTCAAGCACGGCGATCGGCATCACGAAAATCGGAATCATGGAACTCATGATGTGAACGGTGTTGCCGGTGACAACGAGAAGTCCCATGGCGCCGATCACGGAGACCATGGCGACAATCATGGGGGAAATGATCAGGTTGAGACGACGGAAGAAAAACCACATCAGCGCGAAGATCAGCGCCATGGCGAGCGGCGCTGAAATCGCCATCTGTTTGAACATTTCAACGCCGAACTGATCCTGTGCGATGGGCAGGCCGGTGATGTGAAATACGGCGTCGCCATCGAAAGTCGCAATTTTTTCTCGGAGCTGGTTCGCGACGCGGAAACTCACATCTTTTGATGTGATTGGAATATAGATCGCCAGCGCCTTGCCATCGCCGGAAACAAGCGTGTCATGGAGGGTCGGAATACGCTGCGCGCGGTCGCGCACGGCGAGCGCCTGTTCCTGTGTTTGCGGCGGCTCGGGCATCAACCAGTCAAAACTCACTGAGCCAAGCCCGGCCTGCTCGATGGAATCGACCGTTGAAGGGGCGATAAGGTCGACGGCGATAACGCCTCTACGCATCGCATGATCCCCGACACCCTCGGTCCAGCGAATTGTTTCCGCAAATTTTGTCAGGGCGTAAACGTCGCCAAGCGTATCGGTGTTGAAAACGCCGTTTTGATCGCGCTCATTGACGACGCCGACAACAACAAGGTCATAAAGCGTGAATTCCTGTTTCATCCGGTTGTGAAAGACGCGAACTGGTTCGTTCTCGGAGAGCATGTTCTCCGGATCGGTGTCGACCTTCAGCGGCTCCAGGAAAGAAAAGCTTTGCGGCGCAAAGGTCGGGGCCGCGACCAGCAGTATCAGGATCAGGCTGAACAAGGCTGAACCCCAAAGGTACAGCCCCGGCTTGTTTGAAGCGCTCAACGGCAAGGGATTCATATTGTGTGCTCCCGCAATGTTTTTGGTTTTGTTGTGAACGCTTGAACGTGGATCAGGCGAAGGCTGCGCCCGGCTGAAGGCCCAGCCGCTTCAGAATCATTGCCAGCGGGCAAAAACCGGTAAATGCGGCCTGGAACATATTAAGGCCGACAAACGCATTGAGCGCGAACCAATAGGGATGGACGAAGAGCCCAAGGACCAGACCCAAAAGCGTCACAAATCCGGCGAATGCAAAGACGGTGCGGTCGATATTCACGGTGGAATCTCCCTTCTTCGGGGTGATGGCCTGTTGCCTGGAGCGGCTGGACTTGATCCGCGGCTCTGGCTAATATATATATTCGAATATACGAATGTAAAGAGTTAAAAATGGCGAAATTCGCAGAAATGGAAGAAAACGCCGGCGAGGCGGCCGATCTCCTGAAGGCTATGGCGTCCCCGCACCGGCTGATGCTGTTATGCCTGATGGCGGATGGGGAGCGGTCGGTGAGTGAATTAACCGAAGAGCTTGGCTTGCGTCAGGCGACAGTATCCCAACACCTCGCCCGTCTCCGTCAGGAAGGGCTCGTCAACACAAGACGGGAGGCGCAGACGATTTACTACAGCATCGCAAATGAGGCTGCGGGTGCGGTGATCAGAATTCTCTATGACGCCTATTGTTCATAGTCTTCTGATTTTCCAGCAGCGGACATTATCTTCTCAATAAAATGTAGCGCCGAATTATTGTAACCTATAACCAATCTCAGGATTGGCGTTCCGTGCTGTCAGTGTTGCGGACCTTCGGCGCAAGTCGAAAGCAGGACCCTTTGCCGGGGTGGCTTGTAATCGTCAAGGCAAGATTGTTTTCATCGGCAAGCCTTATAACGATGTCGAGGCCGAGACCTTTGCCGTCTTTATGGGTTTCATGACTCACACCGCGCGTCTTTCGCTGGATAATGTGTTCGATTTCCAACGCCGACATGCCGGGTCCGGTATCGTAGATTTCGATGCTTGGATGTCCATTACGCAGCCGGCAGCCAATCAGAACAGCGCCTGATGTTGTGTATTTAATCGCATTCGATGTGAGGTTAGCGACGATGCGCAGCAACGTCATGGCGCCAATTGGCATTGTCCGGCTGCTGTCGACGGTGCGCAGCTCCAGTTTCTTTGAAAGAGCTTCCTCGGCGAACATCTCATTCATGGATGAAATAATCATGGAAAGCGACGTTTCCGGTTCTTCGCCTGCAAGCGGGTGGGAGCTGTTTTCGGTCCCTGCCAGCGCCGATTCCATATATTCATCGACCAAGCCTTCCAGATAAGTGAAGCTCGCGTCGATATCTTTTAGCCGCGCCGCTGAAATGGTGTTGTTGTTTATGCTTTCCTGAATGGAAGCCCTGAGCGAGAACAACGGCTGGCGAATATCATGCGTGGCGTCCGCTAAGATACGGCCCCGGTCTTCGGCGACACGTTGTGTTTCCCGATAGCGTTTCTCGAGGCCGTCGAGCCGGCTGTGCAGACCGAGATTGATCTGCGCCATGCTCAACTGTTCGCGTAATGACGCGTCTCGTTGTCTGCGGATGACGTTGATGCCTTCCAGTACGGCCATTCCCATCATTGAGGCGTCGAACACCATGGCGAGGCGTATGAGATCAAGCATCGTGCTGCGTGATACGTCGAAGCCAAACAGCGTGATGCAAGTGACGGCAATCGAACTCAGGACAATGCCGAACCATCCGGCGACGAAGTAGCGGATGCGGCTTCCTTCGCGTTTCCAGGCGTAAAGACCAATGCCCAGAAAGCAGGCGGAAGCGAACATTACATAAAAATATGCGTATAGTTTAAGTTTGCTTTCCGCAATGAAAGCGACACCGGCGACAAGGCTAAAGCCACCCAGCATGATCGCGAGAAGAAGTTTATCGTTGAAGGGATATTTCTTCCACGTCAAAAGATAGGCGCGGGTGAACAAGGCGGCGAAGAATGTCAGAGCGCAGGCCAGAGGCAGACTGGCGAAGTTATTGAACGCCGGGTGATCCGGCCAAAGATATTGAAATGTGTATCCGTCACGGTGCAAAACATAGAGAAAAACGGATGCGGCGTAGAAGAAATAGGCGATAAAAATAAAGCGTTTTTGCAATAGAAATGCGATCACGCTCATCGTCAAAAAGACCGCAATAACGGCGTAGAAGATGAAAAATTTCGCCGTGTTGGCGTGGGTGTTTGTGATGAAGCTGTTTTCGGTTTCTATCCGAATGGGCAGCGATGTGTCGCCGTGCGATCTGTAGCGGATCCAAATCGTCGCCGCCTCGTTCGGTCCTAATGAAAACTGAGAGACAAGATTTGGATGCGGAATAGTGCGGCTGGAAAAGGGACTGTTGATCGATTGCGATAAAAGCTGTTCCTCGCGCGCTTCATTCGCAAGAAATACATCGATCTCAAACATGAAGTTGGTTTCCAGCACCAGAACTCTTTGGGCGCTGCTGCTCGACCCGTTCAGGATGGGGATACGCAGCCATATCGCATCCGTTGAATGAGAAAACGATGGCTCTTTTGTTGTGACGGGAGTGAAGTCGCTGATAGGAACCCCCTCGATCTCTCCAAGCGTCATTTTATGAGAAGGGTCGAAGAATGCCGTAATATTTGGACGCAAATCGCGGACCGGCTGGTTTTCTTCCAGGGTGATTGCGTTCTCCGCCGCCGCTACGGAAGACATAAGTCCAAGCAATGCACAGCATAAGGATAAAAATATCCATTTGCGTTTGAGGGCGTTTATGGTTTTCATGTCTGATGTCCTGAAACAGACCGGTGCGACGATGGCGTATAGCGTTATAGTGGCGGATGATCATGCCCTTGTCAGGCAAGGGGTGAAAGGCGCAATTGAAGCCGGTGAGGATTTTGAGGTCGCGGCTGAAGCCGCCGATGGCATTCAGGCGATTATTCAGGTCAAAAAACACCGGCCTGATCTTCTGGTTCTTGATATCGCGATGCCGCATTCGAATGGGATTGAAGTGATTGACGAGGTTCACCGGTGGAGCCCTGAAACCAAAATTCTGGTTCTCACGGGGCTGACAACCGGCGGCGTGTTGCGGCAGGCGCGCCAAGCGGGCGCCGACGGTGTTTTTCTTAAATCTGATGACATAGATGCGCTTTTGGGGGCTGCACGTGACATCATGGCAGGGCGGGAAGTGTTTTCGCCCAGAGTGCGTGAAGCGCTCGACCGGCCGGCGCTGGGGGCAGATCTGACGCCCAGAGAGCGCCAGGTGTTGCAGGCGCTCGCGCGCGGCGACACGATTGCGCTCATTGCTGACCGGCTCGGCATCAGCGCCAACACGGCCGACAAGCATCGGACAAGCATCATGCGCAAGCTCGGCGTTCATTCGGCCGGCGAGTTGATGGCGCTCGCCCATCGCGAAGGCTTGCTTGAGATATCCCGGCATACCTGACCGCGGCATCCTGAAAAAGAGTTGAACCCCAGTAATCATGCGGGTTTGGGCCGCCGATATGGTGTGATCGCCCCATGGCGCAGCCGTCTTGAACCTGAAAAAAATCAGGTGACTGGGGCAGGCGCGATGGGCGTTTGCCGATGGAATTGGGACGGGGCCAATGACCAGCATTTCCAGGCGGCAAGTTGCAAGCTTGCGCGCAATTATCATGTCGACGACGTCGCTTGGCGCAGTGCTTGGCGTCTCCGGAGCCGTCATGGCGGCGCCGGTCGCTGAAACGGCTATATCCGGCACGAACGCTGATGACATGATCACCGAGCCTTCGGTTGAACTGACGCTGACAGGGGATGAGAAGGTCACTGCGACAGGCGTGAACGGGCGCGGCGGGAACGATACGGTTGATGTTGAGCTCATCACGATCAGCGCGACAACCGCCGACACGGTGTTGGATGCGTTTTCCGTGGATCTCGCATCGCCGGCGTTGAAGGTGCAGGCCTTTGCGAATGGCGTGCAGGGCGGTTCTGGCGATGATATGTTGTTCAGCGACGGCGGCGGTGTTTTTTCCACGGCCACTGGCGGCATTATCGATTTTGCAATTATTCAGGAAAACCCGGAAGCGTTGTCAACGCTGAACATTGAATCGCTTCTCCAGTCGCGTTCAATTGGTCTTAATGGCGCCGCTGGCCTGGATCATCTCGAGCTCAATGGTCCCCTGAGAGTGGAGGCGTTTTCTGAAGGCCGTCGCGACAATGTCAATCTGATCGGCCTCGATATCGTCGATTTCTCCTCGAAGATGACAGTTGACGCCACGGCTACGGGGCTGCTTGGCGGCAATGACGCCAATACATTTCTCTCGACGGGTGAAATCACGGCGGTGTCCACGGCGCGTTCACTGTTGAGCAACACAGATATCGGGTTATTGAGCGCGAGCACGGGCCTTGGAGATATTACTTCCAAGGCCCGGTCGACTGGCATTCAAGGCGGCGGCGCAAGAGACGTTATTTTTTCCACCGGCGGCATGGACATCCGCAGCACGGCTTTTCTTGAGCAGACCAATAGTGCGGTTTCCCTGGCTGAGGCCGTGACTTTCATGGGGCAAGGCGTCGGGAACGCAACGTCATTCGGCGTTCTCTCAGGGAACGGAGATGATCACATCGTCATCGGCGCCGGCCTAAACATGATCTCCTCTCTTGTTGATCTCAACTCAACATCTTTCACACTTGCTGTTTCCGGCGCCAATCAGAGCGATATTTCATTCTCCGGCAAGGCGAGCGCCACGGGCGTTTCCGCAGGCGGCGACGACGACAGTGTTGAGCTTGGCGAGACCGCCTTGCTGGACGTTTCGGCAACCGCATATCGCAATATTGATGAAACTACATTGACAGTCATTGATGTCTCTCCAGTCCTGCCATCGGGGCCCGCTGGCGAGAAGAATAAAATACGCGCCATCGCGAGCGGCATTTCCCTTGATGGCGGAAATGATTCCGTGGATGCGATCGGCAATATCAACGTCAGTGCGCTTTCCGATATAAATTCTCTTGGCGTTGCGATGACCGTTGAGGCGGCGCCAAAACTTAGCGGATATGACGCATATGCAGATTCAGACATGGTTGCGATCGCCGCTGCTGATGGGCTTGCGGGCGGCGGCGGTATCGACACTATGTCAGCGTCCGGGGAGTTGTTTTCGAGTTCAACCGCGAAGTCGCAAATCGATGTCGTTAGTGTTAGTTTCCCGGTTGGCGTTCCTGTGCCGGGATTTGGCGCCGCAGGGGCCGCAACTGTTTTCCTGTCCGCCGGATCTGAGGCCCGGTCAACGGCGCAGGGTTTTGACGGCGGCAATGATGATGATGTCCTGACATATAGCGGCCTCAACATGGATGTCAGCAGTTTTGCTGAGGCGCAATCGACGCTCGTTTTCCTTGATGCGGAGGTTGATGTTTTCCCATCCCCGATCAATTTGCCTGCGCTGGAATTTTCATTACTGAAATCAACTGCGGTCGCTTCAGCGAAGGCGGATGGGTTCTTTGGCGGCGCCGGCAATGATGACATTTTTCTGGAGGCGGGCGCCGTTGCTAAAGTTCTTGCCGATGCAGCAGCAGAAAATACGGCGGTAACGGTGGAGATGGGCCTCGATCTCGACCCTACGGAAGGCGGCCCACTCTCTTTCGGCGTTAATCTCAGCGGCTTTGACACAAGGGCGACCAGCGTCAGCAACGCCTGGGGATTTAATGGGGGCGCCGGAGACGACATTATTTCCAATTTCGGGTCTATGACGGTTGACGCCGTCTCCATGGCGAAAAGCGGTTCATATCATGGCGGCGCCCGTCCGCAATCGGATGGAATCCAATTCGACGCTATAAAAATGTTCAACCTCGTAGATTCCCGTGCGACGGCCAGAGGCATGGCGGGCGGCGGCGGCGATGACTCACTGCTCAATGTTGGCAGCCTTACGACAACGGCGGACGCGCATGGCGTCCTCGAAGATGTGAGCGCCGCCTTGAACTATAGCGGCCCCGCTGATCCCAGCGTCAGCACGGGCGTTGTCATTTACGACACACGCGGCAAGGCGCGGGCGACAGCGATCGGCATCGACGCTTTGGTTGGCGCTTTAGGCGCGGAAAATCGCGGCGTTCTGACAACTGAATCGATTGCACTGGCTGAAAATCTCGGAATACAGACCAGCATCGACTTTGTGACGGCGGGTGGTTCGATAAATGCCGCCGCCATGCAGACCGATATATATGGGTATGCGTCGGTTTTTGGCGTGAAATCACAAAGCGCTGCGCCATTGCTCAACAGCGGCGCGCTAACTGCGATGGCTAATTCAACAGCGACATCCACAAGCGTCGATGCAACGATTGCGATATCCAAAGAAGTCGGCCTCGCCGGCGGCGCCAGCCTGCAAACGTCGAAAGTCGATGCTGTCGCTGTCGGTTACGGCATGTGGGGCGTCAATGATTTAGGGATAGTGCAAAATACGGGATCCGTAAAAACAACGGCCCTGGCGAAAGCAGACGCGCTCGCCGTTGACGTTGACGTACAGGCGACGACAATTGGCCTTGCATTTGACGGCGCCGTTATCGATGCGGCGACGAAAGCCATGGCGACGGGCACGGGACTTGGCGGCAAAGGCGCTGGCTTCAGCGTTGAAAACGCAGGAACGCTTACTGTTGAAGCCACGGCCGACGCCGATGCAACCAGCGTCGCGTCCGGTCTTTCGGTTGTGCCTTCGGCCGGGCTTGTGCTCTCCGGAGCCTTGGCTGACGCATCCACGACCGCGAAGACGACAGCCTTTGGCATGCGGACGATTGGCGATAACGGCGAGCAAATCAATGGCGGCGATCTTTCCGTCATGTCCACGGCGCACTCGAACGCTGATGCAGTCAATGTTTCGGCGGGTTTTGTCGGGACAGGGCTTATCATTGACGTCGCGGCGGTGGACGCAAACAGCAAGGCGGATGCGCGCGCCTACGGAATGCATAGCGCGCACGCACAGAATACCGATCTCGGAAACGATACGCTGCGCAATATGGCGGCGCTAACGGTGGTCGCAGATGCGCTTGCGGATTCCGACAGTATTTCGACGAGTGTAAATGTCGCTCCGACCGGCGTTTCCATCGGCGCCGGTGTGGTTGAAGCTGACAGCAACGCCAAAGCATACGCCGCGGGAATGTATAGCGGCCGTGGGAACGATCTCATTGAGTTTGCCCAACCGCCGGCGGAAAGTCTTGCTGGCGCTCCGGCTTCGACGGAAGACCCGTCAGGCGGTCCGGCTCCGGATGATCTCCCCGTGCCGGTGATGGCTGACATTACCGCAGCGGCCAACGTGAATATGACCGCGGTGGGCATTGATATTGACTTTGTTGGCGCAGGCGCTGCGGTCAGCAATGCAATCGCGACAGCGCGATCATCTGCCGATGCGGATGCAATCGGTTATGACGCGGGGAGTGGCGCTGACAATATCATCGTAAAAGGCGACACGACTATTCGTGCAGACGCCAAAATAAGCGGCGCAGCGGTCAATGTGGCTCTTGCTGGCGCTGGTGTTGGCGCTTCGGGCGGTGTTTCCTGGGTGGATTTGCAGCAGGGGGCGGACGCGCGCGCAGAAGGTCTGCGCGGCGGCGCAGGCGGCGACTATCTGGAAAATCAGGCGACCGTTATTACAAACGCACTTTCCGATGTACGCGGCGTCGGCGTTTCTGTCGGCGGCGGGGTGACGCTTTCCGGCGCGTCTTTAGGCGTGTCGGTAACGGACCTTACGACGATGTCCAAATCGAACGCAGTTGGTATGGCGGGGCATACCTTCTCCACCGGCGGCGCAGACACTGACTTTTTGCTCAACACCGGAGCGGTCGAAACCAATGCTGTCAGTGTCGCAAAATCCGATGCGATCAGCATCCGTGGCGACGTAGCTTTTGTCCCCATCAGTTTCTCTCTGGCCGAGGCTGGGTCCACGGCGGTTGCGTTTGCTAAAGGCATGGCCGGCAGCGGCGGTGACGATATCATCACCAATCAGGGGCAGGTTGTTACATATGGCCGGTCAACGGCGAGCGGCTTCAATCTCAGCGTCGCGCTTGCCGGCGCGGGGCTTGGCGATGTGTCATCCACCTCCATCTCAACAGCGCGCGGCATTGATACGGGCGCAGGTAGCGACGAAATTCATGTTGAAGGTGCGCTTGAGACGCGCAGCAAGGCGACCACCGGTTCGCAGTCAATCGCTGCGACGGGCATTGGTCTTGCTGGATCGAAAACAAAAACTTCCGCCGAAGCGAACGCGGTGGGTGTCTTTGCCGGCGCAGGCGGCGATATGCTTCGCGTATCTGAGCTGGTTTTCACCGAAGCGGTTGCGCAGGTTCATTCTAGCCTGGATGAAGATGACCTTGCTGATGCCGTGAACGGCGGCGCCCTCAATCTCAATGTATCGCTCGGCGGGGCGGCTTATGCGGAAATGGGCGCTGATTTCGCTGCCGTCGCGACAGGCATCGACGCCGGCGCTGACAATGACATCGTTGAGTTGTTGGATACAGCGGCCATAGATGTGAATGCTGTCGCCAATTATCAGGCGGACATTATTTCGATTACGCTTGCCGGCGGCTCCGCCTATCTTGCTGATTTTACCAGCAAGGCGGATGCGGTCGGCGTTGCGCTGGGGCATGGCGTGAACCAGTTGAGTTCAGCTGCGACCATGGACGCCTACGCAAAGGCGAATTTGGATAGTTTCTCTTTTGCTTTAAACGGCGCCGGCAGCGAGCTGTCGTCTTCGCTGATTTTCGCCGATGCCTCTGCTGCAATTGTTGAAGGGGCCAGCGGTGTTGACAACATCAACATCATCGGTGGCATTTTGAATGCAGGGGCTGACGCCCTCAGCGATGGGATGTCCATCAATATTCAGGGCGGCGGTTTCGCTGTGGACGGCGCAGATCTTTCTGCAACGGCCCTGGCGAAAGGCGTGACGACTGCAGGCGGCGCAGACATTATTTATATCGGCGCGCAAAGCCTTGATGCGAAATCGGATGCAATTGTGAAAGATGCAGGCGTGTCGGTGCAGCTCGTGGGCGTCACCGCCGGCAGTCTCGGCATGACCGCTGACGCTGGCAGCATTGGCATTGACGCCGGCGGCGGCGACGATTCTGTCGTCAACGACACAATATTGACCAGCGATGCCGAAGCGCATGCTTCGACCGGCTCCGTTTCGTTCCAGGGAATCGGTTTTGACTCCGATATGGCCAGTCTTCTGGCTGACGCAAATGCTGTCGGGATTTTGGCTGGCGGCGGCGGCGATGTCGTCACGAATAATAATTCTATTCATTCGCGAGCCTATGCGACCATATCCAACAATGGGGTGAATATACGCCTTTTGGGTGGCGGAACCGGCAGGTCGAACTCGACTGCATTTGCTAAAGCTTATGGTGTTGATGGCGATGGAGGAAATGACTTCCTTTATAACCATGGCGAAATACAGGCGCTCGCACAAACGCGTACGACCACAAGCAACACCTCGGTAAGCATTGTCGATGTCGGCGTTCTCGATTCAACCCGGTTTTCCTGGTCGAACGCAACAGGCGTCAGCGGCGGCGGCGGGAGCGACTATATTGAAAATACGGGTTCCATAAAAGCAATTGCCGACGCAACGCTTTCCAACAAGGCTGTCTCTGTGAATATCGGCGGCGGCGGCGTTTCCATGAGTTCGCTTAACACACGCGCGACGGCGATTGGCGTTGACGCGGGATCAGGAAATGATTCGGTCCTAATCGCCGAAGGATCTTCCGTTGACGCAATCTCCTGCGCTGCGGCTGTTTACGATTCGGCGACAGGCGCTTGCCGCGCCGGCGGTTCCAACACCGTCGATATAAATGTGGTCGGCGCGAAAGCGTCTGATAGCGATCTTGTGCATAGCGCGGTTTCATACGGCGTCATGTTGGGCGGCGGCGCCGATGAGCTTGTGAGTTATGCGGACATTTTCGCCTCCGCAACAACGGATGTGCGCAGCAGCTCGCTTGCGGTAACCGGCCTTGGATATTCGGGCGAGGCGTCGGACAGTGCAGCAAGCGCAACAGCAAAAGGCGTTCTTGGCGGAAACGGGCGTGATAACATCAATCTCGCAGGAGAGGTTTACGCCAGGGCGTTTTCAAATCTTGAACCCTCATCGATGAATTTGACGCTGGCCGGTTATGCAACCTCGGATTTCGTCTTTGGCGCGGAGGCAAATGCATCTGGCGCCGATGGCGGCGCCGGGAACGATATAATCGTTTTTGATGGAAACCTGCTGAAAGCCTATTCAGACGTATCGATAAGCTCAAATTCATTCACGAATTCATGGGTCGGCGCCAGCAATGTCGGATCGATACTGACTGGAGAAAGCATAGCGGGCGGTCTTTTCGGCGATGACGGATCAGATACGCTTGTTCTCAGAACCGTGTCAGATGTGGATGCGCATGCCGATGTTCATCTTAACGGCGGATCGTTCACCTATATTGGCGGGACCGTTATTGACGGGGGCGTTACCGCTGACAGTCTTGCTTTTGGGGCGACCGGCGGCGCTGGCGGCGACTTGATCAGCTTCGAGCCAGGCAGTGAGCAGAATGTCTTCGCTCGCGCCGGCGTGGTTGCGGAAAACGGCGCCCTCATCGGCTACGGCTCCGCCAGCTCCAATAGCGGATCAGGGGCAGTAGCGACGGCTTATGGCGTTCAAGGCGATGACGGAAATGATGTCATCCGCACAGCGGGACTACTCATCGTGAACGCCGACACTGGTTCGACCGCTCGATCGAGCAGTTATGTTCAATATGGCGGAAGCCGCGCTAATTTGAACGCCGGCGCCGACTCCATCGCCATTGGCGTTGATGGCGGCGCCGATGTGAATGATATCGCCAATAGCGGCGACATTTTTGTGATCGCTAAATCGCGCGCTGTCGGCAGAGGCGCCTCCATTCAGGGCGGCAGCGCCAGCACGACGGCGAAATCAGGCGCCGACACGAAATCAAGTTCGACGGCGATCGGCATTTCCGGGGGCAATGATCGTGATGTAATCGTCAATTCCGGATTGGTTGATGTCGAAGCGAGGGCCGGATCCTTTATTTTAAATTCCTCGTCCAATGGCGGGGTCTGGGTCAAGTCACAGACGAATTCCCATGTATTCAGTTACATGACGGCGATCGGCATCGATGCGGACGCAAGCGATGACGACATGGTCATCAATGAAGGGACCATACAGGTCGACCTGACGTCGGGCAGCGCCAACGAACGCACACGGGCGGAGAGCTATTCCGGGAATGGCTCTCCCATCAGCATCAATTCAGACGCGGGCGCCTATGCCGTGGCGTCGATGAATAATTTACGCGCTTTCGGCGTAATAATGGGTTCAGGAAAGGGCGAAGTTTACAATAGCGGCGACATAAATGTTGCTGTCGAAACCAAAGCGACGTCCTACGCGGATACGAACCCGAACGGTCTATCCGGCGCAGACGGGTCGGCGACATCGAAAGTTGGGGTGTCGGGCGGCTACATATCCGGGATTGAAGCGACGGGAACGGGTGACAAGATCGTCACCAATGATGGAACGATTTACGCCAGGTTACATCCTGGCTCCGGGTCAAGCGCAACCGCCGACGCTGACGGGATCAATATCGGATCGGAGCCGGATTCAAAAACATATGTAAGGATCGATCTGAACAACAATTACGTCCATGGCGTTCATGTTGGTTCAGGCGAGGATAGGGTCATAAACAACGGTTCAATTACGGTTGAAAATTTAGTTTACGCCAATCGCGCCCGGGCTGTATCGGGACCGGGGCAGGGCATTGAGTCCATAGACGCCGAAGCGGAAGCCATTGCATCTGCAAGCGGCGTTTACGGTTACGGGATACGTGATGATGGTGGAAACAATACTGTCGTAAATAATGGCGATATCGATGTTTTGGTCTCGCCATTGGTTGAAGCAAGTACATCGGCGACCGGTCGAGCATATGATGGTGATGCGACGGCGCTGTCGACAGCGAGTGTTAAAAACGCTATTGGCTATGGCGTGCTGACCGGCGGCGGTGCGGATACAATAATCAATAACGGCGCCATTTCGGTGCGTTTGGCGCCGGTGCTGGACGCCAATGCAAGCGCAAGCCCTGGCAAACACCCGCTCAATAATGGAGAAGCTGTAGTCCGCACGACAGAAAGCGCCACAGGAATCTACTCATACGGCATCAACTCCGGCAGCGGCGATGACTACGTCTTGAATAACGGGTCGATTACTGCAACGCGCACGCGCGGCAGCGGCAATATTCTCGGCATCGAAACCAGCAATGGCAACGATATAGTTGAACTTTCGGCGACGTCGTCAACAAGCCCGCATATCAAGCTCGGGGCAGGAGACGACCGCCTGATCTATCATGCCGGCGCCGTGATCGGCGGCGGCGTGATCGGCGAAAGTGGCGTTGATACGCTTGAAGTTGTCGGCGCAGGGACATTTTCCATATCCGACATTCGCGACTGGGAGAATCTTGAAAAAAGCGGCGCCGGGCATTTCCGCGTCACCAGCCCGGTTGCCTGGCAGGATGTGGTCATCAATGAAGGCACGCTGACCGCGACAGTGCGCCCGCTATCAACGGCCAGCCTGACGAGTTTCTTTGATGGCAGCGGACGCATCGGCACATTTGAAACGGCGGCGGGGTATACGCTTGGCGGCGCCTTTACCTTGAACACCGGCCCCAATCCGTTTTCCGATGGTCAGAGAGGGCGGATTATCAATGCGAATGGGCTTACCTATGCGCCGATGACAGAAAGCCTTCCGGCTGCAACGCCGCTGTTGAGCTTTAACATGGATGTTGGTGCGAACGCCGCTGATGTTGTCGCCAGCGTTGAGGCGTTCACCTCCGCAGCCGCGACAGCCGATCAAGCTGCGCTTGCACAGTCCTTTGACGACACGCTCGCTGCCGCTGATGCAAGTTTTTATGACACCAATCTCGCCTATACGATGGGCTCGATCCAAAAGCTTGGCGCCGCCGCTGAAATACAGGCGGCCTATGATGCGCTCATGCCGACTATTGCTGCGCCCGACATGCCGGCTGCTGCGGCTGTTACTGCTGGCGCGGCAGATGCGGTTGAGGATACGCTCGGCTTTGCACGTATGAGCTTGATGGCCAGCGACGCTGAAACGTCACGCCTTGGATTTACCGGCGTTGATTTCGCGGACTATGCTGGCGGCAAAGCCTGGAGCGCCAATTTGAGCGGCGATCTTGGCGTCAACCCGACCAATGCGGAGAGCTTCCAGGAAACAGAATATACGTCATTCATCAACGGCGTGAACATCGCTGTCAGCGACAATAGTCTTTTGGGCTTCAGCTATGGCGTCAACAGCGTTTCAACGGAACGCCGCAACGGGTATCAAGAGGCTGACGAAGATAAATTCGCTTCCCTCTATGGGATGCATATGTTTGGCGACGGCGTTTTTGTCGAAGCCGTCGGTGGCTATGCAATCGTCGATGCGCGGCGTTATGATCAGGGCCTTTCTGCGGCGCAAGTGGATCTTGCCGAAGGCAAGGCGCGAAATCTGACCGGGGATGTGCGGCTTGGCAAAATCCTCGCATCAGAGGGCGACATGTTTGTCGAGCTCTATGCGCGCGCCGGATATAACGGGTTCGATTTCGACCATGCGGATCGCACCAACACCCTTGGCTTGGAACAAACGGTCAGCAGCGTTGATCAGTCTGCGGTGGAAGCTGGATTGGGCATGCGTTTCGACGGCGCCTTTAAAAGCGATCGTTTCGGCGCAGTGACGGCGTCACTCAATATCGAGTATACTCATGATGTTGATTATAATGCTGGCGGCAGCCGGGTTGTCTTTGATGATGCGCCGGAGCAGAGCTTTGTAATCGGTCGTAATCTTCGTTCTTCGAATGCGCTACAGGCGCGGTGGGGCGCGAAATGGGCGGTGTCGGACCGCGTTGATCTCTCCTTCGTTGGCAAGGGACAATATCGCGAAAACGGCCCGGTGGGTGCGTTGCGTCTGGAAATGACATCGCGTTTCTAGCTTATGTCAGAGTGGCTGAGCGCGGCGGCGGTTCCGTTCCCCGGGCGGCCCTGAATAAGCTCTAGCAGTTTATTGGCCGCGCCAATTTCGGCAGCGGGAATCCCTTCCAATAGCCGCGCCCGTAATTCGCAGATGATGGTTCATCCGTAATGCATTCTGGGAGATGCTCGTCCAGAATGAGTCGCAAAAAGCACCATGTACGGACGATATAAATCATGATCCGTGTTTTTCGCGACAGATGACCCTTGTCGGGAAACGCCTAAAAGAGAAGTCGCAATATGCATATAGGCAATTGGGTTCCGAATGATTTGATATGGCGTGAGATCACCGATAGTCTTTGGAGAACAATGACGCCGACTTAAAATAATTGTCATACACGAATGTCCGATCAGGGGAGGCTTTCGGTGAAGATTCAGAAAGCGTTGGGTTTTCTCGCGGTCACGCTTTTGCTGGCTGGATGTGGACATTTTGGCAAGTCGGATCCTGATGCCGGAGACTGGCCGCGTTATGCGCGTGATCTTGCCGGAACACGTTACTCACCCCTGAAAGACATAAATCGGCAGAATGTTTCGTCGCTTGCGCCGGCATGGTCCTTTCGTGTGCGGCCCAAAGGCGGCGGCGCGCTTGTAAGCTCTGCAACGCCTATTGTCATTGACGGCGTTCTTTTTCTTCCGATTGGCAATGCAGTCGTCGCGCTTGAAGCGCATACGGGCGTTGAAATCTGGCGTCATAAAGTGACGAATGGGCTCGCCCGCCGCACTGTTTCTTACTGGCCGGGTGATGGCGACTATGAGGCGCGGATTTTTTATTCGAACGGCGCCGCTATCGTTGCGCTTAATGCTGAAACTGGAAAAATTGATGAAACTTTCGGTGAGAAGGGGGCGGTGGAGCTGAAGGTTCCCTACAACGCGCCGCCGACCGTCTACAAAAATGTGCTGATAGCCGGCGCCAACACCGCGGAAATGCAGCGCGGCGATCCCGGCGATACACGCGCCTTTGATGCGCGTACCGGTGATAAGCTCTGGGAGTTTCACACCGTGCCGCGCCCCGGCGAACCGGGCCATGAAACATGGCTGGACGAAGGCTGGAAAGATCGTTCCGGAACCAATGTGTGGGTCTGGTATATGACCGTCGATGAGGAAAATGGCATGCTCTACATGCCTGTCGGCGGACCCTCAGCTAATTATTATGGTGGCGACCGTCCGGGCGCCAATCTGTTCGGCAATTCGGTCGTTGCTGTTGATGCGCAGACAGGGGCGCTCAAATGGTATTTTCAAACGATCCATCACGATCTGTGGGACTGGGATCTGCCGCCGCCGCCGGTTCTCGTCGACATCAAGGTTGAGGGAAAAGAGATTCCTGCTCTGGCGGAAACCGGCAAAAACGGACTGATGTATATTTTAAACCGTGAAACGGGCGAGCCTGTTTTCGGTGTTGAAGAAAAAGCTGTTGTTGCGGCGGATGTGCCAGGCGAATGGTATTCGCCGACCCAGCCTTTTCCTGTGAAGCCGCCGCAATTATCGCGCGGCCACTGGACGCCCGACGATGTCGTGACAGCTGACGACACGAATGAAGATCATGTCGCCGCATGTCATGCGCTTCTCGACAGTTATGGCGGCGCCTTTTTCAATGCGGGTTCCTTCACTCCTTTCTTTCTGCACGAAGAAGGAAAGCCGGTTAAAGCGTCCATCAACATGCCGCATAATGGCGGCTCCAATTGGGGCGGCAGTGCGGCGGACCCAAACACCGGATATGTGTTCGTCAACACCAGCGAAGGCGGCAGCATCGGCTGGATCGAAAAACGAAAAGCCGGCGGCGATTATGGCCGCGGCACGCAAGACTCAACGCAACTTTATGATCGGGGCAGTCTTTCCGGTCCCGGCGCCTACTCATCCTTTAGCGCCAGCTTTGAGGATGAAAAAGGGCAGAAAGTCACCTTGCCTTGCATCAAGCCGCCCTGGGGCCGGCTTTTCGCCATTGACGCCAATACAGGAGAGATCGCCTGGGAAACTCGGCTCGGTGTGAGTGAGGCGCTGCCGGAAGACAAGCAGGACACCGGAACGCTAAACACGTTCGGTGGGCCGATCGTGACGGCGGGCGGTCTTGTTTTTATTGGCGCCACAAACGATCATCAATTCCGCGCTTTTGATGTGGAAACGGGTGAGGAGCTTTGGAGCGCCGAGCTTGATTATCATGCGCAGGCTGTGCCGATCACTTATCGCGGCGAGGATGGCCGCCAATATGTCGCCGTCATGGCTGCAAATTTCGGCGCCACGCCCAGAGGGCCTGACGGAAGACCGCTTAACAATGAATCCCTGGTTGTCTTTGCGTTGCCTGACTAGCTTCAGGAAGCTTTCCGTAGAAGGCCTGTGACGGGTGAGTGTTAACCTTGTGCTTGGCGGCCCTGAGCGTGCTGCGGCGTCTGTGGTCAAACGGCAATATCTGAACAATTTACGCCGCCTCGGGGCTTCCTGACGCCACTTTCCATTGGAATACGTCTATCGTTTCGCTGTAATGACTTCGGCCGGGTGAGCAAAAAATGTCCTGTACTCGTCCTGAAGCAGAGAAAGTCGATACACCGTCATGAAGATCAACGCCGCCTTGTTGGCCATGTTGCTGGTCACCATCCTTAGCGTCATCGGTGCGTGGGCGTTTAGCCGTAATGATTACCTCGCGGTTGAAAGTTATCTTCAGCAGGCGGCGCTTGAGATTGAACAGCGGATTGAGGAGCAAATTTCCGTTCTCCATGCTGCGAAGGGCCTTTTTCTGACGGTTGGCGACGTCGATAGAAACTTGTTCAAAGACTATCTCGAGGCAAGCGATGTCCGCCGGCGTGTGCCTGGTATGCAAGGGGTTGGGTATGCGAAAAGGCTGCGGCCGGGAGAGGAAGCGGATATCGAGGCTCGCTTAAGTCGAGACTATGGTCTTGATCGCGCGGTCTGGCCGGAAACGGATCAGAATCTGCGCTATCCTATTGTGCTTTTAGAGCCAGATGATGAAAGAAATCACGCGGCTCTGGGCTTCGATATGTTCAGCGAGGCGGTTCGCCGGGAAGCCATGATGGCCGCTTCGCAGAGCGGACAGGCGACAGCTTCCCGGCCGGTAAAACTCGTTCAGGAAATAGACGAGGAAGTGCAGGCCGGTTTTCTGATCTACCTGCCGTTGTTTGTTGAGGAGAATATTGGCGGCGCCCCGGACGGCTATGTCTATGCGCCCTTCCGCGCGCATGACCTTTTCCGTGCGGTTTTATCAACATTGCCGGACATTGATGTCACCGCCGCATATTCGGAGGGCGTGAACGAAGATGTGGTCTTGTATGGCGGCGGCGATCAGGCGCGGGGAGCGCATGATTTTGTAATTAAAGTGGGTGGCCGCGACTGGACTATATACCTGAAGCCCAAACAGGAACGTTTCAGCGCATGGCGCGCCGCATCGCTTTTGTCGATTATCGCCGGCATCATGGCGACGCTGTTTTTCTGGCGGCTCTTTCGTGAAAATGAAGCGCGTATTCAGGCATTGCAGGCGCTGGCGGACGAACGCAAAGCCCGCGCTGATATGAAAGATTTATATCTTAAAGAAACCAACCATCGTTTTAAAAATCTGCTTGCGCGTATTCTTTCAATAGCCAGATTGTCTTCGCGCTCTGCATCCAATCTCGACGATTATCTTCGTGATTTTTCGCGGCGCCTTGAGGCCATGTCGCGCACACAGGATCTGCTTGCCGCTTCGGCGCGCAGGAAGGCTTCCTTGTCTGATCTCTTGCGCGACGAGATCGATCTGATGTGCGAGACGAGTGATAAAATTCTTTCTCTTTCAGGGCCGGAGGTGGCGCTCACGGAAATGCAAGTGCAGTCGCTTGGCCTTGTCATTCATGAGCTGGCGACGAATTCGGCGAAATACGGGGCGTTCAAAAAGGAAAGCAGACTCGATATTTCCTGGCGGTGCGCCAAAAATCCGGCTGGCTGTGATGAGGTCCACATTGTGTGGATGGAGGAAGGTTTTGACCATGAAGATCCGGTTCTTGACCGGGAAGGTTTTGGTTCAAAACTTGCGAAGCTGATGGTTGAGGGGCAGCTGGAAGGCGTCTTCAATAGGAAATTCGAAAAGCCACGCCTTATTATCGAAATTTCCTTTCCATTGGCGTAGGCAGTCGCCGTAATACCCCAGCAGGCGGACTTTAATCCTCCTAACAACAACTCCTGTGAGAATAAGTTCCCTGCATTTTCCCGGCTTTGGAACCATGCCGCGCCTGGCGCTGTCCCTCTAGCGCCGCTTATGGCAGTAGCCGGAGTCTTATCTTGGAAACCAAGCAGTTCACACGGGACGTTTGCCCTCAGTTCTTTACGATGCGCCGCTCGTTGAGCATCATCGCTGCTGCGAGCCTGTTTTTGAGCGTGATAGCCATTGCTGTCGTTCTCTATTTTGCAAAACCAATCATGCTCCCCCTCGCTGGGGCTTTCATCATCAGTGTTATGTTGGCGCCTCTGACGGGGCGGCTGGTGAAGGTTGGTTTTTCGCAACAGATTGCAGCGGGCGCCGTGACTGCTTGCGCCTTTGCCGCCATTATTTCTCTGCTTGTCTTCACAGGCCGTCCAGCCATGGCCTGGGTGGAGCGCGCGCCGGAGCTTGTTGTGGAGGCGCGGGAGAAGCTGTCGGGTATTGAAAAAGCTGTGACGACCATGAAGGAGGTGTCGGAAAAAGTTGAGGAAATGGCGAATGTCGGCGCTGATGAAGGCGAAGCTGAGGTTGTCTCCATCAAGGACAGGGAAGGGGCCAAGGGCGTTACGAAAGCCGCGCCCGGGGCGATCATCCAGTTTCTGTTTACCTGGGTGCTCGTATTCTTTTTTCTTTCCGAGCGAAATGAGTTTCGCCGGAAACTGGCCGCAGCCAATCCGTCAGTTGGCGCTAAACTTCGCGCCATGCGCATGTTCGCGAATATCGAACAGAGGATAGGCTCTTATATGTTGACGATGGCGGCCATCAACGCCTTTCTCGGCCTGTCCCTCGCCGCCGCTTTATGGGCCGTTGGAATGCCTTCGCCCCATGTTTGGGGGCTGCTCGCCGCTGTCTTGAATTTTATTCCTTATATCGGTCCGGCAATCTTGACCGTGTTGCTTGGCCTGTCAGGCATTGTTCATTATGACGACAGCTTAATGGCGCTTGCGCCAGCCGGTATTTTCATTCTGCTCAACTTTATCGAATCAAATTTTCTGACCCCCATGATTATGGGGGTCAAAATGAAGATCACGCCCATCGCGATCATTGTATCCGTGTCATTGCTGACATTTCTTTGGGGAGCTGTCGGGGGCGTTCTCGCAATTCCGCTCCTGCTTATCTTTAAGGCTGTGTGTGATGCGACGCCGGCGCTTGGCCCGGTTGGCGTTCTCATCGGAGAGCTGGAGCGGGTGGACCGCGGCGTTCGACAAGGTCTTGCAAGCCGCGCGCCCGCCAGAGCGTAAAGCTTCCGATCTCTGTGCTTTTAATCAATCAGGGCGCAGAATAGTCAGCGCGCGCGGCTTAATGGATATGTGAACGGGGGTCTTCATTTCCATGGGTTCGCCGTCGACGGCCGCCAAAATTGTGTCACTGTCGGCGTGAATGACGCAATATTCCGCATCAACATGCTCAATAGCAGACGATTGACCCAGTTCTCCGCGCATCACTTCAACCAGTCGAGCGATAAGGTCGATGCCGTCTTGGCTTTCCGCCAGGTAGATTGTGAGTTTTCCGGAATCAAGACGCTTTCGGCGTGGGCGCATATCCATCGCGTGCGTATATGGGTTATTGGAGACCATCAACACATTTGAGCCGATTTCGCGTACGCCGCCGGGATATTCAATCCGAAAATTTCGGGGCGTCGAGTTCATGAAAGTATGCGTCGCTTCGGAGATGGCGCCGAGCCGTTCGTCCATGCTCTCTGCATCCCTGATCGTTTCTCTGGCCTCCGCCATTTCAGCGTAGTCTCCGAAGACGACATTGTTCAAAAAGGCGCGATCATTGATCGTCGCGACGTCGATCCGGCGCGGGCGGCACGCGGCGACATTGCGCACCGCCATTTCCAGATCCCCACCAATGCCCAGATCATGCGCAATGAGGTTCATTGTGCCGCCTGGCAGCAATAGCACTGGGATCTGTGTGTTCAGAAAAGCGGCTGCGGCCATGGCGAGCGTGCCGTCACCACCCGCGATTGCAACCATTGAAGAGTCGTCGGCGTTTTTCGCCTTTTGGGCGAAGGCATCAAAGTCTGCTGGCCCGCCAAGCGTCATGCTGCAATCGAGCCCGGCTTCTTTAAGTTCATGGAATAGTATTGACGAAGCCCGCTCAGGGCCGATGGATTGCACGCCGCCTGAATTTACGTTGATAAAAGTATATACGCACATTTGCGACCCTTAATATCTGCTCATTCGGGAACAGATTGGCGGTGTTTTGAGTTCCCGGCTTGTGGCCCAGGCGCTTGATCGCGATTTCGCGATCAAGAAGGTTCACCCCATATTTCGCCTTGCGGTTGCCCGGAATCGCTATTTCTCTTTAATCGCGTCTTTCAGTTCGCCTTCCAGACGACGGAGCTTTAAAAGCTCCTGGAGCGCCTTTGGATGCCTGGCGAGCCATTCATCAATCGCCCTTAACTGTTCATACGGTAATTCACCGTCGAGATAGCAGCTCAGTTTCTCAAAGCTGGGATCAATTATGAACGGTTTGGATTTTCTCATTGAGCCGTTTCTTTGTCTTTTCTATAGCGCTGCCTTGCAGCCGTTCATTTTGACGTCGGCGAAAAATGTCGTCTGTTAGAGAATGGTCGCGTCAGGAGGTTGGTTCCCCATTTGTGATAGGGCGTCCGGGGATGCCCCGGGCACGCCTTAGGATATGGTCGTGTTGTTGGCTCTCAGGCATTGTTCTTCTGCGATTTTGCGCACCATGTTGCGATTTGCGTGTTTCAAAGTCTACAAACTATCACATGGAGGTGAACATGGACGCCCTTTTTCGGCGACTGAATTATTACGCCGATTTGAATGAGGACGACCGTGCGACCCTGGAGGGGATGCGATATCGCACGGAAATTTATGAATCCGGCGAAGAAATCGTAACCCGCGGCGACGATCCGGGTGACGCGTTCATCGTCTCGTCAGGCTGGGCGGCGCGTTATATCTCTTTGGAGGATGGCCGCTCCCAAATCCTGAATTTCATGCTGCCTGGCGACGTATATGACTTGCAAGTTTTTGTCAGTACTGGGGCGGACCATTCCGTGCTGGCGCTCAATCAAGTCAAAGTGCTCGAGATAAAGCGACGCGAAATTCTCTCTATCTTTGAGAAAAAAGGCCGCGCCGGCGCGGCTTTCTGGTGGTGTGCGTTGCAGGAAGAGGCGATTCTGCGCGAACAGATTGTCAGGAACGGCAGGCGGTCAGCGCGTGAGCGTGTGGCGCATCTTCTGATAGAGCTTCACAGGCGGGCCGTGATCTCGGGCGAGGGGGCCGGCGACAGCTTTCATATGCCGGTCAGTCAAGCGATGCTTGCCGACGCGCTCGGGCTTAGTTTTGTTCATATCAACCGCGTCTTGCGTGAATTGGAAAAGGCGGGGGCCATCTCGCGGGAAAAGGGATGGATTACACTGGAACGTCGACAGCATCTGGCTGACCTGTGCGATTTTAGTGACGATTACCTGCATCTTGACGCGAATCCGCGACGGCTCGGGTTCAACTTTTGATGGCTTTTTAAGCCAAGCGCCGTATGAAGCTATTGCGGCGTGAGGCGCATAAAACTGAAACCTGTAATCTCCTCCAAAGTCATATGGATGCCGCAAAGCGCGTGCTGACGCCGCGCTTTCAGCATCTTTTTTACGATTGAGAAGCTTTGAATAGGCTTCTCGCGTCGGGCGCCGGAAAGTTTTGACGCGCTTTCATGTGACAAATGCGGCCTTCTCAACGCCTGAATAAATTTTCATTTTGCAAAATCAGGCTCGTCTCTTTGTCGATTTTTTCCGCCTTTACGCACGCAACAAACAGTTGAGAGGGGCGCTTGATAGTTTTTTGATGCGCACGGCGGCTGGCGAAAACAGGCTAAAAACAGCGGGTTGAGCAGGTTTTGGAGTGAGTCACGGATGTTACGGAAATTAAGTAAAGCCATCATAATGATCAGTTACGTATAGTGTGTAAGTTAATCAATGTTTTGATGTTCTATAAAAACGTAGTCCTATACATCATACAGACGCAGATTTGTTTGATTTTAATTTCGGGCCGGGCCAGCTTGTCGTCATCGAATTACAGGAGGACGACATGCAAACACAGATTTCGCCAGCGGAGCTTAATGATTGCCTTCCAGCGCTGAACCGTTTTGCGCTGCATCTCACAAAGAACAGCGATCGCGCTAGCGACCTCGTCCAGGACAGTGTTGAGCGCGCTCTTCGCAAAGCCCATCTTTTTGACGGCTCTAATTTGCGGTCATGGCTTTTCACAATTTGCCGCCGCGTTTTTTTGAACCAGATTCGCAGCGAGAAAGTTCGTGGCGTCGCCGTTGAACTTGACGATGCGCCGCAATCGCGTCTTGCGACTGCGCAAACCCAGGAGCAGACCATGCATTACAATGATGTTGTCGAGGCTTTCGAACACCTTCCCTTGAACGACAAGGTTATCTTGTCGCTGATTGTCATCGAGGGCATGAAATATGAGGAAGCGGCCGAGATGCTGGATATTCCCGTCGGCACGGTCCGCTCACGACTCTCTCGCGCCCGCAGCCGCCTGCTGTCCATGGTCGGTGAAGAAAATTCGAAAGCTGAGGGAACCAAAGCAGCGGCCGTAATGTAAGGGGGATATGGCTAAAGTAGAGCACCTTATCACCCGCCAGGATTTTGATGCGTTCGTCGACTATCCGTCGGCGAACGCACGCAGCGCCGTTATTCTTCAGCGTTTGTCTGAAGATGACGGCGCTTTTTGTCATGTCATGGAGGTCGCGAACCTGAATGCAGACCTTCTCGCCGCTAAGGCGAGGATTTATAAGGATAAAGAGCTGCACGGGATTGTTCGGCGGCTCTGCGCGGGCCGGACGAAAGGCAATCATAGGGTCGCCTGACTGAGTTGCGCCGGAAACGTCGGGCGGCGACAAAGCAGGCGTATTATTAAGATCGCCTTGGGTAGGTCCAGCGATGCGCCTGACGAGAGAAGGCGAAGCGGCGCTCCAGTTTATAAGAGTGATGGTCAAAGTGCCGATACTCTATGGAAATTTCGCCGTTTCCAATGTCGATCAAGCCGAAGCCGGACGCTTCGCCGCGTTCGCGCGCACCGCCGCTGGCGCCGCACTGGATTGACAGGATTTGATCTTCTGTGACGGCGAGCGGACTGGCGGCGCTGAGATGCACATGACCCGTCATGACAACGCTGACGCCGCTCTCGGCGAAGCGCTGGAGCGCGTAAGCCCCGTTTCCGACAATCTCTGCGCCGGCGCGATTAGGCCCTTTCTGGAAGGGGTGGTGCGCGGCGACAATGACAGTCTTTCCCTCATTGCTTTCGCGTTCTGCAATGCCGGATGCGGCCTCAATTATTTTGTGGGAGAGCTTGCCGTAGGACCAGTTGAGGCGCATCCGGGCGCGCCGGGCGGAATTCAGGCCAATGACCACCACGTTCCCAGCCGTTGCGAACTGAAGCTGCGCGGCGCCGATATGTTTTTCGAAGCGCGCCCAGGGCTTAAGAAAGCGAAGTGGAAGGTTGTAAACGGGTGTGTCGTGATTTCCCGGCACGGTAAGCACCGGACTGGTAAGCGACGCCAGAAACGCGCTGGCTTGCGCAAATTCCCGTCTCGCTCCATTTTGGGTGAAGTCGCCCGTAATGGCGACCAAATCCGGCCGCTCGCCGTTGAGCGCGAGTGTTAGCGCGTCAATAGCGGCCCCGTTTGCGCGTCCGAAATGAAGGTCGGAGATGTGTGCGATCTTGACCACGGCTTTTATACACGAAAAACTGGAAAAAGTTCGCAAATAGGCATTAAAATCCATTAGTTTATGGAACCCTGCCGGGGGCGTGATGTTTAAATCAAGGTATTACTGACGGAGTTGATGTGTTTTTGCCGGTTAGCGCCTCTATCAGGCAGTTCGCCCGCGCCGTGACAGCCGACCGTATGGTTGGCGACGAGCTGGCCCTTGCTGTCTCTGCCGAGGCTAATCAGAAAAATAAAAATGGGGCCCCGCCCGCGAGCCGTGTTGAGTGGTTTCGCCGCTTTATCCTACGCTGGCGGGAAGTGATGGCGGAAGAAGCCGCTCCCAAACCCTTCTCTAATTCTGCGTTCATCAGAAGTATGGGGCCAATGCCGTCGGAGGCGAGGCTTGTCCTGTTGCTCAGCGATGTTTGCGGGTTTTCGGCGCGTGAGGTTGAGGAAATTCTGGAGCCTTTATCGCGGCCCTATGAAGTGTTGCTGACGGAAGGACGCTCTTTGGTTAGAACAGATCGCGGAGAACGAAGCGCGCTGATTGTCGAAGATGAGCCGCTGATTGCCGCGGATCTCAAGGACGTTCTTGAGGATATGGGCGTCACCGTGGTGGGCTTGGCGCGCACGGCCGAGCAGGGTGCTCGCCAGGCGCTGAAAAATTCGCCCGACATAGTTCTTGCTGATTACAATCTCGATGGTCAAAAAACAGGCGTTGATGCCGTTGCCGCATTTCACGATGCGCATCATTGTCCTGTCATATTCATCACCGGCTATCCGGATGAGGTTCTCAAGGGGGACGAAGTGGAGCCCGATTTTGTCATCGTTAAGCCATACCGCCCGGAGGCGGTTCAGGCGGCTGTCGCCCATTGCCTTGATGCGGCGCGCTATGCTGCCGTCGACGCTGATGCAACGGCTGGTGACCTATGAGTCAGGACAAACCGGCCGCGCCGGAAAAACGCGTAGAGAAATTACAAATCATGGTGGCTGATTCCGAGCTTTCCATGATTGACGATTGGCGATTTGAAAACCGGGCGGCGAGCCGTTCGGCGGCGATACGGTCGCTGATCTATCTTGGCCTCGAATTGACGAAATCGAACCCCGAGCAAGTCGGTAAGTTGCTAGAGCAGCTTGACCGCGCTTGACGGCGATCACTCATGACAACAACGTCTAAGCCGACCACGCGCATTTTCCGCCAGGTATTGCAGTCACGAAGGGCGGGGCGGCTCTGGCTTGCCGCCGGCATTTTGCTGACAGCCCTTGCGGTCCTTATTCCGAACTCGACGTATCCGCTTCTGACCTTGGTGTCGTTGCTTGGCGCCACGGCCTCCGGCTATCTGGCGCCGCTGCGGCGAACGGTTCTCTGGCTTGCGCTGGTTGCGTTAATTGCTGCTGTTGTCGTTTGGGCGGGACCTGGCGATCTTACGAATAACGGGTTGCAATGGCTTTCCGCTGCGATCGTCCTCGTTATCGCGACGGCGGCGATCACCTTTTATGTGCGCGTGCTCGAAGAGCGGGCGTTTGAATTTAGCTGGCAGGCGGAACTTTCCGCAGAGGCGGCCGATTTAGGCGTTTTTCGCTGGGATTTTGCATCCGATAGGCTCCATGCCAGCCCGCAATTGCGCGAGCTGCTTTTCCTTCCTGCCGGCGGCCCTATCTACAGCACGGATGTGTTCCAAAAGATTCACCAAGAGGATCTGGACCATGTGCGCCGTGATATTGAAGGCGCGCGCACAGGCGCCAGTGTTTTCCGTTCGGAATTTCGTGTGCGCGACGATCATGGCCGCTATCGCTGGATCAGCGCCAGGGGAAGGGTGATTTTCGATCCGAGGTCGGGGGCTCCAAGCCTTGCCGGCGTCAATTATGACATTACTGATCTGAAGGAACGGGAAAGCCTCGTCAGTAAATTGATCGACGGGATCGGCGCGCTTTTCTCCATCATGACTCCGGAAGGAGAGATCCTTGACCTCAACGAATATGGAGAAACGATCAGCGGCAAAACTTTAGAAGAATGGAAGGGCAAGGAATTCTGGGAGCTGCAGATGTGGGGGCGGTCTGAAGATACGCGCGCCACGGTGCAGAGTCTCATCACGCGCGCCGGCGAGGAAGAGGGCCAGGTTAGCGGCGAAGCGCCCTTCTGGGATGAGGACGGTGAAAAAGGCTGGGCCTTTATCACGGTGACGCCGATATTGTCTGATTATGGGGAGCCGCTTCATCTATGCCTGTGCGCGGTCGATATCTCAAAGCGCAAGGCGGCGGAAGAAAGCAATGCCTTACTGGTTCAGGAACTTAATCACCGGATCAAGAATTTGTTCTCGGTGACAAATGCGCTCATCAGCCTGAGCGCAAGGTATGCAGGGACTGTTGAGGAGTTTGCTGATGCAACCCGCCGCCGGCTGTTTGCGCTTCATGCAGCCCACAATATCGGTGCGGTGGATCTGAAGAAACGCAATGCGGATTTGCGTGAAATTCTTGAAGTGACCTTAAGGCCATGGCGAATGACGCCGCAACGAATTTTCATCAATGGCGGAGAAAAGACGTTTGATGCGGGCGCTGCGACTGCCTGGGCTTTGATTGCGCATGAGCTTGCGTCCAATGCAGCGAAATATGGTTGTCTTCGTGAAGCCGGCGGGAGGCTGACAATCGACTGGCGTGAAGACGATGATCAGTTTGTCTTTGAGTGGCGGGAGGAAAACCAAAGTCCGGTCACTGAGGTTGCAGGTGAAACAAGCGGCTTTGGGGAGAATATTGTTCAGCGACTGGTGGATGGGTTCCTGTCCGGCGAGATTAAGAGGGATATGACGGAAAAGGGCGCTTGCGTATCAATTCGAATGCCAAAGGCCGCATAACAAAAACGCCCGCATGAAGCGGGCGTTTTTGCGATAGTTTATAATCCAGTTCTTACACCGGCGGACGGCCGCGAACGGCGCGGGCCACCATGGCCACAATGAACAGGATCAGAAATACGAAGAACAGAAGTTGTGCGATTCCGGTTGACGCTGCAGCGATTCCACTGAAGCCCAGAAATGCAGCCACCAAAGCCACAATCAAAAATGTAATTGCCCAACCGAGCATAATAGCCTCCTTTTCCGCTTCTAAACTGACATTCGCCTAGGCAGACACGCTCAACTGGCGCGAGGTTCCCGATCGGATCAGAAACCGCATCCGCTCTTCATGAACTTACTCATAATCGGTAACCGTCACCTGCGAACCATTTCGTCTCCCAGGAACCGCGCACAAGCCCATGTGTACGACCTGTACGGCTGCAAGGGGATCTACGAAAGTAGATATCTGCAAACCGGCGGCGCATTGGGTTTACAGGAGAGAGGCAATATGACGACGACTTTATTCAAGCCGGCTTGGTTCGCCGCTGCTATTAGTTCCGGCCTTTTGTTCGCTTCGCCTGTCGCAGCCCAACAGTTGACGCCGGCGCCTGCTGGCGAGGCAGTAGAAAGGCCTGCTGTTTTAGCCTTATGGCTGCAACCTTTCGCGCATTCTCAGTCTGCGGGCTACTACTCGCTGGAGGTTGCTTCGCTTCGCCTTGTTGCCACCGATATGAACGAGCCTGTGACTTCTAACCCGGCGGCTTCTAACGTTGAAGCGGCGGCGTTCGCTATGTCGGCCCCTTGTGTTCATGCAGGGCTATTAAAACCTCCATCTTTCGCTAATGAAGCGATTTCGTGTCATGAAGTGGAGCCAGAACCGTTTCAGCCTGTTTACGCCGGGGCTAAGGATAAAATAGCCCTGAATTTAGCGTCCGCTGATAGTTCCGGTGCAGCTGAGTAAAGATGGCTCGCATAAGAGTTTTGGGCGGCTGGTAGCGAATATCGCCCCACAGGCATTAAAGACCTGTTTTCGAATGACTTTTTTAAATCTAAATGTTCTTGCGCAACGGAACGAAAGCCGCGCGCCGCTGTTATCTCTAGTGAAAGAGCCTTCGAAAGGAGAGCCAAATGTACGGAGAAAAAACCATGTCTGTCTCCAATTCTGCAGCAGAAAGCGATGCACAATCCGCTCTGCATGAAGATATTGACGCACTGAAAAAAGATTTCGCGGCCTTACGCGATGACATCATGAAGATTGGCGCCACAAAAGCGGAGCATGCTAGTGAGAAACTTGACCAGCGTGTGTCAGAAGCGCGTGAGCGCGCCTCAGGCTTTTTCGAAGCCGCCGACCAGGAAACGCGTGCAGCTGCTGAAGCGGTTCAGAAGAATGTACGTGAGAACCCTGTCGCTTCGCTGAGTGCAGCGGTGGCCTTCGGCTTTCTCCTCGGCCGCACCGTTCTGCGGAAGTAACCCACAACGTTCAGGGGTGCTGAGATGTTCAGGCTGTTTAGAGTGTTGAAAGAAGAAGGCGAAGACGCTGTGCGCAGGTCGGTATGGCTTGTGTGCGCGGCCGTTCTTATGCTCTCGGCGGTTGGTTTTGCGGCTGCTGCTGCAGCTATTGTTATGAGCCACACGATGCCGGTTCCAGCCGCATTGTTGATCAGCGCGATCGGCGTGCTGGCTATTGGCATGGTGTGTGCGTATTTCGCCGACAAAGAAGACACAGAGCCGTCTTCGGTTAAAACGCCTGCGGCTTCAAGCTTCGCCCCCGGTCTACTGACGGGCGGGGTGATGGACCGTGTCACCCAGAATATGCTGCTTGATAAAGTGAAAACAAAACCGGCGAGCGTTCTGGCGATCGCGGCGGCGGCGGGATTGGCTGTGGCCGCACTTGATATGTTTGATGACGATCAGGGCTAAGCTGTAATTCCCAGGGGGGAGGGGGTAAAATGACCAGCGAACAAAAAGACTCCTTATTGATAGAGGCTGAAGCACTGGCGGACGGTTATCTTTCTGATGACCGCGCTAAAGCGCTTGATCGACAGTTTCATACTGAAGCTAAGGCGCTATCCAGAATGTTCGATGTTGCACGCATGAATGCAGCGTTGCGCAAGTCTCAACTCCATCTTTATCGCGATCTCTCGCTGGCGCGCGAGGTGAGCCGCCTTCGTGGCGCTGACGGCGGAAAAAAGAGCTAAGAGTTAGTCCCGTTCGTTTAAGGGCGAGCTAGCTTGCGCGGCGCGCATCAGGCCTTGTTTCTTCTTTTCCTTCGGTCGCATCTTCCGACATCATCGCAAGCTGTAAGGGCGTAAGCGCTTGCGACGTTCTTCCTGCGTTTACCAGCATTTCAAAAATGTGGCGGAATTTACTGCGGTAAAGCATGAATTCCGGATGGAACTGGACGCCGAGAACAAACCGCCGGTTTGGGTCTTCAATTGCCTGGACAACGCCGTTCTTTTCCTTTGCCGTTGTTTTCAGGCCATCGCCAAGCTCCTTGACGGATTGCTTGTGGAGTGAGTTCACTCGGACTTTTTCAGCGCCCAGAGCCTTTTGAATAAGAGATCCGGCGCTTGTTGTAATGGTTTTCCGGTACAACGCTTTCGCCAGCAGGGAATCCGGATAATGCGCGTCTTCATAAGCGTCAGCCATGTCGAGATGAAGACTGCCGCCATAGGCGACATTCAGTAATTGCGCGCCTCGACAAATTCCAAGCACAGGAACGTCTTGCTCAAGCGCCGCCTGGGCCAGTCTGATTTCCATATCATCGCGCGCCCGGTCATACACATATCCCTGTTTGGGCGTGTCATCGAAAAGCATCGGAAAAACATCGTCACCGCCGCCGAGAAGGACGCCGCTAATGGCGAGATCCGGCTCCTTGCTTTCCGTAGTAATCGCGACGGGACGGCCGCCGGCGAGACTGACGCCGAGCGCAACCAGCGCATAGGCGCCGTTATCTCCCTGACTTGGTTTCGTGACACCGATGACGGGCTTTTCAGCTGTCACTCTTGCGCTCCTAATATTTGACTTCGTCGGGTAGGCGGCCGTGGCGCATCAGTGAGCTCACAATAAACAAAACACCAAGACCTGCATAAGGGTCATGAGCGTGATCGAATTCACCGGAAGCGGATCGTGTTTCGTCGAATTTTTCGAGTGCGGTGAATGCGGCCCTGTCAAAAGCGACAGCGGCGCCAAGGCCGCGCCATATCGAAACGGCGCCTTCGCGCCAGTTGCCGGCTTTCAACTCGCGCCATCCATGGCCCATAATCCGTTTGGCCAGCGGAAAGCGAAAAGTGCGGGACAGGGTCGCCGTAATGGCCGATAATGTAGACAGGACAGGGGTTTTTGTAATTTTTCCGATCTCCGGGGCTCTCGATTCGCTGATCTCGCCATAAGCCGCCAGTTGATATAGCAGCCACGGGTAATCGACGCCGGACGCCATTGAATGATAAAGGCCGGCCCAGAAACGCGCATTCACTTCAATCAGCTGGGCGGGCGTGTTCGGATCCCCATCCCAGCGGAAATCAATTTCCGCCACGCCGTTCCACTTTGCCGCCGCCAGAATTTTTTGAGTCGCTTCCATAAAGGGAGCGTGATCGACTGTTTCCCTCACAGTTCCGGCGCCAGACTTTTGGGGAAAGGTCTCCAGGTTCCGATACGCCATCGCGGCGCGGATTTCGCCGTTATCCGCGAGGGCCGTCATGCAAAAATCCTCGCCGGGCGCGGTTTCCTGCAGGATGAGCGGCTTATCTTGTGTCGGGCCCAGCGACGATGCGGCGTCTTCAAGTTCGGCGAGATTGTCGACGAAACTCACGCCGCGGCCGCCGACGCCTTCTGCCGGTTTCAGCACCAGCGGAAATTCCAATTTATCGGCGGCGCTGCGCAATTCATCCATGCTCGAAATGACGGCGCTGTCCGGCGCAATCTCCGGAAAATCCTTCATGGTTCTGACAAGGTTGTCTTTTGGGTAAACGCAGCCGATTGAGGCCGTGTCCGGCGCCGCCAGCGTCACAAAATCCGGAAGCTCGCTTTTGCGGCGGGCCAGAATGCGCGCATTGTCGAACAGCGGCATCAAAATGTAAGGTTTGCCATTGTCCGGCCTGTGCCGCTCCAGCATGTCGCACATATACGCAATATAGGCATCTTCATCGTCTTCCGGCGCCGGATGCGTGAAATAGGTTCGGCAATATCTGGAGAAATGAAGCGCTGTCATGTCAACGCTGTCACAACCGATAACATCAAGCCCATGCTTGGCGAGGCTTTGCGCCGCCACCAGCGACATCAAGCTGCGGCCATAGGTGACGATAACGCGCCCATAGGCATCGGCTGAGGGGATTTTTCCCATGAAAAAATGCTCCAATGAACTATTTCACCAACACAGCTTTTTAACCGGAAGTTCCGGTTTACAACGAAAAACGGCCCGTACCGCGTGCACTGGGGCAAGTGTATCGCGATGCGGGCCGTTTGGGCGTCATAAGATTGCGAGCCTTCGGGACGGGGCGAGCCGAAATCCGCAACCGCCATGGAAACAACAGAAAGAGCCAATAGTTCCCAGGGAATAAAAAAACCGCCGCATCTCCTGCGGCGGCTTTTTTCAGCTTATAAACAAGCTGTTGCGCTATACAGGCGATCTGCCTCTCAAGGCGCGGAACACCATCGCCGCAACGAAAAGCACGAGGAAAACGACAAAAAGAATTTTTGCGATCCCGGCAGAAGCCGCCGCAACGCCGCTGAAGCCCAGAAAAGCGGCAATCAGCGCAACAACAAGAAAAGTCAAAGCCCAACCAAGCATGACAACCTCCAATTTTAACGATTGCGCTGTAAGAACAGGCAGAACGGAACTTGGTTCCGGCTTGCGTTTTCTTATATGTAATGTCTTCTCGTCGCTTCGAAAATTTAAACAATCCAAGATGTTTATGGCCTCTTCGTCCCGATCTTCCCATTCTGTTAGTCCCATGGAGAGTCATCCGTGTGGTTGAGGGCGGCCCTCTTTGCGGCGACGGCTGTCATCGGCGGCGTAAAGGTCGGGCGCTCCGTGATGAACAGGGCTGTCAAAAGCAAGGTCGATCAGGCAATCGAAATTGCGAAGCTCAGCGCTATCGACGATCTTAGTCGGGAGACGACAGCTGTCGTGTGGCAGCGTGTGCAGCGCGTGATGGCCTCACTGCTCTGGAAAACCAGCATCGTTGCCGGGTTATTTGCACTGCATGCAATGGGCGAGCTGACAGGAAGAGGGTTTCGAGCCATTGTCATCGTTGTGACGGCGGGTTTCGCTGTGCGCGATGCGTGGCTTTTTGCGCCGCTCCTGTGGCGCGGCGTCATGCTTGTTCGGAGCCATAAATGGAAACCGACAGAAGCTCTGAAGGAATTTATCGCCGGCATTGTGTTCGAGCGCGCCTATGAAAAAGCGATTGAAGCGACGTCTCAGCCTGGGACCCGTCACGCAATTGCCCTGTCATCCTTCAAGAAGGAAGTTTTATCGGAAGAAATCGCGAATGCAGTCACCGATGTAGCGAAGGCGGCCAGCATTCGCATCATAAGGGCGCGTGCTCTTCTCGGGGCGGGGGCGATATTGATTTTCACGGCGGCCTATTCCGCTTTTATCTACCTGTCTCTTTCCCGCGCTCATTTGTAAGAGAAGGGAACCTTGTGGTCCGGTGTGTGTATGTATGCCGAACTCTCAAGGAGAAACGTTATGACTCGCAACTCTATTCTCGCATTGGTCGGCGCCGCGGTCGTCGGCATTCTGATTTTCGCCTTTATTGAAGATCAAAATGACGGCCCCTTGGAAAATGCGGCTGAATCCGTTGAAGATGCAGCAGATGATATGGGTGACGATATCGAAGATGCTGCTGATGAACTTGATGGTTCTTAAAGCCAGTCATAGCGATAAGTTTAGCGCGTTTTAAAAATGGCCCTTTTTTAAGGGCCGTTTTCATTATGGCGGGAATGTGGGGAACGTAAGGCGCAGGGCGGTGTTTCTAAAGCAAAGGGAGACTGACCAATGATCATCGAAACGATCTTGCTTGTCTTTATCAGCTTTATGTCGATGCTTGGCGCCAGCGCCACTCTTATCGATACAGACTCGAAATAACTGAGGAGCTTCTCATGGATATTCTTCGAATCATCATCGCCATTCTTCTGCCCCCCGCCGGCGTCGCCATGCAGGTGGGCATCACAACCCAGTTCTGGATCAACATCATTCTCACCTTGTTTGGGTATATACCGGGCATCATTCATGCGCTTTGGGTGATCCTGAGCCGGGACGGATCACCGAATACGGTTTAAGCACGCCAGCTGCATTTTGATTTAACAACAAAACGCGCCGGACCGGGCGCGTTTTGTTTTTAACCCTGGCTCCAAATGAAATGCGGTTAACCATGAGGAACGATATTCGCGTGCGCATGTTGGCAAAGCATACCCTGTTGCAAACTCTGAATACGGAGGCATTATCATGAAGAAACTAATGATCACGACTGCAGCGATCTCCCTGGCGGCGTCGACAGGCGCTTTTGCCGGCGAAAAAATGGAAAAGAGCGCAAAGGCCACAACCGAAGCGGCCATGACGCAAGAGCTTACGCTTACGGCGTCCGATATGAGCGTGAAAGAGATCCTTGGTGAAGGCATTATGGGTGTTAGCGGCGAGCGCGTTGCGCGTGTCGATGACATTCTTATTGGCCCTGACGGCAAAGCCAGCCATGTCGTTTACCTGACGGGCGGTGTTTTCGGCTGGGGTGGCGCGAAAGGGCTTATCCCGTTCGATCAGGTATCGCTTTCCTATAAAGACCGCGATGAAGCCTATGTTTCGGCGGCCATTACAGAAGAGAGCGCCTCAACGGCTGTTGAATTCAAGCAGGAAGGTTTCAACGATTACCGTCTTGCTTCAGAAGTCATCGGCGCGAAAGCTGACCTTGTCAGCACGGAAGACGATGATGATGACGCAGTGGTCAACGACCTGATTCTCACCGCTGAAGGCGACATTCCTTTTGTCGTTCTGCAAGAGAGCGTTGTCGGTTCAATCGGCGCCGGTAAAAAATATGCAGTGAATTATGATCTGCTTGGTATTGAAGAAGGCGACGGCGGCATTGTTATCAATGCGACCGAGGAGCAAATCGAAAGCGCTCCCGTGCTGAAGTCTGTCTATTCGGCCCGTCACCACGAAGCCAAGACCAAGATGGACGACTAATAAAGCGACGACAAATCGTTGTCTTAGTCGCCGCCGCGCTATGAAAATAGCGCGGCGGCTTTTTTGTTAGGCTAAGGCCAGAATTGTTTCGTCGCGAGCGCAGCGCCTTCCGCCAAAGCGCCGAGTTTTGCAAAGGCGACACTGGGATCTACGCCGCCTGATCCCGCATGAATTGAAAATCCGCAATCAACGCCGGCCATGACATTTTCGCGCCCCACGAGATGTGCATAGCGTGCGATGCGCTGCGCCACGAGTTCGGGATGTTCGATGTAATTTGACTGGCATTCAATCACGCCGGGAATCAAGATTTTACCTTCTGGCAGCTTCACGCTTTCGAATAATTCGTACTCATGCGCATGCCGGGGGTTGGCCGCTTCAAAGAGAATGGCGTGCGGTTTGGCCTGCCAGACGATGTCGATAATATCCTTGAACGGCACATCGCAATGATGGGGCCCCGGATAGTTGCCCCAGCACATATGCATGCGCAGTTGTTCGGCGGGAATATTTACGACAGCCCGATTTAGCGCCTCGACATGCAGAGCCATACGGTCACGAAAGCCTTTCAGGTCGAGATGGGCGTAATGCGTGTGCCGGCCCATGGCGAGATCCGGGCAGTCGATTTGCAGCGTGATGCCCGCCGCAGCGATTGTTTCATACTCATGACGCAACCCTTCGGCGACGGCGAAGAGATAATCTTCGTGGCTGTCATAATATTCATTGCCGAAGAAGAGGGTCGTGACGCCGGGAGAAGCGGCGCTCATGAAGGGTTTAACGTCGCGATGTTCGGCTGTGGCGGCCTTGAGGCGAGACGCATCTTTCGCTGGCGCTTCCATGTCCTTCACGCTGATCGGGCCGTTACAGGCGGGCGTCTTGCGGTGCTTGCGGCCGGGGTCATCGAAGATGCGCTTTTTAAGAGAAGGAAAGTCTTCGATATCCTGAAAGACGTAGGAATTCCCGGCGCCGCCAAAGCCGGCGAGGCGGTCCTTGATATAGGTGGCGTAGCTCGGTTTCGACATTTCACCGTCATTGACGATGTCGACGCCGGCTTTGGCCTGCTTTTCAACCACGTCGCGCACGGCCTTTTCGACTTCACGTTCGACCGCTTCCGGTTCAAGCGGCAGGCCGTCCTCACGCGCGAAAATGAACTCTATTAGCCTTTCCGGTCGCGGCAAGCTGCCCACATGAGTCGTCAGGAAACGTCCGGCTGTAGTCATCATCTTCTCCTTGAGGCCGCCCTCGTCAAATTTTTATGCGCGTTTTGTTCTTGATACGACATAGGATTCGTCATTGAACCAGAGGCCGCCATATTTTCTCAACACCTCCCTTGTCGACTGAAGGTAATCGACGCCTTCGGGAATCTCTTCCAGCCGGTCGTCTTCGATCTGGGCGACATAAACGGCGTCATTCCAGGCGGCGTAGAGCGTGGATGTGCCGATGCTGGAATCCACTTCTGTCGGCAGCGTGTGCATCTTGTATTGAAAGATGGAGCGGTCATCTGAAAAGGCGTTGAAGTCAAATTCGTCCACTTCGTCGCCAAGTTCGTCTTTCAGCGCGCGAAGAATGTCATGCCGGTCAGACTTGAATGGATTGTCGTCGGGCCAGATCTTGTTGATGACTTCCATGCCCGGATCGCGACCATAAGAGTGAATGCCGAGGAGCCGCCCGCTGGGTCTGAGGGCGCGGGCGAGCGGCGCAATAACGTTCTTCGCTTTGAAATTCGCCGGCACGCGCAGGCGGTAGGGCTGTGACGCCAGGATGAGGTCGAAATCCGCTTTCGCTGTCTCCGGTTTGGGAATGACGTCATTCAACAAAAAGCGGTAATCCTCGCGATAAAGCACGAGCACAGTCGGGTGTTCGTAAATCGGATTGCCGGTTTTGGGGCTATGGCGCGCTTGCCAGTTGTCCGTCAAAAAATTATCGAGCTCGGCGATCTGGCGGTCAAAATCATGCGCGGTGGCGCCTTTGAGGGCGAGTTCTTTCCAGACCATCGCTTTCTTCGCCGCCGGTTTTTTTGGCGTCAGCCATGGCGCCTCGGAATAAAACATGTTGGTGAACACAAGCACGGTCGCGGGATGTTCAAAGAGCCGGTCGGCCATTTTTCCCAGCGCAAGACGAATATCTTCAAGGCTGATCTCCTTGCCGGAGACATAAAACGGCATGGTCGGAAAGCGGCCATGCATCTCGCGCAGGAGTTTCGCCAGCACCGTTCCGTCGCCGATCCCGCCGTCGAACATTCGGATGGCGGGTGGCGCCGGCTGGATAAAAGATAACTCCATCCCGGCGCGTTTGGCGACGATGTCTTTTTCACTGCAAGTGTTGACGAACATCAGATATTTCTGGCGGTTATCGAAGAACCGGAAATTTTTTTCAGAAGATGTATCGGTTGCGGATGCGGGCTTTCCGCCCGGCAGGGTATGAAGCAGCCCCGGTTCGGGGACGGGAGGCGCATCGCCGCCATGTTTGGCGATGAACTTGGCGACCCGGCGCCATGTCTCTGGCCGAAGGCGCGATCCGTCCTTCAGGCGCGAGACAAACTTGCCGTCATTGACGGCGCGTCGGCCGAAAGTCGATTCCGCCATCGAGTTCTGCTGGCAAAACGCATAGATGCTTTCCAGCAATGTTTGCGGATTGTTTGTCGTTGGCTGCATGGGCGTTTCCTTCGTTTCCTGAAGCAAAATGCCGACAGTGGGACAGGGCAGGCGTTGGCTATGTCAGCGCGCTGCGTCTGCCTCAATTATAATTCTGCTCTGACGAGTTTGGCGCCGTCAGCCATTGCTTTCATTTTTCCAAACGCAACTTCTCGCGGCAAATATTTCATGCCGCAGTCGGGAGCGACGATGACCTTGTCAGCGTCGACATGAGGAAGGGCGCGCCGGATTCTGCTCGCCACCGTTTCGGGCGTTTCAATTTCATTTGTCGACAGGTCGATCACACCGAGAATAACGGTTTTACCGCGCAGACTCTCCAGCACCGATGTATCGAGATTTGATTGCGCTGTTTCGATGGAAACCTGATTGACGCAGCATTCCGACAATTCCGGCAGGAAGGAATATCCTTCAGGCCTTTCATGAATGATTGCGGCGTAGCCGAAGCAGATGTGAACCGCTGTCTTGCCTTTCACGCCGTCGAGTGCAGCGTTGAGCGCGTCGAGACCGTATTCGCGCGCCTTTTCCGGTCGCGCCTGCATATAAGGCTCGTCGATCTGCACATAGTCTGCGCCGGCGTCGAACAGGTCCTTGATTTCTTCGTTGACCGCGGCGGCGTAATCCAGCGCCATTTCCGCTTCGGACTCATAGAAATCATTCTGCGCCTGTTGCGACATGGTGAACGGGCCGGGGACGGTGATTTTTATCTGCCTGTCCGTGTTGGCGCGCAGGAATTTGACATCGCGCACTTGCACGGAGTGCCGCCGTTTGATTTTGCCAACGATGCGCGGGACAGGGTTGGGGTGGCCGCTGCGGTCGAGGGCTTCGCCATGATTGTCGAGGTCAACGCCGTTCAGCGCCGTGGCGAAGCGGTTGGAATAACTTTCACGGCGCATTTCGCCGTCGGTGAGAATGTCGAGGCCGGCGCGCTCCTGATCGCGGATGGCGAGGAGCGTCGCATCGTCCTGCGCTTGATCCAGCCATTCCGGGGCGACGCGCCATAACTCATTGACACGCACGCGTGGGGGAAAGCGCCCGGCCAGTTTTTCCCTGTCGATCAGCCAGTCCGGCTGGGGGTAAGATCCGACAAGTGATGTTGGCAGCAACGTCATGGGCGTCTCCTTTATTTTTTATTTCACGTCCGGCCCGTCATAGCTGATCGCCTCTGCGGCTTTCCCTGAAAGGATGAAGCCGATGGGCCGTTCCGTCTCTTCCTGAAGGTGGCCGATCAGGCTCGCCGTGCGCGCGAGCAGTGAAATGCCTTTCAGCGCGCCGAGGGGAAAGCCAACATCGAGCATGACCGCCGGAATGGCGCCGTTCACATTGATGGGCAGGGACCGGTTGATGACCTTCGGGATAGCGTTGTTGACGGCTTCGAGCGCACGGATGTGAGCGCCGGCGGCGTCTTCCTCGCGCGCCATGGCGAGAAGACGATGCGCGCGCGGATCGCCATCGGCATGCAAGGGGTGGCCGAAGCCCGGCACCGGCGTCTTGGTCTCGCGCAATTTTTTTACGGCGCGCTCGGCGGCGGCGTCCACATCGTCGCCGTCGGCGACAATATCAGCAAGAAAACGTCCGGCGATTTCGGCGCTGCCCAGCACAACGGAGCCGCATCCCAACAAGCCAGAGGCGACAGCGCCCTGGAAGGCTTCGGGCGCCGCGGCGTAGGTCATTCGTGCAGCGACGACGCTCGGCACCAGGCCGTGTTCAGCAATGGCGGCGAGGACCGCATCGGCGAACTTTTTTTGTTTTGGAGTCGGTTCTTGTCCGGTTACGAGCAGCCAGAAATAGCTCGTGAAATCGAGCTTGCCGATGATGTCATCGCAAAGATCGCGCCCTCTGACGTAAATCCGTTCCGACGTTGACGTGGAAATCGCGCTGTAGGGATTATCCTGTTTTCCGATGCGCATAATTTGGTCCTTTCATCTGAGCCGAGCGCGGCCGCCCCTCAGGTGAAATCGCATGTTTACGTCGTCCTGCCATGCGCAATGTGATTAGCGCAAATTATTTCGCATTCCGAACTTGTCTTCGTTATTCGAATTTTCTATAGCGATGTCAAGGATAACGCCGGATTTTGAGGACCAAGCCCTTCCTGAAGCGCGCAAAGCACCGTTACGCATGCTTTGTTGCGGCGCGGCGCCTCAAACGCCGAAGCCTTTAGGAGCGTCCTTATGGTCAAAGTGCTCAAAGACATCACCGTACTTGAAATGGGTACGTTCATCACCGGGCCTGCCGCCGGCATGTTGCTGGCTGATCTCGGCGCCAATGTGATCAAGATCGAGCAGCCGGGAACGGGCGATCCGTTTCGCGCCTTTAAAGGTGAGCTCTACAGTCCGCATTTTCAGACCTACAACCGCAACAAGCGCAGCATCACGTTGAATACTAAAAACGCCGATGATCTTGCGGCGCTGGACGAGCTTGTCGCCGGCGCTGATGTGTTCATCCAGAATTTTCGCCCCGGCGTTGCCGACCGGCTGAATGTCGGGTTCGAGCGCCTACAGGAAATCAATCCGCGTCTTGTTTATTGCTCAATTTCCGGTTTTGGCGCCGATGGTCCGGATAAGGAGCGTCCCGCTTTTGACAGCGTTGCGCAGGCGGCCAGCGGCTTTTTGCGCCTGCTCGTCAATCCGGAACATCCCCGCGTTGTCGGACCGGCGATTGCTGATTCCGTAACCGGCTTTTATGCTGCTCTTGGCGCGCTTGCGGCCCTGACCGAGCGCGGACAGACCGGCAAAGGGCGGCTTGTCGAAACATCAATGTTTGAAGCGATGTGTCACTTCAATCTCGATGACTTCACGCATTATCTTTCCGCCGGCGAGATTATGGGCCCTTACAGCCGCCCTCATGTTTCCCAGTCCTATGTCTTCGAATGTAGCGACGGTTGCTGGCTGGCGCTGCACATGTCGTCGCCGCCGAAATTCTGGGAAAATCTGGCGAAGGCCGTCGATCAGCCGGACATGCTTCAGCGGCCGGAATTTTGTGACCGTGCCGCCCGCATTGAAAATTATGATGCGGTGAATGATTTTCTGGCGCCGATCTTCAAAACCCGTTCACTGGATGAATGGTGCGCGCGCCTGTCGGAAGGAGAAGTGCCGCACTCACCCTTGCGCAATCCGCCTGAGGTTCTGGAGAGCGCGCAGGCCAAGCACCTCCAGCTGGAGCTGCAAGACACGCATGAGGAAATGGGTGAGTTTCGTACAGTGCGTTCGCCATTGTCCTTTGACGGCGAACGCGCGCGCGATGTGAAAGCGCCGCCGACGCTTGGCGAACATAACGGCGAAATTCTCGGCCGCCATTCCGCCAAGGACGCTGCGGAGTAGCCAGCCAAAAAGCGCACAATGCTGGATTTCGCGGCCGGAGCACGATAAGCCACGGCGCAAGTCTTTGAGGCGCCGACGATGGCCAGGGCCAAAAACTCCGACAAGGAGCCGGAATATCTTTCAACGCTTGAGCGGGGGCTTTCCGTTCTGCGCGCGTTCGACCAGAGCCGGCCGGAAATGCAGCTCAGCGAAGTGGCGGCGGTCACGAATTTGAGCCCTGCGGTGGCGCGCCGTTGCCTCAATACGCTGGTGAAGTTGGGCTATGTGGCCAAGCACGGACGCCGGTTTTTGTTGCGTCCGGAAGTGCTGGCCTTTGGATGGTCCTATATTTCATCCATGAATCTCGAAACGGTCGCGCTTCCCTATCTTCAGGCTGTGAGGGATGAAACGGGCGACAGCTCTTCCATGGCGGTGCTGTCAGGGCATGATGTTCTCTATGTGGCGCATGTCTCGACCTTGCGTCCGATCCGCCTCAGCGCCAATGTCGGCACGCGGTTCCCGGCGCATGCGACGTCGCTGGGCAAGGTGTTGCTGGCCTTTCAGGACGATGCGGCGCTTGAAGACTATTTCGCGACTGAGGCGCTGCCGCGGTTCACCGAGCGTACAATTACATCCTCGGATGAGTTACGCGCGGTTCTGGAGCGGGTTCGGGAAGATGGCTATGCCGCCGCTCTTGATGAGCTCGATTATGGCATTGTTTCCGTCGCCACCCCGGTGTTCGACCGCGAGCGGCGGATCGTTGCGGCGATCAACTGCTCCACATCGACGACGCGCATCTCGGTCGAAGAGCTGATCAGCGCTCATGTGCCGGTCCTGCGCCGCGCCGCCTCGGAAATCCAGACGGCCCTGTCTCGCCACCCTTATATTACCCGCTCCCTCAGCAGCGATTGACCATCCTCGATCCCGCTTTGACTCAGGGCGAACACTCGCCCCGGGGCCATTTTGGTCGATTTTCAGTTTTCGTATATCGAACTTGACTTCGATCTACGAAGTTTTACCATGCCGCCATTAAGAATCGTTGGCTGGAAGAGGCGGAAAACCGCCCGGCGAAGAACGATGATTTACGGGAGGAATTGGGATGGGCATTGCATCGAGACATGCGCGCACGCTGTTGCGCGCCACAGCCTTGGCGACTTTATGCGCGCCGACATTGGCTTTCGCACAGCCGGGCGCCGGCGAAGACACAGCGAGCGCCGCGGCGTCAGGCGACCGGATTGTTGTCACCGCGCGGCGGCGCGATGAATCAATTCAGGACGTGCCGGCGCAGGTGACGGTTTTGAATTCGACTGCAATTCAAAACCGCGGCATCGAAAGGCCTGCAGATTTCATCGAGCAGGTGCCGAACGTCACGTTCGTCGAAACGCAAAACGCAGGGACAAGCTTTCTCGTCATTCGCGGCATCTCACAGGCGCGCAACAGCGAGCCGTCCGCCGCCATTGTCGTCGACGGTGTGCCGATGACCCAGCCGGCGCAGTTCAACCAGGCGCTGATCGACATTGAACAAATCGAAGTCCTGAAGGGTCCGCAGGGCGCGCTTTACGGTCGCAACGCGATTGGCGGCGCTATTGTCATCACAACGAAAAAACCGAGCGATGAATTCGAAGGAAAATTCACCGCAGGGTATGAATCGGGACCTGGCTACAAATTACAGGGCGCGCTCAATGTGCCGCTCGCCGAAAATTTCTATATGCGCGGGGCGATTTCCTATTTCGACACCGAAGGGCATCTCACAAACGTCAATACAGTTGACGCCAGCGCTGAAGAAAACGTCGATCCTGTCGAAGACCTCAATGCGCGGCTGTCTTTCCTGTTTGAACCAACGGAAAATTTCAGCGCTGATCTGCGCCTGTCCGCGGACATTCTCGATACGCGCGCGCTGTATTACGTCATTCCTGATTTCGCTGATCCGAATTTCAACAACCCGAACTTCACCGACCGTCCGATTGATCTGAACAATTCAGGCGTCAATGAACGCGATATCTATGACGCGTCGCTTAAATTGACTTATGGGACCGGTTACGGCGAGTTCACATCGATCACAGGCTACAACAGTGTCGAGGAATTGCTGACTGGCGACGGTTACCCGTTCGATCCCTTTGGGCCTTTCCCCGTTAACCGGGTCGGCTTCAATTTCAGCCAGACCCAGTTTCTCGATGTCGAGACCTTCACGCAGGAGCTGCGCTTTACCTCGCCTTCTGACAATCGCTTCCGCTGGATGGCGGGCGGGCAAATCTATGTCACAGACCGGTACATCTCGACGGGCAACCAGATCGACACCGGCGCCGGCGTGATCCCCGTCTATCGCACGCCAAGCACAGACCCGGCGCACCCACAGCTTACGTTCCTCGCCGATAGTCAGGACCAATTCGCATGGGCGGTTTATCTCAACACATCCTTTGACATTATGGATGACCTCGAATTGTCGCTGAACCTTCGCTACGACCACGACAAGCGGGAGAATACGACGCTCACACCGTCGGCGTTTCTGCCTTGCACGCCGGGCCCGACCTGCAGCAGCGGTCTTGTTCGTGAGAACACCTGGGATGACTGGCAGCCCCAGGCGATCCTGCGCTACACGCCGACAGACGACCTGACGCTCTTTGCCAGCTATGGTCGCGGTTTCCGCAGCGGCGGCTTCAACCAGACCGGCGTTGGCGGGCTGGCAGACGCCAGCGGCTTTTTCAATGTCGGTGATCTCTTCGACCAGGAAACGGCCAACACCTACGAGGCCGGCTTCAAGTCGAGCTTCATGGACGGCCGCGTCAATCTCAACGCCAGCGGCTATTTCACCAAGGCGGAAGGCACCTATTTCTTTGTCTTCATAGCCGCGAACTCAACGCAAAATCTCGGCAATATCGACGAGGTGGAGTACAAAGGCTTTGACGTCGAGTTGAACGCCAATGTGACCGACAATCTCATGTTCAACGCCGGTTTTGGCTACACAGATAGCGAAATCACCGAGTTCCCGGATCCCGTCGCGATCGGCGCCGCTGCGCCGCTGGTGTCGGAATATACGATCAATGTCGGCGCTGAATACCGCGCGCCAATATGGGGTGATGTGGATGCGCTTGTGCGCGTAGACTACAACCGTCTTGGCGACACCACATTTACAATTCCGTTCAGCGCGCCCGAGCTTGCGCTGGATGCTTTCCCGGTTGAACGCGATCCGGTTGATCTCGTCAATCTTCGCGCAGGCATAACGACTGATCAGTGGTCGTTGATGTTCTGGTCAAGAAACTTGTTCGACGAAGAGTATAATACAGAATATTCTCCGGGCGGGTTCCTGTTCAAGGCGCAACCCATGCGGTGGGGCGTCGATCTGACGGTGCGCTTCTAGCGCGGCCTGATAACGAAAGGGCGGGCCAATTCGTCCTCCCTTGCCCGAATTGGCCGGCGCTTGTGTGCGCCGGCCTGCGCGTGAAATGCGATAGCATTTGTGATGATTGGATAAGGAGGCAAAGGTGACGAAAGTTCTGGTGCTTTATTACTCGAGCTATGGCCATATCGAACAAATGGCCAAAGCCGTTGCAGAAGGCGCGGCGTCGGTTTCCGGCGTGTCTGTCGATATAAAGCGCACGCCAGAGCTGGTGCCCGAAAAAGTCGCCGCCGAGTCCGGGATGAAAACCGATCAGGACGCCCCCATCGCCGATCCGGCGAAGCTGGGAAACTACGACGCCATCATTTTCGGCACGCCGACGCGGTTCGGCAACATGGCTGCGCAGATGCGAAACTTTCTGGATCAAACCGGCGGACTTTGGATGTCGCGCGCGCTGGTGGGAAAAGTGGGGAGCGTGTTTACGTCCACGGCAAGCCAGCATGGCGGACAGGAAACGACGATTACGTCTTTCCACACGACGCTTTTGCATCATGGCATGGTGATCGTGGGCCTGCCTTATACCTGGGAAGGCGCGTCGATCATGAGTGAGCTGAGCGGCGGCACACCTTATGGCGCGACGACCATCACCGGCGGTGATGGCGCTCGCATGCCTAGCGCCAACGAGCTTGAAGGCGCCAGATTTCAGGGCCGGCATGTGGCGGAAATCGCCGCGCGGTTGGCGAAATAAGGTCAAAATCTAGGGCTACGGATAAAGGAGAATATCATGGCTAGCGCTCACTTACCCAATCGTCTGCACCATACAGCCTATGTGACCGCTGACATGGAGGCGACGCGGAAATTTTATGAGGATGTTCTCGGATTTCCGCTTATTGCGACCTGGTGTGAAAAGGACCTGCTTTTCGGAAAAGAGCGCACCTACATCCACTGTTTTTTCGGAATCGCAGACGGCAGCGCCTTGGCCTTTTTCCAGTTTGCTGACCCGGAAGACCAGAAAGAGTTCGGGCCCAAAATGCCGGCGTCCCCGTTTCACCATATTGCGCTGGATGTTGATGCAGCGACGCAACAAGCTATGGAAGAACGAATTGCGGCTGCAGGCTACAAGGAGCCTGAAACTTATGTGCTTGAGCACGGTTACTGCCGGTCCGTTTATGTCGTCGATCCGAACGGCATGATTGTCGAGTTTGTTCTGGACTTGCCCGAAGCGGTGGAGCGCGCCGAAGAATGGCGCGGCAGAGCGCATTCGGAATTGAAGCGTTGGCTGGAAGGCGATTACTCCAACAATAATGAGTATCGCTGACAAACGCGCCGCTTGCGGCCTTCTTATGTCCTGAGTGCGTGACATTCATTCATGACCGGCGCATCGACCGACATTGTGAAGATCCCTGTAGCCGGAGGAATTCTGGAAGCCGAGTTGCGGGGGCGCGGTTCCACAAAAGCGCGCGCACCGATACTTTTTCTGCATGGCTGGACGCTTGATCGCCGGATGTGGGCGCCGCAACTGGACGCGCTGTCCTCGCGCCAGCCTGTCATCGCAATCGATCGGCGCGGCTTTGGTCAGTCAACGGCGCCCGCAGGGCTCCACCTTGAGCCTGATGACATCATCGCAATCCAGGATGCGTTGTCATTTCGCAGCAGCGTCATTGTCGGCATGTCTCAAGCCGGACGGATTGCCCTTGAATTTGCAGTCCGGCATCCAGAGCGCACAGCCGCCCTGGTTCTGGAAGGCGCCGGTCTCGCCGGTTTCATGCCGCCGCCGAAAAAAGAAGAACAAATACCACTTGCCTTATATCGCTCGCTTGTTGAGGCGGGCGATATTGAGAAGATGCGCAAAAAGTGGCGTGAGCATCCGTTGATGCAAAGCCCCAATGCCGAAGCCGTCAGGTATATGGGCGGCATCTTGCAGTCTTATGACGGGCGCGACTTGCTCTCCCCGCCGCCGCAGCCTTTTGGCGTCGGCCCGGAAGCGCTTGACCAGGTCAAACCGCCGGTTCTGGCGGTGACGGGCGATCAGGAAACGCCATGGCGTCAGTTAGTGGCGGATGCGATCGCCTATGGCGTTCCGAAAGGGCGGCGGGCGGTGGTCGAAAAAGCCGGACATGTTTGCAATCTATGCAACGCGGAAGGCTATAACGCCGTCTTTAATGCGTTTCTCGACGAGGTGTACCACTGATGTTGGTTTCTATACAGATAATTCATCATCTGAACCAACGCAGGTGACTTCGTTTGTTTGACAGTAGGGATAGCGCAGAATACGATTGTTCCACCCGAAATAAAATTCGAATATCGAAATTTGTTGCGTCTTCAAATCAATCAAAGGCAAAAAGCTTTTTCTTCGTTGAGAACAATGCGGCCGAAGAAATGGCGATAGAGCAGGGAGAAATCTGATGAAGAGAAGAATCGCCATTGTGGCTGGCGCTATTATGTTTTCAACGAACGCTTTCGCAGGCGACGTCATGGATAAATGCATGGCCGCTGTTGAGCCGCTTGGCTCGCCCGATCCCGAGGGGCAGTGCACATGCTTTGTGGATGCGATGACGGATGAGCAGGCGGAAGAATATCTCGCCATCTCCGATTGGGACAGCGATGCGTCCGATGAACTGAAAAATATTGGCGTTCAGTGTTTTCCGGAAATCAATTAGCGCATTTGGCCTCACCGGTTCCTTGATATAGGAAGCGAAATTCTGTGGCTCGCGGCGCTCTGAATTGAAGATGAAAGCTTTGTTTGAAGTTTTTCGGATCGAGCGCCGCGGCCCTCCTGATGGGCTGGCGTACTCCGCCGGCAATCGTCAGAAAGCGAAGTAAAGTCCCACGATATTTCAATCTCAGCCTTTTCTCGTTGTAAAGAATAATTCTTGCCGCTTCTGTGCTGCTTTTGCGGTTTTAAAAAGCGCTGAATGATGAAAACCTAGGTCGCCATTATCGGATCCGGTCCCACCGGCCTGATGCTGGGCCATTTGCTCCGGCAGGCGGGCATAGGCGCAGTCATCATCGAACGTCAGTCGCAGGCGCATGTGTTATCGCGTATTCGCGCAGGTGTTCTCGAAACGGTGACAACCGATCTTCTTGAAGATCTTGATATTGCGACACGCATGCGCGCTGAAGGATTGCCTGCCGGGTTCAACCTCGCCTGTGGTGAAAGGCTGATCCGGATCAACATGCGCGCGCTCACCGGCGCAGACGTCATGGTTTATGGGCAAACCGAATTGACCAAGGATCTCATTGACGCAGCGCCGGAGAGGGATCTGGAAATTATCTGGGCGGCGGCCGACGTCGCGCTTCATGACGTCGCCAGCGATAATCCTTATGTCACCTATACGAAAAATGGCGCCACGCAGCGCATTGATGCGCGGTTTATCGCGGGGTGCGATGGTTTTCATGGCCCGTCACGCCAGGCGGTTCCGGCGTCAAAAGGCAAGAGCTTTGAGAAGGTCTATCCTTTCGGTTGGCTCGGCATCCTGTCCGATGTGCCGCCCTGCAATCATGAACTCATTTACGCCATTCACGAAAACGGATTTGCACTTGCGTCTATGCGTTCGCCGACGCGCAGCCGCTATTACATTCAGGTCCCTCTAGCGGATAAAGTTGAAGACTGGCCTGACAAGCGCTTGTGGGATGAGTTGTGTGTGCGTCTGCCGCCTGAAGCGGCGGCCAATGTCACCAGAGGCGCAGCGCTCGAGAAATCGATCGCGCCGCTGCGGTCCTTTGTTTTTGAACCGATGCGGTATGGGTCGCTTTTTCTTGCGGGTGACGCCGCTCATATCGTGCCGCCCACAGGGGCAAAAGGCCTGAACCTCGCCGCATCTGACGTGCGTTATTTATCTCGCGCGCTGATCGCCTGGTTCGAGCGGAACGATAATGACGCTGTGGCGGGCTATTCTGAAAAAGCACTTTCGCGCGTCTGGAAGTCCGAGCGCTTTTCCTGGCAGCTCAGCATGCTGATGCGCCGTTTTCCGACTGATGGCGATTTCGACCGGCGTGTGCAGATTGCAGAGCTTGGCTACATCGCCTCTTCCGAAGCGGCGCAAAAGACGAGACGGTGGCCGAGAACTATGTCGGCCTGCCGTTATAAATACGCCGCCTAGATCAGCGCAGAGTTTGCCTAGCCGCGTTGCTCGTTGATCCATTCCACGGTCTTGGAAAGGCCGCCAAATGGATAGAAGTGAAGCCGTACGCGGCCATGTTTTTCAAAGTCGAGACCGTCATTGAGCGCGCCGACAAGTTTGTTCGGGCCGGCGGTGCCCATGAGTTGCGTGAGCGACACGCCATACTTCGCCATCACGGAGGCTGAGGCGCCAACGCCGCAGCGCGCCGCAAAGCCGAGAAGCCGTTTAATGCCAGCCGGGCCCGGCACGCCGATGCGCACCGGAGAGTCGATGCCGCGCGCGCGCATTTCTTCCAGCCATTCCAGGAAGGGCTCGGCGGAAAATCCGAATTGCGTCACAATGATGGGCAGCATGTTGCGTTCGCGAATTTCTGCGATCTTGTTTTCCATCCAGACCCACAGATCGTCGTTCGAGACATTGGGGTGGCCTTCGGGATGGCCGGCGATGCCGATCGCCTTGATGCCGTTCTGCTCAAGGACGCCGGTTTTGATGACCTGAAGTGAATCTTCGAAAGGCCCTTCCGGCGTCGGCGGGTCGCCTGCGATGACGAAAAGCCGTTTGACGCCGGATTCGGTCGTCACCTGTTTGATCATGTCCTCGAAAACGTCCACCGATGTCAGGCGCCGCGCCGATACATGCGGCATGGGTTCAAACCCAAGATCACGGACAGCTTTTACGGCCGCAATGCGCGCGCTCATTTCCTCGCCCGGCAGGAACGTCACAGCGATCGGCGTTTGAGGGGCGATCATGGGAGCGGCTTCGCGCAACGCCGGCACATCTTTTGCGGTGATTTCCAGCGAATAGCCGTCCAGGAGGTCGTCGGACAGCGTTTCCCAGTTGGGGTGAATTTCAGCGTAGGACATAAGGCGCATTCCTTCAGTCGGCCCGGTTTTCAGGTCTTATATACTGATAGGAATACCCGCCAGCGCTTCCGGCGCTAGCATGATTGCGCACGAAATTGGTTCCATTCCTCTACAGATGCCGCGGAGCGGGTATTTCTGGTAATACTTAACGTCCGGAGCGCGCCTGAAGAGGATGCTCCGTTCTTGTCTTGCGACGTCGTGCTTGGCGCTTGTTAGAACCAGAACCGGACGCCTGCGACGAGTGATACGACCGACGGGTCCTCGCCATTCGAGCGGGAGAAATCGGCCGTATCCCCGAGGTCGCGCGTCCAGTGAACGCCAATATAGGGAGCGAATTCCCGCTTGATTTCGTAGCGCAGACGCGCGCCCAGTTCGATCGTTGAAAGTCCTTCGCCGATATTGAGCGCATCAACGGTTTGAAACGAAATATCCGCTTCCGCGCTTGGCTGAAGGATGAGCCGTTGCGTAAGCATGAGCTCATATTCCGCCTCCAGCCTTGCGCTGACATCACCTTTGTCGCTGACAAAAAGAGCCGCATCGACTTCGAACCAGTAAGGCGCGAGCCCCTGCACGCCGAGAACGGCGTAGGTTCGCGACGGGTCCGGACTGAAATCATGACGCACGCCTGCCTGGAAATCGAAATAGCGGCTGACAGCGCGCGACCACAGCGCCTGAACTTCGGCTTCCTCGAATTCATTTTCTTCGAAGGAATATTCAGTTTCCGTTTTAAGCCAGAGTTTGTTGCGATCGCCGCCCCACCATGCCGCGCCTTCCAGCATCAAGGTCGGGTCTCCTTCGCCCGTCTGGACCTCAAAACGGTCGGCGAGAACATAATAGGTCGTCCCGGCGCCATGTTCTTTAAGCACCGCCTTGCGCGCTTCGGCCATTTCCTGAGGATCGTTATAGGCGTCGCCTTGCGACCAGGGCGCAGCCTGATCTTCGGCCGAAGCCATTGTCACCGTGGAACACCATGCGAGCAGGGCCGATAAGATCGTTTGCATCTTCATGATCAACGCCCCCCATGTTTGTGGGCGTCATGGGCGGCGGGAGGCGGGGTGTCATGTCCTTCATGTTCCATAGTCGATGGCGGCCGGCCGTCGCCTTTCGGAAGAACGGAGACGACTTGCATCATGCCAGCATGCATGTGGAACAGAAGGTGACAGTGGAACGCCCAGTCACCCACATGATCGGCAGTGACGTCGAAAGACAGTTTCTCTCCGGGTTTCACATTCACCGTGTGTTTACGGGGGCGATGATCGCTGTCTTCCGTGAAGAGGTCGAAGAACATCCCGTGTAGGTGAATAGGATGAGTCATCATGGTGTCATTGACGAGAGTGAAGCGCACGCGTTCGCCTTCGTAGAGCGTGATGGATTTTTCGATGGCGGAGAATTTGACGCCGTCAAACCCCCACATGAAACGTTCCATATTGCCGGTGAGATGGATTTCAATTTCCCGTTCCGGCGCCCGCAGATCAGGATTACGATCTGCGCTTTTTAGTTGTGTATATCGCAAGGCGCGATGCGGAACGTTTTCTAACCCAAGCCCCGGCTCATTGAGGCGGTTTGTCGGCATGTCAGCAACCATGTCGACGCCGACGCCCATTTTATGATTGTGCGCCTGTTTCGCCATGCCATGGCCGCTATGTTCCATGCCAGCCATGTTCCCGTGATCCATGGCCATGTCTTTATGAGTGAGGACCGGGCGTTCGCGCAGGAGCGGCGCGGTGGCGCGCATGTCAGGCGGGGGCGCGAGCGTCGCAACCGCCTGGCCGAAGCGGTCGATCGCTTCGGCGACAATGGCGAAAGGGCGTGCGCGTTTGGGTTCGACAATCACGTCGTAAGTTTCCGCAACGCCGATCTGGATCTCATCAGTGTCCACAGGCTGGACCTGAAGACCGTCCGCCTGCACCACTGTCATCGGCAAACCCGGGATGCGGAAGTTAAAGATTGTCATGGCGGCGGCGTTGATGATGCGCAGGCGGATGCGCTCCCCTGTTTCAAACAACGCGGTCCAGTTGTCTTCGGTCGAATGGCCGTTGATAAGGTAGGTGTAGACTGCGCCGGTTACGTCTGCGATGTCTGTCGCCGACATCCGCATGGCGCCCCACATGGCGCGGTCCTCAATAGTTGCGCCAAGTCCTTTGTCGCTTGCGTCCCGAATGAAATCGCCAAGCGTCCGCTCCTGCATGTTGAAGACTTCGTTGTTCTTCTTCAGCTTGGCGAAGACTTTATGCGGGTGTTCGAACAGCCAGTCCGACAGCACCAGCACATATTCGCGGTCACAGGAAACCGGATCAGACCCGGCGGGATCGATAATGATGGGGCCGTAAAGCCCGCTTTGTTCCTGAAGCCCGGAATGGGAGTGGTACCAGTAGGTGCCGCTTTGCGGGACAGCGAAGTCGTAGGTGAAGGTCTCGCCCGGCTTGATGCCGGGAAAAGAGACGCCGGGAACGCCGTCCATATAGAAGGGCACTAAAAGCCCGTGCCAATGTATGGAAGTGTCTTCTTCAAGCGTGTTGCGAACATTGAGCGTGACATGTTCGCCTTCGCGAAAACGGATCAGCGGCGCCGGCAGGCTGCCGTTCACGGTCACGGCATGTCCTTCCCGGCCGCCGATCATGACGGGCGTATGGCCGATAGACAGATCGAAATTTGGTCCTGTCAGCGCCGCCGGGCCTTTCGGCGCGCCATGAGATTCATGAGTGCTTTGGGCCCAGGCGGGAAGAAGGCTTGCCGCGCCAGCATAAGCGCCGCTCGCTGCTGCGCTGCGTAACAGATGTCGTCTTGTAAACATGTTGCGCCCCTTAATGGTGGCCGTGATGTTGGCCAGCATCAGGCGAGGCGCCTTCGCAGCTTTCATTCGCTTCGGCGGTGATCCGCGCCTGTTCTTCGCTCATGGCTTTCATGCAGGCCATGTGGGCGTCGTCATCAATCTCCAGCGAACACATCATGGCGATGGACCATGCGTCGTTCTTGGCGGGCTTCAGCATGAAGTGGACTTTTTCGCCTTCATAGAAAGCGGCGAGGTCGACAATTTTCTCAACGGTGAAGTCCATGGTCATCTCGTCCCATTCGAGCGCCTTGATCGGCTTATGGGTGAGATTGAGGCTGGCGTTTTTGACATCGAGTGAATTGATGACGCCTTCGCCCATGGGCAGGGCGCATTTGTCGGCGGTTTCCATCATGTGGCCGTCATGGCCTTCATGATCCATTTTGTGCGCGTCTTGCGCGAAACTGATGGGTGTCAGGAAAGACGCCGCCATGGCGAGCGGCAATATAGAAAAGCGTTTCATGGATTATCTCCGTTGTTGAATGCTGAAAGGCAAAAGCGCGGCGCAAAGGCGCTGCGCATCAGCATTCAAGTCAGGAGACGGATTTTCATGGCGACAGGAGAAAGTCGGGGTGGCGGCGCCCGGCTGACAAGCGGAAAACCACTGGCCACGGTCAGTCGTGGGGCTTTCACTTCCGGCTCCGCGGGCAGGATCACGAAAGCGGCAGACTTGACCGGTGATACAAGCGCCTGAGGCGCAAGCGTATCTGCGACCAGTTGGTGAACATTATGGAAGCCGCAAGGGTCGCTGTCACCGCAGTCGTGAGACGGAGCCGTCTCATGTTCGAGCGCCGGCTGGTGTTCAGCATGTTGAGCATGAGCGGCGTGTTCGCCGTCATGGCTGGCGGTCAGGTGATGGGCTTCGCTCGCCGATTCTTTGTAAGGCGCGCAGGCGCAGGCCGCCTGCGCCGACCCGAAGAGGAGGGCGGCGGCGAGAAGGACAGCAATGCGTAAGCGTTTGATCATAGGGTTCACTATTGGGGATAAATCTACCTTGCGGCCCCGGGGCGGTCAAATCGCCAGATGCGGCAATCATGAATTTGTGAGCGCCGCCGTGCGGCCCGTCGCAGGGTGAATAGCCTCCGTTGCCATTCGGAACCGCAAGCCGATTGAATTTGCGCGCCCAGGGCCGGCCCGGTAACCTTTACTAAAGCCGATAAAACATTTGGGGAGAGACGCCATGGGAAAACTGGTCAGAACGGCGCTGATTGCAGGCGCGTCCCTGGCGGCGGCCAGCGCCTGCGGCAAGGAGCCAACAGCGGGCGCCGATGAAGGACCCTCCGTACGCGCGCTCATCACCCAGGATTCCATGAATGTCTATCGGCGTTTTGTTCCCGAACAGACAGAGGCGATGGTCGCCTTCTATCATGAGGTGCTGGGGCTGAAGCCCCTGCAGCCTATCGACCTTGGCGGCGGGCAACGGATGATCCTTTTCGGCATTGGCGGCGGACAGATCAAACTTGCGGCCGGGCTGAAGGAAGGGCGGCAATATCATCTTGGCGGCGTCAATGATGGAACGGGCATTCGTGTCTTCACCCTTTATTTTCCGGATGAGGCGGCACTTGCCGAACGTTTTGTCGCGCACGGTTATTCGGCGCCTGATTTCGCCGACGCTGGTGACGGCGCGCGCGCTGCGCTGGTGCGCGATCCGGGCGGTTTTTCACTGGAGCTTGTCATTGCGCCTGACGCCGCAGAAGAGACCTATGAGCGGGTGGATGTGGGCGTTAATGCTTCTGATCTTGAGGCGAGCCGCGCCTTTTATCGTGACTTCGTCGGGCTAGATGAAATGCCGCCGGTCGAGGACGCTTTGCTTGGCGTCACCAAACTCCCCTATCGTCATGGGGCGACTACCATCAATCTATGGTCTGTTGGTGAGAGGCTACCTGCTGATACGGGCAGCGCCGGCATCCAGTATGTCGTGAGTGATGTAAACGCCGTCGACGCCAATGCGAAAACGCGCAACATCACCGTTGAAACGCCGCTCGGCGATCTGCCCGGGTTTGATTTGCGGTTCGTGTGGCTTAATGATCCCGACGGTGTGACGAATTATTTTGCACAGATCGGCGTTCGCGGAGACGATGCAGAGTAGCCGGGTTTAAGGCTGATTACTCCGCAACCTGAATAATATAGTCGGCGAGCGCAGCGATTTCATCGTCACTCAATTGGCCGGCGAAAGGCGGCATGGCGCCGCCGCCATTATTGATGCGGCTGATGATATAGTCCGGCGAAAGGTTGGGGTTGCCGTCGAGCGCCGGGCCGATCGTCGAGACTGAGCCAGCGTCAGCCAGTGTGTGACAGCCGCTGCAGGACCAGACCTCAAACAGCTCACGCCCCCAATCGGGATCGCCGGCGCTGGCCTGACTGGCCAGTAGAGAGCCTGCGAGCAAGGCGGTAGACGCCACTATTGGCGCAGCGAGTTTCAACGTCGCATTGGCCGGAAAAAGCTTCACGATGATATCCATTGGTTGTGCAACCCGGTTAAAGGATAACGCAGATTGTTTATACCGTGAAGCATATGCGTCTTATTTCTCGCCCATGTTTTCGGGGCGTTTCCCGACAGGATCGCCGCTCCACACGGCGCCCGTCACAGGATGCGGGTAATGGAAGGGAACGACTCGCGTTTCCGGCCAGACCGGCGGTGTTGAGGGCAGCAACTCGTCCGGGCCGTTCGGGTCTTCAGGATAGGTTTTTGTCAGCGGCGGCAGGAGCGCGCCGCCGACCGCCCATCCCTTTTCATAATCGGCCTGCCATAGCAGGGAATAATCATAGACGCCGATTTTCCAGACGCCGTTTTCGCGGACATAAGTGTGTTCATAGATACCCGCCTCCCAACAGGCGCGGGGCATGCCCGGCACTTGCGGCCGGCTTTCATGCGTGCCCGCGAGCATCAGGCAGCGGAAGCGGCCTTTTGCGCTTTGGCGGTCGGGGGCAATGGTGATGATATCCTGCAGCAGGAGGTGATCCAGAAAGAAGCCGTAGACCGGGCCATTATGGCCGCCAGTGAAAAGTTCTCGAAACCAGCCGCACATTAGGCGGCGAATGCTTTCCTTGCCGCGATAAACACCGTTCAGGAAAGTGGCGACACCGTCTTCGGCGAAAAGGTCGGCGACTTCATCGTAAAGGCATTTATCGAGATAATAGCCATATTTGTATTGCAGCGCGCAAATCTCATTACGGTCTTTTAGAAGGCCCACCTCGTCGCGCAGCGCCGCCATTTCTTCTTTCAGGGCTGCAATATCGTCCGTATTGGTCATTTCAGGTCTCGCAGGTTTTTTGTTGTTGCGCTTTGTCGCGATGCGCAGGCCGTAATTTTCAGCGCAAAAGTCTCTTTATTCAAAACTGAGAGCGAAATCGATCTAGTTCGGCGCGGACGCCGCTTGCCCGCCGCAGGGATATCATTGAAGCTCGGCCCGCTGGAAAGAAAGGCGCCGCTCATGTCGAACAATGATGCAATCGCTGCATTGCAGCGTGAGATAGAAGGTTTAAAACAAAAGACAGACGAACTTTCAAAACGCGCCGGGATGGCGGAGGACTATATCGCCATCTGCAATCTTCAGGGCGCTTATGGCTATTATGTGGACAAGGGCCAGTGGAACGACGCCGCCGATCTTTTTGCAGAGGACGGCACGCTCGAAATCGCCGGGCGCGGCGTCTATAAGGGGCAGGCGCGCGTGCGCCAATATATGAATAACTTTCCGAAATATCAGCGCGGCGTTCTCTTCAATCACATGCAATTGCAGCCGGTCATTACGATTTACACCGAGACGGGATCTGCAAAAGGGCGCTGGCGCACCTTTATTCAGATTGCAACGCTTGGCGTTGAGGCGCGCTGGGGGGAGGCGACTTACGAAAATGAATATGTAAAAGTTGAAGGGCAATGGCGCATCGCAAAGCTCCATGGCTTCATCACGTTCTATTCGGAATATGAAAAGGGTTGGGACAAGGGCGGCGTCAAACTTCTTCGCTCCTTCAAAGGGCTCGAGCCCGATACGCCGCCAACGGTTGAGTATGAAGCCTGGCCCGAAGTGTTTATCCCGCCTTATCACTATCCCAACCCCGTATCGGGACGCCCGAACAAGGGGTCTGTCTAACCAGGCGCCGGGCGGCAATCATAGAAAGAGCGAATATGGGCCAAGCGCGCCTAATCCTGCCTTTGTTCTTCATGGTGATGATGATCGACGGCTATGATCTTGCGGCTTTGCCGCTGGCCTTGCCTTATCTAGTGAAGGAAATGGACGTAGCGCCCAGCGCTTTCAGCGGGGCTTTATCGGCGGTGCTGGTGGGGCTCGGCGCTGGCGCGCTGCTAATTGGCCCGCTTGGCGACCGTTTCGGGCGGCGCTTGTTGATTGTTGCGTCTTTAACGCTGATCGCCGCCGCAACAATCGGCACAGCCTTTTCGTCGACCATTACAGAATTTGTCGCTTGGCGTTTTTTCACGGGGCTCGCGCTTGGCGCCTGTTTGCCTAACGTCACGGCCTGTACAGCCGAGTTCGCATTGCCGGATCGGCGGGCGGCGACAATCGCGCTCATTTCCGCTGGTATTTCAATCGGCGCCATCACCGCCGGGCTGATTACGCCCTTGCTTGTGCGCCTCGGCGGCTGGGAGTTGATTTTTTATGCGGCAGGCGCATTCATTCTTGTGCTGGCTGTTGCGCTATTTCTGGCGATGCCGGCAACTGACGCCACATCCCGTAAATCGGATGACGCACCGGCGACGCGTGGCTCTATCCTCGCGCCGTTGAGCCCTCGCTATTTACCCGCGACTGCGCTCTTCGTCGCCTTTTATACGCTGAATGTCTTCGTGCTTTATATGATCGCCAGCTGGTTGCCGCATTTGTTGACGGTCGCAAAGCTTTCCCTCGACGCCTCGTCGCAACTGACTGCCTTTTTTCAGGGCGGGGGACTGGTCGGCGGCCTTCTTATCTCATGGTTTATCGATCGTGGCCGCGGCGTCGCAGCCTTTCTCATTGTCTACGGACTCGCCATAGCGGCATTCTGGGCCGCCGGCGCGGCGGGCGCGAGCTTCGCCATCTGGGCCGGGCTGTTGTTGTTCATCGGCGCCGGCGCTTCCGGCGCGCCGCTCGCCATCATGGCGCTCAGCTCTTCTTTTTATCCGGCGCATGTTTATTCGGCGGCGATTGGTCTTGCGGTGGCGATTGCGCGCCTCGGCGCCATCGCCGGTCCGCTGGTCGGCGGGGCGCTTGTCGCCCGCGAATACGCGCCGCAGTTTTTTCTCATGATCTGCGCCGCGCCGCTGATCGTCTGCATGGCTTTGGCCGCGCTCAGCGCACGTATAAAAAAAGCGGGTGCCGTTTAAGCTTTATGCGGGCTATCTTTCGCGACTTGCTTGAGAAAAGCAGCGTTCGCATCGATCAGCTCGCGAACGGAACGCGCCTTGCGGCCGGTCAGCTTTTCGACATCATCGGTGCAGATGTCGAGACACCCTTCGCGGATCGAGCGTTCGAAACTCACCATATCGTCCGAGTTCCACGGGATTCCGGCCACGGTCTGGTCGTCAACAGGCTCACGCGGAATACCGAGCACATCGAAATGGGCGTACATGCCTTCGTCATCGGTTTCGACCAGCTTCACTTCCTTGCCGGAAACCTCGCTCAACATGGCGGCGATTTCTTCGAAGTTTTCACTGTTCGGGCCGGTGATGGGATAGGCCTTGTTTTCGTGCCCGTCTTGCGTGAGCGCCGCCACAGCGCAATCAACACAGTCCTCGCGCCAGACCATGGCTTCGCGGCCGCCATTGGTGCTGGTCAGCCATGTGCCGGAGGCGATGAAGCCCGGCCCGGCGTTCAGGATCATGGCGTCGGCGTAATGAGCGTCGCGCAGAAACGTCCAGGCGCATCCGCTTTTCTTGATTAGATTTTCCGTTTCGCGATGGTCGATGGTGACGATGGCGGGGTTGTTTTTATCGACATTCACAAAGCTCGTATAAAAAATATGCTTGACGCCGTTCGCCGCCGCCGCGTCGATCGCCGCTTTGTGTTGCGGCACCCGTGCGCCGACACGCGTGCCGGAGATGAGCAGCATTTTTTCTGCGCCGCGCACGGCGTCAGCCAGGGTTTCCGGTTTGTCAAAATCGCCATAGCGCACGTCACAGCCCTGCGCTTTGCGGTCTTCGAGCTTCGCAGGCGTGCGGGTAATCAGGATAAGATCGTCGGCGAAGCCTTTCGCGATCAGCTTGTCCGTCGCCATGCGACCATACTGGCCCGAGGCGCCTGTAATCACGATCCTGGTCATGGTTCGGCTCCTCCGCCTATAAAAGGGCGTAATAACGAATGGTGTTGCCGTCTTTGCGGCGCCGGCCGATCCCCACAAAAACATGACGCATCAGCCATTCATGAGGGCCTTTTTCCGTCTCGAATGTTGGCGAGGAGCGCAGATAGAATTCCTCGAACGGCACTTCCGGTCCGTCGCGGAACATCCAGTCCTGCATGCGTTTTAACGTGTCGGCTTTGCGGCCCCACAAAAACCCTCGATTGTGCATGAGAATTTTTGCGCCATCCTCAGCCTCCAGCATATAGCGCGCATCGCTGGCGAGGACGTCGTCGGGGCGAAAAAGCGCCCAGTCGCCGCCGCTGCCGGGCAGGACAACGCCGTTGAGTTTCGGACCTTTGACGACGCCGCTGTCGATATACACAAAACCGCGGCCGGCGCCGCTCGGCATGTCGGGGATGGAATCATAGCGCGCAAAATTGATCTCGATTTCAAAGACGAATTCGAGCTTGGGCGCGTCAGGGGCCGAGCTGCCGCCAAAGGGAATGTTAGGAAGGTCGGTCATGGGCTCCTGCTTATTTGCCTGTTAGGCCATGACCCAGCGGAACATCGTTTTGTCTGCGTCAAGCCGGGTTTCAGCGCGCACCCGCAAGCCTTGTTCCTCCGCAAGACCACGAAGGAGAACAAAATCGCTCCAGCTCGTAAAGCCGTGAAGCGCGCCGCGGTTTTTGCTGAGCCGGGTTTTCCATAACGCCACTAGATCACCGGTGAGCGGAATGGCGGCGGTTGATGAGTGCGCAGCCTTTTGTGCAAGTCTTCGCGCTTGCAAAATATTTGGAGAATAAACAGTGAAGAAGAGGGCGGTTGGAACAGCGCTGGCTCCGGCTGCGGCGCCTGCCGACAAAAGCGTCGCTGCGCCGCCGGCGAGAATGTCTCTGCGTTTTAGTGTCAGCATCCGCCGCATCTCCCTTTCTCTCGCAGACTTCTCTTATGGCAGGAAAGTTCCGCGCAAACCTGTCCGGAAAGTTCAGTTTAGCCTTAAAATCCCGGTTGTTTCAATTATAACGATCGTTATGATGATGCAATAGGGATGAACGCAAGGCGCCGGGAAAGCAGCATCTTTCCGAGCGTCAGAGTGGGTGAGGGCATGACGGAACGAATTCTCCCGCCAGGTCTTAATGCGGCCGGTTTTGACAGCGCGATATCGGCGTTAAAGCGCGAGCTTGGCGACGGCAAGGTCTTCGACACGGAGCTTGATCGCAACACATATATCGACCCTTACGCGCTAGGCGACGGCCTCGATCATGCGGCGTCCGCCGCCCTGGCGCCGACAAGCGTTGAGGAAGTGCAGGCGATCATCCGCATCGCCAATGACCACGGGCTTCCGCTCTGGCCCGTAGCGCGCGGCAAAAATCTTGGCTATGGCGCCGCGTCGCCGGTGCTTGCGGGAAGCGCCGTTCTCGACATGACGCGCATGAACCAGATTCTCGACGTAGACGAGCGGTTCGCCTATGCGACGCTCGAACCCGGCGTCGGATTTTATCAATTTCATGAGCATTTGACGAATAACAATATTCCTTTGTGGATGTCTGTGCCGGCGAATGGCTGGGGATCGGTGATCGGCAACGCGCTTGAGCGCGGCATTGGTTATACGCCTTATGGCGATAACACGACCAAGCTTTGCGGGCTTGAAGTGGTCACACCGTCGGGCGAGATCGTTCGCACCGGAATGGGCGCGATGGAAGGCAATAAATCCTGGGCGCATTATCCTTATAGTTTCGGACCAAGCTGGGATCAGATGTTCGTGCAGTCGAATTTCGGCGTCGTGACAAAAGCCAATGTCTGGATGATGCCGGAGCCGGAGATGACCGCCCACACGCAGGTCAATCTGCCGGCGATGGAAGACATCAAATGGGCGATGGATATCCTCGCGGATTTAAGGCTTCGCGGCATAATTGAACACAATGTCGTTTTCGGGAATTACCTGCACGACGCGTCGGCGTTTACGACGCGCGCGGACTGGTATGAAGGCGAGGGGCCGCTGCCCGATGACGTCGCGGAAAAAATACAAGAGACCTACAATGTCGGCTGGTGGACGTTCCACCTGTCGTTATTTGGCGAGGGAAGTCTTGTTGAGGCGAAACAGAAGATCGTCAGCGACGCCTTCGAGCCGCGGCTCGGAAAGAAGCTGGAATGGCGCCATTGGCGCAAGGGAGAGCCGCGCGAGCCGTTCAGCATTTCTGTCGGCGTGCCCATGGTGTTGCCGCTGAATGTCGTCAACTGGATGGGTGGACGCGGCGGTCATATCGGCTTTTCGCCGGTTCTGCCGCCGTCGGGTGAGTTAGCCTATGAAGCGTTCCTCCGGCGCAAGCGCCGGTTTGAGGATGCAGGGCTCGACTATTATTCAAGTTTCACCGTAGGGCACCGTCACATCGCGAATGTGAATATGATCCTCTATAATCGCGATGACGCCGATATGGTGTCGCGTGCGCGCACGCTCTTCACACAGATGATCGGCGATGCGCGCGAAGAGGGCTATGGCGAGTACCGCACCCATGTGGATTTTATGGATTCGGTCGCAGACACTTACGATTATAACAATCACGCTCTCATGCGCCTCAATGAAACGGTCAAGGATGCGCTTGATCCCAACGGGATTTTGGCGCCAGGCAGAAACGGGATTTGGCCGGCGCGTCTGCGTGATGGGAGGAAGGGATGACCCGAAACGCTTTCATTCCCTGTTTAGGTCTTGCCATGCTGGCGGTCGCCGCGTGCGGCAAAAAGGAAGATCCGGCGCCCGTTTCCGATGCCGCAGAAGCGCAGCAGGAAGCGCCGACACCGGAGGCGCACGCCGCGCCGGAATTGGGCGCCGTTGCTGAAGAAGAGGTTGCGGCGCATGGCGCAGAACTAACCAAGGTGTCATCGCAAGGCGCGGCGGCAAAGCAGGCGAAAGGCGTTTTCGCCCACGCCGCCGCTGGAGATCCGGAAGCGGTCTTTCTTGCGCGGTGTCAATATTGTCATGTTCAGCTTGGCCCGGGCACGATCACGTTATCTCGCCGGTTAGGGCCGGAAGACGCGCTGCTCGCCAATCGCACCGACCTGACGCAGGATTATGTGAAAACGGTTGTGCGCAATGGCCTTAATACGATGCCGGCGCTGACGCGTGTTGAAGTGAGCGATAAAGAGCTGGAGTTGATTGCAGAATATCTGACGCGCAATAACGAGCCCGCGCAAGAGTAAGCCTTAGCTTTCCGGCTTCGTCTTTTCGATAAAGATGGAGCGCCCTTCGTCGTCACGGGCGTCAAGGCTTTCGATCAAAATAGCGACAGAGCGATCGAAAGCGAGCATGTCTGCGGGCTTCAAGGACTCGAACAGATATTTGGCCACCTTATCGGCGGTGGGCAGCATTTTCTTGTAAAGCCGTTCGCCCTCTTTGGTCAGACGCAGGATCTTTCGCCGCCGGTTGTCAGGATCGGTCTTCGCGACAACCCATCCCTTTCGTTCCAGTGATGTCACGGCGCGGCTGACGCTCATGGTGGTGACGCCGGAAATCTCCGCCAGTTCATGTGAGGCGGCGGTTCCGAGACGGCCGATCAGCATGATCACCCGGAACTCATTCATGGTGACGTGATAGCGTTTCTCCAGATGCTCGGAGAATGGCGCGCCCAGCCGGTTGCCGAGCTTCAACAGACGGTGAAGGACGTCAAGCGGATCGGCCTTGGCGGTTTTGCGTTTTGACGGAGGAAGGGTTTTATTCACTTACGGCTTCTTCGTTGATTGACGACGGCGTCCATATTTGTAACGATCGTTAGTATCTTATTTCAAGGTGCGCGCAAACCGCATGGTCAAAACCCTGCGCGCCCGGAAAAACCGGCCGTATAAAAAGAGCGGCGCCTCAAGGCTGTTTTGAGCGAAATTTCAGGGAGGTCTTCATGTCTCAAATGCTTTTACCGGAAGGCGTGTCGATCCGTCATCCGGATAAAGTTTTCATTGGCGGCGCCTGGGTTTCTCCCTCTACGGATAAAACCTTCACCCTTGTCAATCCCAATACGGAGCAACCGGCGGGGCGCGTTGCTGCGGCGGTGGAAGCTGATATGGACCGCGCGGTTGAAGCTGCGCGCAACGCGTTTGACGAAGGGTCGTGGGCGGCGACGCCGCCAGCGGAACGGGCGAAGGTTCTTTACCGTCTCGCTGACGCCTTGAAAAAGCGTGAAGATGAGATTGCAAAAGCGTGGACAGCGCAGGTTGGTATGTTAAGCCCCGCTGCGCCCCTTATCGTGGCGGGCGGCGCCGCATCGGTTCAGCACATGGCGGCTGTGACCGAAAGTTATGAGTTTGAAAAGCCTGCCGAGACGACAGTCGCCGACACCGCTATTGTTGTGCGCGAGCCGGTTGGCGTCGTGGCGGCGATCGCGCCATGGAATGCGCCTTATACGATCATGCTGAACAAGGTTGTCGCCGCGCTCGCATCCGGCTGCACGGTGATCATGAAACCGTCGCCGGAAACGCCTCTGGAAGCCTACATCATCGCTGAGGCCGCGGAAGACATTGGTCTGCCGCCGGGCGTCGTCAATCTTGTTTGCGGCGATCGCGCCGCTTCCGATCATCTTGTCTGCAATCACGGCGTCGACAAGGTGAGTTTTACAGGCTCAACCGTCGCCGGCAAACGCATCGCCAGCGTCTGCGGCGAACGTATTGCGCGATGCACGTTGGAGCTTGGCGGCAAATCCGCTGCGATTGTGCGCGATGATTTCAGCACGGAAGAGGCCGCGAAGCTGCTGACCTCGACGATTACTATTTTCAGCGGACAGGTTTGCGCCATGTTGAGCCGGGCGATCGTTCCACGCCGACGTCATGACGAATTGGCGGACGCGATCGCCGGTGAAATGAAAAAAGTAAAAATCGGATACAGCGATGCGCCCGATACACAGCTTGGCCCCCTCGCCATGGCGCGCCAGCGTGATCGGGTGGAAGGCTATATCGAAAAAGGCAAGGAAACCGCCGATCTTATTACCGGCGGCCAGCGCCCCAGCCATTTGAACCGCGGTTATTTCATTGAGCCGACTTTGTTCGCCAATGTCGACAACGCTTCGGTCATTGCGCAGGAAGAAATCTTCGGGCCCGTCTTGAGTCTGATCCCCTGTGACGATGAAGAGGACGCCATCCGTATCGCCAATGAATCGAATTACGGGCTTAACGGGTCAGTGCTGACGCATGACCATGAAGCGGCGTACAGGATTGCGCGGCGGATGCGTTCTGGCGGTGTCGCGCAAAACGGCATGCGCGCTGATTTTGCGCTTCCCTTTGGCGGCTTTAAACAATCGGGGATTGGACGGGAAGGCGGCGCGGAAGGACTCGCCGCTTATCTGGAAACGAAGACGATCCTACTTGATGGCCGGCCGCCGCACGTGGCCAATTAAAGCTCGACGGTCCCGCCGTCCACGAAGAGGTCGACGCCGGTGATGTAGCTTGCATCATCCGAGGCCAAGAACAGCACGGCGCGGGCGACTTCTCGCGGCTCGCCGATGCGTTTCAAAGGCACCGCCTCACGCATATGCGCACGCATACCTTCGATCGCTTCTTCGGTCATGCCGGGGTTGCGATAAAAAAGCGGAGTTTCCGTCGGGCCAGGGCTCACGACATTGACGCGGATTTTTCTCGCCGCAAGCTCGGCGGCGTAGATCCGCGCGACAGCGCGCATGCCCGCTTTTGCGGCGGCGTAAGCCACATTGCCGGGAATGCCGAGCACCGAGCCGATCGAGCCTGTGAAGACAATAGCCCCGCCATCGCGCAAATGCGGCAGCGCCGCCTGCGCCGCAAAAAACGCGCCTTTAAGGTTCACATTGTTGACATCATTCCAGAAACTTTCGGTGACGTCGCCCACATGGGCGAAGCCGCCAACGCCAGCGTTGATAAAAAGAATGTCGATGGGACCGTTCTTTTCAACGGCGGCCTTGATTGCCGCGACGCTTGCCGCCGGATCGGCCATGTCGCTTTGCAGGGTGAGCGCGCCGGTTTTTTCGGCGGCTTCATCCAGCGTTTTCTGACTGCGGCCCGTAAGGGAGAGCGTTGCGCCTTCGGCCGCAAACTCCTCAGCGGCGGAGAGGCCGATGCCGCTATTGCCGCCAAAAATGAAAACATGCTTTCCGGAAAATCTGTTCTTTGTCATGGCTAGACCATCGGAACCGGATTGACCGGATTTTCGGGGATTTCCTGAATGACGTCCCAGTGCTCAACAATCATACCGCCGTCGAGGCGGAAAATATCGACGACGGCTAGGCCCGGATCGCCGGGCCAGCGCTGCACATGGACATGGGTGATGACATGATCGCCGTCAGCATAGGCGCGTTTTACCGTCTGTTCAGCGTCGGGCGATTCTGTGCGGATCTTGACGAGGAAATCTTTCAGCGCATCGACGCCGGGCGGCGCAAGCGAAGAGTGCTGCACATAGTCAGGCGCGATGTAACGGTCGACTGCGTCCGGGTTCATGGCGATCAGGACATCGCGATACATGGCCAGGACAAAGTCGAGATTTTGCTGTTCTTCCTTTGATCGCGGCATTCCACTTCTCCCAGAAAGGCTTCGTCAAATTGCGGCCAAACTTGCGATAGGGTATCTTAATCCAGCATAGCGAAAACGGCGCCTTGGGGAGGCGGAATTTGTGAACAAGTTGGCCTTTGAGAGCGAGGCCGGGACCGTAGGGGCGCGCCCTTTTCGCCGCTCTGCACAATAAGCGGAAATCTTCATGAACAATAAGATCGAAAATGCTGCGCCTTCGCCGCACACCCGCGAAAGTCTTTATGGCGCACTTGACGTCTATCTGGACGCGCTCGTGCGCCGCGATCCAGGCGCCGTTACCTGGGCTGATGTTGTTTTTAACACTGAAGACAATGTTGCGCTTGAGGTTGGCGATGGTCTTTGGGGCACCATCACCGGGCTCGGCGATTACCAACTGCGTTTTGCCGACGTGAAAACCGGCCAGGTCGGCTATTTCGGCGCTGTCGAGGAAACAAATGAAACCTCTGCATTCGCCTTTCGCCTAAAAGTTGATCGCGATGGACGTATTTCCGAAGTCGAGTCGCTCATTGTTCGTCTCTCATTCAGCGGCCTCGATATTTTCTCAGGCAAGCGATTCTGGGATAAGCCCGCGCTTAATGAAATCGTTCCGCCCGAGCGCCGCGTCAAACGCGAACGGATGATCAGCATCGCCGATGGCTATTTCGACACCTTGCAGCTTAATGACGGGGAGCTGTTTACGAAGTTCCACCCAGACTGCAATCGCGTTGAGAATGGCGTGCAGAGCACGAACAATCCGGAATTCGCTAAAGCGGTGAATTACCCCATCGCGGCGCTGGGCTGTGAGGAGCAATTCAGGCTGGGCCAGTATTTGTATGACGACGCTTTAAGGGCGCGCAGATTTCCGTTGATCGATGAAGAGCGCGGGCTTGTGCTTGCTGGCGGCTTTATTGATCACGCGGGTAGGCTGGGAGACTATGAATTGACGGACGGCACCAAGCTCACATCGCCGTTCCGCCGCCCGCACAGCTTTTATCTGCTCGAACTCTTCAAGATTGAGGATGGCGCCATTCGTCAGATCGAAGCGAATTTTATAACGGTGCCCTACAGAATGCCCAGCCCGTGGGATGACCGATGAAAAAGCTACTGCCTTTATTTTGTGCGGCTGCGGTTGCTCTGAGCGCCTGCAGTCGAAGCGACTCCGATAAGGGCTACGATGCCGCCGCGCCTGACGCTTCAACGTCGGAAATTGCTGCAGCTGCGCAAGATGTTCCGGTAACGCCTGTCATTGACGCCGTCATTGGCGCTGGTGAGGAGTGGCCAGTGTCCGGAGGCGACGCCGAAGCCTCCTATTTTTCCCGCCTTGACCGGATCACCAGAGACAATGTGTCGACTCTGGGTCTTGCCTGGGAATATCCGCTTCACACGAACCGCGGACAGGAGGCGACGCCGATTGTGATTGACGGCGTTATGGTGACGAGCAGCACCGCCGGACGCGTGGTCGCGCTGGATGCGGTGAGCGGGGATCTCATCTGGCGCTTTGATCCCGAAGTCGACATGCAGGTCAACCGCACCGTCTGCTGCGACATGGTCAATCGCGGCGTCGCCGTCGATGACGGTCGTGTTTTTGTCGGCGCTCTCGACGGCGTTCTTTATGCACTCGATTTCAAGACTGGCGCCGTTCTATGGAAGGCGGACACCGCAGCAGGCACGCGTCGCGGCGTTAATATCACTGGCGCGCCGGAAGTTGCAGACGGCGTCGTCATCATTGGCAATGGCGGCGCAGAGTATGATGTGCGTGGCTTCGTAACGGCATATGATGTGAGAACGGGTGAAGAGCGTTGGCGCTTTTACACTGTTCCTCGCGACCCGAAGGAAGGTCCGCAGGAAAACCCAGAACTTGAAGACGCGCTGTCCACCTGGGACCCCAACAGCCGCTGGGATGTGGGTCTTGGCGGCACGGTATGGGACGCGATCCATTACGATCCCGTCTTCGATACGGTGTATATCGGGACCGGCAATGGCGGGCCCTATCACCGTGCGAAACGGTCTCCGGAAGGCGGCGATAATCTTTACCTGTCGTCTATTGTCGCGCTCGATCCGGCGACGGGTCGCGTGAAATGGCACTATCAGGAAACGCCGGGGGACAGCTGGGATTACACTGCAACGGCGCCCATGACGCTCACAAAGCTTGAGATTGACGGCGCGGAAACGCCGGTTCTTTTGCATGCGCCGAAAAACGGGTTTTTATACATGATCGACCGGCGCGACGGTAAAGTGCTGCGCGCGCATTCACTCGTCTTTCAGAACTGGGCGTCGGGCGTTGACCTGGAAACGGGCAGGCCGCTGTTGACGCCGGAAAACGCCGACTATTCAACCGGGCCGAAGATTGTTTTTCCCGGGACCACGGGCGCCAGCAACTGGCACCCTTTTTCGTATAATCCTGAGACGGGATTATATTATGGTGCGGTTCTCGACATGGGCAATTTGTTGATGACGTCGCCGGGCGAAAAGCCGTTCAGAGAAAACGCGATCAATAGCGACGCATCAATCATGTTTGGCGCCGACCTTCCGGTTGTGATCAATAGCCTGCCGCCCTTCGTTCAGGACATGGTGAAAGCCCTGCCGGAATGGGACCGCGTAGTGGAAGCCCCCGCAAGATCTGAGCTGCGCGCAATCAATCCCATAACCGGTGAGACCGTCTGGTCGGCGCCTTACGCCGGGTGGCAGGACCGTTCGGGCGTTATGTCGACGGTTGCCGGTCTCGTCTTCGCCGGCGACGGCGGCGGCCATTTCAATGTCTATGACGCGGCGACTGGCGAAATTTTGAAGTCGATCGATACCGGTACAACGATCATGGCGGCGCCCATGACCTATATGATTGACGGTGTGCAGTATGTCGCCGTGATGGCCGGGTGGGGCGGCGGCGGATGGCCTTATGTGCCGCGCTATGGCGCAGCCTATGAGCGCCGCAATGATGGACGCATTCTTGTTTTCAAACTGGACGGCGCTGAAACGTCAAAGCCGCCGATTTTGCCGCCGCTGGAGCCGGCGCCTTCTGCGCCGGACGGGCTCTTCGCGGACGTATCGGATGACCTCATCGCAAAGGGACGAGATCATTTTTACGGCAATTGCGCGATCTGTCATTCCAATCAGCACCGGTCGATCTCACCGGATCTGCGCCGAATGTCGCCGTCTACACATGAAATCTTCGATGATATCGTTCTCGAGGGACTTCTTGTGGACAATGGCATGCCGGCCTGGGGCGATTTGTTGTCGCCGGAGGACGTTGAAGCGATCCACGCTTTCCTGACAGCAGAGCAACGCAGCGTCCGCGCGCGCGAGCTTGAGCTTCAAGAAAAAGGTGAGCCCCTTGATCAGCCGAGCGCTGCTTTGTTGTCGAATTTCTGATTTGTCGCCGCGCCACACACCAACGGCGTCAGGCGTCGCGGCGGAATAAGACCTCGATGACATCCCGAAGAATGTGGGTCACAGCTTCCTTGTCGAGATTGGGGTTGAGAATATTGCGAATGCCGATGCCCTGCATCAGTGCGACGAAGATTTCGAGACGCGATTCGAGATCGTCCTTTTTAACGCCGTTTTGCAGATAGCTAACCACTCGTGCTTTCAGATCAGCATCCATTTTGCGGATAGAGGAGGCGATCTCCGGGTTTCGCGTCGCCTCCGCGGCGATCTCAAGCATCAGCGTGGACCAGAAAGGGTCGGTTTTCGCGGCGACACTGTCTTTCAGATTGTCGATCATCAAATCGACAACCCGGTCTCCAGCTTCGCGATATTGCTCCACGGTGATCATCTTGTCTTCGAAGTGGACGCGGATGATCTCCGCAATGATCTGCTCCTTGCTCTCGAAATAGTGATAGATGTGCCCGGGGCTCATTTTTGCTTCGCGGGCGATCTGGGCCATACGCGCGCCGTGAAAACCGCTGGCTACAAAGGCCCGTTCCGCAGCGCGCAGCAGGCGTTCACGCGGATCGTCTGTGGTTTTCGGCAGGGCCTCGGACATTATTAACTACCTTTATTTTAGTTATGATGCGCCGCACAATTTGCTTGCCATCCTAACTCTGGCCGTGTAATTATTCCTTTAGAATAAACGTTCATTCTAATCAAGCCCTCAGATTTCCTAAAGATTGAAGGCGCATGAAAAGCCTCAATGCCTGAAAGCGAATTTTATGTCGTCGCGACCACTCATGAACCGGACCCTTGCGCTCTGCGCCGCCGTCACCCTTGCGTCTTGTGGCGCCAAAGAGGAAGTGCGCGGCGCCCCGCCGGCGCCGGAAGTCGCCGTGCAAACCGTTGCGGCCCAGGCGGCGTCGCTTTCTGTAACTTTGCCCGGCCGGACCGCAGCCTATCGCGTGGCGGAAATCCGGCCCCAGGTGTCCGGCATTATTCTTGACCGCCAGTTTGAAGAGGGCGCCGCGGTGACGGAGGGCCAGCCGCTCTATCTTATTGATCCGGCGCCTTATCAGGCGGCCGTCGACAGCGCCGCTGCAACGCTCGACAAGGCGGCTGCCATGGCGGCGGCTGCAAAAAATCGCGAAGCGCGTTTTGCAAAGCTCGTTAAAATGAGCGGCGTCAGCGAACAGGATTATGATGACGCGTCAGCGACAGCGAAACAGGCCAAAGCGGAAGTTGCGCTCGCGCGAGCAGCGCTCGAGCGCGCAAAGATTGACCTTGAACGCACAGAGATCAAAGCGCCGATCGAGGGCCGCATCGGCCGTACGCTTGTCACCCGCGGCGCGCTTGTCAACGCAAGCCAGCAGGAAGCGCTGGCGGTCATTCATGGCCTCGACCCTATATATGTCGACCTGGCGCAATCGAGCGCTGAATTGTTGCGCTTGAAACGAAAACTTGCGAGCGGCGCGCTTGAAACTGTTGAAGGCGACCAGCTCCGTGTGAATCTGACATTGGAGGATGGCGCTGCTTACAGTCAGCCCGGTAAACTCGCGCTTACAGAAGTCAATGTCGAACCCCAGACAGGCGCCGTCACCTTGCGCGCGGTGTTCCCCAACCCCGATGGGCTCTTATTGCCGGGAATGTTTGTGCGCGCCGAGATTGTCGAGGGCAGGCGCACAGACGCCATACTCGTCCCGCAGCAGGCGATCACCCGAAACGCGCTTGGCGAAGGCATCGCTTATGTTGTGGCCAGTGACGGAACGGTTGAAGAACGTCGCGTCGACGTTGACCGCGCCATTGGCGACAAGTGGCTCGTCGCTTCAGGCCTCAAACCCGGCGATCGCATTGTCATTGAAGGGTTTCAGCGCTTCCGCCCCGGCGGAAAAGTGACGCCGGTTGAAAACAGGTCAAGCGCGCCGCAAAGCGCCGGCGCCGCCAATTCATCGGGCCTTCTCTAGACGGCCTTAGTTCTGCGTTCACAAGAGACATTTCCGTGGCGAATTTCTTTATATCGAGACCGATTTTTGCATGCGTCATCGCCATTATCGCGATGCTTGCCGGTCTCATCAGTCTTCTCAATCTGCCGCTTGAGCAATATCCGGACATTGCGCCGCCTGCCGTGAGCCTGAGCGCAACCTATCAGGGCGCGTCAGCGAAGGCGGTCGAGGATGCGGTCACACAGGTGATTGAACAGCAGATGAAGGGCATCGACAACCTTCGCTATATTTCCGCCAGTTCAAGTTCAAACGGCACGATGTCGATGACGCTGACATTCGAGTCAGGCACGGACCCCGACATCGCTCAGGTCCAGGTTCAAAACAAACTGGCGCTGGCGACGCCGCTTCTCCCCCAGGAAGTTCAGCGTCAGGGTGTCACGGTCAACAAGGCGCGCGCCGGATTTTTGATGGCGGTTGCGCTAGTCGATAATACGGGAACGCTCGTAGAAGCTGACATCGCCGACTATCTTGCCTCAAACTGGCAGGATCCCATCAGCCGCGTTCCCGGCGTCGGCCAGACCCAGCTCTTCGGGTCGCAATATGCAATGCGGATCTGGATGGACCCATTTCAGCTCGCCAATTACGGACTGTCCACCCAGGATGTGGTCAACGCAATTCGTTCCCAGAATACGCAGGTCACAGGCGGTGAGCTTGGGGGCGGGCCGCACATGCCAGGGCAGCAGTTGAATGCGACGATCAACATCCAGTCGCTGATGCAAACGCCGGAGGAGTTTCGCGGCATCGCGTTGCGGACGCTGGAAGATGGCTCACAAGTCAAGCTTAGCGATGTGGCGCGGGTCGAAATCGGCAGCGAAAGATATAATCGTATTACGGAATACAAAGGAACGCCTGCTTCCGGTATGGCGATCTTGCTCGCGCCGGGCGCCAATGCGCTGCGGACTGCAGACGCTGTCAAGGCTCGGGTAAATGAATTGTCGGCGTTTTTGCCGCCGACTATGTCAATCGTTTATCCCGTCGATGAAAGCCCCTTCATTCGGGAATCGATCAAGGAAGTGGTGAAGACGCTGATTGAAGCGGCGATCTTCGTTTCCGTGATCATGTTTCTTTTCCTGCAAAATATAAGAGCGACGGCGATCGTCATGATTACGGTGCCCGTCGTTCTATTGGGCACATTCGCGGTGCTGCTCGCTTTCGGTTTCTCCATCAACACTTTGACGATGCTGGCGATGGTGCTGGCGATCGGTCTTCTGGTGGACGACGCGATTGTCGTTATCGAAAATGTTGACCGAATCATGGAGGAAGAGGGCCTGCCTCCACTCGAGGCGACCAGAAAAGCGATGTCGGAAATCACCGGCGCGCTGATGGGGATTGGCGCTGTTCTTTCGGCCGTTTTCATTCCCATGGCGTTTTTCGGCGGCACTACCGGTGTGATATACCGCCAGTTTTCCATCACGATCGTAACGGCGATGGCTTTGTCAGTGGCGACGGCGGTTATTTTAACCCCCGCGTTATGCGCCACGATCCTGAAGCAGCGTGATCCGTCGAAAGACCCGAAGCCGGGGTCATTGGCCTATCGGCTGTCTGCGCCTTTGCGGGGCTTCAACGCTCTATTTTCATCGAGTGCGCGTCAGCATTTGCGTGGCGCAAAAGGCGTCATCAACCGTTCCGGCCGCTATGTCGTTGTGTTTGGCGTCATGGTTATCGCGACCGGTTTTATGTTCGCGCGCCTTCCGGGCTCTTTCTTGCCGAATGAGGATCAGGCGCGGATGATCCTGCAAGTTCAGCTTCCTGCGGGCGCCACTTATGACCGCACGCTTGCGGTCCTTGATCAGGTCAAGGCGCATTTGCGCAAGGAAGAAGAGGAGATGGACACCATAAAAGGCTATTTCACCATCGCCGGTTTCAACTTTGCGGCAAACGGCCAGAACACGGGCATCGGTTTTGTGCCGCTTAAGGATTGGGAAGAGCGCAAGCGCAAAAGCGAGAGCCAAAGTGCAGTTGTTGGCCGGGCGCAAGCGGCTTTCTCCAAGATCCGTGATGCACAGGTATTCGCCTTCGGACCGCCTTCAGTGCCGGGACTTGGTCAGTCAGGCGGATTTGACTTTTATCTCCAGGATCGCAGCGGAGTGGGGCGGGAAACGCTCATCAATGCGCAAAATCAGTTTCTCGGCATGGCGTCACAAGAACCGGCCCTGGTGGCGGTGCGGCCGAACGGCCTCAGCGAAGAACCGCAATTGCACGTTGAAATCGATCAACGCCGGGCGCAGGCAATGGGGCTCGATCTCGACGCCGTCAATTCCACGCTCGGAACCGCTATGGGCGGCGTCTATGTAAATGACTTTATCGATCGCGGCCGGGTCAAGCGCGTTTATCTCGCCGCCGATGGGCCTTACCGCAGGACGCCGGAAGATCTGAAGCTATGGCGCATCCCGAACGCCAGCGGCGATCTGGTTCCTTTCTCGTCTTTTGCCGACATTTCATGGATTGGCGGTTCGCCAAAACTTGAGCGCTATAATGGCGTATCCTCAGTGGAGATCCTTGGTTCTGCGGCGCCGGGCGTTAGCTCGGGCGAAGCGATGGCGACGGTTGAACGGTTGGCCGAGCAATTGCCGCCGGGGATCGGCTTGGAATGGACGGGGATTTCAAAGGAAGAGATAGAAAGCGGTTCGAAGACCACGACGCTTTACGCGTTGTCGATTCTCGTTGTGTTTTTATGCCTTGCCGCTCTTTATGAGAGCTGGAGCATTCCGATCTCTGTTCTGCTGGTGGTGCCGCTTGGCGTAATGGGCGCATCGGCGGCGGCAATGTTTGGCGGGCTGCCGAACGATATCTTCTTCCAGGTTGGTCTTTTGACGACCATTGGCCTTTCGGCGAAAAACGCCATCCTCATTGTCGAGTTCGCCAGCCTGTTGGAAAAACAGGGCCGATCCGCTTATGAAGCAGCGATCGAGTCGGCGCGGGTTCGGTTGCGTCCGATTCTGATGACCTCTTTCGCCTTTGGTCTTGGGGTGACGCCGCTGGTGCTTTCGAGCGGCGCTGGCGCGGCGGGCCGCAATGCGATCGGCGCCTCGGTGCTCGGCGGGATGTTGGCGGCGGCGTTTCTGGGGCTTTTCTTTACGCCGCTCTTTTATGTGCTGGTCCGCCGTCTGTTCGGTTCAGCGAAAGCGGTTGAGACGGACGGTATGAAGCCGCAGCATGGAGCCGGTTGAGTATGTTGGTTCCTATTGAGCTGAAGCGTTTTGCAGCGCTGGCGACGACAGCGCTTCTTTGCAGTTGCACGTCACTCACCATGGCGCCGAAATATGAACGCCCTGAAGCGCCAGTGGCGGAAATATTTCCGGGTGCTGATGAAAACATGGAGGAGGCTGCAGGCCTTGCTGACTGGCGCAGCGTCATCGCCGACCCGACGCTGACTGCGCTTATTGAGGCTGCGCTTGAAAATAATCGCGATCTGCGTATCGCCATGCTGAATGTGGAGCGTGCGCGGGCTCTTTATCGCGTTCAACGCGCAGATAGCCTGCCCTCTGTCGCCGCTGAGGGAGGATATTTCCGTCAGCGCCTCGGTGAGAACGCCTCCATTGGCGCCGCAGGCGCGGCCGGCGGCGGCTCCAGGACGGAGCCGATTACAATCGAACAATATTCCGCAGAAGCGGGCGTCAGCGCCTATGAGCTCGACCTTTTCGGGCGGGTGAGAAGCCTCAACAGGCAAGCGCTGGAGACTTATTTCGCGACGGAAGAGGCCCGCCGGTCCACCGAGATTTCGCTGATCGCCGAAGTCGCCGGCGCCTATCTGCAATTACTCGCCGACCGCGAGCGATTGACGATTGCGCGTGAAACCGTGGAAAGCCAGCAAGCGTCGTATTCCCTGACGCAAGAGCTTGTGGACAACGGCGTTGGCAATGATCTTGATGTTCAACGGGCCGATACATCCGTGCAGCGCGCGCGCGCCGACGCTGCGGCGCTTGAAGCGCAGGTGGCGCAGGACGAAAACGCGCTGAGGCTTCTTGTCGGTCAGCCTGACTTACCAGAACTCAGCGGCCAGCTTAACGACGTTGAACTGAACGCCGCCTTTGATGATATGTCTTCCGGAATTTTGCTGGAACGTCCTGATGTTCTTTCGGCGGAGCGCCGGTTGCGCGCAGCCAACGCCAATATTGGCGCCGCGCGGGCCGCATTCTTCCCTCGTATCCAGCTGACCGCGAGCGCCGGAACAACGAGCGCCGAGCTTACCGATCTTTTTTCAGCCGGTACAGGCGTCTGGTCTTTTGCGCCATCCGTGTCGCTGCCGATTTTCACGGGCGGGCGGAACCGGGCGCAACTGAAAGGCGCCAAAATCGACCGCGATATCGCCTTGAGCGACTATGAAAAGGCCGTTCAGGCGGCGTTTCGCGATGTTGCGGATGCGCTGGCGACACGGCGCAATATCGGTGAGCGGCTGGATGCGACGCAAAAGCTCGCTGCAGCGTCCGAGCGGACATACACGCTTGCTGATGCGCGTTTTCGCAACGGCGTCGACAATTATCTTTCTGTTCTAGATGCTCAACGCTCGGACTATGCGGCGAAGCAGGAGTTGGTGATTGTCCGGTTGGAAGAGGCTGTAAGCGTCATCAGTCTCTATCGGGCGTTGGGCGGTTTTCCCGAAACACGCTAGAACTTCGTTTTAACGCCAAGTGAACACCGCCGTACGGCAATGTTGGACGCGCTGGCGGTGGTTTTTATTTCTGGAACAGCCGGCGCACATCTTCCGGCACTGGTGTTGCTTTAATACCGCCAGGTGAATCGGCGTCGAACACTGTCCAGACGCGTTTTTCAGTCCCCTCGACGCAAAGCTTGTCGCCATTCTTGATGCGGTGCCGGATCGTGAAGCTTGACTTTCCGAAGTCCGGCGCATCGCTTTCGATCACGACGTCATCGCCATAGGCTGCCGGAAACAGGAACTGCGCCTGAAGGTCCACGAGCGGATAACCGGCGATGTTCATTTCTTTGCGCATATCGCGCTTTTTCGGCAGGCCTGCAAATTCGAACATCTGAACAGTGTTCTCGCTCAGCATGTCGATAAAGCGCGGCGCAAAGACGATTCCCGCCGGGTCGCACCAGCCCCATTCGATGCGCAGCGTGCGTGAGAAGAATGCGGACATAGAATTCTATTTGGCGGCGGCCGGCGGCGGCTGCAACACTCCGCCTGACGCCATCGCGCGGCCATAGGGTTTCATGCCCGCCCAGAAGATGAAAACCGCGGGCGGCCCCATCAGGAGTGCGGTCAAGAAGAGGGAGTAGCGGATATTTTCTTCGGAGAAAACGACATCTGTAAATGTCGACACAATCAGCGGCCCCATCATCATGCCAATGACGTTCATGATGAACAGGAACATGAAGGTCACCTGACCGCGAAGATGGTTTGGCGTAACACTCTGGAGCGCGGCGTTTTCTACGGGCGCCGCCATGCCGCCCCAAAGCGCCGCGAAAAATCCGACAAAGGCGGCGAGCCACGGGCTCGGCATGATCGGCTGCATGATCGCCAGCGGAACGGCGACGGCCGTTGAGATCACCGTAACGCGAATATTCGCATCATATATTTTCTTCTTCCACCAGCGCTCTGCGAGCCAGCTGCCAACGAAAAGGCCGATGGGCATGGCGATCATCAGGCTGAACCCGGCCACATACGCATATTGAACGCCTGACCAGCCATAGGTGCGGGCATAGAAAGGCGCGCCCCATGTTTGCAGGCCGAACATCTGGACAGAGCGTAACGCCAGCCCGGCGAATAGCGGTATATAGACTTTCCAGTGATAGCCGACGAAAGCGAAGACCTCGCCAATTGGGCGCGATTGCTTCTCCACGACCCCGCGGCGTTTGGGTTCTTTCACTGTCAGCATCAGCGCGGACACAAGAAGACCGGGCAAGCCGACCATAATCAGCACGACTTGCCAGCTGCGAAGATGTATGCCGAAAGGCAGATCGTAACCTCCGCTCGCGCCGACAAAACTGATGATGACGCCGCCGATGATCATGGAAAACCCGACGCCGGCGACGAAGCCGAGATTCATGACGGCGATGGCGCGAGGCAATTTGTGCGGCGGAAAGTAGTCCGACAGAAGCGAATAGGCGGAGGGGCCGCTGGTGGTCTCGCCGACGCCGATGCCGACGCGCGCAAGGAACAGATGCCAGAAATTCGAGGCGAGGCCCGACATCATTGTCATGAGACCGAAGATGGCGATGCCTGTCGCCATCAGATGCTTGCGGCTGAAGCGGTCAACCATCACCGCAACGGGCCAGCCAAAAATCGCATAGAATATCGTGAAGGCGGCGCCGACAATGAGACTGATCTGAGTGTCCGAAAGCCCGAGGTCAGCTTTGATGGGCTCGATCAGGAGATTGAGGATGCCGCGGTCCAGGAAGTTCACCATCACCGCGAGAGCGAGGATCGAAACACAATACCAGGCGTGCTTTGGGGGCGGATAATCAGCTTCGTCGACGATTGGGGCCGCCGGCGCCTCTTTTGGCGCGTCGGCGCCGCTTGCTGGGATGTCCATCCTGTTTCCCTTCCCGGATCTGACTTTCTGTCCGCGCTGTTGATGCGCAGCGCGTTATTTTTATGCGCCGGCGAGGCAGCCGTGTCGGCCGCAAGCCTCGCGCCCCCGCATGGCTCGGGCCGTGTACGACCGGCTGCGCCGCCGACAGGAAAGTATAGTTGAACCATGACGCTTTGCCAGACGTTTACCGGCGCTTGACTTGGCAAACCGGCTCTCTTTGCATCAAATTCCGCATAGGAATGGCACTGAACGCGAACACCCTTCAATGGCCGCGTCTAGGCCCTTGCAAGGACAGGCCACTGCCATTCGCCGCCATTACGGTTTCCCATGAGGTCGCGTGCAGGAGGCTAGATTCCTTATGCTTGACGATAGAAAAGCAGAAAGGGTGAGGAGGCTGGAATGAAAATCGCAATTGTGGGCGCTACGGGAAATGTCGGCCGGCGCCTGTGCGCGGAAGCGGTATCGCGCGGCCATGAGGTGACGGCTATTGCGCGTAAGGAAGGCGGTCTTCCTGCGAACAATAAACTATCTTTCGTAAAAGGGGATGTATTGGAGGAGCGCGCGGACAAGATGCTCAGCGGCCATGACGTTGTCATTTATTCCTTGCGCTTTAATGGGCTCGATTTTGACAAGGCGATTGCCGGGTTTCGCGCATCAAACGCGCCACGCTTGCTCATTGTCGGCGGCGCGGCGTCGCTTAATGCGGCGCCCGGAGGGCCTGCTTTGATTGACACGCCAGGTTTTCCTGAAGAAATCAAGGTTGAGGCTGAGCCGGCGCGTCAGGCGCTGGACAAGATCAAGGCGTCCGGGACGACGGATTGGACCTTTTTGTCGCCCTCGATCATTATTGGTCCGGGCGAGCGCACCGGAAAATTCCGCCTTGGCAAGGATGACGTCTTGAAAGATGCGGAAGGAAACAGCCGCATCAGCTATGAAGACTTTGCTGTGGCGATGATCGATGAAGCTGAGACGCCGAAACATCAGGGCGAGCGGTTCACGGTCGGCTATTAAGGCAAATGCGAAACGCCGGCTTTTGAAGGGCGGCGTTTCTAACGGTTTTAGCGATAAAGCTCTTTGTTGATGGGTAGATTGTTGTCACGGCAATAGGTCTCATAGTGGTTGATGAACCACCAGACATCGAGTGTCTCAATAAAATTGCCGTTCTCGTCATAAAATTCGTTCGCGCCCTGCATCCAGCCGAAGAGTTTCACGCCGTCTGGGTGTTCAGTGACGAGGGTGTGCGCCTGTCCCGGCGCTTCGGTGATGAAATCGCCCGGTTTCGCCACCCAGTCATATTCAAGATAGCGCACGCTGCCTTCAAGGCACATCATCAGCACTTGGCCGCGATGTTTGTGCGTGCCAATAACGCCCGGCGATTTGATCCACAGGATATTGCCGTACCAGTTCTGGCGCACGTCGAAAGCAAGATGCCGGATGGCGGCGTTGTCGCCAAAAGGCACCCATGGGCTGTCGACTTCTTCATGTCCCACAAAGCCGCCGGGAACCAAGTGCCGGTCAAGAACTTTTTTATGGTTCTCGGGCACCTCAATGATTTTGTAATTGTCTGCGGTTTTCGAAAGGCCGCCGATATTCGCCATGATCCAGCTCCTTTCCGCTTAAATATAAAGCTGCTTGTTAATGGGGATGCCTTGCTCTTCGCAATAGCTTTCATAGTGATCGAGAAACCACCACACATCGACTGTGTCGAGAAGTGTGCCATGTTCGTCGTAAAACTCATTTGCGCCCTGCATCCAGCCGAAGAGCTTCACGCCGTTCGGATCGTCTGTAACGAGCGTGTGGGCTTCGCCGGGCATTTCATGAATGAAGGCGCCGGGCTTTGCGACCCAGTCATATTCAAGATAGCGGAACGAGCCTTCGAGGCATACCATTAAGACCTGCCCGCGATGTTTGTGAGTGGATACAACGCCGGGAGACTTCACCCAGAGAATGTTGCCAACCCAGTTGTTGCGCACGTCGAATGCGAGATAGCGGATCGCTGCATTCTCGCCGAAGGGAACCCATGGGCTTTCTTCCAGGGAAGATCCCACATAGGTTCCTTCGATCCCGCAACGCTTGATGACATCTTTAAACGGTTCGGGGACGTTGACGATCTTGAACTCGCCGGCCTCCGCCGCTGTCTTTGAAGTGTCGGCTACACTGCTCATCTGGCGTCTCCTCTGTTGACTACTTCTTCTCGCCGCCTGGCACGCCATGGGCGATGCGCTTTTCATATTCCGGGTCATCCTCGGGTTTGGCAAGCGCCGCCATGACGCGGGCGTGAATCTCCTCCAGCGTTTGCCGGAATTCCGGATAGGGAAGAATGTAAAGATCGTTCTTCTCAACGCCTTTGAGGACATATTCCGCAAGCCGCGCCGGCTTCATGCCGACTTCGATGACTTTTTTGAGATGCGCCATCACATTGGGGTCAGCGCCGTAATAGCCGGTGTTTTGCAAATGGGCCGGCCGCGTCAGCACAGCTTCGTGAATGTTGGTGTCGACCGCGCCGGGACACAACATTGAGACTTTGATGTTTGTGTCTTTCAGGTCCATGGAAAGGCATTCCGAATAACCCCGGATCGCCATCTTCGCCGTACAGTAAATGCCGGTGCCGGGCAGGGCGACGAAAGCCGACATGGATGCGGTGTTGGTGATGTGGCAATCATCGCCGCGCTCCAGCATGCGCGGCAGGAAAGTCTGCACGCCGTTGATGACGCCCATCAGGTTGACGTCGAGCTGCCACTTCCAGTCATCAAGCGTCGCCTGTTGCAACGGTCCGAAGATCGAAACCCCGGCTGTATTGAAAAGCAGCTGTACCGGGCCGAGCTTGGCTTCAACGTCATCCGCCGCGCGCCCATAGGCTTCCGGATCAGTGATATCGAGATGGACGGGCATCGCGTCGACGCCCATTTTCGCGAGCGCTTCAACGGCGCTTTTCAAATGATCTTCGCGAATGTCTGCGATTGCGATCTTGCATCCGGCCTTGCCGAAGACTTCCGCCTGACCGAGGCCCACTCCCGACCCGCCGCCGGTGATGAAAGCGACTTTGCCTTTTACGTCCGTCACATCTGTCTCCTTTTATTCTTATTCTGCGAGGCCAAGCATGTTCCGGGCTTCGCCGGCGCTCGCGACGTCGCGGCCAAGACGCTCGATCAACTCTGCGCCCCAGTGAACCAGATCCGCGTTGGAATCCGCCTTGCGGCCGCGGCGCAGATAAATCGTGTCTTCGAAACCGACTCGCATATTGCCGCCCAGGAGAACCGCCTGCGCCGCCATGGGGAATGAGTGGCGGCTGACGCCGAAGCCGGTCCACACCGCGCCGCGCGGGATCTGGTTTTTCGAATATGTCATCGCTTCTGTCGTCGCCGGGAGGCCGTATTTCGTGCCGAGCACGAAAGAGAAGGGAGAATTTTTCGGGATCGCGCCTTTTTCCATGAGGTCATCGGCGAAAACGAAATCGCCTGCTTCAAAGCATTCGATTTCAGGAAGAACGCCGGCGTCCTGAATCATGTGCCCCATGCGGGTGATCATGGGATCGAGATTGATGGCGACGCCGCCCCAGAGCTGCATGGTGCAAATATCGAGCGTGCACATGTCGGGCTTCAGATCGAGAATATGTTCAAGCCGCTTTTCGGCGGTGAACATCAGTGTTCCTTTTTCCGCCGGCGCCGGCATTTTCGGGTCTTCGTCGCTCTGCATCCAGGTGCAGCCGGGCCCCGTGGTGATGTTGAAAATCACCTCATTGTTCTTCTCGCGGATGAGCGATGCGACCTCTTGATAATGTTCAAGCTCGGTCGAAATGCCGCCGGTTTCCGGATTGCGTACATGGATATGGAGGATTGAGGCCCCGGCTTCCGCTGCGGCGAGCCCGGCGTCCGCAATCTCGCGCGGCTTCACCGGGAAATTCGGGTGGTCGGGCAAGGGCGACGAGCCCGTCAGCGCGCAGGTGATGATGACTTTTCCGCTCATGGATTTTCCCTTCTTTTCGGCGTCGATTTCGCCCTTGGTCGCAATATGAATCTCAATTCATCTGGTCGAGGAGTACTATTACCGGTAATACGATAATATATGCAGCAAAACCGCTCTGAATTAGCCCGCTTTCTGAGAAGCGCCCGAAACCGCCTCAACCCGGCGGATTTTGGCATTGCGGCCACCGGCCGGCGGCGCACGCCTGGGTTGCGGCGCGAAGAGGTGGCGACACTCGCTGGCATTAGTCTCACTTGGTACACATGGTTCGAACAGGGCCGTGATATCCGGCCTTCCGCTGAAGTGCTCGACAATCTGAGCGTCGTCTTGCGGCTGGATGAGAAGGAACGGGCTTTTCTGTTCCATATGGCGCAGGGGCGCCCGCCGCCGCTCGCGCCCGATGTTCATGAGACTCTCAGTTCCGGCGTCCGGCTCGCACTCGACACAGTGGGCGTGCCGGCGATCGTGATCAATGAAAACTGGTCCGTCATCGGATGGAACAATCTCTACGCCCATATCCTGCGTGACTACGGCGCCGTGCCAGCCGATGACCGCAACATGCTGCGCGTTCTCCTGCTCTCGGAGCGTTATCAGGAAGACGAAGACGAATTCAAAAAGATGGTGAAACGGCTGACGGCGAAACTGCGCTGGGATTACAGCCGCTCAAAAGATCCCACCTATTTCGACAAGCTGATTGCTGAGATGCGTGCGCAATGTCCGGCCTTCGATCAATACTGGCAGGGCACTGAAATCACGGACAGCTTTGAAGCGTCGCACTCAGTGAAATATGAAGGTCTTGGCCGGATTGATTTTCACCACACTTCTTACGCCATTGAAGGCGTTCTCGGTCAGCGCATGGTGTTGTTCTCGCCGGAAAATGACGACAGCAGAACGCGTTTGGCGCAGGTCAAGGACGCATTAAAAAAAGAGTTCGGTTATGTCTGAGCATGCAGGCGTTCAACGCAAAAGTTTTGTCTCATACGCTGCGAGTGCGAAGAGCCAGCAAGCGCTGCAAATCAACATGTTAGCACCGATAACAGTTTTCGCTTTTCATTGCTTATGGAAGCGCGCCCCGGAAAGTATTTCCGGATTTCATAGCCTATAGCACGGGTCAAACTGACAGTAGTCAAAACTTAAGGGAGCAGTACTCGATGACGTCGAAAAACCTTGAAGAAGCCATGAAAGCGGCAGGTGGGCCGGTCACCATGCTCCGCAATTCGCAGGCCGGTCCAAATGTTTATCCTGGCGTTCCGCCGGAATACACTAACTGGCGCGATGAACAGCGCGGTTGGCAGGAGACATGCGTTCTCTTCAATCAGTCCTATCACATGGCTGATCTCGCTGTGGAAGGGCCGGGCGCTTTTGATTTCCTGAACTACCTTGGCATCAACACGTTCAAGAACTTCACCGTCAACAAAGCGAAGCAATTTGTTCCGGTGACGCCAGACGGCTACGTGATTGGCGACGTCATTCTTTTTTATCTTGCAGAAAACAAGTTCAATCTTGTGGGCCGTATCCCGACCCTGAACTGGATCATGTTCCACGCCGAAACCGGCAAGTGGGACGTAAAGGTCGATCTTGATGAGCGCACCGCGATGCGCAAAGATCAGTCCCGCCGCAAAGCCTACCGCTTCCAGGTGCAGGGCCCGAACGCCATGGCTACCATGGAAAAAGCGCTCGGCCAGAAGCCGCCGGAACTGAAATTCTTCAACATGACGACGCTGAAGATTGCGGGCAAAGATGTCGGCGCGCTGCGTCACGGTATGGCCGGTCAGCCGGGCTTTGAACTTTATGGTCCGTGGGATGATGGCGAAGCCGTGCGTCAGGCGCTGATCAAAGCGGGCGAAGAATTCGGTCTCAAGCTTGTGGGCGGTCGCGCATATTCTTCCAACACCTTGGAATCTGGCTGGGTGCCGTCGCCGCTGCCGGCTGTCTATTCCGGCGACAGCCTGAAAGACTATCGCCAGTGGTTGCCGGGTACGAGCTATGAAGCGAACGCCTCCATTGGCGGCAGCTTTGTCTCTGACAAGATCGAAGATTATTACTTTACGCCTTGGGATCTTTCCTATGGCGGCTTCGTCAAGTTTGATCACGACTTTATCGGCCGCGAAGCGCTCGAGAAGAAGCAGAACGATGATCACCGCATTAAAGTGACGCTGGCGCTCGATAGCGACGAAGTGCTTCAGTGCATCGGCTCGCAATTGCAAAAAGGCGAGCGCGCGAAATTCATGGAGTTCCCCTCTGCGGTTTACTCCATGCATCCGTTTGACCGCGTTATGGTCGGCGACGATGTGGCGGGCGTGTCGACCTGGGTCGGCTACTCTTCCAATGAGCGCAAAATGCTGACGCTTGCGATTCTCGATCCGAAATATGCGACGCCGGGCACCGAAGTTCGTTTCGTATGGGGCGAGGAAAATGGCGGCACGACCAAGCCGACGGTCGAACCGCATTCGCAAACATCGATCAAGGCGGTTGTCAGCCCGGTTCCTTATTCGGAAGTTGCGCGCACCAGCTACGCCGATGTGGATGGCTGGCGCGGCAAGCTTTAAACGCTGCGACACTCAGAATGTAGAAAACGCCGGCGAAAACGCCGGCGTTTTTTTGTGGCCTCGCTTCGCAGATGCACACACAGTCATTCTTGCTTGCCGCGCTGCTGCGGCGCAGACTAGGCTTTCATTTTCTTTAAGCGCTTTGCGCGCAGATTTACTGGATGCGGCATGGCGACTCCCGAACACTCAACAGGCTCGGTTTCCAAAGTTCTCAATGATGCGCCGATGGGCGCGATGCAGGTCTTCATTATTATCCTCCTGGTGCTGCTCAATGCGCTGGATGGGTTTGATGTGCTCGCGATTACCTTTGCGGCGCCGGGAATCTCCGAAGACTGGTCAATCAGCCGGGCGGCTTTGGGCGCGGTCATCGCTGCAAATGTCATCGGCGCCGGAGCGTCGGTGTTTCTGGCGCCAATGGCGGACCGGATCGGCCGCCGGCCGACCGTGCTCGTCAGTCTTGTCATCATGACGATTGGAATGTTGCTCACCGCATGGGTCGACTCACTTGCGATGCTGACGGCTTGCCGGCTTTTGACCGGTCTTGGCGTTGGTTTGATGATACCGTCAATCACAGCCGTGGCGGCGGAGTTTTCCAACAACCGCCGCCGCGATCTCGCCGTCAGCGCCATGACCATCGGTTTTCCGTTGGGTGGTCTTGTTGGCGGCTTTGTCGCTGCCGATATCGTGGAAGCGGCGGGCTGGCGCGCGATCTTTACTGCGGGCGGGCTTGCGACCGCCGCTTTCATTCCTCTGGTCTGGTTTGCGCTGCCGGAGTCGCCGGAATATCTCGCGTCTCGCGGCGGGCCGGGCGCGCTTCAAAAAATCAACATCATCTTGAAACGTCTCGGTCATCCGCCTGTGGACGAGGCGCGGAGCCCAGAACTGAAAAAGGAAAGCGCCGACCCGCGCGAGCTGCTGGGCCCCGGCTTGCGCATGCTGACCGTGCTGCTTATCAGCGCCTATTTCCTGCACATCATGGCGTTTTATTTCTTTAGCGGCTGGACGCCGAAAATTCTCACCGATGCGGGCTATACGCAATCGGCCGCCATCGCCACATCGGCGATCACGTCGATGGGCGGTGTTGTTGGCGGCGTTCTGGTGGGACTGGCGTCCGCCTATCTCGGGCTCAAACGGCTGGCGGTGGCGTCCATGGTGGGGACGTCCATTTTGATGGCGGTGTTTGCGATGAATACGGGCGACCTCGCCATTTTGCGCATTCTCGCCTTCGCTCTTGGCGTTTTCATGATGGGCGGCATCGTCGGGCTGTATGCTTTTCTCGCGCGCGCATTTCCGGCGCGATTACGCGTCACCGGGTGTGCGCTCGCTGTCGCTATAGGGCGGGGCGGCGGCGTTGTCGGGCCGGTGCTCGGCGGGGTGCTTCTTGATGCAGGCATGAAAGCCAGCGCCGTTTTGATAGCGATTGGCGCAACCGCCGCTTTGGGGGCGCTGTTTCTCTTACGGGTTCAACTGAGAGACAACGGCTAGCTTTTGCGCAATGCTTCAGGGCGTCTGAGGCAGTTCGGCAAGATCGATGACAATATCGGCGCTGGCCGGCAACCTGTCGAGGCAGTGGCGCGTGATGCGTTCGTAATGCTGAATGAAACGGGCGACTTCTTCGTCACTCATGATGTTCCTGGCGTCAGGGCGCGCGGCGCGCAGTTTTCGTTCCTGGCGCAGCCGGTTTTCGAAGACGCTTTCCATGCTGTGGACGCGCAGCATGATTAGACGATCAAGTCGGGAAAACAGATCCTTGTAATCCGTCTTGAGACGTTTGTTTACGTAACGCCGCCAGACGCCGTCCGGGTCTTCGTTGCGCTCCAAAGCATTGATCGGGTTTTCCAGCGCCGCATCATCCTGTGCGGCTGCGCCCACGCACCAGCCTTCAACCAGAATGACATCGACCGGGTCTGTAATCTTTCGGGTTTGCGCGCTGCGATCGTCGCTTCCCTTGTCAAAGACCGGAGTTGTGACGCTTTCTCCTGCTCGCAAGTCATCAATAGCCGCCGCCATGCTCACCGCATCATGTGTTCCGGGGACGCCGCGCGTCGCCAATAGGGGATGCACGTCCTCAGCAAGCTTTAACCGTGCGTGTTTTTGAAGATAGAAATCATCAAGCGACAAAACAGCCGTTTTAAGATTTTCTTCAGGCAGCAACGCATCAGCCAGAAAGGTGCAAAGGGTTGACTTGCCGCTGCCCTGGGCGCCGTTGACGCCCACAACAATGGGGCTTTCCTGTTGCGCGCGCCAGTTCGCAATCTGCGCAGCGAGCGGACGCCAGCGCTGTTCCACAATTTTTTTGTATGAAGCGGGAAGGCGCTCCCGGGCGATCAGCGCATCAATCCTGGTAGCGGCGCCTGTCATTGTCAGGCGATGCGATCGGGAAGCGGAGACCCGGATGCAAAGGCGTCCACATTCGCCGCCGCTCGAAGCCCCATGGCTTCGCGGGTTTCCACTGTGGCGCTACCGAGATGGGGCAAGAGCACTGCATTATCAAGCGCGAGCAACGATGGCGGAACCGCCGGTTCCGCAGGATAGACATCGAGCCCCGCCGCGGCGAGCGCGCCCGATTTCAACGCCGCCGCCAGTGCGTCGTGATCGATGACGCCGCCGCGCGCCGTGTTGATGAGGATGGCGCCCGGGTTCATGAAGGCGATTTCTTTTGCGCCGATCATATTCTTCGTTTCCGCGCCGCCGGGAACATGCAGTGAGATTACATCGCTCTGGCGCAAAAGCTCTTCCAGCGTCTCCATGCGTTTGGCGCTCAAATTCTTTTCAGTCTCGGCCGTAGTGGCGCTGCGGGAATAATAAAGAATCTTCATGCCGAAGCCATGATGGGCGCGATGGGCTGTGGCTTGCGCGATGCGGCCGAAACCGACAAGCCCCAGCGCCTTGCCGGACAGCTCCCGTCCTATCAGATGGGTCGGGCGCCAGCCGGTCCAGCGTCCGTCACGCAGCTCCCGCTCGCCTTCGCCGGCGCGCCGCGCCGTCATAAGTATCAGCGTCATGGCGAGATCGGCGGTGGCGTCGGTCAGAACGCCCGGCGTGTTCGTCACTGCGATCTTCGCCTTCTTGCATGCGTCGATATGGATATGGTCGAAACCGACGCCGAAATTGGCGAGAAGGCGTGTGCGCCTGGGCGATGAGCCGATGACGCTTGTGTCGATATTGTCGGAGACTGTTGGGCAAATGACGTCATAGGCGTCGAACGCCTGCGCCAGCGCATCCGCTGACATGAGCGTGTCTTCGGGATTAAACGTCACGTCATAGCGTTCGGCGAGATAGCTTTCCGCAGCTTCAGGCCACCGGCGCGTCAGAAGTACGCGCAGCCGATCCGACGTCATGATTTTAACTCCATCATGACTCTGCTTTAGCGGATTCGATATCCTCCCGCACGGTGCGGGAGGCGAGATAGTAATGAACGCCGGACCAGATGTTGAACAGGGCGACCGCCACCAGCGCATAGCGCAGTGCGTTTTCCTGAAAGGCGGGGACAAGCGCGTCCGATATTATGCCGGCGATGAGGGGCCCGATCCCCAATCCGATCATCGTCTGAATAAACAGAAGAAGCGAGGCGGCGAGGGCCCGGTTGCTGGCCGGCACCAAGGCTTGCGCCATAGCAAAGGAGGGCCCGAAGAAAACGGAGGCGAAGAATGCGTTGATGGCGAAACCGGCCATGACGAAATTCGGGTCGGGGTGAAGGTAGCTCAGGAACTGGAATGGCACGCCGATGAGAACCGACGCCCCCGGGACCAGCATATAAAAGCGCTCATCATTATACTTTTGGGAGAGCCGGTCCGACAAAAACCCGCCAAAGAACGTCCCGAAGGCGCCGACAAGCGCGAAGGATGCGAACCATGTGCCGACCTGGCTCGTGGTCATGCTGTGAGTTTGAACGAGAAACACGGAATTGAAATTCCCAGCGCCGTACCAGACGAGGGCGTGCATGGCGGCGGCGAGCCCCATATGGAGGAAAGCCGGACGTTTGGTTACAAGTTTGAGCGCAGAAAGCGGGTTGTAATTTTTTCCCGATGTCGGCGCGGCGCGCTTGGGCTCCTTGACCGTGAAGGCAACGAGAAAGGCGACGATAAGTCCCGGCAGGCCCGCGACGATAAATGTCGTGCGCCACCCCCACCAGTCATTGCCGTGGCCGCCGAGGTAAAGTCCGATCATCCCTCCGATCGGAACGCCGAGCGCATAAATTGAAAGCGCGGTGCCGCGCTTTTTCAATGAGAAATAATCGGAGATGAGTGAATGAGAGGGGGGCGATCCGCCGGCTTCGCCGATGGCGGTGCCGATGCGCGCTGCAAGCAGCATGGGAAAGTTTCGCGCAAGACCGCAAAAGGCGGTCATGATGCTCCAGAATGCAATCGATCCGCTCAATATCCATTTGCGGCTCGTGCGGTCGGCGAGACTGGCGATAGGAATGCCGCAGGTTGCATAAAAAAGCGCGAATGCGATTCCGCCGAGGAACCCAAGCTGTGTGTAGCTTAGGGAAAACTCCTCCTGGATGGCGGGCATAAGAATGTTGAGAATAGAGCGATCAAGTGCATTCACCACATAACCAAGAAACAGAATGAACAGCACATAATTTCGGTAAAGCGGCTTATAGGGTTCGACGGTCAAAGCGTCCGCCATGATTTCCTCCCTGGGCAGGGCTGGCTTCCCTCAATGTTGTATTTTTCAAGCCGTTGCTTTGACGGCCATTTTTTCTCTCCAGCCAGGCAAATCCTTTCGCAAAGAGCGATTGATTGCAAGAACATTAGGATTCTAATCTTTTAGCAAAGACAAGAACACGTCAGGGAGCAAAACGCAGATATGGCTGAGCGCAATCAGAAAAGCTGGCGCGATTTTGATCGCAGCGCCGGCTATCGTCATATCGAGGTCATGCCGCTAAACGGCGCCGTCGCCGCAGAGGTGAGAGGCGCTGATCTTACAAAGCCGCTTCCTGTGGAAGTGTGGAGCGAGATAGAAAGAGCGTTTGCGGAAAACGTTGTGATCTATTTCCGCGGTCAAAAAGGGTTTTCTCGCGAAGACCATCTCAGCTTTGCGCAACATTTTGGACCCTTGCAGAAGATCCCTCACATTTTCAGCGTAGATGATTATCCGGATGTTCAGATTGTAGAGCGTCTGGCGGATGACAAGCGCCGGGTTGTGGGCGAGGGATTTCACAACGATTCAACATTTATGGCGACGCCGCCGACAACTGTCACCATGCATGCGATTGATGTGCCTGATTTTGGCGGCGATACCGCATTCGCCAATCTTTATCTTGCTTATGAAACGCTTTCTCCGGCGATGCAGAAATTCTGTGAGACGCTTATAGGCGTGAACAGCGCAACCGCGCTTTTCGGCAGCGGCGCCGGCGACAAGAATGTGATGATGAAAGATATGAAGGCCGAGGAAGGAGACCAGGAAGTTGAGCATCCCATCGTGAGCGTACATCCGCGAACGGGCCTCAAGCACCTCTTTTTCAATCTTATCTATACACGCCGCTTAAAAGGCTTTTCGGAAAAAGAAAGCCGGCTGATCCTGAATTTTCTGCAGGAGCATGTGTCGTCTATGGCGTTTACGGGCCGGGTGCGCTGGGAAAATGATACAGTCCTGATCTGGGATAACTGGGCGGCGCATCACAGTGCGATTGCCGATTACCCGGGTAAATACAGATATATGGAGCGCGTCACGACAGGCGGATTGAAGCTGACGGGCGCGCAGTAGGAAGCGAGAATGAAAATGGACGTGAAAGTTGAAAAAGCCCATCCGTTATTCGGCGCCATTGTCACCGGCATCGACCTTTCAAAATCGCCAACCGAAGAAACCGTGAAGTGTGTTGAAGACCTGATGGCGGAATACGCCGTCATCTGTATTCGCGGTTCAAAAGCGACTGACGGCGAGCACATAACCTTCAGCCGCGCCTTCGGCCCTTTGGAGTTGCCGCCGGACATGAAGATCAAAAGCGGGTTCAAACCGCGCATCGGCCATGGGCTTTACGACGCCTCCAATCTCGATGTTGAAGGCAACATTGTCATCAAGGACTCACCTCGCCACAAATATTCCAAGGGCAACGAACTCTTTCATGCGGACAGCACCTTCAACTCTCTACCGACAAAATGGTCGTTGCTTCTCGCCCATGTCGTCCCGCCTGAAGGGGGAGATACACAGTTTATCGACACCCGCGCCGTTTATGATGCATTACCCGATGAGCTGCGGAATAAAATAGACGGCCTTACAGCCGAACATAATCTCTGGCATTCGCGCGCCCGCGGTGGGTTCACGACCGTCACGGACGAAATGAAAAAGGCGATGCCGCCTGTGCGTCATTCCGTGGTTCGGAAATCGGCGAACGGGCGCAAGGCGATTTATCTGGGCGCCCATGCTGCAAATATTGTCGGCATGCCCCCTGAAGAAGGACTGGCTCTTATCGACGAGATCAATGCCTTTGCAGCTCAACCGCATTTTATCTACGCCCATAAGTGGCAGGACGGCGATCTTGTGATCTGGGATAACCGTTGCACCCTGCACCGTGCGACGGCGTTTGAAGATCAGAAATACAAGCGCGACATGCGCCGCACGACCATCAACGAATATGGACCGGAAGTCGCTTCGACATCACTCGCTTCTTGAGCGGCATGAGCCGCAAGCGTCGTTTTCTGGCGCTTGTGAAGCGGTTCTCATTCAACTTTGCCGAAAAGCTGTTTCAAATTTTTCGCCAACTGTCTTTTGTTCGTGCCTTGCCGATCATTACTAATCGGCAAGGCGTCGCCGCATAAGGCGCAGCCGGACAATTGCAATTGTCCGCTTAAATCGATTTTAAGTGCGCGCTGAATATACCGGAAATTGATGTGGCATCTGAATAAAATGCCGCTCAAAGTTTACGGGGCGCACATATGAAACTTCATTCGACATTCGGTTTGACCATCATAACCGTTTTGGCGGCTTTGTTTTCGTCGGCGGCCTATGCGCAAACGGCCGTCGCCGACCCGCAAGGCTCCGGTCCGATTGTCGCCGCGCTTGACTGGCTGCAGGGGAGCCTTCTTGGCAATGTGGCGACAACCGCTGCGGTGATCGCGGTCGCTGCTGTCGGTTTCATGATGCTCACCGGTCGCCTGAATTGGCGTTACGGCATTACGGTTGTCGTCGGTTGTTTCATCCTCTTTGGCGCGACGTCGATTGTCGCCGGCATCCGTGCTGCGGCGGGAGGGTGAGCCATGGAAACGCTCCAGACAGCGCCGGTTTTTCGTGCGCTGACCCAGCCGCAAATGTTTGCGGGCGTCACTTATAGTTTCTTTGTCATCAACCTTGTTGTGACAACAGAGATCTTTTTGATTACCCGTTCGGGTTGGTCGCTTCTCGCCGCCTTAGTGATTCACGCTGGCGGCTATCTCGCCTGTCTTTACGATCCGCGGATTTTTGACTTGTGGATTACGAAGGTGAGCCGCTGCCCGCGTGTGCGCAATCACGCCTTCTGGCGCTGCAACAGTTATGCGCCGTGAGGCCCCAGAATGGGAAAACATGTGCAACATAAATCCGTCACGCGCCTTGCGCGCCGCGAGGAGAAAGCAGGCGCGCGGCTGCCCTATCGGCGTCATTTGGACGATGTGACATTATTGTTGCGCGATGGCGGGCTGATGCAGACGCTTCACATCTCGGGGTTTCCTTTTGAAACGTCCGATAGCGAAGAGCTGAACCATCGTCAGGCTGTGCGCGATGTCATGCTTCGAAGCATCAACAATCATCAATTTACCCTGCATCATCACATTGTTCGCCGCCGGGTGTCTGCATCGCTCGACGGCGGCTTTCCCGACCCCGTGAGCGGCGGCATCGATCGCTTGTGGCAGGCGCGCCTTGGCAGACGCAGGCTTTTCGTCAATGAGCTTTTCCTGACGCTCGTTTACCGACCGAAATCGGGTAAGCGCGGGCTTTTAACGCGCCTTTCCGCCCGGCGCGCGACACAGAATGCGCAACTGGGGCAGGCGGTGAAGGCGCTCAACGGCGCGCGTGAAAGTCTTATGGCTTCCCTCAGGCCTTATGGCGCGCGGGTGCTGCAACGCTATGAAGAAGATGGCCGCCTTTATTCAGAGCCGCTCGCATTTTTGTCGCTTCTTTATAACGGAGAGTTGCAGCCGGTACTGGCGCCGGCGGAAGACTGCGGCAATTATATTCCTTACAAGCGCACTTCCTTTGGCGGGGATGCGCTGGAACAGCGCGGCGCCGGACAAAGCCCCTCCTCGCTCGCCGCCATTCTCTCCATCAAGGATTATCCGTCGGCCACAACGCCCGGCGTGATCGACAATCTCCTGCGCCTGCCTTTCGAACTTGTCGTTTCCGAAAGCTTTCACTTCGCCGACCGTCAGGCGGCGCAGGAGAGGATCGATCTTGCGTTACGGCGCCTGCGCGCCGCTGACGACGATACTGTCACGCTGAAACGTGGTTTGAAAACAGCAAAGGACGACGCGGCCTCAGGCGCGTCGGGTTTCGGTGAACATCATATGACCGTGATGGCGCGCGCTGACGATATGGAAGCGCTTGATCACGCCGCCGCTCAAACGCAAGCCGCGCTCGCCGATATCGGCGCTATCGCCGTGCGTGAGGACTTGAATCTCGAACCGGCTTTCTGGGCGCAGTTTCCCGGCAACGAAGCCTATATCGCCAGGCGGGCCATGATATCCACAGCGAATTTCGCCGGACTTTGCTCCATGCATGGCTTTCCGATTGGCGCAAGCGAGGACAATTTCTGGGGTGCGCCGGTGACGATTTTCGAAACGACGGCGTCAACGCCTTATTATTTCGATTTTCATGAGGGCGATCTCGGGAATTTTCTGATGATCGGTCCGTCCGGTTCGGGGAAGACGGTCTTTCTGAATTTTCTGCTGGCGCAGAGCCGCAAGCTCGATACGCGGATGATCTTCTTCGACAAGGATCGCGGTGCGGAAATATTTTTACGCGCCATTGGGGGGCATTACGATATTCTGCGTGAAGGAGAACCTTCCGGTCTCAATCCGCTCGCTATCGCCGATACGCCGGCAAACCGTGCATTCCTGCGCGCTTTTATCGCGCGTCTTGTCAGTGCGCCGGGCATGGAACTGACGCCGGAGGAGCGCAGCCTCATCGCCGACGCCGTCGACAGCAATTTCGAGCAGGACCCTTCCTTCCGGCGTCTGCGTTATTTTGTGGAGCTTTTGAGCGGCGCCAGCCGCAGCGCCGCCGGCGGGCTCGCGGCGCGCATGGCGCGCTGGCATGGGGCCGGTGAATATGCCTGGCTTTTCGATAATGCCGCAGACCATTTGCGCATCGACGCGCCGGTCATGGGGTTCGACATGACCGACATTCTCGATGCGTCGGATCTGCGAGGGCCCGCTATGATGTATCTCTTCCATCGCATCGGCCAGCGGCTTGACGGGAGCAGAACCGCCATTGTCATTGATGAAGGATGGAAAGCTCTTGATGATGAGGTCTTTTCCCGCCGCCTTAAGGACTGGCTCAAAACGATCCGCAAACGCAATGGTATTGTCGGCTTTGTGACGCAGTCGGCGCGCGATGCGCTCGACAGCCAGATTTCGGCGACCATCACGGAACAGACGGCGGCGCAGTTCTTCCTTCCCAATGCGCGGGCGCAGGAAAAAGAATATTGCGGTGGTTTTGGCCTGTCATCACATGAGTTCGATATTGTGAAATCATTGCCGGAACATTCGCGCTGCGTTCTTATAAAAAAAGGCGGGCATTCTGTTGTTGCGCGCCTCGATCTTTCCGACATGCCGGGCGTTCTCAAAATCCTCTCCGGGCGGGAGGAAAGCGTGCGCCTTGTCGACCGTTTGCGCTGCGAGCATGGTGATGATCCCGCCGCCTGGCTGCCGCCTTTTCTCGGGCGTGACGCCAAAGCCTTCGGTCTTAAGCAAGATGTATATCGGGAGGCGGCGGAATGACGGGTGATATTTGCGCGCCGCCTTCCGAGGGCATGATTGCGCCGCTGTTGAACCAAGTGGACTGCCAGATCGCCTCCTATGTGGAGACGACCTACGCGACCCTATTCGGGCCGTTCGGTTTCCTCGAGCCGGTGCTGACGGGCGCGCTCACTTTATATATAGGCTTTTACGGCTTTCAGCTGATCATGGGGCGCGGGGGGCTCAGCCTCTCCGGCCTTGCGCCGAAAATCCTGTTGATCGGGATGGTGCTCGCTTTCGCGACGCGCTGGGGGGCCTATCAGGCGATTTTTCTCAATCTCTTTTATGGCGGCGCGGATGAGATCGCCGCCATGATGCTGGGCGGCGGGCATGACAGCGTCTTCATGCGTCTCGATGCGGTGCTGAAAGAAATTATCCGCCTCGCCAATGAATGGAACATGGGCGCCATCAACCAGCCTGACGGGTTCGGCGCGGCTGCGACGGCGCAGCAAGCGATGCCGGAACCGTCACTGCCGAAATCGGCGGGCGCCGTAAATCTTTTATGGTTCAGCGCAATCACGCTGGCTTTGTCGACGGCGGGCGTCCTCATCATCGCCAAAATCCTGCTCGGCGTGTTGTTGGCTGTGGGGCCGCTGTTGATTTTGTCAGCGCTTTTTTCTGGAACGCGCGGCCTGTTCGAAGGCTGGCTCAAAACCCTGATGCTGTATGCGCTTGTCGCGGCGTTTGCGACGGCGCTGGCCGGCGGGTTGATGCAGCTCGCCGAACCCATGGTGATCGAGATTTCCGACATGCGCCGGTCAGGTCTTGCCGATCCGCAACCTGTCTTCGTGCTGGCGGTGACGGCGTTTATCTTTGCGCTGCTTATGGCGCAGGTTCTGCGCATGTGCGGCCGGCTTACGTCAGGCTGGCGGTTGCCGGCGGGGCAGATGCAACAAACTTCCACACAAGCGCAACCGGAACCGTCTGCGCCATCCTCAAGACCGTCAAATGACAACGCCCGTGTTGCGGACATGGTTGTTGCAGTGGAGCGAGGCGTCGGCGCGTCCCGCATGCGGACTGTCATTGAAGCGGCGCAGGGTTCGGCGCCGGCGGCGTCAGGCTTGGCGCCGCGCCGTACACGCCAGCTTCATCGCGGCTTTGGGGCTCCTTCGATGAAAGGAAAGTTTGCATGACGCGCTTTCTTTTCATATTGGTGGTTTTTGTCGGTGTTCTCTCGACAGCGGCGCAGGCGGATTCGCGCATCAAGACCCGCAGCTATGCGGAGAACAGAGTCTATGCGCTGACCGGCCATCTCGGATTTCAGACAGTCATTGAATTCAATGATGATGAGACCATCGAGAATGTGGCCATTGGCGATTCCGTCGCTTGGCAGGTGACGCCCAATCGCCGCGGCGATGTGATGATCCTCAAACCCATCGCCGAAGCGCCGCCAACTAACATGACCGTGGTGACAAGCCTGCGTCACTACATTTTTGAATTGCGCGTCAAAAAAGCGGCGGAGGCGAAACCGGGCGAGATGGTTTTCGTCCTGCGCTTCTCCTATCCCGGTGAACAACAGGCGCAGGAGGCGTTACAGGCTCAGGAAGCGAGCCTGATCGCAGCGCCGCCGTCGCCTGAAGAGCGTGCGGTTAATCGCCATTACACTTATGAAGGCGATCGCGAAATCCTGCCGGCGCAGGTTTTCGACGATGGCCGCGCCACTTACTTCCGCTGGGCGGAGGGTATGCCGGCGCCGGCGATCTTTCTTGTCGATGAGGATGAGAAGGAAAGCGTCATCAATCATGGCTTCGAAGACGGGTTTGTCGTGGTTGACCGTGTGGCGCGCGTCTTTTCCCTGAAACATGGCGGCTATGAAACACTGATTTACAATGACGGTTACACGCCCATTGATCCGGGGCCCGAGGCCCCGCTAGCGCGGGAGAAAAAGCGAGGCTTTTTCGGGCGCGTCTTCGGCGGCGACGCCGATGATGACAATGGGGAGGCAGGCTGATGTGGACAAAAGGCGGGCGCGACCCGCGGTCCGACATGCCCAAAAACGCGCTTGATGCGGCGAACGCCTACGCCATGCCGCGCGTTGCGGAAAACACCAGCGACCGCCTCACAGGCTTTCTCGGCGCAACGGTGCTGCTGATGCTGGGCCTGTTTGTCTTCAATCAGTTGAGTAAGGGGCGCGAGACCGCCTCCATTGACGCGATGATGGCGGAAACGCGCGCGCAGCTTTCAGTCGCGCAATCAGAAGCCGAACAGGCGCGGCGCGAAGCGGCGCAAGCGCAAGCGCAGGCGCGTCGCGCCGAACAGCGTGCAGCCGTGAAGACGACAACGCCGCCGCGCCAATCGGTTGCGCGGACCAGTGACGGGGCGCCGGGACAAGCCAATCTTCGCTCACCGGCCCTCGTGGTGGACAATAGCCGCGCCGGGACGGGCGGCGGCGGCGAAGCCGGCGATCCCGCAAGCGCTGTCGCGAATGCAGTAAATGGCTTGACCGCATCAGAAGTCTTTGCCCAGCGCGTCGGCGCCGCCGGTCCCGAAACCGTGCGCGCCACCATGATCGAAGACATGTCCCGCGTCGTGCCCCAGGGGACGATCGTTTCCGGCGTTCTTGAAACGGCAATCAATTCGGACTTGCCGGGATTCGCGCGCGCGATTGTGTCGGAAAATATCCGCAGCCTCGACAACCGTACGGTCCTGATACCGCGCGGCAGCCGGTTGATCGGACAATACCGCTCGGGGCTGGCGGTGGGGGAGTCACGCGCCTTTGTCATCTGGACGCGGCTTTTGACGCCAGACGGCGTTTCCATCGAACTCGCCTCGCCGGCCACTGACACGCTTGGCCGCGCCGGTCTTAGCGGCAAGGTCAACCGTCATTTCTTCCAGCGCTTCGGCTCGGCGATTCTTTTGTCGGTGATCGATGTGGGCGCCAGTGCGCTCATTTATGACAACAACTCAAGCATCGTCATCGGGTCGACGTCGGAAGCGCAGGCGGTTGCGGCGCAAGCCTTGTCGCAGCAAATCAACATCCCCCCGACGATCACAGTGAAGCAGGGAACGGAAATCCGGATTTTCCTTGCGCGTGATCTTTATTTTCCATCGCTTGCGGAGACGGGAGGGTTGCGGCCATGAGCAATGTAGAGCCGATCCCGGCGCCGGGGGAGCGTGACGTTTATCTCAAGTCATTCCTGAAACCTTTCGAATGCTGGCTCGATGATCCGGCTGTGACCGAAATCATGGTCAATCGCCCGGGCGAAGTCTGGATCGAGCGTCAGGAGGCAGGCGGTTTTGAACGGTTTGAGGATGCGGGCGTCAACGAGCTCTTGCTGCAACGGTTAGCCGTGCAGATCGCCCGCGTGAGCCATCAGGCGATAAACCGTGAACAGCCCTTGCTTGCGGCCTCGCTTCCAACAGGCGAGCGCATCCAGATTGCCGGACCGCCTGCGGCCGGGGAGCACTGGGCGCTTGCGATCCGCCGTCATGTGACGAGCGACCTGACGCTTTCGGACTTCGGCGGCAAGCAGAATTTTGCACATGTTGCGGTCGGGCGCGCCAGCGGTCTCAGTGAAACGGACCGGCGCCTCAAAGCGCTGCTCGATGCAGGGCGTATAGAGGAATTTTTGCGCAGCGCTGTGCGCGGCCGCAAGACGATGCTTGTTTCCGGCGGCACTTCTACGGGCAAGACAAGCCTCATGAACGCGCTCCTGGGCGAGATTGATGATAGTGAGCGCATCATCACCGTGGAAGACGCCGCTGAGTTGCGCCTGTCCCAGCCAAACCGCCTCAGCCTTTCCGCTGTGAAGGGCGAAATGGGCGAAGCGCGCATCAATATGATCGATCTTTTGGAGGCGGCGCTGCGGATGCGGCCCGACCGTATCATTCTGGGCGAGATCAGGGGTGTTGAGGCGGCCGCCTGGCTGCGCGCCATCAACACCGGTCACCCGGGATCGATTACGACAGTGCATGCGGACAGTCCTGAGGGCGCGCTCGAACAATTGTCGTTGATGACGATGCAAGCTGGCCTTCCGTTGAGCCGCGATGAAACTATCCGCTACATTAATTCAATTGTGGATATAATTATCCATGTCGCGCGGATTGACGGCGGACGCGTTATTGAACGCATTGTTTTTACTCCGGGCGAAGAAGCGTAAATACACATTTTTGTAATGCTGGCGAGACGCGAAAAAAAGCCAGTCGGCATGCGGAATCGCCATACAGATTAAGACAAATTGCAAACCGCAAATTGACGGCCTCTTTTCTGCACACTGCTTATCTCCGCAATTGCATTGGGTGAAGTGTGTTGAGCGAAAGGGCAGGCCATGCGTGGTCTTTCTTCATACGCGATGGAAAAGTTTGTAAAGGCGTCTTTGGCGGCGTCTTCGGCGCTGCTGATGTCGGCATGTTTCGGCGGCGGCGATGACGCGGAAGAAACGCCCGAGGCGATTACGCCGCCAACGGCGGTCAGCGACATTATGACAAGCGAGGAGGCGTCACGTTTTCTCTCGCAGGCGACCTTCGGCCCCGGTCAGGAGGAGATCGACGAGCTTGTCGCCATGGGCGTTTCCGCCTGGTTTCAGGCGGAATTCGATAAGCCGCAAGAGTCGATTCTGCAAGATGTCCTGATCAGTGAACGTTCGGGTGAAGAGACAGGCCCTGGCGCCCTATCTGAAGCTTTCTGGTCGCGCGCGATCCTGAGCGACGACCAGTTGCGTCAGCGCATGGGCTTTGCCCTTTCGCAGATATTCGTGGCGTCGTTCAGCGACGCCGGCCTCGCTGAACGGCCTGTCGCCATGGCGAACTATATGGACATCATGTCCGCCGGCGGTCTTGGCGATTTTCGACAGACGCTTGAAAACGTCACCTATAGCCCGGCCATGTCGATCTTTCTGACCTATCTGCAAAATCAGAAAGCGGATGAAGACGGCGAAGTTGTTCCCGATGAAAATTATGCGCGCGAGGTGATGCAGCTTTTCACTATCGGTCTTCTCGAGCTTCAACCGAATGGAGAGTTACGCCTCGACGGTATGGGCGATCCCATCGAAACCTATGACAATGGAGATGTCACGGAGCTCGCAAAAGTATTCACCGGTCTTTCCTGGGCGGGCTTTGATTATTTCTTCAGCCGCCCGGAAACAGTGGATTCGGAATATCTCCCGTTGGTGATGTTCGAGGAACATCATTCGGCTGAGGCGAAGAGTTTTCTTGGAACGACCATCCCGGCAAATACGCCGGGCAATGAGAGCATCGCCATGGCGCTGGATGCGCTCTACAACCACCCGAACACGGCCCCGTTTATTTCCAAACAGCTGATCCAGCGGCTTGTCACCAGCAATCCGAGCAGCGCTTATGTGGGCCGCGTCGCTCATGCGTTCCGCTCGGGAAGGTTTCAATTACCGGACGGTTCGCGCGCAGGCAACGGAACTCGCGGCGATATGCGCGCCGTCGCAGCGGCGATCCTTCTCGATCCGGAAGCGCGCGATCTTTCGAACATTGATGACCCGAGCTTCGGCAAGATCCGCGAACCGGTCTTGCGTTTCACCCACTGGGCGCGCGCCTTCGGCGTTGAGGATACGCGCACTGAAGATGCCGAGATTCTGCGCAATACATCGCGGCCGTCGACACTTAATCAACAGGCCTATCGTTCGCCATCAGTATTCAATTTCTATCGTCCGGGTTTTGTAGCGCCGGGGACGGTCTCGGCGGATCAGGGTCTTGTGGCGCCGGAGCTTCAGATCATCACGGGATCGAGCATCACCGGCTACGCCAATTTCATGGAAGGTTTCGTCTTCCGCGATGAAGAGAACACCAATTATGTGGCTGACTACGCCGAGGAGTTGTCCCTTGCGAACAATCCCGCGGCGCTGATCAATCACCTCGATGAGATTCTCACCTATGGCTCACTGCGCGGCGAATCGCGCAGGCGCATCATCGACGCCGTAGAAGCGGTCGGCGGCGCCGGCGAGGAACAGCGTCAGCGCCGGGTCCGGCTCGCGATTTTAATGATGATGAATTCAGCCGACTACATCACCCAACGCTAGTATCAAGGAACGTATTATGCGCTCTTCCAGAAGGCAGTTTTTGAAAACTTCAGCGGCGCTTGGGCTCGGCAGTGCAGCGGGATTCATGTGCGATCTCCATCGCTTTAACGCTTTCGCCGCGGATACGGGCGGTTATCGCGCCATTGTCTGCGTCTTTTTGTTCGGCGGTATGGATTGCCACGATACGGTCATCCCATACGACACCGGCAGCTACAATCAATACGCCAATATTCGCAGCGAGCTTTTCGATCGTTACGACAATCTTGACGGCGGCTCGACGCGTGAGCGGTCCCGTCTCTTGCCGCTGACGCTTGCCAACGCATCGGATTTCGGCGGCCGTCAATTCGCCTTGCCGCCGGAGCTGGGGCCGCTGCATGATCTTGTCGATAGCGGCGACGCGGCGATTGTCTCCAATGTGGGGCCGCTGGTGACGCCGGTGACGCGCACGGAATATCAGGCGCGTTCGGCGCCGCTGCCGCCGCGGCTCTTTTCCCATAACGACCAGCAATCCACCTGGATGGCCTCTCAGCCCGAAGGCGCACGCTTCGGCTGGGGCGGCCGGCTCGCCGACATTATGCTGGGGGCGAGCGCCAATCCGGATTCTACCTTCACGGTGATTTCGACCGCGGGCAATACGGTCTTTCTGTCGGGGGAGCTGGCCGGTCAGTTCGAGGTGGGAACAGGCGGGCCGCAGGATATTCGCGCCATCAGCGACGGGTCGTTCCTCGGCTCCAACGCCTTGCCGAATATTTACGAATCCCATTTGCGGGCGCGGAATGAAACGCTCGTCAATTATCTCCAGCAGGATTATGCAAACGCGGTGGGCCGCTCCATCGACGCCAACCGCACCTTGAGCGAGTCCTTCGACATGCCGTCGCCTTTCTCGACGGTTTTTCCTGACGGCGGCCTTTCGCAGCAGCTTCAGGTCGTCGCGCGCATCATCGCTCTGCGGGATGTGCTCGGCGTTCGTCGGCAGGTCTTCTTTGTGGCGACGGGCGGTTTCGACACCCATTCGAACCAGGCGAACAGCATTCCAAACCTTCATACAGGCATCGCCGGCGCCATGCGCGCCTTTTACGACGCCACGGTTGAAATGGGCGTCGCCAATGATGTCTCCTCGTTCACTGCGTCCGATTTCGGACGCACGCTCACCGTCAACCGCGACGGGACGGATCATGGCTGGGGGGCGCATCACTTCGTCGTCGGCGGCGGCGTGCAGGGCAACCGCATGTACGGCCAGTTCCCGCCCTCTGTTCTTGGGCATAATCAGGATTCCGGTAATGGACGGCTGATCCCGACAACATCGGTGGATCAGTTCGCGGCGACCTTTGGGCGCTGGTTTGGCCTCAATGGCAGCGAGCTCAATGACGCGCTGCCGGGCCTTGGCGGGTTCAGCACAACTGATCTCGGCTTCTTCAGCGGCGCCGTGGTCTGACCCGGCGCGGGCGGGTTGATGCGAAAAGCGAGTTTAAGGGGCACATGATGGTCATAAAAAATGCGCTTATGCTGGGTGCGACGTGTCTCAGCCTTTCTTTCGGCGCGCTTGCGGCCGAGCCTGAGACCATTACGCCGGCGCCGGGGCTCCTGCGCGACCGGCCGCTTGAGGAATTGGCGCAGTGGCGCCGTCCTTCTGCGGCAAGCCGAATCGATGCGAGTGATTATGCAGATAATTACGCCAATGATGCGGGCGACGCTCTGTTCTTCGCGCCAGGCGTCTGGGTGAACGCCCTCGATCTGAACGAACCGCGGATCGTTATCCGTGGCTTCGGCGTCGGCAACAGTCAGCACCGGTCCAACGTCGTTGTCCTGCGTGACGGCGCGCCTATCACTGATGTTCACGGTGAAACCAATATGGTGGAGGTCGATCTTTATTCTGTTGCCGACATTGATGTGTTTCGCGGCGGCGGCGGCGACCTGATGTATGCAGGCGATAATCTCGGCGGCGTCGTCAACTTCATGTCGCCGACAGGCCGCACAGCGCCGCGCCGGACATTGCGCCTCGACGGCGGATCCTCCATCGAACTGAGCCCCGGCGGCCAGGGACACGCCTCCGTTGCGGCGGCGACGGGAAATCTTGATTACTATATGGGCGTGACGGGCCGGTATGAAACCGGCTATCGCGATCATAGCCAGCGTATCGACGGCCATTTCAACGCCAATATTGGTCTTCAGCTCGGCCCGGAGGCGACGACGCGGTTTTACTTCGAAGCGCTGCGCAGCGACGTTGAATTTCCGGGCATGCTGACGCCGGCTGATGCTGCGGATGATCCAAGTCAGGCGCTGGCGGATGTGACGCTCGGCCCGCTCTTTCCCGGCGGACCCATCATTTATCTCGCCGACGGCGCTGCTCTGGACGAGCATGGCCGGACCGTCTTGTCGGCGCGCCTCGCCAATACAACGTCGTTCAGGGTGCTCGGCGTCGACTTCGACGCAGGCCTTCACTATGCGCGCCGTGATATCGACGATGCGCAGATCGATTATATCGGCGTCACTGAGGAGGCGGGTTCGGAATGGGGGGCGCGCCTGTCGGCGGAGCGGGCCTTTGCGCTGTTCGGCATGGACACCATGATCCGCATCGGCGGCGACTACGCGACAGGGTCGAAATCTTCGGACCGGTCTGAAAATATCGAGGGCTCGCCCGGCGACCTCTTGTTCGAGAGAGATCTGACGTCAAAACGCCTCGCCGGTTTTGTGGAGGCCGCGGCGAATCCGTTTCAAAAGCTGGCCGTCAGCATCGGCGCAAAATTCACGCGCACGCGGCGGCTTTTGACGGCGGATGGCGCTGACGAAGTCACCGACCAACGGTCGTTCACGGGCGTGACCGCCAAAGGCGGCGTCATCTATCATCTGACGAAGACGCTTCAGGTCTTCGCCAGCGCCGTGCGGTCCTATGAGCCGCCCAGCATGGACGAGCTTACGTCGGACGATCCTGAAGGCCTGAACGGACTGGAGGAGCAGGACACCTTTTCCTATGAGGCGGGCCTGCGCGGCCGCGTGAATGACTGGATTGGCTGGGATATCACGTATTTCAATACGGATATTGAAAATGAGATCGTCAATATCGATGAGCCGGAGGAAAACGGTTTTGGCGGGCTTTACGCCAATATCGCCAAGACCACCCATCGCGGCATCGAAGCGGGCGTCGATATCAGCCTGTTTCCGGGACGCTTTTCACGTAGCGGCCATGCGCTGACCTTGCGCAATGTCTATAATCTCAACGACTTCAGTTTTGTTGATTCGAGCTTTCTGGGCGTCGACGGCAATAAGCTTGCCGGCGTACCAACCCATGTCTATCGCGGCGAGCTGCGTTATGAAGCGACGGATCGCTGGTTTGCGGCGGTGAATGTGCAAATGGCGGGCGGCGACTATTTCGCTGATCACGAAAATGAAGTCTCTGCGCCTACCTATACGGTGGTGGGGTTCAGCGCGGGCTGGCGAATGGGCGACAATATGGAGCTCTATGCGTCAGGCGAGAATCTCACCGACGCCAACTTCGCAGCCGGCCTGACGCCTGTCCTCGATCAGACGACGCAGCAGGGGCGCATTTTTTCTCCGGGCGCAGGCGCTTCCGTCTATGCCGGTTTGCGCTACCGCTTCTAGGGGAGGGAGCCGGTTTCTTCTGGACGCCGCGCCGTCAGGCGGCGTTGGGTCCGCCGTTAATATTTCCCGCCGTTAGCCGCGGTTAAGCAAACGCAGCCGTTGAAATGACGGTTGCAACATGCCTTTTGCCAGAAAGGCGTTTGTGACTAAGGCGTCGCCGCGCAAAAACCGCCGTGAAAATGTTTACGCATCCGACATACCGAGAAATGACTATCAACGTCTGGCGAACTGAACCGTAGCAAAAACCGCCGGTGTTTGGTTCGTCCTTGGCCGAGTGTGCTGCGCGTTTAAATCATCGCAAATGACTTCTCTTAACGTCGCCGCCGCCGCTTAAGGCTGCATCGCCACCTTTAAAGGGGTAGTGCGCGACCATTCTCAAGATTTATCAAAGGGTTGATTCTGGTACCGCCATTTTGCTGCGTTGCGATACTTAATTTTGCGGTTGCGTAATGGCTGTTGTAGCGGCGCTACAGCGTGAAAAATGTTGCGCGAGTGCGTTTTTAGGTGACGAAAAAAAACCGTCCATATGCGGATTAATCGCATCTCGTCATGCCGTTGTAACAATATTGAAGGCCCACAGAAAGCAAGTCATGATGCGCAATAAGTCCGGGGGGATTTGTTATGCGCTGTCTAAAGAAATGCGCCTGGGCGTTTAGTGTGAGCGCCATTGTTGCAGCTTTGTCGAGCTCAGCCGCCGGCGCTAGTGAGAGTTCGGAGCCGCCAGTGCTCGTCATGTATGAAAAAGTCGGCATGTCCGGTAAGCAGGTCACGTTCAATGGGCCTGTCGCCGACATTGACGTGCGTTACCCCTTTCACAGCACCACGATCAAGTCTGGGCGCTGGGAGATTTGCACCCGAAACGATTTCAAGGGCGCCTGCATGGATGTTGATGCTGGCACTGAAATTGTTAGTCTAAAAAAGGAGTTCGGTTTTTTCGCCCGTGTCCGGTCCTTACGGCCGATCGAAGAGGCGGCGCCGGCCGCCGCCTTGGCGGAAGCGCCTACACAGCCTGAAATCATTAGCGCGCCGGTTATCGCCGCGGCGGCTTCAGCCGATGATGCGCCGGTTCAGCCCGTCGCCAGCGCCGAGGCCGTTCTCCGGGGTCACAGCGCGCATTTCTTCAAGACCCCGATGTTCAATGGCAAGGCGATAGACGCCGGCGACAAAGGCGCCGCCAAGGATTTTTGCCGCGAGGCGGGGTTCGATGAAGTTGAATTTGCAGATTCTGTACTCAGCGAGGGCCGCCGGGTCGTTGGAGACCTTCTGTGTACGGATCCTCTGGTCAGCCCCTAGGTAAGGGTTTGTAAAGGATAAAACAACAAAAAGGCGTTAACCAACTAATCTCAACGAAGGGAAGGGAATATGAAAGCGACATTCCAAAAAACTTTGAGCCGGCGGACTTCCGTGCTGCTCAGTGCGTCTATCGGGGCGCTGGCGTTGACGGCGCCCGCGCTTGCGCAGGACGATGACGAGGGTGGTCTTGACCGGATTACGGTTACGGCCACTCGCAGCGAAACCAACCTCCAGGATACGCCGCTCGCGATTACAGCGGTGACCGGGGAGGCTCTAGAGGCGCGCGCCTTCACCTCCATCGAAGATGTCGCCGCAATCGTTCCGAACGCCAGTTTCCGTCAGGCGCAAGTCGCCTATGGCCGCGCTGTGACCGCCTATATCCGGGGCATTGGCCAGAACGACTTTAACCTCGCCTTCGAGCCGGGCGTCGCCATGTATGTGGACGACCAATACTACGCTCTCCTCGCCGGGTCGGTGTTCGATCTTCTGGACATTGAGCGCGTTGAAGTCCTGCGTGGTCCGCAAGGCACGCTCTTTGGACGTGGCGCCATTGGCGGCGCGGTCAACATCATCTCGAAAGAGCCGGGGCCGGAGCCGGAAGCCTATCTCGACGCGACTTATGGCGCCTATAACCGCACGGACATTCGCGCCGGTTTCAACTATCCGCTTGCGGATAACCTCTTCCTGCGCGTCTCCGGTGTTTCCAAGCATCGCAAAGGCTATCAGGATCTTCTCGATTTCCGCTGTGCGATGCACCAGGCGGGAACGCCGGAACTTGCAGGCGACTTCCCGTCGCTTGATCCGTCAGGCGGTTTTGTCGCCAATTTTGCTGGCGATGACTGCGTCCTCGACACCTATGGCGGCGAAGATGTTCAGGCGCTCCGCGCTGCGTTGAAGTATGAAGGCGCAGGCTGGGACTTCACGCTGACGGGTGACTACACTGACGACCAGTCATCTCCGGTCGCCGACGACTGGCTTCAGATCGTTCCGACGGGCGGGACAGAAAACCTGTCCGATATGGTTTACGAACCGCTTTGGGGCATTCGCTACGATGAACGCTTCCTCACGGACACGCCATATGAAACCTATGCAACTTACGCCGACCCGATTCCGGCCGGCAGCCAGTTCCCGGCGGGTTGCGCAGACGACATGGATCCGTCGGATTGCACCTACTACAACGGGTCTGGCGATCGCGGCGGCACTCAGCTTGAGCGCAAGGCTGTCATTGAGCAATGGGGCTTTAGCGGCAAGTTCAACGCCGATCTGACCGAAAATCTGTCATTTACAATGATTGCCGGTTTCCGTGACGTCTTCACAACAGGCATCAACGACACGGATGGTTCGCCGCTTGGTGTTCAGACTGTCAAAACGCAGATTGAGCATGAGCAGTGGACGGTCGAGCCACGCCTGACCTACAACTCCGAATTTATGGACGTTACGGTTGGCGGTTTCTTCTATAGCGGCGATTCGACCACGACATCCCAGGTGGCGATCCCGTTCATTCCGTTGCAACAGAACGCGCTGATTCAGTTCGATGCAACAGCTAAGGCCGTTTACGGACAAGGCGTTTTCCGTCCGTTCGGACCGCGTCTCGGCATCACGCTCGGCGCGCGTTACTCGGATGACCAGAAAGACGTGAGCTTCAACAACGGTCAGGGCGGTATCGACACGACATTCGATATTTCCCAGGATAATGTCGATTGGCGCGCTGGTCTCGACTTCCAGCTCACCGATGACGTTACGGTCTACGGCTCTGCGGCGACCGGTTACCGTCCGGGCGCTTTCAACCCGCGTCCGTTCCAGGCGTCTCAGCTTGTGGGCGTGGATGGCGAAGAAGCGATTGCTTATGAACTCGGCTTCAAAGGCGATCTCTTTGAAAATACAATGCGTGTCAACATCGCCGGCTTCTACACCGACTACGAACAGCGGTTGATCCCGGCGGGCGGCGCTGAATGTCTGGACAGCGGCGTCTCCGGCGACTGTATCGGTGTGGGCGCTCAGGATCAGGTTGAAGAACCTGCCGGCGAGAATGGATCGACCTGCCGGCCGATCACGCCGGCGGATGGTCCGCAGAACCTGGCCGCCGGCATCGGCGTCACCTGTATTCCGAAGACCAACTATGTGAATACGCCGGGCACGGTCAAAGGTGTTGAGGCCGAACTCGACTGGCGTCCGGTTGACGGTCTGACCATCAATGCAACGGGCGGCTGGACCAAGTTCACAGCGCCTGAGCTCGAAACCGGTCCGTTCGTGTCCGATAAGCCGGTTTATGTACCGGAGTGGACAGGTTCGGCTGGCGTTGCTTACGAGATCCCGGCCCCGGCGCTGGGCGGCTCGATCACACCGCGCCTCGACTGGTTCTATTCAGGCGAGATCAACTATAACTCGCTTTCGGCGATCGCGTTCACTGAATCTTATTCTGTCTTCAATGGCCGCATCACCTATACGAATGACGACGGCGACTTCACCGTTGCTGTCGGCGCTACGAACCTCTTTGACAATGAGTACTATCTCAATGTGTTCGACCTGACCGCTTTCGGTCAGCCGTCGACAGAAGCACAGCCGGCTGCGCCGCGTGAGTGGTACATCCAGGTCAAGAAGCGTTTCTAGGACTTTCGAAAACTGATTGCGAACCGAGCCGCCGCCCCGTATCTTCGGGGCGGCGGTTTTTTATGGAGAGCGCTAATGACGGACTATCAGGTCAATAAGCTCCACCCATTATTTGCAGCCGAGATGCTCGGTTTTGATCTCGATGCAGCCATAAGTCCTGAGCAAGTAGATATTGTTGAGGCTTTGATGGCTGAGCATGCGGTTCTCGTCCTGCGGGGGTTGAGGCCCAGCGATGAAGGGCATATGCGCTTTGCACGCAGTTTCGGACCGCTGGAGCTGCCGCCGAAAATGTCGGACCGGCCGTCGACGCTAAAATACCGCATCAGCCCGGAGCTTTACGACATCTCCAATCTCGATGCGGACGGGACAATTATTCCCCCGGACGATCCGAGGACGAAATTCAATCTCGGTAATGAGCGGTTTCATACTGACAGTTCATTCAACGCGCTGCCGTCGAAATGGTCGCTTCTGCTGGCCTATGAAACGCCGGAAGAGGGCGCCAATACGGAATTCATCGACACCCGCGCCGTCTTTGACGCCCTGCCGGAGGAGATGAAAAAGCGCCTTGAAGGCCTGAAGGCGGTGCATGACCTCTGGGGCGTGCGTGCAAAGTACGAATATGGCGGCGCTGTTTCCGAAGAGATGAAACGCCTGATGCCGCCGGTTGAACATGATCTCGTGCGGATTTCCGCCAATGGCCGCAAAGCGCTCTACATCGGAAAGCATGCTTCTCACATTACAGGGATGGATGAAAAAGAAAGCGACGCGCTGCTTTCCGAACTGATGGACCTGGCGACAGAGCCGCGGTTTATCTATTCGCATAAATGGCGTCCCGGCGATCTCCTGATCTGGGACAATCGCTGCACGCTTCATCGCGGCACAACATTCAACCGTTTTAAAGACAGGCGCGACCTTCGCCGCGCAACGATCAATGAATCCGGTCCCGAAACCTCGTCTACCGGCGCGCTGATGTCGAATGCGGCGCAGTAAAGGCGGCTATTCCGCGCTCTTTTCTTTTCCGGCAAGGTCGCGCGCCAGCATGTTCACATAGGCGCGGATGGCCTCTGCTTCCTCAGCCGTCAGATACTCATCAAAGCTCGCCATGCCATTGGCCTCAAGCGCGCCGTCGATGACGATTGCGCGCCAGGCGTTGGCGTTTTGCATATAGGGTGTGCGGTCGAGCTCAGGGTTAGTCGGGCCGTTATGGCAGATCGTACAATAGGTGAAATATTTTTCACGCCCGGTTTCCAGCTGCGCTGCCGTGAAAGTTTCATTTGTGGGCGCCGGCGCCGGCCGTTCGAGCGGTTCGTATGGCGCCAGAGACGCCGCGCCATTTAGCTTAAAGGCCATGAGAATGCCATTTGGCGGGATGAACTTGTTGCGCTCATCCGGCGTCGCCATGCCCATGGACCCGCCATAACCGCCCAGCACAGCCACATATTGCTCGCCATCGACGCGATAGGTTGCGGGGCCCGCCATGATTCCGCGATGGCTTTGGAACGACCATAAAAGCTTGCCGTCATCGGCGCTGCGCGCTTCGAACTCTCCGTCGGGCGTGCCTTCGAAAATGAGATTGCCGCCGGTTGTCAGCGTGCCGCCGTTCCATGGCCAGTCGCGCTCAACGGTCCAGCGCGGCGCCTGCGCAACCGGGTCCCAGGCGATGAGATAGCCTTTCTGCATGGCGCTCATTTGCGCGCGGCGTTGTTCGGGCGTTCCTTTCAAGTCTTCAGAGGCTGGTGGGTCGGTGAAGGTCACACCCGTGTTCCAGCGGCCGTGGTGAACTTCGTAGTCTTCATTGTGCGCATAGACGAGCGGCACGGTCATCGCGGGAATGTAAACGAGGCCGGTTTCAGGATTGAAACTCATGGGCTGCCAGGCATGGCCGCCAATGCCGCCGGGCAACACCATTTGCGGTCCGTCGAGATAGCGCGCATTCGGCGTTTCAACCGGTCGGCCGGTTTCAAGATCGATGCGCTCCGCCCAGTTCTGATAGACATAGGGTTCGGCGGAAATCAGCGTTCCATCTTTGCGGTCGATCACGTAAAAGAAGCCGTTTTTCGGCGCCTGCATCAGCGCCTTGCGAACTACACCGTCGATCTTTAGATCGACGAGGGTGATTTGTTGCGTGTTGGTGTAATCCCAGGTGTCGCCGGGGCTCGCCTGATAATGCCATTTATAGGCGCCGGTGTCGGGATCAAGCGCGAGAATCGACGAGAGGAACAGGTTGTCGCCTTCGCCATTGGAGCGGTAGCGGTGGTTCCATGGCGCGCCATTGCCGACGCCGACGAGAAGCTGGTCGAACGCTTCATCGTAAACGACGGAATCCCACACGGTGCCGCCGCCGCCCAGCGTCCACCATTCGCCATGCCATGTGGGAAGGGCGAGTTCGGTGAGGGCGTCATCGGACGCCGCGCCGTCAGGCCCGTCCGCCGGATTGCCGGGCACAGTGTAAAAGCGCCAGACAAGATCGCCCGTTTCCGCGTCGTAAGCGGAGACATAGCCTCTCACGCCCAGTTCAGCGCCGGAATTGCCGATGATGATTTTTCCCTTCACGGCGCGGGGCGCCATGGTGATGGTGTAGGGCTTTTCCTGATCGACGGTGATTTCTTCCCAGACTTTTTCGCCCGTGGCGGCGTCAAGCGCGATCAGGCGTCCGTCGATCGTTCCGACATAAACCTTGCCGTTCCAGACGGCCACGCCGCGATTAACGACGTCGCAACAGGCGTGAGCGGCCTTGGCGCCGATATTTTCCGGATCGAAGCGCCATAGAACGTCGCCTGTCGGGGCGTTAAGGGCCATGACTTTTGACCAGGCGGTTGAAATATACATGACGCCGTCGACGATGATCGGGGTCGCTTCCTGTCCCCGGTTCGTGTCGAGTTCAACCGCCCAGGCGAGACCCAGCTCATCGATATTTTCATCATTGATCTGATCAAGGGGCGAATAGCGCTGTTCTGCGTACGTACGGCCATAGGAAAGCCAGTTGTCGAGGTCGCTGGCGGCGTTTGAAAGACGGGCCTCGTCAACGGCGCCGAAACGAGGTGAGTCTTTATGGGCGGCCTCTGTGGCTTTTGCTTCTTCTGATGCAAGCGTGGTGTCTTCGGCCTGTCGCTCGCACGCCTCCAATAGAAGTATCGTAGACAGGAAGAGTGAGACTATTTTGTTTTGCGCCATATTCCGCCGTCTTTCCCTTGAGCAGAAAAAGCTACCTTGTGGCGCAATGGCGTTGCAATCGAAACGCCCATCTTCCTGCGTTCACCGAAAGGAACGAATTCGTTCTTGGTGCGACGGCTGGCGAAGGTGGAAATATGCTTGAATATGGCCGGGGCGCCGTTGCTTGCTGCATTGCAAAATCAGCTTGCGCGGCGCTTTGACAGATTGGAAAGACTATATGGCGCTTGACCGCCCATTTGATCCGGAAACGAAAATCGTGTCGCGGTCGTCGCGCCCGGATGTGATCGAGCGCGGCTGCGACATCTGCGTGGTGGGGTCGGGTGCTTCCGGAATGTCGGCGGCGATCGAGGCGGCGCGCGCAGGCCGCGAGGTCATCCTGATCGACGGCCTGCCGTCGCTTGGCGGACAGGCGGTGAATTCCATCATCGGCATGTTCTGCGGGCTCTATACGCCGGGTGACAATGGCCGCCAGCTGACCCATGGCGTCGCCGATGAACTGCTGGAGGAACTGGGCGCCAGCGGCGATCTCAAGGTGGTCGGCGGCGGCGTCATGAAAGTGGCCATGTATGACGAGGTGGCGCTCGGCCGCTGGGTCGAAAGAAAAATTCTCGACGCCGGCGTGACGCCGCTCACCGGCGCGATTATTCGCCGCGTCAATTGCGAAGGCCGGCGCGTCAGCTCCATTGATGCGGCGACGCGTCATGGCGATGTGCGCGTCAAAGCCGATGCGTTTATCGACGCCACAGGCGATGCGGCGATCACTTGGGAAGCTGGTTTCGACTGCCGTGCGCACAAGAACGGTCAGGTCTATGGTTCGCAAATGCTGGTTATCGAAAACTTTGACGATGACAAGCGCCCGGGCTGGGAGGAGATGGCGAAGCGTATCCACGACAAGGGCGGCGAGTACGGCATGATGCGCCGCGACGGTTTCGCCTTGCGCTATCCGGACCGTGATGTCGCCATCGTCAATATGACGCATATCGAAACGCCGCTTGATCCGTTCGAGGCGGCGGAAAAGCAGATCGACGGCAAGGATCAGGCGGACCGCACGCTGGTTTTTTTGCGCAACGAATTTCCGGAGGCGTTCGGCAAAGCGAAAATCCGCGCCTATGGCCTGCCCGGCATTCGCCAGACGCGCTGGATTGTCGGGACTCATCATTTGACGGTCGATGAAGTGCGCGCCGGCAAAAAATTCGACGATGCGATTGCGCGCTGTTCATGGCCATTGGAGCAGCACCACAACCGCGAAGGCTATGTCTGGGAAGTGTTTGACGAGGATCACGTTCATACAGTGCCGCTCGGATCGATCACGGTGGCGGGGGCCGATAATCTTTGCGCCGTGGGACGGTGCATCGATGCGGACTCTGCGGCGCTTTCTTCCGTACGCGTCATGGGCCCCTGCATCGCCATGGGCGCGGCGGCTGCGCATGCGCTTGATCTCGCGGGCTCCGGCAGCGTTCACCAGATCGATATCGGCGCCCTGAAACAACGCATCTGTCACAACATCGAAGGGTAGGCGATGCAAGCGGCTTCTTCCCAGACTTTCGATGTTTCGGCGTTCATGGACGAACGCAAGCTGACATCGTTCAATATCCGGCTCATTGTTCTTTCGTGGCTGATCACCTTCTGCGACGGCCTCGACATGATGATGATCGCCTATACGGCGCCTTACATCGCGGAAGGGATGGCGCTTGATCAAACGGCGCTCGGCAATGTGTTCAGCGCGGGGCTTCTCGGCACCATGCTCGGCGCCTTTGGTTTTGCCTATCTGGGCGATCTGATCGGACGGCGCATTTCCATTGTCGCCGCCGCTATTGCCTTTGGCGTCCTGACTTTTGCAACCGGTTTTGCGCAAAACTATGAACAGCTTCTCGCGCTGCGTTTTCTGGACGGGCTTGCGCTTGGGGGCATGCTGCCGCTCGCCTGGGCGCTCAATATTGAATATGCGCCGAAACGCCTGCGCGCGACGGTCGTCACCCTGATCATGGTCGGTTATTCCGTCGGAACCACCATGGCGGGACCGATCACCAACTGGATTGCGCCGGGTTTTGGCTGGCAGGGCGTCTATTTTTTCGCCGGCGCGACGACGCTTGCCTGCGCGGCGGGGCTTTTCTTTAATCTCCCGGAATCTATTCGCTTTCTTGTCGCCAAAAAGCGCGGAAACGACCAGATCGCCTCGATCCTCAACAAGCTTGAGCCCGCCGCCAATGTCAGTGCGTCGTCGGAGTTCGTTCTGACGGACGAACCGGAGCTCAAGAAGTCCTTCCGCGTGAGTCAACTCTTCGAGGGGCGGCTCGCATTTATTACGCCGCTGATCTGGCTCGGCTTCGCCATGTCGACGCTTACGGTCTTTTTGCATGCGAGCTGGGGGCCGATCATTCTTGAAAATCTCGACGTGCCGAGAAAGACCGCCGCCTGGATCCAGTCCGCCGCCGCGCTGGCTGGCGCCGCCGCCGGCATGTCGCTGATGCGTTTTACCGATCGTCTGGGGCCGTGCGCCATCGCAGCCTTTCCCATCGCCAGCTTGCCAGTTCTCCTAGTCATGGGGCTCGCGCCCTTGCCGACGCCGCTGTTTCTTTTTCTCAATGTGGTTGTTGTGGCGCTTATTTCCGGCGGTCATTACGGCATCTTGAGCATTACGAGCATCTATTATCCGACAGCGATCCGCGCCAATGGCGGCGGCTGGGCGTCCTCGGTTGCAAAGCTTGGCGGCGTCCTCGGCCCCATTCTTGGCGGCGTCTTTCTGTCGAGCGGCCTGCCGGTCATTCAGGTCTTTTTGTTCATGATGATCGGTCCGGTCATTCTGGCGTTCTGCGTCATCGGCATTGCCGCCATTGTGGGTGCTGCCGGTGAACAGGAAAACGGAGGCGCGGATGCTCCGGCTAACGCCTGAGGAAGAGGCGATGGCGAGCGGCAAGCAGGGCAAAGCCGCTGAAAAGGCCATGGACCTGTTGATCCGTTATGCCAATGCGCTCGGCGCCGAGCGTTTCGTGGAAACCAATAATGTCGCTGGCGTGCCGGGCTCCGCGCATCAATGGCTGAAGGATCAATACAAGGATGACGGCGGCGATTATCGCGCCGTCTTCTGCAAGTTTGATCTTGATGCCGATGAAGTGTTCGACATCCCCGCGATGACAGGAAACGCCTGCCATTTACAGGGCGGCATGGACCCGGAGCTTTGGCGTGAGCAGGGCTATTCGCCGGAAGCTTTCGCCAATGCGCAAAGCGACGAGAAGGCGACAGCAGCGCTGAACATCCGGAACTTGAAAACGTGCACGCCCTATCTCGCGGGCAATGAGCCTGGATTCGGCGAGCATTGCGCCTGGATGGAAAGCTCGGCCGTTGTTTATTGCAACTCGGTCCTTGGCGCACGCACGAATACGGAAGGGCGCGAGTCGACCAGCGCCGCCATGATCACCCATCGTATTCCCGACTGGGGATTTCATCGCGACGAGTTTCGGCTTGGCGATCATCTCGTGGAAGTCGATGTTCCCGTAAACAACATCTTCGAATGGGGCATGCTCGGTTATTATATCGGGGAGATCGTGCAGGAGGAGATCCCTGTCATTGACGGCGCCATTTCCAATGCCGGACTGATCGAGCTTAAACATTTCGGCGCAGCCGCCGCATCCTCCGGCGGCGTCGAAATGTATCACCTTGTGGGCGTCACGCCTGAGGCGCCGGCGCGTGAAAAAGCTTTTGGCGGAAACAAAATCAAGAGCCGCATTCGCTACGGCGCTGACGAGCGCCGGAAGACGTATGAAAATCTGAACATTCGCGGGCGTTCGACAGACGTGGATTACGTCATGCTCGGCTGTCCTCACGCCGCCATCGACCAGATCGAGGAAGCTGCGCGTCTCCTCGATGGCAAGAAACTGAATGACGGTGCGGCGCTCTGGATCTTCACCTCGCGTTATGTGCGGGCAGAGGCCCAGGCGAAAGGCTATGTGGACATTATCAAAAAGGCCGGCGGCCTTGTGATGACCGACACCTGTTCTGCGATTGCGCAGAGTGTGCCGAAAGGAACAAAGGTCGTCGCCCTCGACAGCGCCAAACAGACTCATTACCTGCCGGCCTTTCTCGGCATCGAAGCCTGGTTCGGCACGACCGAAGACTGCATCAATGCGGCGCTTACCGGGAAATGGCGGGGAGAGCTTACATGAGCGCCGTCCAGCTTTCCGAACCGATCGTCATTCGCGGGCGCGGCATCGTGCCGGGCATGGCGGAAGCGGAAGCGCTCGTCACGCGTGAGACGATTTCCGGCTGGGGCGGCGTTAATCCCATGAAGGGAGAGATTATCGAGACCCGCCATGAACTGGTGGGGCAAAGCTTCGCCGGTAAGGTGCTCTTGTTTCAGGGCGCGAAGGGCTCATCCGGCTGGTCGGCCATTTTTCATTTCTCGCGTCTCGCCGGCGCCGCCCCGGCGGCGATGCTGTTTGTCGACATGACGGCGAAGGCGGCGCTTGGCGCTGTCGTCACGCATGCGCCGACGGTCACCGATTTTGAGGTTGATCCCTTTTCCGTCATTGCGGACGGCGACCATGTTCGCGTCGATGGCGACAAGGGAATTGTGGAAGTCTGGAAGAAATAGACGCCGGAAAACGGCGCATTGAAACGCTAGGGAGGAAACTATGACGACGGACGTACAGTCAGCGGCGCCGGAAGAAGAGTCCGATTTTTCTGTAAGAAAGATCAAAATCGTCATCGCAGCGACGATTGGCATTCTTTTCGGGTCGTCCATCCTTCCTTTCACGGCCATCATGCTGCTGACCTTGCCCATGACCGAAGAGTTCGGCTGGACGCGGACGCAATTTTCTGGCGGTTTAACAGCCATGATGCTGGTCGGCGGGACTTCGGCGCCGTTCTTGGGCAGGCTCGTCGATAAAATCGGCGCGCGCAAAATGATTATCTTCGGAACTTTTGTCGTTGGGCTGATCACTATTGCGCTTTCGCGCCAGGATGGATCGCTCTGGCAGTTCTATTTCGGGTTCGCGGTGCTGGGTTTTGCTGGCACGACGGCGATTGGTTACTCGAAAATTGTTGGCGCGCTTTTTAACAAGCATCGCGGAAAAGCGCTGGCGATTTTTGGCGTTGAGTCCAGTATTGCGGGCGTCTTTGCGCCGAAACTCATCCAGTTCTTAATTGACGGCTATGGCTGGCGAGGGATGTTTGTTGGTCTCGGTCTCATTATTCTATCCGTTATTCCGATACTTCTGATCTGGCTGAGAGAGCCGGAAACGCCCAAAACACCCGAAGCGGCTATGGGCGCCGCGCCAACGGAAGTTCCCGGCCTCACCCCGAAAGAAGCCATGAGGACGCGAGATTTCTGGTTCATATTGTTGGCCAGCGTCATTGCCATGGCGCCGGCGATGGGGCTGCAGCCGCATCTTATTCCCTTTATCGTTTCGCGCGGGATCAGCATGGATACGGCCGTTTGGATGCTGTCGATTTCCCAGCTTGCAATGGCTGCAGGGACGGTCGCGGGCGGCTTTCTGATGGACAAGATGGACACGGCTAAAGTCGCCGCGCCGTTCAGCGCGATGACGGCTTTCGGCCTTATGTTGTATCTGTTTCTGAGCGGCGGCGCGGCGGGCTTTTCGTTCCTGTTGCTGGCGACAATCTTCATCGGTTTTTCCGGCGGCGCGAAACGACCCATGGGAACCGTGTTCCAATTGCGGTTTTTCGGATTGAAATCCTTCGGAACGCTTGTGGGGATTCAAACCCCGTTTCAGACATTCTGCATGGGTGTCTCGCCCTTGCTGGTCGGCATGTATTACGACGCATACGGCGACTACGAACTGGTCTTTGTCATCATGTCCGTTCTGATGGCGATTACGTTCTTCCTTTACTGGTTCCTGGGGAACTACCGTTTCGACAAAAACCTCATACCTGTGGGAGATCCGGCGTCGCCAGTCGCCGGGGGCCCGAGGGATGCGGTGGCTGCGGACAATATGTTGAAACAGGGCGCCGAATAGACCATGGCGGAAGTTCAGGCGCAGGCGGTGACGCAAGTTCCAGCAGCAAGGCCGCCGGTCAGCCCTCTGCGCGCATGGTGGGCGATTTTCATCTTCACCATCGCGCTGATGTTCAACTTTCTTGACCGTCAATTGCTGACGCTCTTGATCACGCCCATCAAGGCGGATCTCAATCTGTCGGACACGCAGATTTCGATCCTTGTCGGCTTCATGTTCGTGCTTTTCTATATCAGTGTCGGCATTCCGATTTCACGGCTGGTGGATCGCGGTCCCCGTAAATGGATTATCGGCGCCGGGATCGCGTTCTGGTCGCTGATGACGGCGGCTTGCGGTCTTGCGCAGAATTTCTGGCAGCTCGCGATTGCGCGTATGGGCGTCGGCATCGGCGAGAGCTGCAATGGCCCCGCAACCTATTCCATGACGGCGGATATGTTCGAGCGTGAAAAACTCGCGCGGCCGATCTCCATCATCAATATTGGCATGGTTATGGGCTCGGGCATGGCGCTGCTGGTCGGCGGCTATCTGATCGTCTGGCTCACGGAACTGGGCCCGCAAAGCTTTCCTATCGTCGGCACGTTGAAACCATGGCAGATGACTTTCGTCATTGTCGGCCTGCCGGGCATGTTGTGGGCCTTGCTCATGGTGCTGACCGTGCCGGAGCCGCCGCGCAAGGACGAGGGAACCGGCGCCGTGACGCCATCCTTCGGCAAGGTGCTTGAGTTTTTGAAGCTGTGGAGCCCGGCCTACTTTCCGATGTTCATCGCCGCCGGCGTGAAATCCATGCTGAGCTTTGGCAACGCCGTCTGGTCGCCTGCCTTTTTCGAGCGCAGCTTCGGTTATGCGCCCGGTGAACCTGGCCCCATCCTCGGCGCCATCGGGTTGATTGTTGCGCCCCTGGGGTTGCTGATTGGTGGACAGGCGGCGACATGGCTCGCCGCCAAAGGGCATGACGACGCGAATATGCGGATCGTATTATGGGTGTCTGTCATCCTCGCGCCGCTCGCCATTCTCTATCCGCTGGCGCCGACGGCGTGGATCGCTTTTATGCTTTATGGCGCGACGCTGTTTTTAGGGTCCCTCGGCGCGGGACCCGCGAACGCCGCCATGCAGGTGATTACGCCCGGGCGCATGCGCGGCACAGTGTCGGCGCTTTATATCGCGATCTTTAATGTCATGGGCTATGGCGCGGGACCGCTGATCGTGGCCCTGATGACAGACAACATTTTTAAAAATGAAGCAATGCTGGGCAGCTCCATGGCGGCGGCTGCAGCGATCCTTGCGCCGATCGGTCTCTTTTTGAGTTGGAAAGCCTTGCGGCCTTACGCCCGCGCCGTTGTCGCGGCGCGTGAGCGTAACGACTAATGCGCGAGGCGAATGATATGGAGAAATTATGCTGAAAGACGTAAGCGGAAAAACGGCCTTCATCACGGGCGGCGCCAGCGGCATGGGGCTAGGCATGGCGAAAGCGTTCGCCAAACACGGCATGAATGTTGTGATCGCTGACATTCGCCAAAACGCTCTTGACGAAGCCATGAAGGAATTCAGCGACACAAATTTTCCGGTGCACGCCATCAAACTCGATGTCACGGATCGGGATGAGTGGGCAAAAGCCGCCGATGAGGCGGAGCAGGTCTATGGAAACATTCACCTGCTCGTCCTCAACGCGGGGGTCGGCGTTGCGGGAAAGCCGATACAGGACGCCACCTATAAAGACTGGGATTTCAATCTCAGCGTCAATGTGGGCGGTGTGGTGAATGGTCTCGTAACGGTCTTGCCGCGCATGGTCGCCCATGGTGAGGCGGGCCACGTGGTGGCGACATCGTCGACAGGCGGCTTTTCCGCTGTTGGCGGCGCGGGACTTTATTGCACGGCGAAGTTCGCTGTCGCAGGCATGATGGAATCGCTCGCCACCGACCTGCAAGGAAGCAATATCGGCGCTTCTGTCTTCTTTCCAGGGCCGGTCAAAACGAGCCTTGGACAGACAACGTATGAAGTGCGCCCAGCGCATTTGCGCGATGAGGCCCCGGCGCCGGCCAGCGACGCGCCGCCGCGCCAGATGCCGTCTTTTGACCCGAATGTATTCATGGATCCGGACGAGGTTGGCGAGCGCGTTCTGCGCGGGGTTCAGCGCGATGACCTTTTCGTCATGTCGCATCCGGAGTTCCGCGATGGCATCGTCGCGCGCAATAATGCGTTGCTGCGTTCGATCCCTAAGGATGCGCCCAATCATGAACGCGCCGAGGTCGTGAAACTTTTCGGCACACTTCTCTACAACCCGATCTATGACAAGCAGGAAGATGTTCCGGCGCTGGATTAGCCGCGTTTATCCCTGGGCGGCGTAACGCGCCATGGCGCGGGCGTAGCTTTCGCCATAAGGCTTGACGCCGATCCAGGTGACGAAACAGGCCGTGGGCGCCAGAATAATCGCAAGCAAGGCCATGGAATAACGAAGCTGATCTTCGGCGCCGAAGAGATAGTCGGTAAACAGCGCGATGATCAGTGGACCCGCAGCATAGCCGACGACATTGAAGACGAATTGATAAAGCGCGCGCACCTGTCCGCGCATTTCCGCCGGCGTCACCACCTGAAGCGCTGCATTGCCGGGCGCGATGCCGATGGAGGCAATAAACGTGTTGACGCCATAAAGAACAATGGCGAGCCAGGCGTTGTCCACAAGCGGGTAGGCGATGGCGAAAGGCATGAGCCCGATAGAGGCGTAGAGCACGAGCCTCATATAGGCGTCATTGCGGCCGGCCTTCGCCCAGCGTTCGGAAATAAAGCTGCCAAGCCATAGTCCTAACGGCGCCGTGATCAGCGACAGAATGCCGAGCACATAGGCGATTTGCGGCGCGGTCCAGCCATAGGTGCGAATAAACAATGCCGGCAGCCAGAGAACCGCGCCGTAACTGAGAAGGACCTTGACGGCGAGCGACATGAACATGGGGGCATAGGTTCGACGCTCCTGATGGAGATAGGAAAAGATCTCTTTGACTGGCAATGCTTTCGCCTTGCCGTCGCTTTGTTTGAGCTGGCCTTTACGTTTCGGTTCCTCGACCGTCGCCATCATGGCGGCGACGACGAAACCCGGCAGGCCCACAATGATAAAGGTCATCTGCCATGGTTTGAGGTCGCCGATAAACGGCAGATTGATGACGCCCACGGCGGTGATGGCGGCGATGATGGCCCCGCCCGCAAGGTTGGAGATGCCGGCGCCGGCGATGAAACCAAGGGAGTTGATGGCGAAGGCGCGAGGGAGTTTTTCCGGCGGGAAACTGTCGGTGATGATTGAGAAGGTTGCCGGTGCGAAAGAGGACTCGCCGGCGCCGACGCCGACCCGCGCCCAGAAGAGGTGCCAGAAATTAGAGGCGAGGCCGCACAGCATGGTGGCGAAGCTCCAGAAAGCGACGCCAATGCCGATAATCACGCGTCGGCTTTTGACATCCGCAAGTCGGGCGATAGGAAGCCCGAGAAAAGCATAGAAAAAGACGAAAGCGAATCCGGTGAGGAGTGAGAACTGCGTGTCGGAAAGATTGAGGTCCGCCTTGATCGGTTCGACCAACAGCGAAATGATGGAGCGGTCGAGGGTCGCCACCATGAGGGCGATTGTCAGTACGGTGAGCCCCCAATAAGCGCGCGCAGGCGCCGGCCAATCGCCTTCCTTGTGGAGGACAGTTTCTGTCACTTGCTCCGCTCCCTGATAATGTTATGCGGCGCAACAGTTTTGCGCCTTTTCTGTTGAGTTTAGTCAGGCCGGCGCGGTTGAGCCAGTCAAATCGGCGTCAATACCGATCCGCCATGAAGGCGCCGAATTTATTGCTCCAGCTTGGATTGTCTTCGGGGTAGGCGAGCATGGTTTTATTCCATGTCTCCCACTCAGCCTGCATCCGCGCAAAGCGGTACGGCTCGATGGTCTTCTTGTTTGCGCGTTCCATGGGATCAGCGTCGACATTGAAAAGATAGTCATTGCCTTCGATGGAGAGATATTTCCACGGCCCTTCACGCATGGCTTTTTGTTCATGGGCCTGATATCGCCAGAAGAGTTTGCGGTCGGATATACCGTCTTCGCCCGTCAGTTGGGGCAGCAGGCTGACGCCGTCAAAATCAGATGGGTCGTAACTGGCGCCGGCGGCGTCCAGCATTGTGGGCAACCAGTCCATACTCATTGCGGTCTGGGCCGTTGCGCTTCCTTTTTTGACCCGTCCCGGCCAGCGCACGATGAGCGGCACACGGATGCCGCCTTCGAGAAGCTCACCTTTCATGCCGTTGAATGGCCAGGTTTTTGAGAACCGTTCGCCGCCATTGTCTGAGGTGAAAACAACGACGGTGTTATCGTCGAGACCTGCTTTTTTAAGGGTTTTCAAAACGTCGCCGACAGCCTTGTCGAGGCTTTCCACCATGCCGCGATAGATCGCCATGGACCCGCCTTCAAAATCGAGGCTTTGCCGTAAATTCCGCGCCGCCTCGATGTCTTCAGCGGTTTCCCATGGCCAGTGCGGCGCCGTGAAATGAAGGCTCAGCAAAAACGGTGCGTTGTTTGCGCTCATGCGGGTGATTTCGTCGCTGGCGCGCTGACCGAGAAGCTCTGTCAGATACCCTGTTTCCTGAACGGGCATATCGCCATCCCACAGGTCCGGCGTCTCCTCTTCGCCAATGATGAAGCTATGGCGGAAATAGTCGACGCCGCCGGAACGAATGCCCCAGAACGATTGGTAGCCATGTTGAAGCGGGCCCGCTCCCGCGACAGTTCCAAGGTGCCATTTGCCCACAAGCGATGTCTGATAGCCGGCGGCGGCGAAAAGCTCCGGCATTGTGAGCGCATCGTCAGGCAATCGTTTTTTACTGTGGATGCCAAGCGGTTCTTCCGCACCAAGAGGGAGCCGGTATTGATAGCGCCCTGTGATGAGACCGAGACGCGTTGGAGAACATACGGAGGAATTCGCATAGGCGTCAGTAAAACGCATGCCCTGCCGCGCAAGCTTGTCGATATTCGGCGTTGATATGTCGTCACGCCCATAACAGCCGATATCGGCCCAGCCGAGATCGTCCGCCATGATGAACAGAAAGTTGGGAGGCGCTTTCTGTTTTGAAAATGCGTGACCGCCCGGCAAAACCGTCGCCGCTGCAGCGGCGGCCATGAACTCGCGCCGATGAAGAGTCGCCGTTTTTTTCATCTTGTTCCTCGTTTTCCCAGCGATGGCGCGAGCGTAACAAAATTCGAAACCGGCCATAGGGGAAGGAGGGAACAGCCATGCGTCGTCTGGCGCAGCCCGGTGGCGCGGTGCTGAGCCGCCGGAGTGGATAATTGATCAGTATAAGGAGTAAATACGGTTTCCGCCGCCGAAAGGCGCGGCGAGCGGAGAGGCAAGGGCATGCGCCAGATGCGAGTCACTCGCAACTGGCGGCTATGGGCGCCGGCGCCAGACTTTCATCCTAACCGAATTTTCACCGGCCCTCTTTCGTAGTTTGTCGTGTTTGCGACAATTTTTATGACGCAACGCGCATATCTTGCGCTCCGGTTTTCGGGCTTTCGCGCTTTTCTCTCCCCCGAGAGCGCTATTTCCCGGCGCCATCTCTCCCTGCCGGGGCGGTTTCGGCCATTGGCCTGACCGCTCCGGCAACATTTCTTCGTGATTTTCCCCATTCAGCTTCGCATGTGCAGCATTGCGGTTGATTTGCCGCGTGCTGCGGGGCCAAATCAGGGCAACATGCTTTTTCAGCATTTTTACCTGCACAGCATCCGAAAGGCTTCTTCTCATGAAAACCCTTGCCGCCTGTCTTCTCTCCAGCGCTGCCTTGATCGTCGCCGCTCCGGTTTCCGCGCTGGCGGCGCCGTCGGCGCAAGCTGTGGAGATCGCCCATAAATATGTGATTGTTGACGGTCACGTGGATGCGCCATCGACCGTGGCTGAGGCGGGCGCCGATATCGCAGCCGGCGAAAAAACCGTCGACTTCGATTATGCCCGGGCGAAAGAAGGCGGGCTCGATGCGCCGTTCATGTCTATTTATGTCGCCGCCGATTATGAAGAAAAAGGCGGCGCCAAAGCGCGTGCGGATATTCTCATTGGCCTGATGGAGGGCGTCGCCGCCCAGCATCCCGACAAATATGAAATCGCTTACAGCCCAAAGGATGTGCGCCGTATTTTCGCAGAAGGCAAAATCGCCCTGCCGCTTGGCATGGAGAACGGTTCACCGATTGAAGGCGATCTCGCGAACCTCAAACATTTTTACGATCGCGGCGTGCGGTATGTGACGCTCGCGCACTCAAAGGCCAATCACATCTCTGACTCTTCCTATGATGAGAACAAGAAGTGGGATGGCCTGTCGCCTTTCGGCTTCGAAGTTGTTCGGGCCATGAACGATCTCGGGATCATGGTCGATGTCAGCCATCTTTCGGATGCTGCGATTGAAGACGCGCTCGCGACAAGCCGGGCGCCGGTGATTGCGTCGCACTCATCACTGCGTCATTTCACGCCGGACTGGGAGCGCAATCTGTCTGACGACCTCGTCAAGAAGATCGCTGACAATGGCGGCGTTGTCATGATCAATTATGGCTCGTCATTCCTGAACGAAGCCGCCAACACCTATAGCGCGCCGCGCACTGCAGCGCGCGAGGCGGAAGAAAAGAAGCTTGGCCGTGCGATGACGGAGGAAGAGGCGTCCGCATTCGGCAAAGCCTGGCTTGAAGCGCACCCTTACCCTTATGCGACGCTTGAAGATGTTCTGAACCACATTGACCGGGCCGTAGAGCTCGCCGGGATCGATCACGTTGGGCTCGGCACGGATTATGACGGCGTTGGCGACAGCCTGCCGGTGGGGCTGAAGGATGTTTCGTCCTACCCCGTTCTCGTCGATGGTCTTCTTGCGCGCGAGTATGACGAGGCGTCGATTGAAAAAATTCTCGGCGCGAATGCTCTCCGGGTCTGGGAAGAGGTCGAAAAGGCGCGCAAAAAGCGGAAATGGTGACGCCGCCGCGCTTTGCGCCCTAAACGGTCACATCGGCGCCTTAGAGCATCGTTAGAGGCCGCCGTATGGACCAGCTTTTCGAATTCGCCCGGATCACAATTCCCTATTTAAGCTTTGTCTATTTTCCGGCGGCAGCGTTGTTGCTGTGGATTATGGTTAAGGGCGGGAGCGTTTTGCGCGCTGGGGCGGTGTTTTTGTTCATCGCCCTGACATTGATTGCTTATGGGCGGTTTATTGAGCCGCGGCTGCTTTTTACGCCAGAGCACGACATCAGATTGAAGGGTTGTTTCCCCGAGGCGGGCGTTATGCGCATCGCCGTGTTCTCGGATCTGCATTTAAGCCCCTATCGCTACACAATGCCGGTTGAGCGCATCGCGACGCGCGTCAACGCGGCAAAGCCGGATTTCGTTCTCATCGCCGGCGATTATGTCTCTTATTTGCCGGTCGATAAATTCGACGAGGCGTTCGCCGCGCTCGGCGACATGGGGGCGCCTGTCTATGCGGTGCTTGGCAATCACGATCACGGTCTGCCGGGCCCAGATGTCGCGGTTCCGCTGCGGGACAGCCTTGAACGGCTCGGCGTTTCAATGATCGATGATCGCGCTGTCGATATTGCAGGAGAGGATTTCAATATCGAGCTGGTGGGGCTGTCCGACTTATGGAAGGGCGGTCAGAATATCAGCCTCCTCAACCAGCCCTCGCGAAAACCGCGTCTGGTTTTAACGCATAACCCGGAAACGATCGGCGTCATTGCTGCGGACCGCCAGCCCGACCTCCTTATCGCAGGGCATACGCATGGCGGGCAGGTCAATCTCCCGATCCTCACATGCCAGATCGAGTTTGCTTGCAGCGTCGCGAGATACGGCTATCGGGAGACGGAAGACGGCGCCGTTTTCGTCACGTCGGGAACTGGCCAGTCAATGCTGCCTGTGCGCTTTCGCGCACCGCCGCGCATCGATGTCTTGAACCTTCACTATCGGGCATGCGCCGAAACGGGAAACTCATTTTGAGACTCGTGACACAGATGTGATTTTGTTTCGCTGAAAAAGTTTATCTTCACAATCAATCGCTCTGACAAAAAGATGTCTAATTTGTCTGTTGCATTGCGATGTCGCCAGTGTCTTAACTGCGGCGCAGCCACTCCGCCAGCAAGTCTCCGTTGAAAGGAAAGAAAATGTTCGAAGAGTCCCGCGACATGTCGCTGTTGGCTGAAATCAAGGATCACATCGATTCTCACGGTTTCGCATCCGCCATCGTCAAAGATCATGTTGCTATCGGGTTTTCGAACAAGACGTCCGGCGCCGACAGTCCCGGGGCGACAGGGCAAAAGATTGTGCGCGTCAGGTCGCTGGATGAAGCCTGTTGCGTCATTGGCTGCTGTTGCATGATGCGGCCTCATTAACGGGCACCAAATTCTGTTGCATGCTTCGCCCGGAAGGCTAGTCTGCGCCTCTTGAGGAGACAGCCCATGACAGACCTGAAAAACAAGACATTATTCATTACGGGTGCAAGCCGCGGCATTGGCCTTGCGATCGCGCTGCGTGCGGCCAGGGACGGCGCCAATATCGCCATCGCCGCCAAATCCGCCGAACCCCATAAACATCTGCCGGGCACGATTTACACCGCGGCGGAAGAGATCGAAGCGGCGGGCGGCAAGGCGTTACCGCTCGTTTGCGATATTCGCCATGAAGATCAGGTCCAGGCGGCCGTGGCGGCGACCGTCGAAAAATTCGGCGGGATCGATATTTGTGTGAACAACGCTTCGGCGATATCGCTGACGGGGACGGAAGCGACCGAAATGAAGCGCTGGGATCTGATGCATTCCATCAATGCGCGCGGAACGTTTCTGACCTCGAAAACCTGCATTCCGCATCTCAAAAAATCGGCGAACCCGCATGTTCTGATGTTGTCGCCGCCGCTCGACATGTCGCCGAAATGGTTCGCCGGTCACACCGCCTACACAATGGCGAAATACGGCATGTCTATGTGCGTTCTCGGCATGGCGGCTGAATTCAAAAATGACGGTATTGCGTTCAACGCGCTCTGGCCGCGTACAGCGATCGCCACAGCCGCGGTGAAATTCGCGCTTGGCGGCGACGCCATGATGCAAGCCTCACGCAGCGTCGATATTCTGTCAGATGCCGCTCATCTTATCTTCACCAAATCGGCGAAGAACTTTTCCGGCAACTTCATTATCGACGACACCTTCCTCTATGAAAATGGTGTGACGGATTTTGAGAAATACCGCGTCGATCCGTCGAAAAAACTGGCGCCGGATTTCTTCGTGCCTGATAATTCGACGCCGCCGCCCGGTGTCGCGGAAACCTTGATGGACAGCATGATTGGGTAATTTTTGCGCGTCGCCTCCTTGCATATCCATCCTGTCAAGGGAATGCGCGCTGTCGATGTCGACAGTGCGCAAGTGGAGGCGCGCGGCCTTAAGGGCGACCGCCGCTGGCTTGTTGTCGATGCGGACGGCAAGTTTCTGACCCAGCGCAGCCATCCGCAGCTTGCGACCATTGATGCGACGGTCACGGCAACGGGCCTGAGACTGTCCTCAAACGGAAACGCTATCGCAATAGACCGCCCGGATAGGAAAAGCCGCCGCCGCGTCGTCATTTGGGATTCAGAAGTTGACGCCGCCATCGCCGACGCGTCCGATTTTCTGTCCGCGCGTCTTGGCGGCGAGGTCCATCTTGTGTTCATGGACGATGATGCGATCCGCATGAAGGATAGCGTTTGGACGCCGAAGCCTGAACCGGTGAGTTTCGCTGACGCATTTCCGGTGTTGGTGACGACGACGGGATCGCTGGCGGCGCTCAATCGCGATATTGAGGCTAATGGCGGGGCGCCAGTGCCTATGGCGCGCTTCCGTCCGAACATTGTGGTCGACTGCGATGGTGACTGGCCCGAAGACCATTGGCGTAAATTGAAGATCGGCGACGTCGTCCTTGATCTGGTGAAGCCGTCCGACCGCTGCATCGTCACGACAACCGATCAACAGTCCGGGGCGCGCATGGGGAAGGAGCCGCTCGCCAGTCTGGCGCGCATTCACCGTTCAACCGACCCACGCATCAACGGCGTTATCTTTGGCATGAACGCCGTCCCGCGTATCTTGGGCGAAGTTTCCGTGGGCGCGCCTGTCGAAATCCTTTGACCGCGCCTAATGGTGATGCGGTTCGATATTAATCTTGCCGCATTTGCCGCATTTGATGACGGCGCCATGGGCGTCGTGATGGCCAACCTTGACCAACAGTTTTGTCTTGCAGCCGCCGCAGCGATAGGTTTCGTCGCCGCCGCCCTCGCGCAGGGGCTTGCCGGCGGTATGTTCTTCTATAGTCGCGCCCTTGGCGCGTTCGGGGTCAATGACGATCATGTCGAATTGCGGCATGGAGGCCTCCGGAAAGTGTGTTTGGTGAAGCTATAGACCATCCACGCCGAAAACAGAAAGCGGCGCATTTTCATCGCCGCCGCCGCGCGGTAGAATTCGCCTTATGACAACACTCCTCTACACCCACGCTTCTTTCGGCGCCCATGAGGTTCCGCCCGGCCATGTGGAGCATCCGGGCCGCTACGCCGCCGTTGAAAAGAGGCTGGCGTCGGAAGACTTCGCCTCGCTTGAACGGCGCATCCCGCCGCGTGCGACCGCCGAACAGGTGGAGCGGGTTCACCCCGGGCCCTTCCGCGAACTCATCGAAGATAATTCGCCGGTCGAAGGGCTGGTTCAGTTCGATGCCGACACCTTCGCGGGGCCGCATTCGGTCGATGCGAGCTTGCGTGCGGCGGGCGGCGCCTGCGCCGCCATTGACGCCTTATATAAGGGTGAGGCGGCGAACGCCTTTGTCGCCGCGCGGCCGCCCGGTCACCATGCGGAGCCCGAGCGCGCCATGGGCTTTTGCCTTTTCAACGGCGCAGCCATCGCGGCGCTTCACGCGCGCGCAGCCCATGGCGCGAAACGCGTCGCCGTCGTCGATTTCGATGTGCATCACGGCAACGGAACGGAAGCCGCCTTCTGGCATGACGAGGATGCCTTTTACGCCTCGTCCCATGAATGGCCGCAATATCCGGGGACGGGCCGGGCGACGGACAGGGGCGCCTTCGACAATATCGCCAATGCGCCGCTCGCGGGCGGTGAAGGGAGCCTCGCTTTCCGCCGCGCCTGGGGCGAGACATTGTTGCCCGCAATGTCCGATTTCGGGCCGGAGCTGATTATCATCTCCGCCGGCTTCGACGCCCATGCGGCGGACCCCTTGGGCGGCCTTCAGCTGACGGAGGAGGATTTCGCCTGGGCGACGCGCGAGATCGCCGCGGTCGCCAGGGACAAGGCGGGCGGGCGGCTGGTCTCCATCCTTGAGGGCGGCTATGACCTCAAGGCCCTGGCGGAAAGCGCCGCCGCTCATGTCAACGTCTTGATGGACCGATGAAAACCGCGCCATAAGGATGGCGGGGCAAAGCAGTAACGCCATGACCGGCCGCATCATCACCGTACGCCACGGGCGTCCAAATCTGTCGCGCGACGTGACCATCACGGCGCGTGAATATGGCGAATGGTGGGCGCGTTACGACGAAAGCGGTCTCCACCCCGATGAACGCCCGCCCGAGGGGCTGATCGCGCTCGCCCGGGGAGCGAAGACGATCCTCTCTTCCACTTTGCCGCGCGCCATCGAAACGGCGGCGCAGGCGACGGGCGGCGCAAGGGAGGTGCCGGCCGATCCGATGTTTGTCGAGGCGCCGCTGCCGCCGCCGCCCTGGCCGGATTTCATTCGCTTGCGCCCCGGCCAGTGGGGCGTCGTCTCGCGCATCTTGTGGAGTCTCGGTTACGCGCCGCCGGGCGTCGAACATCAGCGCGAGACCTGGGCGCGCGTCGCCGAAATCGCGACGCGTCTCGGCGACCACGCCGCGAAGGGCGATGTTCTTCTCTGCGCCCATGGCTATCTCAACTGGATGATCGACCAGCGCCTCATCCGCGAAGGCTGGCGGCGCATCGAACGCGACGGCGGCAATCACTACTGGTCATGGCGCATCTATGAACCGGCGGGCGAAAAGCGCGCGGTAGGGGCGACCGCGGCAGCGGAGTAGGCGCATGGCTATTTCCCGGGCCCTTGCCTAATTGCTGCATTGCGGTAAGACCCGCCAATGTTGACGATTTCAAATCTCGATTACCGCGTTGAGGCGCGCGCCCTGTTTGAAGGCGCGAGCGCCCAGATTTCCGACGGCTGGAAGGTCGGGCTCGTCGGGCGCAACGGCACGGGCAAGTCGACATTGTTGCGCCTGATCCGCGAGGAAATCGCCAATCCCGCCGCTGACAGCGCTATCCGCATGTCGGCCCGGGCCTCGCTCGGCTGGGTCGCGCAGGAGGTTGCGCCGACGGACGAAACCATTCTGGAAGTCGTGCTCGCCGCCGATCATGAGCGCCACGCCCTCATGGCCGAGGCCGAGACGGCTGAAGACCCCATGCGCATCGCGGAGATCCACACCCGCCTTATCGACATAGACGCCTGGTCCGCTGAAGCGCGCGCCGCCGAAGTCCTGAAAGGCCTCGGCTTTTCCGATGCCGATTTGGACCGTGCGACGCGGGAATTTTCCGGCGGCTGGCGCATGCGCGCGGCGCTCGCGGGCGTGTTGTTCGCGGAGCCCGATTTGCTGCTCCTCGACGAGCCGACCAACTATCTCGATCTTGAGGGCGCGGCCTGGCTTGAGGGCTATATCAAGAAATATCCGCATACGGTGCTAATCGTTTCGCACGACCGCGAATTGTTGAACCGATGCGTAACGCACACCATGGCGCTGGAGCACAAACAGCTCACCGTCTGTCCCGGCGGCTATGACGCCTGGCTCAAACTGCGCGCCGCGAAAGTCGCCCAGCTGGAAAGCCAGCGCTCCAAACAGGAAGCGGAAAAAGCGCATTTGCAGGCCTTTGTGGACCGCTTCCGCGCCAAGGCGTCGAAAGCGCGTCAGGCGCAGTCGCGCGTCAAGAAGCTGGAAAAAATGCAGGACGTGTCGATCCCGCTGGCCGAGCGCACGACGCCGTTTCATTTTCCGGCGCCGAAAGATCCGCTGTCGCCGCCGATGCTGCATATCGCCGGCGCCGATCTCGGTTATGGCGATGACGCGCTGATCCTTGCCGATGTCGATTTGCGCGTCGATCCGGAAGACCGCATCGCCATTGTCGGCGCCAACGGGCAGGGCAAGACGACGCTGGTCAAATCCATCGCCGGACGGTTGAAGCTTATGGGCGGGGAGGTGACGGCGCCGCGCTCGATCCGCATCGGCTATTTTAGCCAAGACCAGCTCGACGAGTTAACCCTCGGCGATACGGTGCTCGATCATGTGCGCCGCGCTATGGACAAGGACACGCCCGTGGGCAAGCAGCGCGCGAAAGCTGCGCAAATGGGCTTTTCCCATGAGAAAGTCGACACGAAAGTCGAGAAACTTTCAGGCGGAGAGAAAGTGCGCCTGCTGCTCGGGCTCATGTCCCTCGACGCGCCGCATATCCTCATTCTCGACGAGCCAACCTCACATCTCGATATCGACAGCCGCGAGGCGCTGATCTATGCGCTCAACGATTTTTCCGGCGCGGTCCTTTTGATTACGCACGATGTATTTCTCGCCGAGGCGACGGCCGATCAGTTGTGGCTGGTGAAAGACGGCAAAGCCGAACCTTACGCCGGCGATCTCGACGATTACCGCGCGCTGATCACGCAAGCCGACAAGCGCCAAAAGGCGGCTTAAACAACCTGACCCGCCGCCCAGCCGCTCGACCAGGCCCATTGGAAATTATACCCGCCGAGCCAGCCGGTGACGTCGACCGCTTCGCCAATGAAATATAGACCGGGCGCCGATTTTACTTCCATGGTTTTCGACGATAGCGCATCGGTGTCGACGCCGCCGAGCGTCACTTCCGCCGTGCGCCAGCCTTCAGAACCCGCCGGTTTGACGCGCCAGTCGGAAACCGCCGCGGCGAGGGTTTTGAGGCGCGCGTCACTATAGTCGCCGATGCGTCCTGACGCGCCGGCCCTTTGCGCGATCCAGTCGGCGAGACGTTTCGGCAGAAATTCCGAGAGAATTGTTTGCGGCGCGAGTTTTCCTTTTGTCTGGCGCGCGTCACGCAAGCGAGCGAAGACATCGACATCAGGCGCAAGATTGACGGCGATCTCATCGCCCTCGCGCCAATAAGAAGAGATTTGCAAAATGCTCGGGCCCGACAATCCGCGATGGGTGAAGAGGAGGGCCTCGCGAAAGGCTGCGCCGTTACAGGAAACAATTGCTTCCGTGCTGACGCCGGAAAGCGGCGCGGTCTCTTCAAGCGTGCCGGTTGAAAAGGTGAGCGGAACCAGCGCCGGGCGCGGTTCGATAATGTTGAGGCCGAATTGCCGCGCAACGCCATAGGCGAAATCCGTTGTGCCCATTTTCGGGATCGACTTGCCGCCCGTTGCGATGACGAGGGAGGAACAGGCGAGCGGCCCCTTATCGGTTTCAAGCGTGAAGCCGTCCGCCGTCTTTTCGATTTTCGCAACGCTGGTCGACAGGCGTAAATCCACGCTGGCCTCGCGGCAATCATCAACCAGCATGGCGATGATCTCCTTCGACGAGCCGTCGCAGAAAAGCTGGCCCAGGGTCTTTTCGTGATATTGGATGCCCCGCTTTTCCACGCGGGCGATGAAGTCTGCCGCCGTGAAGCGCTTGAGGGCCGATTTGCAGAAATGCGGGTTGTTCGAGAGGAAGTGCTTCGGCGCCGCATGCACATTGGTGAAGTTACATCGTCCGCCGCCGGAGATGCGGATTTTCTCCGCTGGCTTTGCCGCATGGTCAAGCAGCGTCACGCGCCGGCCGCGGCGTCCCGCCTCTACAGCGCAGAACAACCCGGCCGCGCCCGCCCCGATAATGATGACGTCTATCTTTTCCATAGGCCTGTTCTTATGGGCTTTGGGTGGCCTGCGCCATCCCGGTCTCATTTGCCCCTATTGCCCGGGTGGGCGAGGCCCGCTAAACAGCGGCCATGGCTAAAGCACCTAATGACATCGCCTCGCTCTCTTTCGAAAAGGCGCTCGCCGAACTCGAAGACATCGTCCAGAAGCTGGAAGGCGGCGGGGCGGCGCTCGAAGAATCGATTGCGCTTTACGAACGCGGCGCGGCGTTGAAGGCCCACTGCGAAAAGACTCTTAAGTCTGCGCAGGAAAAGATCGAAAAGATCGTCGTGGGAAGCGACGGCAAGCCAAAGACCGAAAAAGCCAGCTTCGAATAATCTAAAGTCTCTTGTCAGAGTCCGGCGGCGCGGCTGATCCAGTAAGTCAGACCGGCGCCCGTATAGGCGAGCGTAAAGAGATAGCCGAGCGCAAAACCCGCCCATTTCCATGACCCCGTTTCCCGGCGAATGGTGGCGAGTGTCGCAAAACATTGCGGCGCGAACACATACCAGGCGAGAAACGCTAGCGCCGTCGGCAGGCTCCAGGCGGACTGCAGGGTTTCGGAAAGCCCTTGCGCGTTTTCCGGCCCGCCATGAATGGCGTACACCGTGCCGAGAGCGCCCACGGCGACTTCGCGTGCGGCCATGCCCGGCACCAGCGCAATGGCGATCTCCAGATTAAAACCGATGGGCGCGAGCAGTGGTTCGATAAGGCTTCCGAGGCGGCCTGCATAGCTTTCTCTGAGGCTTGTCGCCGACGCGGGGTAAGCCGCGAGGAACCAGAGAATGATGGATGTCGTCAAGATCACGGTGCCGGCGCGTTTCAAAAATGCGGCCGCGCGGATCCACAAGCTGATGAAGAAATCCTTGGCGTTCGGGAGCTTGTATGTGGGCAGCTCCATGATCAGCGGCTGCGAGCGGGCCTTGGCGATTGTCCGTTTAAAGATGAAGGCGATCAAAACGGCGCTGATGATGCCGGTGATATAGAGCGCAAAGAGAACGAGACCTTGCAAGTTGAACAGGCCAACTTTCTCTTCTGGAATGAAAGCGCCGATAATAAGCGCATAGACCGGCAGGCGCGCCGAACAGGTCATCAGCGGCGCGATGAGGATGGTGGTCAGCCGGTCGCGGTCATTTTCAATCACACGCGACGCCATGATCCCGGGAATGGCGCAGGCGAAACTCGACAATAGTGGAATAAAAGCGCGTCCATTGAGCCCGAAGCGGTGCATGATCTCGTCCATCAGGAACGCCGCGCGCGCCATGTAACCTGATGCTTCGAGCAGCAGGATGAAAGTGAAGAGGATGATGATCTGCGGCAGGAAGACAACGACGCTGCCGACGCCGGCGATGATTCCATCAACGATGAGATCGCGCAGCCAGCCTGCGGGCAAGTGCGCAGCGACAAACTCACCGAGGGCGCCCGCGCCGGCGTCGAGCATATCCACCGGCCCCGCCGACCAGGTGTAGACCATCTGGAACATGGTGAAGAGCAGTCCGGCGAGAATGACCGGCCCCGCAACCGGATGAAGGACGACACGGTCAATGGCGCGGGTGGCGCGATTGAAGGGTGGCTCATAGGTGATGGCGGCGCTGGAAATGCGCCGCGCCTCGATTTGATGCGCGCGAACGTCTTCCGGATCAGGAAATGGTCCGGGCGGCGGCGCGGCGACGTCTTTTTGCGCCAGCGCCGCATCGAGCCTCGCGAGCAAGGCTTCCCGGCCGGCCTTGCGCGTGGCGTTGGTGGTGACGACGGGCAGGCCAAGTTCTTTTTCAAGCCGCGCAATATCGATCTCCAGCCCGTCGCGGGTCGCGAGATCAAACATGTTGAGGACGACGATCATGGGCGCGCCGATCGCGCGGAGCTGCAACACCGATTGAAGATGCGTGCGCAGCGTTGCGGCGTCGACCAGCGCGAGGATCAGTTCAGGCGCGGCGCCGCTCTTGCCAAGCACGGTCTCAAGCGCAACCCGTTCATCAAGGGAGCGCGGCGACATGCCGTAAAAGCCCGGCAGGTCGATGAGGTCGACATTGCGTCCTGCGGGCGTTGTAAACCGGCCATGGCGGGTTTCGACCGTGGCGCCCGGATAGTTGGCGACTTTGGCCCGCCCGCCGGTAAGCCCGTTGAAGAGTGTGGACTTGCCGCAATTGGGCGCGCCTACCAGGGCGACACGTGTGGGGGCGATACTGGCGGCGGCCGCAGTCACCGGTCGAGTTCCACCTCAATGGCTTTCGCTTCGTCTGTGCGAAGGGCGATCAGGGTCCGGTTGAGGCGCACGCAAATCGGCGTCCTCGCCAGCGGTCCGATATGGGTCAGTTCGACGGCGTCATCTTCGGCGAAGCCGATTTCGCGCAGCTTGGCCTCGATCAGCGGATCGGAGGCGCTGATCGCCGTCACCCGGCCGACGGCCCCTTTTTTCATTTCGTTCAGTTGCATAGGCGCTTCCTCGGAGCGCCTATGTCGCCTTTTTGCGAATGAGTTGCAATAAGGGATTTCACGTAGGCCCCTGCGACGGATTGGCGGGGGCGGGGCCTTTTATGATCTCAGAACGAACGTGAAAATCGTAAGCCGGTTTGCTCGGCACCCGCGGTCATTAGAAGGGGGCGAGGCAAGTCGCCATTCCGCGACAGAGGCAAGCGTCGCCTCGCCGAATACCTTTCCGGGAACTTCGGCAAGAATGACCGGGTTGTGCGCAATGAGATCAGAGCCCAGCGAATAGCCGACAAGCACCGAGCCGACATAACCGCGATAATTAGCGTTTAGTGGATATTTTGGCGGGTCACGCTTTGCCCAAACAATTTTGCAATCTTCAGGCGATTTGCTGTCGGGAAAGATCGCGTCATAGTCAAAGGGCGCGAATTTGGAGGGATCGGAAATATCGTTTTCAGGTAAGTTTAGCTTAATTCGAGATCCCGTATAGGTGTCGCGCCTTTTCTTCTGGAAGTCATATTTCGACTCAAGCAGAGCATAAGCGGCGTCGTTCCAAGCCAATATCGTGGCTAGTATGGGATCAAACGTCTCTATGTTTCCCTGAGGCGGAAAAAGCCGCCCGGCTTTCGCAAAGTTTTTGTTCGCTAACAAAACGTCGTCGGCGATGGCTTTATCCTTAAACATCGTCGCAATGCCGAGCAGCAGCAAGGCGCGGGCTCTTTGACGGTATTCGTGAGCGCCCAACACACTATAAGCCGCTTCGGCTTCGGCAGCGCTGATGACGGCGTCGTCAAAGTTGTCGCTAGCCACATCTGCAGATGCAAGGCGCAGCCATATCCGGGCTGTATCCTCACTTGGCGGCAGCGCCTGTACAGCGTCGCTCATGAGAATGGCGCGCAGCTCGCGGCGCTTGTCTTTTGCGTTTTCCGCCGCGGCGAAATCCGAAAACGCGATGCGCAGAGCGAGTTCCTCTGCAGACAAGTCCGCAATGCCGGCGGCCCGCAACTCTTCGGCCCGGTGCAGAGCGGACGCGGCTTTCTCCGGCGCGGAAAAAAGGACGAGGTTTCCATAATTATAAGCGAGGATACCGGTGAGGTTGTTCTCACCAAGTTCGGCTTCGGCCGCCTGCCATGCGGCGTGGCCATGGATTTCGGCTGCCGCGACGTCTCTGGCGCCAAGCGCCTCAGTGTAAAGCTTGTATTCCGCGAGATAGAGCTTCTCGGTCGCCGCCGCCGGGCTCGCCAGCATGACGGCGGCAGCCGCAATCGCCGCCAATTTTAGGAAAAATCCCACCATCGCCCCCTCCTTGGCCCCCCGAAACCTTAGCGCCTGGGCGCAGGCTCGACAAACGCCGGTGAAGGGCGCAAGGCTGGCCGCGCCCATTAAGCAACAATGGGCTTCAAATCTCCGCGGGCTTGCCGCCTTTTCACCTGATTAGGGGTGGAGAAATCCATGCGAAGCGCTAGAACAGGCTTCTTGCCGCAGTGCAGCGGGGGAGGGCCCGCAAGCGCCGGCGTCAGGTGCTGGTTTTAATAAGAATAAGAGGGGTTGCCCCATGGCCGTAGAAACGCCGCTTCTCGATACCGTCAAATTTCCCGCCGACCTTCGAAAGCTGGACAAGAGCGAATTGCGCCAGCTTGCGGATGAGCTTCGGGCGGAGATGATCGATGCGGTCTCGGTGACAGGCGGTCATCTTGGCTCGGGCCTTGGCGTCGTCGAGCTGACGACGGCGATCCATTATGTCTTCAACACGCCTGAAGATCGCCTCGTCTGGGATGTCGGCCATCAGTGCTATCCCCATAAAATTCTCACCGGCCGCCGCGACCGCATCCGCACGCTGAGGCAGGCTGGCGGGCTTTCCGGTTTTACGAAACGCGCCGAGAGCGAATACGACCCGTTTGGCGCCGCCCATGCGGCGACCTCCATTTCCGCGGCGACCGGGTTTGCGGAGGCGTCGCGCCATCTCAAAAAAGACACGACGTCAATCGCCGTGATCGGCGACGGCTCCATGTCCGGCGGCATGGCCTATGAGGGGCTCAACAACGCCGGCCATCTGGGCTCGAAGATGGTGGTGATCCTCAACGATAATGACATGTCGATCGCGCCGCCCGTCGGCGCCATGAGCGCCTATCTGGCGCGCGCATCGTCATCCGGCGTTTATCAGGGCTTCCGCACTTTTGGAAAACAGCTCGCGAAGCGCCTGCCGAAAGCAATCTATAAGCAACTCGCCAAGGCCGAGGAATATGGCCGCGGCATGGTGTCCGGCGGCACCTTGTTCGAAGAGCTCGGCTTTTACTATGTCGGCCCCATTGACGGGCATAATCTCGACCAGCTTGTGCCGGTGCTTGAGAATGTGCGCGACATGAAAGACGGGCCGGTGCTCGTTCATGTGGTGACCCGCAAAGGCGCCGGTTATCCGCCTGCGGAGGAATCGGCCGACAAATATCACGGCGTCGCCAAATTCGATGTTGTTTCCGGCAAACAGCAGAAGGGAACGCCCAACGCGCCCGCCTATCAGAAAGTCTTCGCCAAGACCCTGATCAAGGAAGCGGAAAAAGACGACCGGATTATCGGCATCACGGCGGCGATGCCGTCGGGCACGTCGCTCGACATGTTCGCCGAGGCCTATCCGGACCGCTGCTACGATGTGGGCATCGCCGAACAACACGCCGTCACTTTTGCGGCGGGGCTCGCTGGCGACGGGTTGCGCCCGTTTTGCGCGATCTATTCGACCTTCCTTCAGCGCGCATACGACTCGGTGGTGCATGACGTCGCCATCCAGAACCTGCCAGTGCGTTTTCCCATGGATCGCGCCGGGCTTGTGGGCGCTGACGGCGCCACTCATGCGGGCTCGTTCGACCTCGCCTATCTTGGCTGCCTGCCCAACATGGTGATCATGGCGGCCGGCGATGAAGCCGAGCTTGTCCATATGACGGCGACAGCCGCCGCCTTTGACGAAGGCCCCATCGCCTTCCGTTATCCGCGCGGCGAGGGCGTGGGCGTCGACATGCCGGAAAACGGCAAAATCCTCGAGATCGGCAAGGGCCGCATCTGCCGCGAGGGAACGAAGGTCGCGCTGCTGGCGCTCGGCGGACGTTTGCAGGAGGCGCTAAAGGCCGCCGACACGCTGGAGGCGCAAGGCGTTTCCACCACTGTCGCCGACGCCCGCTTCGCCAAACCGCTCGATCATGACCTTATCATGCGCCTTGTGCGTGAGCATGAAGTGCTGATCACGATTGAAGAGGGATCGCGCGGCGGCTTCGGCGCCTTTGTTCTGCATTTCCTGTCTGACGCCGGCCTTCTCGACAGCGGCGTCAAGATTCGCACCATGCATTTGCCGGATGTCTTCCAGGATCAGGACTCGCCGGCGAAAATGTATGATCAGGCGCGTCTCAATGCGGTTCATATTGTTGAGCGCGCGCGCGAAGCGCTCGGCATGGAATCCAACGTCGTGAATCTGCGCGGCTAGTCTTCGCTGGCGGCGGGGGTTCTATCGTCTCACGCAAGGGAGACCGAAATGAGCCAAGACCTGCCGAAGCCGTCCATTCTCGTGATTATTCCGCCGCCTGTCTGGGCGCTCGCCTTTGTGCTTGCGGCCTGGCTTGCAGGCCGTGCGGCGGGGCTGGCGGCGCCGCTGCAGTTTCCGCTGTTCGGATGGGCTGTTTTCGTTGTCGGCTTTCTGATTTCGGCTTCGGGGCGGCGCGCCTTTGCAAAAGCGGGGACGGAAGTGATCCCGGCGTCGAAAAAGAACTCGGCGCTGGTCATCGCAGGGCCGTTTCATTACACGCGCAATCCCATGTATCTCGGCATTCTGGTCGCGACCCTAGGGCTTGCCCTGGTTATCGGAACCGTTGCGGCTTTTGCCGCCCCGATCGTGTTCTTTCTGTTCGTGAACTTTATCTCCATCCCCTACGAAGAGGACAAGATGGAGCGCCAGTTCGGCGACGAATACCGCGCCTATAAGGCTCGCGTTCGTCGCTGGATCTGAAGAAAGGTCGCGGTACTTTCCAATCGTCCGTCCCCGGAAAGAGGTTTTCTCTTTTCAAGCGCCTCGATTTGCGGCTCAATAGGCGGGTTGCGAAGCCGGAGGGGCGATAAGTGGAAGATCTGTCACGCACGGAGCTGATGCTCTTCATTGCGGTCTATGTGGTCATTCAGATCGCCATCGGCCTGTGGTTCGCGCGCGGCACAAAGAGCGACACGGATTATTACATCGCCGGCGGCCGGCTTGGGTATTTTCCCATCACCCTCTCGCTCTTCGCCACCTGGTTCGGGGCGGAGACGATCCTCGGCTCGTCGGCGGCGGTCGCCGAAGGCGGGCTGTCCGGCGCCAGGGCGGAACCGTTCGGCTATGCAATCTGCCTTGTGGCGACAGCGCTTTTCGTGGCGAGTAAAATCCGCAGCCATGGTTATGTCACCATCGCCGATTTTTTCCGCGACCGTTACGGCAAGCATGCGGAGTTCGTGACCGCCATCGTGCTTGTGGTTATCTCGGTCATCTGGGCGGGCGCGCAGTTGCTCGCCATCGCCGCCATTCTCGAAACGACCCTAGGCTTGCCCGGCGTGCTGACGCTCTTTTTCGCCGCCGGCATCGTTATTTTCTATTCCATGTTCGCAGGCCTCATCGGCGACGTGGTGACGGATGTGGTGCAGGGGCTGTTCTTGATGGGCGGCGTCGCCATCCTGTTCATCGCTGTCGTTCATCAGTTCGGCGGTTTTGCGGCGATGGTCTCGGTGATCGAGCCTGATCAGCTTCGTCTGATTGCGCCGGGCGAATCCCTCTTCACGCGTGCCGACGCCTGGGCGATCCCCGTCATCGGAAGCCTCGTCACGCAGGAGATTATCACGCGCTTTCTCGCTGCGAAGTCCACAACCGTCGCCAAGGCCGGCGCGTTTTCGGCGGCGTTTCTTTATGTGGGCATTGGCATGATGCCGGTGCTGATCGGGCTGTCCGGCGCACATCTGGAGGTGCCGGGCGCGGCGGGCGACAATTTCATTCCCGCCATGGCGATAGAGTTTCTGCCGCCACTGCTCGCCATTGTCTTTATCGGCGCGCTCTTTTCCGCAATCCTGTCGACCGTGGACTCCAATCTGCTTGCGGTCTCGTCGTTGATTTCCATCAACATTCTCAAAAAGCTGCATGCGCGATCCAGCGAACGGCGTCAGCTCATGATCGCACGGTTCGGCACCGCCTTCGCCGGCGTCGGCGCGCTGGCGGTAGCGCTTGGCGGTTCGGATATTTATGAGCTGATCGCGCTCACCTCGGTCTTCGGGCAGGGCGCCATCGTCGTCGCCACGCTGATCGGGCTGCGCACGCGCTTTGGCGGCGCGGCGGCTGCGCTTGCCTGCATTTACACTTGCGTCGTCTTCAATCTCGCAACATTGCTCGTCTTGCCTTTGCAGGACGCGATGAGTGAAGGCATGGCGTTCGGCCCGGCGCTTTCAGCCGTGCTTGCCGGCGATGTGGAGCCCATGGACGGCTATTTCATCTATTCGGTCGTCGTATCGCTCGCCGCCTATGTGATCGTCGGCTTCCTCGAACAGCCATTCCGCCGCGCTTCTTCCTGAGGCGCTGCTATCACAGATGAAAAGCCCCGCGGGCCAGCGGGGCTTTTCGGATCACTGCGTATTGGGGAACGACAGACGGGGGTTACGCAGCGATCGATTTTTTCTGTTCTTGATGCTTGCCTTCGCAAAATTCCTCGACAATTTTCCGGTTGAAGGCCGGCAGATCATCGGGATTGCGGCTGGTCACAAGGCCTGCGTCTACGACGACTTCTTCGTCGCTTACCTGCGCGCCGGCGTTTTTCAAATCCGGCTGGATAGCGGCGTAGCCGGTCATTTTGCGTCCCTTCACAATGTCGGCTGTGATGAGGACCTGAGGCCCGTGACAGATAGCGGCGACAGGCAGTTTTTTCGCAAAAGCGCCGCGTATAAAGGCGATTACTTTTTCATCACGGCGAAGCGCATCGGGATTGAACAGGCCGCCCGGGATGAGCACGCCGTCATAGTCGTTGACGTCAGCATGGGTGATGTCTTTCGTCACCTCAATCGCTTTGCCGCGCTCCATGTGCTTGAAGCCCTGAATCTCACCGGGTTTCAAAGAAATGATATCAACCGCGGCGCCTTCTTTTTTCAACGCATCGAGGGGTGAGAAAAGTTCCGATTCCTCAAACCCGTCTGTTGCGATAATGGCGATTTTCTTGTTCTGGAGTTTGGTCATAGCGCATCTCCTTTCGTTTCAGCACTATGCGTGTGCTGTTTGAGGAAAACACGGTTGGCCGCCGCGCCGTTCCAGAAAATTTCCGATTGTTAGCGCTTGAGAAATGCGAGCAGAAACTCGACGTCGGAATATGGCCCGCCGCGCCGGCGCTGGCCGAATTTGCGCTCGATGATCCGCGGATATTGCCGCACAATGACAAGGTCCATTGAGGGAATGATGTAAAGCCGCTGGCCGCCGGCGCCTGCGGCCATGAACAGATCGTCAGGGATTTCGTCTCTGCGGGGATGGGTGAACAGATCCGACGCAACGGTCATGGTGCGTGAAGCTTCAAGTGTTTCTTCGTTCGGTTGCTCATTCAGCCACCAGGTCAGGCCGTAACCGGCGTTGACGCCGGAGCCGACAAAATTTTCCGCCAGCGCCCATGGGTCGACAAGCTGGGCGCCCTTCCAGTTTCCTTCCTGCAAGACAAACTGACCGAAACGCGCCCAGTCTCTCGCGGTGAGATCGGCGCCGGACGGCAGGGTGGGAAACCCGCCGCGCTCATTCCACTGCGCCGGGTGGATGTCGAGCGGATCAAGAATGCGCGCCTGCAGATAGTCGACGGCGTTTTCATATTCACCGCCCTGATACGCTTGAAGCTTGCGGCGCATGATTTCGCCGAAGATCTGGAAATTGACGGGGCCGTATTCGAACGCCGTTCCCGGCGCCGTGACGACCGGCAGCGCTATGGCGTCCTCATAGGTCGGCGGGCGAAAAACGCCGGTCGATTCAATCCCGCTCGTCAGCGACAGAAGCTGGCGGATGGTGATGCGCGATTTCTGCGGGTCCGAACGCCATTCGCTCAGCGTGTCGGCGGCGCGCTCGTCCAGCGATAAAAGGCCGTCCATGACGGCGGCCGCGGCAATGACGCCGGAAAAGCTTTTCGTCCCGCTGGCGAGTTCATAAGCCTTATTGCGGCCGCCGCGATTTGGGTAATGCTCGTATTGGAGGTCGCCGTTTTTCAGAACAACGAAGGAAACGCCGCCTTTTCTGGCGTTGTAGTCAGCGGCGTCTTTGATGTCGGCGCGGGCTGGCGAGATTGTAACGAGGGCGGCGAGACCGGCGGCGGCAATGGCGGGGCGCATGACGTCTCTCCTTGGCGATGGACCTGACCGTCTTTATACGATGGAGCGCTGCTTATCCGTCGGAAAAAAATGCGCCTCGACCAATATCTCGTCCAGACAGGGTTAATGGAAAGCCGCGCCCGCGCGCAGGAGGCGATTGCGGCGGGCCTCGTGACCGTCAACGGCGCGGTCGCCGCGAAGTCCTCGCAGAAAGTCGCTGAGGGCGCGGATATCGCCGTCATCGGCGCGGTGCATGATTTTGTGTCGCGCGGCGGGATCAAGCTTGAGGCGGCGCTCGAAGCTTTCGGCTTCGATGTCGTGAAAAAAACCTGTCTCGACCTTGGCGCCTCGACCGGCGGCTTCACCGATGTCCTGCTCCGGGCCGGCGCCGCGAAAGTCTACGCCGTCGATGTGGGACAGGGACAGCTACACGAAAAAATCGCGGCTGACGCCCGTGTCGTCAATCTGGAAAAAACCCATGCAAAAGAGCTGACGCGCAGCCTTGTGCCTGATCCGATTGAAGTCATTGTCTGCGATGTCAGCTTTATCAGCCTGAAAAAATCGCTGCCATTCGCCTTGGCGCTTGCCGCGCCGTCATGCATGTTGGCGACGCTCATCAAGCCGCAATTTGAAGTCGGGCGTGAGGGGGTCGGCAAGGGCGGTCTCGTCAAAGACGGGCTGGCGGAACCTTGCGCGCAAGACATGGTTCAATGGGTGGAAAGCCTGGGCTGGACGCCTTGCGGCCTGATCGACAGCCCTATTCTCGGCGGCGACGGCAACAGGGAGTTTCTTCTTGGCGCAACGAAGAAGAACTAGATCAGGCGCGAAAACGCCTGCGCCTTTAAAAACGGCGGAAGCAAAGATCGAGGAAATCGGCGCGCGCGGCGACGGCGTTGCTTTGATCGACGGTGAGAAAATTTTCGTTCCCTGTTCGGCGCCGGGCGATGTGGCGCGCATCGCTTATCGCGGTTCACGTGGGGCTATCGAAACGCTCATTGCAAAAAGCCAACAGCGAGTTTCAGCGCCATGCCCGTATTTCGGAGAATGCGGCGGCTGCGCCCTGCAACAGTTGAACACAGATTATTATCGCGGCTGGAAACGGGAATTGGTCGTCAAGGCGCTTGCGCGCGAAGGTTTTGACGAGACGATCATCGCGCCGCCTCTTCGATTGGCTCATGCGCCGCGGCGCCGGGCGAGCTTTGCCGTACGCCGGACGGGTTCCGGCGTGGTCTTCGGGTTTCATGAACGGGCCTCGGCGCGCATCGTCGCCATTAAGGAGTGTCTTGTCCTGGCGCCGAAACTTGCGGCGATGCTTCCTTCCTTGCGTGCGCTGGCTGAAAAAGCGCCGGCGCGCTGGCGTATATTCGATTTACACGTAACGCTTTGCGACAATGGTCTCGATATCGCGTTTTTGGGCGGAGATGCGTCGGACGATCTCACAGGTCCTGAGATCATGGCGCTCACGGAAACCGCGCAAGACGCCGGCGTCGTTCGCATCACGGCTGACGGTGCGCCTGTCGCCATGTTCGAAGCGCCTTTCGTGCGGTTTGGCGGCGTAGCGGTTGCGATCCCGCCGGGTGCGTTTTTACAAGCAAGCGGTGAAGGGGAGGCGGCGCTTACCGGTTTCGTTGCCGAGCATGCCAAAGGCGCGAAGCGCATCGCAGATCTATTCTCCGGTTGCGGAACTTTCGCGCTTGCGCTTTCAGCCAATGCGGCGGTGGACGCCTTTGATTCCGATCCGCCGGCGATCGCTGCGCTAGACGCGGGCGCGCGGAGCGCCAGCCTGCGCCACCCCTTACGGGCCGAGCGGCGCAATCTTTTCGAGCGTCCCTTAAGCGCTGAAGAGTTGAAGCCATACGATGCGGTGGTGTTCGACCCGCCCCGGGCGGGCGCAAAGGCCCAGGCCGAACAGCTTGCGCAGTCTTCTGTCCCGGTCGTGATTGGCGTTTCCTGCAATCCAGCGAGTTTCGCACGTGATGCGGGGCTGTTGCGCGACGGCGGCTACAGCCTGTCGCAGGTCTTGCCCGTTGATCAGTTTGTGTTCTCGGCCCATGTTGAAGTCGCCGGACTTTTCACGAAGGAGTGAGAGATGGCGCCGCTCAATGCGATGATCGCCAATGGCGCAAAGCGCGCCGCCTATAGCGCCGGCCAGGCGGCGCGGGTGCTCTGGTACACCGGTCATTACGCCTATGGACGCCGGTTGATGGGCCCGCTCACCGATCCCGGCGAGGCGCCCTACGCCGAAGAGTTCGGACCGCTTGACCGCGAGCGTTTAAAGACTGCTTTTCGGGAGCTTTTCCAGCGCGACTGGAAGAATGTGGAGGAAGGCCTTTACAAAATGCCTTCCGAGCTTCGGCGCGCACCGTCTCTTTCGAAACTCTGGCGCGAAAGCCGCGACTATCTTCTTGATGCGCGCAAGGTGGCGCAGCGCAAATACGCCCGCGCTCATTCTGAAGTGTTGACGGACGCCATGCGCAAAAAATATCCGCGTTATTATCTTCAGAACTTCCATTATCAGACCGATGGCTGGCTCTCCGACGCGTCCGCCGCGCGTTACGACATGCAGGTGGAGACATTGTTCACGGGCTCGGCCGCGGCCATGCGCCGTCAGGCTCTGCCTTTTGTCGGCGAAGCGCTGAAGGGAAAGGACGCCGGCGCTGCGTCGCTCCTCGATCTTGGCTGTGGCGGCGGCGGTTTCCTCACTGAAATTCACGACAACTGGCCGATGCTGCGGCTCACCGCGCTCGATCTGTCGCCGGCCTATCTTGGGCGCGCGCGAACGGCGCTTGGCGGCGTCAGGGATGTGACCTTCATTCAACAGCCAGCGGAGAACACGAGCCTTCCCGACGCGTCATTCGATATTATTACGTCCGTTTATCTTTTTCACGAATTGCCGCCGAAGGTTCGCGCAGATGTTGCGGCGGAAATCGCAAGGCTTTTAAAACCCGGCGGCGTCTATATTCACACCGACACCATTCAATATGGCGACGAGCCCGGGTTTGATATTCTCCTTGAGAATTTTCCGCGCGGCTTTCATGAGCCTTATTATGACAGCTATTGCCGGGCGGATTTGCCGGCGTTGTTTGGCGAAGCGGGCTTGGAGAAAAGCGAGGAAACGCTGGCTTTTCTCACCAAGATCACCTCGTTTCAGAAGCCGGTTAAAGAACCCGGTCCAGAAACGCATTGATATCCGCCGCCGTCATGTCCGGCGTTTCCTCCATGGGGATGTGACCGACGCCGTCATAGATGATGACATCCGCGTTTGGCATGCGTTCGTCAAAGGTCGTTGCGGCGGTGACATAGATGAGCCGGTCTTCCTCGCCCCAGATGATGAGGGTGGGCGCGGCAATCTCTCCCACGCGATCGGCGAAATGCGGTTCGCGGTCGACCATGAACCGTTTCCCGGCCGCTTCGCGATTGCCGGGCAGGCGGTAAAGCTCCCAATAACGGTCGACCATCGCGTCGTCGATAAAGTCTTCAATGGAGACGGTTTCCCGCAAGGATTTTTCAAGCGCCATGCGCGGCGTGTATTGGCGCAGCAAGAACCGCCCGGCGGGATGGCTCAACAGCCGGAAAGCAAGATTGAGCGGCGGCGCTTTTTCGCCTTCGCGCAAGGGCATGCCCGATGCATCCAGCAGCAACAGCGCGTCGACTTTGTCCGGATTGTCGAGCGCATAGCGCCATGACAGCCAGCCACCCATGGAATTGCCGCCCAGAACGAAACGCTCAACGCCGGTCGCCGTTAGCACCAATTCCAGCGCCTCATGCATTCCCTTGGCCGAATAGTCATGATTGGCGTTCGGCCCGGTGAGGCCGTGACCGGGCAGCGTCAGCGTGATCATCCGATATTCATCGCCAAGACGGTGGACCAGCGGCTCCCAGGTGTGCAGGCTCGCCGAATTGCCATGCAGCAGCACAATTGGAACGCCCGCCTTGTTTCCCTGATCGCGATAATGCACGCGAAGGCCGTTTGGGCCCTCAACGAATTGAGAGGCTTCGTTCGTATATTTCGCCTCCATCGCCGCCGGATCGGTTGAAGGCGTGCGCAGATACAAAAAAGCGCCGGCGACAAGCGCGAACAGGATGAGCGGTATAGCGTAGCGTTTTTTCATGCTTGTTTTCTACCTTCCGGGCCGGATCGAACCAATAGTGTTGCGCAGTGTGATAGGCGCCGCGCTTTTATATAAAAACGGAGAATAGAAGGGGTTGTTCCCTAACTTTTGAGAGGAACACGCGCCGTTGCTGTCCGTGGACAGCATCCGCGACATTTGGCAGGGTGTTCCTTGTTTGGGAGGGGGCGCCGATGCGCATTTTATCGTTGTTTTTGTTGCTGGCGCTTGCCGCTTGCGATGACGGTCCGGTCGCCGCGAACGTGCCCGCCGTCATTGAAGATCCAAAGAGCATTGATGAGGATTATCCGCCGGGCGTTGTCGAACTTGGGATCGATAGTCACGGCGACCGGATGAACGGTCATATCTACCTGGCGGACGGGGCTGGCCCGCATCCGACGGTGGTCTTGCTGCATGGCTTTCCGGGGAATGAGAAAAATCTCGATCTGGCGCAGGCTTTTCGGCGTGCGGGATGGAATGTGTTGTTCTTCCATTATCGCGGCGCCTGGGGATCTGAAGGAACCTTCACCTTCAACGGCGCGATTGACGATGTCGCTTCCGTGCTTTCATTCCTGCGCGATCCGGCGAATGAAAACTTGCGTGTCGACCCTCAACGCATCGCGCTTGTGGGGCATTCCATGGGCGGCTTCATGGCGTTGCATGGCGGCGCGCGAGATGAAGGCGTTAAGTGCATTGTCGGACTTGCCGCGGCGAATTTCGGCGACCGCGCGGCGCTCGCGAATTCAGACCCGGAAGCGTTAGAAGGGTTTAGGCAATATTCAGATCAGCTGATCATGCTGAATGGTTTCAATGGCGACACGGCGGTGGCCGAACTGGCCGAGGCGGGAGTGAGTTTCGACAATCGTTTGCTGGCGCCGCAACTCACCGGCAAAAATATTTTTCTGATCGCTGGCGAGCGCGATCAGGCGGTTGATATTTCCGTGCATGAGCGGCACATGCGCGCATTTCTCGACGCCAAAGATATTCACATGACGGAATGGCGCCTCGATGCGGATCATTCGTTCTCATGGGACCGCATCAAACTGGCGCATGAAATCACGGCCTGGCTTGATCAGACTTGCCGGTGATCCTTACCCGCTCTGCGCGCGGTGAAGAAGCGCGTGGTCGGCGAGCGTCAGCGCCATCATCGCAATGCCGACGGGAATGGCGCGAATGCCGACGCAAGGGTCGTGGCGGCCCTTGGTCTGAATGGTGGTTTCTTCGCCTTTCGCCGTAATCGTCCGCCGCGGCGTCAAAATGGACGAGGTCGGCTTCACGGCGAAACGCACGACAATATCCTGTCCCGATGAAATGCCGCCGAGAATGCCGCCAGCCTTGTTCGACAGGAAATGCGGGGCGCCGTCCTTCATGCGGATTTCGTCGGCGTTTTCTTCGCCGCTGAGCGCGGCGGCGTCCATCCCGGCGCCGATCTCGACGCCCTTCACCGCATTGATGGACATCATCGCGGAGGCAAGGTCCGCGTCGAGCTTGCCGTAAACAGGCGCGCCGAGCCCCGCCGGCGCGCCGGAGGCGACAACTTCGATGACGGCGCCGAGCGACGACCCGTCCTTGCGCGCTTCGTCGAGTTTTTCCGCCCAGAGGTCGGCGGCTTTCGCGTCGGCGCACCAGAACGGGTTCTTGTCGACATTCATCCAGTCGAAATTATCACGATCGATTTTGTAGGGTCCCATCTGCACCATCGAAGCGCGAATCCAGATGGCGCTGTCATAAAGGTGGGCGAGAATTTTTTCGGCGACAACGCCGGCGGCGACCCGCGCCGCCGTTTCGCGCGCGGAGGAACGCCCGCCGCCGCGATAATCGCGAAAGCCATATTTCGCGTCATAGGTGAAGTCGGCGTGACCGGGGCGGTACTTGTCGCGAATATCTGAATAGTCTTTCGAGCGCTGGTCCACATTTTCGATCATCAGGCTGATCGACGTCCCCGTGGTGCGCGGGCCGTCCGTGCGGTCGTCCTCGAACACGCCGGAGAGGATTTTGACCTCATCCGGCTCCTTGCGCTGGGTCACGAATTTCGAGGTGCCGGGCTTGCGCTTGTCGAGGGCGGTCTGAATGTCTTCGGCGCGCAGGATGATCCCCGGCGGGCAGCCGTCAATCACGACGCCGAGTGCGGGCCCGTGGCTTTCGCCCCAGGTCGTGAATCGCAACATCCTGCCGAAAGTGTTGAAAGACATGCCTTATCCGTATTACTCGCTTCCCGCGCGGGATGAGCTTATAGCCAATCCCGCAAGAATTTCCTAACTCCCTGTTCTAAATGGAGTTGTTCTGGGAAAAGGAGCGAAAATGGCCGATCTTATCCCGCCGAGCCCGTCGGAAGAAGCCTACGCCGTCGATCACGATCAGGGCGATGTCTTCACCATCGGCGATCCTATCGCCCTGTTCGCAGACTGGCTGGCGCTCGCCGTCAAGAAAGAGCCCAATGACGCCAACGCCATGGCCCTCGCGACGGTGGATGAAACCGGCTTGCCCGATGTGCGGATGGTCCTCCTGAAAGACATCGATGCTTGCGGGCTGACTTTCTACACCAATCTGGAAAGCGCCAAGGGCCAGGAGCTTGCCAAGAATCCAAAAGCGGCGGCCGTCTTTCATTGGAAGTCGATCCGCCGTCAGGTGCGGTTTCGCGGGCCTGTGGAGCGCGTGACCGACGAGGAGGCTGACGCCTATTTCGCAAGCCGCGCGCGCGCCTCGCGTATCGGCGCCTGGGCGTCGGATCAGTCGCGGCCTATGGAGAGCCGCTTTGCGCTGGAAAAAGCGGTGGCGAAAAAGACCGCCCAATTCGGCCTCGGTGAGATTCCACGGCCGCCCCATTGGTCCGGATACAGAATAACACCGACGCAGATTGAATTCTGGGTTAATCGGCCTTTCCGCCTGCATGAGCGGCTCTGTTATCGCCGGGCGGATATTTCGTCGGCGTGGACCAAAGAAAATCTCTATCCCTAGGGGGGCGTCTTATGAGCCGGTCTGTTGAACGCCGCATATTGCCTGATCTGATGAAGCCCATCGGGCCTTATTCGCACTTTACCAAGGCGGGTGATTTCATTTCCATCAGCGCCATTGCAGGCGTTGATCCCGCAACGGGCGCAATGGCGGGTGATGATGTTGAGACCCAGACAGCGCAAATTCTAAAAGCGATGAACGCCATCCTTGAAGAGGCAGGCTCCGACTGGGCGCATATGCTTCACGTCAATGTCTTTCTGACGGATATGTCCCTGTTCCAGCGAATGAACGCAGTCTATGCGCAAGTGCTGGGCGAAAACGGTCCGGCGCGATCGGTGGTTGAAGTAAAGGCGCTGCCCAAGCCCGGCGCCTTGTTGACCATGAATGCAACCGCCGTCGAAAAAGCCTGAAGCGCGACTGCGCCTATTTCTGTTTCTAGCTTCCCCTTCCGGAGCGATATGACGCCGCCGCAGGGTAATCTCGCCTCTGTTACGTAAGATAACAGGGAGATGCGCCATGGCCGGGAAGCTCAGAACGATTGCAACCGAAGAAGCCTTTTCCATACCGGAGGTGGCCGAGGCGCTGAAATATGTCTCCCGCGGCCCCAGCCAGTCCCTCGACAAGCTCCTTGTCAGGGGGATCTACGATTCCAATGACGGCAAGGGCTATGACGCCTTGAACTTTCTCGACGGATTGCTCGATGTGGAAGACCGTCGTCTGAAACAGATGGACGATCTTGATATCGATATGCATCTTCTGTCGCTGACGGCGCCGGGCGTGCAGATGTTCGACGCAGACACGGCGACCGATCTCGCGGGGCTCGCCAATGACGTCCTCGCCGATATCTGCAAACGCCATCCGACGCGGTTTTCCGGGCTCGCCGCTTTCGCGCCGCAATCGCCCAAACGCGCCGCGAAAGAGATGGAGCGGGCGATCAACGATCTCAAGCTCAACGGCTTTATTCTGAATTCGCACACCAATGACGAATATCTCGATGATCCGAAATACTGGCCGTTTCTGGAGGCCGCCGAAGCGCTTGACGCTTGCATTTATATTCACCCGCGCGCGGCGTCTTACGGCCTTAAAGGACCGTTGCAGGATTACGGCATGGACTCGGCCATGTGGGGGTATGGCGTTGAGGTCGGCACGCATGCTGTCCGGATGATGACGTCCGGTCTGTTCGACAAGTTTCCAAAGCTCAAGATCTGCATCGGTCATATGGGCGAGGCGATTCCGTTCTGGATCTGGCGCATCACCTTCATGAATTCGCGCGCGCAGGAAGGTGACCGTGCGCCGAAAACGTCCCTCACCATGGAAGAATATTTCAAGCGCAATTTCGTCATTACGACGAGCGGCGTCGAGGACCATCTGGCGCTCGATTACTCCATCAAGAAAATCGGCGCCGACAATGTTCTGTGGGCCATCGATTACCCTTATCAGCCCATGAAACCGGCGGTGGAGTTCATCCGCTCAGCGCCGCTGGATGAGGAGACCAAGGCCAAGGTGGCGCACAAAAACGCCGAGCGCGTTTTCAGGATCAAGCCGCTGGATTAGCAAAATAGATTGACTTTAATTTGCTCGCAAAATAAACGCTTTCGCTATGAAAAACGAAAACACCAATTTCCGACAGATTTAGGCATCTTTTTAGGTGCCCGATGACTCGTGTGTGATCGCTAAACCAATCAAAAAAACCGTCACTCACACTCGGCAGTAATGCCGGGTCGTCTAATTGGTAGGACAGCCGACTTTGAATCGGTCAATGCTGGTTCGATCCCAGCCCCGGCAACCATTGGGCTTAAGCATTTTTCCGCATTTGTAACTAAAACGTAATTCCCTTAATCTCTAAGCGACTAAGGGAGCATGCCCATGCACATCATCATCGCCATTCTCGGCGCGCTTGCGGCGGCCTTCTGGGCGTTCACCCACTTCATGAACGCCGCCAATCAGGGCCGCGAGGCGGTTGGCGAAGTGAGAGGCGTGATCCGCCGGGGGAAATGGAACCGGCGCGTCGACCAGCGCCTTATCGAAAACCTTTCCGATCCGCGCGAAGCGGCGGCGGTGCTGCTTTATCAAATGGCGGCCTATGACGGCGCTGTCACCGACCGCCAGCAAGCGCGCATTATAGAAGAAATGAAAAACGTTTTTCAGGCTGATGAAGAAACGGCGCACGGTCTTTACGCCTTCGGCCGCATGGCGGTGGGCGAGATCAATGACGCCGGCAATAATGTGCGCAAAATTCTGCGGCCGGTTGTCGAGGTTTGTACGGCGGCGGAAAAGCAACAGCTTGTGGAGTTGCTCGAGCGCACAGCGGAGATCGAAGGCCCGCCAGCGGATATTCAGCGACGGCTGATCGCCGAAGCGCGGAGGGTGTTGCTTACCGAATAAGCCGAACACCGCGCCAGAAACAAAAAACAGCGGTGCGGCGAAACAGGGAGGATTGAATGGCGCAAGCACAACAACAAACGGCGATCACGCCCGTTTCCATCAACGACCTCATTGAAGCCGTGGCCGCCGGTCTGCGCGACTTTGCGCGCGCGCCACTTTACGGGCTTGTCTTTGGCGGCCTGTTCGCCGCGGGCGGCTGGCTTCTGATCGCATTGTTGATGGTTTTGGGCCTGCCTTATCTTGCCTATCCGCTGGCCATGGGGTTCGCGCTGGTGGCGCCCTTCGCGGCCGCCGGGTTTTATGCGGTCAGCGATCATCTGGAGCGCGGCGAGCCGCTCTCATGGGGCAGTGTTCTTGGCGGCGTGCGTGACGCAGTGCGCCGTGACTTGCGGTGGATGGCGCTGGTCACCGGCTTTGCGCTTGTCATCTGGATGGATATCGCCGCGTTTTTGTTTTTCGCCTTTACCGGCTTTCACGGCGTCGGGCCCGGCTTTCTCGACCAGCTTTTCTCGACGCCGTCGGGACTGGTTTTTCTCGTACTTGGCAATCTGTCGGGCGCGCTGATCGCTTTTTCTATCTTCTCGATTTCCGTGGTTTCATTTCCGATGCTCTATGACCGGGACGTGGATTTCGTGACGGCGATGGTGACAAGCGTGAAGCTCGTTTTGTCGAGCCCGGTGACCATGCTGATCTGGTGCGCGCTCATCGGTGTCCTGATGGGGCTTTCGGTGCTGTCCGGATTTGTGGGCTTTTTCGTCATCCTGCCCATCATCGGCCATGCGACCTGGCGGCTATATCGCCACGCGATCGAGCGCCCGGCGGAAGACGATTTTCCGGAGGCGGCGGCGCAATTTGCGGGCTGAAATCGGAACCTTTCCGCGCTTTCATCCGAAATTCCATCCGGAAATTTGATTCCTCCTGCTGGTTTTGGCTAGGTTGGCGCGGACGAAAGACATCAACATCTCACCTGGGAAGGAGACAATTCGTGCTGAGATCATTTGTAACTTTGGGGGCGAGCGCTGCATTTATGATGAGCGCGGCCTTTGCGCAGGATGACATGGCTGACGACATGGCTGAAGAAGCGGCGCCGCCGCCGGAACCCGTGGCGACGCTTGGCGATTGCGCGCTGTATAGCGAATCGCCGGAGATGCCGGACCCGAAAGAGGCGACGGCGGAAGATCGCACAGCGGCCATTGGAGAGATCAAGGCCTATCAGGCCGCGCTTGGCGAGTATCGCGCCTGTCTCGACACCATTTCCGGCAATGAAGAGCTGGAAGTCGATGCGCGTCAGGCTGCGCTCGATGAATTTAACCGGACCGTGGAACTGGAAACCGACATGGTCAAGGACTGGCAGAAGTTCAGCAAGAAATACGATAAGGCGAACAAATAGCGCCTTGCGGGTTACGACTATTCTGAATGAAGGAGCGCCGTTGTTTTGCAGCGGCGCTTTTTTTATGGCGCCGCTTTTTTCAGCCCATGGCCGGTGACGACATAGGCTGCGGCGAAGAGCAGGGAAAAGACCGGACCGAGATAACAGAAGACGGCCCAGGGCAATAAATCCACGGTCGCGACGCCGAGCGTTCCGGCCATGAAAAGCCCCGATACGGTCCAAGGCATCAGGGGCTCCGTTACAGTGACGGAGTCTTCAATAGCGCGGGAAAGATTTTCCGGCGCAAGGTCGCGGTCGGCGTAAGATTTCTTGAAAAGCCCGCCCACGATCAGTGACGTGACGCCGCCATGACTGGTGACCGCGATCATCACAAAACCGGCGGTCATGGTTGCCGCGATCAGGCCGAAGGCCGACCGCACCGACGACAACAACGCGTCCAGCAGCGTTTTCATGGCGCCGGAAACCTCCATCGTTGCGGCGAGAAGAAATGCCGCGATCACGAACATCAGCGTGTAGGACATGGACATGACGCCGCCGCGATTAAGGAGGTTTTTGAGGCTGTCAGTGGCGAAGCCATTTGCCTCCGGGTGAACAAGCGACAGATCGAAGCCGTTGACCAGCGTCGCCGCCGCCATTTCGACAGGAAAACCTTGTGCGAAGACGCCAATAAAAATCGCAATGACGGAAGACGTCATGATGACAAGCGCCGGCGGGCGTTGCAGTGCGATGCCGCCAATGGCGACAAAGAGCGGAATGGCGGCGACAAAATGGAGGTCGAAGATCGATTGCAGGGCGGCCTTGATCTCCGCGGCGCCGGTCAACGCGGTGTCATCGGCGTGAACGCCAAAAAATCCAATCGCTGCAAAAACCAGCGCCGCAATGATCGCCGGGGGCAGGCTCGTCCACAACATATGGCGGATATGGTCATAAAGTTTTACGCCCGCGCCGATGGCGGCGATATTGGTCATGTCCGAAAGGGGCGACAGCTTGTCGCCGAAATAGGCGCCGGAAACAACGGCGCCGGCGACCGGGGCCAGGGGCAAGCCCATGGCGCCCGCTGCGCCCATCAGGGCGACGCCGATCGTTCCCGCCGATCCCCATGAGGTGCCGGAGATCGTCGACATCAGCGCGGTGGCGGCGAAGGCGGTAAGCGCCATATAGCTTGGATGAATCAGGTCGACGCCAAGCGTCACCATGAGCGGGATCGTGCCGGAAAACATCCAGCTCGACAGAAGGGCGCCGATGGAAAGAAGAATGAGAATGGCCGGCAGGGCGTCGGCGATGCGCCGTCCTGCCTCTTTTTGAATGTCGGTCCAGTTGCGGCCCTGACGGATGACGACCGCGCCGCCCGCCGCCGCGGCGATGAGGATCGAGACCAGCAACAGATCGCTTGAAAAACCGATAGTGAGAACGCCGGCGACAATCGCGCCGAAAAGAATGAGCAGCGGAAACAGCGCGAGCCAGAGGGGCAGGCGGGGCATGTCGTTTCCGGATTGCGTCACGCGAGCGCCTGTTCAAGATCGGCGATGAGATTGTCAGCGCCTTCAAGACCGATGGAAAACCGCAACAGCGTCGCCGGGATCCGCGTCTCGCGCCCGGCGGGATCGCTTTTATGTCCGCACAGAACAAGACTTTCCGCGCCGCCCCAGCTGACGGCGCGCCCGAAGAGCTTGAGACGGTCGGCGACCGCGAGTGTTTCTGAATAGCTGGTGTCTTTCAGCGCAACGGAGAAAAGGCCTGAGTGGCCGCGCATTTGGTGTTCGAACAGCGCGCTGTCTTCCTTGCAAAAAGCCGGGTGATAGATCGCGCCGATGCGGGGATGATTTTCAAGATAGTTCGCGACGGTCAACGCATCTTCATGATGGCGCGCCATCCGGTCGGGCAGCGTCATCAATCCGCGCAACAACAAAAAGGCGTCGAACGGCGCCAGCACGGAGCCAAGCAGCATATAGCTTTTATAGAAAAGGCGTTCGATGAACTCCTGCGATCCCATCACGGCGCCGCCGATAACGTCGCTATGGCCGCCAATATATTTGGAACAGGAATGAAGGGAGAGATCGGCGCCGAGCGCCAGCGGCTTTTGCAGAAGCGGTGTTGCAACGGTGTTGTCGATGACTGTCAGCGCGTTGCGCGTTTTGGCCATGGCGCGGATTTCGGCGATGGGCAGCAGCCGGAACAGCATGGAGCCGGGGCTTTCCATATAGATGAGACGGGTGTTGTCGCGCATTTCACCTGCAATCACGTCAACATCCTGCGCGAAACTCTGCGACCAGGAAACGCCGAAATTCTCCAGCCGCGCTGCGAGCTCCAGAGTCGGTCCGTAAATATCGTTGACGAACAAGACATGGTCGCCGGATTTTAAAAGGCCGAAAAGAACCGCGCTAACGGCGCCCATGCCTGAGCCGAAACATTTACAGGCTTCCGCGCGTTCAAGGTTCGCCAGCGTGTCTTCAAGAACCTTCACTGTCGGGTTGGTTCCGCGCGAATAGACATTCGCCGCGTGCTCGCGGGAGAGACCGTCGAGCAGGTCTTCCATCGTCCGTTTGCGATAAAGCGAGGCCTGCGAGATCTGAGGAAGCACGGCGCCGTGATGATCATCCGCCGCCTCGCCGGCGCGCAGGCAGATAAGGCGGTCTTGAGGATCAATGGCGATCATGTTTGTCCCGTGCGCGCAGCGTTAAGCGCCAGATATAGCCCGCCAAGAACGCCGGCGTCGCCGCCGAGCCCGGGCGCAACAATGTAAGCGTCCGCATGATCCGCTTCCGGCCGGACCCTATAGCCGTTTGTGCGTTCCACAAACCGCGCTTGGATTTTGTCGATCAGGCCCGCTCGTTTCATCACGCCGCCGCCGAGAATGATCCGTTGCGGCGCGATGAGATAGAAGATGGAGACGCTAAGCTGCGCCAGCGCATCGGCGACGATGGGCCATGCCTCGTGATCATCCGGCAATTGCTCGGGGCTTAACCCCCAGCGCGCGTTGATGGCGGTCGCCGAGGCAAGGCCTTCGATGCAATCGCCGTGATAGGGACAGCTTCCGGCGAAAACCTGTCGGTCGTCATCTGTGCGTGCGGGTTTGATGTGACCGAATTCGGCGTGTTCCGGCGCGCCGACAAGATTTCCGGCGACGGTCGCGGCCCCGCCAATCCCTGCGCCGACGGTGATATAGGCGACGCTCGATAAATCCTTCCCGGCGCCCCACATAGTCTCGGCGAGGAGGGCGCCGTTGACATCCGTGTCGAGGATGCAGGGAAGACCGGCAGCGTCTTCCAGCATTTGATGTGGGTTGGCGCCGGTCCAGCCCGGTTTCGGCGTCGCGCCTATCAGGCCATAGGTTTTTGATTTCGGGTTGCGGTCGATGGGGCCGAAGCTTGCAAGCCCGAGCGCCTCAATGGGGCAGCCTTCGCTGCGCAGTTTGCGGATCCAGCCGGCTGCGGCTGAAATTGTCTCTGTCGGCGTTGTTGTCGGGATCGTCGTCCGCGCGAGAATGTCGCCGGGGCTTTTTGCGGCGATCAGCTTCCAGCTTGTGCCCCCGGCGTCGATCCCCGCAACGATCATGACAGCGCCGCCAGCCGGTATGTCGCCTTCATCCCAGGTTCGCCGTCGCAGAGGACGGCGCCGTTCCTTACAAGCCGGATCAGATGCGCGAGCACATTGAGCGCCGCCGCGCCGTGCAGGCGCTTGTCTACGTCCGCATACATGGCGGCGGTGATGTCCTTGATGTTGTCGCGGCCTTTTTTCAATTGCTCAACGATCTGCGCATCGCGCATGAGGCGATGGGTTTTCACCGCGCGCACGAATCGTTTCGGGTTTTCAATGGGCGCGCCATGGGTCGGGAAATAAATCTCGTCTTCTCGGGTGAGGAGTTTGTCGAGGCTTTGAATATAGGCGCTCATATCGCCGTCGGGCGGAGCCACAACGGTGGTCGCCCAGCCCATCATGTGATCACCGGTGAAAAGCGCCTTCTGTTCCGGCAAGGCGAAGCTGAGATGGTTCGACAAATGGCCCGGCGTATGCACGGCTTCGAGGCGCCAATCCGGCCCTTCTATGATGGCGCCGTCGCCGATGATCTCGTCAGGGGCGTAGGAATAGTCGGCGCCTTCGTCGAGCGCCGGGGCGTCTTCTTTTTTTTCACGCACCGGATGGGCGCCGAAGCCGATCAGCGGCGCAGCCGTGGCGTCGGCGAATTTGCGCGCGAGCCCGCAATGATCGAGATGGGTGTGGGTGATGAGGATGTGGGTGACGCGCTCGCCGTCGAGCGTCTTTAAGAGCGCCTCAAGATGCGCGTCGTCATTGGGGCCCGGATCGATGACGGCGACGTCGCCTTCGCCGATGATATAGGTCCCGCTGCCTGTAAAGGTGTAGGGGCCCGGATTGTTGGCGATGACGCGCCGAACGCCGGGCGCCACCATATCGGGGACGCCCGGCGTGAAATGGATGTCTTTGACGAAAGGGATCGCGGCCATAGGGCCTGTCTAATCGATCTTTCAGAAAAGGCGAAAGGATTATCTCGTCACTCCGCCAGCTTGGCGTCGATGGCGGCGGCGAAGGCTTCGGCCAGCGCCCGCATAGCGGTGAGTTTGTCCTGACCGCGCATGGCCGCGGGCGGGCCCATATCGGTCTTGTTGGCGTCGACAATATAAATGCGCCCGTCATGGCGGTCACGCAGAATATCGAGCCCGCCATAGTCGAGATGCATGGCGGCGGCGAAGGCTGCGATCTTTTCCTGCTCGGCGCGCGACAGCATGGCGTCGATGGGGGCGAGATCGACGCGGTGATTATCATTGGTGAAGCGCAGGGCCCGCGTGCGCTTTTTCAAAAACACATAAGGCGTGGTGCGACCGCCGACGATAGGCGTTCTGATGTCCACATGCTCCTTGCCGTCAAAAGTGTTCTCGATAATGCGCTGATAGACATGGCCCGGTTTCGGCGAGGCAATGGGGCCTTCGATTTTGCGGCCGTCATGCTTGCCGTTAAGCTCGGACTTTTCGACCATGACGCCGTGATGCGTTGTCGGGTCGACCTCAAGACTGTACCCGAAGACCTCCTGGAAGATACGCGCGACAACGCTTTTGCGAATGTCGAAACAGTTGACGTTAAAGGCGGGCTTCGCCGTCGGCGTCATGCGCGGCGCGGTCAGGAATTCGCTGTCCTCGAAATAGAAATGAAGATCGGCCTCCGCCGGGTCGTCGACGATCTTGACGTCGGCGAGCTGACATACCGGCCAGATCGCGTAATAGGAGCGCGGCTTTTTCGGAAAGAAGGAGATTTTCGCCCGCGGCTCGCGCCCGCGCATCATCCGCGTCGCGCGCAGGGCGTTCACGAACCAGACAAAGCTGGCGATGCGAAGGGCGTCTCTGGCGAAATCGGCGTTCAGCGGAATCTGTGCGCCGGTTTCGGTGGCGACCAGTTGATTACCGTTAATTTTGAATTCGCCGAAAATGGACATAGCGCTCCGCCCGAACCGCCCCAACCGCGGCACTGAACATGGCTTTTCAGACGATGACAAGGAAATAAAATGGCTGTGAGGCGCGGAAAACGTGATCTTTCGATAAACGGCGCGGCTTTTGCGACGGGGCGCGCATGTGTGCCGTTCGTAAACAAACCGTTAATCTCATCGCCGCAGCTTTTGCCGCTGGGTTTACCCTGCCGGCTATGGCGGCGGAAAACGGGCGTGAGAGCGCAGGCGCCGTTTCCATCGGCGACGGGTCAGGCGGCGTTACGGATCGCGCCTTTGTCGCGGCGCCGCCGAACTATCTTTATGTGGTGGAAAAAGAACGCGGCAGCTTTCTCGATTGCGGCGAGGGGCAAGATGGTCGCGCAACTGACAATGACGGCCGTGACATGGCGGTGTTGCGCTGCGGCGTCACGCTGACGGAAACGATTGTCATTCCCGCCGCGGCGACCAGCGCGCGCATCATCATTCACTATTAAATGCGAAATGGGTTAGCCGCCCATAAGGCAGCTGTCGGTTTCCAGCTCGCCCTCATCATCGCGGCGCGCATAGACCGTATATTTCTTGCCGTAGTCGAAACTGACGCCGCAGCTGTCTTCACTGGTCGTGTGCCAGACGGCGGTGCGGCCGGTGACGGATGAATCATCCGACGTCTTCACATCGAATATCGTCGCCATGCGATCTTCAACGGAACGGCGGTCGGCGCCGAGGATGACTTTCGCGTCGATGACATAGCCGGACAGGGTGATGTCAGGCGACACATCGGCGGGGCAGGTGCAGTCGGAATACTTCTTTAAAACCGGCGGCGCGTTGTAAGCGTCAGCGCCCCGTTCAACGCCTAGTTCAGCGCCTTGCAGAGCCATCGTCAGTAATAACGCAAACCCAATCATATTTCGGCGGCTTCCTTTATTCGTCTTTATCTATGCGCCGCATAGCGCCTGGAGCGCGGGCGCATGCCCGGAAATATCGTAACCGGCCGCGGCGGCTTCAGCGATAATCTCATCCGGCGCCCGTCCCTCAGACGCCTGCAAATAGGCCTGCAGGATCGTGGAGCGCGTACCGGTGCGACAGAAAGCAAGCGCCTTGCCGTCGCCATTGTCTTCTAACGCTTTTTTAAGGGCGGAAATATGGCCTTGAGAGATGCCGCGCCCATCCACGGGAATGTGAACGTAAGATATCCCCGCCTCCGTGGCGGCGCGCGCGATGTCGTCGCTTTTCGGCTGGCCCGGCGCCTCGCCGTCGGGACGGTTGTTAACGATCAGGCTGACGCCCTCTGCGGCCGCCAGCGCGGCGTCTTTGGGCGCGATCTGTTGCGTGACCAGGAACCGGTCGGCGAGTGGAATGAATTTTTCGGTCATTGAGCGCTCTTTAATCCCGTGTGAAAGTCGGTGCCGTCAGGCTATAAAAGCCGTTGCGAATTCTGGAGTGATATAGTCATGAACGCGCCCTTATTCCACCTTGCGATCCCGGTTGACGATCTTGTCGCAGCCGAGGCTTTTTATGGCGACATGTTCGGCTGTCCCCGGGGGCGGCGCTCCGACGCGTGGATCGATTTTGACTTTTTCGGCCATCAGCTGGTGACGCATCTGGCGCCGGAAGAGTGCGGGCGCGCGGCGGCGAATGAGGTGGACGGCAAGAATGTGCCGGTGAAGCATTTCGGCGTCATCCTCGATGGCGCAGCGTGGCGGGTGCTGGCGGACCGGTTGACGGCGGCAGGTGTCGATTTCGTGATTGAGCCTTATGTGAGATTCAAGGGCGAGCCGGGCGAGCAGGGGACGTTCTTCCTTCTGGACCCGGCGGGCAATGCGCTTGAATTCAAATATTTCGACGATATGAGCCGGCTGTTCGCAGCCTGACGCAGCGCGCTTATGAGGATAAGCGCGTGCGAGCCTGTCGGCCATTCCCAAGGGTTAGTCATCGTCTCCGATATCGCCAAGCGAACGGATCGCAACCCAAATATTCCAGAGTACGAAGACAACCAGCAGGAAAAAGATCAAAAACTGCCAGAACGTCATAATGCTCAATATGGGGGTGACGGGTCCCCCACACAAACGAATTCGGCTGGCGACAGAGAGAAGGCGCGATTTTGTGAAGACCAAAGCGAGCAATGCCGGATATGCGCAAGAGGCCGAGGATTTGCTCCGGCGCTATGAGGCGTTTTCTTTTGAAGAAGTGCATGAGCCGGTGCTGCATCTTTTGCCGGAGAAGCCTTCGCGGGTGCTTGAGCTGGGAGCGGGAACCGGGCGCGACGCCGCCGCTTTCGCAAGGCTGGGGCACAAAGTGACGGCGGTGGAGCCGACCGCTGAATTGCGCATGCCGTCCATGTCGCTTCATCCTGACCCAGCGATTGAATGGATCGGCGACAGCCTGCCTTCTCTCGCAACGCTAAAACATCGCAGCGCGGTTTATGACCTCATCATGCTGACCGCGGTCTGGATGCATCTCGATGAGGCTGAGCGCAAGGAAGGCATGGGCGTGCTCGCCCGGCTGGCGGCGCCCGGCGCCAAGATCATTTTTTTGCTGCGTCACGGGCCGGTCCCGGACGGGCGGCGCATGTTCAATGTCAGCGGCGAAGAAACGGCGGCGCTGGCTGAGCCTTATGGATTGAACACAATATTCAGCACGCGCCATGGCGCGTTGTCCGAAGCTAACCAGAAAGCGGGCGTGACCTGGACGCGGCTTGTCATCGCCAAGCCGGAACTCACTCCGCCCGGAAAATGATTTCCCCGTCGACGACGGTCATCACAGGCTCGACGGTGAGGATGTCTTCTTCCGGGATCGTCATGATGTCTTCTGAAAAGACGGTGAAGTCGGCGCGCTTGCCGGGTTCAATGGTGCCGAGCGTTTCTTCCTGAAAGGAAGCGTAGGCAGGCCAGATCGTAAACATCTTTAAGGCTTCCTCACGGGTCACCGCCTGATCGGGGCGCCAGTTCTCATCGCTGTAGCCGTTGACGCCGCGGCGGGCGACGGCGGCGTAAAACTCGATGCGCGGATCGCCTCGCTCCACCGGCGCGTCAGAACCGCCGGCGATGATCGACCCGGCGTCGATCAGCGAGCGCCAGGGATAGGCGCCGTCGAGCCGGTCCGTTCCTAATCGGTCGACCGCAAAGAAGAGATCGCCGATGGCGTGACTTGGCTGCATCGACGGGATGACGCCAAGTTCGGCGTAGCGGGGAATATCTTCCGTGCGCAGAATTTGTGTGTGCTCGTCGCGCCACCGGATATCGGTTTTATCGGGATGGGCGGCGAAGGTTTCTTCGTACCAGTCAAGCAGAAGCTTGTTGCCGCGGTCGCCGATCGCATGGGTGTTGACCTGCACCCCGGCTTCGAGGGCTTTTTCAAGAACCGGCATCGCCTCGTCTTTTTTCATGAGCAGGAGGCCGCTTGTGTCCGGGCGGTCGGAATAGGCTTCCATCAGCGCCGCCCCGCGCGAGCCAAGCGCGCCGTCCATGTAAAGCTTGATGGCGCGGGTGATGACGCGGCCGTTGTCGGTGACGCGGGGACCGCTTCCGATCAACGCGTCGAGCCCACTCTGGTCGATGGAATTGTAAACCCGCAATTTAAGCGCGCCGTCTCCGGACAAGGCCTCGATCATGTCGACATTGCCAGGATCGACGGACATGGCGTGAATGCCGGTCCAGCCATAGCTTGTGTAGACGTCGGACGCTTTGGCGTAGGCCTCGCGCTTTTTCCCGTCAGTGGTCTCGCCGATAAGGCCGCGGACGAGCCCTTGCGCATGGTCGATGAGGATGCCGGTCGCACGGCCTGTTTCGTCTCGTTCGATCTTGCCGCCGTCCGGGTCCGGCGTTTCATCATCGATGCCTGCAGCGTCAAGCGCGGCCGAATTGGCGACCAGCGCATGACCGTCGGCGCGCGACAAAAGAACCGGATTGTCCGCGCTGACGGGATCGAGGTCGTCGCGGGTCGGCATCCGTCCTTCGGGCCAGCCGGTCTCAATCCAGCCGCGGCCGAAAATGGTTTCGTTCTCGCCGGTATGCTGAACATTCGCCTCGACGATCGAAACGAGCTCTGCGATCGATCCCACCTCTTCAAGATTGAGCGTCAGCTCGCGCATTCCGATGCCGAGGAGATGGGCGTGGGCGTCGGTGAAGCCCGGATACATGGCCGCGCCTTTTAGGTCGACGATTTCAGGACTGTCTCCGGCGCCGGCGATGACGAGATCATGGGAGCCGACTGCGAGAATGACGCCTTCGGAGATGGCGACCGCCTCCGCCGGGCCCTTTCCGTCAGCGCCCGTATAGATGGGGCCGCCTGTGAAGACGGTCACCTGCTGAGGAGAGTCCGCGGCCGGCGCTGCGCCTTCACGTGCGCAGGCGGCGAGAAAAGACGCACTGAGTGCGACAAGCAGGCTGGAAATCCGTACCATTGGAGAGCTCCTGAGCGAGGAAGGAAGGAGAGGGCGTCGGCGACATAAAAGGTCTATCCATGTCCCTATAAGACGGCAATCGCCAACCGACGAATCGCAGCGCCCGCAAATCTATACAACCGGTGAAAAACGCCCCAATAGCAGACGTTTATGGTTAACAATGACGATAATATACACGCTATAGGGGAATCCGCTCCCACGATTGCTCTGTTATGTTGCGATGCAGCACTTTTTTTAAGTTAATACCCTCTAATTCAATTGACAATTCGAATAAAATTGGGAGATTTGGCCCTGTCGTTAAAAAAGGTTTAACGATGCGACTTCCGGCGTTTCCCGGATTTAGTTTTGAGTGGGGGACTACACCATGAAAACCCTTCGCTATCTTGCAGCCGCTGCACTGGCTGTGGGCTTTATGGCGGCGCCGGCGAATGCCACTACTTTCGTGTTTAAAGGCGACGGCCTGAATGTTACGCCTGACAATGTTGCTAACGTAGACGATAGCTGCGCGACAACCGGCGGCGTAAGCAACGACCTTTGCACCATCAATCACGCTGAAGGCTTTGAATACTCCAAAGACTCAGTCGTCGTTGATGTTTACGCCTATGCTGGCGTGACGACCCAGGACGATGCGAATGCGAACAATGCTGCGCGTCTGATCCAGGACATCAACCCGGCCGACTCTGGCCTCGGCGCATGGTCGGAAGACGATACTTCTGACGATCAAACCCAGTTTGATTCGCGTGAAGCAATCCGCTTCGTTTTTGACGACTACTACTCTGTCAACGACGTCGAATTTAACCGCGGTGGCGACACTAACTGCTCGACGCCGGCGAATGAAGGCGATTGCGGTTCCTTCCAGCTGTTTATTGACGGCGTGGACATGGGCACCATCGTTCTTGGCAGCGTCGTCGACGTGATCCCGGGCCTCGGCTACGGTAAGGACTTCCTCCTTATCGCCCTGACCGAAGGCAACGGCTTCACGATCGCTCAGTTGACTGTCAGCGACATTCCGGTTCCGGCTGCGCTTCCGCTGCTGCTTTCCGGTCTTGCCGGTCTTGGCTTCGCCTCGCGTCGTCGTAAAACGGCCTAACGCGAACAGCGTTAAATAGAATTGGAAAAGCCGGCCTTCGTGGCCGGCTTTTTTGTGTCTGGAAGGTTGAGTGTAAAACAACGGCTGCTTGCCGTTCGGCTTTGCTCAGATCTCTGCGGCGGCCTTTCGTTCCGCGATGATCCGGGTTGTCATCTCCAGGGATTGCGCGTTGTCGACGTCGATAGGCGCTTCCGCATACGGCATGTCGACAATCCCGATACTGACCCCGAACTTTCGGCTGAGCACCCGGAAAGCGCCTTCGAGCGTGAACCATCCATTCTTGTACCCAATCGCGTTCCAGAGGCCGAATGTCCTGATGGCGCGCATGGGCGAGCTTTTGAGGAACTGCCCGCCGCTACGGAACATCGCCGCGGCGCTGACCGCCTTGCGGTTCATAATCGCGAAGGTGTTGCAGTTGGTGTATTCCCCGTTTTTGAAGCGATGAAATCGCGGCTGGCCCTCGGGATATTTGGAGAGAAGAGTCTCTTTTCTGCAAAACGCCGCCGAGGCGTCAAAGCTTTCCGCGCCTTGTGCGAAAAATCGATACATCTCGCCCGTGAAGAGGGCATTGTCCGCCGTTGTGATAATGGCCGGCGCGTCATCGTCAGCGGTGAAGGCCGCCGCCACGCTGTCAAAAAGATTGTCGGTGGATTTCACGAACCGTACGAAACCGGCGTCCATCAGGCCGCGCACATAGCTGTCGCTCTTCAAGGGCGCTTCGTCTTCAATGGAGACGCTGACGCGGCGCGCGAGACCGCTGGCGATGATTTCGGTCAGCGTGCGTTCGATCAGGGATTTGCCGTCGATTTCAACGAGGCATTTGTGGCTGACGCCCGCGGCGGCGGCCAGCGGGTTGACGGCGCCTGCGCGTTGCGCCGCCATGATGACGAAGTGATATTGTTTTTGATGGTCCCCGCTCATGGGGTTGGCCTCTTTTTTCTTGTTGGTTGCGGTCAGACGGATAGGCAATGATGCGCCCACAAGCAATGAGCGGCGTCAGAAGCTCGGGCCAGACAGGGTGGGGGCGGATGGCGGCCGATTGAAAACCATTCCAAACAGCCGCTATCTCAGGGGGCTTTGAAGTCAGGGAGAGGTATGACGCCCAGCGGAACGAAAAAACAGGCTGGGCCCGTGGCGCGGATCATGGCGAACGCCGGCAAGCTGCTTTCGGGCAAGGCCGCGGGCGGCGTGTTGAGCCTCGCCTATCTCGCCATCGCCGCGCGCGGGCTCGGGCCGGAAGGGATGGGCGCGCTCGTCCTCGCCCATGCCTACGCCACCGTCATCGCCGGCGTCGCCCGCTTTCAGTCCTGGCAGGCGGTGATCCGGTTTGGCGCGCCTATGGTTCGCGACGGCGATGAAGCGCGGCTGAAAGATCTCCTGCGCTACACAATCCGCCTCGATCTCATCAGTGGCGTCGCTTCAGTGATCATCGCCCTGGCGCTCGCGCCGCTCGCCGCGCGCGTTTTTGGATGGTCGGATGACATTCGCGGGCTCATCACTGTTTATTGTTTCGCGACGCCGTTTCTCATCGCTGCGACGCCGACCGGCGTTCTGCGCCTTTACGACAAGTTCAAGCTGCTCGGCTGGCAATTGACTCTGATGCCGTTGATCCGGTTTGTCGGCGCCATCATTTTATGGCTGACAGAGGCGAGCGTCGGCGCTTTTCTGATCGTCTGGATCGCCAGCGTCTTCGTGCATGGGAGCAGTCTCTGGTTTCTCGGCTGGCGTGAGCTTGAAAAGAAAAAGCTGACACCGGCAATTCTGGGAAAGGCGGCGCGCGACGCGGACAAGGCGTGGCTGCCCTTCATGATCAAGACGAACCTGTCGAGCTCCATCGATCTCATGCACAACAATGTGCCGTTGTTGATTGTGGGCGGCGTCCTCGGCCCGGCGGCGGCGGCGTTGTTCCGCATCGCTTACAATCTCGCCAATGTGCTCGCGCAGCCGATCACCATGTTCAACCATGCGAGCTTTCCGGAGCTGTCGAAGATCGAGGCGGAAGAGGGCCGCCACAAAATGGCGAAGGTGGCGTTCCAGTCGATCGGCACGGCGATCCTCATCGCGGCGCCGATTGTGTTTCTTTATTTCCTGTTGCGCCGCCAGCTTGCAGTCGGGATTGGCGGGGAAGAGTTTCTTGCTGCGGCGCCGCTGATCGCGTTGATGGCCTTTGCGCAGCTCTTTCAGATCGCCTCGCTTGGGCTTGAGTCTGCGGTGCTTGCGCGCGGGCGCGCGGGCTGGGCGCTCTCGGGGCAGGTCGCGGCCGCCGTCGCGCATCTCGGTTTTTTATTTCTGATGTTGACCGCCATCGGCGTCATCGCCGCGCCGCTGGCGATCATGACGGGGTGGGCTGTGTTGATTGCGGTGTTGTTGTTGGCGCTATTGCGGCGATAAGGGCTGCGTTTGCGTGTTGCGACGCCTGGCTACATGGAAGCGGGTAGTTTGAAGACGTCTCTCTCCACCCCATCGGGAAATTTCTGACGGGCGATAACTTGACCGCCGAGCTTCCGGGCGAGGTTTCTGGCGGCTTCATTTTCATCATTCATGTGCGTTTCAACTTGCGTCCATTGCAAGTCTTCATAGGCATAGGCGATGACGGCCCGCGAGGCTTCCAGCGCATAGCCTTTGCGGCGCGCAGACGGGATGATCCACCAGGTGAGTTCCGGACGCGGCCACCCCTCCGGCCAGACAAGTCCGGCGCCGCCAACCATCTCGTCAGATGTTTTTTCCTCGATCGACCACATGCCATAGCCGCGCAACTGCCAGTGCCCGAGATCGGCGGCGAGTTTTCTGAACGCCAGATGCGCGGGCAACGGTCCGCCATAAGCGGCGGAGGCGTCAGCATCGGCGTAAAAATCGCGATAGACAGGAAAATCCGTATTCACCGGCGCACGCAGGGTTAGCCGTTCAGTTTGAAGGATTGGTATCAATGCAGTTCGCTTTCTATCCAAGCCGTAGCCTCTCAGGGGGCTAGCTAATCATGAGATAAATTTCGTCATCTATGCGCCACCCTGTGTTTTGTTTTGTGGCGACAACACAAAGCCAACCTGCGCAGAGCGGCCCGCAGAAATATGTCCGAGCGCCGACGGCGAGGGTTCTATCGGAATTGAATCCAAATCTCGAAATGCTGTGGACCGTCCGCGCCGGAAGTTCCTTTTCGAATTTAGGAGGGGGAATTTCCGAAGCATTTCCTTTTCGTTGCGCTTCGATATACTCACCTATCACTTTCACTCGCTCATCACGAAGCCGGTCATAGTAAGCGCCCGCATCGAGTGTTGGGGACACTTCTTCTATTCGTTCTTTGCTGACAAGCGTGACGCATTTGTTGTTAATTCGTTGAGCTTCAATCGGAAAAGAGTTTTCATTTACGGAAAAGAAGTTCTCAATTGCTTCTTCCGGTATGCTGATAATTTTTCCCCTGTCGGGGCGCATCCACTGCGTCATAGACGGTTCGACTTTCCATAGGCGGTCTGATCGCTTTACCGGAAAGGTGATCGATTCTATCAGGTCTAATTCATCCTTTGCTCGGCAGGGGAGATCTTTCCAGATTACATTGAAGATTTCGTATTCATCATCGCTGATATTGTTGCTTTGCGGCATCGTCGAACAGGCGCTAACTGCTAGCCCGCCGAGAATAAAATTCCGTCTGTCAAGCATCTTCTCGACCCCCTCTAAAGAGTTGACGCCTAAGCCCCCGCCTTCTGCGCAAAGCTCCACGCCAGCACGGCGAGGGGTTTGACATTCTCGCCCATCTGTTTTGCGGCGGGCGATGAGGCGTTGCCTTGCAGCGAGCGCGCGTAAACGCCCTGAATGATCGAGGCGAGGCGGAACATATTATAGGCGAGACAGAAATCGACATCCGGGACGCCGTCGCGGCCTGTCCGTTTCGAATAGCGCTCGACCGCTTCATCGACCGTCGGGATGCCGAGCGCTTCAAGGTCGGCGCCGAGCAATCCGCCGCGTACGCTCGCCGGCATGTGCCAGACCATCAGGAGATAAGTGAAATCGGCGAGGGGATGGCCGAGGGTCGACAATTCCCAGTCGAGAATGGCGAGCGTTTTCGGTTCGGTCGGGTGCATGATGGCGTTATCGAACCGGTAATCGCCATGCACGATGGAGGTCGCGTCATCGGACGGGATCGCGGTCGGCAGCCACTTTATGAGATTATCCATCTCTTCAATGGTTCCGGTTTCCGCCGCTGCATATTGCTTCGACCAGCGGCCGATCTGGCGCTCGAAATAATTGCCGGGTTTGCCGTAATCGTTGAGGCCGATTTTCTGAAAATCGATGTTGTGCAGGTCCGCGAGCGTGTCAATCAGCGCGTGATAAAGCGGCTTGCGCTTTTCCTTTTCAACTTCCGGCAGGCTCGCATCCCAGAAAATGCGCCCGTCGACAAAATCCATAATGAAAAACGCGGTGCCGACGACGCTTTCGTCTTCACAGAGCGCGTAGGTTTTCGGCACGGGAAAGTTTTCTGTGCCGAGCGCGGTCATCACCCGGTATTCGCGGTCGACCGCATGAGCGGAAGGAAGGAGCTTGCCCGGCGGTTTGCGGCGTAAGACGTATTTTTTCGCGGGCGTCGTCAGCAAATAAGTGGGATTGGACTGGCCGCCCTTGAATTTCTTGACCGTCAGCGGGCCTGTATAGCCGTCGACATGATCTCGCATATAGGCGTCGAGCGCAGCTTCATCGAATTTAAGATGCTCAGGCGTATCGGCGAATCCGGTGAAGTCATCAGCGGCGCTGTTCATAATTTATCCTTTGGGCGTTTCCTTGAGTTTTTATGCGGCCCGGAAATGATCGAGCATCATGAGCCCGCCGATGATAACAAATCCTGCGCCTGCGATAAGCTTCAATGGCAGCGTGGAGAACCATTTGTCGGCCGCCGCGCCGGCGAGCACGGCCAGTCCTGTCGAGGCGACGAGCGCAAGGGCCGCCGCCGCAAAGACCATCGGTTTCGATTTTCCGCCATCGCTCGCAAACAGGACCGTTGCAAGCTGGGTCTTGTCGCCAAGCTCGGCGAGGAAAACAGTGACGAAAATCGACAGAAAGGCGGTCATGCGGAAATGGTCCTTAGCTTGCGGTGGAAGTCGAAGAAGGCGGTGAGGACGCGCTCCGGCGCTTCCGTCTGGGGATAATGGCCGATGTCCTCGAACAGAACCGCGTCGGCGTTTGGGATCTCTTCTTTGTAGTAATGATAAAGATGCTCGCCGGAAACCGGGTCCGCGCCGCCATCGATCAGCCGCAACGGGATCGTTGCGTCTTTGAGCGCCCCGACCCAGCGTGAGCGCATCACCTTGCGTTCAGGGATATATTGCAAAAGCTTGTGAAAGACCCGCTGGCCCCTGTTTTCCCTCATCAGAGACCAGTGGCCGTCGATCTCCTCATCGGAGGCTTTGGTGTCAGGTCCGAAAATCTGATCGAAGTTTGTGCGCAGCTTGTCGCGCGTCAGCATCATGCCAATCAGGCCGCCGATTGGCGACAGGCCCAGTTTTTGAATGGGCCGCGCGCGATGCTGTTCCGGAAACAGGCCGCCATTGAGGAAGACGATCGATTTGAGCGAAAAGCTCAGTGTGCGGTCATTATGGCGCGCCAGCAATTCCTGTCCCACGCTGTCGCCATAGTCATGCGCCAGAAGATGCGCCTCGCCGACGCCGAGACGCTCCAGAAGCGCTTCCTGCAAATCCGCCTGATCAAGCAGGGAATAGCGGATATTCGCCGGCTTGTCGGATAGGCCGAAGCCAAGCATGTCGAGGGCGGCGAGATTGAAATGCTTTTCGAGCGCTAGCCATGTCGCCGACCAGTCCCAGGACGAGGTGGGAAATCCATGAATGAGCAGCAGCCATGGTTTTTGCGGGTCGGGGAGGTCGGGCGCCCAATAGACAATGCGATGTCCCGCGCAGATGAAGTCGCGCGCCGCCTTGCGCCACTCTTCAAGCGCGATCACCTGGCGCGCTCCGCATCGTCACGTTCAAGGGCGCGCCAGCCAATATCCTTGCGGTAAAACCCGCCCGGCCAGTCGATGGCGTCAACACCCGCATAGGCTCTCTCAACGGCCTCGCGAATATCCTCGCCCGTGGCGGTGACGTTCAGGACGCGCCCGCCATTGGAGAGGAGCCCGCCGTTTTCTTCTTTCGTGCCTGCATGAAAGACGACAACGCCGGGAAGCGCGTTGGCCGCTTCGACGCCTTTAATCTCGGAGCCTTTTTTATAGGCCCCGGGATAGCCATCGGCGGCCATGACGACGAGGGCGGCGGCGTCATCGGACCAGTCAAGGCTCACGCCCTTTAATCCGCCGGTCGCCGCCTTGTAAAGCGCGGGCAGGAGATCACTTTTTAAACGCCGCATCAGGATCTGGCATTCGGGATCGCCGAACCGCGCATTGAATTCCACAAGGCGGGGCTTTTCATCCTCGATCATCAGGCCGGCGTAAAGAACGCCCACATAGGGTGTCCCGCGGCTTTTCATTTCCGCAATGACCGGTTCGATGAGCTCTTTCATCGTCCGCTCACGAACTTTATCGGTGAACACCGGCGCCGGGGAATAGGCGCCCATGCCGCCGGTGTTCGGGCCCTTGTCACCGTCATAGGCGCGCTTGTGATCTTGCGCGTCGATCAAGGGCAAAATGTTTTCGCCGTCGGTGATCGCGAAAAAGCTTGCCTCCTCGCCACGCATGAACTCCTCGATGACGATCGCCTCACTCGCCTCGCCGAAGCGTCCGCTGAGCATTTCCTCGACAGCGGCGTCGGCGTCTTTCAGGCTTTCAGCGATGACGACGCCCTTACCCGCGGCGAGGCCGTCTGCCTTGATCACATAAGGCGCCGTTTGCTCGCGCAGGAAGGCTTTGGCGGGCTCAATGTCCGTGAACCGGCCATAGGCCGCTGTCGGCGCGCCGGCCGCGCTCGCCACGTCTTTCATGAAGCTTTTGGAGGATTCGAGCTGCGCAGCGGCCCTGGAGGGGCCGAAACACGGGACCCCTTTCGCGGCCAGGAGATCGCCCAATCCGGCGGCCAGCGGCGCTTCCGGGCCGACGACAACGAGATCAATGGCGTTTTCGGCGGCGAAATCAGCAATCGCTTGCAATTCGCCGTCTCCGAAGGACAATTTTTCGCCAAGGTGATTGAGCCCCGCGCTCCCAGGCGCCAGATAGAGCTTTGACAATTCCGGGCTTTGCGCGATTTTCCAGCCCAGCGCATGCTCTCTGCCGCCGCCGCCAACCAACAGGACTTTCACTTGGCCGTTCTCCTTGCTTCGCATCGTGGCTTTAAGCGGCGGCATTCTCGCGATCAACGCTTTGACGATCAACGCCCCGGCATTCAACGCTTTTTCGCATGACCGAAGACCCGAAGACACAGGAAGCGGGAAAAAAACCGCCCCCGTTGGCGCTGTTGCGCTCGGGGCTGGTTGGCCTGCGCCGCGCCTGGGGAAAGTTTTACAGGCCATGGGGGCGAACGAGCGCGCGGTTTCTGGACTATCTCGGCGCCACGGACAAACGCCGCCGCCGCGCCTCTATCACCCTCGCCATCGCTATCAACCTTATCGTCCTGACGCTGTTGTCGACCTTCGCGAAGGTGCGGATCTGGATCCCCAATGCGCCGAGCGACTTCATCCAGGTGACGCTGGTGGAGCCGCTGCCGCTCGATCTCGATCTGCGCGATCCCGATCTTGAGCCGGCTCCGGAACCCGAACCGGAGCCTGAACCAGAGCCGGAGCCCGTGGAGGAGCCGGAACCCGAGCCGGCGCCGGAACCGATTGAAGAGCCCGAGCCGGAGCCTGAACCCGAGCCCGAACCGGAGCCTGAGCCGGAGCCCGAACCTGAGCCCGAACCGGAAATCATTGAGGCGTTCGAGCCGGAACCGGTTCCGGAGGCGCTGCCTGAGCTCAATCTCGATCTGGAGCCGCAATTCGCGCCGCCGGCTGAAGACCCGGAGCCCTTTATCCCCGACCCTGTGCCGTCGGCCCGCGATGAGATCATTGCGCCTGCGCCGGAAGATGAGCCGCTGCAGCCGGAGCCCGAGTCGGATCAGCCTCTGGTTGAGGTCGAACCCGAAGCCGAGCCCGTTGCTGGCCTTGATGAACTTGTCGGTGAGGAAGAGGGCGAGGGGCTCGACGACAGCGAGACCACGACGGAAGGCGAAGAAGCCGAACCCGAAGAGCCGGTGCTCGCCGAAACCGAGCCTGAAACGCCTGAGGAGGTGCTCGAAGAAGCGCCGGCCAATGACGACATGTTCGACGAGGAGCCGGTTTTTGGCCGGCGAACCTTCACCATGCCGCGCGTCGCGCTTCCCGGCATGGAGGCCGGCGAGCCTCTGCCCGAAGGGGCGGCGGCGATCCTGCCGGGCGATTCAGGCGTTGTCGCAATCTTCTGTCCCGAAGAGTTCGACGACGAAGACAAGCAGCAGGAATGCGCCGGCCGCAGGGAGATCCGCTCCGGCTGGCGTCCCGGCGCGAGCGGCGAAGACTGGAGCCGGGCGACGGAGCTGTTGAAGCGGGACCGGGAGCGCGGCGTTGCGGGGCCGACCGCCGGACCGACGGTCAGAACCCTGCGCCAACAGCGCGACTATGGCGAGATGGAAGCGCTCCAGGATTTCCGGCGGACACAGGACAGCGTCAACAATCTGCCGGACGCCGGCGACGACAACATGATGCGCGGCGTTGAAGGAAACCGGCCCGATATCGGCCCGCGCGCCTTTGAGCCGTCATGGACCCTGCGCGAGAATGGCGAGTACACCCAGAAAGAGCTCGATGAAATCCGCGAGCAGATTCGCGAAGAGGAAGACGAATAACGCTCGTAGAAACAATTTGTGATTGGCGAGGGGCCCTTCACCGCCTACATTTTTGCGAAAGTATTTTCTGGAGTTCTTAATGCTTGAAAAAATCGGGATCGCCGCCCTCGTTGTTCTGGTGGCGTCGGAGAGTTTCGCTTTTTCGGAGGCGATCCTGTGGGCGGCGTCTGCGGCCGCGCATCTCAGCACGGCGTTGCAGAACGGAACCTTCATTGTGGCGGGCCTTATCGGGCTCGCTTGCGGTTACTGGATTTTGCGTTCGGCGCTGGCGCATCGCGCCGACTGATCACTCGCTGAACTCCCGCGACAGGTAATCGAGAATGTCCGCGCGCGTTTCTGCGGGTAGCTCGGCCATGCCCTGTTTTTCCACCATCCAGTGCAGAAGGTAATCCCAGCCGTCGCGGGTTTGCCGCTGCTGCATCACGATCTGCAGGCTGTGGCAGGCGCTGCAATAGGCGGCGACGCTGTCAACGCCCGTGCTGCGCGGCAGGCCCCAATAATCGTCATTGGGATCGAATGTGGAAGCGGCGGCTGACGTGGCAAGATCCGCATAAGGATTAAGCGCGGCATAGGCGGGCGCATAATTGATCGCGATCGGCGCGGTCTCTTGTGGGTCTTCCGCTGCGGGGAGCTCTGCACTTGTTGAGTCATGAAGCGGTGACGCGGGCGCATTATCTTCATGGGCGAATAACCGCATCAACAAAAGAACGGCAAGCGCCATGGCGCCAAGCGTCACTGCGCGCGCGAGCATATTCCGGGCCGGCGTCATAGGGCGAAGACAGCAATGCGGTGCATGAGATTGTTGAGATAACCGCGCGGGTTCCAGCCCGGTTGCGTCGCCGGCTGCATCCGCCCCTCATCATCGCTCGCGCGCGCCCAGATTTCATAATAGCCGTGTTGCGGCAGGCTCAGTTCTGCGCGCCAATGCTGCCACGCATAGCGATTGACAGGACGGGTTAAGGTCGCGCGCGTCCAGGTGGCGCCGAAATCGATGGAGACATCCATGGCCGCCACCTCATTATCGCCGGCCCAGGCGTGGCCGCGCGCCTCGAAGATATCCCCGGCTGTTACGCGCACGCCGGTTTGCGGCGCTGTAATGATGGACTTCACCGGCATCGATTCAATAATTTTCATATCCGCGTCGGCGACTTCCGTGCCCGGCGCCACAGGGTTTTTCGGCACGCGGTAAGACTGGCCAGTCATTTTCTCGCCGTCATGCTCGCGGTCGCGCAGCGTGATGCGCGTCAGCCATTTCTGCGAACAAGAGCCCGGCCAGCCCGGCGCGATGAGCCGCAAGGGATGACCGTTAAGCAACGGGATGTCGGCGCCGTTCAAGGCGTGGGCGATGATGGTGTGCGGCTCCATCGCTTTTTCGACAGGAACGCCGCGGGAGATCGCGCGCTTTTCCGGATCGCCGGAAAGGTGAAGGTCGGCGCCGTAATGGCCGGTGTAAACGGCGGAGCGTTTTAACCCGGCGCGGTTAAGCACATCGCCCAACCGGACGCCGGTCCACTCGGCGCAGGAAACGGCGCCGAAGGTCCACTGATTGCCGCGCGCCGCCGGCGTCATGAATTTGCGGCCATTGCCGCCGCATTCGATCTGGAGCTGCAGCGTCACCTGCTGAAAGTCATTGCGAAGATCATCGAGAGACAGCGACAGCGGCCGTTCGACTTCCCCGTCGATGCTGAGCGTCCAGTTTGCGACCGCCTCATCGGTCAGCGATGGCGGCAGGCCGTTATTGCGCACAAACATATGCGCCGCCGACGTGATGTTTTCGTCGAGGAGATGCACGGGCGTTTCCGCGTTCAACGGCCGGTCGCCAAGGATCGTCAGGCCTTCCTTGCCGTCCAGCCCGTCCTGGGCGAGCGCCAGGGGAATGATTCCTTCCGGCAAGAACCTTGCGAACGGGACCGGCAGCCCTAGCGCGGCGGCGAAGGCCGCGGTTCCCGCGCCCTGGAACAGCGCGCGCCGCGAGAGGGTGCTGGCGTTAGAGGCGCCGGGCAGATCGCTCATAAAAAATCACTCCAAACTCCGGGCGGGAGTTTGGAGTGATCGCAGGGCGCGCGCGAGGGGCAAATGCGCGCGGACTGGTGAATTTTTACAGGTCGGCGACGCCGGGATAGGATTTCTTCCCGCCGATCCACGCGTCTTTGAAGAGCGCATTGGCGTATTTCGCCGCATTCTTGTCGCCTTGCGCTTTGTAGCTTTCCGCGAGGCCGTAAAGCACCCAGGCGTTGTTGGGGCTTTCGGTCAGCGTTTCGATGAAAAGCTGTTCGGCGCGTTCGGCCTGTCCGTCCTGAAGCAGGAATCCGGCGAGCGTTTGCGCTGACGGATAATACCACCAGGGCGGCTCCATATAAGGAATGTTTTCCTGGATCACGACGGCTTCTTCCATGGCTTCAATCGCGCTGGCGAGATCGTTCTGCGCCGCGCTGGCCCGGGCGATCACGGTGAGGCGTGCAATGTTGAGCACCTGCGGCGCCGGGACATTGCCGTTGACCAGCGGTGACAGGTCTGCATTGGCGACAATATCGCTGATCGCTTCGGCTTCTTTCATGGCGGCGTCTGCGTCACCCATTTTCGCATAGGCCTCGCCGCGGGCGTATCGCCATGCGCCTTGCAGGAATGGCATGGTGTCGCCCGGATCTTCCAGCGCCAGAATATCTTCCGGCGCGGCGAACTGCACCATGGCGTAGTAAGGCGCCGCCTTGATTGGCTGCACGAAGGGCGCCGCCGACGCCATTTCGATGGGCAGCTTTTCGTCGAGCTTCTTCGCCATGGCGAGCGCCGTGGCGTCATCGCCCGCCATCTGCGCAGATGTCAGCGCGAAATGAATATTGTGGGTGAAATACCCGTATTCATACATCACTGACGCGTCAGCGCTGTCGAGATAGGCTTCGTCAGCGGCGACCGCCTCGATGTTCTGCTCCAGCGATTCCTTGAACCGTCCGACCACGTAATAGGTGTGCGACGGCATGTGGATCAGGTGGCCAAGACCGGGCGCGAGGCCTGCGAGGCGTTTGGCGTGTGCGATGGCGCGATAGGGATCTCGCGAGGCTTCGGTCATGTGGATATAAAGGTGGATCGCCGCCGGATGATCGGGATTGCGCGCGAGCACGCCCTCGATCAGCGACACGGTGCGCGCCGTGCGGCCCTTCGGCGTCCGGCCGCCATCGGCCCAGTAATCCCAGGCTTGCGTGTCCATATTCGCTTCAGCGGCGAGCGCGGCGATGAAGTCGTCATCCGCATAGTCTTTCGCAACCTCGTCCATGGCGTCGGCGAAGGCGTTGTCGAGCTTCGACCGGTCGTCGGGCTGGACTTCGGAATAGCGATAGCCGAGCGCGTTGATGAGCGCCTGTTCTTTCGCCGTCGCCTTTGAACGCAGCGACATGGCTTTGTTCAGCGCCTCCCATGCGGGCGTCACGGCTTCCTCGCCCATGGGCGCGTTGATATTGGGGCCGAGCGCGAAGGCTTCGCCCCAATAGCACATGGCGCATTCGGGATCGATTTCCTGCGCCCGTTTGAAAGCGTTGATCGCTTCGCCATGGTTGAAGTTGTAAGTGTAGGCGAGGCCCTGATCGAACCAGGCTTGCGCCTCCGGTTTCGATGTCGTCACCGGATAGGAAATGGCGCCAAGATTGGAGCGCAGCATTTGTGCGCCGTCTTTTACTTGCCCGCCCTCAGCAGCGTAAGCGCTCGCCGCTCTGACAAAGAAGGCGCGGCGCTTGGAAAGTTTGCCGTTTTCTTCGCCGCAGGCGGCGCGGGCAATCAGCAAAGGATGCAGGAAGGGCGCGCCGGCTGTTTCCTGTTCATCGGTAAAGTAGCGGCTTTTTACGCCAATGCCGCCAAGCGCGATGGCTGCGGCTGCGGCGCCGATCAAAAATTTCTTGTTCATGCTCTCTCTCCCCGTTTCGGGTTCTTCTCATGACGCCGGTCTGGGCGCGGTCTCGCTGCCTAGGGGACAGCAAGTTGTGACGATACTGACTTTGGTTAGGGCCCCAAAACCTGAAATTGGCGCCGAAAAGGACGCCGGGCTTTGAAACGCCTTCAAACGCCGGGCCCTGTTACTGACATACACTTTGAAGCACTGTGATCTGCAACACAGACAAGGCGCCGGGAAGAATTTTTTGCAGTGAGCTACGCGGCCGCGCCACCCTTATCCCGCCGCGAAAAACATGCTTTAACATGAAACCATGAGCGACAGAACTCCCGGCAATTTGCACGAATATACTGTTACAGAGCTATCCGGCGCGGTAAAGCGGACGATTGAGGACGCTTTCGGGCTGGTTCGCGTCAAAGGCGAGCTTGGCCGGTGCACCCGCGCCGCGTCGGGACACATGTATCTCGATCTCAAAGATGAAAAAGCTGTCATCTCCGGAGTGATGTGGAAAGGCAACGCCGCGCGGCTTTCCATCAATCCGGAACAGGGGATGGAGGTTGTGGCCACGGGCCGGATGAGCACTTTCCCCGGCCAGTCTCGCTATCAGCTGATTATCGATTCGCTCGAGCCTGCCGGCGTCGGCGCATTGATGGCGCTCTTTGAGGAGCGTAAGAAAAAACTCGCCGCCGAGGGTCTTTTTGCGCCGGAGCGCAAAAAGCCGTTTCCTTTTTTGCCGGAAGTGATTGGTGTCGTGACCTCGCCGTCAGGCGCGGTCATCCGCGATATTCTCCACCGTCTGCGCGAGCGCTTTCCCCGCCACGTCATTGTCTGGCCCACGCTGGTGCAGGGCAGGGGCGCAGAAGAAAAGATCGCCGAAGCGATCCGCGGCTTCAATGCCTTGTCTCCGGGCGGCGATGTTCCGCGTCCGGATGTTTTGATTGTAGCGCGCGGCGGCGGCTCGCTGGAGGATCTCTGGTGCTTCAATGAAGAAGTTGTCGCCCGCGCAGCGGCGGCGAGCGAGATACCTCTGATCTCTGCGGTGGGGCACGAAACCGACACAACCCTTATCGACTATGTCGCCGACCGGCGCGCGCCGACGCCGACTGCGGCGGCCGAATTCGCCGTGCCGGTGCGGTCCGAACTCCTGAGCGAAGTCCTGAACAAGGAGCGCCGGTTTACCGGCGCGGTGGAGCGCCTTTTTGAAACACGGCGCTCGGCCTTGTTGTCGGCTTCGCGCGGGCTCGGCCGGCCTGAAGATATTCTCGGCGCGGCGACGCAGCGGCTCGATCGCGCATCCGACGGATTGCGGTCGGGCTTGCGGGCGCGGCTCGACACGGCGCTGACTTCGCTTGCGCGGACAAGTGGGCGTCTGACGCCGAACCTGCTCGCCCATGGATTTGCAATGCGCGAAAACAAACTGGCGACGTACTGGTCACGCATCGCCGAGCGCACCGACCGGATTGTGGTTGACCGGCGGTCGCGTCTTGCCGCCTCGGCGCGGGTCCTCGCCGCCGTCTCCTATCAGAATGTGCTCGATCGGGGTTTTGCACTGGTGCGCGGAGCCGATGGCGGACTGATCCGCCGCGCGGAGGACGCCGTTCCCGGGGCGGCTGGCGAAATCCAGTTCGCTGACGGCGTGAGGGGCGTCCTTTTTGATGGCGAGGCCAGGAGCGCCGCTGACGTTACGAGCCCCAAAAAAACCGCAAAGAAATCAGATAAATCAGCCTCCAGGCCGCGCCAGCCCCGGCTTTTTGACTAATCCCCGCCCATGATCGCGCCTTTGACTAAGGGCGCGGCGGCGCGGTATTGATGACGAGGACAAGCGAGCCGAATTGTGAGCGGAACAGTGAACCCATTTGATTCCCATAGCGCCGATGATGAAGCCGTCATCGAATATGACGATGCGGAGTTTCATGTGGTGAAGCCCGGCGCTTTTGTGGTCTGCGCCGTCACCGGCGCGCGCATCCCCTTGCGCGCTTTGCGCTACTGGAATGTGGACAAGCAGGAGGCTTACGCCGACGCCGCTGCGGCGATGACCGGTTTTGGCCTCAAAGGAGCCGCCGAATGAAATCCCTGTTTGCTTTGTTTGCGATGACCATGGCGGCGCTTCCCGCCGCCGCGCAGGAAGAGTCGAAAGGGCTTCCCGAAAAGCCGTCGACGAAAATTTTCAATGTCGAAGAGGACGACGGCAAGGATGATCTCGCCCGCCGCGCCAATTTCGCCGAAGCCATGAACGATGTCGCCGAGCGCCAGAAAGTGTTTGCGGGAGAACCGGAGCATTTCTCGCTCGAGGGTTCTTTTGCGCAAGGCGGCATTCTCTTCGGGCAAACTGAAATCGGGGCGAGTGTGAAGCTCGACGGCGAAGACGTGATGGTCGACGATGACGGGCGTTTCCTTATCGGTTTCGGCCGCGACAGCGCGCTCACCTCGCTCGTGGTTGTGACGCTTCCGGACGGAACGGTGGAGCGCCGCTCCGTCGAAATTGAAGACCGTGATTTTCCGGTGCAGCGCATTGACGGCCTCGACCAGTCCAAGGTCTCGGGGTTTACCGAAGAACAGCTCGCCAAGATCGCCGCAGACAGCGCCCTTAAAAAAGCCGCTCGTACGGACACGCAGCGCCTCGCTGATTGGTCCCTCGGCTTTGACTGGCCGGTTACGGGGCGCATTTCCGGCGTCTTCGGCTCCCAGCGTATTTTGAATGGTGAGCCGAAGCGGCCTCACTCGGGGCTCGATATCGCCGCGCCGACCGGCACGCCTATCCGGGCGCCCGCGCCGGGCATCGTCCGGCTCGCGGAAGACGATATGTATTTCGAGGGCGGGCTCGTCCTCCTCGATCATGGCCACTGGCTTGAAAGCGCCTTCCTCCACATGTCCCGTATTGACGTGGAGCCGGGCCAGCGGGTGGAGAAGGGCGATATTATCGGCGCTGTGGGGGCGACCGGCCGGGTGACGGGGCCGCATCTCCACTGGTCCATGAAATGGGCCGGGCGGCTTGTGGATCCGCAGCTGACCCTGGATCCCATGACCCCGGTGACAGCCTCCTCCGGCGGCCAATAGGTTTACTCTTTGTTATTGACAATCATTCTTAACTGACCCATCTTTAATGGGCCGGGCAAGGAATCGCGCCGGCGGAGCATGGACCCGGCGAACCCGATGTATGTCTGTATCTGCAATGCGCTGAAAGACCGCCAGCTTGCGGCTGCAAGCCATGGCGCGCGCAATGTCGCCGAGGTCTTCCGCCGCTGTGGTCGCCGTCCGCAATGCGGCAAGTGCCTGCCTGACGTCGCCCAGCTGATCGAGACGGCGCGCGACGAGGATGAAGGCGCCGCGAAAATCGCCGCCGAATAAAGTTCCATTTCATCGCCACTATATTTCTGCGCGACTGATAGTCGCTTGCAAAGATTATCCTTGGACGCGCGGTCGCGTTCTTTATCCTGCGGGAAGATTCGAGTAGCCGCATTTTCTTAACGCGAACCGGCAACCGCTTCGCTTGAAAATGCGGGGTAGTGATTGAAAAGGAGAGAGCGCCCCATGAAAGGCGACCAAAAGGTTATCGACTATCTCAACAAGGCCCTGAAGCTCGAGCTGACGACGGTCAACCAGTATTTCCTGCATGCGCGCATGTTCAAGGATTGGGGTTTCGCACGCCTTGCGAAAGTCGAGTATGACGAATCCATCGATGAGATGAAGCATGCGGACGAGCTCATTGAGCGCATTCTTTTTCTCGAGGGCCTTCCGAATGTTCAGGATCTCGACAAGGTCTATATCGGCGAGAATGTGAAAGAGGCGCTGGAATGCGATCTCAAGGCCGAACAGCGCGCCCACCCGCTTTATAAAGAAGCGATCGCCTATTTCGAAAGCGTCAAGGATTATGTGAGCCGTGCGATTCTAGTGAAAATTCTGGAATCCGAGGAAGAGCATATCGACCATCTCGAAACCCAGCTTTCTCTGATCGACAAGGTCGGCGAGAAAAATTACCTCCAGTCGCAAATGCACGGAGATGACGACTGATGCGCATGATTGCGGGTCTTGTCTTTTTCTTGCTGGCCGCCTGCGCAAGCGCCGGACAGGGGGAAGAGGCGGGCCCGGGCCCCGAGCCAGAAATTGGTGAAACGGGCGGTCTTTGCGGCGGGATCGCCGGATTTCAATGCAGCGGCGAGGGCGAGTATTGCGCCATGGAGCTGGGCGCGTGCGAAAAGATCGCCGACGCTGCGGGCGTATGCAAAGCAAAACCGCAGATATGCACCATGGAATATCGCCCGGTCTGCGGCTGTGACGGCAGGACCTATTCGAATGGCTGTTCCGCCGCAGGCGCCGGCGTCAATGTCGCCTATGTCGGCATGTGCATGGACTGATCAATAAAGTTCTTTCGGCCAGCGCCGGTGGAACCACAGCCACTGGCCGGGATTTGCGCGAATTTGCGCTTCCAGCGCTTCATTGATCTTTATGGTCAACGCTTCCACATCCTCGGCGGTGTCGCCCGTCGGGGTGAAGTGCAACGGGTCATGCACCGTAAAGCGGAAATGCGCGCCTTTGAGGCGCTGAAGTTCGATCTGAATCAGAGGCGCATCATATTTGAGCGCCAGTCGCGCCGCCGCCGGCGCGGTCATGGCGGGAACCCCCATAAAGGGAACCGATATCCCGCTGTTCAATTTCTGATCCACCAGCATAGCCAGCGAACGGCCTTCTTTTAACGCGTCCACCAAAGCGCGCCCGCCGCGTTTTCCCTTCGGCACCTGGCGGCGCGACATGACCCGCCCGCGATGGTTGATTATATATTCATCAGTCAGCGGATTATTCGCCGCTCGGTAGACGAAGCTGTAATCCAGCCCCGCATGATGCAGGATCGAGGGAACAAGCTCCCAATTGGCGAAATGCGGTGCGAAGAGGATGGACGGTTTGTCGTTGGCGATAATGGCGTCGAGCTTTTCCTTGCCGACCATCTCGACGCGGCCATTGCTTTCGAATTCGCGCAGATAGGAAAGATGGGGAAACTCAGCGGCGGTGCGCGCCACATTCTCCCAGATGTCTTTGACGACGGCGTTGATCTCGGACTTCGTCCAGTCCGGATTGACGAGGGCGAGGCTACGCTCCGCCTTGCGTGAGACCGGGCGAATGAGGGGCCCCACATGGCGCATGAAATTGCCCGCGATCGCGGAGGCGAGGTCGACGCCGAGCAGTTTGAAAAAACCGGTCAGCGCGACAACGGCCGCAAGCTCGACCCGATGCAAGACCGTCACGGGCCGGTCCCGCCGCTCAGGCAGCGGTATTTCTTCTATGTCGCTCACGCTTTGCGCCATGGTCATTTCGCGCGCTCTCCCCGGCGGCCTTTGATAACGCTCATGAGGCGGCGCTTCAATCCGGGCGTGTCATCGACGCGCATGCGCACCGGCAGGATGAGGAGATCTTCGCGGAATTCGGCGGGGAGCTTCACCGCATCCTTTTCCGTGCAGATCAGCCGCGCTTTCTCGCGCTTTGCCTCACGGGTGAGAAAGCGGCGTTCCGCCGGGGTGAAACGGTGGTGATCCGGAAAACCGATCCGTTGAGCGAGGTCGTAGCCTGCCGTTTCGAGCGTCGTGAAAAATTTCTCCGGTCTGCCGATCCCGGCAAAGGCGATGACGCGTTCGGGCGCGGGCGCCACTGGCTCTAACCAGGCGCAGAAATCGGCCCCGTTTTTTTCTGGGCCCATGGCGACCGTCACCTGGGCGCGGGCTTTCGCCTCGGCGAGCGGTTCGCGAAACGGCCCCGCCGGGAAAAGCGCGGTCCCCGGCGTTTCGTTTTCGGCGCCGATCAACAGAACCGACAAATCCTTATAGAGGCTCGGATTTTGAAATCCGTCATCCATGATGACCGCTTCTGCGCCTTTGCGGGCGGCAAGCGCCGCCCCGGCGGGGCGGTCGCGGGAGACGATGGTCATGGCCTCTTTTGAGAGCAACAACGCCTCATCACCGACATCATCCGCATCATGACGGTCAGGGTCGACGAGAACCGGTCCCTGTTCCGCTCCGCCATAGCCGCGCGTCAGAAAAGCAGGAGTGACGCCTTCTTGTTTCAAGAGCTGCGCAACGAGAAGCGCGAAAGGCGTCTTGCCGGTTCCGCCCAGCGTCGCATTGCCGATGCAGATAACGGGAATGCTTGCATGCGCCGGTTTGGTCAGCGCGATGCGGGTTTTGTATCCGATCTGATAGAGAAAGGCCGCCGGCGTCAACGCCGCCCGGATGCTGCGACCGGCAAGCGTCTCGCTGCGCCAGAACCATGGCGAAGACCAGGATTTTGGCATCAGTGCGTGGTCTCGGCCGGCAGGACAGGTTCGATCTTGCCGCATACTTCGCTGAGGATGCGTTCTGCGCCGGCTTCGGCCGCCTCGCGCGCGGCTTCCGTCATGGCGGCGCGGGTTTTGGCGTCGGCGAAGAGGCGCGTCACCGCGGAGGCGATTTCGCGTTCATTGCGGGTCAGCGCGGCGCCGCCTGTGCGCCGCATTTCGCGATATGTCTCAACGAAATTGAAGACATAAGGGCCGTGGAGGATCGCCGCGCCAAGCCGCGCCGGCTCCAGCGGGTTATGGCCGCCTTTGTCAACGAGACTGCCGCCGACGAAACTTACGTCGCAAAGGCGATAGAAAAGACCAAGTTCGCCAAGCGTGTCGGCGATATAAACATCCGTATCCGGTGTAATCGGTTCTTCCGCAGATCGCCGCGCGCAGGTGAGGCCGTGGGTGGCGCAGAGTGCTGCGATTTCGGCGCCGCGGCCCGGATGGCGCGGCGTGACGATGGTGAGAAGGTCGGGGAAGTCGGCTTTGAGAAGCTTTGCGGCCTTCAACACCGGCTCTTCTTCACCCGGATGCGTGCTCGCCGCGAGCCAGCGCCGCCGCTCGCCGATTTGGTCTGTCAAAATCTCAAGCGCCGCCGCATCGCCGGGAAGGGCCGGCGCCGCATATTTCAGATTGCCATAGGTTTCGATGCTGCGGCCGGAGAGCGCCGACAGGCGGTCGGCGTTTTGCGGGTCCTGCGCAATGATGAGATCGAAGGAAGAGAGAATAAATTTGATCGCGTTGGGCTGGCGCTTCCAGTCCTCGAACGAACGGGGTGAGACGCGCCCATTGACGAGCCCCATAAACTTTGCGCGCCGTCTCGCCGCGAGAATGAGGTTCGGCCAGAATTCCGATTCCACAAACAAGGCGGCGTCAGGGCGCCAGTGGTCGAGAAACGTTTCCACATAATCGGGATGATCGAGCGGAATGAACTGGTGAAACGCGCCGTCGGGCAGGCGCTCCTTCATCAGCGCAGCAGATGTCACGGTGCCCGTGGTGACGAGGAAATTGTAGTCGGGCCGGTCGGCCTTGAGGCGCTGCACCAAGGGAATGACGGAGAGCGATTCACCGACGCTGGCGCCGTGGATCCAGACCAGCGGGCCTTCGGGGCGCGGGCGTCCGGCCTCGCCGCGGCGCTCGCCAATACGGGTCGCGTCTTCCTTGCCGGCTTTCAAGCGCTGTTTCAGCGCGAAGGACGCGACCGGCGCGCCGGCGCGGCTCACCGTGCGGTAGATTTTAAGGCCCAGGGGTTCGCGAAGCGGTCTCGTCATCCGGCGTTTCTAGTCTTCTTCTGTTTTTCGCCCCGCGAGCGCGTCGGCGTCACGGGTCACGGCAATCAGTGCGGCTTCGACTTCCATGCGGACCCGCTCCAGCGTTTCACCGCTCGCTTCCGCCGCCACGTGAATGGGCGCCCCCGCTACGTAATAGCCTTTCGAGAAGGGCGCGGCCAGCAGGAACCGGTCCCAGGTGGACAGGCGTTTGCCGCGGCTCACGGAATAGGCGGCTGGGATAATGGGCGCTCCGCTCATCTGGGCGAGGCGGATGACGCCGGGTTTCAGCTTTTCGCCGGGCCCGCGTGGTCCGTCCGGCGTGAAGCCGACAATCGCGTTCTTCTCGAGTGCGGCGACCATCTGGGCGATGGCGGAGGCGCCGCTTTTGTTCTTCCCCGGTTTTTTCGGATTGGCGGCGGAGCCGCGGATGAATTCGACGCCGAAGCGGGAGACGCCTTGCGCGATGATCTCCCCGTCGCGATGGGCGGAGATCAGCATGAAAACGCGGGCGTCGCTGTGGCGCCGGATCGCCGCGGCCATAAGGAGGCGGCCATGCCAGAAGGCGAGAATGACGCCCTTGCCGTCTTTGAGGGCCTCCTCCACATGCTCATAGCCCTCGAGCGTCCAGCGCGAGGTCGCATAGACGAACCCGATATAGGCGCCGATGAGCCATGACAGGGCGCGCATGGCGGGACGGCTTCTGAGCAGGCGCTTGAACATCCTTCCGGGGTTCCTCAATTTCCGCGCGGGGTCAATAGCTTGCCTGTCTTCAGCGCGTCCTCCTATTGCTTGCATGGGACGGCGGCGCTCGCGACAATGGCCGCGAAAACAGGCCCACGCAAAGGAGCCCACTTGGCCGATCAGTCAACAGTTTCCCTCGCCCGGCGCCTGTGGCGGGATTATCTCGCCCGCTACTGGCCAGTGCTCCTGCTGTCCCTCCTGGTGATGGCGGTCTATTCGGCGGCGCAGGCGGGCTTTGCGTTCGCCGTAGAATGGATCACCTCTTCCGGGGAGGCTGGCGGACCGGCGCTTGAAACCGTGGGCAGGCTCGCCCCGGTCATCGTCATCGCGCTCGCGGGGCTTTACTCCGCGTCGCTTTACGTTTCGACGCGCCTGACTGCGAAAGTCTCGCTCTCTGTCCTTCGCGACATGCAGAACGACATGTTCGACCGGCTGACCGCCCTCGATTTCGCGCAATTGCGGGGCGAGGTTTCGGGCCAGCATATGGCGCGGTTCACCAATGACATGACGGTCCTGCGCGAAAGCCTTGCGAGGGGCGCCAAGGGCGTGCGCGACGCGGCGACGTTTGCAACGCTCTGCGCCGTGATGATCCATCAGGATGCGGTTCTGTTTGCGGTGGTCATCGCGATCTACGCGGTGGTTGGCGTCTTTGTCGGTTATATCGGCAAGAAGCTGCGTACATCGTCGCGCAAGGCGCAGGAACAGGCGGGCGATCTGACGGCGCTCATCGGCGAAAGCGTTTCCGGCGCGCGCATGGTGAAGACTTATCAGATCGAACCGCTGGAGCGCGCGCGGGCGAGCGCAGCGTTTGAGGACCGGCTGACAGTGCTGAAACGCATGGCCTATCTGCGCGCGTTGAACGAGCCGGTGATTTTCATGGCGGGCGCCGTGGCGTTCGCTGTCATGATCGCCGTTGTCGCCATGCGCATCGCATCAGGCGCGACAAGTTTTTCGGAGTTCACCGGGTTTTTAACGGCGCTCATCATGCTTTCGCAGCCGGGACGCAGCCTCGGCACGCTTTACGCGGTGGCGCAGGAAGGGCTCGCCGCCTTTGAACGGGTTTTATCCCTTGTGGATATGACGCCGACGATCCGCAATGCGCCGGACGCCTTCGATCTGCCGCCGGGGCCGGGCGCGATCCGGTTCGATAATGTCGCCTTTGCTTATGGCGACAATACGAAGGCGGTTGAGGGCGTCAGCCTCGATATTCCGGCGGGCAAGATGGTTGCGCTGGTCGGCGCGTCGGGCGCGGGCAAATCGACGCTGATGAATTTGCTGCCGCGCCTTTATGAGCCGACATCAGGCCGCATTCTGATCGACGGCGAAGACATTACGCAGGTGACGCTGCGATCTTTACGGGCGCGCATGGCGCTGGTGTCGCAGGAAGCGGTGTTGTTCAACATGTCCGCGCTGGAAAATATCGCCTTCGGCAAGCCCGGCGCGTCGCGCGCGGAAATCATTCAGGCGGCGGAAAATGCGGCGGCCAATGACTTCATCGCCCAATTGCCGAACGCCTATGACACCGTCCTGGGTGAGGGCGGCGCCAATCTCTCCGGCGGCCAGCGCCAGCGCGTGGCGCTGGCGCGCGCGTTTTTAAAAGATGCGCCGATCCTTCTCCTTGATGAGGCGACGTCTGCGCTCGATGCGGAATCGGAAGCGAAAATTCAGGACGCGCTGAAACGGTTGACCGCCGGTCGCACAACCTTCGTCATTGCGCATCGATTGTCCACGGTGAAGGACGCCGACATGATTGTTGTCATGGACAAGGGACGGATTGTCGAAACCGGAACTCATGATCAACTGGTGGAAAGCGGCGGCGCCTATGCGCGTCAGGCGGCGTTGCAATTGGCTTAGCTGCTTTTGAAAATGTGAGCTGAGGTTTTCCTCCCCCGCAAGCGGGGGAGGTGGCCCGAAGGGCCGGAGGGGGTGAATAGTTGCATGCCCCCTCCGTCAGCTTCGCTGACACCTCCCCCATAAATGGGGGAGGAGGGAGATCGTTCAATCACCTTACTCTCTTCTCAAAATAACTTCCGTCAGCAAGTCGCCCCAGCCCTTGGAATGGAACGTCGCTTTGACTTCCACCGGATCGTAGTCGCCGTCGACCCAGTCGAAAAACGCATCCACGTCGCTGAGTGAGATGTCCCTTTCCTTGGCATAAGCGATATAGCGCGCAAATGCGGCGTCGATGACGCCGGTTTTGCCGGCTTTCACATGCCCGTATTTGAATGAGAGCTGGTCGAGCGCTTCGTCGAGCGGGACGCCTTCGTGAAAAAACAGGAACAGCGTCGCCATCACGCCGGCGCGGTCTGCGCCGGACTTGCAGTGCATGATCGCAGGGTAGGTGATCTCGTCGAACAGTTTGCGCGCGCCATGGAGGATTTCCTTTGATGGCGCTTCGCGGGAATAGACGCGGAAATTGACAAGATCTAAGCCAAGGCGCTCACAAGCCTCTTCCTCAAGGAAAAGCTGGCCAGAGGGTTTCGGTCCGCGCAAATTGATGACGGTTTTAACGCCCTTTGCGGCCCAGCGTTCGAGATGTTTCGGCGACGGCTGATAGGTGCGCCACATCCTGCCCGGCGCGATCTCATGGGAATTGTCATAGACCGTGCGCAGGAATCCATGGTCGCGCAGCATCAGGTCGCGAAAGGCGCGTTTGCGGCCTTCCGGCGTTTCAAATTCTTCGCGGGTGAAGGGTTCGGCCACGCAGCCTAGAACTTCCCGTCGCCGTCGGGATCCAGGAGCTTGTGCATATGGACGATGAAATAGCGCATATGCGCGTTGTCCACGGTCTGTTGCGCTTTTGCGCGCCAGGCTTTTTCGGCCGCCGCGTAATTAGGAAACACACCGACCATGTCGAGTTTGTCGAGGTCGCGGAATTTGACCTCTTCCAGATTTTCAAGCTCGCCGCCAAAGACAAGATGCAGCAATTGTTTGTCGCTCATGAAACGCTCCGTCTATTTCTTCAGTCGCCCGCAATGGTCATCGACGGCGCCAGGACGCTCGGCGCGTTGACGGACCCGCGGATTTCAAGGTCGTTCGCGGGGATAAGACCCGCATACATTTCAAGGATATTGCCGGCGATGGTGATTTCGCTCACCGGATAGGCGATCTCGCCATTCTCCACCCAGAAGCCGGAGCAGCCGACGGAATAGTCGCCGGTATTGGGGTTCACCTGCGGCCCGAACATATCGGTCAGATAGAGGGCGTCTTTCGCATCTTTCAAAAGAGCATCGAAAGACACAGCGCCCGGTTGAAGCGTCAGGTTGGTCGGGCCTGATCCCGGCGCGCCGCCGGTGCCGCGCGTGGCGCGCGCATTGGTTTCAAGATCGAGCTGTGCGGCCTGCGCGCTATTGAGCAGCCATGCGGTCAGAACGCCGTCCTTGATGAGGTCGATGCGCCCATTGGCGACGCCTTCGCCGTCAAAGGGGCGTGAACCTGCGCCGCGGGGGCGATGCGGATCGTCGATGATATTGATCCCGTCGGCGAAGATTTTCTCGCCCATCTTGTTCTTGAGGAAGCTGACGCCGCGGGTGATTGCCGCGCCATTGGCCGCGCCGGCAAGCTGGGAGATGAGCGAGCTTGAAAGCCGGTTGTCGAAAATGACGGGCGCGGTGCGGCTTTTGATTTTCTTCGGACTGAGGCGGCGCACAGTGCGCTCGCCCGCGCTTGTTCCCACGGCGGCTGCGCTTTTCAGATCGCTCAGATGGGTTTTTGAATCATAGTCGTAATCGGTCTCCATGCCGTTGTCGTCCTTGCCGACGACGCTGACGGAGACGGAGTGGTTGGACCCGCCGGACTGGCCGAAAAAGCCGTGGCTGGTCATCAGCCATTTATAGCCTTCGCCATAGCTCGCTCCGGCGCCGGAGGAATTGACGATCCCTTTGACCGCGAGCGCGGCTTCTTCGCATTCGGCGGCGCGAGATTTCAGGACGTCGGTTGAGGGTTCGGCGAAATCGCCGAGATCAAGTTCAGGGAAGGGCGGCGTGGCGAGGCGGTCGGCCGGGGCGAGGCCGCACCATGGATCTTCCGGGGCGGCTTTGGCCATGGCGACGCAGCGCTCGGCGAGTTCCTGGAGCCCGGCGGCGGAGTGGTCGGTGGTTGAGACTGAGGCCTGGCGTTTGCCGATCAATACGCGGAGGCCGAGATCGGCGGCCTCGGACCGCTCGACGTCTTCAAGCTTGCCCATGCGCCAGGAGACGCCCGAGGAGACGGAGTGAAACAGGACCGCGTCGGCGGCCTCGGCCCCTTCGGCCTTGGCGTCCGCGATCAGGCGTTCGAGAATGGCTTGCGCTTCTTTGGTTTGCATGGGCCGGAGATAGTCGGTTGGGCGAGGCGAGGCAAGGCAAGGCGGATGAAGAATCAACCTCCCTTTTAAGGGGAGGTTCAGCGATCAGGCTATTTCTCCGACTATCCCGGCGAAGGCCGGGATCCAGCCCTTAAAATATGACGAGCTTCGCCCGACTTTATCATATTGCTGGGCCCCGGCCTTCGCCGGGGTGAACGGTTGGAGAGGATCGAGACATAATGATAGCTTCTCCAATCATGCCCAAGGTCTATTATTCATGGCGCCTAAAACGAGACGTACCCCTTCTTACTGATGAGGAGTACGCACCTATTGCTCGTGCTTTGGAAAACCGGATTACTGCGATCAGGGATTTTCGGTCGCAGACTGGAGCATCTTTAGTTGAAGCTCGAAAGGCTGATCCAGGTGGACAGATTGCACTTGATAAGTATGAGGATATCTGTGGAGTGCGCCTAGAACATCCGGATTTTCTCTATTCGGTTAGATTAAGCGACTATGGACGACCTTGTCCGCAATGTTCCAAACCATTTCGCACTCCGAAAGCTAAACTGTGCGCCTCATGTGGTTTCGAGTTGTCAGAAGGAAAGGTCGCTGGTCCACTGACCGTTTAACTAGCCGCCAGCTCCGCCTTTGCGCCGTCGCCCCATTTTTTCATGGCGGGCAGGGCGAACATCATGTCGCGATAGCGGGAAGCTTCCGGCGACAGGTCCAGCGGGCCATAGGTGACGAAGCGTGAGACCACCGGCGCATACATAGCATCAGCGATGGAGAACTTGCCGAACAGGAAATCGCCGCCGGAACCATAGCTCTTCCGGCACATGGTCCAGAGGTCATTGATGCGGTCGATGTCCCTTTGAACGCCGCCGGAGGTGGTGTGAGCGAGACCTTCGCGCAGGAACATCATCGGCCAGACATTGCGCAGGGCCGAAAAGCCGGAATGCATTTCCGCCGCAACGCTGCGCGCGATGGCGCGCGCTTTGATGTCTTCCGGCCAGAGCTGTTTTTCGGGAAAGAGATCGTTGAGATGTTCCGCAATCGCCAATGAATCCCAGACGACAAAATCGCCCCCGGACATTTTGTGGGCGAGAAACGGCACCAGACCCGAAGGCGACTTCTCATTGAGGATCTTGCGGGAATAAAGCTGGTCGAGTTTGATGTTTTCTTCCGTAAACGGAATGCCGGCATGGGTCATCAGCATCCATGGCCGCAACGACCAGGAGGAAAGGTTTTTATCGCCGATGGTGAGGGTCAGGTCGGTCATGCGTCACCTTGCATGTTGCAGAAAGAAATTCGCGATCCATTTGCCCATGAGCTTGCGGTCCGAACGGTTTTTGTAACTGGCGATGCCGGGATCGGCGCGGTCGGCGGGAATGCGGCCCTTGCGGAACCGCAACAGGGTTTCGCCATAGTCATGGGCGAATTCCGGATGTTGCTGGAAGGAGATCGCCGGGCCCTGCGCGAATTCCAATACGCCCATGGGACAGAATTCCGAACCGCCAAGAATGCGCGCGCCTTCCGGCAGTTCGGTCACCTGATCCTGATGGGAAACGGCGCAGGCGATGTGGTTCGACGGCGGGGCCATCCAGTCCGTTTGCGCCTTGATCGCATAATCATGAACGCCGACGCCCCAGCCCTTGTCGGATTTTTCCGCCTTGCCGCCGAAAGCATTCGCCATCAGCTGGTGGCCGAAACAGACGCCAACCTGCGGCTTGCCGGCTTTTGCGGTCTGGCGCACCAGTTCGGCGCAGGGCTCAATCCAGTCATAGGCGTCATAGACGCCGGCGGGCGAGCCGGTGATCAACAGACCGTCGAATTCGGAAAGCGCGGGCATGGCCTCGCCCTCATGCGCCCGCGTCGTCGAGAACGAAAAACGAGACGTATGCGGCGTCAACAGCCGCTGAAACATGGCGAAATAATCACCGAACTGGCTTTTTAACGGCTCCGGCGGTTCGCCGGTTTCAAGGATGCGGATCTGCATGGAGCGGCCTTCAAACTGCATCCTGTTCTTGATCCTTTGGCCCTGATTGCGTCAAGTCGCAATAATTGCGAAAGGCTGATTTATGACCGATCACATTTCCATCACCCAGGACGGCGCGATCCTCAAGCTGGGCTTTAACCGCCCGGACAAGAAAAACGCCATCACCGCGGACATGTACGCCGCGCTCGCCGATGCACTGGCCCGCGCCAGCGAGGATGACGGCGTCCGGGCGATCCTTTTTCACGCCAAAGGCGACGTCTTCACCTCCGGCAATGACATCGGCGATTTCATGAGCGGCGCCGGGGCCATCGCCGGCGGGGCGGAGATCCCTCCGGTCATGCGTTTCCTCGAAGCCATTGCAACGGCGGAAAAACCGCTGATCGCGGCGGTGCAGGGGCCGGCGGTGGGCGTCGGCGTCACCATGCTGCTCCATTGCGACCTGGTTTACGCCTCCGAAGCGGCGACCTTTCACACCCCCTTCGTCGATCTCGGCCTGGTGCCGGAAGCGGCGTCGAGCCTGTTGATGCCGGAGATCGCCGGTCATCAGCGCGCCGCGGAAATGCTGATTCTCGGCAAAAAGATCGATGCTGCGCGCGCGCGCGAGTTTGGTTTCGTGAATGAGATTGTCGCGCCGGGCGCGCTGGAAGACGCCGCCATGGCGGCGGCGACCAGCATCGCCGAAAAGGCGCCCGCCGCCATGAAGCTCACCAAGAAGCTGATGAAGGGCGACCGGTCGCCTGTGTTGAAACACATGCAGGAAGAAGGCCGCCATTTCGCGGCGCAGCTTCAGTCCGCTGAATTCCGCGAAGCCGGCATGGCCTTTATGCAGAAGCGCAAGCCGGATTTTTCAAAGCTTTGATGAAGACTGCTCATTATAAGTTGGTCAAGATAGCGACCGCGATGAATATCAAAGCCGAAACTACAGCAGCGTAATAGCTGATGACCATGGGCATTCGGATTCGATCCGCAAATGCAATTGATTTTTCATCTGCCAACGATTCGTAGCGCCGCGCTTGTGCATACTGAATAAGAGGAAAGGCGCTAATCAAGTCGCCGTTGCCGAGTAATGTCGGCTTGCCCGCATGTTCCCAAAGGGCAGGATGTCTCTTTTTGCTATCTTTGATGAAGACGAATGACGTAATGCTTTCCGCAATTAAGCAGGCAAGAAACAGTAAAAAAGATAGCCAGAATAAATTCATTCTTGATGGTCTGAGCTTCGAATAGGGAGAAAGTTATTTGCCCTTACTCCTCAAGCCTTAAGAATCGCACGGCGTTGTCGTGCAAAATGTCTTTCTTCTGTTCATAGGTGAGGAAAGGCGCGTCATTGATCGCGTTAATGCCTTCCTCGATCATGCCGGGCCAGTTCATCTGGTCCGAGCCGAACATGATGCGGTCGCCAAAACCGGCGCGGACAAGCTCTTCGAGAAATGCGTAATAATCTTCGCGCGGGGCCGCGAGTTGCAACACGCCTGTGTCCACATAAAGCTGCGGATATAGATAGAGCATGGCTTTCATATCGTCCGCAAACGGAAAGCCCGCATGCATGATATAAACGCGCAGATTTTGATGACGGTTGAGGATCGCTTCTATTTGCAACGGCGTCTGAACGCGGAAATCGGGATAGAGCATGGGCGCGCCCGGCGGGCCGACGCCGAGATGAATGCCGACCGGAATATCATGTTTGGCGGCGACGGCCCAATAGGCGTCGAAAGCCGGGTCGTCAGCGAGAATGCCGCGATACTGGTTTGTGACCTCGGCGAGCACCTGAAAATCGCCGTTGACGAATTCCGTCTCGATTTCCTCGGCGGAAACATCGTCGCGTTTGAGGCTGAGCTCGCGACCGGCGATAAAGAAGTCGGGAGCCGCTTCCTGCCAATCCACGATCCGGCCGGCGGGCCCGCTGAGCACACCCTTCATCTTGTATTTCTTCATGATCGCGATGGTCTGGTCACGGACTTCCTCATCCGTCGCCGGTCCCTGGATCGGATTTTCGCAAGGTGGGTCCGTCATCAGCTCGCCCATTTTCGCCGGCCAGGGCGTTTTCGGATCATATTGAAGGTTCGCGGCAACGCCCGGGCAGACGGCGTTGGGCGCCGGGCCGTTGCCGTCCGCCGGATAGGCGTGCAGGTGCATGTCGATGATCGGGCCCTTATAGGCGCGGGTGTCTTTGTCCCGCGCGGATGCGGCCGAGCAAAGGCAACAAAACGCCGCCAGCATGCAGATGATGGTTTTCATGGAACGCTCCCCCTTCTTTTCCATTGCCGAAATATTAGGGGGATTGGCGGCGGCGCGCAAATGCGCGCCGGCCTAAAGCTGCACTAGCGTCACGGCTGCGACCGCCAGCGCCGCGCCGATGAGAAATCGCGTGAGCGGAAACGGTCCGGCATTCGCCGTGACCGCGCCCTTGCGCCGTCCGGTCACCATGGTTCTGACGAGGTTGGTTTTCAGGGCGATGAAATAATAAGCGACGGCGGCGATGTGGAGGACGATCAGCGCCAGCAACACATTAAAGAAGAACTCGTGAAACTCGGCGGCCGCGCGCCCCTGTTTGAAGGAAATGAGGCTCGACAGCGGGCCGGATTCAATCCCGTCCACATCGACGGCGAAAAGACCGGCGGTAATCTGCGCTGTCAGCGCGGCGAGAAGGGCGATTACGCTGAGCGCGCCGAGCGGGTTATGCCCCGCCGCCGGCGTGTAGGGACGCTTCATCCTTGCGATATATGCAGTGATCGCTTTCGGGCCTTTGACAAAGTTTTGAAAACGCGCGGTGTTCATACCCGCAACGCCCCAGTAAAGGCGGAAGATGAGGAGCCCCATCAGCGTCAGGCCGAAGCGCCGGTGCCAGTCCATGGCGCCGTTTTCGGCGGACAGCCAGAGCATGGGAATCAGCGCGACGGTGGTCCAGTGAAAGAGACGGACGCTCCAGTCCCAGACGAGAGCGCCCGCAGCGGAACCGTCAGCCTGTGCGCCAGCCGCGGTCTCAGTCATCTTCGCGGAAGTCATCATGGCAGGCTTTGCATTGACCGCCGGTCGCCTTGAAAGCGGCGCCGATCGCTTCGACATCGCCGGTCTGCGCGGCGGCGTTCAATTCGCCCGCGGCGGTTTCGAATTTTGCTGCAATGGCGGCGAAGTCTTCCGGCCTTTCCCAGATGGTCGCGAGCGCATCGGTGTCGACACCGAGTGCAGGCGAGGTTTCAGCCGGGAACCAGTCGCCCACATTCGGGGCATGTTCGGCGATCAGCGCGGCGGAGCTTTTCATCGCGTCGAGATCGGGCGAGCCGGACTTCAACTGGTCGCTGATGGTTTTGAAGGAGTCGCCGATATCTTCCATGGCCTCATGGCGCATTTCGACCATTTCCTTGACCGTGCCGCCGCCCGGCAGAACTTTGCTTTCCTGTTCGCTCGAGACAGAAGCGCTGTCTTCTCCGCCGCAGGCGGCGAGGGCGAGAAGGGCGAATCCGGCGCCGAGCGTTTTGCCAAGCATTTTCAATGGGGCGGTCATGATCTCTCCTGTTAAAGCGGCCGCAAAAAGCCTTCCAGCGGAAGGGCGGCGTTTCTGGCAACAACGCAACCAAGCGCCGCATAGCGTAAAAAGCTCCTGCGGGCGGGTCAAATGAAACAGAACAACGATCCGTTCCGTTCTATTTTCGGTTATTCAGCCGGCGCGGGGTGGGTCTTGTCGATGGTCTTTTTGATGACCGGCGGCATGCGGTGGTGGTGGCGGCGAAGCTGCTCGTCGAGATTGGGCCATTTGCCGCGCATATGCCGGATCAGGCGCTGGACCGCCGGAATGTAAGGGGCGAGCAGGGCGAAGCCGATGGTGAGCATGATCAGGCCAAAGGGAATCGGCAGCGGCAGGACAATGAGACCCGCAACAACCAGCAATGATCCAAACACCTGATGTACGATCGGCAACATGGCCGAACAAACTCCCGAATACCCCTTTACATGGAACCCGGACCGTTCCGGGTGACGCAAACTGGGCGGTTTTGTCTTCGTGCGCCGCTATCCCGCGCCGCGCCTTGATAAGGTATGCTCCGGCGTCGTCACCGTAAAGGGGAGGCGCCAAAAATACGTTAAGCCGGGTGCTTACATTTTGGTGAACCGGGCGTTAACCGGGCTGAAACGAGGCAAAGGGGCGCCGATTGCGAAACCCGGCGTCCCAAGAGGGAAGTTTAAAGGGAAGTTTGATGACGAAACCGGTTCAGCCTTCAGCCTCTTTGCGTGAATTTCTGGCGCGGCTCGAATCAGCGGGCGAGCTTGTCCGCGTTTCGGAGCCCGTGGCGGTGAAGCTCGAAATGACGGAAATCCAGACGCGCCTCCTCGCGGAGGGCGGCCCGGCGGTGCTGTTTGAAAAGCCGGTGATGGATGACGGGTCGATTTCCGCGATGCCGGTGCTGGTCAATCTCTTCGGCACGGTGAAGCGCGTCGCCATGGGCGTGACGCTTGAAGGCAAGGCCCGCGAAACCGGCGCGGATCTGCGCGAAGTGGGGGAGCTGCTCGCCTTCCTGCGCCAGCCCGAACCGCCGGGCGGATTGAAAGACGCCCTTGAGATGTTGCCGCTCGCCAAGACCGTCATGGCCATGAAACCAGCGAGCCGCGATTGGGGCGCGCCCTGTCAGGAAGTGGTGAAGACCGGCGACGAGATCAATCTTGACGCGCTGCCGATCCAGACCTGCTGGCCGGGCGAGCCGGCGCCGCTGATCACCTGGCCGCTGATTGTCACCAAGGGCCCTTCCGACAAACGCGAGGACGATTTCAATCTCGGCATCTACCGTATGCAAAAGCTCGGGCGCGATAAAACCATCATGCGCTGGCTCAAACATCGCGGCGGCGCGCAACATCATGCGCGCTGGGGCAAGGAGAAACGCGAACCGCTGCCCGCCGCTGCGGTGATCGGCGCGGACCCCGGCACCATCCTCGCCGCGGTGACGCCGGTGCCGGACACTTTGTCGGAATATCATTTCGCCGGATTGTTGCGCGGCAAGAAAGTCGAGCTTGTCGACTGCAAGACTGTGCCGCTGAAAGTCCCCGCCGAAGCCGAGATCGTTTTGGAAGGCTATGTCTCCCTCGACGACTACGCCGATGAAGGGCCCTATGGCGATCACACAGGGTACTACAATTCCGTGGAGCGTTTTCCGGTGTTCACCATCACCGCGATCACCCACCGGAAAGACCCGATCTATCTCTCGACCTTTACGGGCCGCCCGCCGGACGAACCCTCCGTGCTCGGCGAAGCGCTGAACGAGGTGTTCATCCCGCTCCTGCAACAGCAGTTTCCGGAGATCACCGATTTCTGGCTGCCGCCCGAAGGGTGCAGCTATCGCATCGCGGTCATCAGCATGAAGAAGGCCTATCCCGGTCACGCCAAGCGCGTGATGATGGGCGCGTGGTCATACCTCCGCCAGTTCATGTACACCAAATGGATCATCGTCGTCGATGACGACATCAATGCGCGCGACTGGAAAGACGTCATGTGGGCGGTCTCCACCAAGATGGACCCGGCGCGCGACATCACCGTGATCGAGAATACGCCGATCGACTATCTCGACTTCGCCTCACCCGAAGCCTCGCTCGGCTCCAAGATCGGTCTCGACGCGACCGACAAGCTCCCGCCCGAAACGCACCGCGAATGGGGCGAGGAAATCTGCATGGATGAGGATGTCGTGCGACGCGTCGACGAGATGTGGGAGAGGTTGGGCCTGCCGGGGAGCGGGAAAGGGATTTGGGGGGTAGGCGGCTGAATTGAAGAGGCCGCATCAAAGATCAAAATGGAATGTCGTCGTCAAGTTCAGCGGTCACCTCGATAATTCTTCTGTCTTTAAACTCAAGCTGTTTTCCGGTCGCGTCCTCCAAGTAGCGCTTAAACCAATTGCCCCTATTATGAATTCCTACGCAATTGTAGAGTTGATCGTTGCGAGCATAGCCATCTAAAATCCTCTTGAATTCGACATCAGTTAATCTGTCCGTTGTCTTTGTTAAGCGGTCAAGCCCATCGATGGCATCGCTAAAATTAGTAGCCGTAATGAATGCCTCAATGAGCACCTCTTTCAGACGTCCTTCCTGACCAATTTCATTTATAAGTGCTTTTTGCACTTCAGTTGCAGCTAAAAAGATATTCTCCTTTTGGGCCTTTAGGGCTTGTTTTGATCCAATAAAACCTTGTGGGTCCCTTATCCCTAGTTTCACGCAAATAATGGGAATATTTTTTCCGAGAGCGAATCCGACTTCTTGGTTGGTCCACACGCTTTCGTGGAAATCATCGGTCAACAACACAAGCATAACTTCCATGGTCATCAGCCCATTTAGTATCTCGTGCTGCCATTCTCTCATTGGCTTAATTGCATCATGCGCAACAAACGAGCTGACTCCAAAAGGATCAAGTGCGCTTGCAAGAGTATGAGCAATTTCTTTATGTTCGTCTCGATGGCTTATAAATAGGCGCAGCGCATTCTGCCTCCAGAGCTCTATGTTTCTTGGTTCTACGCGCGCTTCCTTAGTAAAAGGGACTGCCGCTTGGCACTGCGGATCTCCCTCATCTATGGGTTTAAGAAAACATGCGCGAACGTACTCATTCTCAATTTCAGGTGTTGCCTTGTTCAGGTCATCTCTTACACGATTAAAAATCTCATCTTGGTTATCTAGATCAACCAAAGCCATCATTTCTTCAGGAACAAATACAAAAACGTCATGGCCATAGGTTCCGCCGTTCCAGCCATCGAACTCTGTTTCTTCTTCGATATAAACGCGACCTGCTTCAATCAAATCACGTAAATCGTTTTCGCCTTTCCGATCATAGTGTCCGCGTAACCTGCGGAATGCAGGAAGTATTTTGGGGATCAGTGCGAATTCGGACATTTTAGCATGTTATACGAAGATGAGCCGATGGAAAATATTTGAGTGGCGAGTGATATAAATGATTTCTAATATGACATTGTCATAGAGTTAGCGTACAAAATTTGATCTATTCTAAGAGGGCTAATTTCCCAACTTCCACCCTCTCCCCCTTGGGGGTGAGGGGGTTAAAGCCCCAAAACTGTCGTGACGCGCTTTAGCAAATAATCCTCGTTGAAAGCGTGTGATGCAACAACGCCCCCTCCGTCAGCTGCGCTGACACCTCCCCCGTGAACGGGGGAAGAGAAACTCCGTGTTTCAGGCAAGCTTCCTCTTCCCCCGCCCGCGCGCGCATGCGCGCAAGCGGAAATGCGGGGGAAGTACCCGCGAAGCGGGGGATGGGGGTGTTTTGAAAACCTCAAGGGGCGCAGGGGGCGGCGGCAAGTATAAGGCCATTCCGGAACCCGTGAATAAAATTTCACCACTTTTCTGACGGCCGTATACTGCGTGGCATGTTGTGTATTGAGGCGAGCCCCGCATGTCATCCCGGACGGCCGTCAGGCCGAGCCGGGATCTCAGCTCATCATCATGGCGACGGTTTATGGATCCCGGATCTGCGCGTCGGCGAGCCGCCGCTTGTCCGGGATGACGGGAAAAAGGTTTCTGAGCGGAAACCTCCAAATGGCGCCACATGCGCCGTAACGTCAGCAACTATGCGGGTCAAAAATGGCGGCGCCGCCGCCGCGCATCCGCCAAATCCATCACCAATTTTGATGATGCCGGGGGCGGCTTGATTCCTATGCTCGCCCTTGTCTTCGGCGCATCCGGGGGAGGGCCATTACGCAACCAACGGTTGATGCGTTGAAGACACCTGTTTGTTTATGACGCTCAAGGAAGGGATCTCCGACATGCGCAACGCCATTTCGATCTTTTTGACTTTTATCGCCGCGCTCGGCCTCGCGCTTGTCGCCGCCGGCGCCGCCCATGCCGGTGACGACGATGACGCGCCGGCGCTGACGCAACCCATGAAATTCGGCGACGCGGCCATGAGCTGCACCCAGATCATTGAAGAAGTGGGCGCCATGGAAGCGGTGCTCGGCGGCAATCCGTCGGAAGCGCTGATGGATGGTGAATATGTCGCGGGTCTCGGCACGGGGCTCGCGCAGCAGGCCGCGCTTTCCGCCGGGGCGGGCCGCGCTGTGGGCGCCATCGGCCAGGTGGGCGGCCTTCTCGGCCGGTCCTCGAAGAAGAAAAAAGAGCGCGAAGCCGAACAGCGGGCGATCGCGGAAAAGCGCTGGCTCTATATGGTCGGGCTCTATCAGGGCAAGACCTGTGACGCGCAACTGGCGGCTGCGGCCGTCGCGGTCGAGACGGCTGAATAAAGACGGAAACGCGCATCGCCGGTCGCGGCGATGCGCGCTTTCGCCAGCCCCCGCGACAACCCGGTCGTTGATCGCGTTCCCTCATTCGAACAAGATGACGGCGCTGTCCGTGTGTGGGGCCGGAGGGATTATGAGAACAGCGTTTATAGACCGCATTTACGAGGCGTCGTTCGTTCCCGATCTCTGGCCGGGAATTTTGAGCGAGCTGGCGGAAATGACGGAGTCAAAAGGCGGGCTCCTCCTTTCCACAAAAGAGAAGACTCTCAACTGGACTGCGAGCGACAGCGTTTACAGCGCCTTTGACGAATATCTGAAAGGCGGCTGGTTTCGCCGCTGCGGGCGGCGTGTCTGTCTCCTCGAAAAGGCGCATTCGAGTTTTCTGACCGAGCTTGATTACTGGACCGAAGACGAGATCCAGAACAACGACATCTATCAGGACTTCTTTTATCCGCGCGATCTCGGCTGGTCGGCCGGCACCGGGCTCATCATGCCGACCGGCGATCATATCGTGGTCAGCGTGGAGCGCACTCATGACCGGGGGCCCATTGAAGGGCCGTTCATCGAGACGCTGAATGAACTGCGCCCACACCTGGCGCGCGCGGCGATGATCGCGGCGCGCATGGGACTTCAGACCGCGACGACGGCGCGGGACGCATTTTCAAAACTCTCCGTGCCGGTGATCCTGCTCGACCTCAACGGAACCGGCGTCGAATCGAGCGGCGAAGTGGACACTCTCTCCGACGCGATCATGTGGGGCGCCAATGATCGCCTCGCCCTGAAAGACAGCGACGCAAATGAGTTGTTTCAGGCCGCGCTCGGTTCGCTCGACAAACGCTCGGCGGTGCAGTCCTTTGCAATCCGCAATGATGAAGGCCGCCCGGCCTATGTCGCGCATCTGGTGCCGGTCAGCGGCTCGGCGCATGATATTTTCGCCAAGGGCTACGCGCTGCTCGTGTTCAACCCGATCGATCTCAAGGCCCGCCCGTCGACGGACCTGTTGCGGTCCTTGTTCGATTTGACGGCGGCGGAGGCGAGTGTTGCGCGCGAGCTTGGCGCCGGCGTCCCGGTGGAGAAGATCGCCGAGAATGGCGGCGTTTCGATCAACACCGTGCGCACGCAGGTCCGTAAAATTATCGAGAAGACGGGTTGCAGCCGGATGCCCGAAGTGGTTTCGCTGATCTCGAATCTCACGCTGCCACACTAACGGCGATATTTTCAATTTTCACAGAGATTTCTGTATCCGGAATTACGCAGAAATTGTCCGGAAAACTTGGCGCGAATTCTCTGTTAAGTTGCTCCATTGCCTCAACACTCCGTCAAACTGTCCTGCCTACCCCTTGATTTGCGGGTGAGTGAAGAAGGACAAGAACAATGAGGCTCAATCCACTCAGAGCGTTCCGCGATTCTAAAAAGGGCTCGGTTGCAATTGTTTTCGCCCTTTCCGCGCCGGTGATTGTCGGTTTTTCCGCGCTGGGCGCAGAAGTGATGTACTGGCAATACACGCACAGGACCTTGCAAAGCGCGGCGGACGCGGCCGCGTTTTCCGGCGCAGCGCAGCTGGCGCAGGGCCGCGGACTTTCGGACGCAACGGCGGCTGCGTCCTACGCCGCCTATGAAACGGGGCTTAGCGCCGTGACAGCGGACACGCCGGTGGTCCAGTCGCCCCCGACTTCCGGCGCTTTTTCAGGCGATGCGCGTGCGGTCGAGGTTGTGCTGGTTGAGCGCAAGCCGAGGCTTTTCACGAAGATCTTTTTTACGTCTCCGACGGTGGAGATTTCAGCCCGCGCCGTCTCGCGTACGGCTGGTGCAAGGCCGGCTTGCGTCTTGGCGCTGAACAAATCTGCGAACAAGGCGGTGGGCTTCGCGGGCTCCTCGACCCTGGTGCTTGAAGGATGCGACGTGGCGTCGAACTCAATCGCATCAGACGCCATCGATTTTCAGGGCGCGACGCAGGTGACGACAGAATGCGCGTCCGCCGTAGGCGGTATAGACGGCGCCGGCGGTTCGTTGACTTTGACGGACTGCGCTGCGCCTTACGCCGGCGCGCGTCCATTTCCCGACCCCTATGCGGGGCTGACCTTTCCGACGCCTGACACATGCGATCAAACATTGAAAGATGATCTCAGCGTGAGCCCGGGGACAGCGAGGACCGTGTCACCCGGAACAGTGACGACATACTGTGCGGGCAGCCCGAATGTCACAATCCAGGGCGACATCACCTTTGATCCGGGCATGTATATTTTCGATGGCGTCGATGTGAGCGTAAACTCAACGGCTACTCTGGTAGGCTCTGGCGTGACGATTTTTCTGACCGGCGGGGCGCAACTACACATGAATGGCGGTGCGGATGTTCAGCTTTCGGCGCCGACATCCGATCTGGACCCTTATCAAGGCGTCCTGATTTATGCCGATCCGGCGGATTCGAATATTGAACATGTTTTAAATGGCAACAGCGCCACATCGTTTACCGGCGCGCTCTATTTTCCAACCAGCGACGTTGTGTTTTCAGGCACCAATGATGAGGATCTGAATGCTTGCACGCTATTGATTGCTGACGAAATCGAATTCACCGGCAACAGCTTTTTCGGGTCTGACTGCGCCTCCATCGGCGTTGAGACGGCTGAAACGGCGCAAGTCGTTCTGATTGTGGAGTAAGGGCCATGACCGGGAAGCGTTTCATGAAAATGTTGCGGTGCTGGGTAAGCGATATTCGCGGCCTGGCGGCGATGGAGACGGCGTTTCTGGCGCCGATCCTTGTCCTCGGCGGTCTCGTAGTTTTTGATCTTGGGCTTGCCGGCACACAACGGCTACAGCTCGATCAGGCGCTGCGGGCCGGCGCCCAGGTTTCCATGATCAATGTCACGGATGAAAATGAAATCCTCGCCGCCACTCTTGCCGCGCTGGGAGAGGCTGAAGCAGGCTCCGTCATGGAGGACGGCATCTGTGCGCCGAATGCTTCCTGCATCAATGTCTCTTACGCCTGTGATTGTGGTGGAACGGCGTCCGTTTGCGATCAGCTCTGCGTGTCCTCAGGCGACATTCCTTCCGCTTATCTGACTATTGTCGCGCAGCGCCGTCATGAAGGTCTCCTCCTGCCGGATATGGGGCTTGAGACGCAGATTACGGTGCAGACCAGATGAGACGGTTTGTAAAACGCTCCTTCGGCCGCGACAACAGCGGAGCCTCCGCCGTTGAGTTCGCTATCATGGCCCCGGTGTTTTTCGGATTGATGTTCTGGTTTATGGACATCGCGTTTTCGCTATATGTCCGAAACACATTCACGCACGCCGTTAACACCGCGGCGCGCGACGTCTATCTCGATCCAGACCGCACGGATGCGGATCTGCAAGCGGCGCTCTCGTCACAGCTTTCGCGTTTCGGCGGCGATGTGACAGTAAACTCAACACTGGAAAGCGTCGGATCCATTGAATATCACACGATCTCGGCGCAGATGGTTTATCATTTCAAGTCGCCGCCCTTTAGCGGGCGGTCAGTGACGTTGAAAGCGGAAGGCCGTGCGCCGGTGATTCGGTATCAATTGGAGGAAACGGTTGAAGGCTAGCTTTTGGCCTTGACCGCCTTGTCCACAAGGTTGAGGAAATCTTCCGGGCTCTGGACTTTCTCAACGTCTCGGGCGGAAATTTTGACGCCCCAGTTTTTCGCAATCGCTTCGTAACGCGGCGCGCGCCAGTCGATGAGGCGCGCAAAGCCCCAGCGGATGAACGCGTCGGGGTCGACGTCGGATTCGGAAACGCCGGTTTCCCCAAGGTAATCGGCCCAGACTTGGCGTAAAAAATCTTCATTATAATACATGGGCTTGGGCGCCCGGTCGAAGCGCGCCTTAAGCGCGTCCTTGTGGGCTTCGTCGCCAGCGATATAGATGATGAGGCAACAGTCGCTGACAGCCTTCAGGACCGGGTCGCTTCTGTCTTCCGGATCCACGACTTCGCAGATTGATCCCGACGTGTCGCAGATGAATTTGTCATAGCCGTAGATCGTTCTGGCTTTTTCAATGAAGCGCGGCGTGTCGAGCATGGCGCGGATTTCCGCTTCGCGATGCTCGCGCTGACGGCGCACATATTCATCGAAGGGAATGCCGCCTTTGTCCGGGTCGCCCGGCTTGCCGAGATAGGTCGACAGGGGTTCGAGATTGTCGAAGGTGATGTTGGAGGAAATATAAATGGAATCGGAAAGAAGAAGCTCACGCAGGAGCGGCGCCTTCATCGCTTCGCGCTTGAAGTTGTCTTCAATCGCTTCGTCCATATAGCGCGTGCCGATGCGATAATCGACGGAATAGTGAAACCAGCGTTCATCGCCGCGCAGCATCGACGCGATCCGTGTCTTGCCGACGCCGGACATGCCGAGAACCGCTAATGGATCGCCGCGCTTATAGGTTTTCATCGTCATGCCGCTTGCTTTTCCCGCTCCCAGATAGCCGGTATTCATCCGCGGGCCAATTGTCTAGCCAGAAAGACTGAAGCTGCATTAAGCGTTGATGATCTTGAAAAAGCGTTTCGGCGACAACTTCGCCTATGACCGTCTGCGCGGCGGCGCTTCCTAATATCAACCACCGGAAAACGCATTTTTCGCCTTATGGAACGGCGGACCTCGCCAGTGTGCGCGATCTCAATGATTTCTCCATCCGGCGTTATTGACGGCGGTCAAGGGCGCCCCGCCGGCGCCCCTGTAGTATCAACGCATTCGCCACGCTGGCGGGAAGAAAAGGGCTGATCTGCAACGCGCTGAGACTCAAGACTTTTTTGCGGCGCAACATAGTTCAATGGTTTGTCAAGGCATTTTTGATAAACTTTCCAAACCATTTGTGTTAAAAGTGTCATTAATAACGGGAGGATAAAGACAAACCGTGAAGTCCACGACGACTGTACAGACTCTGTCTGGGTCGGCGCCTACAGGCGCGGCCGGGGATCAGGCTGTCGACAGCAGGACCGATAGTTTGTCTGGCAAGACCGCAAGCCAGGCCGAGCCCGCCGTTCAGGATGAAGAAAAATTGCCTCGCGGTCTGCGTATTGCGCTGGCTGTCGCGCTTGGCGTTCTCAGCTGGGGCGTGGTCTTTGCGGTCGGCCGCTGGATTCTTTTCTGACAATCAAAATTCGACTGACTTGATGATTCCGCCGGCCGGCGCGCTCGTTTATTTCGCGCCGGAACGTTCCAGCACGACTTTCGCCGTCCGGAAAAGAATATCGATATCCGTGACCAGGGAATGACGCGCGGCGTAGGATGCGTCGAGCGCGACACGCTGATCATATGAGGTGTCGCTGCGCCCGCTAACCTGCCATGCGCCGGTGATGCCCGGACGGCAAGACAGGTAATGTGTGAACTTGTCGCCATAATAACCGGCCTCGTCGCGCGTGATCGGGCGCGGTCCCACAAGGCTCATCTCGCCTTTCAGCACGTTGATGAACTGCGGCAGTTCATCAAGGCTGGTGACGCGCAATATCTTGCCGATGCGCGTGATGCGGGGATCATTGTCGAGCTTGCGTTCACGTTCCCATTGCTCACGAGCTTGCGGATTTGATGCAAGATAGGCTTCGAGCTTGGTTTCAGCGTCGACAACCATGGAACGGAATTTCAGGCAACCGAACATCTTGCCGCCAAAGCCAATGCGTTTATGGGCGAAAAAGACGGGACCGCCTTCAAGGCTGAGGATCGCAGAGATAATGAGCATCAAAGGAGAGAAAAACACCAGCGCGCCTGCGGCGCCTGTAATATCCAGCATGCGTTTGAAAACACCGCCGACTGGTTTTGAGGCTGTCCGTTGCATGGGCGGAACGCGCGCCTCGCGTTCCGATTTCGGCAGCGGATGAAGCGTGGCGATATTCGATCCGGGCGCCGATTCGTAAAATGAAATCGGCTGGAGGTTCGTGTTGGAACGCGACTGCAACGCCATGACAACCCCCGTTGTATCTAACCGTTATCACTGTAGATGCGTATATCTCGCACTGCAACAAAATTTTTATTGCAAAGCAGCAAAGTTCGAAAACAATTGCGATCCGGGCATTGACGGCGCCACGATAAAGCTAGGCGTTCGCGCTGCGCTCCAGCCTTGAAAGATAGCTTTCCGATTCGGCGCGCAGTGCGCCGGGCGAACCTTGTTCAATGACGGCGCCATCGTCCAGAATGACGACATGATCTGCCAAAGCGATCATACGCTGCCGATGAGCGATCATGACAATGGTCAGTTGCTGTTTCAGCGCCTCAAGAGAATTTGCGATAAAATTCTCATGCTCCCAGTCGAGGGCGCTGGTGGCCTCATCGAGAATCAGGAGCGAAGGCTTGCGTATCAGCGCGCGCGCGAGGGCAAGACGCTGGCGTTCGCCGCCGGAAAGACGCTGCCCGTGGGTTCCGACAATTGAATCGAGACCGTTGGCGAGGTCTTTGACAAGCGTTTCCGCTTGCGCTGCGCGAAGCGCTTCCCAAATTGCGTCTTCGTTTGCGTCCGGTGCGGCGAGCAGAAGATTCTCCCGGATTGTTGCATGGAGTAAAAAGGGGTCCTGGGGCACATAGCCGATTGACCGGCGCCAGGCTCTGACATCGATCTTTTCGAGGGGCGCGCCGTCAACCTCAATTCGCCCTTTGTCGGCGGTCAGCATACTCATCAAAATGTCGGCGAGGGTGCTCTTGCCGCTGCCCGTCGCGCCGGCGAGCGCAGTGATGCGGCGTGCCGGAATCTCAAAGCTGACATTGCGGACCGCCTGTTTTCCGCCCGGATAGTTGAAGCTGACATCCTTGATCGTAATTCCGGTCGCGATCTGTTGCGGCGGCCCCGATGCGTCGGCGAAGGTCTCGCACTCCCGCGCGGCGGCGTCGGTATAGGAGAGGACATTTTGAAGCGCGCTGACATTGCTGTTGAGGGTTTGCGCATGGGCCTGAAGCTGAAGCACTTTCGGGGCGAAACGAAAATAGAGAACAAGGATCGCCAGCGTTCCCGCCGCCGTCATCTGGAACGATGTCAGCGCCAGATAGACAATCGCGCAAAGCGCAAAGGCCGATGTGACCTGAATGATCACATTGACCCGCGAGGAAAGGCGCAAAAAGGAAATGACGGCGCCGCGCAGACCGGTCATGGAGGCGTCGAGGTTCTGTGAAAAACGGTCTTCTGCTGAATAGGCTTTTGACACTTTCATGCTGTCAAGAAAGTCGGAAATAATACGCGACTGCTCCCGGCGCGACTTTGTATAGATCTCGCCATGACGGCTGGCGCGCCGCCGGAGCGGGCGCAGGACAAGAATCAAAATAGCGCCAATCAGGGCTGACACCAGAGTCAGCCGCCACGAGATGAGAAGTGACAGAATGAGATAGATTGCAATCAGAATTGCTGATTTTATCAGTTCCATCAGCACAGTCACGCTTGTCTGAATGCGATCAATATCCGCTGTCAGCGCGTGATAGAGATCGGCGTTTCTGACGCCCGACAGGTAAGACCATTTCGCGTGAACGACGCCGTCGAAGAGCCGCAACCGAATATTCTTAACATAATCCTGCACGAGGCGCGCATTCGCCAGCGCTGATGCGTGCACAAGCAAAGCGCGTAGCGTTATGACGGCGACAAACACCATCAAAAAGGCGCCGAGGCCAATGGAAATCGCCGCGCCGGTCCCTGGAATAGTGAAGTCAATCGTGTTGGCGTCGGTGTTGATGAGGCCGATGAGCGGGATGAGAAGCGCAATGGAAAGACCTTCGCTCGCGCCGGTCAGCAACAGCAGGAATGCAGCCAGCCAGAACGCACCTTTCTGGTCGGCGCTGATATGGGCGGCAAGCCGCATGAGCGAGGAAGGAACGGCGCTTTCTTTCACTTATCCGTCCTTCAACAAAAGCGGTTCGATCTGATGCAGCGCATCGAGGCTCGACGGCGTCATCAGGGTTTTTACACTGATGCGCGTCGCAAGTTGTGTTACCTGAAGGAAGTGTTTTGCGCCACGTCCCGCCGCCATGGGCGCGTCTCCATATTTCAGCATATAGGAATTTTGCATCAGCTGATCCATCGCAGAATTGAATTCCAGCTGTTCAATCGCTGCGGCGTCAGATCTTTTGAGCGCATAGATTGCATTGACGGGCAGTCTTTGGGGCGGCGTTACCTGTTCCAGGCGCAATCGCTCTTTCGGATACGCGTAGCCGCCATTGGACAGGAGGCGCGCATTTTTTGGGTGAAAGCGCGCCAGGATGTCAGGCCCGAGTTTTACCGCCGGATAGCCGGCGAGCGCCATGGGCGCCGTTGGATCGTCAAGGTCGATGACGATAAGGTCGTCGCTGAACAATTGATGGCCGCTGGTGAGGAGCGAGGCCGCCGTCGTGGACTTTCCGGCGCCGCGATGGCCGACAAACACATTCAGCTTGCCGTCCATGACAAGGCCGCTGCCGTGAATGACAAGATAGCCTTTATAGTGAAGGAGTGTCGCCATAATGGGGCCGAGCACGGGCAGGCCCAGCATTTCCTCCGCTGCGCCCGGATAAAGTGCGAGTTGAAGATGCATCGCGCCTGTAATTTCCGCCTGAACGACATTGGGAAAATCGAAGAACTGACAATCGGGCGAAAACTCCGTGAACTGTTGCGGCGCGCGCGCGCGCAGCAGCTTGTTGCAGCGCTCAATGACAATGTCGGGAGCCGCCGCCTGCGTTTCATCCATCTCCTGAAACGCAAAGTCAGAATGAATATGCTGCCCGAAGCATGTATAGGCGTGAGGCGGCGCTGTTGCATCAGTGGACATGAGCTGACGCCTCCCGGTGTTTGTGGAGCCAGGCGCCGAGTATGACGGCGCGCCAAAGTGCAAAAAGGGCAACGCCTTCGTGCAAATCGTCGCCGCCGCGAAACGCTTCAAACGTTTTCTGCAGCTTTTTCGTATCGAAATAAGGCGCGAGCAGTTCCGACTGATCGTAAACGGCGTGAGCGATGACGTCTTCGCCGCCGCCATTGCGCATGCTGCGGGCGAGATAGCTTTTGAAATTATATTTATTCTTTCGCATGGCGATTTCCTGCGGCAGGAGGCCTTTCATGGCCCGGCGCAGTATCGAACGGCCCAACCCGTTCCGCCATTTTTCCGATCCCGGTAAGGAGACGCAGAATTGAACAAGGTCGGCGTCCCAGAACGGGTAGCGGATTTCGACGCCGGCGCCCGAATATTGCTGGTGCAGCGTTTCCCGGCCATAGGCCTGCAGGGGGTCGGTGAGAAGCTGCAGGTGCTCACGCTGGGAGCGCGGCATGTCACGCAGCTCCGGCGATGGGCGCGGCGGTTGAAAGCGTTTGAACAGGATCGGATCTTTTTCGTATTTCGCCTGTACGTGGCGCGGCCAGAATTCTGAACCGAGCGGCCAGCCATAAGACTGGTTGCGAGATAACCGCCGCGCGGCCGCCTGACGAAGGCGCCAGACTGTTTTGGCGGCGGGGCCAAGCGAGAGCGTCAGCCAGAGATAGTAAGAAAGTTTATCGGAAGGCTTCAGGCCGAGCGATTCCATTTCAAGTTCGCGCCAGAGCGTGCCCCAGCGCCGGTTGTCGGCGAGTTCATACAGATAAGTCGAGCCGTGATAGACAACTTCATCGCCGCCATGGCCGTGCAAGAGGATATTTGCTTCAGTCTCTTCCCGCAATTTTTCCACCGGATTCATCGCGATGGCTACATTGGGCATCCAGAGCGGTTGGCTGTGTGCGCTCACCAGCCTGTCCAGTCCGGCGAAGGCGGCGACATTGCTGGAATCGACAACCAGTGTTTCCGACGTTGCGGGGAGCGTGCGCCATACGGTCTCCATATAGTCCCGCTCGTCAGGTCCGTTTTTTCCATCGAAGACGCTCGACAGCGCAATTGGCGGGCGCGCCGTCCCTTCCGAAAGCTGTTTGTGCAGAAGGCAGGTGATGGAAGACGAATCGAGCCCGCCGCTGAGCGAGGACGCAACCTGATGGCCCCCGCGCATACGTCTTTTGATGGCGGTTTGAAATCGGGCGAGAAACTCCTCGCATGGATCGCCGGAAAGCTGTTCCGGAGCTATGCGCCAGTATGTTCTTGTCTCGACGGCGCCATTTTTAAATATGAGGGCGCTTGCCGGAAGCAGCCGCCTTACACCCTGATAGAGGGTGCGATCTTCGTCGCGCGCAATGACGCTTGCGGCGTAGTCCTCAAGGATTTCTTCACGCAATCCGGCGCGCAGGGCGGGCGCCGCCTGCAATAGCGGCTCCATTCGCGAGCTGAAGATGAGCGCCTTGTCATGAACTGTGTAATATAGTGGGCCGAAGCCGATCGAATCCCGCGCGATCAGCAGCTGTTTTTCCGCCGCGTCCCACAATGCGAATGTAAAATTGCCTTTCAGCTTTTCGACGATGTCGAGCCCCCAGCGGTCATAGGCGGCGAGCAGGAGCGCCGCATCGCCCATCTGTTCCGCAAAACCCAGGGTCTCTTGAAGCATGGCGGTGTCGTCGAGCCGGCCCTCGATAACGGCGATGTTTCCCTTGTTGTCATGATAAAGCCCGTCCAGCCCCGCATATCCGGTCACGCTGGCGAGCACTCCATTGTCGAACAAATGCGAGGAAGCGTTCACGCCGGAAGGTTGAATCGCTGACAGCGCGTCGCGCCCGAACTTCGCCAGCTGTTCCTCAGGCCAGGGGGCGCCAGGCGCAGCACATATGCCAGCCAGGGCGCCCATGATCAGCGCATTCTGGCAAGCGGCGCATAACGCGAAAGCTGACGCTCTTCATTGCCGATAATGATGAGGTCGCCGCTTTTCAGCCACGCATGCGCTTGCAAGGGCGCGCCGGTTTCCTTGGCGACGCCGACGCAGATGGAAGATCCGTATGATTTGCGATCGAGGAGAAATTTCGCCGCCATGGAGCGAACGAGACATGTTGCGTGAGGGATAAACTGCGCCGCCTGATTGATCGCGACAGCCGTACGGTGCGCGAAGGCCGGCGAGGCGGGCGGCAGGGTTGCTTTTTGATCCTTCAGCAAGCGCTTGGCGGCGTTGTACCCGGCGACAGAAAGAGCGAGGCGAAAGAAAAGCAGACTGAACCAGGCCAGAACAACAAGCCGTAGGGAGCGAAATCCCGCGCCTGATGACGACAGTTTATGCTGGCTCATGAGTTTCCGTAATCAAGCCTGCGGCGACGAGATTGGTGACCAGCGCTGTCAGGTCGGTTTCGGCGCGCCCAGGTTCAACGTCATATTCCTCGGCAAGACCAGCGACAATGTCATCTTGTGATTGTCCGGCGCAAAGGCCGCGCCAGATGAATTCGCCGACGGAATTCAACGTATAATAACGGTTGGTTTGCGTATTTAAAATTGCGACGCCATCCGGAACCGGCGCCGCAACTACGCGATCGGGTACAATATACATGGCGCGACTCCGCTAAAACGCATACAACGGCGGAAAGCGCTGATCCCAAAGAGCCGTCGTGTTACGAGAACACGCCAGTCGGGATCGGATCGCCCGGTAGAATGACGGCTGGGAAATCAGCATCGGCGATCGTGCCGCCGGCAATGGCCAGCGTCACATCTTCGAACGAGCCGGCTTCTTCAAGCGCAGGCGTCTCGTAGGATTTCTTCTGCATAGCCCCCTCCACGGAGAATCGTAGCGTTGTGGAACACAACAGTACTAACGATTTTTAACCTAATCGAATTCCGCCCAGTATTGTCAACTGCTTTTTCGCAACCGCAACAAAAAATCTGTTGCAGCGCGGCATAAATTGCTCATCGACGCTATATTGTGGTTCTTCCATGAAACTTTTCACGCATATCAAACCACGCCTCCTGGGCAAGATAACGCGGATCGACGCTCATCAGATAGTGGCTAAGCGTTTTCAGGGTCGCGCCGAAGGGGAGGCTTTCGATCTCCCGGCTGCCGCCGCGGGTCAGGGTTTTTTCCGCCATCCACACAGCGATCCGGATATTGCGCCGTTTTAATCCGCCGGCGTTGATAACGGCGTCGTCAAGCGCAAGGCCGAACAGGTTGCCGCAAAGTGCGAGCGCTTGCGCCATGGCCGCGCGTGCGCAGGGGTCTGCAGTCGTCTGGAAAAGCGCAACGAGTTCGCTCGCCGATTTACGGCGCGCAAGAAAATAAACATCGGCAAGCCACTTCAATCGTGAAAAAGCGTGCTGGCTGCCATGGCAGCAGACATAGGCGAAGTTCAGTCCCGCCTCGAGCGTGCGGCACTCGATATTGCCCAAGAGCCTTGTTCGTTCAGAAGAAACAGGTCCGCTGAGAATGGCCGGGTTATCGAACAGCCGCCAATGCAGTTCGACAACCGACCCGGTTTTGTCATTACGGTAAGCGGCGTCCTTTCGCCGGCGCCGCCAGTCCGCCCAGGCCTGGTCATGGATTTTTTCCGTAGGCTCAAAGCGCGTGTAATTCGCTTCGCGTAAAATCTTGTCAGCAGTCGTGATGTCTTCAGGGGTGATCAAAATGTCGGTGTCGTAATTATTCCGCCAGCCGATTTTCCCGAAGGCGGCATGGGAGAGGGCGAGTCCCTTCAGAAGAACCGGTGAAAGGCCGGAAACTTCGAGCAGCTTCAGGATGTTTTTCGCTTCAATGAGGCCCGCCATTTCGTTCGCGAGCGAGCGCCGCTGCACGGCCGCCAAGTTTGACAGAATCTCTGGCGGAATATGCGCTTTCAGCTCCCCCTTATCACGCCGATCGAAAAGCAGATTGGCGAGAAGGCCGCTGACGCGATGGCGCTGGGCCAGTTTGAAAAACTCCCGCCAATCAACATCGAAGGCATTTGCGGGGGGAGGCGTCTCCTGAGCGGCGAGAATCCATAAGATCAGTTTGAATTCAGGGGAATATGTCCTGCCTGCTGCGCCCATGGTCAGCGGCTGCAGGGGCTGTCCGGCGCCGGGTTTCCGCCGGGCGTCAGCGAAAAGCGCAGAATGACGGGCAGATGGTCGGAGCCACTGGCGTCGCCTGTATGCGGCGGGGCCGCGCGCAGACTGCGACTGATGAAAATATGATCGAGCGGCAGGAGAGGGGGCGTTAAGCGGTCCGCCGGCCAGGAAAAAAGCGAGCGCGTCACGCGTTTCAGATCGACGGCGCGATCAAAACTTCGGAGGCGAAAAGACCACGGCGTCAGATTGAAATCTCCGGCGACAATAATGTTCCTGCCCTGCATGCGCGAGAGGTGGCCGGCAAGGTCTTTCAGATCGCGATTTTGCTGCTGCGGCGGCCACGGCCGGGACAGATGCGCGCCAATAATCGTCAGTTCCTGTTCATCGATGCAGTATGATGTTTTCACCGCTGACAGGGATTTGCGATTTTGCGGATCCTGCGTTGCAAAACCGGTGCTTTCCACTGGTTTACGCGTAGAGATGATTACGGTGGAGCAGCGCCGCTTATTTGCAAGGCAGTTGATTGAATAAGGATAGGCATGGTCCACGGCTTTGACCACTGCATCGTCCGCTTCCAACAAAACAGCAAAGTCAAAAAGGTTTCGCGACAGCCAGTCGACGACGTCTTCAGGCGTGGTGTTTTTCTGTTTCATATTGAAAATGGCGAAGAGATACGTCTCGTCCAAGGCGCCCGGCGCCACCGGGCGTTGTGCGGCGACTTCCGGCAGGACCATGCGGCCGGCCACGCCAATCACCAGACAGGCGACCGCCAGCGGCGGTAAAAGGCTTTTCCGGTAACGGATTCCGAGGCCAAGTTGCATTGCAACAAGAACCGCAGAAAGCATCAGCAATGGCGGCAGTAAATGGTTGATCATATCGGCCGCATCGAACCATTGCCCGAATTGCGACAAGACGAGGAGGCCCGCGGAAATAAACATCAGTCCGCCGACAAGTCTTTGAACGGGCTTTGAAAATTTCCAGAGCATGCTGGCGTCGATGGGATTTGCCGGGGTTTTCATGATGTCATGCCCTGCAACCCGTTCCGCATTTTGTGCGCCGCCGCAATGCCATTGTGCAGCGCACCAATTCTGTTATCATAAGCGCGTCGCTGCGGATATGACAACAGCTGGCTAAGCCGGCGTTGCCTTGCATCCGCGATTAAGGCCGTTTTCGGCGGACGGCGGTGGCGGAGGGAGACAGGGTGAGGCGATGAACGTGGCGTATCGGCATCGCAGTTTTTTCACCGCGACAGCTGGCGTGATGGCTGCCCTTTCCGGAAAAGCCGCGGCGGCGCAGGATATTTTCGTCGCCTCGCCGCCTGATGTCGCCGGCAAAAGGCCGCAACCGGAATTCGATCAAAAAGGTTTTGATCTCCGCGGCGTCAAACTTCTGCCGAAAATCGACAGCGGCGTTCGGTTTGACGATAACATCTTAAGCTCTGGCGCGAATGTGGAATCCGACGGCGTCGGCTTCGTTTCCGGCGAGTTGAACCTTCGCTATGTGCGCCCGAAAGTTGCTGTCCAGGCGTCGCTCGAGGCTGACGCCAACAGGTATTTCGACTTTTCCGAACAAAATCGTAATAATTATTCAGCGTCGCTGGCGATTGGCGGGATCATCCGGCAGTCCACTAATTATTTTGCAACGGCGGCGATTCGCGATCAGGAGGCGGCGCGGGGCACCGTCGAGAATGATCTCGGCTTCGGCTCGCCGCTTGAACGCAAGACCGTCAATCTCGCCGCCGGTGTCGCCCATGATTTTGGCGGTTTCGGGCTGCGCAACGAAACCTCTTTCTTCAAAGTCGATTATGGAGATGTGGAAACGCAAACGGGTGTGATCAGTCAGGATTTCCGGGACCGCAATACCTTATCCAATTCCACGACCGCGAGCGTCGATCTCAGTGAACGCCTGTCCGTTTTGGCGAACGGAACAGTCTCCAGCAGCGATTTTGTGAATGAGCAATCGGGTCCGAGCCGCGATTCGCGATCCGTCTCCGGCGGGCTTGGCTTTGCTTACAATTTGACCGAGCTTTTAAACAGCCGGCTGATCGTCGGCTACAGAAAAACAAATTTCACCGATGACGGATTCGCCGATTTTAAGGGGGTAAGCGTCTCGGCGTCCGTTGACTGGCATCCGACTGCGCTGATCAGCGTATCGGTTAACACAAGTCAGGACATATTGACGAGCGCATTTTCGCAAGTGGAGGCGGTGACGCTCACACGCTCCTCAGCGGTCGTGGATTACGAATTGTTGCGCAACCTGATCGTGATCGGTTCTGTCGGTTATGCGCGGGAGAATTTTGAAAATCTCGACGCGACGGCCAATCGTTATGAAGCGCGTCTCGGCGGTCAATATAAACTAAATCGTCATTTGGCGGTCGGCGTTAATGGGGCGTATGCTGATCGCTCCTTGTCTTCGGCGGCTGCGCCCGGACAGGATTTTGATCGCTTCACACTGACTTTCCGGCTTTCTGTCCTTGCCTAACAGGTTGGACATGAAAGTCAGGCGCAAGCTGCAAGAGGCGAACGGAGAAAGTATGGAAGACAGGAACGCGCCATGAGCCTGCCTGAAATCATTCCACCGGAACAGGCTCGCGCCTGGCGTTCTGAGCAGGGCGCCGAGCAGGCGTCTGCCTTCGCGGCGGCGAGCGGCGCCGAACGCATTGATCTCGACCACATAAAAAGCCTCTTTTTGCGTCGCCTTGGGCTCGCTGTTGCGATTTTCCTGACAATTTTCACGCTGACGGTGGTGAAGACTTTTACGACCCCAAAACAATACACGGCCTCAGCAGAAGTCGTCCTCAACACACGCGGAGAAATTGCGCCCGAAGTTCTTGAAGAGGGCGGCGATATTCTGCGCGGCGAAGCAGAGCTGAGCACGGAGCTGCGCATTCTTTACTCACGCGAGCTGGCGCTGACCATCGTCGATGCGCTCGATCTCGTTCACGACCCCGAGTTCAGCCCGCTGATGATGGCGGGGCGCGCCAAGCCGTCCCTGATGGCGCGGCTTTTCGGCGCCGACAGCGCGCCCCCGGCGACCCCGACCGAAGAGGCGCTGGAGGCGTCGCGTCCGCTTGTCGCCGATTATCTTCGCAGCGGCTTGCGCGCCTCGCGCATCAGCAACACCTATTCGCTGAATATCACGTATATTCACAGCAATCCCTATCGCGCGGCGCAGATGGCGGACGCTTACGCCAGCGCGTATGTTCAAGATCAGCTGACGCGCAAACAGCAATCAAGCCGCGGCAACGCCGATTTTCTCAACGTCAAAATCGAAGAGCTGCGCCAGCAGGCGCAGAGCGACCAGGAGAAGGTTCAGGAGTTCCGCATCGCGAACAACATGTTGAGCACGACCGGCGCGACGCTGACGGAACAGGACATTTCGGCGTTGAACCAGCAACTCGCGCAGGCGAAGGCGGTGGCCGCTGAAGATGCGGCGCGGCTCGCGACGGCGCGTCAACGGCTGGAAGTCGGCTCGGTGGGCGATGATGTCGGCGACGTGCTTGCTTCCGGCGTCGTGCAGTCCTTGCGCGCTCAAAGAGCCAATATAAGCGTGCGCGTTGCCGATTTGCGCGGGCGTTATGGACCTGACCACCCGGAGCTTAAAAAGGGCGAGGTGGAGCTGCGCGATATTGACGAGCAGATCCAGACCGAGATCAACCGGGTCATCTCCGGTCTTGAAGGCAAATATAATGTATCGCGCCAGCGGGTGACGTCTTTGACCGCCAGCTTGAACCAGCTCAAGAGCGAGCTTGCGAAAAACAACACCGCATCTGTAGAGCTGGGTGATCTTGAGCGGCGCGCGCGCGCCTCGCAGGCTTTGTATGAGAGTTTCCTCAACAGTTATAAGGAAACGGTGGCGCGCGAGGGTGTTGAGAAAGCCGATGCGCGCATCATCACGGCGGCGCGCGTGCCCGGCGCCCCGAGCAAGCCGAACATTCCGCTCAGCCTCATTTTCGGCGTCATGTTTGGTGGAACGGTGGCGGCGGTCGCGGCCTTTTTAATGGAAGTGACCTATGGCGGCTTCACCTCCACGGCGGAGGTTGAGCAAAAACTCGGCGTTTCCGCCATGGGGTCCGTGCCGATCAATAAAACCGTGTCGCCTCATGGGAAGAGCGTTTTGGCGACGGTGACCAAACATCCGCATTCTCCATTGTCGGAATCGCTCTCCAGCCTGATGACATCCATTCAGTTCCGGCTGCGCCGGCCGGGACCGCATGTTGTTTATGTGACCTCGGCCGTTCCCGATGAAGGCAAGACGACGCTCACGACGGCGCTCGGCATGGCCAGCGCGCGCGCGGGCGAGAAGACCATCATTATCGATTGCGACCGCATGAAGCGCGATTTGTCCCGGCTTGCGGGGAAGCCGGCGGAGATCGGAATTTCCGATGTTCTTGAAGACCGTGCGACGCTGGACGAGGCCATCATCACCACGAGCGCGAACAGACCGGACATTCTGAAAAACACCGACGCCGGCCGCGACGATGATAATTTCACCGATGACGAGCGCTTTTCATGGCTGATTGGCGAGTTGAAGCAGCGTTATGACATGATCATCCTCGACGGGGCGCCGGTCATGCCTTTCGCCGAGGCGCGAAAGCTTGCGGTTCATGCGGATTTCGTTCTGTTCGCGGTGCATTGGCGCAAGACCCGGGTGAACACCGTGCGTCAGGCGATCAGGACCTTGCCGCAAAGCGCGATCGGCGCCGTTGGCGTTGCGCTGACCCGGGTCAACGCAAAATTACAAAGTCGTTTCGGGGTCGAAGACACGCTCGCTTACAGCAACAAATACATAAAACACTATCTCGCCTGACAAACAGGCCAGGCATGGCGCGGTTTCGGATATGTTGAGAGTTGCGATCATTCACTACTGGCTCGTTTCCATGCGCGGCGGCGAGCGTGTTCTTGAGCGCATGCTCGACCTTTATCCGCAGGCCGATATTTTCACACATGTCTATGACCCGGCTGCAATGTCGCAAAAGATCCGCAGCCGAAATGTCAAAACGACGTTTATCCAAAACCTGCCCGGCGCTAGAAAACATTATCAGAAATACCTTCCGCTCATGCCCATGGCGCTCGAGGGGCTCGATCTGCGCGGTTATGACCTCGTCATCAGCAGCGAGTCCGGCCCGGCAAAAGGCGTCATCTCGTCGCCGGAAGCAGCGCATGTCTGTTACTGCCATTCGCCGATGCGCTATCTTTGGGATCACTATCATGACTACCGGTCGCAGGCGGGCGGCGTCGCGCGGGCGGCGATGCCGCTGATGTTCCATTATATGCGCGGCTGGGACACAAGCTCGGCCAATCGCGTTGACGCTTTCGTCGCCAATTCGAATTTCATCCGGAAACGCATCGCCAAATCCTGGGGCCGTGACGCCGTTGTCGTGCATCCGCCCGTCGAGACCGATCTTTTTAAGCCTGTAGCGGAAGTTTCGGACCGTTATCTCTGGGTCGGGCAGATGACGCCTTACAAACGCGCGGACCTTGTCGCTGACGCCTTTACGAAACTTGGCCTGCCGCTCCTCATGGTGGGTACGGGCGAACTCGCCAAAGACATCGCCAAAAGGTCGGGGCCGAATATCGAGATTATCGAACGCTTGCCGTTTGACGAGCTTCGCAAGGCTTACGCCTCCTGCCGCGCGCTGATTTTCCCGCCGGAGGAAGATTTCGGGATCATTCCCGTGGAGGCGAATGCGTCGGGCCGACCGGTCATCGCGTATGGCCGCGGCGGCGCCCTTGAAACCATTATTGACGGGGAGACAGGGCTCTTCTTTCATGAACAAACGCCTGATGCGTTGGCGGCCGCGGTTGAAGCTTGCGAAAGCTGGCTCTCTGATTTCGATCCGGCGGTTGCGATTGAGAACGCGCAGCGGTTTTCACCGCAGCATTTCGATCGGAAGTTTCAAGGTGTTATCGACCAGTGTCTTGCGGGCGCTGCGCCGGCCGACATGCGCGCCGCTGCACCTTTGCGCGAAGTTGAGCTGTCATGAGCCTGAGCGTCTTCGGGCTGGCGGTGCTGGCGATCTGCGGTTATCTGCTTTTCTTCAGGGGCCCTTTGTCCCTGCTCGCAAGCGTCATGCTCTTCAGCCTTCTCGGCGGCTCCGCGGCAATCGTCCTCACTGCTCTTGGCGGCGCGTCTGTCCGTCCTGAGCTTCTTGCGATCGTCATTTTATCGGCGGCCGTCTGCGCGCCCGGAGCGGGCCGGGCGCAGTTGATGCCGTCGGCGATCATGAACAATTTTCCGCTTGTTGTTTTCTGTGTTTACGGTGCGGCGACGGCTTTTATCCTGCCGCGACTTTTTGCGGGCGAGTTTCAGCTTGTGCCCTTGAACCCGCGTGCGCTGACCTCGCGTTTCGACACAGCGCCGCTGCATTTCACGCCCCAGAATATTACCACGGCGTTTTATCTACTCGCCACGATGATGGCGGCGCTCGCCGCCTGGATTGCCGTTCAGCACAAGGCCGCCGCGCGGACTCTGGTGTTGGTGGCGATCATTGTCGGCGCCGTTCATGTGGCCCTTGGGCTCGCAGACCTTGTGTTGACCGGCACGCCTCTTGACGCTGTTCTGGAGTTTTTCAGAAACGCGAACTACGCCCAGCATAATCAGGCGATGGATGGGTTTATCCGGATTAACGGGATTTTTCCGGAACCCTCGGCTTACGCCACATTCGCCTTGCCATGGTTTGTCCTCAATTTCGAACTTTGGCTTAGAAATATCTCGCCCGTTGCGACCGGCTTTACGGCCGCGGGGCTTTTATCCGTGCTTTCACTTTCGCTGTCATCGACCGCGATTGTCGGGCTGGTGATTTATTTTGTAATATTTGCAGTGCGCTGCGCGCTTGTTCCATCGAGCTTGAAACCGAGCTTTTTCCTTGTCGCCGGCGCCGTCGGCGTTTTTTTTGTGTTGGCGGGATTGTCGTTGGCGCTGGTCTCGCCGGAATTTGTTCATACGGTCACAGATCTATTTTTAGGGCTGACCGTCGAGAAAAGCGAAACGTCATCGGGGGTCCAGCGACTGGCCTGGGCGCGGCAGGGCGTCGACCTTTTTGTATCCACTTATGGCGTGGGCGTTGGCGCGGGAAGTTTTCGCTCCTCCAGTATGATCACCGCGATCATGGGCAGCTCAGGCGTCATCGGATTGGCGACATTCTTATGGTTTTTATTCGCAGTGATGAAACCCTTGCACGCCACGACATACCGGCTAGGGCCGAGTGAGCGCGACAATGTCGGCGCGGCCTTGTCCTGGTCCATGCTCGGCGCGGTTCTGCCGGCGAGTTTTGCGAGCGCTTCACTGGATCCGGGTGTTGTGTTTGGCGTTTTTTCCGGCGCGTCTTTAGGATTGCGGCGAAGTGATTTTGCGATGGCGGCGTAAGACATGAAACATGTCAAAAGCGTAATCTGGACGGTGCTGTCCCGGGCGGTGGCGGTGAGCGGACAAGTTGCTTTTTTCCTTGTTGTCGCGCGCGCAGTTGGGCCCGACATGATTGGCGTTTTTGCGCTGGCGTCCGTAGTCGCCTTCGCGATTGCGCGGATTGCGTCTACCGGCTGGCAGCAATACGCCTCATCGCATGTTCATGATCCGGCGCGCCTGAAACACTGCGCGCATGCTGGCTTGCTTTCAGCAATCCTGGCGTCAGCAATAAGCGTTGTCATCGTTTTAGTGAGTTTCTCTGTTACCGAAACGTCAACCTTCGCCCTGATCCTGCTTGCGCTAACGCCCACGACGTTCATCAGCCCGCTGGCGGCGACTCCGACCGGCGTGCTAATCGGGCGGGGGGAGCTTTCGCGGCTGGCGAAGCTTTCAATCCTGTCCGATCTTAGCGCGGCGGCGGCGGCGCTTGTCGTCTTGTTTTTGGACGCCGGCATCTGGACGCTTGTGGTTCACCGGAGCGTCATGACGATCGTCACCCTTGTGGCGGCGCAACTTGCCAGCGGTCTTGAGCTAACGCGGATGGCGTCCATGCCGGACAAACCTTTGCGGCAATTCTATCTCACCTTCTTCCTGACTGGATTGTTGCAGCAAATAAGAGAAAACACGACGCTCTTCATCGCTGGCGGCGTTGCGGGCGCGACCGGCGCCGGTCTTTACAGGACTGCGGCGCGATTAAACAGCGCGGTTGTGGAGCTGACGCGGGAAGCGATTACCAGGCTTGCATGGTCGCATTTCTCTCATAGCGATGGGCGGCGCTACACGACCGAAGAAGGATCGAAATTTTCAGCCGTGGCTTTTGGTTTGACTGCCCCGATATTTGTGGGACTTAGCCTAGTCTCAGGGCCGGTGATCGCTCTCTTCTTGGGTGATGAGTGGGCAGAGGCCGGCGCAATTTTGTGTTTTCTAGCGCTGGCGGGCGGTTTGCGGATACAGCTTGCGGGGCTTACGCCTGCTTTGGCGGGCGCCAAAAATTTCAGACAACTCTTGTGGCTTACGCTGGTGCCGACGAGCGTTGTGATTGCAGCGATGTTTATCGCGATGCCGCTTGGGCTGGTCGCGATTGGCGTCAGCGTCCTCGCCGCGGAGATTGCCGCCTTGATCCAACGTTTTTACATCGCCGTCAAAACCGAGCACATCGATTCCATGTTGACGTTGAAATATTGCGCGAAGCCAGTAGGAGCGGTGGTGTTGATGGTTATGGGGGTGGAGGCGGCGGGCTCCCTGATTAACATTTCAACCCCGCTTGTCGTGCTTGCGGTCAAGATGACGACAGGCGTTGCAATCTGGCTGGTTGCCGGCGCGGCCTTTTATCCGCATATATCGCAAATGATTGTTCAGAAAATGCGGTCCGTCCTGCCGGCTTAACCTGAATGAAAACACGATCGCGCTTCCCGAAGAACATTTTCGGCGCGATCAATGACGGCTTTTTCTTCAGGAAGAAGGTCTTTCTTATATTTCCGCGACAGGCCGCCGCTGACGATTTGAGAGTGTTTTTGCGCGTTCACCGGATCGCCGGCGCCTTTGACGCCGCTCATATTGTTTTCCTCATAATGATTGTGCAGCGGCGGCGAAAGATTCAGAAAATTGGAAATATTCTCAAGGACCTCGTCGGTGTGTTGCGTCAGGTCTTCATAGGTGACGGCGCACCGGTGGTTTTCGGGAAACTGACGCCACAGTGCCTTCATATGTTTCAGGCGCTTCACATAATAGTCGCCGGCTTTTTCGATAGTGGCGAATTGGCTCGAACCGATTTTTCGAAACAGACTTACGACCGAAGGGATCGCCGCTTTTGGTTCGCGCGTGATGAAAATCGCCCGTGCGCGAAAAAATTGAGGGGGCGGCGTGTTATCGAGACGATTGTGCAGCAGTTTGTCGAATAAGTGTTTGGCCTGCGGCTTCCAGGTTTTTCGTTTGATTTGATTCAAAAGAAGCGCTCCCGGACTGACCTTGCTTGTGTAGGGAACCTGCGTCTCGCCATAGCCGCTGATTTCGGGCCTTGAGCACAGAACATTTGACAGGGCTGTCGAGCCGCAGCGCATATGCCCGATGACGAAAACGCAACGTTCATAGTCGCATTGGGGCGCAACGGCGCCGATTCCGGCGCCAAGCAAATGCTTGACAGGCGCAGGGTATGTCACGCTGTCTTCCCCCTCCCGCCTTGGCCCTGAATGAACATCGCAAGGCCAGTCTTACGGCGCTAGTCTCACGTCCCCTTCGTTGCGGCAAAGCCGTGGCGTCAGCGGTTTTTCTCGCCGTCGTCGCGATGCTGCAACGCAACAAAATTATTGCAAGTCTCACCCGTGTTTGTCTATAAAAAAGGTGACAGGGAAAGGGCGAGATTTATGGACGCCTTTGTAATTATTGCGACCAAGGGGCGTCCGGAAGAGACGCGCCGCCTTCTCTTTTTTCTGGAAAAACAGTCAATTAAGCCAAAAGGGGTGGTTTTTGTCGGGACTGAGCCCGATGATCTTGATGGGCTGGAAGCGATGTCGGCCTTCGCTGCTCTTGATTGCCGCGTCTGCTACGCTGAACGGCCCGGTCTCACCTTGCAGCGCAATATAGGGCTCGATTTGTTGCCTCAAGAATGGGCAGGGGATGAGCCATGGTTTGTCTCATTCTTTGACGATGATTTTCGGCCTGCGGATGATTGGCTGGAGCAGGTTCGCGATGCTTTTGTCGCCGATGACAATATCGCGGGCGTCACAGGGCAGGTGCTTGCCGATGGCATTCACGGCGCCGGCCTCAGCGAAGATGACGCTGTTGCTTATCTTGAAGGGCGCAAGCCGCCGGGGCGAAGCTGGGCGCAAGGCGATAAGCCGCGGAGCGCCTTTTCTGTATACGGATGTAATATGGCGTTTCGCGATAGGGTTGCGCGCGCGGCGCGTTTTGATGAACAGCTTCCGCTTTACGCCTGGCAGGAAGATCGCGACTATACCGGACAAGCCAGAGCCTATGGCGAGGTGATTTATCACCCTGCGCCGAAAGGCGTTCATCTTGGCGTTAAAGGCGGACGAACCAGCGGCGCCCGAATGGGATATTCCCAGATCGCCAACCCGATTTATTTGGCCGCTAAAGGCACGATGCAGCCGAAACATTGCCGGCGCTTTTTATGGCGCGCCGTGGCGGCGAATTTGGTAAAAAGCCTCGGAAAAAATCCTTATGTGGATTACAGGGGCCGGCTTTCAGGAAACTTTGCAGCGCTGGCGTCCATAATTCGGGGTGACTTGCACCCGTCGCGTATCTTGGAGCTCTGAATGGGCCGGGCGCGCGATATTCTCGAGAGCGGCTTATATGTCGCTGGCGCTTATCGATCTGCATTCGATAAAGGCTGGGCTGAAAAATGTGGGGCAATGTCGCCATACCAGCCATGGAATCGCGAGAAGAAAGCCATATTTATACACGTTCCGAAAGCGGCGGGCCGAAGCGTCAAGAAAAGTCTGGGATTGGTTGATCATGAAAGTCTGGGGCATTGCCCTGCTGTTGGTTTTCAGGCGGCTGATCGCGAATTTTTTTCTTCATCTTATCGGTTCGCCATTGTTCGTGATCCTCTTGATCGCCTGCAATCGGCGTTTCGCTACCTAAAAACGACAACCCCATACGTGCATGATAAAGCCTGGGCTCAGCGCCATTTGGCGAACATTCCGAGTTTTGAAGTTTTTGTAGAGAAGTTGAAAAGTTTTACGTTTCGTGCGGCAATCATGCCATGGATTCATTTTCGCCCGCAGGCGCATTTTATCGCTGACGCCGACGGCGCCTTGCTTGTTGATGAAATTATCAAACAAGAAACACTTAGCTGTTCCTTTCCGACACTTTGCTCGAAGCTGAATGTGGATACAGATCTTGTTCATATCAATAGCAGCGCTACAAGCGTAGACAATATCGCTTTGCCAAGGAGTGCGCTTGATGTTGTCGCTGATCTCTACAGAGACGACTACCGTTTACTGGATTATGAGGCGCGCTAGATGAAGTTGTCTCTCGTCATATCCACGCTGGGGCGCACAACCGATATCACAAGGTTGTTCGAAAGCCTTGAAGCTCAGGCTTGCGAGGACTTTGAAGTGATTGTTGTCGATCAAAATGATGATGAGCGATTGGCGGAATTTATTCGCCCTGATGATTGGCAATTTGCGATAAGGCATATTCGAACGCCTGATCAGCGCGGCTTAAGCCGCGGGCGCAATGTAGGCTGGCGCCAGGCGCGCGGCGAGATCGTGCTTTTTCCTGATGACGATTGCTGGTATCCGGCGGATTTCCTTTCTCGCGCCTTGAAGCTTTTCGATGAGCTTAATGCGGACATTCTATGCGGCCGGGCGGCGGACATGACCGGCCGTTCCATTAATGGCCGCTTTGAGAAGACGCGCCAGCAGATCGACAGGAAGAATGTGTTCACCACCCAGATTGAATGGGTCGCATTTTTTCGCCGCGACATGCTTTTCAAGCTCGGCGGGTATGACGAAACGATTGGCGTGGGCGCCTCAACGCCGTTTCAGGCCTGCGAGGGGCAGGATATTGTCCTGCGTGCGCTGGCGAGCGACGCCAAGGCTTTTTATGATCCGGACCTTTATGGCCATCATGCGGATATATCAAAAGCCCGGCCCGACCGTTCCAGCATCGTAAAAGCGCGCGGTTATGCGCGCGGGCTCGGCAGGGTCCTGCGCCTACATCGATATTCCACAGCGTCTTTATTTTTGTGGCTCGCGCGACCTTTGGCGAAGATGCCTTTCAGCATGCTTCGCGGACGTTTCAAAAAGACCGTTGAGCTTGGCAATATTTTCCTTGGTCGAGCGGAAGGCTACTGGGCGTCTGTCGGTTCGTCGCAAGGCGCTGCTGAGTAAAATGAAAAGAGCGCAAGACGATAAATACGGCGCTACACCGCAGTTATCGCTCGGGGGTGAGTTATGTTGAATACGTTCGTGAAGTCCGTGAATTTATCGGGCGCGGGCCAGAAATGGCGGAACATCAAGGACGCGCTCTACAAGACGAAAGTCATCTTCGTTCATGTGCCGAAATCCGGCGGCACGTCTTTGTCGCATTCGTTCCGAGCGCGATATCCGTTGTCTTCATTCAAAGTCAGCGAAGAGGCGAGCTCGCGTGCGCTCTATGACGTCAGCACCGCGGAATGGATGCGGTTCAAACGCGATCTGATGGCGTATCACGCCTCTGGCGGATCTCATTATATTCAGGGGCACGCGCCCGTCGATCATGATTTTATTTCGCAATATGCGGATGAGTTTCAGTTCGTCACCTTGCTGCGCGACCCCATCGACCGCTTTATTTCGCATTACCACTTCGACGCCCGCTGTCGGAAATATCCGTTTTCCGAGTTTCTGGAGACGGATCGCGGCTGGATCGAAAGTCATGTCCTTTGCTATTTTTTCGGTGAACAACCCTGGGGCGCTAAAGACGGCATAGAAGCTGCGCCGCAACGGGCGATTGAAAATCTGAAAAAGTTTTCCGTCGTCGGTATTTTAGAGGATCAGGAAGCTTTCTCCCGCGCGTGTCAGGAACGGCTCGGCGTCAAACTCGCCCTGCCAAAGCGGAATATCGGCGGAGAAAGGAAGAAAAAAGAATACGACATATCAGATGCGGATATGCAAAAGCTGAAAGAAATGTGCGCGCTGGATCAGGCGATTTACGACAGCTTTGCCGCGCACTGATCTTTACAGGGCCGCGAGCGTTTCGATGATGGCGTCATGCAGGCGCGTGGCCGCGCGGGCCCAGCTGAGCGTTTCGCCCCGTCTTGTTCCCTTGTCCACAAGTAATCGCCGTTTTTCCGGGTCGCCGGAAAGCGCCTCTATCGCCGCGAACCACTGCGCCGGCGTGTGCGGATCAAGCATCATGGCTGCGTCCGCATAAACTTCGGGCAACGCGCCTGCATTGGCCGCGAGCACAGGGCAGCCGCAAACCATGGCCTCGCCCGCTGGCAGCCCGAAGCCCTCAGTAGTCGATGGCAGCGCGAAACAAAGCGCATGTTCATAAAGCGCGCGCAGTTCACTATCGCTGATTTTACCGGCGAGTGTGACGTTATCCGGGGCCGCGGCGCCGTCGGGCAAGGCGCCGGCCAGCACCAGCGTCGGCGCATTTGGCATGGCCGCGACCTCCAACAGCAGTTTCGTGTTCTTGTGCGGTTGCGGGGACGCGAAAGCGAAAACATAACTTCCCGGACGAAGGTCGAGCCGGTCGAGTATTTGCGGATCGGATGGCGCGTCAAGAATATGGTCGACGCCATTATGGATGACGGTCGGTGAAACGGCGACAACATCATGTTGCATCAGGTGGCCTGCGGAAAACTCTGACACGGTCAGAATTTTTTGCGCCCGCTGTCCGAGCAATGGCTGGATGGTTTTGTACCAGAGGCGAAAGAGGCGCGAGTAACTTTCCGGCGCTGTCCAGACCTGTGCGTCATGCATCATGACGATATTGTTTTTGTGCAGGAGCGGACCGGTATTCGCCAAATTGACGAGCAGTCCGTCGGCGGCGGCGCGGGGCAGGCTCACCTGTTCAAACCACTGACCTGTCGATGGCAGGCGCATCATGGCGATGGCGCGAAGGGCAAGATCCGTCTCGCCGTCAGGACAAACAATAAAATACTGATTGTCCGTATCCGGCGTTTTGCTCAACAACGCGTCCAGTTCAAGCACCAGCCGCCGCGCAACGCGCTGCACGCCGCTCTGACGCGCCATAAGAAACCGGCCATTGATATAAATATTCGTCATCAGATGCGGCCGGCTCCGGGGGTTTGGCGGTTTTGGCGAATTTGTGCAGGTGCGAGAGTTATTATTGCACTTGCGAAGAGGGCGGTCTATCATTCTCCGGCATATCGGTGATTGTGACGAGGAGGACTTAAGACATGCGTGTTCTGCTCATCGGCCTTTTGGGGCTCCTCATGGCGGCCTGCGCCACAGGCGAAGTCATGACAACCGAAGGCGAAGGCCTTGCCTATCGGCTCGCCGGCGGCGACGGCGTAACAGTCACCATATTCAATGAGCCCGAACTCACCGGCGATTATCGTATTGACGAGCTTGGCGCGCTTGAGCTCCCGCTTGCCGGCGCCGTCAAGGCGGCGGGACTGACCACGGAAGAGCTACAGACCGAAATCAGGCAGGCTTATCTCGGCCGCTATCTGCAGGATCCGCGAGTCCGGGTGGAGGTTTCCAATCCCCGGCCTATCTATGTGCTCGGCGAGGTCAGCCGTCCCGGTGAATATGAATATGGCGAATCCCTGACGGTCATGCAGGCTGTCGCCAAGGCGGGCGGGTTTACCTATCGCGCCAATCGCTCGGTGTTTTACGTTCTTCATCATGGCGGCGATGAGGAGAAAAAATACAAACTCACGCCGACGACTATGCTCCAACCCGGCGACACGATCCGTATCGTGCAGCGGTTCTTTTAAGACGCCATTTCAGCAATCTGTCTCTTTCCGCCTTTGTCCCTCGCGATCCGGTCGCGGGTGGTTGCGGTGCGCGGCGCCGGTGCAAGGACATGTTCATTTCCGGCGGCGAGAATGTGTACCCGGCAGAGATCGAAGCGGTTGTCGCCGGCATCGCGGGCGTCAAGGAAGCGGCGACGGTCGGCGTGGCGGACGAAAGATGGGGCGAAGTCGGGCATCTATTTTGGGTCGCGCATCCCGGCGCGTCCGTTGCTTGCCGACATTCAGGAAGTTCTTCACGCAATCTTGCGCGTTACAAAACTCCCAAACATTTCTCCCGCATCGACGCGCTGCCGCGCAACGGCGCGGGCAAGGTTTTGAAAATCTTCCTGCGCGAGATGGCCGCGACGGAGACTGTCTCTGAATAAACCGGATCAGGCGCCGCCGCGGCGGCTGTTGAGCCTGTAGCGCCGGGGCGTGGTCCCGCTCAGCCGCTTGAAGAAGCGGGAGAAATAGGCCGGATCCTGAAACCCCAGATCGAGACCGATCTGCGCGGCCGTCGCCTCGGTGTAATGAAGGTTACGCTGCGCCTCGAGCAGCAGCCGTGCATTGATGGTCGCCGCCGGCGATTGGCCGGTCACGCGCTTGATCGTGCGCGAGAGTTGCGACGGACTGACCGACAGTGTTTCTGCGTAGCGGTCGATGCGCCAATGGTCGCGGAAACGTTTGTTGACGAGATCGCGAAATACGGCGGCGAGGCGCGCGCCCTCCGGCGCTGCCGCGCCGCCATAGGATCGTTTCGGCGCATCGCGCAGCATAAGGATGAGAAGGGCGCTTGTCAGGCTGTCGAGCATCATCCCGCGTCCCTCTTTTGCGTTCAGAAATTCATCATGCAGACTGGAGAACAGGACATTGACGCTGTGGTCTTGAGCGGGCGTCAGGGCGAGTTTTGTCACGCCGAAACCGCTTTGCGCGATCAGCCGCTGTAGGGGCGCGAAGGCGGCGGTTTCGAACAGGCGTGTTTCGATGGACAGAACCCAGCCAAGCGTCTCCCGCTCGAAGGTGAAGCCGTGAACGACGCCGTCGGGAATGCACAGGACGCTGGCGGGTCCGAGATCGATGCGGTCGTCTTCAAGGGTCGCCGCGGCGCCGCCCGACGCCACATAAATAAGTTGCCACATCTCGCGGTGGGAATGGGGCGTGATGGTCCAGTCATAGAGCCGGGCCCGGGACCGGATGTCCTCTATATGGACAAGCTCGAGTTCGGACTCGCCGGGAAGTTCGCCGTAAAGCGCGAAACGCGCCGGCGCAGCCGGCTTGGCGATGTGCGGTTGAGAAGGCGCCGTCATGACTTGAAAGTACAATAAATTAGCCGCTTCGTCCATTTATTAGGTGATTTTTCGCCCGTAATTTACAATCTGAAAGAACGCCAAAACAGCGGAGGAAGCTGGTGATCAAGACGCAAATTGCAATTATTGGATCGGGTCCGGCTGGATTGATGCTTGGTCATCTTCTGCGCCAGGCTGGTCTCGACGCCGTCATCCTTGAGCGCCAGACGGAGGAGCATGTGCTCTCGCGCATCCGCGCCGGCGTCCTTGAAACGGTCACCACCGACATTCTCGAAGACCTCGACATTGCCGACCGTCTGTATACGGAAGGCCTGCCCCATGACGGCTTTAACCTCGCCGACGGCGAGCGCCTGATCCGCATCGATGTCAAAGGACTTACCGGCAGTCATGTCATGGTCTACGGCCAGACGGAAGTCACCAAGGACCTGATCGACGCTGCGCCTTCGCGCGGTCTCGAGATCGTCTGGGAAGCGGCGGATGTCGCGCTGCACGATGTGGAGAGCGACGCGCCCTATGTCACTTATAAAAAGGACGGCGCGGAACACCGCATTGATGCGCGCTTTATCGCCGGGTGCGACGGGTTTCACGGACCATCTCGGAAAGCGATCCCTGCATCCGTGGGCCAACCCTTCGAGAAAGTATATCCTTTTGGCTGGCTCGGCATCTTGTCAGATGTGCCCCCCTGCAATCACGAACTCATTTACGCCAATCACGCGAATGGCTTTGCGCTTGCCTCCATGCGCTCAATGACGCGCAGCCGTTACTACGTTCAGGTCCCGCTGACCGAGACAGTCGAAAACTGGCCGGACGAGAAGCTGTGGGATGAGCTTTGCGTGCGTCTACCGCCAGAGGCGGCGAAAAATGTGAAGCGGGGGCCTGCGATTGAGAAATCAATCGCGCCTTTGCGGTCCTATGTCTTTGAGCCAATGCGTCACGGCTCACTTTTCCTGGCCGGAGACTCCGCGCATATCGTGCCGCCGACGGGCGCCAAAGGGCTCAATCTTGCCGCGTCCGATGTCCGCTATCTGTCGCGCGCGCTCATCGCCTGGTTTGAAAACAATGACCAGGATGCAATCGTTGGATATTCCGACCAGGCGCTGGCGCGGGTCTGGAAATCGGAACGCTTTTCCTGGCAGCTCACCATGCTGATGCACCGTTTTCCCGATGATGGCCCGTTTGACCGCCGCGTTCAGGTGGCGGAACTCGACTATGTCGCTTCCTCCGAAGCCGCCCAGCGGACGATCGCTGAAAACTACATTGGGCTGCCATTATGAGGTTGTTTTTATTGCACTGTTTCTGGCGCAGCCTGGCGCCGCCGCGCTGCGGCGCAACAAAATTCGGCCCGCGCTAGGCGGATTTTCATCGAAATCGGCTCTTACTCTGTAAGGGGTGCGCTCACTGGCGGCGATGTCGGGGCTGTGCCGTAGGCAGAAGACTGAAACGACGTGCAAAACAAAGACGAAAATCCGCCGTCAGAGTATGGGACGCTCGCCAGCGCATTTCTGCGCTATCGCGAGAGCCTGCGCCGTTACATTGCGCGTCTGACGATCCGGCCTGAAGATGTCGAAGACATTCTGCAGGACACCTTTGTCAGCGTGCATCGTCTGGAAAGTGCGGAGAGCATCCGCTCGCCGAAATTTTATCTTTATGCGGTGGCGCGACGCACTGCGTACCGGGAACTGAAAAGACAGGCGGTCCGTGTCGCGGAGTCGATTGATGAGGCGATTGAAAAGGGGGATGAGCCCGCCGCCAATATTGCGCCGCTGGATGAGGCGTTAGAGTCCCGGCGCTATTTCGAAACGCTGAGCGATGTTGTCGCCGAGTTGTCGCCGCAATGCAGACAGGTCTTTGTGCTGCGCAAGGTGTTCGGTTTCTCGCACAAGGAGATATCCGCGGCCATGGGCATATCGATCAGCACCACGGAAAAATATCTGGCCCGCGCTATGGCCCGTTGCCTTCAGGATCATCGCCTCAGCGAATTTCGCGACGGCAAGGAAAGCAACCGCTCCTCGCAAGCGACGCCGGCGCAAAAACCCATGAATGAGTAAGGAAATGTCTTCAGTTATCAAAATCGTGGACAGACAGACGGTTGACGCGGTTGCCGCATCCTGGCTCGCGCAACTGGACGGCGGCGACTTGTCCCCGGCAGATATGGCGGCGTTTCGCGAGTGGCTGAACCGCAGCCCGGAACATCGTGAGACCCTGGCCCGCATGGCGAGGGTGTGGTCCGGACTGGACGCGGTCATTGAGGCGCGTCTTGAAAAAGCCTTCGCCGAAGCTGAGACGCAAAGTCCCCGGCCGGCGGGCATCGCATCGGCCTTGGCCCGGCTTTATCCAGCGCGCACTTCCTTCGCCGCCGCCGCGTCCCTGTTTCTGCTCGTGTTCAGTGTCTTCGTTGTCGCAGTCGATCCGTTCGGCTTTTCCGCCTCATCGCAAAAAGTCGTATATTCGGCCGCAATCGGTGAGCAAAAAGAAATGCGCCTTGAGGATGGCACCATCGTGCGTCTCAACACCGGTAGCTCCCTGGAGGTCGATTATTCGGACGAGGAGAGATCGGTCCGCCTGCTCGAGGGCGAGGCCTGGTTCGATGTGGCGCACAACGCCAAGCGGCCTTTTGTGGTTTATGCCGGCGACGGCGCCGTGCGTGCAGTGGGCACCTCCTTCGCAGTGCGAAAACGCGAAAATGTCGTGGATGTGACGGTCACCTCCGGCCGGGTCGTGCTTTCAAATCTGAAACGCCGCGCCGACGCCGAACCCTCGCCTTATCCGCTGGCGACCCTTGAGGTGGGGCATCAGGCCTCCTTTGACGAGCGCGTGGAGTCTGTCGAAAGCCTTGATAGCGAGGAAATTGACCGCAAGCTTTCATGGCGCAACGGATATTTGCGTTTTGACGGCGAGCCATTGTCGGAAGTCGTTGACGAGATCAGCCGATACACCATGGTCACCATCGTTATTGATGACCCGACGCTTCAAGACCTCAGAATTGGCGGGTATTTTCAAACGGGCGACGTTAACACCATGCTGGACATTCTTCGGCAGTCATTTGGTGTCGAACATGAATGGAATGGGGAAGAAGAGGTAATTTTGGCGGCGGCGGAATAAGCGCAAAAAAAAACAAAAAAATCCGTCAGTCATGTAGCGGATAATTTTAGCAAGGCGCTCTAACATAACGGGTCCGGCAATTGTTGCAAAAGACAACGAGATCGGATCAAGGCAGGAAACGCATTTGAGGGGCATCAGACAAAGCAGCGTTGCAGCACTGGTCGTTGTGGTTGCTTCTGCGGCGGAACCGCCGAAAGCGGCGGCGCGTGAAGATGTGCGCGTGGAAGAGACCGTCCACCGTTTCGACATTGAAGGAACCAACGCAGCTGCCGCGCTGAATATGCTCGCTGAACAGGCGGGCGCTCCCATCTTGTTTCCCTATGACCGCGTCAAGTCGCTCGAGGCCAATGCCTTGCATGCTGAATTGACGCTGGAAGAGGCGCTTTCCGTGATGCTTGCCGGCACCGGGTTGCGCGGATCGGTCAGCGAACGAGGAGCGATCATCGTTTCGTTTGGAAAAGACGAAAATCAGGAGAGTGAAAGCGTGTCCAAAAAATCATCATTTCTTTTCACAGTCTCGGCGCTCGCCGCGTCAGCGTTTCTGCCGCAGGGCGCCAGCGCCCAGGAGGGCGAGACAACGGCGACGGCGGCGTCGAATGTAGACACGATTACCGTGACGGCCCGGCGGCGCGAAGAAAACCTTCAGGACACGCCTGTGTCGATTTCGGCGTTTTCTGAAGAATCGCTGGAGCGCCAGCAGATTGAGGGCACGGAAGATCTCGATATGATCACGCCGAACCTCCAATTTACGAGCTATGGCCCGTTGACGGGCAATAACTCTGCGGCGCAGGTCTTCATTCGCGGCATCGGCCAGACCGATGCGACGTCGGCGGTGGATCCCGGCGTCGGCATTTACATGGACGATGTCTATCTCGGACGCGCCGTTGGCGGCGCCATGGAGTTTCGCGACATCGCCAATGTCCAGGTGCTGCGCGGGCCGCAGGGCACGCTGTTCGGCCGCAACACGATTGGCGGCGCTGTCCTGCTGACCACCAAGGATCCGGGAGACGAATTTGGCGGCGAGTTGAAAGCGCGCACGGGCACGGACGATCTTATTCAGGTCTTCGGCGGTCTCGATTTGCCGTTTTCCGATACTTTGGCGGCGCGCGTGTCGGGTGGCCTTAAGAAGCGCGACGGCTATGTCACGCGGGTTTTCGACGGCCTCGATCTCGGCGATGACAACACCTACAATCTCAACGCCAAGGTCCGCTGGGAGCCGACCGACGCCTTCTCCTTCGTCTTGAAAGCCGACTATGCGCATGAAGACGAGAATGGCTCGCCCTTCGTCTTTACGGATATCAATGAAGCGCAGGTCTTTCCGATTGCGGTCAGTGTCGGCGCAGGCTGTCCAGGTGCGGTCTTTCCGCCGCCAGTGCCGGTTCCGAATATCGACGATCCGCGCTGCGCCAACGATTTCTACAATCTCGGCGAGTTCACCAATGGCGGCAATGCGCCGGTCACCAGTACGCTGGAAAGCTGGGGTGTTTCCGGGAGTGCGACCTGGGAAGTCAGCGACATCCTGACGCTGAAGTCGATCTCTTCCTATCGCACCCTCGAATGGAAAGGCCTGCGAGACGCTGACAACACGCCGTTCAATATCCTGACCACCAACCTGGAAAGCGAAAGCAAGCAATTCAGCCAGGAGGTGCAGGCGCTGGTCGATCTCGATACGGTGAGCGGCGTGATCGGCGGCTACTACTTTGACGAAAGCACCGATGACTTCACGCGCGTTCTTTTCTCGCCGCCGGCTCCGCCGATTCTCGCCGGCGCTCCGGGGCTGCTTGACGTGCAAATTGTGGATCTCGGCACGAAGAGTTTCGCTTTCTTCACCGAATGGAACTGGGACGTCACCGAGCAGCTCGGCGTCAGCGGCGGCATTCGCTACACCGATGAAGAGAAGTCCATGCAGGCGACGATCTACAATGCCGGCATAGAGCCTATCGATTTTATGCCGACAACGCTGCCGACGACGGTGACGATGAATGGCGGTTCGCTGTTTATCTTCCCCGACGAATACACCGAAGATTTCTCGTCAGTTATCGGTTCGGCCTCGCTGCAATATCGCTGGAATGAAAACTTCCTGACTTATGTCAGCTGGTCCCAGGGCTTTAAGAGCGGCGGTTTCAACGAGCGCTACAATGCAGCGACGGTCGATCTTTCGACGGGCATCGTGAACAACCAGCCGATTTCGTTCGATGAGGAGACGGCGAATACCTATGAAATCGGCTTCAAGTCCGATTTCGGCGGCGTGTTCCGCCTCAACGCATCGGGCTTCCGCACGAAATATGATGATATTCAGCTTATTTATCGTCTGGGCATTGTGCCGCTGTTGTTTAACGCAGGCACGGCCACAATCTCCGGTTTCGAGGCGGAATTCACCTATGCGCCTAATCGCGACTTCATCGTCGATGGCAGCGTTGGCCATCTGCGGGACGAGTTCAAAGACATCATCGCCGTGCCGCTTACGACGGCGACGGTCGGACCTGGCAACTCGTTGCCGTTCACTCCTGCCTGGAGCGGTCATATCGGCGCGGCTTATACGCTGCGTCCGATGGACGGGATCGAACTGACGCCGCGCGTCAATCTGGCGATCACGACCTCGCAGTTCTTCGACGCGGCGAATACGGTTGAAGTCGCGCAGAACGACACCGTGACGGTGCTCAACACATCGGTCAAACTGGCTGCGCCGGAGAAAGGCTGGGCCCTGACTGTCGGTCTCCAGAATGCAACCGATGAACTCTATCCAGTGGCCGGCAACGCTTCCTTGTCGACATCCACCGGCTATGCGGAGAATATCTATGCGCGCCCGCGCAACTGGTTTGTTGAGTTAAGCTACGATTTCTAGGCCTTTCCTTCCCGAGGAGCTGGGCCTTGCGGCCGTCCGCAACTTGTGGGCGGCCGTCTTGCATGATTGCGCATTCACCTCTTTTGCCTCTTTGCATCACCGTCTTGCGGAGCAGACTCTGATGCGTCACTGCCGAACACTCTCAACATTTCAGGGCGGCAACGGGAAATGAACTGAGAGCCGATTACCGCGCAGAGGTTGACCCAGCGCCTCGCAGGCGCAAACGCCTTTCGTCCGGACAAACTCGGAACAAAAATGTCCCACTTTTTTCCACTTCGCCGAAAAAGTGGGACGCTTTTTTTCGGCTAAAGCCTTGTTCTTAATTGGAGATGGTTCAGGAGGTGGTGCCCGGGGGCGGATTTGAACCACCGACACGCGGATTTTCAATCCGCTGCTCTACCAACTGAGCTACCCGGGCGTTGCGGGGCCGCGGGGGCCGCGCGAGGGACCGCCGGCAGGCAAGACCCGGCCCGGCGGAGCGCGGCTTATAGCCAGAGCGGGCGGGCTTGTCTATGGGCTCCGGGCATGAATATGGGGCGTAAATTCCCCCGATTTTGGCGGGGCGGCGACGGCTGTTCCGGGCTGGATGCGACGAGAGGCTTTGCGGGTCCCGGCGGGCGCCGGTATCAGGGGGAAAAGGATAATGCTCATGGCCCCCAAAACCGCCTCAAGAAAGCCCGCTTCGAAAAAGCCCGCCTCCGCCTCCCGCAAGGCGGCGACTCTCGCCAATATGGAGACGCTGGACCGCCGCAAGACCGCCAAGCCGAAACTGTCGGCTAAAACCGCCGAGCTGAGCCAGCTCGGCCGTGAGGCGAAAGCGCCCGCAGAGCCGGAGGCGGCGGTCCTTGAGACGGCCCCCAATCCGCAAGCCGGGGAACTCTATGTGGCGCGCTTCACGGCGCCGGAATTCACCAGCCTTTGCCCGGTGACAGGCCAGCCGGATTTCGCGCATCTCGTGATCGACTATGTGCCGGCGAAACTGATCGTCGAATCGAAATCCTTCAAACTGTTCTTAACGTCGTTCCGCAATCACGGCGCCTTTCACGAGGACTGCACAGTCTACATCGCCAAGCGCATCGTCGCGGCGGCGAAACCGAAATGGCTCAGGATCGCCGGCTACTGGTATCCGCGCGGCGGCATTCCCATCGATGTTTTCTACCAGACCGGCGAGCCGCCCAAGGGTGTGTGGCTGCCGGACACAGGGGTCGCGCCCTATCGCGGGCGCGGGTGAGGGGCGAAGATATGAAAAAATCATTCCTGACACTGACATTTCTGGCGGCGGCCTGTTCTGCTGAAACGCAAGAGCCCGCAGCAGAAGTTTCCGTTGCCCAGGAGACGGAAGGTCAAACACAAAAGCGCGGGCCCGGTCAGATCGTGGCGGAAGCCGCGCCGGAAGACTGGCGTGCGCTCGATCCGGAAAACATGCTGGTGATCGAACTGGCTCGCGGCCGTGTCGTTGTCGCCCTTTCGGAACAACTCGCGCAGGGTCACACCGCGCAATTGAAAGCGCTTGCGCGCGAAGGGTTTTATGACGGACTCAATTTCTATCGCGTCATTGACGGCTTCGTGGCGCAGGGCGGCGATGTTTTTGAAACCCGAGAGGTGACAAGCGCTGCGACAAGCATCGCCGCGGAGTTCGACGAACCCTTGAGGGATGCGATGGCGTTTACGCCAATCAAGGATGTGGACGGATATGCGCCGCAAATCGGTTTCGTTGATTCAGAACCTGTGGGCATTGACGGCGAAACAATCTGGAAGCTCCACTGCACTGGCGCCATGGCTATGGCGCGGGGAAATGAACGCGACTCCGGCGGCACGGAGTTTTACATCACGCTACAGCCCCAGCGTTATCTCGATCGTAACCTCACTGTCTTTGGCAATGTCGTTGAAGGCATGGAGCACTTACAGGCTTTGCGCCGTGTTGCGCCGCCGGAAGGCGAAGACGACGATATGGGCGAAGAGATTCTTTCCATACGCGTCGCCGCGGATGTGCCGGAAGATGAAAGGCCGAAGCTGGAAATCCTGCGCTCCGATACGCCGACTTTCGCAGACTATGTGGAATCGCGCCGCAACCGGCCGGAAGAGTTTTTCTATTTCCGTCCCGATCATGTGGATGTCTGTGCGTTGGCGATCCCTGTGCGTCCCGTTGTAGCGGAATGAGCTCAGGCGAGCGGGAAAAACAAGTCGGCCCGTGGCGCGTGACGGCGTCGCGGGAAGTTTTCGCCAATCCGTGGATTGAGATCACCGATCACAAGGTCATTCACCCGGACGGGACGCCCGGCGAATATGGCGTCGTGCATTTCAACAATCTCGCCATTGGCGTTCTGCCCGTCGATGAAAAAGGCAGGGTTTCGCTGGTGGGCCAGCATCGTTTTCCTCATGACAAATATAGCTGGGAGTTGCCGGAGGGCGGGGGAAGGCATGGCGTCGACCCGCTTCTTTCTGCGCAGCGCGAACTTGCCGAAGAAACCGGATTGACGGCGAAAAACTGGGCGCCGCTTTGCGCGTTCGATATCTCCAATTCCGTCACCGACGAGCGCGCCGTCTGTTTTTTCGCATGGGATCTGGAAGACGGCGACGCCTCGCCGGACCCCTCTGAGGCGTTAACCGTAAAGAAGGTTTTCTTCAAAGATTTATTAGAAATGGTGATGTCAGGCGAGATTACGGACAGTCTCACAATCGTGATGACGCTGACCGCGCATACCAAGGCCTTGCGCGGGGATTTGCCAGCGCCTATTTCCGCTGCGCTGCTTGCGGGCGGCGCCCGAAAGTAGGAAACTCTGCGCCGGAGAGGATAGATCCATGGCGAAAACATCCGCGACCCCATCAGCGAATTCAAATGTTGTTCCGCTGACGAAGGACCAGACCTGGGCGAAGATGCGTGTCGAGGCGGCGTCTGCCGCGGCGTCTGAACCTGTGCTCGCCAGCTTCCTGCACGCGACCATCCTCAATCATTCAAGTTTTGAAGTCGCGCTTTCTTATCGCCTTGCGCAAAAACTTTCCGATGCGGAAATGAACGCCATGTTGTGGCGCGAGGTTTGCGCCGAGGCATATGAAAGCGAACCGAAAATTGTTGAGGCGGCGCTGGTTGATATGCGCGCCGTTTTTGACCGCGATCCCGCCTGCCACGAATACATGCAGCCATTCCTTTATTTTAAAGGCTATCTGTCATTACAGGCGCAGCGCGTCGCCAACTGGCTATGGCGTCATGACCGTCAGGCGTTGGCGCTTTATCTTCAAAGCCGCATGTCGGAATTGTTCGCGGTGGATATTCATCCGGCGGTGAAGTTCGGCAAGGGCGTCTTCATCGATCATGCGACCGGCATCGTCATCGGCGAAACCGCGCAAATCGATGACGATGTATCGATCCTTCAGAATGTGACGCTCGGCGGCACCGGCAAGGTTGAAGGCGACCGTCATCCGAAAATTCGCCGCGGCGCGTTGATCAGCGTCGGCGCCAAAGTGCTCGGCAATATCGAAGTGGGTGAGGGCGCCAAGATCGCCGCCGGCAGCGTGGTGTTAAAGGCTGTTGAACCTCATTGCACTGTCGCGGGCGTGCCCGCAAAGCCTGTGGGCCAATGCTCGGAGTCACGACCGTCGGAAACGATGGATCAGGATTTCAACTACGACACTTATTCCATTTAGGTATGATGGTTTTCCTCCCCCGTTTACGGGGGGGGTGTCTGCGAAGCAGACGGAGGGGGCAGCCGATCTTTCATGTTACACTGGCAGTTGGATGACAGACCGCGACGCCCCCTTCGGCCCTTCGGGCCACTTCTCCCGCAAGCGGGGGAAGAAAGACCGCATCAGCGTTTTTCATATTTGGCGAAACAGCCATCTTTAAATCAGCCATGATCCCTGTTTCGGTTCTCGATCTTTGCCCGATTATTGAAGGCGGCGATGCGCGCCAGGCGCTGATGAATGCGCGCGATCTTGCGCAGTTGGCGGAAAGTCTTGGCTTCAAGCGTTACTGGCTCGCCGAACATCACAACATTCCGGGCGTCGCCAGCGCCGCGACGTCGGTCGTCATCGGCTATGTGGCCGAAGGGACGAAAACCATCCGCGTCGGCGCCGGCGGCGTCATGCTGCCCAATCATGCGCCGCTGTTGATCGCTGAACAATTCGGCACGCTCGCCTCGCTTTATCCGGACCGCATCGATCTCGGGCTTGGCCGCGCGCCCGGCGGCGACATGGCGTCGATCCGCGCGCTGCGGCGGCCCATGCGCGAGCAGGGCGAGGATCGTTTTCCCCATGACGTTGTAGAGCTGCAAGCTTTTCTCGGGGACCCGCAGGAAGGCTATTTGCAGGCTGTTCCGGGCGCCGGAACCCATGTGCCTTTGTGGATTTTGGGGTCTAGCCTTTACGGCGCGCAACTCGCGGCGCATCTCGGCCTGCCTTACGCTTTTGCGTCTCACTTCGCGCCGGCGGCGCTTGAGCAGGCGAGTGCGCTTTATCGCGACAACTTCCAGCCTTCGGAGCAATGCTCGAAACCGCATCTGATGCTGGCGGCGAATGTGGTCGCGGCGGAAACCGACGATGACGCCGAACTGATCGCCACCTCGCTCTATCAGGCCTTCGTCAATTTGCGCACCGGGCGGCCGGGCAAGCTGCCGCCGCCGAAAGAAGGATATTTCGAAGGCTTGGGCGCGCAGGCGCAAGGCATGCTGCGCGAGGTGCTGTCATGCACGTTCATTGGTGGGCCGGAGAAGGTGGCGCGGGAGATGAAGGCGTTTATCGACCGGCATCAGCCGGATGAGTTGATGATCTCCAGCCAGATTTACGATCACGCCATGCGGCGGCGCTCCTTTGAAATTGCGGCGGAATGTGCTTCACGTCTCGCCTGAGATGTGACGGCTTTTTATGCGCGTAGATTTGTTTGATTTTGACCTTCCGCCGGAGCGGATTGCGCTGGCTCCCGCGACCCCTCGGGATGCGGCGCGCCTGCTACATGTGCGCGGGCAGGCGCTTGTAGACCGGGTTATCAAAGATCTGCCGTCGTTGTTGCGTCCCGGCGACCTTCTCGTCGCCAACGACACGAAAGTCATTCCGGCGCAGCTTTTCGGCGAGCGTCCGGCCCGGGATGCACATCAGGGGGGCGGAGAGCCCGTTTCCATTGAAGCGACCTTGCACAAGGACCTCGGCGCCGATTGCTGGCGCGCATTCGTGCGTCCAGCCAAACGCGTTCGCGAAGGCGATGTCATTCATTTCGGCGATGCCTTGTCAGCAGAAGTTGTCGCGCGCGACGGCGCCGAAGCGGCGCTCAAATTCGATACGGGCGGCCAGAATTTTTTCGCCGCGCTCGACAGCGCGGGCGTCATGCCCCTGCCGCCTTACATCGCGCGCAAGCGCCCGGCCGATGAAACAGATAAATCTCATTACCAGACCATGTTCGCCGACGAAGCGGGCTCGGTCGCCGCGCCCACGGCAGGATTGCACTTCACGCCCGAGCTTGTCGCCGCGCTGAAAGAGAACGGTGTCAATCAGATGACGATCACGCTGCATGTGGGCGCGGGGACGTTTCTGCCCGTGACGGCGGAAGACACCGCCGATCACAAGATGCATTCCGAATGGGGCGAGATCACAGAGGCCCAAGCGGATGCGATCAACAAAACCCGCAGAGACGGTGGGCGCATCATTGCAATCGGGACCACTTCCCTGCGGCTTCTTGAAAGCGCCGCGGCGGAGGACGGGACCATCAATCCCTTCGCCGCCGAGACCGACATCTTTATTACGCCGGGCTACCGGTTTAAGGCGGTCGATATGCTGATGACCAATTTTCACTTGCCGCGCTCGACCTTGTTCATGCTGGTGTCCGCCTTCGCCGGAACCGGCGCCATGAAAGCGGCCTACGCCCACGCCATCGACAAGGAATACCGGTTTTATTCCTATGGCGACGCCTGTTTGCTGGAGCGTGCATCATGACCGACCAAATCTCTTTCGACGATTTCCTCAAAGTCGATATTCGCGCCGGGGTGATTGAACGCGTGGAGCCGTTTCCGAAAGCGCGCAAACCCGCCTGGAAGCTCTGGGTCGATTTCGGACCGGAAATCGGCGTCAAGAAATCCTCCGCCCAGATCACCGCGCATTACAGGCAAGAAGACCTTGTCGGGCGTCAGGTGATTGCGGTCGTGAACTTCCCGCCGCGCCAGATCGCCGATTTCATGTCGGAAGTGCTGGTGCTGGGTCTGCCGGATGAAAATGGCGAAGTGGTGTTGCTCGGTCCGTCCATGACGGTGCCTAAGGGCGGGAGGATGTTTTGACGGACGGATTTTCCTTCTCTCTTAACGCCACGGACGGCCCGGCGCGCACCGGCGTGATTTCGACGCCGCGCGGTGAGATCAGAACGCCCGCCTTCATGCCGGTTGGGACGGCGGGAACCGTGAAGGCGATGCTGGTCGATCATGTGCGCCAGACCGGCGCCGACATCGTCCTCGGCAACACCTATCATTTGATGCTGCGGCCGACCGCTGAGCGGGTCGCGAGGCTTGGCGGCCTCCACAACTTCATGAACTGGCCGCATCCGATCCTCACGGACTCGGGCGGGTTTCAGGTGATGTCGCTCTCGAAGCTGCGCAAGCTGACGGAGGAGGGCGTTTCCTTCCAGTCGCATATTGACGGCTCGAAACACATGCTGACGCCGGAGCGTTCCATCGAAGTCCAGTGCCTTTTGGGCTCCGACGTTCAGATGCAGCTCGACGAATGTCCGGCCATTCCCATCGAACACGATAAAGCCCGCGAGTCGATGCTGCTCTCGGTGCGCTGGGCCGAACGGTCGAAACGCGCCTTTGAAGAAAAATCTAACCCCGGACAGGCGTTGTTCGGCATCGTCCAAGGCGCCAATTACGAAGACCTTCGCCGTGAAAGCCTGGAGAAGCTTCTGGAGATCGGGTTTCCGGGCTATTCCATCGGCGGGCTCGCGGTGGGCGAGGGGCGCGAGGAGATGTTCCGCGTCCTCGAATTCACGACGCCGCATATGGATGGGGGCAAGCCCCGTTACCTCATGGGCGTCGGCAAGCCTGCCGATATTGTCGGGGCCGTGGCGCGCGGGGTCGATATGTTCGATTGCGTCGCCCCGACGCGCTCGGGCCGCCATGGTCAGGCGTGGACGAAGGCGGGCGCCGTCAATATCAAGAATGCGGCTTTCGCCGACGATCCGGAGCCCTTGGACCCGGAGAGCGCGTGCCCCGCGAGCCGCGATTATTCCAAGGCCTATCTTCACCACCTCTTCCGCGCCGGGGAGTATCTTGGGCCGATGCTCTTAACCTGGCACAATCTCCATTATTATCAGGAACTTATGGCGGGGATGCGGGCGGCGATTGCGGACGGGCGGTTCGCCGATTTCGTCGCCCAATTCCGGGCGGAGACCGGCGAAACGATTGTGTGAAAATCGGCGAAAAATCCCGCCTCGAATCGGTTGACCCGTGCGGGGCCCGCAACTATGTTCCGCGCCTCTCAGGCGGTCGCCGCCTCACGGGATCCCGTGGGCGGCTTTTTATTGCCGGGTTTCGCACATTTCCAGTGGTTTTGCGTTTCCCGTCTTCGTCTCGTGGGCCCTTAGCTCAGCTGGTAGAGCAACTGACTTTTAATCAGTAGGTCGATGGTTCGAATCCATCAGGGCTCACCATCTAAGTTTCTGAATATACTGATGAATTATAGATCGCGATAAGCGGTTCTTATCGATGCATTTTCTCAGGGAACCCGCTGGGGAACCTGAAAGTTCACTCCTTAGCCGATCCGATGAAAACTTCCCCCAGCCACTAGCGCGGTCCTTCTCGCGGTCTAAATGTAATGGGCCATACTGGAGGAGAGCATGACCGACACAACCGCTATTGAAGAATTGGAAGACGTACCCGACGCCCTTCTAAATGTGCGCGAGCGGCTCGAGAAGGCCACCCGGATTATCCACGAATACTCGTCGGAAATTCGCAAGTTGAAGTCTCAGAATCGCCCGACTGACGGCGCGCAGGCAACGCTTTTTCTGGACCGAATACCCACTTCCTAAAACCATGCCCGGCGTTGACCCGGATATAGTTTGATCCTTGATCCGATTTAAGAATAGCGCCGCCGGAGGCCGAGCCTAAAAACCCCCGGCGACGCAGCACGATTTCTCCCTCGCGCGACGGGTTTTTCCGGCGGGGGCCTATCCGCCGAAACTCTCAATTATCTGCTGGCGTAAGGTCGATAAATGCGAGCGCCTGCTTAAGCTGATCCGGTGACAGGCCCGCTTCCTTCGCCTGCGAAAACGCCTGAATGACGCCCGACAGCGCGCGGGCACGGCCACCGGCGTCATATGCTTGGAGTGGGCGCAGCACGTCGAGTTCGATGGCGCCGCCAAGCTTCTCACTCGCCTCTTCAGCGATCAATTCAGCGATGGGCTGGAGCACCCACGCTGCGAGGTGACGCTGCGCCTCGCGCACAAGAGGGCCCGTTGTCGCCGTGTTCATAAGCCCCGGCAGCACGCCATAGACCGCGCAGATAGCTTCGCGCGCCGCGGCTAGGGTTTCTTTCGTCACGGCGCGCTCAAGATCGGGCGAGAGGTCCGAAGGTTTCCAATCGACTTGCGGCGTCGGCCCTCCGGCGGCCGCGACGTTCACGGACTCGCGAAGCAACATCCGACCGCGCTTCCCTCGAAAGCCACGCGACAAAGCCTCGTTATCGGTGTCCGGGCTTTCGGGAAACGGCACGATTTTCGAGCCGAGCGGTGAATTCTCGAATACCTCGCGCAAGGCGTCCTCAACGGCATGGAGAAGGCCCGCTGTGATGGAAGCGCGCCGCAGCGGCGCCTGGCCGTAATATGGCGCGGCGACATCGGCGCCGATGCGAATATGCAGCACTTCCGGCGCCAGCGCCGTCATGGTGCGCCCGCCGCCCGCTTCGGAAATGCTCAAGCGGTAGGCGGTCGGTATTCCGTCTTGAGTGCGCAGATCCCAATCGGACGCGGGCAATAGTCGATCACTCGCGATTAGGCCGACATATTCCCCGCGAAGCGCGAGAGAACGGGCGATCATGCCGAGATCGCGCGCTGTGAGAAATTCCGTGCCGCTCACGTCGGCGATCGACAGCCCGCCTTCCCACAGGCTCACACAGCTTTGAACCGTCGCCGTCAATTCGCCGATGCCGCGCCGGCCGCTGACATACGACTCTCGGGCGGCGATAATTTCCGCCGTGAAGCCGGACGCAGCGGAGCGTTTTTCAAGCTTTTCCTTTTGCCAAGGCCAACGCATGGTCACCGTCCTTTCCGGCGATAGGGCCGCAACAGATCGGCGGCGCCGCTGTACTGTAACGCTTTCGCGGCATTCGCCGGGTGCGCGAACTCAAAACGGTCGACTTCCTCTGACGCTTCCGCAGTCAGAAAGGCGTTGTCGAATTTCCGAGTTGCGGCGGTCACGAGGTATTGTCCCAAGCGCCGCGCGGCTTCGAGAACGACCTCCGGCGGCGTTTCATCGGCGCCGCACGTGCCGGTCAGGCGAAACGGCCCTTCGCTTGTGAGCGTGAAGCCCAGCGCCGCGGGCGTGCTTTCAATTTCCGTCCACGCTTCATCGCGCCAGACTTCAGCCGTCGTTAGCGTGAAAGGCTTGAGCGGCGGCGCCCAGCTACCCGGCCCTTCGACGATAAACGTCACGTCCCGTTCGCCCCAGCGCCAAGCGATCCAGCTTTCGAGCCGCGCCCATACGACGGCGAGCTCTATACCAGAGGCAAGGCCCGTGATTTCCGGATATTCGGCCGGCGCGCTTTCTTCGATTTCAAGGGTGATCGCGGGCATTTAGAGCCTCCACCGTTTCAGGGCGCCGGCAAGCGCTGGCCGCGGTGCAGCGCCGGGCATGTTTCGCGCTTCGATCCGCGTGCCTTCATAGGCTGGCCAGCTCGAGACGACGCTGATTTCCCGAAGATCGAGCATGGTCAGGACGCGCACATCGCCGTCGCGCCGCTCGCCGCCCTTTGGCACGCGAAAGCCGAACGACATGCCGCCAAGGTCGCCGCGTTCCGCCAGCGCAAGAATATCGCGGGCAAGCGTTGTGTCAGGCAAATCGACCTCGAACGCGAGGCCGTCATCACCATCAGTAAGGCGCAGCGTGCCGGCCGAGCGTCGGCCCAGAAGTTTGCCGGCGTCATGATCGACAAACGCCAGCACTTCGGCGTCCGTCGACAGAGTTCTTTCAAAGGCGCCGCGTGAGATGCGTTCACGCATGGCGCCGATTTCCGTCTCCCGGTCATACACAGCCGCGAGGCCCGCAAGTTTGCGCGGGCCTTCGCGTGCGACTTGCGCCACCTGGCGCTGTTCAAGCGTGACGCCCATTAAGCGCGGTCCTGCACGTTGTTCAGCACTTCGATTTGCGCAGCGCGCGAGATCGTCACATCCATCGTCGCGAGGCCGGTCAGACGAAGGCCACCACTGGCCGCGTCTGAAAATGGGTCTCTGATAATGTCCACACCGCCGAACAAGCCGATGAAAATCGGCGAGACACCGTCAGTCAACGCCGTTGTGATGATCGTGTGCTTGCCTTTATCAGTTCCGTCTTCAGCTTCTGAGTCGGGCAGCGCGTTATCGGAGATCGTGAAGGCGCTTTCCCCGAAACGACGGATCAGGCGATCCCATTCCGCATCGCTTGTTCCGGTGAGCACGGCGCCGTCGAGAATGCTGAAGGTCAACGGTCTGATCAGCCAGCGCATCGCACTAGGCTTCATTGCGGCGTTGCGATCCATCGCGCGGCGCGCCGCCGCTTTGAACACCGCGTAAGACGCGACGGCGGAAACATCGGTTTCAGTAATACCGACGCCAGACGCGAGTGCGATCACGCCGGTCGGTTCGCCGTCCGAGCCGGAGCCGGTGAAGGTTGCGCGGTCGATGGCTTCCTTGATCGCGCCCGACATGTCGCGTCTCACCGCAGCCTCCAACGCTGCACCTGACTGCTTGAGCGATTTTCTAGTTAAGCGCATTTGAATTCCCAGCGTGTGGCTAGGATCAAGCGGGCGGTCTGTTGTCGCGTAAACCGTCGGCCCGGCGACGGCACCCGTCTCAGTCGCAGCCCATCCCGCCGCGACGCTTGAAGTCGTCACGGGGTACTCGACAAGACCGCTATCGATGTTGATTACGCGGGCGCCCATGCGGCCGGATACACTTTCGGCGAATATCCGATCAATTACCGGCATTGTCGTCTTGGGATCGAAGACGCCGCTCGCGACGGTTTCGCCGGCGCGTGTTTCAAGCGCCGCGAAAGGCACCGGGATACCCCGATAACCGCCTTTCGATCGCATCTCTTGAATGATTTCGGCCGTCTCGCCTTCAAGAGCGGCGCCCTCATCAAGCGCAAGCGCGACCTGGCGAAGCTCAAACCGGCCCATAAGGTCCGCCCATTCACGATCCGAGCGGGTTTCGAAATCATCATTCGCCGCACGGCGTTCCTCGTCTTCGGAAATGAGCGCAGCCCTGAAACGTTTTTCGTTGAGACGATATTCCTTGTCGAGATTATCGAGCGAACGGACCTCATCGTCGGACGGCTTATCTTTCGCCACAAGTTGCGCCAATTCTTCGCGAATTTCGCTTTGGCGCGTCGCAATTTTTACAGAGTCGAGCATGTGATTTCTCCTATTTGCTCATCAGTTGGTTGACGGCTTCGCGCCACGCGAGCCGGTCGGGATTTGGAGGCGGCAAGCCGACTTCCAAACGGGTTTTCGCGCCGTGGCAGCGCGCGCAAAGGCTTTGAAGATTCGAAAGATCGAAGGCGAGTTCCGGCGCGTCGCGCACGGGCTTTATATGGTCGACCTCAAGCCTGCCGACGGCACCGCACTTTACACATTGGAACTTGTCTCGCCTTAGCGCTAATAAACGCAGAGACTTCCAACGCCTGCTCGAAGTGATATGCTTCGATTTTCTTTTCCAACCGGGAGATTTTGCATGGCAGATTTTAAGTATAATTCCGAGGCAGGAACAGTCACCCAAACGGTGGAGATCGAAGCCGTCGATATTCCAACTATGGCGGAAATGCCCCCCGCCCAGTACAGAAGTCACGTAGAGTCGGAGCTCCTTTTTCAAGACCACCACGGCGTCATTCGTATGTCGCACGGCGAATATCCGCTGGCGGTTACGCAAGATCAGGTTGATGCACTCATCGAACTCCTGACCGAATGGCGAGCGAAGGCCGATTACACCCCAATGCGTTCCACTTAGGCCCATATCAGCCTCGCTGGCTTTTGGGCGGGGCGGGCTTTCTGTCTCGCGCCTTCCGCAACCGCCAAGACCGATGCGGATGCCGCATCGATGCGGCCAAGACTGCGGGCCTTCGCCAGTTTCACGTTATTTGCCGGATCGCGAAGGCATACGGCGTCCGCCATCGCCGAACGCATCAACAGGCTTTGCTGCGCCTTCACCTGGCAGTCGAAAACCGCGCGCCGAAAGCGCTCAACATCCTCTGAACCGTCACGAAAGCCCATGCCTCGCCAGATAACTGGCGCCGTGATGCACGCGCGCTGTATGGCTTCGGAAAGTTCGGCTTGCTTGTATCGATCAGCGACCAGCGCTGCGACGGGCTCGCCTTCGATACGGCGGAAAATTTCGCCAAGCCACGCCGCGACGGGGACGGTCTTAGCCCCGAGCGTTGTCAGTTCGCCGCGTTCATACATCTGCAGATAGCGATCGCCGACGCCGTCATTGTGGCCGCGATCGAGCAGCGACGGATCCGAGGGGAATGTGCCGTAGACTTCCAGCCGGTCAGTATCGGGCCAATAGAGCGCCGCCGCAGACATGGAGGCGGAGCCGCCAAGGTCTATGCCCACAATCACAGCGCCTTCGCGCGACGGAAGGCTCTCGCATTCCGCAGCGAGCCATTGATCGAGCGTCAAGAGAACGTCTCGCGTCTCGCCCGAAACCCGCTCATTGCGATGATAGAGCCGGAAATTCGCAAGCGCCGCGCCGCCGCGCGCAATGGCTCGCGCCGCGGACGCCTGGAGCCATTCAATCGATGCTCCGACGCCATGACGGGCGCCGGGGTTCGCTTGCAAAAGACTCGCGAGATCGTCGGCGGGAAGCCCTGGCTGGGGGCGATGCTCTTGCACATAGGTTCCCGGCGGCGGCGCATCGATCCAGCGCGAAAACGGGTGCGCATCGTCCGGCGCACTTGTGGAGATCAACAGCGCCTTGCCGCCGCGCTTGCCGAGCCCGGTCAGGATCGCGGCTTCCAGAGAGTCGCCGCGGTCTTTTTCCCAATGACCGCGCTCATCAAGAATGGCGAGCGTTGGGCCGGAGCCGAGCGCGCTTTTTCCGTCCGCGGCGATGGCGCGAAGAACATGGGGGCCGTTGTCGTTTTCGAATTCTATTTCCAGACGTGGCGAACGCCGGAAGGTCAGCCGTTGCTGAATGTCGTCGGGGAGCGACCGGGAAAACGCCTCTGCGAAATTCCAGGCAACGCGCGCCTGATCGCGGGTCCGCGCGGCCAGCGGAATGTCGCGGCGGGGCTGTTCATCCCAGATTCCGACAAGGGCGCCGAGCCCGACGCCTGCGGCGAGCGCCGACTTCGCATTGCCGCGACCGACCGAAAGCACGCCGACGTCAATCTGTGGCGCCAGTGCGCCGTCGAGGAACTGTTTTTGATACGGGGCCAGGCGCAGTTGCGTGCCAGCCTTCGGACCTTCCGGAATCCGCAGCGTTTCAAGGAAACACGCCGCTTTCCGAGGATCGTCGAGACCCTGCAGCGCCCGTTTTGTCAGCTTCCGGGGCCTAGCCATGACCGCCCCGCACAGCGCGAAAGAAAGACCCCCACCTAGCGGTCCCCATCCTCCCCGGAAATGGCGGCATTGGGACCATGCAAATCAATGACTTAGCCAAGACGACAACGGCCGTCGGCAGACCGGGAAGCCGCCAACGACCGTCGCCATGCTGACGCCAACCATCACCCGCCGACGGCGCCTGCCGGCTATGGAGAAGCGCGTGTTCCGGCGCGCTGGGCATGGATTCTGTGAAAAGGGTGGCGGCGACCGTGAGCATCCTGCTGAGGAATCGGCCGCCGCCGTGGCGCTCACCATGGCCCGCCGCGAGCGCCACGCGGTTGAGGAAAAACGTGATGTCGGTCACGCCGGGCCGGGTATCTTCGCGACGAAACGCGCCGGCGCGGGCAACCGCGCTCGAAGCACTCAACTTCATCACCAAACTCGTTTTCATCTCTCTCTACTTCCTCTTTCTTCAACCCCAATGCTCTTTGGTGGGGCTGTTGTGACGGGCATAGGACGACAGCCCGAGCGAGAGCGCGAAGCTTCCGCTTGGACAGTCGCTATGCCCGCCGCGATCTTGCATGCTCTTCGGAGCCGGCCGCCGCTTAGGGCCCAATGCGTCATCTCGGACTGCGCATCGGTCGGTTGCTACTTTCGGGAGCGTCCGTGCTCCCGGCGGCCGCGCTTCAACCTTTCGGACTGCGCTTGACCTGTGGCCGCTGCCCACAGTAGGTCTTTGATTGTCGCGCGCTGCCGTTTGACCCCGACCACGCGACATGATTGCGCCCCGCCTCACGGGGCGTTTTTCAATTCATTCTGCCGCCATGGTTCGGACCGCGCGCGGCCGCGATGCGACGTAGCGTGCCCATTCGTTCGCCGCCCAGCGCACGGCATTCGGGCCGATTTTCATCGGTTTTGGAAAATCATCACGGGGATCGCTACTGCGACGACGGATAGTCGAGCGACTAAGACCGCTTGCTGCGGCGAGTTGGTCGATAGTCCAAAGTTCGAATTCGGTGATGTCTTGTGGCATTTGCTGGTGCTCCTTGCGCCTCGTTGAGGCTTAAGAGGAGCGCGAAACGCCGCTTGGCTTAAGATACCAAAATTTACCGCACCGGACGCCGCGAAATGTGCCCTACGTTGCGAAGCGCGGAACGATCATCCGGAAGGTCAAGCAAATCACGCCGGCGCCAACTTGGCGACGGCGCCCGCCCGAGCAGGATTAAATGAGCGGCCTTGGCAAATTCATGAAAGGCGCCGTCTACAGTTTTAGACGGTTCTTCATGACAAAAATGCGCCCAGCAATTTACTGCAAAAAGCCAAGCCTGACCTTCGTTGACCTTGCGCGGCGTTCCCACGTCATCTCCGATTGCTGAGCTGACTTCCGCCTGGAGTCCATCAATCTTCGTCTCCAAAACTTCGTCAGTGATGAAGTCGGGCCAATTGCATATTCGCAGATCGTGAGACGATTCGCGGTCGAACGCTCTGCGGTCTGGTAAAGCGTTGAGGTCGGTTCGAGCTGAATCTAACGCCGTGGAAAGCGCTTTCAAAACCTTAAGTCTGGCGAGCCGCCGCTCGCGAATCTCGAGATCAGGCTCGAGGGACTCAACGCGCCAGCGCCGAGCGTATGCCAGAATGTCCATCGCCCGGCGGCGTCGCTGTTGCGGCGAAAGCGGCGGGAAGTTTTTTCCCTTGCGCAAGTTCTCTTCCGCCCGCTCAATGGCATCGGCCATTATATAAGCGGCATCGCGGATGGTGGAAGCCGGCGTCACGATAGCACCACAAAACGCGCATATTGATCGAGCGCCGCACGCTGTTCATCGAGCCGATCATAACGGTCATAAATGCTGAGCAGAGCGTCACGCGCGTTCATTCCATGATCCAACGCCCGCCGAACGGTTTCACGATCAACGCCCGCCGTTGCAGCGAATGTAGCAAAGCTCCGCCGAAAATCATGATACCGCCACGGCGCCACGGCGTCGCCAAGGTGTTTATCGAGAGACGCCTTGAATTTTGACATCCCCTGCAAATGAACATCGCCGCCGCGACCAGAACAAAATACATGATCAAAATTGGAGCCAGATGCGCGCCGAGCTTCGATTATATAACGAGCGAAGCCCGACAGGGGCAGCAACTGATCGCCGCCCTTACTTTTCTTTTGCAGCCGTGGAACCCGCCAGATGCCGTTTTGATCAATTTGCGAGAACTTCATTCCCGCCACTGCGCTCACGCGCTGGGGCGTGAGCATCAAGACGCGGACAAAATCGCGGGCGTAGTGCGGAAGGCATCCCGCGCCCCAATAGACTGTGTGCAGTTCCGTTTGCCCTAAAAATCGGTCCCGCTGATAGTCGGCCTCATTTGTGACAAGCCGTAGCGGACGCGACGGGTCGCTAATTTCATACGTCGCTGCAGCCCACTCAAAAAACACGCGAACGACTTGGGCGAAGCGATTTGCATAGATCGGCGCCGGACGTATGCGGATGCCGTTTTGAAGGCGGAGCAAGTCTTGCGTCGTGACCTCGCCCACGCCCTTGGAAGGTAGCGCGGATGCAAGTTCGCTCCGGAGAATTCGCGGCCGCTCATAACTGCGCCATTTGCTCGGGCTTCTTTCATCAAGCTCCACGAATCGCTCCACAGCCTCTGCGAGCGTCGCCGCATTGTTGCGGCGGCCCGTTTCCTGACGCTCGCCTCGCGCGAGTATCTTGACCATGGCTGGATCTTCACCCTTGGCGACTGCGCCCTTCGCCACCCGCGCGGCTTTACGCGCATCCGCCAGCGACAGCGCCGCGCTATTTTTCCCGTCGCCTCGATATGGCCCCAGCGTCAGCTTGCGCGTTTTTCGACGCCCGGCGCCATCATAGTCGCTAGTTTTGAATTGCAACGCCCATGACTTTGCGCCGGCGGGCGTCACTCTCAGAATCAGGCCCGGCTCCGACGAATCCCACAATTCCAGACGACCGGATTCCGGCGGTTCCAGAGAGCGAATTCTGCGATCCGTGAGATTTTCAGACGCCATCAGTAGGTCACCAGTTTCAATCAGTAGTTCGGCCGGGGAACCCACCGGGGAACCCATTTGCAGCCAGCAATGGATAAATGCTTTTGAGTGCTCTTGGCAACGGGTGAAGGTGGTACTTCACTGTATTTTCTTGCTTTATTCGACCGGCTCGGCTGATTAGCGATGTTTATCGGTGGTCATCAGATTTCAGCAGATACCGACAAAAACAGACTTTTAATCAGTAGGTCGATGGTTCGAATCCATCAGGGCTCACCAACTCTCCTAACGTCGAACTGTTATTTCAAGCTTAGAGGGCGAACTTCGCTCGGACCGGTTCATAAAATTTCCCGGCGACATCAACTGCTGTCGGTATCGCGGGCTCAAGGAGCGAGCACGACCTAGCTTATTCGATATCAGCCAGGGAATTTCCAAAATTATCGTTGAGTACGGCGAGGGTGAGATAGGCGCGTTCCGCCGCGACGCGATAATTCACCAGCGTCTGTTCAGTCATGGTCAGCGTGCGCCGGGTCGTCGTCAGATCGCTTAAGTTGACGGCGCCCATGGCGTAGCCCTTATTGAGACGATCCATGGCGTCGCGCGCCGTGAGCACAGAGGCTTCCGCATTGTTGAGATTTCTGGAGGCGATTTGGGCTGCGCGTTTCGCCTGATCATAGCGGCGCTGAGCGTCGAGTTCGGCCGCGCGCAGTCGTGCAGCGGCGGCGACGGCCTGGCTGCCCGCTTCAGCGGCGGCGGCGCTGCGGGCCCGTCCGCCGAGCGGTATGGAAACCGTGGCCATGACGCTTGTTTCGTTGCCGCCGAATTCATTGGCGAACTGAACGCCGAATGTTGGATCTGGCAGCCGGTCAAGCCGTGCGCGTTTTGCCTTCGTTTCCATCTGGTCCAGTAGGAGCCGCGCTTCGCGCACCGCGGCCGATTCAAAATCATTTGCTTCCAGCAGGGTCGCGAGACGGGCCGCATCCCAGTCAAGAGCGCCAGGCGTCGCCGGCATGACGAGATCTGGAAAGACGGCGGCGAGGGTCGCCTTTGCATTATCGGCCTCGTTTGCTTTCCGGTCTGCTTCAAGGCCCAAAAGACCGGCCTCTGCGCGCAGCTGGTCCACGTAAATTCGACGGCTGGCGCCAAGCTCAACAGCTTTTTCTTCTGCGTCCGCGAGCTGAAGCGCATCGTCGGCAAGCCGTCTCGCCGTCCGCGAGGCTTCGTCGGCGGCGCGCCAGTCGGTCCACAAGGTCACGAATTCCAAAAGAGCATTCCTGCGCGATTTGGCGTAAGCGGCGGCGGCCTTTTCAATTTCGAGTGACGCCAGGTCCCTGTCTGCGCCGCGTTTGCCGGGCAGGCGCACTGTACGGCTGACACCGGCGCTCCACTCTGTGTAGTCGCTTTCGCCGGCGACAGGATTGTCGACTGTCCGGCGACCGCCGCTTCCCGAAACCACGACTTCATAGTCGCCGACGCGCAATCGTTTAGCCGTTGCATGCGCGCGATCAAGGTCGGCCTTCGCCGCTATGACCATGGGCGATGCGTTGACCGCCTCTGCAATGAGTGGTTCTGGCGGCATGGCGGCTGCCGGCGCGCTAAACGCTGCGATGAAACAGGCGCTCATCAAAGTGACCAGTTTACGCATCAATCAACCGTCCAAAATCTTCAACAGGCTCCACCCAAAAAGCAATTTGCTGCCGGGGGGAGGCGATGCGCACGGCCTCGGTCACGCTCTCAACACGATCCTGTGCAAGAATGAGAATGAACATCGCCGTGCGCAGCGCGCCGCGCACGCGCTCGACCGCTGACGCCGGCTGCATGGCGCCCCCGCGGCCATGTGCTTCGATGATCGTGTAACCGGGTAGCGGCGGCTCGATCGCGTCAAGCGCATCGGCGAGCACTGCCTCGATTTCCCGGGGGCAGACAATCGTCAGCTTGCGTAAGGGCGTACCCATGCGACCTCCGTGTGAGATGCTGCGGCGTCGCGTTCGGCGCCGAAACGGCGATAGAGCAACGGCAACAGAAACAAGGTGAGAATGGTGGAGGAAACGAGCCCGCCGATAACAACAATCGCGAGCGGGCGCTGGATTTCTGATCCAGGCCCTGAGGCGAAGAGCAGCGGGACGAGACCGAAGGCGGCAGTGGTTGCGGTCATCAGAACCGGGCGCAGACGGCGTACGCCGCCCTGTATCACCGCCTCGTCGACGCCAAGGCCGAGGGCGCGCAGGTCGTTAAAGTAAGTGACGAGAACGAGACCGTTGAGAACGGCAATGCCGAGCAGCGCGATGAAACCGACAGAGGCAGGAACTGAAAGATATTGTCCCGAAAGGGTCAGCGCGATGATGCCGCCCACCAGCGCAAACGGAATATTGAAGAGAATAAGAACCGCCTGACGTGATGAGCGCAGCGTTGCGAACAGGACGACAAAGATCAGCGCCAGAGACAACGGCACCATGACGGAAAGTTGTGCGGCCGCGCGCTGCTGGTTTTCGAACTCACCGCCCCATGTCAGCCGGTATCCCGCGGGGAGGGGGCCCATGGCGTCAACGGCGGCCTTTGCATCTTCAACAAAGCCTACAAGATCGCGGCCAGACACGAACGCCTGCACAACGGCATAGCGCGAACCGTTTTCCCGATCCACAGCGGCGAGGCCTTCGGCGCGCTCGACGCGCGCCACTTCGGAAAGCGGCGCCGTGCCGCCATCCGGCGTCACCAGCCTGGCGTCCTCAAATCCGTAAACATCCGACGCTGTTTCCGCGTCGGCGCGGATGATGATCGGCGTGCGCCGCCCGGGTTCGATGACTTCGCCGGCGCGCACGCCTTCGAGGCGCGCCCGCAATTCGTCCTGCACAGAGACAATATCAAGGCCCAGACGTCCGGCGCGTTCCGGATCGATGTCGATCTGGAGATATTCCGAGACATCGTTGGATGCTGTGAAGACATCCGCCGCGCCGCGGACGCCCGTCAGCGCGGTTTCAATCTGACCGGCAAGATCGGCGAGGACAGCGCCGTCGGGTCCGAAAATCTTCACCGCCACATCGCCGCGCGAGCCGGTCAGCATTTCCGAAACACGCATTTCGATAGGCTGGGTGAAGGAGGTTTCGATGCCCTGAAAATCCTCCATGACGGCGCGCATTTCACCGACAAGCCATTCGGTGTCCGGACCGCGCCATTCCGAACGCGGCGCAAGCTCAAGGAACATGTCGCTTTCATTGAGACTCATGGGATCGAGGCCGAGTTCGTCTGAGCCAACGCGTGCGATGACATGCTTCACCTCCGGCACGCGTTCGATCAGCGCGCGCTGAATGCGCATGTCGTCGGCCTGGCTCTGGTCGAGATTGATGGACGGAAGCGACGCCGCCTGCATGACGATGGCGCCTTCATTCATGGTCGGCATGAACGTCTTGCCGACCGAGAGATAACTGATGATCGCCAGCACAATCGCGACGCCGGCGGCGGCGTAGACTGGCCAGGGACGGCGCATGGCGGCGCTCAAGAGGCGTTCATAGGCTGGCGTGATGAGATGCATCACCGGCGCTTCTTTCGCCCGCGCGCGCTTCAACAGAAAGGCGGCGAGGACGGGGATAAGCGTCAGGGCGAGAATAAGTGCAGCGCTGAGCGCGAAGATGATGGAGAGTGCAACCGGCGCGAATAATTTGCCTTCAAGTCCCTGCAACGTGAGGAGTGGCATGAAGACGAGACAGATGATGAGCGTGCCCGCCGCCGTCGGCGCGGCGACTTCGCCCGCAGCGCGATAGATGACGTGCAGCTTGTCGGCGCGCCCGCCTTCATTAAGCCGCTCTACGGCGTTTTCGGTGACGACGATGGCGCCGTCCACGATCATGCCGATAGCGATGGCGAGACCGCCGAGGCTCATGAGATTGGCGGACATGCCCACGGCTTGCATCAGCACAAACGCGGCGAGGGCGGAGAATGGAAGGATCAGCGTAACGACAAGGGCAGCCCGAAAATTGTTCAAAAAAAGAAGGAGCAAACCAATGACCAGTAATGTGGCTAAGATGAGCGCTTCGGTAACGGTGTTGACGGCTTTTTCAATGAGATCTGAGCGGTTGTAGAAAACCTTTACCTCGACGCCGTCAGGAAAGCTTGTAGCAAGTTCTTCGATCCGCGTTTCAACGCCGGCGACGACTTTGCGCGCGTCTGCGCCGCGCAGGGCGACGACAATGCCTTCAACGGCTTCGCCTTCGCCGTCCTTCGTTACCGAACCATAGCGGGTGAGTGATTCAGTCGTGACACTCGCGACATCACCGACGCGAACAATGCCTGTCGCTGTGCGGCGCACCACCAGCATTTCGATATCGTCGACGGTGACAACGGCGCCGAGACTGCGGACGACCAGCGCTTCCTCGCCATCAGCGAGACGGCCGGCGCCGTCATTGCGGTTGTTCTGTTCGAGTGCGCTGCGCAAATCGTCGAGGCTGACCCCTGCGGAAGCCATGGCGGTCTCGTCGGGCGCCACATTGAATGTGCGCACGCGGCCGCCAAGCGAATTCACATCGGCGACGCCGGGCAAGGTTCGAAGCGACGGACGGATCACCCAGTCAAGCAGTGTACGGCGTTCCTCCAGCGAAAGATCGCCGCCCTCGATGGTAAACATGAAGAGTTCGGAAAGCGCTGTTGAAATGGGGGCGAGACCGCCCGAAACCGTAGACGGCAGATCCGGCAGGACGGCGGCGAAACGTTCGCTCACCTGCTGGCGCGCCCAGTAAACGTCGGCGCCGTCTTCAAAGTCGATGGTGATGTCGGCGATGGCGTATTTTGTTTTGGCCCGCATGATTTTCTGTCGGGGAATGCCGAGGAGCTCCATCTCCAGCGGCCGGACGACGCGGGCTTCGACTTCTTCGGGCGTCATGCCCGGCGCTTTCATGATGATCTTAACCTGGGTCGGCGCGATTTCGGGAAAGGCGTCGATGGGAAGGCGCAAGGCCGCCATTGCGCCAGCCGCCGCAAGAAGCGCGGCCATACCAAGAATGAACATGCGCTGCGTCAGCGAGAAAGCGATCAGCCGGTCGAGCATCGGCTAGACCCCGCTTGCGATGTTTTTGAGCGCTGCAAGGCCGGCGATGGCGACTTTTTCACCCGGCCTGACGCCGCCGCGAATGAGCGCATCCTGACGCGAGCGGGAAACAATCTCGACGGTAACTGCCCGGAAACCCGTTGGGGTTTCCACGAAAACAACATCGCCGCCGCCAAGCCTGACAATCGCTTTCGCCGGGGTGCGCAACGCGCCTTCGCCGGGCAGGGTCTCGAAGGAGACTGTCAGCACAGCGCCGAGGCGCCAGTCCCGCGCTGCCGGCAGTTCGACCACAACATCAAGAGATCGCGTCACCTGATCGATTTCAGGATCGATGGAAACAATCGCTCCTTTTTCTGAAAGATTGTCGACGGTGACCGGGGCGCCGGCCATGAGCGCGGAGGCGTGCCGTTCCGACAGTTGCGCGCGCGCCCAGAAAACGCCGTTCGTGAAAATCGAAACAACGGGTTCGCCGGCGCCAAGGGATTTACCGGGCCCCGGCCGGACATGGGTCACCGTCCCCGCCGCAGGCGCGGTCAGAATGAATTCTCCCGGCCGGTCGCCGCGCTGTACATATTCAAGTTGCGTTTTGAGAGCGTCAAAAGAGAGCTTCGCGGAGATGGCGTCGTGATGCGCTTCGTCGGCTTCCTGTTCCGACCGCAGACCAAGTTTCAAAAGTTCGTCAGCACGCCCGGCAAGATGCGCCATATGCGCCATGGTGAGCTGGCGGGCTTCGAGCTCTGCGGCGGCGGCGGCGTAAGCAATGCTGTAGATCACCGCGACCGGATCGCCGGCCGCGACTTTGCTGCCCGGCGTTTTCAAGGCGTTGACCATGACGCCGTCAAATGGGGAAGAGGCGGTCTGCAAGGCGCCGTTTGGCGCAATCACAATGGCCGGCGCGCTGACGCCTTCCGACGCAGCGGCTGTCGAAACCGTAGCGGTTTCGACGCCGAGCGCCATGCGCGCAGCGGGGGAAATCTCGATTTCATTCTGGGCGGCGACCGGGCCGTGAACGGCCCAAATGGCGAGGATGAAAATGCCTGCCCGAAAAAGGTTCTGCGCCGTCATGTCAATGATCCCCACGATTGCTCCTATGCCTCGCGGGGACTCTTCTTATGTCAGCCTGGCTGACATTAACCTGACGGCGTCTCCTGTTTGCAGGCGGCGGCGAAACACAGCCGTATGCCGGCCCGATCAGGCATGGCTGTCTGTAATTCGCCGCCATGGGCTTCGGCAATACGGTCTGCAATCGCCAGCCCAAGCCCTGCGGAGCCGCCGGGTGCGCGGTCCGCGCGCACCCCTCGCGCTTTCAAGGCGTTGAGGGTGTCTGAACTGAGCCCGTCGCCGCCGTCATAGACGCTGACGACGGGCCCAGGACCGGCTTCGATGACGACTTCGCCGGCTTCCGGCGTTACGCGAATGGCGTTGACGGCGAGCGTGCGAACCGCCGCAGCGATGGCTTCCTCGAGACCTGTGATTCTGCTCGGCATTCCTTCCTGCTGGAAGGCGATGGTCTTGCCCTCAGCAACGGCGGCGGGCGCCAGCTCGGCGGCGATTCGGCGAGCGACGGCCTGAAGATCCACGGGCGGTTGTTTGGCCAGAGACTCTTCCGATTGGCTGCGCGCCAACAGTAAAAACTGTTCGACCATGCCGGTCATGGCGTTCAATTGCTTGCGAAGGCGCGCCGCATCTTTTTCGGGCAGCTTGTCGAGTTCGAGTGCGAGTACGGCGAGCGGTGTTTTCAGTTCGTGTGCGGCGTCCATGGCGAAAGTCTCCTGACGGCGCGCATAGGCTTCGAGCTTTGTTGTGAGTTGCGAGACAGCTTTTGCGAAAGGTTCGATTTCCGCCGGCAGAGGGTTGGCGCCGGCATCGTAACTTTCCAGTCGCTCTGCAGCCGCAACAACTTCGTCAGTCGCTGCCTTCAGCCTGAGCGCAACATGTCTAAGGACCAGGAACGCGCCCAGGCCAAACAGGAGGAGAAACACTGAGAGCGGGATCAGGACATGGTCGACGATTTCGACCCAAGTCGCCGCCGCGGGTGGGGGATGCTCACCGAAAAACCCGTATTGGTGACCGACTAGCGCGACGAGCACGCAAGCGCTGACGGTTCCGGCGACAACAAGGCCGATTGCAATCTGGCCGCTGATCGATCGCGTCAAGCTGCATCTCCCTTGATGAAGTAACCGACGCCCCGCACCGTATGAAGAATGTTGTCGGCGCCCGCCTCGGCAAGACGGCGCCGCACCCGTGACGCGAGGGCCTCCAGGGCGTTCGGCGTGACCGCTTCATCCAAGCCGTAAAGCACGGACTCGATAGACTCCCGCGGCGCGACCTTGCCTGCGCGTCGCATCAGGAGTTCGAGAAACTCCGTTTCTTTGCGCCCGAGCGGGACCGGCTGGTTATCGTATTTCACCTCACGGCTGACGGTGTCGTAAGTCAGCGCGCCGGCGCTCAGGATAACCGGATCGCGCGAACCGGGGCGGCGCAGGAGGGCGCGGAGGCGGGCTGCGATTTCATCCACTTCGGCCGGTTTGACAAGATAGTCGTCCGCGCCGGAATCAAGCCCCAGAACGCGCTCGGTCAACGCGCCGCGCGCAGACAGAATCAATACCGGCGGGCGATTTTCCGGCAGCGCGTTCAGCCAATCGACGCCGTCTCCATCCGGCAAGCCGAGATCGAGAATGACTGCGTCATAGGCGTTCGATGCGAAGAACAGATCCGCGTCGCGCAGGGTTTCTGCGTGCTCTGAGGAAATGGACCGCTTGGCGAGCCCCTCAGCCAGCAAAGATGCAAAATCGGCGTTATCTTCGATCAATAAGACGCGCATGTCGTTGAAACTACATGAAACGACGAATTAAGGGCAGAGTAATCTGACAATATCCTGACGCCATTCGGGTTTCGTCTGGTTAATCTATCGTTGTCGAAGTCGAGCTTCAGTGCTTTGGCTCTGCCTCAAAGCCGAACAAGATTTAGCTTCTTGTCGCTGTTCGCCCTAACGATTGACATTGGCGCAGGCCATCGGGATAGAGAAAATATTGGACACATTCAATTCCCCCTCCGCCGGACTACGCGCCTGCTTAGGCCGTCTCGACCAAAAGAAGGACCCGTTGAAAACGCGGGCGCCGTCTTCAAATCCAGCCTTGTTAATGGGTTCGCCCAGCATCTTGCCCGCCGACCACATTCCGGCGTCTAAAATTGAATAGTAAATGTCATCCCCGCCCGCACCGGCTTTCCGAATAGAACTGAAGAGTAGGATCGATTCTTCTGCGAGATCGGCGCTAGGCCAAGTGCTTTCTTTTGTATTGAGTGCGCCTTCGAGCATGGAGACTTCATAACCGCCGTCATCATTTGTGGTCGCTTCATAGATGTCCCATGAACCGGCTCGATCGGAAGAGAAGAAGAACGAGTCGCCTTCGCCGGCGACGGTACAGCACTCACTATGTATTGTGTTAACTGGCGCAGGCAGCAGAGAGGGATCTCCGAAAGTCGCGCCTTCAGAGTCGGTAATATCAGCGCGCCAGATGTTCCAGTTGGCTCCGTCGAAGCCCTCACCTTCGCGTGTCGATGTGAAAAGCGCGACGTTGTTGTGCAGATCGATAGTTAAAACGGCGTCGTAGGGTCCGGTGGAAAAGGACGCCAGTTCGATTTTCCGGACACCGTCTACGTTGCGCGCTTTATAAATGAGCGATGATAAAAAATCCGGCGTAGCACGCGTGAAAAAAAATGACATCGCCGCTCACCGATATCCAGTCTAGATATTCATGGGCTTCGTATGTTCAAATTTCACCAGGATAGAAAGTCTCAGGCGCCGCCATTTCGCAGGCTAATAGGGTCGACAGCATAAAAGTGATGCCAATCATCGTCATGCTCACTGACTAAGCGGAGGTTTCGTGTTGGAATATTTACAGTTATCGCCTATGTAAAAATTACCCTGCAGGATTGGTCCGGTCGGTAGATCGAGTCCGCCTAACGAAAACCTTATGCAGCCTCGAATTCGGTCGCGTTGATGTCATGCCAGAGTAAAGAAGCGCCGACATGAGGTAACACTATCTAATTTGAGTCCGATACTTGCACCTATGGAGGAGTGACACGTCAGTTTCGTAGAAAAATACAAAATCTATGGTTCAGTTATAAGGGGGAAAGACACCATGGCGCCTTGGGCCCGGAACAGCATTTCCCGTTAATGCCGCTCTTGATGGACGGAGCAAAGGCCAAACCAAAAGGGTAGAGCATTGTCGTGAGGCGGCGTGGCGACGGTTACCGGTTGTAACAGGCCATAAGTCTGCTCACTTTCAAAATGCATCAAGCATGATTAATTGCATTTAGCCCAGCGTCCCGGCCTTCCAAGCAGGTCACTATTTCCCGGCAAGCACTCATTTCTGCACACATCTTCGACCTTGGCCGTCAGATTGCCCTTGAACTGCGTGCGGTTGAGTATATCGAAAACTTGTTTGGCGCGCGTAACATAGGTCTGACGCAATAAGTCGGGGTCGCTGCGAACCGCTTCGCTATACGGCCACCCGCCCGGCAACGGTTGGTGATCAAATTCTTCTGTTGCGTAAGGCAGTTGCCAGCTTTTATTCGTGACTGAGAGAAGGTCGCCGGATTCTTTTATCCAATGTGTGTTTCTCAAGTGGTCTCTCAGCGCGCATACGGGAAACGCCATATTTGTACAGTATTCATAGTCTGGATTGCTATCGTCATCGCTGCAGCGGCTATAAGTCTTTTCTCCGTTCTCGCCTTCGCCCTCCCAGACAAAACCGCCCCAATGAATCGCCAGCACGCGGTCAAGCGCGCGATCAAAAACCGGGCTGCCCGAAGCCCCGCCTTCTGTATCGCATAAGTGACGCATCGAGCGCGTACCGTCCACTTCAGCGATGAAATGAGGTTTGCCATGCAATTCCGGGTTTCGGCAAAAATCGTCGAAACTGCCGATCATCGCATCCGCACGCGTTGGAAAATTTTGTGCGTCTTTAGCTGGCGCCGGGTAACCGAAGATAGTCAATTTCTGATCGATAGAAGGAAATATCGCTGTCACATCCCCATCGCCGCCATCGGCTGAAAATTTCACGGGTTTGGGTAATTGGTCCGGCTGCAGCCCGCCTTCGCGGAAATTTTCATCTTCCACCCATAAAAGCGCGTAATCCGAGCTCATGGCTTTACCGACAAAGATCGGCGTCAAATGCTGCAGGTCAGGCGAGCGTGCTTCATCATAGGCGCCGCCGCCCGCCGATCTCGTCCAGCCGTAAACAGCGTTGACGTGGGACTTGTCATATTTTCCTTGCGCATTCTTGCTAAACAGACAATGCGCGTTTGTTGCGATAAGGCGTTGGGTGACGAAAAAGCCTGTACATCTATTGTCGCAACCTTTGCGCCCTTTGCAAATTCTAAAGCCTCCGTCGTTGTCTTTATCATACCGGAGCGTTCTTAAATAAACGATCGATTCCAGCGCCGGTTGAAGCCTTTGCGTCAACACCTGGTCTCGGCGCTCGGAGGGCGTTTGCAGGCTTTTCAGGCGTGCGCTTAATTCATCGGGCCATAAAGACAATCCGGGCTGTTCAATCGGCGCTTTCTTATAATCAAACGGGTCCTGCGCCTCAAAAAGGCCGAGACATTCGCTGTCGACGCATTCTTTCCAGATTTCACTTGCATAGACATAGTTTTCCGGGCGGCCCGGCGCGCTGGCGCGAATAGACAGCGAGCGTGTTTTCCGCGAGTCTGTGACTTTCGCTTTTACCCTTATGACAGGCCTGCTTGAGCGGTCGCCTTCAAATGAAATACAATATTTATCCTGATCAAGATTCAGGATTGGCGTGATCACACGCATTCCTTTTTTCGCTGTCGCATGATCTAAAGTTAGACGAAATTGATCGCGTTTTTCTTCCGGAATGTTTTTATTTTTTTCGAGACGGCCAGTTTGGATTGTGAACGTCCAGGGGCCGGCGCCAGGATCATCGACCTCCAGCAAAAAGCGATATTGTTCTATTCGGTTGGTGCTCTTTTTAGGCGGCGCGATGCATGGCGCTTTGTCGCTTGAAAATCGGCTGGCTGTCACTAGAAAAATATTTGCATCATTTTTTGTCGAGTTAGATATCTCTGCGCGGACTGGACCGAGCAGCGCCATGGCTCCGGCGACAACCGCCGCCAGGATAACCGTCCACGTTTGCAAAGGATGTCGTTTCCCTGCAATCTTTTCAGAAATATCCATGGGTTTTCCTGATCAACTATCGCTGGCGAAAAAAAGGCTGTCACTGTGTTTAAGCCAGTAGATATGCGACACGTCATTCAAGTCGAGACCTATCTTCACTTTATGCAGGCCGTCCTTGTCTCGCCTGACCGCGTTCACAGACAGACAAGCCAATGATGCATATTGCTCTTCTGCGACATTCTGTTCATTTGTGAACCAGCAGTCTTCTCCGGAGAACGGAATGTTATCATCGCGCTTGATCCAGAAGCACGGAGAAACAACACCGTCATTAGCGCAATTTGTGTGAGTTTCTTCTCTCAAGCGTTGCCAAACATATTGGTCTTGCTCGTTCTTGTATTTAATCAATGCAAAGGGCTGGCTCGAATTCGTTTTTATAAAAGGGTGGCTATCCTTGATGCTGCTGTGCAGAGCGATCTGAGTAGCGACGATAAGGCATCCGAAATCGCTTCCCTGACCGCTCAGTACAGCGCGCGTATCGATAATACGGATAGGTTGCAGATCCTTTTTGTTGTCCCATTTCCGGCAGTCGGTGACCCAAATATTGATGCGGTCCGGCACTGCGAGCAGCGCTTTCGCATAACTGACCATGCCGAAAACCTGCGCGTGATTTTCAGGGTTCGTGCTGAATTTCTCATTGATTTTGGACGCATGCCGGTCGAGCGGAGTAGCAGAAGCGAACAATAACTGCTTTACTTCGTTCATCTTCAAATCAGGGTTTTTCGCACGAAGCCGGGACACCAAAGCGGAGACAATCGGAGCCGCCATGGACGATCCTGAGCGAGGGCGATATCCGGCCTCGCCTTCGACGTTAGTGTCGTTTTCCTTATGCACGTCTGCGCTGACAATATTGATCCCTGGCGCGCCAATCCACGGAACCTCTTTCAAATAATCTACAAACGTCGTTGCCTTCCCCGTCGTCCCATCACTCTTTTTGTATCTCGCTTCAAATTTCTCAACGACTGTCGCCTGCAGACGCCCGTTGTCAACATCCATTGGCGCGACGCCAATGCCGCCGGCATACCAGCCAAGGCAGGCAAGCGGCGCCGTATCAAATCCGTTGCAGGTGAGAAGGGTCGGGGGCGTGTTCTCATCTCCCAGACAATCGCTATGGATATACGGTGCTGCAACGACATCAAAAAACGGCTTCGGGTGGTCGCCGGTCGTCATGCCGGAATGTTCAAATTTCTCCGCCGGGGATAATACGGCGCTCAACTGAATGCCGCCTTCGCCTGTAGCACAATGTTCTTCGTTCATCCGATAGCTGCGATTGACGACGCCAGGGGATTTCTTTCTTTTCGATGGGTCTAAGATAGCGTCGTCCCATTTTTTTGGCGGCCGAAAATTGACTTCATATCGATTGTCCTGGCCAAGAAAGCCGTGCCGTTTCGATCCTGACTGGTTTCCGACATTTTCCTTGCCGCCAACGAGGAACGCCACATGCACGCCATGGCTGACATCGTCGTCATTCTCACGCGGAGGGGCGGAAATTGGCTTGCGAGCATCAGTCTCATTTTTAAGACGTGAAATTGCAGTCAGTTTTTCAATATTGCCGCCAAGAGTTTTTACCGCCGGATCAAGGACATCAACATCCATCAGCTGCTTTTCGTCGAAAGCATATTCAACGATGCTGACTTCAGATTGTTCGAGCGGCTCCCAGCTTTTCAATGAAAGGAAAGCTACCTCATCATTGTCCAGCCATTCGACGGCGTTGCGAATCTGATCGAACCGTTCATCAATTTTGTCGATGGTTGAGTATAATCCGTAAAGAGAAACATCGGTGGGGCCGGCGCTTGAGCGACCGTAATAAACTTGGGGCAAGTCGCGGCCGTTTACGCCGCGCATGACCTCATTCCGGGAGCGGACGAAGTCAATCGCGTCAATTGCTATCGCGCGCGCGCTCTGTTCTGGAACTGACAACTTCAATGTCAAAGAAAAATGATCGATCGCCGCATTGACCGCCAGGGCCTGGCGCCCGTCATTAGTCGAGTGCGTGAATAGTTTCGATGGATCAATGCAATCTCTATGATAGCCAAGATCACTGCATACTCTTTCCATATCGCGTATATCTGGCGTTGGCGCGACGGCTGTTAAGACGGCGGCGCTTGTCCGATCATCATCATCACCATTTGCCTCATTTTCGAATTTAGCTTCTGTCAGAACTTTGATGACCTTGTAGTCATATCGCTCTACGACAACATCGGGTTCGGCGTAGTCCGAGCCGGACGCGCCGTCTTCCACGGTTTTGCCTAACAAACGGGTCGCCGCCACATAGGTTTCGGCTGCACGGTCTGTTCTGACGGTCGGAAAGGCGCGCACTCCGTCGCCGTCGATTGATAAGGATTGAAGCGCGGAACCGTCCACACGGCGCGGGCTGAGAACCTCCGGATGGCATTGGGCGAGGCGCAGATACATATCCGCCAGATATTCTTCGGGGCGGTCGCCGAGAAAGGTGATTTCTATATCGATCATTTCCGAATTATCGGAAAGTGAGCCTGGCGAGCCGAAACAACCCAGCTCTTTTTCTGGATCAATGCCGGCAAGGAGTTGATCGGCTTCCAGCGGCCCCAAAGCCTTCAAGTCCATACCCATTCGCCGCTGCAAGCGAAACATCATTCGCCGCGACTGAGAAGACCATTCACTGTCATCCGCGTCTATAGGGTACCCCAAGGCGGCGAGTTTTTCGTGAACGCGCAGGGTGGCGACACGCTTTTCGTCGTCCGTCGCCCCCTGGATGCTTTGCGCCGCTCCTGGCGTCGAAGCGCCTAATACAACTAATCCTGACAACAATAAGGCGGCAAACGCTGTCGCGACGCTTTCAGTGATGCGCTTCCGGAAAGGATATGCGATTTTCTGTTTCCCGGCTTTTTGCATAGCTGCAATTCCGTTAATTCGCGTTCTGCGCCTCTAACTCAGGACGCTCAAAGTTTTCAACGCTAATGCAGGAACCATCGGCTTCACGCGGACGTATTTCTGTATACAAAGAATACTTTGTGTCGCTGCTGAAGCTGGTGACATGAATAAGAAGCGTTTGGGTCCCGCTTTCAACCGGCAGCACGGCTCGAGAGCTTTGATCTTCTTCGCGCCAGTCATCATTTGAGACAATGAACTCCCGGTTCGCATCAAAAATTCCCAAAAGCGTATCGCTGTCGCCTTCCGGGTCAACGTCGACAACCAGGCAGGCGTCATTGTCAAAGGTTTGAAGGTCTACGCGAAAGAAGTCGTCGTCTTCTACAGCGGCGCGCGCTTTAACCTCGTTGACGCGAAGGTCGCAGCTTGACCGCTCCACACAACCGCCCTCTTCACCCAGAACAAGCGTAAATGTGCGATCCGAAGAAACGATATTATCAAGCGAATATGGCTTAATCGACAAACGAAACACCTTTTGTTCCGCTGATAGAATAGGATTGTAGCTGCTGTCTCTGATCGTAAGAATATAGGTTCCGGGTTCAAGTTCACGTTCAATCCGGGCGTTTTGTTCTGAGCCGCCATTGTCATCGCGAGATAATCGATCACGGGTGTCGTCGTCATGTTCAGCGAAAAGCTCGATCATCGGATCGCCGTCTTCATCGCCCTGTTGCACCATGACATCGATCAAAAGACGCTGTGGGCCGTCTTCAGGTTTTATTACAAATCGAAAAGCAGCCAGGCCGCCATTAATTAGCTGTACGGAATCATTGGCGTAGGTGAAGTTTTCTTGAAATTCGATGGTTCTTGCGCGTTGTATGGTTCTCAACATGCGCGACGCTAATTCACCGCCCCCTGTTTCGGCGTCATGCGCGGCGGGCGCCACATAGCCGTTTACATGCACTTCCGGCGTCAACGCCAGCGCGGCTATAATCCCCGCAAAAACAACGCCCGCGCCGCTGACGGCGCCGCCGTCAGTCCCGCGAAAGAAAACAATTGCAAGAAGTCCGGAAAGTCCCGCGACAGCTAGAAATGTATTGAGGCTGGCGGAATAAACGCACGCCCCTTGGTTTCCGAAGCAGATTGTGCCGTCAGGCATAAAGGCTGACGCGAGTGACGCGCCAAGGCTGACAACCAAAATAAAGATGAAAAAAAGGCCTAAAAACAGCCTGATCCCACCACCCGACATGATTTCCCCTCCGAACTCCCCATCGATGACTCATACCTAAAATAAAGGCTTTTTTCAATGGAGCGGAAGTTGAAAATCGCCGCCGCTCCCGCTACGTCCTAATTGAAATTTCTCCTTCGCAGCAATGGCCTAGCAGAGCGCCAATCCTGATGGCGTCATTTTTGAGGAATGTTTTCCAGATTACTTGCCCTAAAATTTCATGCAGTTGCTTCACCCAACATCTGGTGATAATTTGGCCGCGCTTTTTTTTTGGGGAGGGGGTCATGAAATTGTCATATATGTGCAAGGCTTTCTGTGCTTTTTTCATCAGTATACTGATGATTGGCTGTGCGACCGTTCAGGATGATACTGGTCCGGTCGGAGAGGCGCCGCCGCCGGAAACGCCATTTGAGCCAGGCGCCGCCGCTCCCAAAATCTCCCCCCTGCGCAATGGAAGCTATTTGACGAGTTTGCAGTCAGATAATCGCAGCGTCATGACCGATGATACGGTAAAGGCGCAAATTGAAGGCTGGGGCCGGTTTTATACGCAGATCAGAATTGAAGATAAAGAAAACATAGAAACGATATCCCCTGATGGCGACAATAGACAATCTTTCTCCACGGTGACCTGTAAAGGGAGAAATCTGTCGGGCTTTGGGAAGTTGTTGGCGGGTTTGGTAAGGCTGGAGAAAAACACCAGTTACGTGCTTTCCGTTTCGGTGTCGCCGTCAGGATCGACTGGCGATAAATACTACGTCAATAAATATCCGGTTCTGCAATTCAGTCGTTTGAATGACAAGCGGTGCAGGTATCATTTCCGCGCTCTGCCATTAACGCCCCGGATTGCGCCTCGCTCCAATGAGAGGCTGAAATTTGAGTTTCAGTTGCATTACAAGAAATCGAATGGCGTTGATGTCAATCAGATATTCAGCGATATCGCAGAAATCGCCGGTTTCTTTACGCAAACGCCAACAGACGGCGTCGTTGCCGGCGCAACGGAACTCGCCGCCAGCTCGATAAATGCGCGAATTAATCAAATCATGAGCGAGTGGAGTAAGGATAATCAGTCAAAATTTGAAGCGGAACTCCCGCTTGGGATCGAGCCTGCCTTAAAACACGACACGTTTGTCATTTCCGCCAATCGGCCGACAAATACACAGTCAGCATCGTCTATTTCATTTGGCGAGGGCCAATCTATCTGGTTCCGTGTTGACTACTTTCCAACCTTGTTTGCGCAATGCACGACCCCGGGTATCGATTCCTGCTTTGCTTATGAAAGTAATGCCGAGGTCCTGGGAGAAAAGTATCACGAAGCAGACCGGAGCGTGACCCTTGGTGATCTTGCAAATCAGAACAATAACAATACGCCGGCGTACCGCCAGCAGCTGTTAGCGATCAAAAACGCAAATCCGCCTTTAAGCGACAACGCTGCAAAACTTCAGTTTGAAAAGATTTGCGGCGACATTGACAGCGATACGCAATTTGCTCCGAACAAGGCGCTCAACAAAGTGGACCGCCTGATTTTCCTTTACTCGCTGATTGCGTCGACAACGGACTATGAGGACAATTATTCCGTTAATACGGACAAATGTTTCAGCGCGGCGCAACGTGAATTGTTGCAGGATCTGGCTAGCAATGGCGATGAACGTTTCAGGTTTCCTGTATTCGAGGGGTCCACTCTCAGCCGCGTCATCGAAAAGTCTAACGATCTCAGTTTTCGGCTGGGCAGCGGATTGACAGGTAAGGAGGCGCTGTTTGGCGAATCCGGTCGGCTCGATCTTCGCCTTGGCGCCCTTGTTGAAGGCGCTAATGGGGTTGAGTTGCGTCCACGCGGCAGCGTCGGTCAAGCAGCGGCGGCGGCGCTGGAACCGATTAAGTTTGAAGGCGGGCCAGCCTGCCATCATACGAGCGTTGACCGCAACACCGGTAAGGAATCCGCCAAGAAGTTCGGCATCATGCATAAAATACGCGATACACTCGATGGCGGTTATTACGAACAAAATAAGAATGAAGACGGTTCCGGCGGCCGTTTGTACGTCCCGATTGTCGTCGAAATGGATGATGAAAATGGCGTAGCCTCAATGGTCGTGCCGTCAAGCTGGCGCGAGTATTACACGACGCTGCTCAACCGGCCTATGCCTGCCGATCCTTGGGCGGCGGCGTGCATGCCTGATCTCGATCAAGATGCGCTCGATGCGCTCAAAGCGGAAATGTCGGGCGCGTAGTTAATCATTCTGGCGCGCCCGTCCGGTTGCCGGGCGCGCCCATAATCTGAACGCGTCGTATGCGCACTTTTATATTAGTCTCTTTCTTGTTCATCATCGCGGCCGTGCTCGCATGGCCGCACCTTACACGTGAACATAAACGGCACGGTCTTTATAATGCGCCTTGCGCGGAGGTTCTCCAGCGCACAGGCGCTAATGCGAATTGCGTTACGATATTTTTTGGCACCACCAGGCAGGCCAACTACAGTGAAGGACGCCATAACGGCTATCGTCTGGTCCAGGGTTTCAACAACCGCATGGACGATCAGCTGCATTATGGCCGTGCGGAAGTTGTGCTGCCTTACCTCGCCTCCGAAGACTACCCGGAAGGGCGCGCGCGCGGCGAACTTAAATACTCAAAAGACGGGCCGCCGGAAGATGCGCTTACGACGCAGACGACGGTTTCAATCACATCGATAAACAGCGCAAACAAAGATACGGTTATCAGTGAGCTGAAAGACGCTGTATCGCTGCGCAGTGATTCCGTTCTCTTGTTTATACATGGGTATAATGTTGATTTCGACAGCGCTGTCGTCCGTTCTGCACAACTTGCAGTCGATCTGACTTTCGATCCGTCCGCGCCGCCAGACGACACGAATTATGCGTTTGGACAACCCGTGTTGTTTTCATGGCCAAACGGCGCCGCATTTTATACCTATCCATGGGATCAGAAGAAGGCGGAGGCGTCTGCGCCGTTTTTGGCGGAATTCCTTTCGACCTTGACGAAAGAAACTGATGTTAAAACCTTCAATATTATCATTCACTCCATGGGTAATCGCGTTTTCGCCAACGCCGTGGAGGCGTTTGCTGAAGATTATGTGCAGCAAGGGAAGGGCGATACCACATTTCGGATTATTCACGCCGCCGCGGATGTTGACCAGGACATCTTTGATGACGTCATGGACAAGGTTGAAAAGAAAAATTTTGTACCCGACACAACTGTTTACGCCTCTCGGCGAGACTTTCCTCTTGGCACATCGTTTTTAATAAATCCGATATTAAACCGTATTGACGGAACGCGCGGGCGGCTTGGTCAGATTACAACCCGCGACGGGATTTATGTTCGCAATGGGGTTACATCAATTGATGCGACTGGCTTCGCCACAGATTTGTTTGGCCATGGATATTTCGCTAATAGCGACAACATTCTCAGTGACGTTGCTTGCGACTTGAAAGGCGTTCCGGTTGAAGATCGGCCATTGGCCCCGGAGCGGCGAAAATATCGGGGCGATGACTTTCCGTTCTATAAGGTTGACAAGAGCAGGAATGCACAAGGATGCGCGATCCGGGCCCCCATCAGTTGGGTCAATGAACCCAATTCCTTTATGGCGGCTTGGCGCGCCGCCAATAGCGAAAATTATAAAAGGTGCTGGGATGGCTCAGAAGTTCCGCAACATGCAGAATGCCCGCCTCGGTTAGTCGAAGATGCTGACATAACGCCCGAGCCTCTTGAAGCTGTGGTGTATTTCGATTGGCAAAAGGCGGTGATTGGTTATGAAGGGTTTTCGCTACTCGAGGAAATCGCCGTCCGATCATTGGAAAGTGAGATTTTGAGCATTCGTATTGAAGGTCATTCGGATACGTCCGAAGATGACAACATATATACGGGATTGTCTCGACAGCGGGCGGCGGCGGTGAGAGATGTCCTGATCAGTTTCGGAATTCCCGCCGAACTGATCGAGGTGTCCGCTTTTGGGGATCTTAGACCCGCCTTGGCCACAGAGGATAATGTTCGAGAACCGCTTAACCGGCGCGTAGAAGTGACGATAGAATTCGAATAGGCTGTTAAGCAACTTCCTGTTCATCGCTCACATGAACATTCGCGTCCGCTGCCGGCATTTCGCCGGAACACACGCACATTATCTTGCGCCCGTCCGATGAGGGGGGAGTGGATATTAGCCGCGCTAATCAACGCTCTTGTTTTTGTCGTGCAGTTCCGCCGCGTGACTGAGCGCGGAGGCGAAGACACCGGTGAGCATCGCCACAAGGCCAAGCCCCAGGACGGCGTAGAGACCGGCGCAGAATTTCCCGAGCGTGGAGACGGGCACGGCGTCGCCATAGCCAACGGTCGTGAAGGTCACGACGCTCCACCACATGGCTTTCGGGATCGAGCCGAAAATTTCCGGCTGTATCTGTCTTTCAACGAGATAAAGTGTTGTCGAGGAAAGCAGGATCAAAATCACGCCGAGGAAGAGGGTGAAAATCAATTCAAACCGCTTGGCCGCAAGGGCTTCGTAAAATTCGCGCATGGCGGCGTGGATATGCGGCATCGCGGCGAGGCGTAAGAGACGCAGGATGCGCAGCAGTCTGAAAATCAGCATCCATGTGGACGGGGTCGGCAGCAATAACGGCAGAATGACGACCAGATCCGCAATGGAAGCCGGCGTCACAAGATATCGGAAAAACCCGCGCGCGCCCCGGAATTTCGGATTGAGCCCGCACACCCAAAGGCGGCCTGCATATTCAACGGCGAAAACCGCAAGCAATAAATGGTCGATCAGAAGCAGCCTGCCGCCGAGCCAGCCGGCGACGCTCGGCTCCGTCGCCGCGACGCCGAAGACGATCGACAGCCAGATCAGACAGAACACCGCCCAGTTGAGCGGCGACAAGCCTCTGCCGGGCCAGGCTTCCGGGTCGAGTTGGCGATGAAGGTGCTGACGGAATGTCATGGCTTTGCCTTTCGTCGCCAAGCTCGCCTTACATGATGAACTCGGCTTCGTAGTTCCCTTTCAGGAAGAGAACCATTTCCTCATAGCTGAGCTTTTCAAGGTCAACCATGGCGGCGAGTTTTGCATCCACATTCGGCGCTCTTTGAAAGCGGGCGTAGATGCGTTTTAACGCCAGCCGGTATTGCCGCATCCGCTCGATTTCACGCTCCGGCTGAAACCCTTCCTCGAAAGTTCTGGCGGACAGGGCGATGATCGCGGCCCAGATCGCGAAGACATGGACAAGCGGGCCTTTCATCCATGCGATATTGGCGATAGCGCCGAAGAAAACGAGGCCATGCAACAACAAAATGCCGAAGACGCAGGCAAGCGCAACGCCGCCTAAAATTTTCGCCTGCTGGCTGGGGGCGTGTTTCCAGAAGCCTTCGCCTTCGCGCAGGATGAGATCGCAATAGCTGATCTGGCGGTTAAAGCGAAACAGAACATAGGCCCGGAAATATTCGTCAAGATGCGGGTCGGATTCCGGCGCTGAAGGCGAGATGTCCTCAAAAATCAAGCCTTCTTCGTCATGATCGTGATGCACGATCTCTTTCAGCTTGTCATCGACCGTCGACAGGCATTCATTTTCGAATTTTGCAAAGTCGGCGGTGCGTTTTTCTACAAAAGCATCAGCCGCCTGTTTGTCGCGCGCGCCGTCGAGTATCTCTTTGACGCCAAAGACAAAAGACTGAAAATGGAATTGTCGAATGCGCTCCGTCGCGAGACGGTCGGCAAGCCAGCGCATTTTCCGTTCCCGGAACATGATCCCGAAGACGCCGATCAGGACGCTGGCGATGCCGGCGACGCCGCCGATCGCGGCGAGGGTGCGGACTTGCCCCTTGGGCAGGCCATGGAACAGCATTTCGCCGCCGGCGAGCAGCAAGGCGCCGGTCGCGAGCAGGACGGCGAGAACGCCCCATTTGCGGCTGCGGGTTTTGGCGGCGTTGGCGCGTTCGTCAAAGGGCCGGAAGGCGGCTCTCAGTTCCGGGTTATTCAGCGCAAAGAAGATATTCGGAAACTCTTTACGGGCCCCCTCCTGATCGGGGTCGTTCAAAAGAAGATCCGTGTTGAAAACATACGCCATTAAGCCGGCCTTCCATCCTTGTTTTCGCGGTCCGTTCGCCAACCGATAGGGGGCGAATTTTCTCCAAAAATCAACACTTTCAATTGTTAAGCGGATGATTTAAAAGTAGCCGCGAGGGAGGCGCAAGTCGTGACGCATATATTTATCTCCTACAACCGGGAAGACCAGTTTCGGGCGAGGATGATCGCGGATGCGCTGCAGGCCGAAGGGCTTGATGTCTGGTGGGACACAAATCTGCGCGCCGGTGAATCCTATGATGAGGTGACCGAAAAACATCTGCGCGAAGCCGGCGCCGTTGTCGTGCTGTGGTCGCAGAAATCGGTGAATTCGAAATGGGTGCGGGCGGAAGCGACAGTGGGCGAGCGTTTCTCAAAGCTTGTTCCGGCGATGATCGACCATTGCGAGCGCCCGCTGCGGTTTGAACTTGTTCAGACTGCTGATCTTGTCAACTGGCAAGGCGACAGAAGCGATCCGAACTGGCGGCTGTTCATGCAAGGGGTGAAGAACGCGGTCGGCCATCATGATGTGGCGCCGCCGGTTCAGGCTGCGCCGTCCGGCGCCGCATCAGACTCCGCAGGCGACATTACGATTGAGAACACGTTCTGGACTTCCGTTAAGGACGGGTCGGAGCCGGCGGATTTCGAAGCCTATCTGAAACGCTATCCTGATGGGCATTTCGCCGATCTTGCACGCAACCGTCTGGCCGCCTTGCATCGTGCGACGCAGCCGCAGCCAGCGGCGCCTCAAGCTTCAACGCCGCCGCCGCAAGCAAGGCTGCAGGCCCCAACCCAGGCCCCAGCCCAGGCTCCGGCGCCGCGCCCCGCTCAACGCCCTGCCGCAGCCGCTCAACCGGCGAGCCGGCCCGCACGGACCAAAGCGGCGGCGCCCGCGCCCACGCAAAAACAGAAATCCGGTCCCGGCGCCATGATTGCGATTATCGGCGCCGTTGTTGTCCTGATCGGCGGCGGGGTCTTCGCCGCCATGCAGCTGATGAAGGATGACGCCAGCGCGGAAACGAAAGTCGCCGCAGCCGCGCCTGTTGAAGAAACATCCGCGTCGCAAGAGGCGGCGGTCGAGGAAGACGTGGTCACGGACATGTCAGTCGACACCACAGACATGCTGGATGTTGACGGCGCCGAAGACGCCGCGCTCGAAATTGCGGCTGAAGATGGCGAGATGCCCGGCGACGTTGCCGCAGAGGCTGAAAGCGACCTGGCGGCGCTTGAAGAGAGTGCGGACGACGTATTGACGGAAACTGACGAAGCAGCCGTTGACGATAGTGCGTCCGGCGATGACGCGGCGCTGTCTTCTTTCAGCGATTGCGACTTCTGTCCGATGATGACAGTGCTGCCGGGCGGCGCGTTCATGATGGGCTCGGCTTCGGACTCTCCCGGCCATGTCGGTTATGAGGGGCCGCAACATGAAGTGACGATTTCATCCTTTGCGATGAGCGAGACTGAAATTACCCATGATCAATGGCTGGCCTGTGTCGAGGATGGCGGTTGCGGCGCCTACACGCCGGGTGACGCCGGGTTCGGCCGCGATACGCGCCCGGCGATCTTTATCTCATGGCGGGATGCGCAAGCCTATGTGAAATGGCTATCGGCTAAGACCGGCAAAACTTATCGATTGCCGACGGAAGCCGAGTGGGAATATGCGGCGCGCGGCGGCGCCCAGTCCGCCTATTGGTGGGGCGATACTTTCGACCGGGCCAGGGTTGCGCTCGGATCGACCCGGCCCGTTGATGAGCTTGCGGCCAATCCGTTTGGCCTGCGCGGCATGCTCGGCAATGCGGCGGAGTGGGTTGAGGATTGTTACGTCAATAATTACGGCGACGCGCCCGCTGACGGGTCCGCGGTGAAAAGCGGCGATTGCGGGCGCCGCGTTGTGCGGGGAGGAAGCTGGCGCGATGAGCCGCGCGCGCTTCGTTCCGCCAATCGCAGCCGAATCACCCAAACCGTCCGTGACCGGTCCAACGGATTTCGCGTGGCGCTGTCGCTCGGGGATTGAGCCTCGCCCCGGAACCCGCCTTGTCACTGAATCATCATCGCCGGTAATGGCCGCTGATTTTGCAAGCGGGACCAGCGTTTAGCCTGCCTGACCGTCATGCTGCATTGCAGCGTTTGACCGCTCCGGCGCCCAAATTTTACATGCCCGGCACTCGCTCTCATTTATATTGCCCGCCGTGCTGAAAACCCGGACGGTGCGCTGACGACAAGGGCGCATAAGGGTTTGAAAAAGCGTCCGGACCAAAGGGAGACGGCTGGATGCAATTACGGCTCATTTTTGGCTGGGGAAAGCGGGCGATTGCGCTCGCGGCTTGCGTCGCTTTTGGGGCTTGCGCGACGGCGCCCCAGCCGGAAGAGCCATTCCGCGTTCACGGCAACAAGGTGACATTCGAGATTGCGCCGGTGCTCGTCGCCTCCGATCAGGTCTTTGACGGCCCCTCGACCGTGAAGATGGGCGGCATTCCCAATCTGGTCGGCGAACCGGGCATTCCCGGCTATGGCGAACCGGGCGTCGCCGATGTGGCGACTCATGCGGAAACCCAGGGGCTTCGCTATTCCGCCAGGCATCCCGATCTTCGCATCATCATGACGGTGGCCGAAGGCTATTACCGCATTGTCGGGCGCAAATCGGCGGGCATCGAAACGCTGGAAGATCTGAAGGGCAAGCGCATCGCCACCATCCCCAACACGTCTTCCGCCTATTTCCTGCACAACATGCTAAAATCCGTCGGCCTGAGCGAAGCCGATGTCGAGATTGTCCGCGTCATTCCATTGAGCGACATGCCGATCCTCCTCGCCAAGGGGGAGGTGGATGCGGTGACAATCTGGGAGCCGGAAATCGAAAACGCCGCCCACGCGATCGGCGATGACGCCGTGGAGTTCGACGGCCGCGATGTCTATCGCGAAGTTTTCAATCTCAACACCACGGCGGCGAATCTCGCCGATCCGGAAAAGCGCGCGCGCATCAAGGAGTTTGTCAAAGCGGTCGTCGAGGCGACGGATATGATCCACGAAGATCCGAGCATCGCCTGGCCGCTGGTGCAGGAAGCGACCGGCTTCGATCTCGATCTCATCAAGCGGTCATGGAAGCATCATGGCTATCCCGGCGACCTGGTCCCCGACCTTCTCGACGTGCTCGAAGCGGAAGAGAAATGGCTGGCGGAGATTGATGACCGCGAAGCGCGCTCGCGCGAGGAGCTTTCCACGCTGATCGATGACAGCATCATTCGCGAAGTCCTTGAGGAGCGGTGATCCGGTGCAGATGCGCAAGATGAAACGCTTCATTGTTCAGGCATTGCTCGCGGGATTTGTTGGCGTGGCGGCCGGATCGCTCGGCGCCTGTTCGCGCGAAGCGCCGTCGGCGGTGGAGGCCGGTGGGGCGGCGGCGTCAGAAGAACGCAGATGGAGCGAGGAAGATCTCGTGCGCGCGGCGCGTCTTGTCGCCGATGTCGAGCATGTTCAATCCCTGCGCGATGTGAAACGCCTCCAACACGCCTTCGCCCACTATGCCGAGGCCGGTGAGTGGAAAGCCATGGCGGGGCTTTTCGCGGAAGACGGACGCTATGTAGAGCCAGGCGTCGAAATTTGGGGCGCCGATACGCTCTATGCGCATTTTCGCGATGAGATGGGCGCGGGCGTCGATGGCCTTGCGCCGGACCGGTTGAATATTCGTTTGATCCTGTCGCCGGTTGTCACCCTTGGCGAAGATGGAAAGTCGGCGAAAGGACGCTGGCATGAAGTCGCGATGACCGGTCGTTATGGCGAAGAAGCTCTTTGGAAGGGCGGGATCTACGAAAACGATTACGTGTTCGAAGACGGCGTATGGAAAATCGAAACGCTCCATTACTATCCGCAATATGCGGGGCCCTATGATGAAGGCTGGCGCAATGTCGCTGATGTTGTGCCGCTGACGCCTTACCATTACACGCCGGCAAGCGCCGGTGCGCCGACGCCGGAAGTTGACGATGCCTCTGCGCTCACCAGCGACGACGCCGATGCGCGTCTTGCAAAAGCCAACGCCATTGCCGGCGCGTTGCTTGATGAAAGCGACGTTCAAAATCTTCAGGCGGCCTATGGCTATTATGTGGACCGCAAGATGTGGAACGATGTCGCCGATTTGTTTGCGGAAGATGCGAGCTTCGATGTCGCCGGCGAGGGCGTTTATCGTGGGCGGGACGCGATCCGGGACCGGTTCTTCTCGCTCGGCGAAGCGGGCCTGAAGGAAGGCGAGCTTAACGATCATTTGCAGCTCGATCCGGTGATCACGCTGACCGGCGACGGCGCGGCGGCGGCGCGCGGATTTGAATTGCAGATGACGGGCCGGCATGGCGGCGCTTCCGCCTGGGCCTTCGGCATATTTGAAAACACTTACGTCAAAAAAGACGGCGTCTGGAAAATCCAGTCGGTGAAACTCTATCCGCGCTTCGCCGCTGATTATGACATTGGCTGGGCGCGCGACTTGTTGCCGGCGCATGAGGACGCAGGTGAGAGCGCCGAGACGTCGTCGCTTGCCAGCGCGGAATATCCTGAGCAGACAAGTCCGCCGGTTTCGTTTGACGCTTACATTACACGCGGGGGCGCTCCTTCAGCGCCGGCAAGCCTCGACGATCTCGCCCGCAAGGCCGCAATCGTCAAAGCCTATGACGGCGCGGAAAATGTCTCCACGGCCTATGGCTATTACATTGATGAATTCCGCTGGGACGACACGGCCGATCTTTTCTCCGAGGACGGATGGAAAGAGCTTTCCTATATCGGCGCCTATTATGGCCGCGAGCGGGTGAGGGGATCGCTCTTTTCGCGCTATGGCGACGGCGGGCGGCGCTCGACCTTCATGGCGATTCATCAAAAGACGCAGCCCTATGTCACGGTGGCGCCGGACGGAAAGAGCGCGCAGATCCGTTTGCGTCTGTTTCAGTTCAACAGCCAGCTTGATGGCGACGGCTCCTACATCTCCGGCATTTACGAAAACCAGGTGAAGCTGGAAGACGGCGTCTGGAAGATCGCCGGGATGGATCTCGATTATATTTTTCTCGCCAGTTACACCGGTGGCTGGGCGGCGGTCGAGGAAGGCTCGGCGGAACGCTTTGCGCCGACACCGGAAAGCATCGCCAAATATCCGCCGGACGGTCCCTTACGCGGCGTCACCTTTGCGCCTTATCCTGAAATTGCGCCCATGGGTTTTCATTACGACAATCCGGTGAGCGGCCGCGCACCCGCGCTTAAGCTCGATTGGTCGATTTCGTCGCGCCCTTCTGATGACAGCGCGAACACAGGCAAACCGGAAGCATCTGAATGACCTTGCATGTTTCAACAGATGCGAAAGACCAGACAACAGCCAGCGGTGGTGAACAGGCTGACTTTCCGCCGGTGGTCGACTGTCATGCGCATATTTTTCAGGAAGACATGCCGCTTAGCAGCAACGCCTGGACGCGGACCGATTATTCTTTCACGGCTGACGACTATCTCGCGCTGCTCGATCAATACGGCATTCATTTCGGCGTGATTTCCGGGCTGAGCATCACCGGCTTTTACAACGACTATATGATTTCGGAATTGCGCAAGCACCGGCGCCTGCGCGGGACCGCGATTGTCTCACCGGCGGCGACCGACCGCTATTCGCTTGAACGTATGCAGGGCGACGGCATTGTCGGCATCAGGCTGCAGCTTGCGCGCATGGCCGAGCTTCCCGATTTTCGCAGCGAAGAATATAATCTCCTTTTCCGGCGGGTGCGCGACCTTGACTGGCATGTGCATGTGGCGATCGAGGGACCGGCGCTGCCGCCGGTGCTGGCGGCGCTTGAAGAAAGCGGCGTGAAAGTCGTTATCGATCATTTCGGCCATCCCGATCCGAAACTTGGCGTGAATTGCCCGGGTTATCGTGCGGTGCTGGCGGCGGCGGAACGCGGCAACACCTGGGTGAAGCTTTCCGGCGGGTTCCGTCTTCTCGGAACAGCGGCCTGGCAAACCAATCCGAATGGGGACGCGGACAAGATCGCCGATGATCTCGCCAAAGATCTCGTTTCCCATGTCGGGCCGGAGCGGCTCTTGTGGGGCAGCGACTGTCCGTTTGTCGGTTATGAAGGGCGTATCACTTTCGACTACGCGCTTGACCGTTTCCGCCGCTGGGTTCCCGATGCGCGTGATCGCTGGCGTATTTCCCAAACGGCGCTGAAACTTTATTTCAGTTAACCGCCCGCAAGTCTGTGCAATCACATTGCCGGGGGCGGGCTGGGCGTATAAATTAAAAGAAAAACATCCGCTTAAGCGGGGAAAAGTCCGACGTGTCAGTCCTTGGGAGGGGATGTATGGAGTATTACCGGACCGCCGATTTTCCGGCTTCGCGCCGCATGGCGTCTTGGAATAACACCTATTCCAGCCGCTTCGCGCAGGTCACGTTTCAGCCGTCTTCCGACGATGTTTTCGATGCGGAGCTGCGCGTGACGTCGCTTGGTTTTCTCGGCTTCGCCGATGTGCGCACCAACGGCGCCAGCATCGAGCGGACGACGGCGCATATCAACGAAACGAAATCCCATTTCTTTTCGTTCCTCCTGATGGCGCAGGGCGGCGCGCAATTTTCACACTACGGAAATGAAACCCGGCTTGAGCCCGGCGATTTCACCTTGTGTGACAATGCGGCGCCCCATCGCATTCAACTGGAAAAGGGCGCGCGGTTCATGATCCTGCGCGCCTCTCCGAAAATGCTGAAGACGCATTTGCCGTGCCCGGAACAGCTTTGCGGGCTTCGCCTGCCGGCGGAACTCGGTCTTACGGGCACCGCGTCGGCCATGGCCCATAGTTTGTGGGGGAAGGCGGAGGAAGGCATCCCCGAAGAATTCGGCGACCGCATCGCCGGGCATCTTCTTGATGTTCTAGGCACCGCCTATTCCATCAGCCTTGGCCACAAGATGACCAACTCAACCGTGGTGGGGCTCCGCAAGGCGCAGGCGAAGCAGTATATCGAAGCAAATCTTTCCGATCCGGAGCTTTCGCCGGGTTGTGTCGCCGACGCCATGCGCATTTCGCCGCGCTATCTGCGCGTCCTGTTCGCCGAGGAAAACGAAACCACGTCCGCCTATATTCTGCGCCGCCGCCTCGAAGAATGCGCATCGCAGATGACGAACTCGGCATGGCGCAGCCTGACGGTCTCGGAAATCGCGTTCTCCTGGGGCTTCAACAGCGCCGCGCATTTCACCCGCGCTTTCCGCGCCAAATACGGCATGGCGCCGTCGGAATACCGGCGCATGCATCTCCTGCCGCATTAGTCGGTCCGCCGATTAACAGCCTTTCAAATGCGCTGCATTGCAATATGCAGGCGGCTCCTCTGTAGACGTCTTAATCTGTCTTTCCGCAATGCCGTCAAGCGCAAACCGATATGCCTTCCGGTGCAAGCTCATTTTTCACATCTGTGAGAGCTTCTTCATGGCAAAGGCGCGGGGGCCGGCTTTTCAAAAGTCGGAAAACACCCGCGCATAAATAACGCCTGGGAGGGCAGTACATTGCGAAATTCATTCCTGCACCGCATGCCGAAATCCGCGCTCTTGTCTGGCGCATCCGCAGCCATGCTTGCGCTCGGCGCTGCGCCAGTGATGGCGCAGGACACCGACAGCGCTGATGCAGCCGGCACAAGCGACTATGTCATCGTAACGGGCTCGCGCATCAAGCGGACCGGCTTTGATTCACCGACGCCCGCGACCGTGATGTCCGGCGATCTCATTGAGGATCTGGGGCAGATCAATGCGGCGGAAACGCTGAAGCTGATCCCGCAGAACTCTTCTTTCCAGTCCGATTCAACGGCGGGGATTACGGCCGGCGCCAATGTCGGCGCCAGCTTCGCCAACCTTCGCGGCCTTAACCCGTTCAACGGCACGCGCACGCTGACGCTTGTGAACACGCGCCGTTTCGTGCCGAGCTCCGATGGCGGCGCCGTGGATCTCAACATCATTCCATCCTCGATGATTGAGCGTGTTGAAACCGTCACGGGCGGCGCCTCGGCGGCCTATGGCTCCGACGCTGTGGCCGGTGTTGTGAACATCATTCTCGATACGGATTTTGAAGGCTTCCGCGGTCAGGTCGATTACGGCCAGACATCGCGGGGCGACGGCGAAACCTATCACGCCTCGCTTGCGCTCGGCACGGGCTTTGCGGATGGACGCGGCCATGTCGTGTTCGGCGGCGAGTTCCAGGATCAAAAAGGCATTGGCGATTGCGCCGATGTGCGTCTGTGGTGCGCCGAAAGCTGGGACCGTTTCACCAATGCCAGCAACCGTCTCGATAATGGTAACCTCTCCGGTTACGACATTCCCGGCTCGCCGGGTTATGGCCTGCCGAATTTCATTATCGGGCCGAATTCCAAACAGGCGTTCAACGATCCCCATGGGGTCGTCAGAAACCGCGACCCGGCAGATCCGGCGGCGCGCAACAAGCGGTTTAATGACGACGGCACAGGCATTCTCGACTTCGACACCGGCAAGTATGTGTCGACGTCGACTTTCGGGCCGCGTCAGGGCGGCGACGGCGCATCGACTTACGCCGATCCCGACATTCAAACGCCGATCGAACGCTATGTCGGTTATCTCTACAGCGAGTATGAGCTGACGGACAGTTTGAACGTCATTGGCGAGTTTACCTACGCCAATCGCACGGCGAGCAATTCCGGCGTCACGGCCGGCCCGCGCTCCACGTTTTTTGTAAAGCCGACCAACGCCTATCTGCCGGCCGAGCTTGTAACGCTGTTGAACGGCACGTCCTTCAGCCTCGGCAAGGATATCGACGCGCAGGTGCCCGCTTACAACGAAGCCAAATCGGAAGTCTTCCGCGGTCTTGTGGGGCTTAACGGGTCCTTCGGCGATAGCTGGACCTGGGACGTCTATTATCAATATGGCCGCAATGACCGTCATCAGGACCGGGACAATTCGCGGGTCAATACGCCGTTCATCTACGCGCTGGACGCCGTCGTCGATCCAATGACGAATGAAATCGTCTGCGCCGAATTGTTGGAAGCCGATCCCGATCCGATTGCGCAGGGCTGCGTTCCCTTCAATCTCTTCGGGCTCGACAATCTCGATCCTGCGGCGGTCGCCTATGCGTATCGTCCGGTCGTTGAAGACTTTGAATACACCCAGCATGTCATCGCCGGCAGCATTCAGGGCGAGATCTACGAAGGCTGGGGCGCTGGTCCCATCGGTATTGCGGCGGGTGGTGAATATCGCGACGAAAGCGGCGATGTCACACACGGCGATATTCCGAACTATAATGACTACGCCTTTACGTTCGGTCTCGACTTCGCTGGTGAGATCAGCGTCATGGAAGGGTTCTTCGAACTGAATGTGCCGCTGTTGCGCGATGCGCCGCTGGCCGATTATCTCGAAATCAACGGCGCGGTGCGGCAAACCCGCAACCACGCCACGGACACGCTGACGTCGGAAGAGAAAACCTCGAACGCCACCAGCTGGAAAGTGTCGACGATTTACGACATCACCGAGGGGCTTCGTTTCCGCGGCTCGCGCTCGCGCGATATCCGCGCCGCCGGTTTCCGTGAATTGTATCTGAAAAATGTGCCGACGGAGGAAGGCTCCTCGCAAGGGATCGTCGACAACCCGGCCATTCCGGGCTCGCCCGGCGGCGGCGGCGACGATCCGACCCCGATCCTGTCGGGCGGCGCGTTCTCTTTGACGCCGGAAAAAGCGGACACGACGACGCTCGGTCTTGTGGTGTCGCCGGGTTTTGCGCCGGGGCTCACTTTCTCCGCCGACTGGTACCAGATCAAGATCAAGGATGTGGTGACCACGTTGACGGGGCAGGGCATCGTCGATTTCTGCGACGAATATGATCTCTTCTGCGACCGCATCAGCTACGCTGACGCCATGGACATCACTTTCGTCGATGCGCGCCAGGTGAATCTTGGCCAGCTGACCGTGCGCGGTTTCGATTTCGAAGTCGCCTATAATCTGCCGCTGGACAATCTCCATGACGGATTTGCCGGCGATCTTAATTTCCGTTTGATGGCGAACCACCAATATGACTTCGTGGTGACGCCGGATCCGACGGTCGATCCCATCGACTATGCGGGACAATCCGGCCCTGTTCGCGATGGCGGTGATTTCAACCCGGCGCCGAACTGGATCTGGAACGGTTTCGTTTCCTATGACCTTGGCGGTTTCAACTCGACGGTGACCGTGCGCCGTGTCGGTTCCGGCATTTACGGCGTCGAATATACGGGGCCTGAAGATCCGGGCTACGATCCGATGCTGGCCAACAGCATCAGCACCAACCGCGTCGACGCTGCGACCTATGTCGATCTCGCCGTGTCCTACGCATTCGGGGTGGGGTCCAATGAGGAAAACTTCGAAGTCTTCGCGGCGGTGAACAACCTCTTTGACAAAAAGCCTCCGGTTGCGCCGGGCGGCGGCGGTCTTGGCGGGTCGAACTATCCGACCAACCCGGTCTATTTCGACACCTTCGGCATGCGCTTCCGTACGGGCGTCAGGGTTCGTTTCTAGAGCGCCGGGCGAAAAGGGTCCGCCGGTTTTTAACATCACCGGCGTGCAAGGAAGAAAGACCTTCCCTTCGGTCCTTCGACCTCTCCCTAGCGAAACGGGAGGAGCCGGGTTCAACCCCGGCTCCTCCTTTTCCATAAAGGGGAAGTCTTTGCGCCCTTTGCGAATTCGGGGCATGTTGTTGAGTGAAAATGAAGGACGAGTGATGATTTATGGCTGAGCCTGCGCCCTTATTGTTAGTAACCGGCGGCAGTCGCGGCATCGGCGCGGCGACAGCGCTGGCGGCGGCGCGCGCGGGGTTCGACGTTGCGCTCACTTACGCCAGCAACAAGGCCTCGGCGGAAAAAGTCGCCGGCGACATTAGCGGCCTTGGACGTCAGGCTCATATCTTCAAAGTGGATACGGCGCGCGAGAGCGACATCGACGCGTTGTTTGCAAAGCTTGACGAGATCGGCGGCCTGGAAGCGATTATCTATAACAGCGCGATCACCGGTAAAAATTCGGCGCTTGTCGACGCTGATACAAAGACCTTGCGCGAGGTGCTGGAGGTTAATCTTCTTGGCGCCATGCTGGTGGCGCGCGAAGGCGCCAAAAGGCTGTCGACAAAACGCGGCGGTAAAGGAGGCGCCATTGTCTTTATTTCATCGCGCGCGTCTCACTACGGGTCGCCCGGCGAATATGTCTGGTATGCCGCTTCCAAAGGCGGCGTCGACAGCCTGACGGTCGGCCTTGCGCGCGAGCTTGCGGGCGAGGGTGTGCGTGTCAACGCCGTTTCCCCCGGGCCCATCGACACCGAGATGCACCGGCCCGGGCGGCTGGAGGAAGCGATCAAGCGGTTTCCCTTTGGGCGTGCGGGAACGCCCGAGGAAGTGGCGGACGCCGCGATATTTCTCGTTTCTGAAAAGTCATCTTTCACCTCCGGCGCCATTCTCAATGTCTCCGGCGCCGCCTGATCCGCGTCCTTCTTTCAGGAGCGCGTGGGCTTTTCATCATGGGTGGGGCTTGAGGCGGGGCCGTGTCCGCCCTTAGGGTGCCCGCCGTGGAGGGGGACCATGACGGCGCGGCTTTATTACATGGACAATCTGCGCGCCGCGGCGATGCTGGCGGGCATCTTCTTTCATGCTGCGCTCGCCTACGCAGCGCCGCTGAATGAGTTCTGGTTCATCACCGACGCCAATGATTCACCGTTGCTGACCGTATTCGCCTGGGCCTCTCACGCTTTCCGGATGCCGTTGTTCTTTCTGATCGCCGGATATTTCGGTCATCTCTTGACGGAAAAACGCGGACTGAAAGCCTATCTGCGCAATCGCCTGTTGCGCGTCGGCGCGCCGTTTCTGATTTTCCTGCCGCTGGTCGCCGCAGCGGCTTTCGGCGTCATCAGTTTTTCGTTTTCTTATGTCGATGAACCTTCGCGTATGATGCTCTTTATTCGCGAGCGCATGGAAAACCCTTCCGGCGGGATCGGAGATGTCGGCACCCTGCATTTGTGGTTTTTATATTATCTCCTGTTCTTTTCCTTGATCGCCGCCGGGCTGACGCAGATACGCAAGCCAAAGCTCGAGGCGGTTTTATCGAGACTGACATCGTCCGTCTGGCTGCTTGCCTTTCTGCCGCTTCTTCTGGCGCCGGCGCTGTTTTTCGCCGGCGCGCCGACGCCGTCGCCGGACAGGCTGATGGTGAAGCTATGGCCGTTCGGCTATTTCGGCTTGTTTTTCGCCTTTGGCTGGCGGCTTTACGGCGCCGAGGATTTTCTGACGCGCGTGGGAAAGGCATGGCCCTTGCTGCTGGCGATCGCGCTATGGTGTTTTCTTGTCTACCATCTTTTATTGCCGGAACTCAGCTATCCGCCCGAGCCTGTCGAGTTCTGGCGGCGCGTGACGCTGGCGGTACTGCAGTCTTATATTTCGGCGCTGGCGACGATTGCGGTGTTGTCGCTCGGCAGGATGTATGGGGATGTTGAAAGCGCCTCCATTCGTTATGTCGCCGACGCCTCTTATTGGCTCTATATCATTCATTTGCCGCTGGTGGTGTGGATGCAGGCGCTGCTCGCCAATGTCGATCTCAATGTTTGGTTGAAATTCATAATATCATCCGTGGCGCCCATATTGATCGGGCTCGGCGCCTATGCGCTCTTTGTGCGCTATACGCCCGTCGGAATGCTGCTTAATGGCGCGCGGGTGCGGCCCGCTCCCGCTATTGGCGCGTTACGCCCCTAACTTTCGCCGGTTGCGGCGCGCGTCTGGTGCGTGCAATTCGCGTCTTGCTTGACAAATTGTCTCAGCAATGGTGCATTGCAACAAGTTTCGGCTTTCGAAACGACTTGGGGGAGAGGCCATCGTGGGGAGCGATGACCATCGAACCGGCCTTTCATCGGGCCGGTCAACTGTGTCGTCTTATGACGGGGACGGGAGCGCGGCTGCGTTGGCGCCCGCGCATGAGCCGTCGTCACATCAAATTTCCACCCGTCCTTTCCGGCCACCCGACGCCGGCTTGCAAAAATTCAAACCGTCTTCCGCCGCCGGCGCCGCGCTGAAAAAGACGCAACGGCGCCCGGAGACGGCGCCGCCTCAGACGGGACCGGAAATCTTGCCGCTTACTGTTGCGCAGCGCGGCATCTGGATCGGCTCCAAAATCAGCCGTGTGGGAACCATTTTCAACATCGCGGAAGCGCTGGAGATTCACGGCGCTGTCGATCCCGATATCTTTGTCGCGTCGATCCGGCAGGTGATCGCCGAAGCGCAAACGGCGCGCGTAAATATCTTCGAAGACGCCGACGGCCCGCATCAGATCGTTCATGAAACTTATCGCGGCGCTACGCCCTTTATGGACTTTTCGAAGGACGCGGCGCCCGATGCGGCGGCGCAGGCCTGGATGATGGCCGATGTCACCGCGCCCTGTGAGATGGAGCGCGACCCCTTATGGTTTGGCGCTCTTGTGAAAACCCATGAAGACCGGTTCTTTTTTTACCAGCGTGCGCATCACATTGTACTCGACGGATTTGCGGGCGGTCTTCTCGTTCGCAGGATCGCGGAAATCTATAACGCCGCCATCGACGGCCTTGCGCCGCCGCCATCGCCTTTTTCGCCGCTGAAGACGCTGATCGAGGAAGAAAAAATCTATCGCGCATCAAAGGCGTTCGACCGGGACCGTCGATACTGGCTTGACCGTCTCGATCAGTTTCCCGAGCCTGTCTCCCTGGCGCAAGGGCGCGCCCCAACCGCAAACGGTCTTGCGCGCGAGACAGTGCGATTGGCGCCGGAAACGGCGGATGCGTTGCGCATGCTCGCCAAGACGGAAGGATGCAGCCTGCCGCAAATTCTGATCGCGCTGATGGCGGGCTTCATTCATCGCACAACCGGCGCGCGCGATCTCGTTTTGGGCATGCCGGTTTCTGCACGCAACAAGGCGGCGCGGCGCGTCCCGGGCATGGTTGCGAACGGGATCATGCTGCGGCTCGACATAAACCCGGAAGAAGATTTCCGCACGCTCGCCGCGCAAGTGGCGAAGGAAGTGCGCCGGGCCCTGCGCCACCAGCATTATCGCTTTGAGGATATGCGCCGCGATCTGGGGCTGACCGGGCAGCATGATCACATTGCGCGTGTCGCCGTGAATATCGAGCCTTTCGATTACAATCTCACTTTCGGCGGCGCGCCGACGACCGCGCACAATCTCGCCAACTCCTCCGTCGAGGATATGGTCATTTTCATCTATGACCGCGGCGACGGCGCTGACCTGCGCATCGACTTTGACGCCAATCCTTCGCTTTATTCGGAAACGGAGCTGCGCGATCATCGCCGTCGCTTCGAGACGTTTTGCCGGGCGTTGCTGACGGCGCCGGACGCGGCGATGGAAAAAGTCGAGCTCATTTCCGATGAAGAGCGCCAGCGTCTTTTGTCGTGGGGGCGGGGTGAGCGCAAAGTCGTGCCCGACGCGCCTGTATTCCAGTTAATTGAAGACAACGCCGCGCGGGATCCGGACAGCATCGCCATCCGTTTTGATGGAAACAGCCTTTCCTATGGGGAGCTCAATGCGCGCGCCAATGGTTTTGCGCGGCGCCTGCTTGCCGAGGGTGTCGGGCGCGGAGACATTATTGCGCTCGCCCTGCCGCGCAGCGAATTATTTCCCATCGCCATGCTCGGCATTGCGAAAGCCGGCGCGGCCTATCTGCCAATCGATCCGTGCGATCCGCCAACGCGCATCAAGCGTCTGCTTGAAGACGCGCAAGCGAAAATGATCATCGCGGAAGCAAAAGACGCTTCTGTTTTCGACGCAGGAGATTGTCCTGTGTGGCGGGCTGAAGACTGTTTTGCGAACGAAGACGCAGTCAACATCAACGATCATGAACGCGGCGGTCCTGTCAGCGCCCGTGATCTCGCTTATCTGATTTATACTTCCGGCTCTACGGGCGCGCCCAAAGGCGTCATGCTTCATCATGGCGGGCTGACAAACACCGTCTGTGACGCCATGGAATGTTTTCCGCTCACCGCAGAAGACAGGCTTGTCGCTGTGGCGCCGTTCACGTTCGATGCGTCGGTGATCGAGTTGAACACGGCGCTTGCCGCCGGCGCTGTTGCGATCATCGCGCCGCAGAAAACAATTCGCGATCCTGCGGCGCTTTCCGGCCTGATGCAGCGCGAAGCTGCGAGCTTCATGATTGCAACGCCGACCTTGTGGAGCATGTTGATCTCAAGCCGGTCTGTTTTATTGCAAGGGATTAAAGCGGGCGTTGCAGGAGAAGCCTTGACGCCGCGGCTGGCGCGCGCGCTGCACGATCTTGGAGCTAAAGTCGCCAATTATTACGGGCCTACGGAAACGACGGTGCAGTGTGTTGTCGCGGACATCGGCGAGGAAAACCTTGCGGCGCCGCCGATCGGCAAACCGATCTTGAATGCGGACGCCTATATTCTCGATGACCGTCTCAACCTCGCCCCGGCGGGCGTTGCGGGCGAGCTTTGTATTGCGGGCGCGGGCGTTGCATTCGGCTATCTCAACAATCCGGCGCTCACGGCGGAGAAGTTTCCGGTCAATCCGTTCGACCCGCAAGGCGGGCGGCTTTACCGCACGGGCGATCTGGTGCGCTGGCGCGAGGACGGCGTCCTTGAGTTTCTCGGACGCTGCGATCAACAGCTAAAAGTGCGCGGGATACGCATCGAACCGGGCGAGATTGAAACGGCGCTGCTGGCCTGCGATGGCGTCAAGTCGGCCTTTGTCGACGCCATCGAAAATCCGAAAGGCGGGAAAAGTCTTGCCGCTTATGTGGTCGCCGATGACGGCGCCGCGCTCGATGAAACATGCCTGCGTCAGGCTTTTTCGCAAACCCTGTCGGTGAATGCGACGCCCTCGAAGATTTTCATCCTCGATGCGTTGCCCCTGACGCGTAGCGGAAAGATTGATCGCAATGCGCTGCCGAAAACATCCGGTCAGACGACCTCCGGTTATGTGGCGCCGCGCACACCGACCGAACAAAAGCTTGCAGACATTTTTCAGGAGATGCTGGGGCTTGAGCGTATCGGCGTTGAGGACAATTTTTTTGAGCTTGGCGCCGACTCGCTGACAGCGGTTCAGCTTTTGGTCGAAATTGAAACGCAGTTTTCAACGCAATTGTCGCTGCTGTCGTTATTTGACGCGCCAACCATCGCCAATCTTGCGCGCGAGATGGACGGCGCCGGCGCCAGCGATCCGTTTGAGACGCTGTTTCCCTTGCGTCGGCATGGGGAGGAGGCGCCGCTTTTCTGCATTCATTCGATAGTCGGCGTCGCCTGGTCCTATGCCGGTCTGTTGCGGCATCTAAGCCCCCATTGCCCGGTCTATGGGCTCCAGGCGCGGGGACTGAAAGACGGCGATGCAGCGGCCTTGCCGGATAGCATCGACGCCATGGCGGAGGATTATTTACGCGAGATCAGGGCGATCCGCCCCCATGGCCCTTATCGGCTGATGGGTTGGTCCCTTGGCGGCCTTGTCGCCCATTCGATTGCGGCGAAGCTCGAAGCGGCGGGCGAAAAAGTGGAGATGCTCTGTCTCCTCGATTCCTTTCCGTTTTCGCGCGCGTTAGGAGAAGTCGAAAATGAAAGCACGCTTGTCGATATCGCGCTGCAATTTGTTCATCAGCCTGCGGACGCCATGGGCGATCGGGCGAAATCGCTGGCGTCGCTCGCCGATTACATGTTTTCCGCCTTTGATGTCTTCTCCATGCCGCTGATTGAAAAAGCAGGGATTGACGGCGCCGCCGCGCGCGAACGGTTCCAGCGGGTCATCGAAAACTGTTTCCGCATCACCTTGCGGCACCGCCCGCCACAAGTCGCCGCAGACATTCATGTTTTCCGCGCCGCGACGGGGAGAACGCCGGCTCTTGACGATGTCATTGAACAGGCGCCCGGCGCCTGGCGCACCTATACCAGCGGCAAGATGTGCGAAGTCAGCGTTCCGTGCGGCCATTTTGAAATGCTGAACGCCGAGCCTTTGCAGGAGATCGGGCCGAAGCTGCGCGATCTTCTTCGGTGACAAGTCTGCGTTAGTCTTCTTTATTTTTGCATTTTCGCCGCAGTGCGTTCGGCCGACGCAATGGTGTTTTCAAGCAGCATGGTCACGGTCATGGGGCCGACGCCGCCGGGCACCGGCGTAATATAGGAGGCTTTTTTCGATACGCCTTCAAAGTCGACATCGCCCACAAGACGGCCGTCGGGGAGGCGGTTGATGCCCACATCGATGACGACGGCGCCGGTTTTCACCATTTGCGGGCCAATGAGGTTCGGCACGCCTGCGGCGACCACGAGAATATCGGCGAGGATCGTGAATTGCGCCAGGTCGCGGGTCTTGGCGTGACAGATCGCGACGGTGGCGTCCTGCGCCATCAGCATGATCGCCATGGGCTTGCCGACAATGTTGGAAGCGCCGACGACAACGACATTCTGACCTTCAACGTCGATGTTTTCGCTTTCGAGCATCTTGCAGACGCCATAGGGCGTGCAAGGCGGAAAGAAATCGTCCTTGCCGAGAACGAGACCGCCCACATTGTAGAGATGGAAACCGTCAACATCCTTGTCAGGCGAAATGGTCTCCAGCACCCGCTCCATGTCGATATGGTCAGGCAGGGGAAGCTGGACCAGAATGCCGTGAACGCCGGCATCGGCGTTCAGCTGATGGATCAGCACCACCAGATCTTCCGTCTTGGTGTCAGCCGGAAGGCGGTGCGTGTAGGACTTGATGCCGACGGCGTCGCAGGCGCGTATCTTGTTGCGCACATAGACGGCGGAGGCCGGGTCCTCACCCACCAGAATGACGGCGAGACCGGGCGTAACGCCCGTTTTTTCAACCAATGCGTCGACGCGAGTCTTGCATTCACCGCGGATCGCCGCGGCGACCTTGTTGCCGTCAATGACTTTAGCCATGCCGTCACCTTAAAAGGGAACGGTTCCGCCCAGTGCGGAACCGTTTGTATGCTACACTAACAGTCTCATATAGCACTGAGCGGCGTTTTCAAACCCTTTCGCCGCCGCGCGCAAGCACCATGTCCTCGCGGTTTTTCTCGAAATCGCTGGCGTCATGGCGTTCGCGCAATTGCGAGTCCGGCCCGCCAAAGGTCCGGTTCACCATGCGTCCGCGCTGAACCGCCGGGCGGGCGTCGATCAAATCGACCCACCGGTCGAGGTTTTTATATTCATGCACGGACAGAAATTCCTGGGCGCCGTAGGCCTGGCGCATGATGGAGCCGTACCACGGCCAGATCGCCATGTCGGCGATGGTGTATTCATCGCCCGCCATATATTCGTTTTTGGCGAGATGGGTGTCGAGCACATGAAGCTGTCTCTTCGTCTCCATCGCAAAGCGATTGATGGCGTATTCGATTTTGAACGGCGCATAATTATAAAAATGACCGAGGCCGCCGCCCACATAGGGCGCTGATCCCATCTGCCACATCAACCAGTTCATGGTTTCCGTACGCTTGCGGGTGTCGGTTGGAAAAAACGCGCCGAACTTTTCAGCGAGATAAAACAGGATGGAGCCGCTTTCGAACAGGCGAATGGGCGGGTCGAAAGAATGATCCGCCATGGTCGGGATTTTGGAATTGGGATTGAGCTCCACATATCCGCTGGAGAACTGGTCGCCTTCTCCAATCTGGATCAGCCAGGCGTCATATTCGGCGCCCGCATGACCGGCGGCGAGAAGCTCTTCAAGCATGACGGTCACTTTGACGCCATTGGGCGTGCCCATGGAGTAAAGCTGGAGCGGATGCTTGCCCACGGGCAGCTCTTTCTCGTGGGTTGCGCCGGAAACCGGCCGGTTGATGCTGGCGAAGGCGCCGCCATTTTCCGCGTCCCATGTCCAGACCTTTGGCGGGACATAGCCTGGCGGCTGGTTTTTCGACGGATCGTTGGTTTCACTCATTTCGGAGCCTCTTTCTCTTTATTCCGTTTTCACCAGATAGCGGCTTGGGGACGATAGACGAACACACAAGCGCTTGAGCGACTATTTTAGAAGCTTTTTCCTGCAACGCAGGATCGTGGGCGGCGGCTGACGGTTTAGCGCGCCTGCACAAAGCGTTAGGTCCGGTTACAGAATTCCCGGTTCAGCTTCTATTGCGGTTTGGGTGTGATCTTCATCACACCCCGATGACGGGATCACTGATTCCGCCTTAATTCGGCCCCGCCGCCGCCGCGCTCCCCGGGTCTTTAGAGCGTTGCAGCACTGCGTCGCTCTTCAGACGCAATCGGGCTGCGAACATGAATTGCAACAGGGGAGAGATTGCAATGACATTCCTTAGAACACCGAAAATGCGCCGTCTGGCGCGTCATCTTCTGGCTTCGGCCGGTCTTGCGGCGGCGAGCTTTGCTCATGCCGGCGCCAATGCGCAGGAAACGATCAGTTTCCCGGCGCGTGCGTCGGATTTGTCCGGCGAGAGTTACTGGTCCGTCACCGAATTTTCCGAAGGCTGCTGCGTTATCGATTTTAACGTCAAACGCTGGACCGGATCGGGCTGGAGCGGCGGTTCCGGTTCGGAGAACAAAGACGACTATGACTGGAACGTCCCGCTTTATGCGCCGGCCAATGGCGTCATCGCCAGCTGCTGGCGGAATTTTCCGGAGAACTTAAAACAAGGCGCCAGCAACCGTCATCCGGACTTTCCGAGCAAGATCTTCGGCGGCGGCAATCATGTGATGATCATCACCGATGAAGGCAATGTCATCTCCATGGCGCATTTCAAGCAGGGATCAATTCCCGCCGAGCTTTGCCCGCCCAATAGCGGCAATACAATTTATCCCAACACGGTCGACAAGGAAGCGGGCTGGCGCGTTGCGTCTTACATTGAGCCGGCGAACCGTCCGCGCATTGTCGAGGGGCAATATCTTGGCCGCGTCGGCAATAGCGGACAATCCACGGGGCCGCACTTACATATGGATTCGCGTCCCATTACCGGAACCGACGCCTTCGGCCGTGAGGAAATGGGCGCCGCCGTCAGGATGCGTTTCCGCGACAATTGGGGGCATCCTTACCTCAACCATTCGACCAATGACGATCCGGCGAAATGGTATCGCTTGCGCGGCGGTCAGTTTGGCGGCAATGCGGCCTGCGAGTCCTATCAGTCAAACGCGCCGGAATGCGGCTTCAAATTTGTCCACGCCTCGCCTTATCTGCGCCGCGCGGACGCGTCGGCCGGCGCCATCAAGGGCGGCGACACATTGTTTGTTTCCGGCAATCGCGCAGTGACAGCGACGATCGGCGCCAATAACAATCTGAAACTGATTGGCTGGGATCTGATCGGCGTTTCCTCAATCAACCGCAAAGGAGAGATTGAAGCCGGCGCGGTCAAGGAGGTGAAACTGTCCGAACCGGCCAATGGCTATGTGCTGGCGGCGGTGCGCCAGGCCGACGACCTTTTGAAACTGATCGCCTATCGCGTGACGCCCACAGGCGGCTTTCAGCGAGTCGCAGACAAGACCGCCGGCAAGATCAGTACGCTTGATGTTGCGACTATTGGCGGCACGGACAAAAAGACCGTGACGGCGGTCAGAACCCAGAACGGGGGGATGAAGATCATCGTTTGGGACATTCAGGTCGCCAATAACGGAACCGCCTCTGTCGTTCGCCTTGGCGAAGCGTCCACCGGCGCGGTGTCGCAGATCGCGTTGTCGCGGGCGAAAAACTTCAACGGCGTTTACGCCGCTGTCCGCGATTCAAACGCCAATCTGAAAGTCGTTCCGTTCAAGATTTCCACGAACGGCCAGACGGTGACGCGCGGAAAATCGGGAACAGCGGGTGCCATCCAGGGCTACCTGTCCGTCGCGCCGTTGGCGCAAGGCGTCGCCGCCGGCGTTCGCGACAGCAATGGCAAGCTCACCATGATCACCTGGTCGTCCGGTTCTAACGGCGATATCGGCGCGCGCCGGTCCACCTATCGCGGCGGCGATGTCGGCGAAATCAAGCTTTTGACTTCGCCCCATGGCGGTTCGAACCTGACAAGCGTTGTGCGCGACTCGCAAGGCAAGATGAAGCTCATTGGCTGGAAGGTGAACAACAATGGGACCAATCTGCGCCGGGTCGGATCGTCCGGCACGGGCGCGGCGTCGAAAATTTCCGCCGATGTTCATTCGCGGTCCTATCCGGGCAATGATCCGCGCGACATGATCCTGACGCTCGTGCGCGACAGCGGCGGCGACTTCAAGCTGATCAGCTGGGACACCAATCTCGTCAATCCATAATTGCCGATCAGCATTCCAGTAAGACGCGCCGCCGGCATTCCGGCGGCGCGTTTTTGCGCTTAGGCCAAGGTTGCATAGGTATAGACCGCGGGCGCAAATGCAGCCGTCAGCACAGCCACAAAAGACAGGGATGCTATGAAGCGGGTCATGTCTTTCTCCTTTTTTGTTTTAGCAGCAATGAAATGACGGCGGCCGGGAGAGGTCTTGTCAGACAGGCCAGGCGAGCGCCGTCAGGCGGCTTTTCCAGCGGCGAGCGCGTGCACCTCTTTGGCGGAAAGTTTCTGTCCGCCAATGGCCCAGTCGCCGCCTTTGACTTCATTGATCTTGACCCAGGTGACCTGGCGCATGTTTTCGCCCTCAACGGCGATCATGGCCTCGGTGACCTTGTCGATGAGGTCGGCTTTCTGATCCGGGGTGAACACGTCTTCGATGAGATCGATGGTGACGAGCGGCATGGTGTTTCTCCTTTTTCTGTTGGGGGCCGGCATTTGCGCCAGCCCGATGAGGGGAGGTGTAGCGCCCGGCCGGGCCTCAAATCCTGCAGGAGAGGTGGAGAAGTCGTGGAGATTTGGCGGATTCCGGTATAAAGGGCCGATGATTTACCGGTTCGGGGATTTTGAGCTTGATGCGCGGACGATGGAGCTGCGCCGGGAAGGCGCGGCCGTTCCCGTGGAGCCGCAGGTCTTTGCGCTGCTCCTGCTGCTTGTCGAAAACCGCGACCGCCTCGTTTCCAAGGATGAATTGATCGAGAAAATCTGGGAGGGGCGGGCCGTTTCGGACTCGGCGCTGACGAGCCGCATCAAGTCTGCGCGTCAGGCCCTTGGCGATGACGGCAAGGCCCAGCGCTATATTCGCACCCTTCACGGTCAGGGGTTTCGCTTCGTCGCCGAGGCGAGACCGGCGGGCGGCGATTACGCCTCGACGGCGCCTGCGCCGGACGCCGCGCCGCCTGTGTCGCCCGCCGGAGACAAGCCTTCGATTGCGGTTCTGCCGTTTCGTCTGGTGGGAGTCGCCGGGCCTTATGCGGCCATCGCCGACGCGCTGCCCCATGAGTTGATCTCGGAATTGTCGCGCCTGCGCTGGCTGTTTGTGATTGCGCGCGGCTCGTCTTTCCGGTTTCGCGGCGCGGATCCCGACATTGGCGAGGTCGGACGCGCGCTCGGCGCCCGTTACTGTCTTTCCGGCATGGTTGAGATTGCCGGAAACAGGATCGCCATTGCCGTCGAACTTGGCGATACGCGCGACGGCGGCGTTCTGTGGGGCGAGCGTTATGACGCCAGCGTCGACGAGATTTACGACATCCGCACACAAATCGTCTCGACCATCGTGTCGGCGCTGGAAATCCAGATCTCCGTCAACGAGGCGCAGCTTGCGCGCCTGAAAGGCCCGGAAAATCTGGATGCCTGGTCGGCCTATCACATTGGCCTTCAGCATCTTTACCGCTTCAATCAGAAAGACAACGACATTGCGACCGCGATGTTCGAAAGGTCGGTCGCGCTGGAGCCGACTTTTGCGCGCGCCCATGCCGGTCTTTCCTCTTCGCGGTTTCAGGACGCTTTCATCCGCTACAAGGATGATGTCGACGCTGCGCGAAAGACGGCGCGCGCCCATGCGGAGCAGGCGGTGGCGCTCGATCCGCTCGATCCCTTCGCCAATTTCGCCATGGGCCGGGTCCACTGGATTGAAAACACCATCGCCAGCGGCACGGGCTGGCTTGACCGCGCCGTGCGCCAGTCGCCCAACTACGCGCAAGGCATTTACGCCCGCGCCTGGGCGGATGCGGTGACGGGGCGCAGCGACGCGGCGCGCAAGGATGTGGATCTCGCCATGTCCTTGAGCCCGCTTGATCCGTTCCGTTACGCCATGCTCGGCGTGCGCGCCTTCACGCATTTCAGCGAAGGCGATATGAGCGCCGCGGCGCGCTGGGCCGATGATGCGGCGCGGGCGCCCGGCGCCCATGTGCTGATCGCCATGATCGCGGTCGCGGCCCACGCCGCCAATAACGATCATGAAAAAGCCGCTCACTGGGCGGCGACTGTGCGCGTGCGCAATCCGCATGTCAGCCAGAAAGAATTTTTCACTTCTTTCCCGTTCGAGCATGTGCAAACCCGCGAACGCGCCGCAAAGGCGCTGACCGCGTACGGATTTTAGACGGCCAGGGCGCGCGGCCGGCGCATCACCCGAACAAATCCATCTGGCCTGACACCTCCACCGGGACGCGGAAGCGGGAGAGATCGATCGGGGCGTTTTCCCGGTCGAAGCCGAGGCGCACGCGCGCGGCGCGGTTGCGCTGGGTGATGAGGCGGGCGTAAGGCGTCGTGATCTCGCGTCCGCGTGACCAGTTGGGGTCGTAATCCTTGCCGCCGTTCATATTGCGGATATGGCCCATGATGCGTTTGGCGCGGTTCGGGGCGTATGTTTCAAGCCATTCCTGAAACAGGGGGGAGACTTCCAGCGGCAGGCGCAGGATGGTCATGGCGGAAAAGCTCGCGCCCATTTCCGCCGCTTTTTCCATGATCGATTCCATCTCGTCGTCATTAAGACCGGGGATCATGGGCCCGGTCATGATGCCCGTCGCGACGCCGGCGTCGACAAGCTTGCGGATGGCTTCGAAACGCCATTTCGGCGCCGAGGCGCGCGGCTCCATGGAACGGGCCAGCGCCTTGTCCTGCGTGGTGATGGAGATCATGGCGCGGGTGAGGTTCTTCTCCGCCATGGGTCCCAGAATATCGAGATCGCGGGTGATGAGTTGCGACTTCGTCAGGATCGTCACCGGATGATTGAAGCGCGAAAAAACAGTGAGGATGCCGCGCATGATCTGGAAGCGCCGCTCCACCGGCTGATAAGGATCGGTGTTCGTTCCCATGGCGATGACCTTGGGCCGGTAATTCTTGTTGGAGAGTTCTTTCTCCAATAGTTTGGGGGCGGACGGTTTTGCAAACAGCCTTGTTTCGAAATCAAGCCCGGGGGAAAGGCCCATATAGGCGTGGGTCGGCCGCGCGAAACAATAAATGCAGCCATGCTCGCAGCCGCGATAGGGATTGATGGAGCGTTCGAACCCCACATAGGGCGAGTTCACAAAATTGATGATCGTGCGCGGGTTCTCATAGGTGATCTCGGTCCTGAGCGGCGGCAGGTCTTCATCGAGATCCCAGCCGTCATCCAGCTCCTCGCGCTGTTCTTTTTCATAGCGGCCCGACGCGTTGGACCGCGCGCCGCGCCCCTTTCCCCTGGCGGTCACCCGGGCGGAGCTCTCCGGGGCGGCGGAGGCGTCCGCCCCTTCATCCCCCAATGAGGGGCGGCGGTGCGGGTGAAAGGAAAGGTGCGCGGCGCGGGCCATGGCCGGACGCTACCAAACCGATAGAACAAATCAAGAACATTTTTTCACCATAGCGCGGGAAGACAAGCCTGCTTGACAGCCTCGCGTGAGGCGCCTATGTAAAGCTCACTTGTCGTAAAGCTTGCTTGTCATGCGTGGAAAGAGGAGAGATGAGATGGGCGCCAAGAAGATGATTGTTGCGGGTGTGTGGCTGGCCGCCGCCGCGGTCTGGGCCGGGATTGCGATTTTTTACGTCGCCGCCGAACCAGACAAGAAAGCGTGGACGATGGCGGTGGTCGCCGGCGCGCTGGCGGTTGAAGTCGCCTTCTGGACGACGGCCGCGATGCTCGGCCTGACGCTGATCGAAAGCCGCCGGGCTGTCTTCCGCTTTCTCACGCGGCCGTTTCGCGGCGAGGCATGAAACATCAGGATAGAGATGAAAGGAGCGCCTTATGTCGGAGCGCATTCAAAAAGCGAAGCGCCGTTACACGATACAACTGCTTGCCGCCATGGCGCTTTACGTCATCGTTCTCTTCGGCGCGCTGGCGGTTTCGAAATCCGTTGAGTCCGGCCCGTTGCTAACCGTGCTGGCCCTTGCGCCCTTGGCGCCGATCCTTCTTGCCGCCGTCGCATTTTTCCGATTCTACCGTAACATGGACGAGATGCAAAAGCGCGTTACGTCGAATGCGGCGGCGCTAACGCTGGTCATCGGCATTCTCGGCGCCATCACGCTCGGCTTTTTAAAGCGGTTCGGCGTTATGGATTTCGAAGACGACATGATCTTCTTCGGCCCGGTGATGATCGGACTGTGGGGCGTCGTGCGATTTCTGATCGGCGGGCGGGACTGCTGAGATGGAAAACCGGTTGAAGGAAATGCGTGCGGAACGCGGCTGGTCCCAGAGCGATCTTGCCGAAAAGCTCGACGTGTCGCGCCAGACCGTGAATTCGCTGGAGCGCGGTAAATATGATCCCTCGCTGCCATTGGCGTTCAAGATCGCCGCCGTGTTCGAGCGCCCGATCGAACAGATTTTTACGCCCGACAGAGGAGACGCAGCATGACCAGACAAGTTCGCGCCGGGATCATGGGCGCCGCCGTCATCATCGCGCTGGCCGCCGCCCTGAAAGACAATGCGGTTGCTTTCGCTGTGGGCGTCGCTGTGCTCGTCGCTTTGGGCGGGTTGTCCCGGGGCGGTTCATCGTCCCGCCGGCGCGATTGCGCCAGAGACTGAGGGGGAAGACGTGGCGCATCTCAAGGGAACGCTTCTCGCCTGTCTCGGCGCGGCGCTGGTTGCGCTGTCGGCCGCCGGCCTCAAAACGGAGAAGCGGGGCGCCTGCACGGCGCCGGAGGCTGTAGCGGACAACGCCGGCGCTGTGCGTCCTTTGTTGATCTTTTAACGCTCACGCATATTCGATCCGGCGTCAGGCGACAAGGGCGGGCGGCGGCGCTATAGCGGGTCCATGATCTCTGTCGTCATTCCAACGCTTAACGCCGATGCGCGGCTCGGCGATTGTCTCGATGCGCTGGTGACGCCCGCGCTTAATGGGCTCGTCAAGGAAGTGATAATTGTCGATGGCGGCTCGCGCGATGCGACGCTCGCCATGGCGGACAGTTTCGGAACGCGCATTCTCACGGCGCCGCCGGGCAGGGGCGGGCAGTTGAAAACCGGCGCAGAGGCCGCGCGCGGCGATTGGCTCTTGTTTCTTCACGCCGATACGGTGCTGGAAGCGGGTTGGGCGGCGGAGATCGCCGAGTTCATCGCCAAACAGCGTTATGAGGCCGGAGTTTTCACCCTTAAATTCGACGCCAAAGGCATCGCGCCGCAATTGGTTGCCCTCGGCGCGATGCTCCGGACACGTTTTGCAAAAGCGCCTTATGGTGATCAGGGCTTGCTCATTTTAAAAAAGACCTATGAAGAGATCGGTGGTTTCGCTGATATGCCGCTTTTTGAAGATGTGGAGATCATCAAGCGTCTTCTTCGCATAAAGGGTCCCCACGCCTTGCATGTTTTCTCGTCCAGGGCAGTGACATCCGCTGAACGTTATGAGCGGGAAGGCTATGTAAAACGTGTTTTCAAAAATTTTGTGCTGCATACGCGTTATCAATTCGGCGCTGCGCCGGAAAAACTGGCGAAGGCTTATCGCTGATGCGCGGAACGGTCATCATTTTCGTCAAGGCGCCGGTCGCAGGCCGTGTGAAGACGCGCCTTGGCGCCGACATCGGTTATGGCCGCGCGGCGGCGTTGTTCCGCACCCTGACGCAGCGAACCATTTTGGAAAGCCTCAAAGGCGAGTGGCAAACGGTGCTTGCTGTCGATCCGCCGCTTGCGGCGCATGAGTCGGCGCGATTCTGGCCGTCGTGTTTGCCGCGCGTTCCGCAAGGGCAGGGCGATCTTGGGCAAAGGATGGCGCGCGCGTTCGACCATGCGCCGCCGGGACCGGTCATCATTATCGGCGCCGATGCGCCGGGGTTGCGCGCGCAGCATTTGCGAGCAGCGTTTCATGCGCTCAAGGGGGCCGGCGCGGTGTTCGGTCCGGCGGAGGATGGCGGCTATTGGCTTGTCGGGTTGAATCGCCGCCGCGCCGCGCCGGAATTGTTCAAGGGCGTTCGCTGGTCGACGAAACATGCGCTGAAAGACACGGTTCAAACCCTGCCGCCAGATTTTGACGTGCGGATGATCGAAACACTCGCCGATGTGGACGAGGCGAAGGATCTCGCCGTGATCGGACCGGCTGCGGCGGCGCATTGACCTTGTATGGCGCCCGCGTCACTCTCGCGCGAAAAGGGGAGGCTTCCGGATGAAATGGATCGGCATAGTTGTTGCGGCGCTTGTCGCTATCGGCGCCTACTTTTTCTATGGCGTCCTGCCGCAGCGCTTTGATGCGAAGACGAATGTGGTGCTTGCGCATGAGCCTTATGCGGTAAGTGATGAAGCGCGCGCGCTGCACGGAACCATTCCTGTCGCCGATCTTCACGCCGACACATTGCTCTGGAAACGCAATCCGGCGAAACGCCAGTCACGCGGACAGACGGATCTGGTGCGCCTGCACGAAGGCGGCGTCGCCTTACAGGTCTTTACGGCGGTGACCAAAGTGCCGCCCGATATGAATCTCGATGAAAACGCCGCAGACAAGGACAGCCTGACCTTGCTGATGATTGCTCAAGGGTGGCCGCCGCGCAGCTGGTTTTCGATTTACGAGCGCGCGGCGTATCAGGCGGACCGGCTGTTAAAACTGGAAAGCGACGCGCCGGATGAATTTGTGTTCGTGCGCAGCGCCGCCGACCTTCAACGCGCGCTCGACCAGGGAAAGCTCGGCGGTGTTTACGGGATTGAGGGCGCCCATCCGCTCGAAGGCAAGCTCGAAAATATTGCGCTCTTGCGCGCCAAAGGCTTGCGCGTCATGGGGCTTCAACATTTTTTCGACAATGAACTTGGCGGCTCGCTGCATGGTCAATCGGGCGCCGGTCTCACCGATTTCGGCAAGGAGGCGGTGGACGAGGCGGTGCGCCAGGGCATGATCATCGACGTCGCTCATTCGTCTCAGGCGGTGGTGCGCGATGTGCTGGCGCGCACAACGAAGCCGCTGATCGTTTCGCATACGGGCATCAAGGGCCATTGCGACACGGCGCGCAACATCCCCGACGACTTGATGAAAGCCATCGCCGATCATGGCGGACTGGTGGGCGTTGGTTATTGGGAGGCGGCGGCCTGTTCGACGACGCCGGAAGGCATTGCGGCGCAAATCGTCTACGCCATCGGTCTTCTCGGCCTCGATCATGTGGTGCTCGGCTCCGACTATGACGGCGCCGTCACCACCGGATTCGATGCCTCGGAATTGCCGGCGCTGACCCAGGCGCTGATGGACGCCGGGCTGACGGAAGAGCAAATTCGCGCGGTCATGGGCGGCAATGCGGTGCGGTTCTTTCTGGAGCATCTGCCTGCGCAATAAGCAGGCGTGTGTCATCTGTCCGAAAGCATGCTAGTTAGTACACAAATTTTTTCGTGAAGCGGGGGCGCATCATGACTGCGGAAAAGCCAACACCGGCAAAGTCGGCTAAACCGGCTAAACCAAAAAAGCCAAAAAAGCCGAAAAAGCCAAAGAAGCCGGAAGATCCAATTCCGCCTGACGGCGCCTGCAAGAATTGCGGGACGGTGCTGACCGGCGCTTATTGTCACCAATGCGGCCAGCGCGCCGATGAGCCGCGCCGTGTCGTCGTTGGCCTTGTGCAGGATTTCCTCGTCGACACCTTGGCGATTGACGGCAAGCTGGCGCGCTCCATCGGTCTTCTGCTCTGGCGTCCTGGACGCCTCGCGCGGCGTTATCTCGATGGCAAGCGGGTCAATTACTCGCCGCCTTTCCGGCTTTACCTCTTCGGCAGCGTTTTCTTTTTTCTTCTCGCCTTTGCGATGATCGGAACGCCGTCGGGTCTCGATCCGAAAGCCGTAAGCACGGCGGCGCTCACCGAGGATGTGCTTGCCGACATAGAGGCTGATGACCCCGACGCCGCTGCAAGGCTGCGCGCCTTGAAAGAAAGCCGGGAAGAAGAAACTGACGAAAGCGCGACGGAAGAAACCGGCGAGGGTGCAGGCGAGGAACAAAAACGCCTCGACATTGAGAAGACCTGGGAAGAGCGCAATTATGACGGGCCCGACTGGCTGGAGCCCCATGCGCGGAAGATGTATGAAGCCGCGCAACATGCGTTTGAGGATCCGCGCTTGTTCTTTGCGCAATCGAAGGAAAACCTGCCGCGTGTTTTGCTTTTAGCGCCGATCTTTTACGCGCTGATTTTGGTGCTTCTTTATATCTACCGCCGCAAATTCTACGTCTACGACCATTTTGTCGTCAGTCTTTACATGCATGCGGCGCTTTATGCTTACCTCTTTCTTGCGCTGGTTCTGAGCGCTGTACCCGGCGTCGGTCCGTTGCTCGCCGCCATTCCCTTGATCTGGGGATGGCTCCAGCCCTTCGTCGTCTTCCGTCAGGCTTATGGCTCCAACTGGATATCGGCCTTTTTGAAATGGGTGATTTCCGTCGCCGTCTATTTCGCGCTGCTGGCCCTCATCATCACCCTCGGCTTTTCCGTCAGCCTCTATCAAAGCTGACCCCATGGCCTCTAAACTTGGCCCCAAAACAGCAACCGCCGCCCGGATGGGGCGGCGGTTGCTGTTTTATCTGTTCGCTGCCGCCGGTGAAGCGCCAGCGCCGGTCTTTTAGGCGGCTGCGCCCGTGGCGAGCGCGGCGGGGATCGCCACCGCCATCGCGACAATCGCGACCAGAATATAAAAAGCGACGGTTTTGGTCTTCGGGCCGGCCTTGAAGGCCGGAGCGGCGAAGTCCGCCGGATTGGTTGTAATCGCCATAAAATTACTCCTCAGGGCCGCGTGTTCTGGGCGTAATCGCCTATTGTTTTAGGGCCCGTCATAAAACTGTCATCAATATGGCGCACGCGGTGCGCAATGTCAAGAAATAAAGCGCAAATTATGCGCTTTTGACACAAAACTGTAACGCATGTGACGGGCTGAAGCCCAGTAAATCCGCCATTTTCGGGAATTTGGCGTCAATATATGATGGCTTTTGTGACAGTCTTTGTGACGAATTTTGAGGCGGGGTTTCGCCGCCTCGGCCTGTCACACAAGCGCGGGGGCCGCTTTTTTCGCCGCCGCCTTTTTGGGAGCAGGCTTTTTCGGCGCAGGTTGGGGCCGGGAGAAAACCCACAGATCGTCCTTTGAGTCGCCGGGCCGGAACGCATAGCCCTCAACTGCGAAGTCTTTAAGGTCTTCCGCGCGCTCGATCCGGTTCTCGGCGGCCCAGCGGGCCATCATGCCCCGGGCGCGCTTGGCGAAGAAGGAGATGATCTTCGCCTCGCCATCCTTCACGTCCTTGAAGACCGGCGTCACCACTGGCGCTTTCAGGGCCTTGCGGTCGACCGCGCCGAAATATTCATTGGAGGCGAGGTTCACGACCGTCGGGTCTTTGTGCGCCTTCACCGCCTTGTCGATTTCCCGGGAAATTTTGTCGCCCCAGAAATCATAGAGATTGGCCCCGCGCGGGGTCTTCAGGCGCGAGCCCATTTCAAGGCGATAGGGTTGTATCGCGTCGAGGGGGCGTAAGAGGCCATAAAGGCCGGACAGGATGCGTACATGGTCTTGCGCGAAGCTAAGATCGTCATTCGACAGGCTCGCCGCGTCGAGGCCGAGATAGACGTCGCCATTGAAAGCCAGCGCCGCCTGTTTCGCGCTCTCTGACTTTCCTTTCGGGTCAAAGGCCTGAAAGCGCTCGTAATTGAGGTCGGCGAGCTTTTCGGAAATCCCCATGAGCGACTTGATCTTGCCGCGCGTCAGCTTGCGCGTCGTTTCGGAAAGCTCGGCCGCGTCTTTCAAAAAGACCGGCTTTGTCGCGCGCGGCGCGCCGGGCGCGGCGTCGAAATTCAGGTTCTTGGCGGGGGAAAGAAGAATAAGCATGGCCAACGCACATACAGATTCGCACGCAAAACTCAACAATAGCAGGGCGCGAAAGAGCATAAGCGCTGTGACAGCGCTTATGCTTCAGACCGATTACATGGCGCGGTGGTGTTCGATGAGTTCGGCTTCGGTGAGCTGTCCGTCGTCATTGACGTCTGCGTCCTCGAACACCTTGCTTTCGAAGTCCATGAATTCCGTGCGCGTCACCTTGGCGTCGCCATCGGCGTCCATAGCTTCAAACCGCGCCGTTTTGCGCTGCGCCGCTTTTTCCTGCATTTGCTTTTGCCGTTCCGGGTTCATGGCGCCCTTGGGGCCGGGGCCCATGCGCATGGCGAGAAAATCCTCCAGGGTGAAGCCGTCGCCGTCTGCGGCGAGCGCGTCGAACATCGTTTCATGCCAGGCGTCGAACTCTTCCTTGCTGAGCATGGCGTCGCCATTCTGGTCATGGAGGCGGAATTTCTGTTTGATCCCCTGATGCTTGGGGGCGGTGGGCATCGGCTCGCCTCCTTGCGCATAGGCCGCAGGCAAGGAAAGGGCGAGGGCGGCGCCGAGTATGGCGGTCCATTTGTGAAGATGTGTGGGCATGGCTGCGTCTCCTGAGGGTTGGGTGTAAATTATCGTGAAACGACCCAACCCTGTTTTGACTGAGATCAACCTGACATGAGGGTGAATCTTTTTCTCAATGACAAGCTTGTGAAAAACGAGATCGCCGACGCTAGTTGCAATCCGTTCTTATTGTGCGGCGCTGATCCATATGCGAGGGATCGCGGATGTGAAGACCCAAGTTGAATCTGGTTGGGACGCGAGAATGTTACTGTTTGTGTTTTGATCTGCGGAACGTGGAGAGCGACGCTGGCGGCATGAAAAATCAGATATCCGCCGCTCTCATTTCTGTAGTGCTCGCCTGCGCCGTCACCCCAGGCCGGGCGGAAGATAATAGTGTTCAGTCCCCAGTCTTGCCGGTGGTGGAGCTGTTTACATCTCAGAGTTGCTCTTCATGCCCTCCAGCGGAAGCCTATTTTCGCTCTCTGGCTTCCCGCGACGATATTGTCGTCATGGAATGGCATGTGGATTATTGGAACGGGCTGAAGGTCAGAGGCGCCGGCGCGTGGCGTGACCCCTTTTCTGACGCCGCATTTACAGAGCGTCAGCGTCGTTACAACGCTGTGCTGCGAAAGACAAATAATGTTTACACGCCTCAGGCCGTGATCGCCGGTCAGTTTGAAACGGTTGGCTCCCGCACCGGACAGATCGACAATTACATCAACAGGATCGACAGGCAGGACGCATCGTTCATTTCGTTCGAGAAAACTGACGGCGTGGCTAGTGTGATTTTGCCTGACGGCCTTTTGTCCGAAGGCGATGAAATGCGGCTTGTGACGTTTCACAAGCGCGCAGAAACAAAAGTTGCTGGCGGAGAAAATAGCGGCTTACAGCTTGCCGAAGCTCATGTTGTTCATACCGATGAAGGTCTCGAAGCGGAAGCTGACGGCATCGTAAGGTTCGAGCCGCCGGAAAACGGTTCCGGTTGTGCGATTGTGATTGTGGATAAGGCCGGACTAGCGCGGCGCGCCGCTTACTGCCCGTCATTTACATCGCACAGAGCGCCCGCTTAAAGCATCTTGCCGGGATTCATGATCCCCTTGGGGTCGAGCGCTTTCTTGATGGCGCGCATCATGTCGAGTTCGACGGCGCTCTTGCGTTTGGCAAGCGTGTCGCGGCGATGGCGTCCGACGCCATGTTCGGCGGAGATGGAGCCTGAAAAGTCGCCGATCACATCATAGACAGCGGATTCGATTTGCGGGCGCACCGGCTCCAGCACATCCGGCTCTGATCCTTCCGGCCCGACAATATCGTAATGCACATTGCCGTCGCCGATATGGCCGAAGGCGACGAAGCGCGCGCCGGGCGCAATCTTGAGAACGGCGGCGTCGGCCTTGTCGAGGAAAGCAGGAATATCGCTGGTCGCCACGGAAACATCGTGCCGCGCGCCCAGGCCCTCGCCATTGATGGCTTCGGAAATGGAATGGCGGATGCGCCAGAAGTCGTGGGCGTTGGATTCATTTTCGGCGATGACGGCGTCGGCGATCAGGCCTTGCTCCAGCGCGGCGCCGAGCATGTCTTCAACGGTTTCTCGCAACCCCGATTTCTGACCGGAAGAAAATTCAGCAAGCACATACCAGGGATATTTTTCGGCGAGAGGATCGCGGGTTTGCGGGATATGTTTCAGGACGAGGTCAATGCAAAGCCGCGCCATCAGTTCGAAACTCGATGTGATGCCGCCGGTTCGTTCCTGCGCCAGCGACAACAGTTTAACGGCGTCTTCGGCGCTGTTGAGCCCGGCGCAGATCGTGACTTTTTCCGCCGGCAGGGGAAAGAGCTTCAAGACGGCGCCGGTGACGACGCCAAGCGTTCCTTCGCCGCCGATCAGAAGCTGTTTCAGATCATAGCCGGTATTGTCCTTGCGCAGGCGTTTAAGCCCGCGCCAGATTTCACCCGATGGGGTCACGGCTTCAAGACCGAGCACCAGATCGCGGGTGTTGCCGTAGCGCAGAACATTGACGCCGCCGGCATTGGTCGAGATCACCCCGCCGATCTGGCAGGTGCCTTCAGAACCGATGGAAAGCGGGAACAGGCGCCCCGCGTCTTTCGCGGCGTCTTGCGCTTCGGCGAGGGTCACGCCGGCGTCGACGGTCATGGTGTTGTTCAAGGGCTCGATCGCGCGGATCTTGCGCATGCGCTTTAACGACAACAGGATTTCGTCGCCAAAGGGAATCTGTCCGCCCACAAGGCCGGTGTTGCCCCCTTGCGGGGTGACGGCGATATTGTTGTCGCTGCAATATTTGACCACGGCCGCCACTTCTTCCGTTGAGGCCGGCGCGACGATCAGCGCAGCTTCGCCGGGCCAGCGCCCGCGCCATTCGGAAAGAAAAGGGGCCGCATCACCGCCTTCGAAGACGCCTTTCGCGCCGACGATGGCGCGGATCGCATCAAGCTTGTCTGTCGAGGGGGCGGGGCGTTGTTGCGCTGTCATGGGCGAGGGTCCGGCTTGCTTTCCCCTTCTAGTAGTGAGCGCGCGCCATCCCTTCAAGCTGCCCGTTCTTTTTGCCTTTGAGCGGGAAGAGGCGTATCACGTCCTCCTTCAAGACGGGGGCGCTGGCTGGCGGCCTTGTGGGCTTGCCGGGCGTAGGGGGAGAGGCGTTCATGGGAAGGTTGAAAACAATTGACGCCGCGCTGACCGGGGCGCTGATCGTCGTGATGGCGGCGCTTCTGGCGGCGTGTGCCCAGAGCGCGCCGGAAGATGCGCCGGAAAGCGTGTTGGCCGCGGCTGGAGACGATCCTGCCGCGCGCGCCGCGGCGGTTCTTTCCCTGCCGTCCCGCCCGGTTGAAGACCACGCCGATGACGCGCTTCGAAAGCCCGCCAATGTGCTCGCCTATATGGATGTCAGGCCGGGCATGAAAATTTTCGAGATGGAGGCCGGCTCCGGTTACTATACGGAGCTTTTGTCGCCGCTTGTCGGCCCGAAGGGCGAAGTTGTGATGCACAGTCCCGAGCCTTTCGATGCGTTTTTGGGCGACGCTATCGCGAACCGCGCCGAAGGCCTCGACAATGTGCGCGTCACGAAATCGAATTTCGACGATCTCGACGCGGAAGACGGCTCCATGGATATGGTCACCTGGATTCTCGGGCCGCATGATCTATATTATACGCCCGGCGGCGCCGAGCTTGGCGATGACGAAACCGCTTTTGCGGAAATCATGCGCATTTTAAAACCCGGCGGGGATTTCATTGTGCTCGATCATGCGGCGACGCCCGGCTCGCCGCGCTCGACCGGCGGCACGGTGCATCGCATCGACCCCGCGCTGGTGCTTGAAATGGCGACGGAGGCGGGCTTCATGCTGGCGGGCGAAAGCGATGTGTTGCGCAATCCCGACGACAATTACGACGCCAATATTTTCGAACCTGAAGTCCGCCGCAAGACGGACCGCTTTCTCTACAAATTCAAAAAGCCGGAATAAGCGTTAAGCGCGCGGCGCCGCGGCGCGGGCGAGGCGGTCATTGATCGCTTCGCCAAGCCCCGTCATGGGAAGCGGCGCGACCGCGATGGTTTGAAGGCCGTGTGTTGCGGCGAGACGATCAAGAGCGCGCAGATATGCGAAGAGATTGGCGGCCGCTTCGGCGAGGTCGCCGCGCTCGCTTAAATTCAGCGCCGCGGGGCCGCTTCCGGCAATCCCGCCAAAGCCGAGAAACGCTTCACCGTCTTTTTGTTCGCGGGCGTTGAGCCGCATTTTCGCGTCCGGCGCATAATGGCTGGTCATCATGCCCGGCGCTTCGACCTTACCCTGAGCGGCGGCGAGCGGCTTGCCGATAAGTTGTTCGATCTCTTCGCGGGCGATTCCGCCGGGGCGCAGTAAGGTCACAGCCTCGCCGTCGATTTTGACAATGGTCGACTCAACGCCGACAGGGCAGGGGCCGCCATCAAGGATCATGTCGACGCGCGCGCCCAGCCCGTCTTTCACATGCTCCGCGCGGGTGGGGCTGATGGCCCCCGACCGGTTGGCGCTCGGCGCCGCGAGCGGGCGGTCGGCGGCTTTGATCAGCGCCTGCGCGAGATCGTGCTTCGGCATCCTGACGCCGATCGTGTTGAGCCCCGCGGAAACGAGGAAAGAGATTTCGCTGTCTTTTTTGCGCGGCAGGACGAGCGTTAAAGGCCCCGGCCAGAATTCCTTCATCAGTTGTTCGGCAAGCGGAGATACACTGACATAGCGCTTGGCCATATCAACACCCGCGACATGGATGATAAGCGGATTGAATTGCGGCCGGCCCTTGGCCTCGAAAATCTTTGCAACCGCCTTGTCATTCGTAGCGTCGGCGGCGAGGCCATAGACCGTCTCCGTCGGCATGGCGACAAGCCCGCCATCATTGATGATGCGGGCGGCGTCGCGGATGTCTTTATGGTCGAGGACCGTCATGAGCGGCCCTATAGCAAACGGCGCGCGTCCCGTCCCCTTTTTCGACCGCATGACCACTCTCGCGCCGCGCCTGTCTTTCGGCTGGGCCATTGCAGACAAATGTGACAGCATCACAAAAGCTTTGTGATTTCACCTCTGATTTCCGGAAATACAAACCTATTATTGGAACAAAGCTCCGACTGCGCACAGGAAACATGCTAACTTTCCAGCTTGATCCATGTTAATGTCAATTGGGCTTTGTTTGTGCTACAAAGCCGCGTGTTCTTTTCTTCGCACATTGCAGGTTTGATATAAAACAGGGCTCCTCTCTTAGAAAGATTAGCGACTTCGACGTCGCCGACCATTTCCATAAACTGGCGCCGCCCCTTGTCTCCCAAATTCTGTTTGGTTTCGCCTGTACGCTGGCGGCGATCGCCATGCGGGCGATTGTAGACTCCATGGCCCTGGCGGCCGGGCCTTATTCCCTGATCTATCCTGCGATTTTGATCGCCACCTTGTTCGGCCGCTGGCAGGCGGGACTGACGACCTGGCTGACCTCGTTTCTGTTTGCGTGGTATTTCGTGTTGCCGGTCTTCGGGTCGTTCACCTTCGCTATCGACGGCGATGCGGCGCGCACGGTCGTCAACGGGCTTGCCGCTTTGGTCATTGTGGTTTTCGCCGAAATCTTCCGGCGTGCGGTGCGTGACGCAGTGAGAGAGCGTGATAAGGAAATCGAAGCGCGAGGGCTTTTGCTGCGGGAAATTGACCACCGTATGCGGAACAATTTTGCGATTGTCGAAAGCTTTTTGAACCTTCAATCGCGCAGCACGGAAAATGATGAAGCCAAAGCGGCGCTCGGTGTCGCTTCCGCGCGGATGCACAGCTTCGCCGCCGCGCACAAATCGCTCTATGAAAGCTATAGCGCCAATGAGTTTTCGAGCCTTGTGGATATGCGAAGCTATCTGACCGATATCACCGCGCATTTGGCGCAGGCGCTGTTTCCCGGTGAGGAAGTTCGGTTGCGCCTTGAGGTTCACGAAACGAAAATGCCGCGAGACAAAGCGTCCGCCATCGGGCTCGTTGTCAATGAACTCGTCACAAACGCCGCCAAGCACGCCTTCCACGGCCGTCAGGACGGCGAGGTCGCCATCAGCTTCGCGGAAGAAGGCGAGACCTGGCGCCTGACGGTTGCTGACAATGGTCGCGGTCTTGGACCGGACGGCGCCGACGTAGCCGACTCAAATGGGAAAGGCGGCGGCTTCGGCGCAGGGCTCATTGAAGCCTTCGCGCAACAGGCGGGCGGCGCCATTTCCCGGGAAAGCAATGGGGTCGGCGCCCGGTTTGTGGTGACCGGTCAGCTACATTAGCCATTAGTCAGAGATATTCTGCAATCGATGCTGGCCTGCGGCCCTGCGGCATCCTAAATACCGTGAAAATGCTTTCCCGCCGACCATCCCGGAGCTTTTCATGACTTTTAGAACCCCTATCCGCGACATGCGTTTCATTCTGGATCATGCGGCGGGATTTAGCGCGCTGGAACAATCCGGCGCCTATCCCGAACTCTCGGGCGATCTTGTGGACGCGATCCTGGAGGAGATGGGCAAGTTTTGCGACGGCGTCATTGCGCCCCTCAATGAAGAGAGCGACCGCAATGGCGCGAAGCTCGAAAACGGGGTCGTTCGGACGACGCCGGGCTTTAAGGAGGCTTACGCGCAATATGTGGAAGGCGGCTGGTCGTCGCTCGCCTTCCCGGAAGAGGCGGGCGGGCAGGGGCTGCCCTCGACGCTCGCCGTGGCGCTGGTTGATGGGCTGAACGGCGCCTGCATGTCCTTCGCCATCGGCACGACGCTGACCACCGGCGCCGTCAAGGCGATCCTCCATGCGGCGACGCCAGAGCAGAAGACGCTTTATCTTGAAAAGATGGTCACCGGCGAATGGACCGGCACCATGAACCTCACCGAACCGCAGGCGGGATCGGATCTGTCGGCGATCCGCACCAAAGCCGAGCCGGTTGGCGACGGGACTTACAGAATTTCGGGGCAGAAGATTTTTATCACCTATGGCGATCACGACATGACGGACAATGTTGTCCATCTCGTGCTGGCGCGGCTGCCGGATGCGCCCGAAGGCACCGGCGGCATTTCCATGTTCCTCGTGCCGAAATTTCATGTGAAGGAAGACGGCTCACTCGGCGCCCGCAATGACGCCCATTGCATCAAGCTTGAAGAGAAGATGGGCCTTCACGGTTCACCAACCTGCGTCATGGCGTTTGGCGACAAGGGCGAGTGCATCGGCACGCTGCTCGGCGAAGAGAACAAGGGTCTTCGCAACATGTTCGTGATGATGAACGCGGCGCGCCTCGATGTGGGGATGCAAGGCGTGGGCGTCGCCGAACGCGCCTATCAGCGCGCGCTCGCCTATGCGCAGGACAGAAAACAGGGCCGGGCGCCGGGTGTTAAATCCGGCGATATGGTTCCCATTTACGAACACCCCGATGTGCGCCGCATGCTTTATTCCATGAAGGCGCTGACCGATGCTTCACGCGCGATCTGTTACGCCAACGCCGTCGCTTATGACCTCGCCCATGCCGCGCCGGACGAAGAAAAACGCAAGGAAGCAAAGGCGGTGGAAGAGCTTTTGACGCCGATCTCGAAGGGGTGGTCCACGGACCGCGCCAATGATGTGACCTCGCTCGGCGTGCAGGTGCATGGCGGCATGGGCTATATCGAAGAAACGGGCGCGGCCCAGCATTTGCGCGATGCGCGCATCGCCGCGATTTATGAAGGGACCAACGGCATTCAGGCCATGGACCTTGTGGGCCGCAAGCTGCAAGGCGATGGCGGCGCCGCGGCGAAAAAATTCATCGGCGACATTCATTCCGAGGCGATGATGCTGAAAGCCGCCAAGCGCGAAGACCTCGCCCATATTGGCGAGCGCCTTCTTCAGGCGGCGGACGCACTTCGTCAGTCTACGGAATGGCTGCTCGAGGCGGCGCAGAAAGACCAGGCGCATGCGCTTGCGGGCGCGACGCCGTATCTGAAACAATTCGGCAATACGGCCGGCGGTTATTATCTCGCGCACGGCGCCAAGGCGGCGGCGCTCGCCATTCATGAAGGCGAGGACCCGGCCTATTACGAATCCAAAATCGCACTCGCGAAATTCTACGCCGACAATTATCTGACCGAAGCCGTGGCGCTGACGGACGCGGTGACCGCCGGCGCGGAGGCGGTTGCGCGCATCGATCCCGCCGTGATGAGTGCGTGACGCGTATATTAAATAAGTGGTCGGAGTGAGTGGATTCGAACCACCGGCCCCTGCCTCCCGAAGACAGTGCTCTACCAGGCTGAGCTACACTCCGATATTTGGCGGCGGCCATGAAGGCCCCGCCCGCGGGAGCGCCTCTATAGCGATGGAGCGGGGTGGGCGCAATCTCGATTTCAATGGCGATTTCGGGGCCGGTTTTCGGGCCGGATCCGGGGCCGCGCCATTTTTCGCATCCGGGCCATTGCAAGCCATGAACGAAAGCGCTATCTCGCCTGCTCCGCAGCTCGCGGGGCCGCCTCAAAAAGGCGCGCGCCGTCAGCCTGTTGGGGCGTCGCCAAGTGGTAAGGCATCGGTTTTTGGTATCGACATTCCCAGGTTCGAATCCTGGCGCCCCAGCCATCCTCTCAGAAGTCGTTTCCTGAGCGGTCATCCTCACGATTTTGAGAGCAGCGATTTGCCGGCGGCGAGACCGCCGAATAAGTCGGGAATCGCCGCAACGCGCCGGCCTTCGAGAGTGCGTTTCCGTCAAGGTTAACAAGTCGAAACGGGCGCCTTTTCTGCGTCTCTATTATAATGAGTAATGAGGGTGACGTTCGGCGCGCTGTGCATGGGCGTGTGCGCATGTCAATCCCTTATGCCCGCCTTGCGGCGCAAAATGCTCAATACGCAGTGTCATTTTGCGCAATTCTAACGATTGCCAGCGCCGATAGTTGTTGTTACAAACTAACGGGGTATAAGTCTGCGGCTGTTAGGGAACGGTGAGGGCGTAAAGCTGTTCCGCATCCGGGCTGCAAAAGACAGGGTGACACGAATCTTGCAGTAATCGGCTATGGGCGGCCCGAATGGGAGGGCGTTTGATCATGGATCAAAACGTCGTTGCAATTCTGCTGCAAATATACGATTGCTTGAAACGTTGTATGGGGAACAGGGGAAAGTTCTGGGTGAAGAGTACCATTCACAGATTTCTTGAAGCACGAGCCAGTAACGCAGACGGGCGTGTTTCGAAACGGCGCAAGGCGCCACAGCTCCGCGGCCCAATTTCCGAAAGGCTTGGCGCCGTATCAATCAGCCGCAACAATCCGGTAGGTGAGGCATTTATGAAAAGATCAGCGATTTTGGGTTCAGCGGCGATGCTCGCTGTGTTGTGCGCGCCGGCCCAGGCGCAGTTCCGTTCCGCGCTGCAGGAATCTGAAGCGACGGCGCGCGAAACCGCGTCGGCGCAACAGCAGATTGACCAGCTTGACGACCAGACGGCGTCGCTGCTCAACGACTATCGCGCGAACCTGAAGCAGCTTGAAGCGGCCCGCCGTTACAATGCTTCTCTCAATCGCAACATCGAGGCGCAGGAGCGTCAGGTTGTTCGCCTTCGTGAAGACATTGAGAATGTCGAAGGCCTTCAGCGCGCCATGCAGCCCTTGATGGAAGACATGGTCGCGCGTTTCGGCGACCTCGTTGATGCCGACCTTCCGTTCCTCGCCACCGAGCGTTCTGAGCGCGCCGCCCGCCTTGAGGGCGTGCTTGCGAACCCGGAAATGTCGGCGGCGCAGCGTTACCGCCTCATCGTCGAAGCCTATCAGATCGAAGGCGAGTATGGCCGCACCATCGGCGCTTATGACGGCACGGTGAACTATGACGGTCAGGAGCTTACGGGTGAATTCCTGCGCATCGGCCGCATCGCGCTGATGTTCAAGACGCCGGATGATTCGACGGTCTTGATTTATGACACGGCGGCTGGCGACTGGACGCCGCTCAACCGCTCTTATCTGCAGGATGTGAAATACGCGCTGCGGATGGCGAAAGAACAGACCGCGCCGGATATCTTCTTCGTACCGGTGAAGCCGCCGGTTCAGGCACAGTAACGGCGAACTTGGGTAATAAGGAATTACAAGTCATGAAACTCTTCAAACTTGCATCGATTTCCCTGGTCGCCGGCGTCGCCGCTATCAGTGTGAATATGTCAGCGAGCGCGCAGGTCACGCTCGATCAGGTCCTCAACGCGGTTCGTCAGGAACGCCGCGAGGTCAGCGCCGAAAACCGGCAGCGCATTGAGCGCTTCCGCGCCGAGCGCAACCAGCAGCAGGCGCTCCTCACCCAGGTCCGCCAGCAGGTCGCCGCCGCCGAGGCTGAATCCACCCGCCTTGAAGGCGTGCTGGAAGAAAACAAAGCCGCCATCGCCGAGCTCGACCAGGAGCTCGCCTCCAAGCAGGGCGAATTCCAGGAACTCTTCGGCGCTGCGCGCACCGCCGCGGCCGACTTGAACGCTCAGGTCGAACGCTCGATCATCTCCGCGCAGTATCCAGGCCGCAGCCAGACTCTGAACGAACTGGCCCGCACCGAAAAACTGCCGACCGAAGAACAGCTTCGCGATCTGTGGGACATCATGATCCAGCAGATGGCCGAGCAGGGCAAAACAGTGACCTTCCCGTCGCGCATTGTGCAGGCGAATGGCGAAGCCGCTGAAGCCGAAGTGACGCGCATCGGTCCGTTCGTTGCGTTCTCCAACGGCAAATACCTCACCTACAAAAACGACAAGCTGGAGTTTCTTGCGAAACAGCCGGCCGGCGACATCACCGGCGCAGCGAGCGCTGTGGCGCGGGCTTCCGGCGATGGCTTCGTGAAAGGCGCCATCGACCCGTCGCTTGGCACGCTTTTGAACCTCCAGGTGGCTGCGCCTGACCTTCGTCAGCGCATCGATCAGGGCCGGTTCATCGGTAAAGTCATCATCGTCGCGGCGATCCTCGGCGTTATCCTCGGCATCTATAAGTGGGTCACGCTCACCATGACCGCCGGCGCTGTGCGCTCTCAGGTCCGCCGCAAGAAAGCGTCGAAAGCGAACCCGCTTGGCCGCGTCATGCTGGCTTATGAGAACACCCAGTCCAACGACGTGGAGACGGTCGCGCTCAAACTCGACGACGCCATCCTGAAAGAGGTGCCGAAACTCGAAGGCGGCCTTAACCTCATCAAGGTGCTCGCCGCCGTTGCGCCGCTGCTCGGCCTCCTCGGCACCGTTATCGGCATGATCAACACCTTCCAGGCGATCACGCTCTTCGGCACCGGCGACCCGCAGATCATGGCGTCGGGTATTTCCGAGGCGCTTGTCACCACGGTGCTTGGTCTTGTGGCGGCGATCCCGCTCCTGCTCCTTCACGCCTTTGCGTCCGGCGCCTCCAAGCGCGTTTCGCAGATCCTTGAAGAGCAGGCTGCCGGCATCATCGCTGAGCATGCGGAAGGCGGCCGGGCGTAACGCGCCCGGTCCCCGGAACCGGTTTAAGGGAAAGGACTCTCGAGATATGCTCGAGTTGATTTCAAACCCCTACAGTGCGCTCATGGATTTTCTGGGCGCCGGCGGCAACGTTCTTGTCGCGATCATGGTGGTCACTTTTTTCATGTGGGCGCTGATTATCGAACGCCTCATGTACTGGACCGGCGCCCATGCGGGCGTCGCCAAACGGGCGCAGCGCGCCTGGGCTGCGCGCACCGACCACAAATCCTGGTACGCGCATGTGATCCGCGAGCGGTTGATCTCGGAAACGTCTCAGGAAGCGGCGCGGTTTAACAATGTGATCCGCGCGCTTGTTGCGGTGACGCCGCTTCTCGGTCTTCTCGGCACGGTGACCGGCATGGTCGAAGTGTTCGACGTCATGGCCGTGACCGGATCGTCCAATGCGCGCCTCATGGCTGCGGGCATCTCGAAGGCGACGATCCCGACCATGGCCGGTCTTGTCGCTTCACTGTCCGGGCTGATTTTTATCAACGCTTTTGATCGCAATGTTCAAAAAGCGACGGGTCAGATCTCTGACGATTTGTTGATCGAGTAGCGCGATGAGAAAAAAGGCACAACATGCAAGCGAAGCTGCGGATGTTAACATCACGCCGCTTCTCGACATCGTCTTCATCCTGCTGATCTTCTTCATCGTGACGGCGACCTTCCTTCGTGAGAAGGGCATCGACGTGAACACGCCTGAGGACACGCCGGAACAGCCTGACACCATCCCGCCGCCGGCGCTTTTGCTGGCTGTGCAGGAAGACGGCTTTGTGCGGGTCAACAATGTGCGGGTGATCGATCCGGGTTCGGTGAAGCCGGTGGTGCAGGAGTTCATCGCGCGTGAGCCGCAAGGCGTCGTCCTGGTCAGCGCATCGCCGGAATCTGAAGCCGGCGTTGCGGTCGAAGTGATGGACCAGGCTCAGGACGGCGGCGCCAGAGGGAAAGTTTCCCTCGCGCTGCAAAAGGATAACCAATAGTCCCGCGCGCCCGCGCGTCAGGCAATTAGTTCGTAGGCGGATTGAATTATGGCGAGACGGAATATTTCATCGGCGGCCCAAGAGGAAGAAGACGTCAATGTGACGCCGCTTCTCGACATCGTCTTCATCATGCTGATCTTCTTCATCGTGACGTCGACTTTCGTCAAGGAGCCGGGCATCGAGGTTGACCGTCCCGAAGCCCTCACCGGCGAAGAGCGCAAGCTCGCTTCCATCATTGTTGCGATCTCGGAAAATGACGAAATCTGGATCAACAAGGAGCCCGTGGAGCTGGACGAAGTGCGTGCGGTTGTTGAGCAGTTGCGCCGTGAAAACCCCCGGGGGACGGCGGTTGTCCAGGCTGACGCAAAATCGAAAACCCGTCTTCTGGTCGAAGTGGTGACGCAAATCCGGTCCACCGGCGTTGCGGACGTCGCTGTGTCGACAGAAGACGTTTAAGGAGAACGGCAGATGGGATCTCTCATTCGCTTGATTATCGGTGTGCCGGGTGCGGTTATTGTCACCGGCGGGCTGTTCCTCTTCATGGCTGCGATGATCCGTCAGGAAACGCGCCTCAACGAGGAAGAAGACGCGATCAATATCAACATCACGGCGCAGATCGACGATACAGACATCAACAACGCCAATCGCGACATCAAGCGTCCGACGCTCGATGCGCCGCCGCCGCCGCCGCCGGCTGTCAACGACCCGTCGAACCGCCCGGCGCTTAATGGCGTCGCCGCGCAGATCCCGACGATCAACGCCAATTTGAATATCGGCTCGGGCTTCAACCCGGACCGCGACGCCCAGCCGCTGGTGCGGATTCCGCCGCAATATCCCGAACGCTGCATGAACCGGGCGAAAGCGTCTGAATCGGTGCTCGTCCAGTTCGACGTGACGCCCGACGGGCAGACAACCAATATCGATGCTGTTGAAAGCTCCAACAGCTGTCTTAATCGCGCGGCCATCCGTTCGGTCGAGCGCTGGAAATATCAGCCGAAGATTGTCGACAACCAGGCGCAATGGCGTCGTGGAGTGCAGACCGTCATCACCTTTACGCTTGAAGGCTAAACCGGAATAGCCGGGGCGGGGCTCCGGCTTTTCTCGCGAACGCCGATAACGAACAGAGGTCGAGACCGCAGGATGAAAAAAATGCGTGGGAAATATCGTAAGCTAGGGTTTTCGGCGGTCGCCTCCGTCGCCGCTGGATTGATGGTGACGACGGCGCCGACTGCGGTGTTCGCGCAACCGGCGCAATGCGATGCGGAAGAGAGCGGGCCTTCGAAAACACTGTCGCCGCGCGTCGGCCAGGAAATTCAGAAACTGTATGAGTTCATGCAGAACGATCAGTACAATGAAGCGCTGGCGGGCTTCAATAATCTGATCGCGAGCCGCGGCGACTCCTTCAGCGATTATGAAAAATCAACCGTTTATGAGCTGCGCGCCAACGTCAAAATCAACCTTGAGAATTATACAGGCGCGCTCAGCGACCTTCAGACGGCGCTGAACACAAACGGCCTGCCGCCGGCGCGGAACAATCAGCTGCGCTATTACATCGCCCAGCTGAATTTCCAGGCTGAACAATATCAAACGGCGATCAGCGGGCTTAACCAGTGGATTCAGCTCGCCCGGACCTGCGGCGTGACGGTCGATCCCAACGCCTATTACCTGCTCGCCGCCGCCTACACCCAGATTTCGCCGCCGAATTACCGTGCGGCTGTGGGCCCCGCGGAACAGGCGGTCGCCGGCATGGGCGCCGAGCCGCGCAAAGGCTATTTCGATCTGTTGAACCTTGTCTATTCGGAGCTTGGGGACAACGCCAAGCGCGCGCCCTTGCTTGAGCGCATGGTCAATTACTGGCCTGAGGACAAGGGCTACTGGACGCAGCTTTCCGGCGCCTATTCGGTGCAGAACAAAGACCGGGAAGCGTTCTCGGTTCTTGAGGTGGCCTATCGCGCAGGCCTCATCAAATCGGAAAATGAAATCCTGACGCTGGTTCAGTATTATTCGTTCTTCGACAATCCTTATCGCGGCGCCACGTTGCTTGAGCGTGAAATGAACGCCGGCAATGTGAAGCGCGTGCAGAAAAACCTCGTGCTTCTGTCGCAGCTGTGGAGCCAGTCCCGCGAGCACAAGAAGTCGATCCCGATCCTGCGCGAAGCGGCGAACAACGCTTCCAATGGCGAGCTTTCCTATCGCCTCGGCATGGTGCTGCTCGCTGACGAACAATACGCCGCATCCGAACGCGCGCTGGTGACGGCGTTGAACAAGGGCGGCATGGACCGCAAGGATACGGGCGACGCGTGGCTGCTTCTCGGCACGGCGCGCTTCAGCCAGGCCGGCCCCAGCGACACGGCGATCTGGTCGCGCGCGCGCCAGGCGTTTGTGCGGGCGCAGTCTTATGACAATGCGCGACGTCGGGCGTCGGACTGGATTTCCTATATCGACGCGGTCGTCGACACCTATTGGACCCAGCTCGGTCAGGAGTGGGACGCCAACATCGACGCGTGTGAAGACGATTTCGCCCGCTTCGAACGCGACGCCCGCATTCGCGAACTGCAAAACCGCGCGCCGAGCCAGGAAGATCTGGACGAGGAAGCGGCCCGCCGCGCCGAATGCGCCGCGCTTAGGGAACAGGGCCGTCCGAGCCGCAACAATCCGCCGGGCGGCGGCGGCTCAAACACCGAATCGGCTCCGGCCGACACTGATGAGGCGACCGAAACGGAAGACGCCTCAGCGGACGAAGAATAAAGCCGGCAATTTCCGGCCCAATAAAAAAGGCGCTCCCTGGAGCGCCTTTTTTTCGTGTTTGAGTTCAGGACTGAGCTGGTTCCAGGCCTGATTTTCAATATTAGCGCCCCGGGCCAGAGTGACGGGGCGGCGGCGTTCAGACACAGTTAATATTCGTTGCGTTCGCCGAGGATGCGCCCGCCGTCTTTTGCTTCCGGGGTCTGGGTCGAGCATTCGAGATAGCCGTGGCGCCAGCCGGCGCGGTAAGCCTCGTCATTTTTGAAGGCGTAGGCGTCGCGTTCTTGCTTGGTGGAGAAGCTTTTGTCCTCCTCCGTCGCCGTCAGGCAGCCGTCGCCATAGCCCATGGAATAGCTCGGCGATTCCCGCAAAGCGGCCATATCGGCCGTCGACGCGCAGGACGCCACAGAAGCGGCGGCCAGCGCCGCCAACAGCGTCCGTGGGGCGGCTTTTGAAAACTTGTTTGATATCAATTGATTAGAGCGCTTCACGGGGATTTTTGCTTTCTTCCGGCTACGGGCCGGACCTTAGCATCCGAAGACCCGCAGGTCTTCGAAAACCAGCCGTAAAAGTGAAATCCCCCGTTAACGGTGTTCCGGTTACAACGCTTTTGCGCCGGGGTTCCGCGCACGAGAAAGGCGAAATCCGCTTCTATGACTGATTTTGACGCCGATGAGATCCGCGCCGGCGCCCCGACAAACGCGAAGTCGGACGTCGGGGCCATGCTGACGCCGCTGTCGCCCTCGGGGCCCAGCGTGCGCACGCTCATGGTCAGAAAACTGACGGATATTGTCGTCCTGCCATCGGCGAAGATCTCATCGAACGAGCGCTCGCTCGTCGCCGACATCCTGCTCCATGTTCTCGACAAGGTTGAAGAGCCGATTCGGATGGAAGTCGCCCAGCGTATCGCCCGGGTTTCGGAATGCCCGCCGGCGCTGGTGCGCATGCTGCTCCTCGACGAGCCTGCGATTGCGGAGAAAATCACCAGTGCGGCGGAGAATTTGCCCGAGGCGCTGCTGATCGAGGCGGCGCAGCAAGGGAACATGGCGCACCGGGTGATGATCGCCAAGCGGATCGATCTGTCGACCTCGGTCGCTGACGCATGTCTCGCTTTTGACGAAATCGATGTCTGCAAACAGGTTTTAAAACGCGAAGAGTGCCTGCTCTCACCGAATGCAGTGAACAAGCTTGTGGCGTTAAGCGCCACCAGCAAGGAAGTGCAAGGGGCGCTGTTGCGCCGGCGGGAGCTGGAGCCGGCCCATGGCTTCATCATGTTCTGGTGGGTCGACGCTGAGCGCCGCCGCCGCATTCTCACCCGCTTCGCCCTTGACCGCAGCGTCGTGCAAGATGCGCTCGCCGATCTTTATCCGCGGGTTTTCCGCGGCGGCGATCCCGATACGGTCGTCAAAGACATTCTCGTTCTTTCCGAACGCCGCCATCGCCCGCGCGGCGTCAATGGCGAGCCCGTCTCCATGGAGGTGGTGCGCAAAACGCTCGCGGCCGCGTGCAAATATCCCGCGCAGGAAATTATCGACGCCGTTTCCATGCTGGGCGGCATCAGCCGCGAGCTGTCGTCGCGTATTTTGCGCGACGCCGGCGGAGAACCTTATGCGGTCTTGTGCAAGAGCCTTGGCGTGCCGCGCGATGATTTTTACGCCTTTTTAACCGAGGCGGCCGACGGGCCGGAAGCGCAGGATCGGGCCGAAGCCTTGCTTGCCGTTTTCGATTCCATGGCGCGCGACTTCGCCCGCGCTGTCCTGCGATACTGGGACTGGGACACTAATCCGCGCATCGCGCATATCACGCGGTTGATGTCGGCGATCCAGAGCGATCTCAAGATCAACGATATCAGCGATCTGTCCTCGTCATTCGGTTAGACATAGTTTCCGCGCAGCGACGGTCGGCCTGTGTAAAACAATCGCTCTTGTCGGCGCCGCCGGCTTTAAGTCTCGCTTAAGGGCTTTACCATATAAAACATCTGCTGGCGGCGGCCTTGCGTATCTAGGTTGCTGCCGGCATTTTTCTCAGCCTTGATGCTGAATCCCTCCCGCACAATTTGAACCAAATTATCCCTTGAGTTCACGCGCCGCGTTAACACGCCTCGTGCAGGATGATCTTGCGTCAATATGAGCGTGACAGGTGGAGGGCGCATGTTGTCTTCGATGCGTGTAATCGTCTTCGCATCGCAAAAGGGTGGGTCGGGCAAAACAACGTTGTCCGGACATATTGCGGTGGAAGCAGAGCGTCAGGGCGCAGGGCCCGTTGCGTTGATCGACACCGATCCGCAGGGTTCGCTGGCGAAGTGGTGGAATGTCCGCAAGGACCCCCAGCCGGCGTTTATTCAATCGGTTTTTTCCAATCTCTTTTATGATCTCGACAGCGCCCGCGAAGAGGGCTTTCGCCTTGTCGTGATCGACACGCCGCCGGCGGTGACGCGCGCTATTTCCGAAGTGGTGAGTTTCGCCGACATTGTGGTTGCGCCGACCCGGCCAAGCCCGCACGACCTTCGCGCTGTGGGCCCGACCGTCGACATCGCCGAGGCGCGCGGCAAGCCGCTGATTTTCGTCGTCAATGGCGCGACCCAGCGCGCGCGCATCACGTCCGAAGCCGCTGTCGCCCTGTCGCAGCACGGCACCGTGGCGCCGGTCACCATTCATCACCGCGTCGACTTTGCCGCCTCCATGATTGACGGCCGCACGGTGATGGAAATCGATCCTTTCTGTCAGTCTGCGCAGGAAGTCTCGGCTCTGTGGTCCTATCTCCATGAGCGCCTCCAGCGCGCCGATGGCGGTTATCGCCAGGATGATATGGGCGGCGGCGCCGCGCAAAATCGCGTCTTTGGGCGCAGGGCGGCGCAATGAACGCATACGCGCCCAACAGTTCCTCCGGCGGCGGCAATTTCGCTTCCCTGACGTCGAGCCTCCTGGCTCGCAAAGGCGAGGCGCTGCCAGCGGTCGATGCGGTCGCCCATGAGGGCGTCGATGTCGAGATGCGTCCGTTGCGTCCGGCGAACAATCCGAACGGCCCGGCCAGCGTCGGCGAGGATACGATCAGTTCCATGTATCCGGCGGAAGACCGTCAGCGCGAGCAGGAAATTGCGCGCGCGACAGCGGCGGCCCATGGCAATGTGCAAGTGCTGCACGCCAAGGGGACGCGCCGCCGCGTTATCAGCGAAGCGCCGAAAGCCTGGACCATTCCGCCGCAACGGCGGCGCCCGCACGCCGCAGAGGCGCCGACAGGCATTCTCGCCCGCAAGGCGATTGTCACGCTGAAAATGCCGGCGCGCGATCTGGTGCGGTTGCGGCTCGCCGGACGCGATCTGGAAATGTCGTGCCAGGCGATCATTCTCGAAGCGCTGGAATGCTATCTCGACGCCAATGACGTTCCGTCTGCGGAAGACGATGAGGCGATCCTGCGCGAGGTCGAGCGCCTTGTCAGCAAGGCGAAATCGAAGCGGGCGCGGTAAACGCCGTCTTTCAATCGGCGATCGTAAGCCACGGCCAGCGGTCGCGATAGGACTGAGCTTTTGCTCCGAAAAGGTCCGCCGCGGGCGCCATCGGGTTTCGCCGCAAGACGCCTTTTTCCAAGTCATCAAGCCCGTTCGGCGCGTAGACCTCTCGCGACCCGATATCCACGCCGACACAAGTGCAGGCGATCAGAAAACGGTCAATGCCGGCCTTTGAGGATGTCAGCGATGTGACGGGACTGCCAAAACGCTGCTCATACCATAGATGAACGCGCGCCTGGTTGCGGATCTCCACCCTTGATGACAGCGGCCCAAGAAGATCGCATGCTTGTTCGATGACCTGATCTTCCGCCCCCCAGGAAAGGTCGCGGTCGTCGAAATAGAAAACATCGAAATCCCTGATCCCCCAATCGGGGGCTTGTCCCGCCTGAATGTTCCAGACCGGCTGGAACAGACAGCCTGCGGTCAGATAGCATTGAGGAAGATTGAGCTCCGGCAGTTTTTCCAGAAGAAGCTCGTTTTCGGGAACGTCCATGGCGATCCGCAAAAGGTCGGGCTCATCCATAGGTCAGGTGCGTTTTTTCAACGCGCCCGCCCAACCGCCGACGGCGCGCAGCCATGGGCTTTGCGGAAGGCGCGGAAGAAGGCCGAGCGGTCGGCATAGCCGACAGCGCCCGCAATATCGCAGACCGCCAGCTTTGTATCTTTAAGAAGACGGAGCGCCGCGTCCATGCGGACCATGCCGAGAAACTGCATGGGCGTTGCGCCGGTGATGGTCTTGAAGACGCGAATGAGATGATATTGCGAAAGCCGCGCATCGCGCGCGACATCGCCAAGGGACAAGCCGGCCTCGCCAAAGCGCTGCAACATCGTTTCTTTCGCGAGGGCGCAGCGGCGCGCAAGCTCGGTGCGGGTTGACGGTTTGACGGCGCTGATCTGGTCGCGCGCAGCGGCGCCGGCGTCCTGGGCGTCGAGCAGCCCTGCATAAAGAAGCGCACACTTTTCCGCATACCAATCTTTGTCAGCCGCGCCTTGACGGGTGCGCATGGCGATCTCGTCCATAAGGGCTTGTGTCGTCGCGCCGGGCAGAAGCAGGCGCGTTTCCAGCGCTCTTCCATGAGAGGCCGGGCCGCCGCGTTCATCGCTGTCGAGCGCGTTTTGCGCGGCGCCGTCGGTGATCCAGTGCGGGAAGGAAATCATGTTGGAGCGGAACGGCGTTTCGCCCAGCGCTGCATAGGCGTAACGTGCGCCGCGCGCCAAAGTTAGGGCGCCCGCCGAGAGAAGCTTCAGCGGACGTCGTGCGCCTTGCAGCGCATATTCCTCAACGCCGCCTGACAGCCAGGTGATCGCCGCGCAGGACCAGTCTTCGTTATAACTATCCGCAATATCGAAGCGTTCGCGGTGCATCGCGCCGGAATAAAACATGCCTTCCACGGGCGTGCGCGCATAAAGCGCGTCAAGCTCGGCGGCGTTTTGCGGCGGCGTTGTCAGAATCTGCATAATTGGCGTTGCCGTTCTTGCGTATTTGGCCTTACGGCGGAGTTTACGGCTTCGTCCGGCGGCGCGCCAGCCTATTGTCTGGCGCAATCAGTGGTGCAGCGACGGGAGAACATTCATGAAACGGTTTTTTGCGGTCGCCCTCATATCGGCTCTGCCCTTCGCCTGCGCGCCTGCGGAAACCCCGCCGCCAGCCCCGACGCTAGCAATGGAGGAGGGAAGTTGGGCGGAGGCGCTGGGCGCCGGGATTACCGACGCCTACGCTGCGCCCGAACATCGCGCATTCGATTTCTGGATCGGCGAGTGGGACGCCAATTGGAGAAGCCGGCCGGAAGGCGAATTCTATCACGAAAAAGAAGGAAGCTGGACGCATCAGCGCGTCTTCCCCGTGCTCGGCGGCAAGGCGCTCATTGAGCTTTCCTGGGCGCGTGACAATCCGGAGGAGCCGGGCCAGCGCGGATTTTCGATCCGCTATTACGATCCTGCGCGCGAACGCTGGGTGATGGCGCAGAACTGGCCCAATGCGCAAAATCATGGCGGCGCCTTTACGGACCAGTTGATCGGCGAAGACCATCTTGGCCGTCTGACCATGTATTCGCTCGTTGAACGTCCGCAGGAAGACGGATCATTAAGCGTTGCGCATCGGCGCTATAATTTCACCGACATTCGCCCGGGCGTCAGTTTCCGCTGGGACGGGTCCAACACGCCCGACAAGGGCGCCACCTGGTTCACCTGGTATGTGGTGGATTTTCATCGCCTCGGTGATGTGAGCCCGTTTGGCGCCGCGGGAACGGATTTTCACGGCGTTCACGGAAAAACACTGTGTACGGAAGATCCTCATGGCGCCATGAACGGGCTTGCCGGCGACTGGGAGGGCGTGCGCGCCGATGCGGACGGCGCCGAGACGCCGGCGCGCTTCTCCGCCGGTCTTGTGCTCGATGGCTGCGGCGTTCTTGCTGCGCTGGAAACCGCGGACGCCCGCGAAATTCTGGCCGCGGGATATTACGACCGGTTTGAGAAATGGGCGATCTTTCGTCTTGATGACCGGCCGGGCGCAACGCATTCCTATTTCGTCTCTGATGCGGCGGGTGAGGGCGCTGTCTTTGCCGAAGCGCAGGGGCTCGCCATCGTCGATGAGTTTGAGCCCTATCTGAGAGCGGCGTCGTTCGAGACAGATGGGGCGGGGCGGCGGCTTTCTTTTGAAACGATCGCAGCGCGCGAGCTCATCCTGCGCGAGGAAAGCCGATCCGCAGACGGCGCCTGGTCCGTGGATGCGCAATACCGGTTTCAGCGGCGGTAAACACGAAATCCGCCGGTGCAGAAACGCAAAACGACGAACGCGCCCGGCGGGTCGCCGCCGGGCGCGTTCTGTCCCACAGTCTCTCCCAAACTCCGGGACATGCGGCGGCCATGGGACTACATGAGGCCGCCATACGATGAGGATGTCTGAAAAATTTACGCCCCTTACGCCGCGCCGCTAAAGCGCCTGGTGTTGCCAAAGGGCGACCGCGGGGGCGGCGGCGCCCCCCATAGAAGCCGCCGCCCGACCGCGGGATATGCGCTCCCCGCGAAACAACCCCACATGGGTCAGGAACCGCACATCTCCCCCTACTTCATAAAAGCGCAAACGGGCCGGAAAACGGGTCACGCCGGGGCGAAAAAAGTTTTTTCCGCCGCAAATGACCCGCCGGGGGGATCATTCCCGAGCGATTTTGTGTTTAAGATCAGGACGGTAGGGTTTTAAGGGGATATTCTGCAGGGTGGTCAAGGAGACCGACGAGATTGTGTCGCTGCTGGCGGCGAGCCGCAATGGCGACGAGGCCGCCCGTGCGCGCCTCGACGAGGCCGTCTATGGGGAGCTGTCGTCGATCGCGTCAGTTTTGTTGCGGCGCGAAGGGCGGGCGATCTCCATGGCGACCCATGACCTCGTCAATGAGGCGGCGGTGCGGCTGCTTCAGTCCGCCGAAGCGCCGCCGGAAGAGCGCGCGCATTTTTTCGCGCTGTCCTCGCGGATCATGCGCAATGTGCTTGTCGACGCGGCGCGCCGGCGCGCGGCGGAAAAGCGCCGCAAGATCACCGTCACTCTGAACACCGATCATGGCGCCCCGCAGGACAATCCCATGGAGCTGGTGGCGCTTGAAACGGCGTTGATGCGGTTGAAAGCGATCGATCCAGACCGCGCGGAAATCGTTGTGCTTCGATATTACGGCGGTATGACCACGGAAGACATCGCGCTCGCGCTCGGCAAATCGGAATCCACGGTCAAGCGTTCATGGCGCGCGGCCTGCGCCTGGCTGAAGGAGGCCATGGAACATGACGAGCTCTGACGACCGGCTCGAAGCGGCGGCGCTGAAGCTGTTTGAAGACGCGCTCGATCAGCCGTCCGATCAGCGCGAGCAATGGATCATGGATCAGACGGCGGCCGATCCGGCGCTGCGCAAGCGGGTGATGTCGCTGTTATGGGCGGATGAAACCGATGGATCGCTCGTCACCGGCGGCGCCCTCGACTGGTTCTCCGAGGCTGAAGACGCGCCGCCCGAACAGGTGGGGCAATATCGCATCATCCGCCTGCTCGGACGCGGCGGCATGGGCGCGGTCTGGCTTGGCGAACGCGTGACCGGGGATTTCGATCACCGCGTCGCCATCAAGGTCGTGCGCGGCATTGCGCGCTCTGAAAAACTCGCCGAGCGCCTGCGTTATGAGCGTCAGACACTGGCTGCGCTTCAGCATCCGAACATCGCCCAGCTTTTCGACGGCGGCGAAACCGAACGCGGCGAGCCCTATTTCATCATGGAATATGTGGACGGCGCGCCCCTTGGCGAGGCGATCGAAAAGACGCCGGACAAGGCCGAGCGCCTGCGCATTTTCCGCGATATCTGTCACGCCGTTGAATACGCCCATCAGCAATTGATCGTGCATCGCGATCTGTCGCCGCAGAACATTCTTTTGACGGACGATGGCCGGGTGAAGCTGATTGATTTCGGGATTTCGCGCTCCTTCGGCGATTCCGGCGCCGGGCCGCAAATGACCATGACGCGGGGCTTCGCCGCGCCGGAGCGCTTGAAAGGCGAACCGGCGACAACGCTCAGCGACATTTACTCGCTCGGGCTGATTTTCAAGGACATGCTTGGCGCAAAACCGTCGATTGACGATGAAGACCTCGCCGCCATCGCCGCCAAAGCCTCCGCCGAAGCGCCGGAAGAGCGTTATCAGTCCGCCTCGGCGCTGATCGCCGATCTTGACCGCTACGCCGCCGGCCGCGCTGTCGAGGCGCGGGGAACGCGCGGTCTATATGTCGTCGGCAAATTTATCCGTAGACGTCGGTTTGCAGTCGGCGCATCGGCGCTGGCCATCATCGGCGTTGTCGGGGCGCTGTTTGTCACGTCGGCTTTATACGCCCGGGCCGAATCCGAACGGCGCGAAGCGGATGCGCGCTTTCAGGAAGTGCGCGAGCTCGCCAATTTCATGCTGTTCGATCTTTACGACCAGCTTGAAGCCATTCCCGGCACAACGAAAGCGCTCTCCGGCATCGCCGACAAGTCGCGGCTTTATCTCGACGCCCTGAAAGACAACAAACGCGCCTCGAAAGATTTGCGCCTTGAAACTGCGCTGGGGTATAAGCGCCTTGGCGATGTCACGGGCAATCCCATCGGCGCCAATCTCGGACGGCGCGAGGAAGCGGGCGAGCATCTGACGACGGCCATCACGTCACTTGAGGCCATGCACGCCGCCGCGCCTGACGACGCCGATATCGCCCGTGCGCTGGCGGAAACATGCTTTTCCATGGCGGTCTATCAATTCATCGCCATCGACGACAATGAAGCGGCGCGCGATTACGCCGCCCGCGCCGAAGCGCTTTACGCTGGCGTCATTGCATCCGGCAAGGGAACCCAAAAAGACGAACGCGCGCGCATTGAAGCCTTGTCGCAGTCGGGCAAGCCGCTGGTCTGGATGGGCGAAGGCGCCGAGGCCATTGAAGTGATCGCACGCGCGCGCGACGCGGCGGAAAAATTCTATACGGATTATCCCGAAGACGCTTCGGCGAAATCTCTTGCGGCGTCGACCAATGTGGCCCTCGCGGAAACCATGATGCGCCATTACGACATGGTGGAGGGGGGCGATTATGAAAGCGCCATTGAATATATGGACCGCGCCATAGCGCTCTATCGCGAGCTGGACGCCGCCGACCCGGACGACATGACGGCGCGGCGCAATCTCATCGGCGCTTTTTTCAAAAGGTCGCTGATTGATTACAGCCTTGAAGATGACGAAGCGGCGCTCGTCGATCTCGTTGAGGCGGAAAAGCTTGTCGACGAATTTCTGGCGCAGGACCCGGACGATCTTGGCATCAAGCGCATCCGCACATCGGTCATCGAGCAAAAGGCGACGACGCTCGCTTATCTCGGCCGGTTTGATGAGGCGATAGAAACCGGGGAGGGCAATCTGGCGGTTGAATTGGGGCTGTTGGCGAGCGAGCCCGATAATCCGGCGCGCATCCGGGAAGTGACGACGGCGACGTTTCTGCTCGGTGAAATTCACGAGATCGCAGAGAATATGGAGCGCGCCTGTGCGCTCTATCGTGACGCCCATGCCGGCTATACGCGTCTCGATACGGATTTCACCCTGTCAGACTATGATCGCGAGACCGGACTGAACCTGCTTGAAGAACAAATGGCCGGCTGCAAATAGGCGGCGGCTTCTTTCAGGGCATCGGCTAATCGCCGGTTTTCCACAGTCAAGCCGTTGATTTCTACGTCAAATCTGCGACATTTTCGGTTCCGCCGCCCGGGGGTGTTCGATTCCGCTTGTCCCGGGCTTTCCTTTGTATGAAGCGCTGGTTTAAGGAAGCGCGGGGTTTTGAAGAGGTTCCTCAAAGAGGGCTGATGGGGCGATTTATCATCCTCGTTCTGGCGCTGGCCGGGCTCTGGCTCCTGCTATCGGGCTATTTCGACGTGCCGCTGCTGCTCTTTTTCGGGGTGGTCTCGGTGCTATTTTCGGCGTGGCTGGCGAAGCGAGCGGGCGTCCTCGACGATGACAGCGTTCCCACCGGGCTGATGCCCCGGATTCTCGGTTACTGGATCTGGCTGGGCGGAGAGATCGGCAAGGCCAATCTCACCGTGATGCGCCAGGCGCTGGCGATTGAGCCGAAACTCTCGCCGAAATTTTTCACCGTGCCGAACCCGCCGAAAAGCGGCGTCGGCAAGGCGACCTTCGCCAATTCCATCACGCTGACGCCGGGAACGGTGTCGATTGACCTGCGAGAAAATGAAATTCTGGTGCACGGCCTGACCGAAGCGCTGTGCGATGTTCCCGCCATCACCGATATGGGTGAGCGCGTGGCGAAAGCGGAAAGGCGCAAGACATGATGTTCGCCGCCGTCACCGCCGCTGTTTTCGTCGCCATGGCGCTGACGCTGGTGCGCGCCTTCGCGGGCCCGTCGCTTTATGACCGGATTCTCGCGGGCAATTCCTTCGGTACCAAGACAGTGCTGTTGCTCGGCCTCATGGGCTTTATCACCGGCCGTCCGGATTTCCTCGACATTGCGCTTCTTTATGCGCTGATCAACTTCGCATCGACCATCGCGATCCTGAGATTCTTCTCCTATCGCCGGTCTCGGGAGGAGGCGGCGTGAGCGAGATGATTGCGCAGTTCTGGGCGGATATCGAACTCGCCCGCATGATCTTGAGCTGGGCCTGTTTCCTGTTTGGCGGTCTTGCGGTCGTCTCGGGCGCGCTTGGCATTGTGCGCTTTCCTGATTTTTACACGCGCCTTCACGCCGCGGGCGTCACCGACACCGGCGGCGCTGAGATGATCCTTCTCGGCATGCTCTTGCAATCGCCCACCTGGATCGTCGCGGTGAAGCTTTTCTTCATTGGCGCGTTCATGTTCTTCACCTCGCCGGTCGCCACCCACGCGATTGCGCATTCGGCCTGGATGGTGGGGTTGAAACCGCTTGAGGGCCCGGAACTGAAATACCGGGAGAGTGCGGAATGACCGGGTTCAGCCCCCTCATGTCGCCGATGATTTTGATCGATCTGGCGCTCCTCACCATGCTCATCCTCGTTGCGGTCGCGATGTTGCGCTCGCGCCATCTGTTTGCGGTCGTGATGTTGTCGGGGATTTATTCGCTCCTGTCCGCCGCGTTTTTCGTGTCGCTCGACGCCGTCGACGTCGCCTTTACCGAAGCGGCGGTGGGCGCGGGGATTTCGACGGTTTTGATGCTCGCCGGCATGCTGCTCACTGTGCGGCGCGAGAAGCCGAAAACGCCGGGCCGCGCGCCGGTGGCGCTTGCGGCGGTGCTCGCCATGGGCGCGGCGCTCTTTTACGCAACCATCGACATGCCGGCCTTTGGCGACGCTAACGCGCCTGCGAACTCTTATGTGGGACAGGAATATGTGACCCGCGCGGCGTCGGAAATCCCGATGCCCAACATCGTTACGGCGGTGCTGGCGAGCTACAGGGGCTTCGACACCATGGGCGAGACCATGGTGATCTTCACGGCGGGTGTTGCGGTGATGCTGCTTCTCGGGATCGGCTCCGTGCGCGGCGGCCGCGACGTCAAGGACGCCGAAAATAAGGAGGGAGGTGAATAATGGATCATCTTATCCTCAAAGTGACGTCGAAATTATTGTTCGCGCCGATCATTCTTTATGCGCTCTATGTTCAGTTTCACGGCGATTTCGGACCGGGCGGCGGCTTTCAGGCGGGCGTTATTTTCGCGGTCGCCTTTATCCTGCACGCCTTCTGTTTCGGGCTCGACGAAACCAAGAAAGCCCTGCCGCAAAAGGCGCTGACCGTCGCCATGGTTGTCGGCTTCCTGCTCTATTCCGGCACCGGGGTCGCGACCATGCTGCTGGGCGCCAATCTATTGAGCTATGACGCGCTGGTTCCGAATTCCACCCACCACGCAGGCCAGCATTACGGCATCATTCTCGTTGAGCTTGGCGTCGGCGTCGCCGTCGCGTCCACCATGCTGACGATTTTCTATCACTTCACGGGCCGCGAACCGGACATCGATCAGGAAGACTGGTAGGCGCGAAGCGATTATGGACTGGTTCGACTTCATCTTGGCGCGCTACAACTACTGGATCTTCATCCTGTTGATGATGATCGGCTTGTACATCGTCTTTGCGCGCGGCAATCTCGTGAAAAAGATTGTCGGCCTCAATATCTTTCAAACCTCCGTCTTCATCTACTACATTTCCATCGGCAAGATTTTCGGCGGCACAGCGCCAATCTATATGGGCGATGAACTCGACGCCGCCGCCCATCACGGGCCCGAAGAGGGGCATGACGCAGGCGCGGATGCGGGCGCCCACGCCCCCGCCCACGTCACCGCGGAAGGCGCGCATTCAAAGATCGACAATTCGGCGCTTGATGCTGAAAACGGCCTCAAGGAAACGCTGCATTCGAAAATCGACAATGCCGCCCTCGACCATGGCAATGATCTGAAAGAAGCGATGAAATCGGCGCCGGCGCCGGAAGAGGGCGCTTCACTCCATGATCTGCCTGAAGCCGGCGACAAGGTCGCGAACACGCTTTCACATGTCGACAAGACGCCGCCGACGCCGGCGCATGGCGGCCTTGAGTTCGCGCCGGATGGATTGCACGGCGCGGCCGGCGACGCGGCCCATTCCGCCGCCGAAGCCGCCCATGGCGCCGTTGAAGCCATCGTTTATACGAACCCGCTGCCCCATGTTCTGATCCTCACCGCCATTGTCGTTGGCGTTGCGACGACCGCTGTGGGCCTGGCGCTCGCCGTGCGCATCCGCGAAGCCTATGGCACAATTGAAGAAGACGAGCTTGAAGCGGCGGATGACATCGCCGAATTCGGCCATCAGGCCGGCGCCCGCGCGCAACAAGCGGCGGGGAGCGCAGCGTAATGAGCATCGTCTCGCAACTTCCCGTTCTGCCGATCATCATGCCGATCATGGCGGCGCCGGTGACGCTTTTGTTGCCGAAGGGGCGGCCGGTCCATTTATGGGCGTGCCTTTTTTCCTGGCTGACCTTCGCCGCCTGCATCGCACTGTTCCGCGAAGTCGATATGTCGGGGCCGATTTCCTATCACCTCGGCGACTGGGCGCCGCCGATCGGCATTGAATATCGCATCGATCTGGCGAATGCGCTGGTCTTGTTGCTGGTCTCGGGCATCGCCGCCATCGTCATGCCTTTTGCGTATCGCTCCGTGCAACTGGAAGTGGACGAGCGCCAGACGCCGCTATTCTACGGCGCCATGCTGATCTGCATGACGGGTCTTCTCGGCGTCACCATCACCGGCGACGCGTTCAACGTCTTTGTCTTTCTCGAAATCTCGTCGCTCTCGACTTATGCGCTGATCGCCATGGGCGCGCGGCGCGACCGGCGGGCGCTCACCGCGGCGTTTAACTATCTGGTCATGGGGACGATCGGCGCGACCTTTTTCGTGATTGGCATCGGGCTTTTGTATCATGCGACCGGCACGCTCAACATGGCGGACCTGTCGCAACAGCTCATCGGCCAGAATAACCGCATGGTTGAAGCGGGCTTCGCCTTTATCCTGGTGGGCATGGGGCTGAAGCTCGCCATGTTCCCCATGCATCTGTGGTTGCCCAACGCATACACCTATGCGCCTTCGGCGGTGACGGCGTTTGTCGCCGCGACGGCCACCAAAGTGGCGGTCTATGTCATCATCCGCTTCTTCTTTTCGGTGTTTAATTTCGACTTCGCGTTTATCGGCGCGGCCTTCACCTATGTGCTGTTGCCGCTGGGGCTGATCGGCATGTTCGGCGCGTCTTTCGTGGCGCTTTTCCAGGAAGACGTGAAGCGGATGCTCGCTTATTCTTCCGTGGCGCAGATCGGTTACATGCTGCTGGGGCTTTCCTTTGCGACGGTTGAGGGCCTCACCGCGAGCCTCGTTCACATCTTCAACCACGCGCTGATGAAGGGCGCCTTGTTCATGGCGGTCGCCTGCGTCGTGTTGCGCGCCGGGTCTCATTCGATCCACGCTTTCGCCGGGCTGTCGAAGCGGATGCCGGTCACCACCTGGGCGTTTCTGATCTCTGGCCTGTCGCTGATCGGCGTGCCGCTCACCGTCGGCTTCATTTCCAAATGGTACCTGCTTGAGGCCGCCTTCGCCGCCGGTCACTGGTATGCAGGCTTTTTGATCGTGGCGTCTTCGCTGATCGCGCTTGCCTATGTGGGCCGCGTCGCGGAAGTGATGCTGCTGCGCGAACCTGCCGAGGAAGGCAAATACGCCATGCCGAAAGAAGAGGCGCCGCTCTCCATGCTGGTTCCGATGTGGATTCTGGTCGCCGCCAATATCTATTTCGGCGTCCGGACCGACCTGACGGGCGACATCGCGACCCGCGCCGCTGAAGCGCTGATGATGGCGGCGGGAGGCGCGCCATGATTTCTCCCGCGCTGGCGATTCCTCTTTCCCTCGCGCTGCCGCTTGTCGGCTGTCTCGCGATCTGGCTTCTCGACAAGCAACCCAATTTGCGCGAGGCGGCGACGCTGATCACCGGCGCGATCCTGCTGGTGCTGGCGCTGATTATTTTCGGCGCGGTGGGCGAGGGCGCGCAGCCCGGTTACATCCTGTTCGAAGTGATCGACGGGTTGCCCATCGCCTTCAAGGCCGAGCCCTTAGGCGCCATGTTCGGCGTCATCGCCTCGGGGCTATGGGTCGTCAATTCGATTTATTCCATCGGCTATATGCGCGGTCACAATGAAGGCCACCAGACGCGGTTCTTCATGTCTTTCGCGGTGGCGATTTCCGCGGCCATGGGCGTCGCCTATGCGGCGAACCTCTTCACGCTGTTCATTTTCTATGAAGTGCTGACGCTCTCCACATTTCCGCTGGTCACCCATTATGGCGATGAAAAAGCGCGCAATGGCGGGCGCATCTATCTCGGCGTTCTGATGGCGACATCGATTGGCCTCTTGTTGCCTGCGATTGTCTGGACCTACGCCATCACCGGCACGACCGAATTCACCGATGGCGGCATCATGGCCGCCCATGCGGAGGCTGTGGGGCCCATCGCCGGCGTGCTCCTCGGTCTTTACGCCTTCGGCATCGGCAAGGCGGCGCTGATGCCCGCGCATCCGTGGCTGCCCAACGCCATGGTGGCGCCGACGCCGGTCTCGGCGTTCCTCCACGCCGTTGCGGTGGTGAAGGCGGGCGTCTTCTCGATCCTCAAGGTCGCCGTCTATGTGTTCGGCATCGACTTTTTGCGCGACACCGGCGCGTCAACGCCCTTCATGTGGGTGGCGGCGGGCTCAATCCTGCTGGCCTCGGCCATCGCCATGCACAAGGACAACTTGAAAGCGCGGCTCGCCTATTCCACGGTGTCGCAGCTTTCTTATGTGACGCTCGGCGCCATGCTCGCGACCTCCATGGGCGTCATGGGCGGGGCGATGCAGATTGCGGCCCATGCGCTCGGCAAGATGACCCTCTTCATGTGCGCAGGCGCCATTTACGTCGCGCATCACAAATCGCTGGTCTCGGAAATGCGCGGGATGGGGCGGGTGATGCCGTTCACCTTCGGCGCGTTCTTTCTCGGCGCGATGTCGATCATCGGTCTGCCGCCCATGGCCGGGTCATGGCCGAAATTCTTTTTGATGCTGGGCGCCGCCGACGCCGGACAGCTTGCGATCATCGCGGTCCTCATGATCTCGTCGATCCTCAATGTGATCTATCTTTTGTCCATCCCGGTGCAGGCGTTCTACATGAAGCCCGCCGAAGAGGGCGCAAAACCGCAAGGCACGGAAGGCGAGGGGATCAAATGGGGCGCGCTGAAAGAAGCGCCGATCCTCTGCGTTGCGCCGCCGCTTTTCACCGCTGCGGGCGCGTTCCTGCTCTTCTTCTTTGCAGACCCGCTTTATAATTATCTCTCGCCGCTGATCGGGGGGCAGTGATGAGTTTTTTTCTGAACACCCCCTCCGTCCGCTTCGCGGACACCTCCCCCGCAGGCGGGGGAGGAGAAGCATCGAGCTTCAGGCAAGCTCCCTCTTCCCCCGTTTACGGGGGAAGTACCGGCGAAGCCGGGGATGGGGGCAAAGCATGAAAAACACTCTGGAACAGTTTTTCGCAACCATAAGCCCTCCGGCAAAACTGATAATAACGTCAGTTTCTACGGGGTTCACTGGATATGTCCTTGAAGCTCATGCCGATCATTTTTTTCAGAATCTCAAACAATCATTCCCATTTGTTTTCGTTTTTCCTCTGTTCTTGATTGTTGGCGGGTTTGCATGGGCGGCGATCTGCGGGCCTAGAATTGGAATTGCTGCATCCTTGGCGATCTATTTGGTTTTGAGTTTTGTGATTTTTCTCGTCATGCGCGCAGTCAATTTTTAGAGTGGAGCCGAATATGAGCAGCGACCACCACAATCACGGCGACGAAGGCTGGGCCGACAAGAAGTCTTTCCGCAACGGGTTTCTGGGCTTGTTGATCCTCGCCTCCATCACCGCCGCTATCGCCGGTTTCGTTCCCGCCTGGCAGAAAGACCACCCACATTTCGAAGTTGAAGGCTGGGGTGTCTTTTTCGCGGTCTGGGGCTTCGCCGCTTTCATGTTCATCGTCCTCGCCGGCCAGCACTTGCGCAAGCTCGTGGGCCGCAAGGAAGGCTATTATGAGGAGCGTGAATAGATGACGGCGCTCTTCCAGGCCTTGCTGGCGAACCCTGCGGTCATTCTGACGGTCGGCGCTTTCGTGTTGCTGGCGCTGCCGCGTCATCTCGCGGGCGTTTGGATGCTGCTCGTCACCGCCTTTTCGGCGATCAAGCTTTCCATGCTCGGCCTTGGCGATTATGGCGCGCTTTCCGTTTTCGGGGAGACGCTGACCACCGTGCGCGTCGACCCCTTGTCGCGGATTTTCGCGGTGGTGTTCCACATCGCTATCGCACTCAACGTCGTCTACGCATGGGGCCAGCGTGACCGGGCGCAGAATTATGCAACGCTCGCCTATCCGGCGGCGGCGCTTGGCGGCGTCTTGGCGGGCGATCTCATCACGCTCTTTTTCTGGTGGGAGATGGCGGCGATCACCTCCGTCTTCCTCGTCTGGGCGCCGGGCACGCGCGTCACCTGTCTCTCAGGCATGCGCTATCTTGCGATCCAGATTCTGTCTGGCGTCTTGCTCCTCGGCGGCATTGTGCTGACCTATCGCGAAACGGGCTCGCTCGCTTTTGACTTTATCGGCCTGCGCGACGCCAATGGCGCGATTAAATTTTCCGCGCTCGTGATGTTCCTCGCTTTCGGCATCAAGTCGGCGTTTCCGCTGCTTCATAACTGGGTGCAGGACGCCTATCCGAAATCCACCATTACCGGCGCGATCATCCTGTCGATCTTCACCACCAAACTTGCGGTTTATTCGCTGGCGCGCGCGTTCCCCGGCACGATCGAGCTTGTCTATATCGGCGCGGTGATGACGATCTTCCCGATCTTCTTCGCGCTCATCGAAAATGACCTCAGAAAAGTTCTCACCTATTCCATCAACAACCAGGTGGGATTCATGGTGGTCGCCATCGGCTTCGGCGCGATCAACGGCGCCGCCGGCTACGCCTTCGGCAATATCATCTTCGAAGGGCTTCTCTTCATGGCGCTGGGCGCGGCCATGTACCGGACCGGCACGTCAAAGGCGACGGAGCTTGGCGGGCTTTACAAGACCATGCCGATCACCATGGGGCTCTGCATTGTCGGCGCCCTGTCGATTTCCGCGTTCCCCGGCACGCTCGGCTTCGTCACCAAGGGCCTCATCATCGATGCGGCGGGCGAGGGGCACATGTTCTGGATCTGGCTGACGCTGCTGTTCGCCTCCGCCGGCGTTCTCGAACATGCGGGCATCAAGATCCCCTATTTCACCTTCTTCGCCCATGATTCAGGCAAACGGCCCAAGGATGCGCCGCTCGGCATGATGATCGCTATGGGCGCGGCGGCGGCGATGTGCATCGGTCTCGGCGTCTATCCGGAGCCGCTTTATGCGCTGATGCCGGATCAGGCGGCGATCGCCGATTATCATCCCTACACAGCCTATCACCTTGTGGAGCAGCTACAGCTTCTGCTCTGGGCGGTGCTCGCTTTTGCGGTCCTTATTCTCCTGAAATGGTATCCGGCGGAAGTGCCGTCGACCAATCTTGATACGGATTGGTTCTGGCGTGTGCCCGGCCGCGCGCTTTTGGGATGGGTCACTGGTGCGTCGCGCGCAACATGGATCGCCCTATGGGGGATTTTCTCCGGCCGCATACAAGTCTTGATGGAACGCATTTACACCGTGCACGGACCGGAAGGACAGATGGCGCGGTCATGGCCGATTGGTTTCATGGCGCTGTGGACCGCGGTTTTGCTGGTGCTTGTGCTCGTCCTGTCTTTCCTCGCCTAAAGTCTTTCGCAGTCGCAATAATCGTTCTGATTGAACGCGCATGTCCTAATGCGTGCGCGCCGCATCCTCGTCTTCTCGTCGTCCCTTATCGTTTGCCGAAATGGGCCCGTTTCTTGCGCATGGACCCGTTATGGGAGGATCAATGCCGAAGACATCGGATCGTTTTTCTCAACTTGCTGTCAGGCTTGTGGCGCGCATGGCGAAGGAGGTCGTTTGTGAGGCCTATGGACTGCCCCATGCGGCGCTGATGACGGCCGAACGGCGCGGCGCCGCGCTCGCCCGGGCGCGACAGACGGCGATGTATCTGGCGCATGTGGTGGGGCAGTTATCGCTCAATGAGGTCGCCGCAGAGTTCAATCGCGACCGCTCAACCGTCAGCCACGCCTGCATCAATATCGAGGACAGCCGCGACAGCCCGATCCACGAAATACAGCTCAACTATATGGAGCGGCTGTTGCGCGACCGCATTCGCAAGGCGGAACGCGACGGATTGTTCAGGCGCGGCGCGCTTGAACAAAAACAGATCGGCTATTCCGCCTGAGCGCCTTCCGCAATTGCGCGGATGCGCTTGATCATGGAGTAGAGCCCGTTGGAGCGCTGCGGCGTCAGGTGATCTTTGAGGTCAAAGGGCGCGAGCGCGGCTTCCGGATCGATGGCGAGAATATCCTCAGCGGACTTGCCGGAATAAAGCGCGATCAGCAACGCGACGAGTCCCTTGACGATATGGGCGTCGCTGTCGCCTTTCAGCGTGATCGCCTGGCCGTCGCGCTCCGCCAACAGCCACACCTGGCTCGCGCAGCCGCGCACTTTGTGATCTTCATCGCGCACCGCTTCCGGATAGGGCTCCAGATTGCGGCCGAGATCGATCAGATATTTGTAGCGGTCGTCCCACTCGTCGAGAAAAGCGAAATCGCCCGCAATGTCGTCAAAACTTGCCATGGGCGGGAGATAGGGCCTCACACGGCGAGCCGCAACCGGTGTTTGCCACTTACGGCGGGCGCCGTTACGCTCGCCGGTGAAAATGCTCCGCTGACAAGGCGGCCAACAAGGGGGATGTCATGAAAACAAACACCATTTTTGCTGTGCTCGGCGCGGCGGCGTTGCTGACGGCGTGCGGCGGTGGCGAGGAAGCCCGTGAGAAAAAGATGGAGGCGGAAGCCGCCAAACACGGGATCGACGCCGATGTGGAGCTTGATGACAAGGGCGAGGTTGAGAGCGTGCGCGTCAATAACGGGCTCGGCGCAACCGTTGGAAGCAATCTCGATTTGCCGGACGGCTTTCCTTCTGACGTGCCGGTGAATGGCGGCTGGTCGATTATCTCGACGAGCGCGACGCCGGGTCAGCAGGGCGGGTTTATGGTTCAGGCGATGAGCGAAAGCAGCATCGCAGCGATCGCCGAGACGGTGCAGCGTGATATGGCCGCCGCCGGATGGAGCGAAACCGCAGCGGACAATCCGACGCCGCAGATGAGCCGTCTCGGATTTGAAAAAGACGGGCGCCTGACGAACTACATCCTGATGGACGGCGGTGAAAAAACGTCCGTACAGATCGTCACCATGAAAAAGCCGGGCTGACCGGCGCGCCATGAACGCCGCGGCGCTCACCGAAAAGCTGTTCGATGCGTTTTCGCGGCGTGACGTCGCCGCCGCATCCGCCATGATTGCAGAGGATGCGGTCTGGCGCTTTCCGGGAAAGCGCGGCGCCCTTGCGGGCGACCATCAGGGACGCGAAGCGATCTTTGCGTTTCTGTTTAAGGTGATGGAGCTGACCGGCGGGACGTTTCAGTCCGAGCGGGTTGCGCTCGCCGGCGATGACGCCCGCGCCTTTCTGCATTTTATCGGCCGCGCCGAACGCGGCGGCAAGCATCTCGACAACCCGACTTGCCTGATGCTCGTCTTTGATGACGGCAAACTGATCGAGGCCCGCGAATGGGTCTGGGACCTTGATCATGTTGAAGACTTCTGGAGCCAGGACGGCGGGCCCGACTAAACCACGTCTTCCCAGCGCGGGGACAGGCGCGCGGCGGCGTTGATGATGCCGGCCATGGAATAAGTCTGCGGGAAGTTGCCCCAGAGTTCGCCTTTCGCAACGTCGATGTCTTCGGAAAGAATGCCGAGATGATTGCGGTGGGCGAGCACATCTTCAAACATGGCGCGCGCTTCGTCCTTGCGGCCGATGCGGGCGAGGGCGTCGATATGCCAGAAGGTGCAGGCGGTGAACGCCGTCTGCGGCTTTCCGAAATCGTCTTCGGCGCGATAGCGGTAGACGTGATAGCCCTCGCGCAATTCGTCGTCGATGCGCTCCACCGTCGCCACATAGCGCGGGTCCGCCGGGTCGATGAAGCCGATCTCGGCCATGAGAAGGACCGAGGCGTCGAGGTCTTCGCCGCCAAAGGCGCCGGTGAAGGCCTGGCGTTTTTCATTCCAGGCTTCTTTTAAAATGACCGCATGCATGGCGTCTGCGCGTCCGCGCCAATAGGCGGCGCGGTCGTCGCGGCCGAGGTGATCGGCGATGCGCGAAAGCCGGTCGCAGGCGGCCCAGCACATGATCGCTGAAGATGTGTGCACATCGGCGCGGCCGCGATATTCCCAGATGCCGGCGTCGGGTGTGTTGTAAACGGCGTAAGCGCGCTCGCCCACAAGTTCGAACTGTTCGAATTCAAGCTCGCCCGCCTGCGCCAAAAGCCGCTCGTCGAAAAACGCTTGGCTCGCGCCGAGAACCACATGGCCATAGACGTCATGCTGGATGTGTTCGGCCGCCTGATTGCCGAAACGCACCGGCCCCATGCCGCGATAGCCTTTGAGGTCAGCCGCGATCTCTTCTTTCAGATCTTCTTCAAGCGAGATGCCGTAGACGGGCTGGATATGGCCGCCCTTGGTGTGCGCCACGGTGTTGCGCAAATAGGCGAGGTAGTGTTCGAGCGTGCCGACCGCTGACAGGCGGTTCAGCGCGTTCACCGTGAAATAGGCGTCGCGCAGCCAGCAGAAACGATAGTCCCAGTTGCGTTCCGAGCCGCCATGTTCCGGGATCGACGTTGTCAGCGCCGCGACGATGCCGCCGGTTTCTTCATAAACGCAAAGCTTCAGCGTGATCGCCGCGCGGATCACCGCCTCCTGCCAGACCGGTGGGGCGGCGAGGCGGCGCGACCATGCGCGCCAGCCTTCGACCGTGCGCTTCTCCCATTCGGCGGCGATCACCGCCGGATTGTCGGAAAGGGATTCGTCCGGCCCCAGAATGAAATTGATCTCGCGGTCGAGGACGAATTCACGTTCGGCGATGACGTAGGAGACGGGTGCGTCTGTCGTGACGCGAAAGCCGGCATGATCGTTCTTGTAGCGGATATGGGAAACGCCGCGCACCGGCGCGATCTCCGTGGCGCCGCGATCCGTTTGCGCATGCAGCGCGACGGAGATTTTCGGCATACCGGCGAGAGGGCGGATGCGCCGGACGATGGAGGCGGGCCGGAAGGTGCGGCCCTTGTCGAAAAAGCGCGGCGCAAAATCGGTGATCGCAATCGCCGAGCCGTCGTCGGCTTCAAGAATGGTTTCGATGACGGCGGTGTTTTTCAGATAGCGCTGGCGCGTCTTGCACTGGCCCGAGATTTTGATGTCGAACGCGCCGTCGCCGCCCACCAGCTTGTTGAGCACGGGTTCGCCGTCAAGGCGCGGCAGGCACATCCACACGACGCTGCCTTCCTTGTCGATCAGCGCCGCAATGGTGCCGTTGCCGACAATGCCGAGATCGAGATCGGGTTTTTCGATCGCATTTTCTTCCGTCATTGCGCCGCCGCCTCCAGCCATCGCCATACATCCGCCGGGCTTTTAAGCCCGTAGGCGGCGTGAGTCTCTCCCGGGCCAACTTTCACGCCATATCCGCCCGCCGCGATCGCCTCCGCCATGGCGTCTTCATCGGTTGCGTCGTCGCCGACCATGACCGGCGACAGTCCCTCAAAAGGCCGCCTTTCGAGAAAGCGCATCAGCGTGAGGCCTTTATTGGCGTGGGCGGGTTTTGCTTCCAGCACCATTTTGCCCGGTTGCAGGATATAGCCGTCAACGCCGGCGATAATTTTTTTCATGGCGGTTTCAAGAACATCGCCGGACTCCGGCGCGGCGCGATAATGCAGCGCCAGCACTTCGCCCTTCGCTTCCAAACGCGCGCCTTGGACGCCGGCGGCGAGAAGGGTCATGGCGTCCATGAGCGCCGGCGGCGCCGCATTGGGGTGTTCCTCCGGCCTTTGGTCAGGTGCGCAGATTTCAAGCCCGTGCCCGCCGGCGCGCCACAGATCGTCCGGAATGCGCCTGGCCAGATCGCGGATGTCGCGCCCGCTCAGCACCGCCAGAGCGCCGCCGAGTTTCGCCGCCAGCGCGCGCAAGGTTTCAGCGCCGCCTTCGGGCAGGATGACGGCGTCGGGATCGGCCTGTAGCGGCGCCAGGGTGCCGTCGAAGTCGAGAAACAATGCGGCGCCGGGTAAGGGCGAGGGCGGCGGAGGCAAAATCATGTAAGGCAGGAGACCATCAAAATGTAAGGAAAAGACCAACAGCGGCTTAATTCAGCCCATCCGGCGACAGATCGCTCAGAAACTTTTCACGCCACCAGCTGATATCCTGCTCCATGGTTGTATCGCGCAATCGCCGCCAGCGGCTCTGGCGTTCTTCCAGCGGCATGGTGAGCGCCGTATGGATCGCTTCGGCCACATTGTCCGTATCGTGAGGATTGACGATCAGGGCGGATTGCAATTGTTCGGCGGCGCCGGCGAATTCTGACAGAATGAGAACGCCGGGATCGTCCTCGTCCTGCGCCATGACGAACTCCTTGCAGACAAGGTTCATGCCGTCGCGCAACGGCGTGACAAGACCGACGCGGGCGATGCGGAAAAGCCCCGCAAGCTCCTCGCGCTGATAAGAACGGGCGAGATAGCGCAGGGGAATCCAGTCGAGATCGCCATAATCGCCATTGATGCGGCCGGCGAGCCCATCCAGCTCGATCCTGAGCTCCTGATATTCTTCCACCTTCGAACGCGATGGCGGTGTGATCTGTGTCACGGACACTTTTCCCCGGGTGTCCGGGAAGTTGTCGAACAGGCGGCCCACCGCTTCGAAACGTTCAGGAAGGCCTTTTGAGTAATCCATGCGGTCAACGCCGATCACAAGCTCGCGGTCGCCGCCGAGAAAACGGCCAATGCGTTCGGCCGCTTCGTCGGCGAGTTCGCTGCGGCTCGCCTCGCGAAAGCCTTCCGCGTCGATGCCGATGGGATAGGCCTTGACGATAATGGTCTGGTCGAAGGCTTTGACGCGGCCATCGCCAAGATCTTCGCCGCCGCAATCGTCAATCAGATATTGCACGAAGTTGTAACGGTCGCGTTCCGCCTGAAAGCCGATCACGTCATAAGCGCAAAGCGCGCGCGCAATCCAGTGGTGTTCGGGCAGGGCGCGAAACACTTCCGGCGCCGGAAACGGAATATGCAGGAAGAAACCGGTCGGCCCTTCCCAGCCCGTATGACGCAGGGAATCGGCCATGAGCATGAAATGATAATCATGCACCCACACGACATCGTCAGCGTGAAGACGCGGCGCAATCTGGCGCGCGATGCGCTGATTGACGGCGGCGTAAATGGTGAAAGCGTCACGGTCAAAAGAGGCGAGGTCGATGCGGTAATGAAACACCGGCCAGATCACGCGGTTTGCGTAATTGAGATAATAGCCGTCATGTTCTTCGCGGGTCAGGTCTGTGAGCAGGAATTCAACGCCGTCATCATGATGGGCGTGAAGCACGCGATGCTCGCTCTCGGTGATCTCGCCGCTCCAGCCGAACCACACCCCGCCGGTGGCTTTCAGCGATTCCCAGACGGCGACGGCAAGCCCGCCGGCCCGCGCTTTCGGATCAACGGCGGTCCGGTTCGAGATGGCGATGAGGCGGCCCATTGTTCTTTCCAAGGTGGCGTGCGGCGTTCGAAAAACGCCTCACTGAGGCGAAAGTTCGCCTGTGTGCGCTGCACAATAGCCTATTCGGCCGGAGAGATCAAAAATGGGGAAATTGCTGGCTCGTATGGGGAATGGCGGCTGAATTTTCGGCTTTAAAAAAGGCCGCCCCGGAGGGCGGCCTTTTCAGGTTCAGCGATGCAAGCTCCGTTTACGGACCAACTTGCGATTAGCTCGCTCCGGCGCCGGCGACCCAGCCGGTGCAGGTGGCGATGTCTTTCAGCCCGTGTTCGCCCAGGCAGAACGCTTCTTCATAGGGCGTCCGAGTTGCGGCGATGCACTGGTCGAGCGTCAGCTTGGCCATGGAAAGGCAACGCTCTGATTTTGTGTTTTGCGCATAAACCTCGACGATTTTCGGGTTCAGCTTGTCGGTGGAATAACGCGCAGCGAGATTGAGGATGCGGTCGATCACGACTTCCGCGTTTTTCTCGGTCATCTTGCCCTGGTCTGCGCCAGCGCCCCAGTCGGCGGCCCATTCTTCGCGGGCGCTCGCCAGCGACGGGGCGACAACGCCATTGTTTTCAGCGCGGGCGAGCACGGGCGCCGCCGGCGCGCCGCGTCTGCGGCCATAGCTTGCCGCTTCATCGAGGCGCTTCTGGCTCGGGCCGATTTTCTGCTTGCCCCAGCTTGTTTTCTGCATGGCGTAGGCTTGCGCCTTGAACGCTTCGCCAAGCTCGGTGATGCGGGCGCCGTCCTGTACGGTCATGGCGAGAATCGCCTTCACGGCCTCATCGGCGCCGGACAGTTTGCGCAAATAGGCGGGGTCCTGCGCCACATGGGACAAGAGCCCGTCGGCGCCGCCAAGTTCGCCTTTGCGCCGGTTCGGTTTTTTCTTGATCTCTTTTTCGACCGCCTCGACGAAGCCGGGCTGGTCCGCCGCGACCAGCGCCGCATAAGCGACCCAGCCCGCAGCGAGCGATTCGGAATCATGCGCGGCGAGGCGGCGATGCGCCTCGCGGGTCACTTCCGCATTATTGAAGGGCATCGCTTCGAGCGCGGCGACATCCTCGCGAAATTGAATATAGCTGGCGGCCTGACGCTCAAGAGCGTTGTCTTTCGGCTGAGCCAGCGTATCGGCCGACACCGTGGTGACGGCGAGCCCGGCGGCGAGGCCCGCAAGGGCCAGATGAGGACGTAATCCCCCACGCCGGGCGCGGTTGTTTTTTCGCATCCCGTTACGTTTACGCGACATAGAGTAGTTCTCCCAAATGACGGTCTTTACACGCGGCCGTCACCGTATCGCCCCAAAATTTAAGACAGCGCTCATCATCCTAGCTGAATTATTATCAAATTCGACCGGTCTTCGCGCCTTAACTTAAATTTTAATCCTCGGACGGGAAAAAGGGCTGTTTCGGCCCGGAACCCTAATAGTTTCGCTACTTTTCCGATTTATCATTTGTTAACGCTGCCTGACGCATGGTGAAGGGGCGTTAACGAATCGCCGCCGCGGTCTTGCGGCGTCTATCAACCCGGGAAGCCCATGGCGTTCAGCCTGTCAGCCCTGTTCGGATCCACCCGCCGGCCCCCTCAATGGCGTTCGGGCCCGGGCGATCCTGTGCTGGCCGTGGCCTGGGATGGGGAAATCCTCGCCGCCACGGACGGGGCGGAAGACCTGATCGCCGCGGAAGGCGGCCTTGACGGCCGCTCGCTCGTTGATTTTGTCGCCCGTGAAGACCGGGCGGCCCTGAAAGACGCCCTTGGCAAGGCCGCTGCAGCGCCGAAGGGGGCCGCTGCCGGACGCGTCTCCATGCGCTTCACCCGCCCCGGCGGGCCGGCGCAGTTTGTGGAGCTGCATCTCGTCCGCGACCATGAGCGAATCAATATCCTGATCCGCGAGCGCGGGCCTGAGCTTGCCGCTGTGCGCGGCGGGCTCGCCGCATCGGCGCCTGCCGCCGGAGAGGAATCAGAGGCGAAATCAGAGGCGGGGGTCTCGCCGGAGCTGCTCGCCGATCTCGGCCATGAGCTGAAAACGCCCCTCAACGCGATTCTCGGTTTCGCCGACGCCATGAAGGAGGAATCCTTCGGGCCGCTCGGCCATGACAAATACCGCGAATATGTGGGGCACATTAAATCTTCCGGCGGCCATCTCGCCGATCTCATCGCCTCGATCCTCGACCGGGCGAAACTTGACGCCGGCCGCTACAAGCTGACGCCGGCGCTGGCCGAGCCAGGCGCACTCGCCCGCGAGTGCGCCGAGATGGTGCGCGGCGAGGCGGAAAAGGCGGGGCTCGCCCTGCGTGTCGATATTGCGCCGGGCCTATCCGAAACCATGCTTGACGCCCGCGCTGTCAAACAGATCCTCATCAATCTTCTCACCAACGCCGTGAAGTTCACCGCCGCAGGCGAGATTGCGCTCAGCGTCAAGGAGAGAGACCGGACGATCCTGTTTGAAGTTTCCGACACCGGCGTCGGGATGAGCCAGATGGCGCTGGCGCGTCTTGGCGGCGAGCGGTTCACGGGACTGCACAAAAGCGGCGTGCGCGGAACGCCGGGCGCCGGGCTCGGCCTGTCGCTCGCCTTTTCGCTGGCGAAGCTTCATGGCGGCGCACTCGATCTTGCCTCCGCGCCGGGTGAAGGCACGACCGCCAGCTTGAGACTGCCGGTGGCCAAAAGTCTCGGCGAGATGGCGGGGGCGGGGCTTGCCGTTTCCAGCGACATCCAAAGCCAGCTCGATCGCGTCGCGCAATTCCGTAAAGAACGCACCAATCCGAAAAACGGCCGCAGCGCCGCCTGACGGACTTTAACGCCCGCTTAAACTTCCTTTCTGGGGCCTTAACAGGCGCACTGCTTTTTGCGTTGCGCATTGCGGCATTCATTCATTTTTTAACACTGCGCAGGCTAATTTAGACCGCCATTCATGGCGGGGAGACGTAGTCTGAGCATGAAGAGTTGGGTCGACGCTTACGAGCGCTTTTTGCGCATTCCGGACATTGGCAGTCAGGTCCTTGCGGCGCGGATGCGCGCCGTCTGGATTATCGGCCTGATGGTCGTTGTCACCCAGATCTGCAACATGGTCATCATGTGGGTTAGCTATGGCCGCTGGACCTATGACCACACGATCGTATCCATCGCCATCCTGACCGTTCTCACGTCGATGCAGCTTGTGCGCTGGTACAAGAACGAAGTTTTTTATGCGGTTTTTTACGCCTTGCTGATGATTGGCGCCGTCCTTTCCTCAGCCGTGCCGGATCACGCCGGGATCAATTCCGCGGTGGTGCCGTTTCTGGCGCTCGGCCCGGTGATGACCGGTTATATGGCGGGCCGGCGCGTCGCTTTATGGACCTGCGCTGCGACCGTCATGACCTTTTGCTTTCTCTACTGGGTTTCTCTCAGCCATCCGGCGGCCATGGCGCCTTATGACTACACGCGCGAAACCAACCGATTTGCGCAAGGTATTTTCGCCGTCTTCATCTCAACCGGCATCGCCGTTCTCATCACAGAAGGGCTTTACGCCATGCTTGAGGTGATGCGGGAGAATGTCCGGCGCGCCAAAAGCGCCGAGGCGGTGAAGTCGGAATTCCTCGCCACTATGAGTCACGAACTTCGAACGCCGCTAAACGGCGTCATCGGATTGACCGATGCGCTTCTCGCCGGATCGCTGCCGGCCCATGAACGCCGCATTACCGATACGATCCGGCAGTCGGGCGAGTCGTTGCTCCTCATTCTCAACGATCTTCTCGACCTCTCCAAGATTGAGGCCGGCAAACTCGCCATCGAAGCGCGGCCGACGGATCTGCGCGACCTTGTGCGCTTCGTCACGGATAATTGGCGCGAAAACGGCGCTGCGAAAGGCCTCCTGGTGAGCGCGAATGTCACCGGTGAAATCCCGGTTTCGGCGCTGATTGACGATCTGCGTTTGCGTCAGATTTTACAAAACCTCATGTCCAACGCCGTGAAATTCACGACCGAAGGTCAGGTGAGTCTGCATCTTCACGGCGTCAATCGCGGCGGCGGGCGCTATGCGCTGGAGTTCCGCGTCACCGATACGGGCAAGGGGATTCCTGACGGTCAGGTCGCCCAGATTTTTGACAAATTCGAACAGGGCGAGCGCGGCACGTCGCGGCAATTCGGCGGCACCGGTCTCGGGCTTCCCATCTGCCGCATGCTGGCGCAGTTGATGGGCGGCTCCATCGGCGTTGAACGCACGGGGCCTGCGGGCTCGACATTCCTGTTATCGCTCAAGGTCAATGAGGCGGAGGACGATGACGCAGCCGTTGATGACGTCTATGACGCCGCCGACAATTTGACGGGCTTGCGTGTTCTCGTGGCCGAAGACAACGAAGTGAACCGGCTTGTGGTCAGCGAATTCCTCAAAGCCTGGGGCGTGGACGCGGACTTCGCCCATGACGGCCCGGCCTGCCTTGAACGGCTCGCATCGCGCGATTATGACATCGTGCTCATGGACAAGCACATGCCCGGCATGAGCGGCATGGAGACGGCGCAGGCGATCCGCAAGATGGACGGACCCATGGCGCAGATTCCGATTGTCGCCGTCACCGCTGACGCCATGCCCGGCGAACGCGAAGCCATGCTCGCCGCCGGCATGAACGAATTCATCACCAAACCGCTCCGCGCCGAAGCCTTGAAAGCGGTGATTTTGAGAACGCTCAAAACCCGCGCGGCGGCGTGAGGCTCGGCAACGCCGCTTGACGGCGCCGGCGCCGCGCGCGAGTTTCGACGCCATGACCGAACCGCGCGTCAAAACCGAAATCCGTGTGTCCGCACAAGTCCGCCGCGCCCATAGCGCCGGCGCTTTCGCGACGATCGTCAGACGCGGCGACGCCGACGCGGGGGCAGTGGCCGTGAAACTCTATCAGGGACCGGGCGCGGTGAAGCTGTTCATTCAAAGCCGCGATCTCGACGGCGCGATGATCTGGCGCGAGCCGTTTGAAGACGAGGCGTCCGACGGCATTGAAGCGAAAATCGACCGCTGGCTCGAAAAGGAAACGTCGATCGATCCCGATCTTTGGATCGTCGAAATCGAGGATCGCGATGGGCGGACGTTTCTCGATTAGTTAGCGCTTGCCGTCGGTCAGCGTCAGCGGCCCGTCATCTTCATCATCGTCGATAAAGCGCGCGAGACGCGCGGCGCCCGCCGCCGCTTCGGTGCGCATGCGCCAGAAGCGCATGATGCGCTCCGCGGCATCCGCCGGGACTTTTTCGTAAAGATCGAGAATGCGCAGCGCCCTAGCTTCATCTTCGCCTTTTTTGCGGGACGCCATAACGATGCGCGCGAAATTCTGGCGTTCGACCCCGGCGGTGCGGCAGGCGATGGCGAGCGCCTCGAAACTCGCGTCACTGAGGATCGCCAGTCCGCTCGACAGGTCAACGCCGATAAAATGGGCGAAGGCGAATTGAAACTCCCGGCGGCGTTTTTCGACAATCAGTCTTTTCAACAGGGTTTCATGGACGGCGTTCATCTGCACGGCGTCGCTGATGAATTCCTGCGTCTCCGCCGGCTCGCCGGAAAGTTCCTCCATCAGCCGGTGACGGTTCGCCTTGACGGCGACATCGACAAGCGCCGGGTCGAGCATGTCGGAGCGATGAAGGATTTCTTTTTTCAACGGGGACGCGACATAGAAATAAAGCTGCGTCAAAAGCTGCGGCGGCAGGTCATAGCGGCCGGTCATCGGCGCCTGAAGGTCGGGGGATTTGCGCGCTCTCGCCACCATGGCGCGCATGGCGGCGGGGCTGAACTGCGCGCCCTGATTTTTGGCGAGGCTCATCAGTGCGGTTTCGCGCCCATGTTCGACAATCGCGTCGGCGACGCTGGCCGGCACCTCGCGGCGCCGGGCGATGGCGTTGATGTGTCCCTGATTTTGCAGCGCAATGATGGCGATCAACTCGTCTTCGCCAAGCGCGGTTGAGCGTTTGAGAACGGGCTCGGCGACGGCGATGTCGTCATGCGCGAACCGCGTGATGAGCCCTCTCGGCGCGCTGGACGCATCGGCGAGGCGCTCGGCGGTTTCGCGCCGCAACGCCTGATCTGCATTGCCGGCGAGTTGACCGAGGATGGCTTCGAAATGCTGGAGGGCTTCAACGGAATGCGCGCCGGACGGCGCCATGAACAGGTCCGTCACCTGCCGCAACAGGTCGCGGCGCGCTTCGGGCGAGCCCTCGCGCGCAAGCTCTAAAAGCTGGTTCAGACGTGATGCTCCCGACGCCACGTTTCCTCCCTCCACATTCGGCGGAGAGTGTGCAACAAAGGTAAAGAATGTGTCGCTGGAAACGGCGCGAAAAGGAGACGAATGATGATCTTTGAACGGTTCCGAACATTCCGATTGTTTGCATTAACGACGATCGGCGCGGGGCTTCTCGGCGCGTGTTCAAGCATGGGCTCTCTTGATCCTTTTTCCGGCGACAGCGTTAATTTCGCGCAAGGCACGCCCGTTGCGGACAAATTGAACAATGCCGATCAGAAAGCGCTTTCGGGCGCCGTTTTGCGCGCCGTCGATACGGGCGCGGCGCAAAACTGGCGCGGCCGGCGCGCCACCGGCGCCGTTTCGCCGGGCGTCTACGCGCTCGCCAATCTGAAAGCCGACCCCGCCATGCGCATCGATGCGGCGCGCGGCGATTTCGACCTTGCGCAGATCGTGGAAACCGATCTCGGGCTTTATGTGCTGACGCGCAATTCCAATATCCGCACCGGACCGGGCACCGGCTTCAAGGCGGTTGAGGTGTTGCCGTCAGGGTCGGGCGTCGAGGTTGTGGGACGTGTGCGCGACAAGAACTGGATGCTGATCGCGGCGAACGGCGTCGTGCGCGGCTATGTGTTCGGCGACCTTCTGATCAAGGCCCCTGGCTCGGAGCTGGAGCTTGCGGGCGGGCCTATGAGAAAGCCGGTCCTGTGCCGCAAATTCACGCAGCGGATCAATGTCTATTCCGACCGCTATGAAGGCGAGGGCGCGGCGTGCAATGACGGCACGGGCTGGCGCCCGGCGCGCGATCCGCTGCCCGATGAAAACGCGCCTGAAGAGCTCTTTGAGTTCTAGGCGGCGAGCGCGATGCGCCCTTCGTAAAGATGCTGAATAAAAGCGTCGAGGGAGATGGTGAAGGCGCGCTGGTCCTTGCTGTGGCAAAGGCCGACGCAGCCGTCAGTGCAGGTTACGTCATATTCGCCGCAAGGGGCGGTTTCGCCTGATGGCGCAGTCCCGAACCGGATCGCGTCCTTGATGATGGCTTTTGAATATGAGGCCATGGCGTTTGTCCTGCCGTCTCTACCCATCCCATATAGGGAACCCTTATGGCGCCGGATGGTTCAAATTGCGTTCATAATCTGGCGTCAAGTTTCATTATCTTCATAAAGCACGGCCGCACGGAACGCTGTGACGGAGCGCACAGGCGCGGCACCATTTGGGCGGCCCGTCTAGGCAGCCTCGGCTGCAGAGCGCGACAGAGGGTCGACAACTCGGGGGGCGCCTGCCCGGTGTGACCGATGGTTGCGCGTGGTGCGCTGACCTCTTGCGGCAAAGATCAGCGCACATCCGGCAAGGCCAGAGGCAAGCGAGCCCACAAGAACGCCAAGGCGTACATTGTTGAGGGCGTCCGCATCTGAGAAAGCAAGGCCGCCGACGAAAAGGCTCATGGTGAAGCCGATGCCGGTAAAGGCCGCGAGTCCGGCCATGTGCAGCCAGTCGGCGCCGTCAGGCAATTTTGCCCACCCCAGCCTGACGGCCGCGAAGGAGGCTGCAAGGACGCCCAAAGGCTTGCCAATGAAAAGCCCCAGCGCGACGCCGAGCGTGATCGGCGAAAACAGGGCGGAAGTGGTGAAATTTGCAAGTGAAAGACCCGCATTGGCGAAAGCGAAGAGCGGCAGCACCAGAAAGATGACCCAGGGGTGAAGGCCATGCTCAAGGGTCTTGAGCGGAGAGGGGGCCTGCGCAGTCTTTCCATCCATAGGGATCATCAGGGCGGTGATGACGCCGGCAAGCGTCGCGTGAACGCCGGACTTCAAGACAAAAGCCCAGATGACGGCGCCGATCAGAATATAAGGCGAGGCGCGTTTGACGCCAGACAGGTTCAAGAGGGCGAGCACGGCGACGCCGGCGGCGGCAAAGGCGAGCATCTGAACCGAAAGATCCGCCGTATAGAAAAGAGCGATGATCGCGATTGCGCCAAGATCGTCGATGATGGCGACCGCGAGAAGGAATATTTTTAAACTTGCCGGCGCGCCCATGCTGATCAGCGCCAGAAAACCAAGCGCAAAAGCGATATCCGTAGCGGCGGGAATGGCCCAGCCGCGGAGCGCTGTGGGATCGGCCCAGTTGAAGGCGACGTAAATCATCGCCGGGACCACCATGCCGCCAATCGCGGCGAAAATCGGCAAGGCGGCTTTGTCCATAGAAGACAGTTCGCCGCGCAAGATTTCGCGTTTTACTTCTAGCCCGACCAGAAAGAAGAAGACGGCCATCAGCCCGTCATTGATCCATAGCAGGAGCGGTTTTTCGATTGAGAGCGCGCCGATCTGTATCACCGCCGGAACCGACAAGAACATATCGTAAAATCGGCTCCAGACGCCATTGCTCGCCAGCATGGCGAGCGCAGCGGCGGCGATCAAAAGCAGCCCCACAAGCGCGTCGCCTTTTAGAAGTTGATTGAGTTTGCGGGTTTTCATGACGTGTTTTCCGAGCAGGGGGTGTCAACCAGCTTTGCCTGCGGCGCATCTTTCCAGTCCGTAATGGCGGAAAGGCGACGTCGCAGATCGCGCTCAAAGGGTTCGCGCGTCTCGGCGTCTCCATGAAAAACGAAACGGCAAAGAATACGGCGCGCGCCGAAGACGTCGTAAAAAGCAGGCGTCATCTCAACGAGTTCGAAAGGCCCCCAGTCGGTCTGGTCTTCAATGGCCCGTCGCAGCGTCGCGCAATCGTCATTCCACAAAGCGAGAAAGTCGAGCACGCGTTTTTCGTCTTGATCCATGCGCCGGTTCGCGGACGATCCTGCGGGCGGCGGGGCGGCGTAATCTAGCATCGATGTCATCCTCTGATGGCTGCGGGATGAATGTGGTCTGCGCCGGTCTATTGAAAAGGCCATCAATAATCATATTTTGATAGAAATACCCTATGGATAATACTGGAGGCGCCGTCATGATCACCCTGAAGCAACTGCAATGCCTTCTCGCGGTTGAGGAGACAGCGCATTTCCGCCGCGCCGCCGAGCGCCTCGGCATGACGCAGCCTTCTTTGAGCGTTCAGATGCAAAATCTCGAGACGGAGCTTGAGCTGCGCCTTGCTGAGCGCAGCCGGTCGGGTGTCGTTTTGACGCCTGCGGGGCGGGAGGTGGCGCAGCGGGCGCGCCGTATCATGAATGAGGTTCAGGGCGTCGCCGATTTTGCAGCGAGCGCCCAGCAGGGGCTTGCCGGCGTCATGCGTCTTGGGTCTAAACCAACGCTTGGCCCCTACCTGTTGCCCCATGTGGTGGCGGCGCTACACCGTTCTCACAAAGACCTCCGGTTATATGTGCGTGAAAGCGAGCCGCGTTTTCTGGAGGACGAGCTTGGGCGCGGCGTTCACGACATGGTGCTGACGCAGCTGCCCGTCGCTAGCAGAGAATTTGTAGCGGAGAAACTTTTTGACGAGCCGCTCTATCTTGCGCTGGCGCGCGATCACCCCTTGGTGAAAGAGGAAACCGTTTCGGTGGCGGCGCTTCGCGATCTCGATATTCTTGCGCTCAGCCCGAGCTATCATCTCTATGATCAGATTGCGTCACTCTGCGACAGTTTTGGCGCCAAGCTGGTGCGCGATTACGAGGGCACCAGCCTTGATGCTTTGCGCGTAATGGTTGGCATGGGCATGGGCGCGGCGTTCCTGCCGGCGCTCTATGTCCATTCGGAGCTGACGGCGCGAAGCGAAGTGGTGGTCAGAAAACTGAAAGGCCGGACAATTACTCGCACTATCGGCCTTGTCTGGCGGAAAAGCGCCGGCCGCGGCGAGTCTTACCGCGCTATCGCCGATGTCATCCGCGACGTCGCCTCGCGCCGTTTCAAGGATCTCTCCGTCTCCTAGCATCCGACAGTTTCGATAGGAAAATACGATCACCGAAAATGGTTTTGATCGCTTGCTGTTTCGGGCGCGCATTCGCACATGTCGCGTGCAAGAGACAAAACTGTTTGAAAAGGAGACCCAAAAATGTATCGCGCGACCGCCGCGAGCCTCATCGCCCTTCTGCTGGCCGGTTATTTTAGCGCTATCGCGGCGTTTCTCTGAACCAAGCGCTCGCCCTCCCCATCAGAGAAACGCATCTTGCGGCTCCGTCATAGCCCCCCTGGCGGAGCCGCTTTTTGTTTCGCTTTTTGTTTGCTGGCGGCTATGCGGAAAAACCGTTGAAGATCACTTCCAGCTTGTTGCCGTAAGGGTCACGGACATAGGCCGTGTAGACATCCGGATTGGGATAGCCGGCTCTCGGGCCCGGCTCGCCGGCGCAGCTCCCGCCATTGTTGATCGCGAAAGCGTGGAAAGCGTCGACGGTTTCGCGGCTATCGGCGCGAAAGCCGATATGGGCGCCGTTGCCTGCCGACGGTGTGTTTCCATCATAAGGGCGCATGATCAGAAAACAGGGGGCGTCAACGCCATAGGCGGCGAGAGCCTCGTTCTGAACGAGATTTTTTGCGCCAAGAAGCGCCAGTAGGCCGTCGTAGAATTCAGCGGCGTCCGTGACGGACGGCACGCCGACGCTTAAGTGATCGATGATGGTCATGATTAAATCTCCATTGTTGCGGCGCGCCCGTGGGAGTGGGGCGCGCCGCGGCCAGAAAGAAAGGCTTAAAGATCGCGGGCGGCGGCGTGCTGGATGCGGGTCCAGTTTTTTTCCGCCTTGGCGATCACGCCGGTTTTGTCTTTCTGGTAGTTGCGGAAGATGTCTTCGTTAAGAAAGACATAGAGCTTGCCGTTATGGACGTCGGCATATTGCGGGTCGCCGTCAAACTTCTTGCCGACCGAAACGCCGAAGGTGCAGAAACCGCCATTTTGCGGCAGGTATTTCGCGGGTGCGCGTTTGAACGCGTTCATATTCTGACGGGTGGCGAAATAATAGGCGACGCCGTCATGCACTGCTGTGTATTCCGCCGTTCCCTCGACCCGATTGCCGATGTCGATAAAGGCGACGGGGTCGACGCCGTGCAGGCCGAGCGGCGCACCGGCGGCGGTAAGGCCCGGCGCTGTGTTGTTTTCATCGGCGGCAAAGGCAGGAGCAATAATGTTGGCGGCGGCCAGCATCAGGAGCGGGATTAGTTTCGTTTTCATGGGCTTCTCCGTTGATCATTGCGCGGATCGTTGCCGGTCCGCATTTCGTTGTTGAACGAAACCGATTTGCTGCGCGCAGGTGTTTGGATCAAGAACGCCTGCGAAGATCGGGATTTTCCGCAAAGCCTTCGGGACGATCTGCAAAGATCGAGAGAAAATTTGCACGGCTTTAAGCGCGCTGGCGGCGATATTGCGACGGGGAGGCGCCGAATTTCGCCGTAAAGGCGCGGGTGAACGCAGCCGGAGACAGGTAGCCTGTTTGCGCCGCCGCCTGCTGCACGCTGCATTGGGCGTTGTCGAGAAGTGCGAGCGCTTTTTGCAGACGCCATTCGCTGAGATATGCGAGCGGGCTCATGCCGGTAAGACTGCGAAACCGTTCCGCATAGCGGCTGCGCGACATGCCGGCTTCGGTCGCAAGACGTTCCACCGTCCAGATCTCGTCGGGACGCTGATGCATCAGCGTCAGCGTGCGCCCGACTTGTTTATCGGACAAGGCAGACATGATGGGCGCCATTTCCGGCGCTGCGGCGGCGCCAGCGCGCACCATTTCGACGAAAGCCGCTTCGGAAAGGCGCGTCACCGCTGCGCCTGCGCCAGGTCCCGCATCGAAGATGCGGCGCGTCAGAAGCCGGAGGATTTCATCAAGCCACGGCTCGCGAGCACGGGTGGCGGCTGACAAAAGCAGATGTGACGGAAGCGCCCGCAAGAGGGGATGATCGGCGCCGTCGCGAAAAGTGAAATGACCGCAGATCATTTGCGTCGTTGCGTTTTCATCGCCGCCACCTGCGATGAGCACGCCGCCGCCATCATAGCCCGCGTCCGCAAGCACTGTTTCAAGGGGCGGCGCGCTGCCGACGGGCTCACAGGAAAGGATGTGACTGCGCCCCGCCGGGATCAAAATGAGGTCGCCGGCGCCGAGCGTCAGCGTGGGGCCGCCTTTTACCGTGACGCAAAGACGCCCCTCGACGACGAGGTGGAACCGCGCTGCGCCTTTCAGGTCGGGAACGGTCACGCCCCACGGCGCCGTGAGATTGGTGCGGAAATAGAGTGCGCCTTTCAGCGCGAGCGTCGCCAGAATATCGTCAAGCACATCCATGGCGCCTGACTAACCATCGTGGGTTTTTGAGCGCCAATCACGAGGGCGCCAGCACGCGAAAAAGTGATGGGCGAAAACCATCGCCCGCCGGACCTCACACACTGCGCTGTGTGGTCCGTGCGGGCGATGGCCGGCGCGGCATTTCGGGAAGAACACCACCGCGCCTGTCTTTGGGATTTTGGTTAGTCGGCGGAAGCGAGCCGGGTCTGAAGCGCGCCAGGGCTCGTGGTGACGAAGGAGGCGATCACCGCGCGGGCTTCGTCGGCGGCGTCTTCGCTCGTCTTCTCGCCGTCTTTCACCGCTGCGGCGAGATCGAGGATCGGCATATAGACGGCTTCGGGCTCACCCTGAACGGTCAGGCCGAAGCTCGGGTTTTCCGTTTCGATCCGTGTCCATTCATCGCGCACAGCGGCCCAGAACGCTTCTGTCGCCGCCCAGTAATCGTCACCGATGGCGATCTCGAAATCGTCGAACTTTTTATAGGTGTTGACGCCGATTTCACGCACCAGCGCATGGGGCTCGCCGCCTTTAAGGACAAGCTTGGTGTTGTCCTGTTCATGCACCCAGCCATCCGGCGTGATTGCATGGCGGTTGATGGCGTCGACAGCCTGATAGTCGTCGCGCTTTGTCGCGTCCCGGCGGGGCAGGGGGCGCCATTCGCGCGGCGGCGTCCATGCGGATACGCCGTCTTCATGGGACCACGCTCCAACCGCGCCGTAACGCGGCGCGTCATCGACCTGATAAACAACCTGAGACCACTTGCCTTTGACGTCAGCGCTGGCGAGATCGCGCGTCTCCCATGTATTGCCGCCGACAAAGACGAGCACGCTCGCCGGCTCATAGCGCCAATCCTGGCGCCAGTGCTTTACCGGAAACTTCTCGTCGCCGCCAACCACAAGAATATGCTGCAGGCTGATGAAGTCGCCGTCATCGGCAATGACGCGGACAATCTCATTGCCGCCGGACAGTTTGCGGTCTTTCAGCTCATACCCGTCTTCGAAAGCGACGGTTTCAATGAAGTCGAAAGTGACGTGATAATTCCCCGCCATGGCGAGGATCGCTTTTCGGTCGGCTTCGAAATCGGCGGCGCGGTGGCTTGCCGCTGCAGCTGTGGTTGTGGTCTGCCCTGTAGTCTGCGCCGTGGAGGTGGCGCAGCCGCCGACCCCTAAGCCGAAGGTGGCGGCGGCGAGGCCGATAGCGGCGATGGCTCTAATCTTCATGATGGTTGCTTCCCTGTGTCCGTGACTGACTGATGATCCGGCGGTCAGGGCGTCGGGTGGAAGGCGGCCTCATCGGCGATGAACGAACCCGCTCTTCCTTCCCCCGTCGCCGGCGTGTCCGCCGGGTCGGCTCTCCATTTCTTTTCATAATGCGAATGATTCTAAGTTGCAATCGCATTTGATGTCGCCTACAAAACCGCAATTGAGAGTCATTCGCAACAAAATTGTGAGGAGTTACGGGGATCATGAAGGGCAAAAACGTAAGAAATTGGCGGGGCGCGGCGGTTTGGCGCAGCGAGAAAATGCGGGGCGCCGCGGCGGCGGCCCTCGCCATGGCGGGGCTGACCAGCGGCGCTGCAGCGGACATGGCGGCGGGCGATCTTGATGAGATCACCGTCTATGCGACGCGCAATCCGATTCAGGCCTTTGACTATGCCGGTCAGGTCTCGGTCATCTCCAAGGACATCATTGAGGATTTCAATCCGTCGACGCTCGCCGATATTTTTGACGCGGTGCCGGGCGCGGCGATCGGCGGCGGCCCCCGCCGGTCGGGCATGACGCCGGATGTGCGCGGGCTTTCAGGCGAGGGGGTGCTGATTCTTTTTGACGGCGCCCGCCAGAGTTATCTTTCCGGCCATGACGGCCGGTTTTTTGTGGACCCTGAACTTGTTCGCGCGGTTGAGGTGGTGCGGGGGCCCACATCCGCGCTTTACGGCTCCGGCGCGCTTGGCGGGGTAATCGCTGTACGGACGATTACCGCGGAAGACTTTCTCGACGAAGGTGAGCGCGCCGGAGTCAAAGTCTCCTCCGGCTATCAGAGCGTTAATGACGAATGGCGCGTTGGCGCGACTGGCGTCTGGCGCAGCGAAGATAATCGCGTCGATGTGGTCGGCAATTTCACGCTTCGCAACTCCAGCGATATCGAGCTTGGCAGCGGCCTGACGCTTGAGGCCGACGACGAAATCCTGTCCTCGCTGTTGAAGACGACCTTCCGGCCTACGGATGAGTGGACCTTGTCCGCCTCATGGATGCGCTATGGCGGCGACAGCGTCGACCCCAACAACCCGCAAGGCAACAACCCTGCCGGGCCGGGCAATGAAAATGTCGACCGCGACATTGATTCGAATACGCTTCAGGGCACGGTGAACTATAATCCGGCGACGGCGCTCATCGACGCCAATCTTGTCGGCTATTTCACCCGGAACACCGTCACTGAGGATGAGATAGACACAACGCGGGTTGTGAGCCGCGAGGTGGAGACATTCGGTCTTTCCTTCGACAACCGCTCGCGCTTCGAGGCGGGGCCGGCTGCGCTCACCTTCACCTATGGCGGCGAGTTTTACCGTGACGACCAGGTCGGCCGCGACAACATGACGGCGGACATGACGCGCGGCGGCGTGCCCGACGCCACGGCGAAATTCTATGGCGCGTTTGCGCAGGCCGAGCTGTCTGTGGAAGGCCCTGTCGGCGTTTTCACGCTGGCGCCGGGCGTCAGATGGGACCGGTTTGAAAATGATGCGGCGGGGGCGCCGTCGACCAGGGACGAAGCGGTGTCGCCGAAAGTCGGCGCGACATGGAAGCCGGTTCCGGAGCTTTTAGTCTTCGGCAACTGGTCGGAAGCGTTCCGGGCGCCGTCTTTCAACGAAATCTACGCCGATGATGTTCACTTCCAGATTCCCAATCTCTCCGTTCCGGGCCCGTTCGGTCCCTTCGGGCCGCCGGCCTTTGTGACGAACTTTTTCATTCCCAATCCTGATCTCGTGCCGGAAGAATCGGAAACCTGGGAGGTCGGCGCCGGCGTCGATTTTGAAAATGTTCTCTTCGACGGCGACAGTTTCACGGCGAAGGGCTCTTACTACCAGTCCGATGTGACCAATCTCATCGATCTGGAAGTGAACATTCCGTTCACCTGTTTCCTGACGCCCGATCAGTTATTCCCCGGCGCGCCGCCCTGCGGCACCGGCGAAGCGTTCGGCAATTATTCGCGCAATGTGAACGTGACCAATGCGGAACTCGACGGCGTTGAAGTCGAGGCGCAATATGACAGCAAATTTGCATGGCTGCGCGGCAACTTTTCGACCATCGACGGCCGCGATGTGGACACGGACGATTATGTAGGCGTCCTGGCGGCGGACATGATCTTTCTTGACGGCGGCGTGAAATTCTTTGGCGGCGACTTCCGTCTTGGCGCACGCGTTTCGATCGCGTCGGACTTCAACAAGGTGAACGATCCGACCAATGCGCGCGACGGCTATACGGTCGGCGATGTCTATGCGGTGTGGCAGCCGATGACAGGCCCGATGAAAGGGCTTCGCATCGACGTCGGCGCCGACAATGTCACGGACGCCGACTATGAGGTGGTCGCCGCGGGCGTCAGCCAGCCGGGCCGCAATTTCAAGGCCGCGATCAGCTGGCGCCAGGGCTTTTAGGGGCGGTCGCAACATCGAGGGAGGAAACCATGATCCGCAGTCACGCCGAAGAACGAAGCCTTATCTCCTGGCTCATCATGCAGGAACGTGTCTTGCGATTATGGATAGAGGAGGCGCTCGCCGCCGCGCCGTCGGATGAGCGCTTCATTTCCGAACTCGAAAGCCATCATGACTGGCTCGCCCAACAGATCGCGCGCATTGAAAAAAGGAGCGCCGCATGAAAACCGCGCGAAGCATCTCTCTCTCGGCGCCGCTGGCGCTCGTCACTTTTTTCGGCGGACTGGGCCTGCTGGTCTGGCTTTATCTTGGCGGCGGCGCCATCGACCCGGCAAAGGGCCGCGAAGCGATGATCGCCGCGATCTGGAGCCATGTGGGCTGGGGCGTTGTTACGGCGCCGTGGCTTCTTGGCTATGTCGGGTGGCGGTTATTCGCAGGCGTATCTGCGCGCGCCACCCTTCTCGACAAGGTCAATATCGCGGTGCTGATCGCGCTCGCCGCGGCGGTGTTGTTCCTAATTGTCACCGGGCCGATCACGGTCTGGACTTACGGAACGGGATTGAAAGTCTTCGACTGGTTTTCAATCCCGTCGCCCACGGGCAAGGCGCCGGCGCTCCATTCGGCGGTGGAACAGGCGCATGTCTTTGTTGCGCATGGCGTTCCGTGGCTGGTTGGCGCGGAAGCAGGATTGTTTGTTCTGGGAAGAGTGAACAGGCGCTGACCCGTCCCTCGCATCGCGACGGCGCTACCGCCAGCGCAGCATGGAGCGGTTGAGCGCAGCGATGTTTTTCACGCCGGCCAATTTCATGTCGCGCTCGATTTCGGTTCTGAGATTGCCAAGGGCGCGTTCGACGCCGGGCTGGCCGGCCGCTGCGAGTGCGTAAAGATAAAGGCGGCCCCCGGAACAGGCTTTCGCGCCCGCGGCGAGGGCTTTCAACACATGGGTGCCGCGGCGGACGCCGCCATCGCAGATAATGTCGATCTTGTCGCCGACCGCGTCGGCGAGTTCCGCGATCTGGTCGAAGGGCGCGCGGGACCCGTCCAGCTGGCGCCCGCCATGGTTCGACACCATGATCGCGTCGGCGCCGATATCGACGGCGCGGCGCGCATCATCAACGCTCATGACGCCTTTGAGACAGAACGGGCCGCCCCATTTCGCGCGCAAGCTTTCTGCGTCTTTCCAGTTCATGGACTGATCGAGCATGGTCGCGAAATAATCGCCGATGGAGATCGACACGTTGGAGCCTTCCTTGATGTAATCTTTAAGTTCCGACAGCTCGAACCCGCCGCTCAGAAAATAATTGATCGCCCAGGATGGATGCAGTGCGAAGCTGGCGAGACTGCCCGGCGTGAGGCGCGGCGGCGAGGTAAAGCCGGTGCGCAAGTCGCGCTCGCGATTGCCGCCGGTGATGGTGTCGACAGTGAGCGCCAGCGTATCGAAGTTTGCAGCTTGCGCTTTTTGCACCATGGCGTCGTTCAGGCCGCGGTCTTTATGAAAATAGAACTGGAACATTTTCGGCGTTGAGATGAGCTCGCCGATTTCTTTCAAGCTCACCGTGCCGAGGGAGGAGACGCCGAACATGGTGCCGAATTTCTGCGCCGCCAGCGCCACGGCGCGCTCTCCGTCAGGATGAAAGAGGCGCTGCAGCGCGGTCGGGGAGCAGAAAACCGGCATGTCGAGCTTCTGGCCCATGACGGTGACGGACATGTCCACATCCTCGACGCCGGCGAGGACATTCGGCACCAGATCGCATTGCTCGAAACTTTGCGTATTGCGGCGATAGGTGACTTCGTCATCCGCTGCGCCGTCAATATAGTGAAAGATCGGCCCCGGCAGGCGCTGTTTCGCCAATGCGCGATAGTCGGCGACATTGGCGCAGGATTTCAGCGTTCTGAACATGTTGTTTTGCATCCCTCATTCCTGCGTTTTCATAACAGGCTTCGCACAGGCTTGCGACTGGACGTAAGCGCGCGTCGGAAAGGGTGGAAGGAGGTTGTCTTCGGCTAGCGCCGATAGCGCCGTTCATTGCCGTCGCGGCGCACGCGGGTGAGGCCGCGGGAGACATCGCGGTAGAAATTCAGCAGCACCGGTTCGGCGGCGTAGGAAACGGCCGGGTACGCGCCGTCAAGCGACAGGACGGGCAGGCCCTGATGCGCTGACAGCATGAACTCTCTCCAGATCGCTGCGGGGATCGTGCCGCCGGTGACTTTCTCCATGGGCGTGTAGGCGTCATTGCCGACCCAGACCCCGGCGATCAGCTGCGGCGTGTAGCCGACGAACCATGCGTCGCGCCAGTCATTGGTGGTGCCGGTTTTGCCCGCCGCCGGGCGGCGGCCGAGGCGCGCGCGCCCGCCGGTGCCATTCAGCATCACCTGATAGAGCAGGTGATTCATTTTCTTGGCGACGTCGGCGGTCATCACTCGCTCGGGATTGTCGCCGGGATAATCGTAAAGAATGACGCCGTCGCGGGTCTCAATGGAGGAGATGGCGTAAGGCGTCGGCGACAGCCCGCCGCGTGCGAAAGGAATATAGGCGCCGACCAGTTCCTCAAGCGTCACGTCAACGGCGCCGAGCGCGATGGAGCGGTGGGGCGGCACATCGGATTTGATGCCGAGGCGTTTGGCGGCTTCGGCGACCTTGCCGCGGCCGATGCGCTCCGTCACCTGCACCGCAACCGTGTTGATCGATTTGGCGACCGCTTCGGTAAGGCGCACGGGGCCGGCGAAGCCCGGCGTGTAATTGGTCGGCTTCCAGCCGGCGATGTCGATCGGCTGGTCGACGAAGCGCGATTCCGGGGTGAGGCCCGATTCCATCGCCGCCACATAAACGAAGGGTTTGAAGGCCGAGCCCGGCTGGCGTTTCGCCTGCACCGCGCGGTTGAACTGGCTTTCCTTGTAGTCGCGTCCGCCCACCATGGCGCGAAGGGCGCCCGATTGATCGTAAGCGACAAGCGCGGCCTGATCGGCGCCTTTCAATCGCGCTTCGACGGTCAAGGCGGCGTTGACGGCCGCTTCGGCGTCGCGCTGTAATTTTTGATCGATCGTGGTGCGGACAATAACGTCGCCCGTCGCGTTGGGCGCCATGGCCTTCGCCTGGGACGCCACATAATCGAAGAAGTAACCAAGACCGGAATCGACATTCTGTTTGCTGATCACCGGCGGATTGAGCCGCGCCTCGCGCGCCGCGAACGGATCGACCGCGCCGATTTCAAGAAGATTGTCGAGGACGTCGCTGGCGCGGCGCTGGGCGCCGGCCGGGTTCTGGGTCGGCGCATAGGTCGACGGCGCTTTCGGCAGGCCGGCGAGCATGGCCGCCTCGGCGAGCGTTACATCGCGCGAGGATTTGCCGAAATATGTTTGCGCGGCGGATTCGACGCCATAGGCGCCGGCGCCGAGATAGATGCGATTGAGATAAAGGGAAAGGATTTCATCCTTGGTGTAATGGCCTTCGATCCAGAGTGCGAGCAACGCCTCGCGCGCTTTTCGTTCATAGGTCTGGCGCGGTGACAGGAAAAGATTTTTCGCAAGCTGCTGGGTAATGGTCGAGCCGCCTTCGACAACGGTCCCGGCTTTCATATTCGCGACCGCCGCGCGCATTGTGCCGCGCAGATCGACGCCGCCGTGATCGTAAAAGCGGCGGTCTTCGGTCGACAGGATCGCGTTAATGAGATGCTCGGGCAGTTCATCCGGATCGACATGTTCGCCATAGCGGGCGCCGCGCGCCGCGATCTCTTCGCCATTGCGGTCAAGAACGATGATCGCCGCCTGGCGGTTGACGTTCCACAAATCCTGATCTTCCGTCACCTGCGGCGCGAGATAGATGAAAGCGAGCCCAAGCGCGAAGGCCGCGCCCAGAAAGCCGACAGAGATGACCGAGAGCGCGAGCGAGCCCCACAGGTTCGACCAGGCTTTGCCGTCGCCGGGGGCTTTCGGATATTTCGATTGTTCCGGATAGGGCTCTTTGGCGGGCGGTTTTGCGGAAAATCCGAAGAGTTTCAGGAAATCCCGGTGAAAGGCCGCCGCGCCGCGTTTCAGATCGGCCCATAAATCGGCGGCCACGGCGGAAAGTCCGCTTTTGTCATGTTGCCGTTTCGCCATGCCTGTTCCGCCGCCAACGCTACCGGCGCATGATCCGTCCATTAACGGTGCGCCATTCACCCAATCCTGAAGATGCAAGACTTATACTGGCCTCAGACGGCCCCTTGCAAACGACTTCATATGATGGGGTTCCATGTCAGCAAAAGCGGGCGGAATCTGGGCGCAGGCCGGGAGTTTCCGGGGCGGCGTGTCCGCCTTTGTGACAATTGGGCAATGTGGCGGCGCCGGATGTCCCCGAATCGTTTCGCGCCGGACGGGGGCTGAGATCCGTCCGGCGCGATGATGACGCAACTAACGCAACTGAACTTCCTGAACGGTTAAAGATTGCTGCCGACTTTCGGCGGCACATAGAAAGACTGGTTGGAAAAACCGATGCGCAGGCACTGTCCGGTTTTCTCATCCCAGGTGAAGGTCACATAGCCATAATCGGCGCTCGCCTCGATCACGTCGAGGAGGTCCTCATTGTCGGTGTTGCAGAAGGCGCGTTCGCCTTCGGCGTCTTCGGCCTGGCAAAAGCCGAATGCGGTGGCGCCCCCGACGCCGTCATCGAATTTACGGACGCCGCAACCGATGAACTCATTTTTGTTCGGGGCGTAGCGTGCGCTCAACATGTCGCCCCCGGCGAAGAAGGTGGCGAGGTCCACGTCGACCGGCGCAGGCTGCACCATGCCGGCGATGGCGGCGGTGGATGTAAAGGCTGCGGCGACGCCGCCGATCAGATATTTACGGTTCAGTCTCATGTTTAGTCTCTCCCTCTGTTAAGGTCTTCGTGCATTACATCCAGCCGTCGATCTCGCCCTTGTTCATGGCGATGGTGAGGCTCGAAAGCGCGGCGCGCCGTTCGGCCAGAGGTAATTTTGCGATCTTCGCCTGCAGGGTCGCCATCTCCCGTTCATTGATGGCGCCGCGGCTTCTGAAATAATTGATGTCATGATCGACGGCGGTTGACGCGGTCTTGATTTCTTCGGCTGTCTGTTGCGGCCGCGCGGGCGCTGCTGCGGCGCGCACCGGCGTGTCCAGCGCAGCGATTTCTTCGCGCAGGATCTGGCGAACGTCTTCGGCGGTAACGGACGCGGCGCGCGCATTGTCCCATGACAGCGCAGACGGATCGGCGGCGGTCTCGATGGGCGCTGTCTGCGCCTGTGCGGCTTCAGCGATTTCACCGGTGCGCATGTCGATAGCGACAACTTTAAGACCGAGCGCGGCCAGCAGCGCCGTCTGCGCGACAGAAAGCGAAATAAGCCATTTCATAAGATGCCCCTTTGCCCGTACTTGTGTCTGACCTTGCGTCCGGCCTTGCCTGATACAGGAAGACTAGACCGCCCCGCGGGCGCAGAGGCGTGACGCAGATCACAGGGCGAGGATGGAAAGTCAGGCGGCGTCAAAAGTCGCGTGAAAGCGCAAGGCGCAGCGGTAACGGGACGGCGTAAGGCCATCTTCTTCATCTCCCCCATGAAAGGCGCGTGAACGCCTTAACCGGGGGAGAGCGTCGGTGAAGATTGAGGCGTTTTCGCGCCGGAAAAAAGTTTTTTAGGCGACCGCGCCAATGGCGGTGTGCGCGGCCTTGATCTTGCCGGCGAACGCCTTTGCCTCTGCGAGGTCCGGTTCCGTGAGGCGCTCCGCGCCGCGGCGATAGAGCATCCCGCCCCATTGCATGTTGAAATAGCTCGCCGTGTCCTCAAAGGGAGGAAGGAAACATTCCGGCGGTTGCGGGTTGGAGCCGGTCGCGATGGTGAACAGCGTTTTGCCCACAAGCTGTTTGCCGATGGTCTTGTAGGGTGCATCGGTAAGATCGGTGAGGCGGTCGAAGAAAAGCTTCATCTGCGCGCTCATGGCGTACCAGTAGACGGGGCTGGCGAGCACGATCGCCCTTGCTTTCAGCATCGCCCGCGCAAGCGGCAGGAAATCGTCATCCGCATTGGCGTGTTCATAGGAATAGGGTCCGATTTGCAGCGCGTTCAAATCAGCCGTTTCCGTATCGGGAAGGTGAGACAGGACGGCGTCAAGGAGCCGCGCCGTTTCTCCGTCGGCGCGGCTCGAGCCGAGAATGGCGAGCGTGGTCATTTTCTTTTGCGCTCCATCACGCGGCGTAAGGATTCGGCGAGGTCGCCGCCGTCATGCATGATTTTCAGGTGCGTCATCACCGCCTCCTATTGATAGAGATTTTTCTCAGCGGGGATGTCGCTTGAATATTCGACGAACTCGAATTCAAGTCCCTCGGCGTCGACGTAATAGAGATTACGGCGATGCGGATGAGTTTCTCCGAGATGATCGGGTTCGTAACCGGCTTCTTTCAGCCGGTCGACGACGGCGGCGAGGTCGGTGACTTCAAAACCGATATGGGCAAGGCCGGGTTCGGAGCTTTGCAATTCGCGGTGACGCCCGCGCGCCGCTTCCGGCAACAGGAACTCATTGAGCGTGATGTAATTGCCGTCATCGCCCACATGCACCCAGCGGCGCGGGATGCCCGCCCATTCGCCGCCGCCTTCGCCGCGAACATCCCAATGGGGAAAGGCGGATTTGAGGAACTTCACGGTCGGGTCGATGGCGGTCACCACCAGATTCACATGTTCTATGCGGGGTTTTTCCAGTTCTTTCGTCATTTTTCGTCTCCCTTATTTATGAAAGAATATGCTTTTAATATTCTGGCTTGTTTTTGAAAGCAAGAACTTTTATAAATAGAGGATGAGCAAAATATCGAACACCCAAATCGGCAAAACCGATAAGCCTAAAAGAAAAGGCAAAGCAGGCGCTTCGGGGACGGGGTCGGGAACGGAGGCTGGCGCCACGCGCGCGGCCGTGCTCGACATGCTGAAGCGCGAAGGCGCGCTGTCGGCCTCCGACATCGGCCCGGCGCTTGGGCTGACGCCCATGGCCGCGCGCCTGCAACTTTATGCGCTGGAAGAAGAAGGCCTCGTCGCATCGCGGTCCGAAGCAAAGGGGCGGGGTCGGCCGGTGAAATACTGGTCGCTCACCGAGGCGTCGTCGCGGGTCTTTCCCGATGCGCATCAATCGCTCGCGGTCGAGATGATCCAGTCGGTTGAGGAGCTGTTCGGCGCCGAAGGCTTGCAGAAATTCATCGCGAAACACGGCGACATGCAGCGCGGTGTCTATGGCGAAAAATTATCGGGCGCGAAAACGCTCGGCGAGCGCGTGAAACGTCTTGCAAAAGCGCGGTCGGACGAAGGCTATATGGCCGAAGCGAAAAAAGACGGGCGCGACTGGCTGCTCATCGAGAACCATTGCCCCATCTGTTCCGCCGCAAAGGCGTGCACCGGTTTATGTGCGGGCGAGCTGAAAGTTTTTTCCGATGTTCTGGGCAAAGGCGCGAAAGTCACGCGCGAAGAACATATCCTCGCCGGCGCAAGGCGGTGTGCGTATCGGGTGAAGACCGCCTAATCGTCCTTCATCGCGACGAACAGCAAAATGATCCCGCTCGGCATCAAATACATATGCGCGCCTTCGAAGGAGGCGACGCCGATCTGTCCCTGCCACATCTGGAACAGCGCCGCGCCGATCACGGTAAAGCCGCCGAACCAGACAATCAGGGCCATGCCGCAGCCGAGGATCGCGAATTTTTTCGACGCTTCAAATACGGCCGCCGGTTTTCCGGCCGCGGCGAGCATGTTGAACGCGCCGATGAAACACAACACGCCGACCAGCAGTTCGCCGGTCATGATGATGACAAGCGCCAGTTTGAGCAGTAGCGGGTCCGTGACCGGCGGCAGGATCATGTTCTGATAGGCCGGACTGTCGCGTTGCGACAGGACCTCGCCGACGGCGAGCAGCGCATAGTCGAAATTGATTGTGTTGGCGATGAAGTAGGACAGGCCCTGAAGCCCGACAAACACGACAAGAATAATTTTGAGATAACGGATCATGGAAGCCCCCTTTGATTGCCGCCAGACTAGAGGGTTTGCGAGCACCTGAACAGTGATGGCCTTCGCAGGCGCAATAGGCTAGACCCCTCCTTTATGGCGAAGACGAAACCTTTCTGGAAAACCAAGAAACTCTCCGAGATGACATCGGAAGAGTGGGAGTCGCTATGCGACGGCTGCGGGCGCTGCTGCATCTATGTTCTGCATAATGAGGACACGGATGAAGTGTTCGAGACCGATATCGCCTGCAAGCTGTTCGATGTGGCGCGCCGCCGCTGCACCGATTACGCCAACCGCATGAAGCAGGTGGCGGACTGTGTGCAGTTAACGCCCGACAATGTCGGCGCTTTAAAATGGATGCCGCCGACCTGCGCCTATCGCCGTCTCGCGGAAGGCAAGAAACTGCCCACCTGGCACCCTTTGCGCACCGGCGATCCCGCATCCGTCTTGCAGGCGAAGATCGCCGTTTCGCCTGATCTTCTCTCAGAAAATGATCTCGAGATCACGGACGAGCTGCTGGAATCGCGCATCACCCGGGCGCGGTGAGGGAGCGCAGTTTCTCCTTTGTCATCCCGGCCTAAGCGGAGCGAAGAGCCGGGATCTCCTGTGATTTGCTAAGATAGAAAAGAGATCCCGGATCGGCCTAATGGCCGTCAGGGATGACACCCCTTCTTCTCAAAAAGCATGCTTAAAAATCCACCCCAATAACGCGAACGCCCGGTCGCGAAATTCATCATTTGTGATGAAAAAGGCCTGTTTTTTGAGGTTTGGTGAATAGTTATGGACATTATATACTTGACAAACCCATAAGGAATGGCTAAGTTATTCCTACGATTCGGAGTGACCGCAAATGTCTGTTCTTTCAAACAAATACTTCCATGACGAAGCCGCCGCTTTCGCCAAGCTGGAAAGCATCGTTTGGCCGGAAGGCCCGACGTGTCCGCACTGTGGCAACGCTGGCAAAGTCTACGAATTGAAAGGCGTTCGCTCCAAACCTTCCAAGAAAAACCCGGAAGGCGTCGAGCGTCACGGTCTTAAAAAGTGCGCCGAGTGCCGTAAGCAATTCACAGTGCGCGTCGGCACTGTTTTCGAGTCCAGCCATGTCGAGTTGCACAAATGGTTGCAAGCCGCTTACCTCATGGCGTCGAGCAAGAAGGGCGTTTCCGCCCATCAAATGCACCGCGCTTTGGAAGTGACTTACAAAACGGCTTGGTTCATGGAACATCGCCTTCGCGAAGCTATGCGTTCCGGCGCGCTTGATCCGTTCGGCGGTGCTGGCAAAGTTGTCGAGATGGACGAAACCTATTTCGGTCGCGTCAAGAAGCCGACGCCGCACAAAGTCATGGGCGGCGAGTTTAGCGGTAGCCGTTTCGGTCGCGGCCCGTCGAACAAGCGCGCCGTGATCTCGCTTGTCGAGCGCGGCGGCAAGGTCCGTTCGTTTCACGTTCCGAAGGCGACGCGCGCCGGTGTCGAAAAGATCGTTGCCGAGAACGTCGATAAAGAGTCGCGTCTGCACACTGACGAAAGCCAGCTTTACAATAAGACGAAGCAAAAGGGCTTAGTTGCTGACCATGAAACCGTGCGCCATAGCGCGGATGAATACGTTCGCGGCGACGTGACCAGCAACAGCGTCGAAAATTACTTTTCTGTCTTCAAGCGCGGTATGCGCGGCACTTACCAGCATTGCGCTGAAAAGCATTTGCACCGCTATCTCGCTGAATTTGATTTCAGATTTAACAACCGCATCGCCCTAGGCGTAGATGACATGGAGCGGACGGATGCCGTATTGTCTGGCATTTCAGGCAAGCGGCTGACGTATCGGATATCTTGTGGAACCGCAAACGCTTAAGCAAAAAGCAAAGCAATTCCTTAGGTGGCGCAAAAAATGTTCGAGAACGCAGAGCTAAAAATTGACAGGGCCGTAAAGCACATCGGCGATTTGCGGGACGCCTTCCGCGCCTTTGTGGACAGCAACCCGCACACCTTTGTCACTCAATCCGACCCAAAAACCGGAAGGACTCTCTTTAAAATCCGGTTTGCAAACCGATTGCCCGATGAGATTGGACTTATTGCTGGTGATTGTATTCACAACCTTCGAGCCGCTCTTGATCATATGATGTGGGAACTCATCGGCTTGGATCGGGGAACGCAGAATCGCCACTTGCAATTTGTCTGTCGCGAGTCGCGAACTGATTTCGAAGCCGCGTGTAACGGAATAATAACACCCAGATCCGACACCAAAAGCTTCATGCGAGGATTTGAAGTCTATGTGGACGGGAAGGGAAAGCGCCTGTACGGTCTCCATTTGCTCGATAACGCCGACAAACACACTGTGATCACCCCGATTGCCACTATCGCAAGCATCAACAAGATTAGATTCGTCCGCGCCGATGGCGCTGTCGCCGGAACGATGACCGATTGCCGCTCCAATGTCGGCAAAGACGGATATGTTCATTTCGTCGCTTTTGGGCCAGGAATCTCCATGGAGCTGGATCACGATAGCAAGGCGACCCCTGATATATTCTTCGACGATATTGAGATGTTCCGTTTCGAACCCATGATCCCAACGCTTGTGAAGTTGACGAATGATGTTCGCCACGTAAGGGAAGCCTTTATTGAATTCGTGACCAATCGGCGTTGATGACATGGGTCTCAAATCCTCTTATATTTGCGCCTTATGACCGATAAGGCCCAACTCAAAAAGTTTAAGGCGCTGGCCCGCGAAGCGGAGTGTGTCGAAGACGAATCCGCCTTCGACAAAAAGTTGAAGCGGCTCGTGAAATCCAAGCCGCCTGAGAGCGCCAAACCCAAAAAGAAAAAAGCCTCGAAATAAAAGCGCGTTTTCATCTCGCGCTAAAGTTGTGGCCTATGGGTTTGTCAAAGGGACTATGCCCATAGTTATCCACCACCTCCGGAGCGGCCTTATCCTCCGCTTCATGAAGAAACACCAACCCGAGACCACGCCGGAAACGAACGGCGCTGACGCGGAAAGCGAAGACTGGTGTGCGCTTTCCGCGCGCATTCAAAAGCTCGCCCATCGCCGTTCACGCTCGCTTCTGGCCGATCACGATGACGACGCCTTTGACCGCGGCGCGCGGAGCCTTCGCACGCTGATGAGCGCGGCGGAAGTCGCCAGCCGCATGCGGCGCGAAGAAGAAAAGGAACGCGAGACCGATGACCAAGCCGCCGGGCGACACGACTTCACCGAAAAAGACATCGAAGCCGCATACCGGCGCGTCTCGGAAACCGTCGACCGGCTGCAGCGGGAAGACGCTGCCCGAGACGACGTTGGAGGAGGAAGCAAGGACGCTACTCATCAAGACGGAAGTGCTGCGGGAAGTGGCGCGGCAGGAGGCGGAGAAGCTTTGGAAGGCGAACGCGCATGACCACCAGAAAGAACCGGCAGGCGACTGGACGACATGGCTCCTTCTCGGCGGCCGTGGCGCTGGCAAGACCCGCGCCGGCGCTGAATGGGTGCGCAAAATCGCCAATGACAACGGACCAGCGGCCATCGCTCTGGTCGCCGAAACCTACGCCGATGCGAGGGAAGTCATGATCGAAGGACCTTCCGGCATCCGCGCGGTCTCACCGCCCGGCGCGACACCGCATTATGAAGCCTCGCGCCGGCGCCTTGTCTGGCCTGACGGCGCTGTCGCCTACGCCTTTTCCGCCGAAGATCCCGACGGCATTCGCGGCTATCAGTTCACGGCCGCCTGGAGCGATGAGTTCGCCAAATGGCGGTATGCGGAGGAAACCTGGTCTAACCTGCAGCTTGCGTTGCGGCTGGGTGAGAAACCGCGCCAGATGGTGACCACGACGCCGCGGCCCATGGCGCTGTTGAAGCGATTGATCGCCTCGCCGATAACAAAAACGGTTCGCGCCTCGACCTATGACAATCGCGCGCATCTTTCCGATGCGTTCTTCACGGAGATCGCCGCCCTTTACGAAGGAACGGCGCTCGGGCGTCAGGAACTCATGGGCGAGATTGTCGATGATGTGGCCGGCGCGCTCTGGACCTGGAACCTGATCGAAGCGGCGCGGATTTCCGCCGCGCCTGCGCTCGATCGCATCGTCGTCGCCGTCGACCCCCCAGCGACGGGCGGCGAAAACGCGGACGAATGCGGCATTGTCATCGCCGGCGTTGCTTATTGCGGCGAGGTCATGACCGCCTTCGTGCTCGCGGACTGGTCGGCGGCGGGGCTTTCCCCCCGGCAATGGGCGGAAAAAACCGCCGCCGCCTATCATGAATTTTCCGCCGACCGCATTGTCGTCGAGGTTAATCAGGGCGGCGACATGGCCAAAGCCGTGATCGCGCAGGTCGACGCTTCGGCGCCGGTGCGCGGCGTTCACGCCACGCGCGGGAAAAGGTTAAGGGCCGAACCCGTCGCCGCGCTCTACGAACAGGGACGCGTCCGTCACGTCGGCGACTTGCCGAAACTCGAAGACCAGATGACGACCTTTACCGGGGAGGGGGGGAAGAGCCCTGACCGTCTCGATGCTCTCGTCTGGGCCATCACCGATCTCATTCTTTCGCCGCGGGCGCCCAAACCCGGCGTTCGGAAGTTGAATTAGGAGACATCCTTAATGTCCTTCATTGCCAATATCTTCGCGCGCAAAGCGCTGGAAGGAAAAGCATCCGCCGCGAAAGCGTTAATCGCGCTGCATCGTCTCGGGGCGCCGGTCTGGACATCGCGGGATTATGTCTCGCTCGCCCGCGCCGGTTATGAGCGCAATGTCATCGCCTATCGCTGCGTGCGGCTGGTGGCCGAAGCGGCGGCGTCGGCGCCGTTGCGTGTGGCGGAAGCGGGCGCCGTGATGGCCGACCATCCCCTGTTAACGCTGCTCGCCAAACCCAATCCGGAACAGTCGGGCGCTGAACTCTTCGAAAGTTTTTACGGGTTTCTTCAAACGGCGGGGAACGCCTATCTCGAAGGCGTCGCCCTCGACGGGACGCCGCGGGAGCTTTACGTCTTGCGTCCCGACCGGATGAAAGCGCGCCCCGGCAAATCCGGCTGGGCGGAGGCTTATGATTATTCCGTCGGCGGCCGCTCGGTGACGTTCAGAAAACCGGATGACGGATCCCTTTCTCCGATCCTGCATCTGAAACTCTTTCACCCGACCAATGATCATTACGGGCTGTCACCGCTTGAGGCCGCGAGTGCGTCGGTCGATCTCCACAATGCCGCGTCGGCCTGGAACAAGTCGCTGCTTGATAACGCCGCGCGGCCCTCCGGCGCGCTTGTTTATAAAGGCCCCGAGGGTGCGGAGAATTTAACCGGCGAACAGTTCGACCGGCTGAAGTCCGAACTTGAAGACGCCTATCAGGGCTCGGCGAACGCCGGCCGTCCGCTGGTGCTCGATGGCGGGCTTGAATGGCGGTCGATGTCGCTATCGCCCGCCGATATGGACTTCATCGAGGCGAAACACGCCGCCGCGCGCGAAATCGCGCTGGCGTTTGGCGTGCCGCCCATGCTGCTCGGCATTCCCGGCGACAACACCTATTCCAATTACAAGGAAGCCAATCTCGCTTTCTGGAAACAGACTGTCTTGCCGCTGGTCAAGAAAACTGCAGCGGCGCTCACGAACTGGGTCGCGCCCGCCTGGCCTGATGCAACAGTCATCTGTCACACCAGCGAAATCGAAGCGCTGTCCGCTGAACGTGACGCGCTCTGGATGCGCGTTTCCCGCGCCGATTTCCTGAGTGAAGACGAAAAACGCAACGCCCTCGGTCTTCCGGCAAGAGAGGAGGGCGGCGATGCATAGCGTTTCCTTCCCGAAAGCGCCGCTCGAAAAGCCTTATGAGCTGCGCGTCACCATGGCCATCAGCGCCGCGGTGATCGTGCAGACGGGGCTCGGGCTTATCTGGGCGGGCGCCGCGTCGGAGCGCCTCGCGCAGCTTGAACGCCGCGCCGATGACAACACTCAGATCATCGAACGCACGGCGCGCCTCGAAGAACAGGTGCGGTTCGTTTCCACGACACTCATCCGTATTGAAGACAAGATCGACGCAAAGCGGGGGGCTGAGTGATGGATGCTCTTATCGCTGAGATCGAAGGTTACGCCTCCGTCTTCAATGTTCCGGACTTGAATGGCGACATCGTGGCGCCGGGCGCTTTTGCAAAATCGCTGAAGAAAAATCCAAAGCCGGCGCTGCTCTATCAACATGCCGCCGAAGCGCCCATCGGGCGCTGGCTCTCATTTCGCGAGGACGCGCGGGGACTGTTCGTCAAGGGCGAGTTGATCCTGTCGAGCCCGCGCGCCCGCGAGGTCCATGCGCTGCTTGAAGGCGGCGCCATTGACGGGCTTTCCATCGGCTATCAGACGCTGCGGTCGGCGCGTGTCAAAACCGGAAGGCGCATTCTGGAGGCCGATCTCTGGGAAGTCTCCGTTGTGACCTTTCCCATGGCGCCGGGCGCGCGGGTGACGCGCATCAGCCCGGCGCGGCCCGACTATGGCCTGCAAGATTACGCAAAACTTTTCAAAGACTCGGTTCGCATTCCGTCCTCCCCCACGACCATGGGAATGCGAGCCAAAAGACGGGCGCCTGCTTCGCCGTCCCCCTCTCCGGAGGCGGGCGCCCGTCACCTTGCCGACGTCGTGAAAGTCGCGGCGCAAAAGCTCACAGTATAGGAGTAAAGAGTATCATGAGCATCGAAACCAAAGCGGAAGCGCCGAACGCGGAAATCCGCGGCGCCATGCGCGAATTTCTGACCGCCTTCGAGGCGTTCAAGGACGCCAATGACGAAAGGCTGGACGCGCTTGAAGCCAAAAGCGCGGACGACATTGTTCTCAACGAAAAAATTGAGCGCATCAATGACGCCGTGACGGAGCAGAAAGCCGCCGTCGACCGCCTGGCGCTCAAAACCCAAAGGCCGCATTTGGGCCCGCAAATCGGTTCAGCCGCGCGTATCGAGCCCGACGAACGCAAGGCCGCCTTCACGCGCTATATGCGCGTCGGCGATGCGACCGCTGTCGCCTCTCTGGAAGCGAAATCGGTAAACGCCGGGACGGAGTCAGAAGGCGGCTATCTCGCGCCGACCGAAGTCGAACGTCTCATCACCGCGGCGGTGAAAGACATTTCGCCGATCCGCCAGATCGCGAGCGTGCGTGAAATCGGCGGCAATGTCTTCAGAAAGCCCGTCTCCAACGGCGATGCCGCGGCGGGCTGGGTCGCGGAAACGACTGCGCGCGACACGGCCACAACAGCCCCGACGCTCACCGCCATCGACTTCCCCACGATGGAGCTTTACGCCATGCCGGCGGCGACGCAGACGCTGCTCGACGACGCCATTGTCGATATCGATCAATGGCTCGCCGATGAAGTGCAGACGGAATTCGCCGTGCAGGAATCGGCAGCCTTCATCTCCGGCAATGGCGCGACGGCGCCCAAAGGCATCCTGACTTACACCATCGCCGCAGACGCCTCGAAAACGGCGACGCAACTCGGTTATCTTCCGTCCGGCGCCGACGGGGCTTTTGCTGCGTCCAATCCGTCGGATGCGCTTCTTGATCTCATCTACGCGCCGAAACAGGCCTATCGCGCGAATGGACGGTTCCTCATGAACCGCTCCGTCGTCGGCGCGCTCCGGAAGTTCAAGGATTCGGAAGGCAATTATCTCTGGCAGCCGAATAACGAGCCGGGTGAGCCTGCGCGTCTCATGGGCTATCCGGTGACGGAAGCCGAAGACATGCCGGACATCGCGTCGGACAGTCATTCGATTGCGTTTGGCGATTTCCGCCGCGGTTATCTCATTGTCGACCGTGTCGGTGTGCGCGTGTTGCGTGATCCTTATTCGTCGAAGCCTTACGTCCTCTTCTACACGACCAAGCGTGTGGGCGGCGGCGTTCAGGATTATGACGCCATCAAATTCCTGAAATTTGCGGCGTCTTAAGAGGACAGGTGAAAAGACCGTCATCCCGTGCGCAGTGCAGCGCGCAGCGATGCGCTGCAGACACGGGATCTAGAGCGAAGCATTTTCCATGATCGCCATAGATCCCGGATCTGCGCAGCAGCATTTCATGCAGCAGCGCGTCCGGGATGACGCCTGAGCAAAGTTGGAGGAAATATGTCCCTCACACTACTTTCCCCGCCGGCGGCGGAGCCGGTGGCGCTGGCCGATTTGAAAGCGCATTTGCGCGTCACGCATAGCGATGAAGACGCGCTTATTACCGGCGTTTTGGTCGCAGCTGTGCGGGCGGTGGAAGCGCGCGGCGGCCTCGCATGCATGCCGCAGCAATGGCGCCTGACGCTGGACGCGGCGCCGGTTGAAACCTTGTTCCTGCCTTTGTCGCCCATTGCGTCGCTCGACGCTGTTGCGGTGATTGACGGCGCCGGCGATCCGCAGGCCGTGTCGGCGTCTCTTTATGACGCGGCGTTGGGAACGCCTCCGCGCATCCGCCCCGCCGGACCCTGGCCGTTGCCTGCGCCGGCGGTGGGCGGCGTCATGATCGATTTCACCGCAGGTTATGCGGATGCGGACGCGGTTCCCGAACAATTGAAACAGGCGGTCCTGCTGCTCGCCGCGCATCTTTATGAAACCCGCGAAGCGGCGGGCGAGCGCCGCGTCTATTCTTTCCCGCAGACGGTGGACGCGCTGATCGCGCCGTTCCGGGAGGTGCGTCTGTGATCGGCGCCCTTCGTCACAAGGTTATTTTGCTCGACGTGTCGCGCACGGATGACGAAGCGGGCGGCGCCAGCCTTTCCTGGGCGCCGGGACCGGAAGTCTGGGCGTCGGTGGAGCGGCTTTCCTCGACGCGCGATTTCACCGGCGACCGGGAGAACCGCCTTAAACGCATCGCCGTCATGATCCGCTACAGCGCCGATGTGGCGCTGGGCCAGCGTCTTACGTTCGAAGGCGAGACTTTTGAGACCGTCAGTATCGAGAGCGATGACGGGCGTGACCGGCGCCTGACGCTCATCTGTGAGGAGGTTTTGTCATGACCGACGCCCAGTGGGAGTTGCAAAAGGCGGTTTATCTGACGCTGCGCGCAGACGCAGGCGTAAAGGCCGAGGTGGGCGATCCCGCACGCATTTTCGACGACCCGCCGCCCGAAGCCCTCTTTCCCTATCTCACTTTGGGAGAGGCGCGCGCAAGCGACTGGAAAGGCGTCGAAGGCGGGCTCGAACATGACCTTCGGCTTTATGTTTTTTCCCGTTACGCCGGGCGGCGCGAAGTGAAGCGCATTCTCTCCGCTGTTTATGACGCGCTCCATGACGCGGCGCTGACGCTTTCCGGTCACGACCTCATCAATATCCGTTTTGTCTTCGCTGACGCATTCCGGCGCAATGACGGCGAAACCTATCAGGGCGTCGCGCGCTTTCGCGCGGTGACGATGGCGCAATGAAGATGTGCGGTGCTTTCAACATATCTCCGATCATTCCCGCGCAAGCGGGAATCCAGAATGTAACCGATTTAACTCCATGGATCCCCGCCTTCGCGGGGATGAGCGGCGGAGAGTTCGGTCTGTTTAAAAAGGATTCTCATGATGCCAGCTCAACGCGGTAAAGATTTATTGCTCAAACTCGGCGACGGCGAAGTCTCCGAAAGCTTCGCCGTCATTGGCGGGTTGCGCACGAAGACCTTGTCATTGAATGCGCAGACGATCGACGTCACCCATTCGCAATCGACCGGCGGCTGGCGCGAATTGCTCGCCGGCGCCGGCGTTCGTCAGGCGTCCATTTCCGGCGCGGGCGTTTTCCTCAATGATGCGGCGGCGGAAGAAGTGCGCAGCGTTTTCTTCGCGGGCGAGGCGCGCAACTGGCAAATCGTGGTGCCGGGCTTCGGAACCATCGAGGGCGCGTTCGTGATCGCCAATCTCGATTACGCCGGGGAGCATGACCGCGAAGCGTCCATGGCGCTGGCGCTTGAGAGCGCCGGGGCGCTCACCTTCACGCCGGAGAGTTGAGTATGACCCATCCGCGCGGCGACGTGTCCATCACCATCAATGGCGAGGAAAAGACGCTGCGGCTCACCCTCGGCGCGCTCGCTGATATCGAAGACAAGCTTGGCGGCGGTGATTTGTCGGCGCTTCAGGCGCGGCTCAAAAACCCCCGCGTCGCCGACATTATTTTCATCCTCCATGCGTTGCTTATCGGCGGCGGCGCGACGTTGACGCTCGAAGCGTTGAAAGCGAGCGATCTCGACTTGCCGGAAGCGACGCGCGCGATCGCGCAGGCGTTTGAAGCCTTGGGAGGGGAGGAAACGCCGGGAAAGCTTTTATCGGGGGAGGAGCCGGCCAATGGCGCGTGATGTTTGTCTATGCGGTGTTCCGCCTCGGCCTGTCGCCGGATGCGTTCTGGGCGCTTTCCGTTGTCGAATGGCGCGCGCTTCTCGAAGCGGCGGCGCCGCAAAGCGAAACACTGACGCGCGAGGCGCTGATGCAGCTCATTAACACCCACGGGAAAGCCAATGCCTGATCATATCAATGTCACGGTCAACACAGCCCGCGTCGAAGAAGCGGCGGGCGAAATCGAATCCATCGCCCGCGAACGCATCGCGCCCGCCGCGGCCCTGATCGATGAGGCTTTCGCGACGGCGGCGAACTCGATCCAGTCCAATCTGGCGCGGGCGGCCGAGCGCGGGGAGATTTCTCTGAAAAAACTGACGCAGGCCTTGCTGAAAGATCTGCGCCGTTTCGCCATCAACAATCTTGTGCGCCAGCCGGTGCAAAATCTTGTCTCCAATCTTCTGACCAATGCGTTCGGAGGCGCCAATTTTGGTGGAGGAAGGGCCGGGGGTGGTCCCGTTGCGCCGGGCGCCTCCTATCTCGTCGGCGAAGGCGGGCCGGAACTTTTCACGCCGGGAAGCGCGGGAACGGTGCGGCCCTTGGGCGGCGCGGGAATGACCGTGAACATCTCGCTGCCGGGCGTCACGGATGTTCAAAGTTTCAAACGCTCCGAAACGCAAGTGGCCGCGGCTTTGGCGCGCGCCGTGGGGCGCGGCCAGCGGAATTTGTAACGCGCCCCTATCAGTTGAGTAACAACCCATGTCCTTTCACGAAATCCTGTTTCCCGTTGACATTGCGCTGAATTCCGAGGGCGGACCGACGCGCAAAACCGATATTGTCGCGCTTGTTTCCGGCCATGAGGAGCGCAACTCACCCTGGGCCGGGTCTCGGCGGTCATTCAATGCGGGCTACGGCGTCAAATCCATCGCCGACATTGAAGATATCATCGCCTTTTTCGAGGCGCGCAGGGGCCGTCTTTACGGTTTCCGCTTTCGCGATCCGTTCGATTTCAAGTCATGCCGGATTGCTGAAAGCCCCGCGCCGGACGATCAACTGCTCGGAACCGGCGATGCAAGCGAAACGGATTTCCAGCTTGTCAAACGCTATGCGTCCGGCGTCGCCTCTTATGCGCGGCCGGTCAGGAAACCGGTCGCGGGGTCGGTGCGCGTTGCGATTGACAGCGTCGAACAAAGTGAAGGCGCCGACTTCACCCTCGATGAAACAACGGGCGTTGTCAGCTTTGCATCGCCGCCGGCCGCTGCGGCGGGCGTCACCGCCGGGTTTTTGTTCGACACGCCGGTGCGCTTCGACAGTGATGAACTCCGCATCAATCTGGCGGCGTTTCAGGCCGGCGACATTCCGTCGATCCCCCTCATTGAGGTCTTGGTTTAATGCGTGCGATCGATTCAGGCTTACAGGCGCATCTCGATAGCGGCGCGACAACGCTGGCGACATGCTGGCGCGTGACGCGGCGAGACGGTTTCGTGCTCGGCTTCACCGATCACGACCGGTCGCTTGTCTTCGACGGAACGGCGTTCCTGCCCGATACCGGCGCCGTCGGGTCGGCCCTGTCGTCCTCGGCCGATCTTGCCGCGGATAACGCAGAGATCGAAGGCGCCTTGTCGGCGTCGGCCTTGTCGGGTGAAGACCTGGCGGCCGGAAAATATGACGGCGCCGAAATTGAGGTTTTTCGCGTGAACTGGGCGGATACGGACCAGCGCCTTTTACTCAAAAAAGGCGTCATCGGCGAAGTGACGCGCGAAGGCGAGGCGTTTCGCGCCGAGCTGCGCGGACTGTCGCACAAGCTCGACCAGCCCACGGGGCGCGTTTATCAGCGGCTTTGCGACGTCAATGTGGGGTCGATCAAATGCGGCGTCGATCTCGATCAGGCGGCCTTCACCATGTCGGGCGCCGTTACCGCGCTTCGCGATGCGCAGAGTTTCACCGCCAGCGGGTTTTCGAGTTTCGATGACGCCTGGTTCGCCCATGGATTGCTCACCTGGGTGACGGGCGCCAATGCCGGGCTTTTCGCGCATATCAAATCCCAGACAGCGACCGGCGCCGTTTCGCTTTGGCTGCCGGCAGGCGCGGACATTGACATCGGCGACACGTTCACGGCGACGGCGGGTTGCGACAAGCGCTTCGACACCTGCCGCGCGAAATTTTCCAACGCATCGAACTTCCGTGGCTTTCCCTTCATGCCGGGAAACGACTTCGCGGTCTCCTATCCGCTGAAAGGCGAGAAGAACACGGGGGGGAAGTTAAAATGATGCAGCATAAAGTAAAGGTATCAGCCTGCCGTTCCGACCATCTGCCTCATAAAGTCATCGAACCACAATGCCTTCAAAACTGCTGTTCCTCCGAGAAAGAGGAAGCTGAACAGAATCTTTATTGTAATATTGGTTCCAGCGAATCTGGGCGACCAATACGCAAAAGCCCATATTCCAATAATCGTCGCCATACATACAATCTCATAAGCGAGATTCAGCGAGAAGGAATTGAAAATAGGACCGTCCGCCGCCGTCCGGATCAAATCCGGGCCCGCGTAAAAAAGCAGCCCTATCGCCACGATGAATGGCGCGACGACGGTTATCATTTGTTTGGCTTTCATAGAGCGCCAACCTGCTACGTCATTCAATATGCGTACAGAGTAAACGTTCGCGAAAGCACTGGCAACATGAAGTTCGTCCACCATTCTTCCAACGAGCAGAAGGACAACCATCTGCAATTCGGAAAGCGAGGGCGAGCATGAGCGCAACACCCAAAAGCGCCGCGATCAACCGCACGGACATCCTCGCTGCAACTGCAAGCTGGCTTGGCACGCCCTATGTGCATCAGGCGAGCGCCAAGGGTGCGGGCTGCGATTGCCTCGGTCTTATCCGGGGTGTGTGGCGCGATCTTTATGGGGCGGAGCCGGAATCGCCGCCGCCCTATACGCCCGATTGGAATGAGAGAAAAAAAGACGAGCCGCTGCTCTCCGCCGCGCGCCGCAATCTCATCGAAAAACAGTCGGGCGAGATTGAACCGGGCGATGTCGTTATCTTTCGCGTCGTCGCGGACGGTCCCGCCAAACATTGCGGCATTGCGACATCGCCCAACGCCTTCATCCACGCCTATGCGGGGCGTGCGGTGGTGGAAAGCTGGATGAACCGCTGGTGGCGCCAGCGTATCGCCGGCGTTTTCAAATTCCCTGGAGTTGAATAATGGCCCAGTTGCTTCTCACCGCTGCGCAAGGCGCGGCGGGCGCCGTCGCGAAAAGCGGCATCGGCGCCTTTCTCGCGCGCACGGTTGCGACAACCGCTGCGTCCTTCGCCGCCGGTTACGCCGACCGCCTGATTTTCGGGCCGCGCAAACGCAAAGTGGAAGGGCCGCGCCTTGACAGTTTTCAGGTGCAGGCGAGCCAGGAAGGTGCGAGCGTCTTGCGCGTTTACGGCCGCGCCCGTGTGGCGGGCCAGCTCATCTGGGCGGCGAATTTCAAGGAAACCGCGTCGGAGACAACCGAAAGCTCCGGGGGCAAGGGCGGGCGCCCCGCCGCGCAAACAACCTATACGGAATATCTCTATTCCATCTCTTTCGCCGTCGGGCTGTGCGAAGGCGTCATCGACCGGGTGGGGCGGGTCTGGGCCGACGGCAAACCCTTCGACATCTCCAAACATAATGTGCGGATCTATCGCGGGACCGAGGGCCAGAGCCCCGACGCGCTGATTTTAGCGACGCAGGGTTCAGGCGCGGCGCCGGGTTTTCGCGGGCTCGCCTATATCGTGTTTGAGGATTTGCCGCTGAAGGATTTTGGCAACCGCATCCCGCAGCTTTCTTTCGAAATCGAGAAAAGCCTGAAAACGACTGACGCCAATGCGCTGGAAAACCGTCTCACCGCCGTGTCGCTGATTCCCGGTTCAGGCGAGTTCGTTTACGGGATCAACGGCGTCAACCGCATCATCTCGGAAGGCGTTACCGAGAGCGAGAACATTCATAATTCGCAAGGGGTCACTGACTTCAAGGCGTCGATCGACGCGCTGCGCGACGCGGCGCCGAATCTCGACCATGTGTCGCTGGTGGCGGCGTGGTTCGGAAACTCCCTCAACGCAGCAAGCTGCGACATCCGGCCCGGCGTTGAAACCATGGACAAGACGACGGCGCCGTACGACTGGAAAGCGGGCGGCGTTTCCCGCGCCGGCGCCCATCTCATTTCCACCCATGAGGGCGGGGCGGCTTTTGGCGGCACGCCCGCCGACAGGAACATCATTGAGACCATCTGGGGCCTTCAGGCGCGAAACCTCAAGATCATGTTTCATCCGTTCGTGCTGATGGACGCCGCGGGCTATCCCTGGCGCGGGCGCATTGACGCCGGGGCGTCGGACAAGACGGCGGGCGCAACGGGCGCCATTGCGAGTTTTTTCGGAACGGCGAGCGCCTCGGATTTTTCCATCGTCAATGGCGAGGTCGTCTATTCCGGTCCCGCCGAATGGTCGTTCCGCCGGTTCATTTTGCATTACGCGAAACTCTGCGCGCTGGCGGGCGGGGTCGATGCGTTCTTGTTGGGGTCGGAATTGCGCGGGATCACGACGACGCGCGACAACGCCGATAATTATCCCGCCGTCGCGCATATGGGTTCACTGGCGGCGGAAGTGCGCGCGATCCTCGGTCCCTCGACAAAGATTTCATACGCCGCCGACTGGTCGGAATATTTCGGCCATCAGCCGGGCGACGGTTCGGGCGATGTTTTCTTTCATCTCGATTCTTTCTGGGCCAACGGGAATATCGATTTTATCGGCGTCGACAATTACATGCCGATGGCCGACTGGCGCGACGGCTTTGCGCATCTGGACGCGCTCGCCGGCGCCAAGAGCCAGTATGATCTCGATTATCTGAAATCGAACATCAATGGCGGCGAAGGCTATGACTGGTATTATGCCTCGGACGCCGACCGCGCGAGTCAGACGCGCACGCCGATCAGCGACGGCGCCTATGGCGAGCCCTGGGTCTATCGTTACAAGGATTTTTGGAGCTGGTGGGGCAATCAACATCATAACCGCCCCGGCGGCGTGCGCGACGCCTCGCCCACGGCCTGGGTTCCGGAATCAAAGCCGTTTTATTTTACCGAAACAGGATGTCCTGCGGTCGACAAGGGCGCGAACGAACCCAATGTGTTCGTCGATCCGAAGAGTTCGGAAAGCGATGTACCGCATTTTTCTTCCGGTCATCGCGATGACATGGCGCAGCGGCGCTTTCTGGAGGCGCAGGCGAGTTTCTGGCTGACCGCGTCCAACAATCCGACATCCTCTGTTTACGGAGGGAAAATGGTGGACGCCGGCCGGCGCTATCTCTGGGCGTGGGATGCGCGGCCTTTCCCGGATTTTCCCGCGCGGTCTGACGTCTGGGGCGACACCGCGAATTGGGAGAAAGGCCACTGGCTCAATGGCCGCATCGGCCGGGCGCCGCTGGATCTCCTTGTCGCCGCGCTGGCGAAAGAGGCGAATTTCACCAATGTGTCGGCGGCGGGGCTCGACGGCGTCGTCACCGGCTATGTGGTTGACCGGCCCATGTCGGCGCGGGAGATGATAGACCCGCTCGCCGATGTCTATCAGTTCGATGTGATCGAGTCCGGTGACGTCTTACGGTTCCAGCCGCGTGTCGCCGGCCCGGCGATGACCTTCGCCGCCTCTGCGCTGGCGGCGCGACGAGAAGGCGCCTTCACCTTGTCGCTAAAACAGGAAACCGATTTGCCCGCCGCGTTCCGGCTCGGGTTTTTCGACGAACAGGATGGGTTCGCGCCCGCCATCGCCGAAGCGCGCGATCCCGGCGCAAGACCGCAACGCGAGGCGGGCGCCGATATTGCGGCGGTCATTCCCGCATCGGAGGCGGAGGCGCGGGCGCGCTCCATCCTTGCTGACGCCTGGGTGATGCGCGACGGGCTGTCTTTTTCCTTGCCGCCATCGGCTGCGGCGCTGGAGCCCGGCGATGCGATTATCCTGACTGACCTTGGCGCCGAGCGGCTTTATCGCGTCACCGACATCGAAGACGGATTTGCGCGCGAGGTGTCGCTCGTCCGTGTGGCGCCGGCGGTTTACGACTCGCCGGTCTCGACGGCGTCTTATGCGGCGTCGGGCGACATTATCGTTTACGCGGCGCCCCTGTGGGAGCTGATGGATTTGCCGCTGTTTCGCAGCGGCGACGATCCGGCGAGCCCTCACTTTGCGGGGTTTTCAGACCCGTGGCCCGGCGGCGCCGCGCTTTACCGCAGCGCCGGCGAGGGCGCCCCGACATTGGTGGGGCTGGCCTCGTCGCGCGCGGTCATGGGGCGGCTCAAAACCGCGCTGCCTTCCGCCGGGTCGGGCCGGCGCATCTGGCGCGACGTCGAGGTGACGCTTCACTTCGGAACGCTGTCGTCAAAACCGGAGGAAGATGTGTTCGCCGGCGCCAACGCCTTTGCCGTGAAAGCCGACAATGGCGGCTGGGAAATCTGTCAGTTTGAAAACGCAGAGCTTCAGCCCGGCGGCGATTGGCGCTTGACAGGGCTGCTGCGCGGACAGGCGGGCAGCGAGCCGCAAGCGCTCGCGGGCGCGTCGGTCAATGCGCGCTTCGTCTTGCTCAACACGGCGGTGACGCAAATCGACTTCTCCGTGAATGCGCGCGGCTTAAGTTACGACTGGCAGGCGGGACCGGAAAACGACCTTCCCGATACGGAAACCTTTACGACACAAAATCTCGCCATGTGTGCGCGCGGGCTTCTTCCCCTGTCGCCGGTGCATCTGCGGGCCGCGTGGGAGGGAAGCGACATTCGCCTGTCATGGATCCGGCGCACGCGCGAGGGCGGGGACTCATGGGAGGGCGAAGTCCCGTTGAGCGAATATGACGAGCGGTATCGCGTCACCATCTATGACGGCGAGAGCCCGGTGCGCACGGTCGAGACGACCGCGAGCGACTATCCTTACGCCGCTGCGGACATCCTCGCCGATTTCGGCTCAAGCGACCCCGGCGAAACGCTGACCTTCGCCGTGGCGCAGATTTCCGACGCGGTGGGGGAGGGTGCCGAGGCCGCCGCGTCGCCCGCGATTGCACGTTAATTCAGTTCTATCAGTAAGGAGTACACCCATGGCAAAACAAAACCATTTCAGCGGCGCAACCCTCGCCGAAGCGGTGAGAAATGCAACGGCGGCGTATCGCCGGGAGTCAGTATTGGAAACCAAACGCAGCTGCGAGTTGGTTGAGATTGAAATTGAACTCAAGAAAAACAAGTTGAGCGACATTGCAGACCAGGCTGAACGACTAAAACAACGTTCGGAAGCGCTCGAAAGAGAAGCTCGCGACAAGGTTCGCGACGCCGTTGTCGAAGCTCTGATAGCATTTTCTGGCCCGCTGGGCGTATTGGGACGTGTCGCTCGAGCGATAGCCCTACTATCAAAAGGCAGTCTTAGCGCTGGTGACGTTCGGAAACTTATTCCTGCGATCGCTGCAGTCGTAGCGGCTAAAGATGCATTAGAGGCGTTAGATGATTTTCGTGACGCCCGGATTCTGGCCAGTCAGGCAGACTCCCTCATCCGCAGCGCTGAAAATGTCCGTGATGACTTGTTTACGCTTTTGAAGGAGGCCGATGATTGTGAGCCGACACGGATAGGCGTGAGCTAGAGGCTTTTCTATAAAAACAAACTGGCGATGATATCCCGTATGGCGTCGCCGGCCCAGGCTGAGATAATAATTAACGCCGCGATGACGCTCCAGAAAAGAGCACCATTCGCCATACCGCCCTGTTTGCGTCGGCTGATGATCGCCGATGGCATCATTCGGAATAAAACTAGGAATATAATGATTGCAGCGGTTATGGCGAATATTGCCGAAAAGAGATGGGTCATATGCGCCTTCTTACGTCAGCCAGAATCGATAGGCATAGAGAACCCCAAACATCGCAGCGATCCCGATGAGAACGGCGAATGCAAACTTCGCGCGTATCTGCCAGTTCGGGTCTTCTATGGCATCATTGTCAATTTCCTTTTGGGCCAGCAAACTCATAAGAACCGCGATGAAGGCGACACCGGCTATGGCGACGATAATGTGAACCACGGCATCCAGCAGGGGCGAAGGGCGTGAGGAATCGGTGGCGACTTCAAAAAGCACGTAGCCGAAAGAAGCAAGGGACAAGACGGTGAGCGCTCTACTTAAGACCCCGGGTTTGTCGTCATCCTGATCGTGCAAGGCTCGCCCCCAAATCCAAGTATAGTGGAAAAGAAAGGATCGCTTAAATAGTACTGCTAGTCAAACCAAGTCCGGTGTTATTGGCGACAGGATATGGGCGGGAGTTTGAAAGCTTCGGCTATTGCTGTTCCATTTCCGCAATCCACTCCTCCACATGTTCCCGCATAGCGCCAAGGGGAACGGCGCCGTTTTCGAGAATGCGGTCGTGGAATTCGCGGATGTCGAATTTGTCGCCGAGGCGGGCTTCCGCTTCTTCGCGCAGCGCGAAGATTTCGAGACCGCCGGTGTCATAGGCCGTCAATTGCCCCGGGATGACGGCGATGCGGTCGAGCAGGACTTCGGCGCTCGTCTCGTCAAAGCGTCCGCTTTCGATGGCGAAGTCTTTCACCTGGTTGGCGGTCCATCCATAGGCGTGCAATCCCGGGTCCATCACCATGCCGCGCGCCGGCCAGGCGCGGCGCGAGATTTCGCCGTAGCGCGTGTCGTAAATGCCGGCCTCTTCGGCGAGCGCTTCGGAATAGCGCGCCCAGCCCTCGACATAGGCTGTTGACCTCAACAGCTGCATGATGGGGTGCAGGCCTTCAACGGCGTAGGCGGTGGCGATCTGCAAATGGTGTCCGGGCCAGCCTTCATGGACGGCGACGATCTGCGCTTCGCCCCTGGTCTGCGTCGCCCACTCGTCGGTGTTGATGCGGTAGGTGGCGGGGCCTTCCGACGGCGGCGTGGTTTCATACCGCGAAGATTGCCCGGTGCCTTTGAGGTAATCGGCGTAAGGCTCGACGATCATCTCCTGTCCGGGCAGTTTCGAAAAGAACGGCGCCGACTTTTCTTTCGTCACCGGCACGAGCGCGCGGGTGTAATCGATAACGTCCTGCTCGCTTTCAAAGCGGTTGCCGGGCGCCGTTTTCGTGCGCTCGAGAATGTCGGCGAAGTCCTCGACGCCGAAGAGGTCGCGCCCGCGTTCAATCACGGCTTGCGTGTTTGCGGCGACGGCTTCCTGTCCGCGCTCAAAGGTTTTCTTCGCGCCGATAGACGCGCCGTGATAATCGCGCAAAAGCGCCTCGTAACATTCCGCGCCGTTGGGGTTCGCGGTGATGGCGAGCGCATCGCGCGCGGCGGGAATATAGACATCGTTCAAAAACGCGCGGTAATCGGCGATCGCCGGATTGATCTTGTCGGCGACGAGCGCCGTAGCGGCGGCCTTGAACTCATCGTCGCCTTTCGCGGCGAAGGCGATGAACGGAGATTCTTCCGGCGCGGCGGCGAGCAGCGAATCGAGCTGGGCGAGAACGCGGTTCGCGACGCGCTTCGGCACGGTGTAGCCTTCGGCGAGGCCGCGTTCGAGATTGGCTTTGTCCTGCGCGATATAGGCGGGCAGCTTTTCCCAGCGGGCGAGCGCGTCGTTACGCTCTTCTTCGGTTTCCATCGGCTGCATGGATGCAATCACCGGCAGACCGTTCTGCCAGCCAAACATGTGGTTGAGGCTCGTCCAGGACTGGCGACAGACGCGCACGCCGCTATTGGCAATCATGAACTCCTTCACCGACTGATAGACGACCCAGTCGGCGCGGTCGGTCAGATCGGCGGGGTCGATCTTTTCAAGCCGGGCGAGGAGCGCGTCTTCAGTTTCCTCAAACGCCGCATTGGCGTCGGGCGAAATATCGTCGAAGGCGTCATTGGCAATGTCGATATCGGCGCCAAGGCCGGAATACAAAAACGCGAAAGGCGAAACGTCCCTGATCGCCGCCATATAGCCGTCGGCGATAGCGTTGACCTCATCGGAGGGCGAAGGCGCAGCGGCGGTCTCCTTGCCGCCGTCACAACCGGAGAGAAACGCTGCGCCGGCGAGCGCCAGAGAAAGCTGTCTTTTCACGGAGGACCCCTTGCTGATCTATCAGCGTCCGGCATAGCGCAAACCGTCCGCGCTGAAAAAGGGGCGGCGGCGCCCCGCTGCGGCCTGCGCCGTTTTTCACGAAATGGGCGTCCGGCGGCCGCGGTGGCGACAAATCCCTTGCCAAAATTAACGCTAAACTCTTCATTTCGGGGGAAAATCACCTATCTCTATGCGCAGGGGCGGACTCCGCCCATAGAGCAAGGATTAACAAGGATTTAACCGGCAGTGGCGCGGAACCCTTACATAGTGCTCGGGCTCTCCCCGAAAGCGACGGATGCGGAAATCCGCTCCGCCTTCCGTCAGCTCGCCAAAAAATATCACCCCGACCGCAATCCTGACGACAAAAAGGCCGAAGACAAGTTCAAGGAAGTCTCCGCCGCCTTTGATATTCTCGGCGATTCGGAACGTCGCAAAAAATACGACCGCGGCGAAATCGACGATGACGGGCGCGAGCGGCCGAACCCGTTCCACCAATGGACCCAGCGCGAAGGCGCCGGCGCGGGGGGCGGTCCTCGCGGCTATTCACAAGGGCCCGGCGGCGGGCCGGGCGCAGGCGCATCGTTCGAGGATCTGTCCGACATCTTCTCCGATATTTTCGGCGCGCGTCAGGCGCGGGCCCACAGCGCCCAACAGGGACGCGGGCGCGATGTGCGCTATCGCCTTGAAGTCGATTTCCTCGACGCCGTGAACGGCGCGAAAAAACGCGTCACCATGCCTGACGGCAAGACGCTCGACCTGACGATCCCGGCGGGCTTTGAAGACGGCCAGACATTGCGTCTCAAAGGGCAAGGCGAAAAAGCGCCCGGCGGCGCCGGCGACGTTTATGTAGAAGTGCGCGTCAAGCCGCATCCGCTTTTTGAGCGCAAGGGCGACGACATTTATATTGAAACCCCGGTGACGCTGAAAGAAGCGGTGCTGGGCGGCAAGATCACTGCGCCGACCATCGCCGGCGATGTTTCCGTCAATGTGCCGAAAAATTCGAGTTCCGGCACAGTGCTGCGTCTGAAAGGCCGGGGCGCGCCGAAAAAATCCGGCGGCGCCGGTGATCAGTATGTGAAGCTCAAGATTGTCCTGCCGGAAGGCGGCGACAAAGAGCTTGAGGAATTCGTCAAGAAGTGGAAGGGCGCTGACCAGAAAGCCCGGCGGGACTTCGCTGGCGCATAAGCCTTTGAGGCGTTTGACCTCATTCCTTTTCAATCGTACGAGTAAGGACGATATCCGGCAGGGCAAGCGAGCTTCATGGGACTGTCACAACGAAAGCGTGAGCGCCTTAGCGCATTTCTGGGTGAGCTTCCCGTCGCCGCGGCGATTAAGCTTTTCGCCGCGCTCGAACTTGACCGCGATACAGGCGGCGAAGGGCTGCCGCATAACACGCTGCTCGACGACCTCCGGCGCAAACTGCGCGAGCGCGGCGCGGCCCCGGTGCGCCGCCAGACCGCCAAGCGTGCTTTTTTCACGCCATTTGAAGACTTTTTCGTCAGTGTAAGGAGCGGCAAGAAACGACGGGCGCAAATTGCGCGCACATCGCTCGATCCCATCTGGCGGGTGATGATGACCGATCAGGCGCTGACCGAGGCGGCGATGGCCGCGGCTGCGCTGGACGACGCCTATCAGGCCGGCGGCGATACGAAGTCGCTGGAGCGCTCTTTCTTTCTCGCGGCGGAGGCCGGCCTGGCGCGGCTTTTCGCCCGGCTAAAGGAAAACGAAGCGGCGCGGGCGAGCCTTGAGGAGGCTGTTGGCGGTGAGGCGGCGCTCGCCGATTTTGAAGAGATCCGTCAATTGATGGAAGCGGCGGAAGCGCTGCGCACCCTGCGCATTGTCGTGCCGTCTCATTCGCCGTCCTTAAGCGAAGAACAGATTTACGATCTCCGGCAGCTTTTTCTTTCCGTCTACGAACAGTCTCCGTCGATTGCGAGCTATCTTCTGCTGGCGTTAAAAGGCAGGCTGGAGGCGCCGTGGCGCGCCCTTGGTGTTTACTATCATCTTGCAAGAAGCGCTGACGAAAGGCTGACGCCGGCCCGCGAAACTGTGATGGCGCTGCCGGAGAGCCTGTTTGAGGATCTCGAAGGCATTGCGCGCATGCTTGAAAAGGCGGGCGGGGGCGCGCTTGAAGTACAGAGCGCCAGGGCCCGGCTCGGCTGGTTTATTGACTATGCGGAAGGTCTGGCGCGGCACGCGCAAAAAGCGGGAGATAATGTCGTTCTCAACCGCATTGAAGCCTGTCGTGATATCGCCGGTGAGGCCCATGCGCGCTTTGTGGAGCAGGCGCTTAGCGCCATGCGCGCCGCCTTGCCTGTGCGCGCGACACGCGGATCGAGCCGGCTGGCGGCCCCGCGGCCCGATTATTCGGTTCCGGTCCCGCCCGGCGTCATCGACGAAGCGAAGAGCGCGGTCGCGCTTCTTGTGGAAGCGCCCGCAGATGCGCGCCGTCTTGGGTCCGATCCGGGGTTGAGCGAGAAGGTGCTGGAAGACGCGTCCGTCCATGCCCGCACCTACGCCAATGATCTCGTGGCGGAAATCCGCGCAGCGGAAGGCGCCGACCGGGCCGCGGCGAAACATCTGCTCGAACAGTCGCTCTCGATCGTCGAACCCTTGCTGAAAAGTGATGAGGCGGGTCTCATCCGTGATCGCGCGGCCGCTGCAGCGGTGACGGTTTAGGATTACCTCTTATTGAGAGTTTGCATTTCCTCCCCCATTTATGGGGGAGGTGTCCGCGAAGCGGACGGAGGGGGCTATAAGATGTTTCCTGAATCACCCCCTCCGTCGTCCCGGATTGAAATCCGGTCCGACACCTCCCCCGCTTTGCGGGGGAGGAGAAAGAAAAGGCAGTAGAGAACAACATGACCGGCGAAACCACGAAAACAGAGTTCAAGGGCGCAGGCGGCGAGGCGCTCGCGGCGGCGCTCGACCTTCCCGCGAAGCCGCGGGCCTATGCGTTGTTTGCGCATTGTTTTTCTTGCTCCAAAGATATCAAGGCGGCCCGCGAAATTGCACGCGCATTGCGCGCCGAAGGCTTTGCCGTGATGCGGTTCGACTTCACCGGGCTTGGCGCATCCGAAGGCGAATTCGCCAACACCAATTTCTCCTCCAATGTGGACGACCTTGTGGCGGCGGCGGATTTCCTGCGCGAGACCTATGAAGCGCCGTCGATTCTGATCGGTCATTCCCTTGGCGGCGCGGCGGCGATTGTCGCGGCGACACGCATTCCCGAAGTGAAGGGCGTCGCCACCATCGGCGCCCCGGCGGAGGCCGATCATGTGGCGATGCAGATCGCTGAGCACCGTGATGAAATTGAACAAAAAGGCATGGCCACGGTGCAGCTCGCCGGCCGGCCCTTCACAATCAAGAAACAGTTTCTCGACGATCTTGAAAAACAGGACGTGCTCGCCTGCGCGGAGAAACTGAAAAAACCGCTTCTCATCATGCATGCGCCTTTTGACCAGACTGTCGGGGTCGACAACGCCACAAAGATTTTCGTGGCGGCGAAACATCCGAAAAGTTTCGTCAGTCTCGACAGCGCCGATCACCTGTTGTCGGATCCTGCGGATGCGCGTTACGCCGCCTCTGTGCTGGCTGCCTGGGCCGGACGCTATATCGGCGCCGCGCCCCATGATCTTGCGCGTTCCTCTGCGCCTCAATTCACCGGCGGCGCGCTCGCGCGGACGGTGGAGGGCGAGCCGCTCGCCGTCGAGCTCTCCATTGACGGCCACCCCATGATAATTGACGCCAGCGCCGCCGATGGCGGCCACGATCTCGGTCCCAATCCGACGCGCACGGTTGAGGGCGCGCTCGCCGCCTGCGGGGTTATGACCATCAAGATGTATGCCCGGCGCAAGAAATGGGATGTCAAATCTGTCGAGATCCGGATCCGCCGGGGCGAGAGCGGCGATTCTCATGCGCCGAAGGTTCTCGAAAAGGAGCTCCGGCTTGAGGGCGATCTCGACGAAGCCCAGCGGACCCGGCTCCTGGAAATCGCGGATAAGTGCCCGGTTCACCGGATGCTGACCGACGGGGTGACCGTAAACTCCCGAATCGCTTGATATTTTTAACAATTTTTAATGTCCCGTGGGCGCTTTCACCGCGCCCCCGCCATCATTAATTACATTATGGTCAAATGAAGCGGGGTGCGCTTCCGTTGAAAAGGCAAAAAGGATCATGACGTTGACGACACAGTATTTCCGAAAGTCAAAACTCCGCCGCGCTGGCGTTCTCGCAGCCGGCGTTGCCGCAACAGCCCTGACAGCCGCCAGTCTCGGCTTTTCAACTGCAGACGCGCAGGCGCCGCGTTTGATGGCGCCGCCGCTCGCAGCCGATGGAACGCTCTCTTTCGCCGATCTTGTGGAGCGGGTGAGCCCTTCCGTGGTGAGCGTTCTCGTGGAGCGTGAAGTGGATATGCGCCGCAATGTGCCCGGCGGCCTCGAAGAGTTTTTCAATTTCCGTTTCGGCACGCCTGACGATAATGGCGCGCCGGAGGATTTTGATGGCGGCGTGCGCCGCATGGAAGCGCAAGGGTCGGGTTTTTTCATTGATAATGACGGGCATATCGTCACCAACAACCATGTGGTTGAAGACGCCGACAAGGTTCAGGTGCGTCTCGCCAATGGCGATGAGGTGGATGCCGAAGTCGTCGGCGCCGATCCCCTCACTGATCTCGCTGTTCTTAAAATCAAACCGCAGCCGAACCAGGCTTACGTGGAATTTGCGGACGACGTGAATCTGCGCGTTGGCGACTGGGTCGTCGCGGTGGGCAATCCCTTCGGTCTTGGCGGCACAGTCACGAGCGGCATTGTCTCCGCGATTGGCGGGCAGAACCGCGAGAACCAGTATCTCGATTTCATTCAGATCGACGCGCCGATCAATCGCGGGAATTCCGGCGGGCCGACCTTTGACCTCAAGGGCCGCGTCGTCGGCGTCAATACGGCGATCTTTTCGCCTAATGGCGGCAGCGTCGGCATCGGCTTCGCGATCCCGGCGCGTGTCGCCAAGGAAACCGTGGCGCAGCTGATCGCCAATGGATCGGTTACGCGCGGCTGGCTCGGCATCCAGCTTCAGGAAGTGACGACGGAGATCGCCGCCGCCATCGGCCTCGACAAAAAAGGCGGCGTGCTTGTCGCCGATGTCATTGACGGTACGCCCGCGCAAAAAGCCGGTTTGGAAGACGGCGATGTCATTCTTGGAATCGCCGACGCCGATGTGGCGAGCGCGAATGAGCTTTCGCGCCGCGTGGCCTCCTATGCGCCGGGTGAGAAAGTCGATCTCAAAATCCAGCGCAACGGCAAGATTCGCAATATCAAGGTGACGCTTGGCCAGCGCGACGCTGACAGCGAAGTCGCCGCCAATGACGTTCCGTCCAATGACAATGACAGTCTAGCGGCGGATGTCGGTGTGCGCATCGCCGAGCTGAATGACGTGCTGCGCCAGCAGTTCCGCGTGCCGGACGATGTGGACGGTGTGGTCGTCACGGCCGTCCGTCCTGGCAGCCCCGCGGAAGAGGCGGGGCTTCAGCCCGGCGTCGTCATCCTTCAGCTCGACGGACAGGCGGTGTCTTCCGGCGACGATCTGCGCTCGAAGATTTCGAACGCCAAGAAAGCCGGCAAGGACGCGGTGCTCTTGCGTATGCAGCTCGGGACCAACCGTCAGTTCGGCGCGCTCTCGCTCGACGACTAGTGGCGGGCCAATGAAGTTCCGGCGGCGCTCCGCGGTTCGGCGGCGCCGCCGTTTTGTATCAAGTGAAATCAGGCTAAGGTGGCCACATGCGAATTCTACTGGTTGAAGACGATGCGGAGGCGGCGGCCTATGTCGCCAAGGGGCTGCGCGAAGCGGGGCATGTGGTCGACCACGCCCTTGACGGCGAGAGCGGTCTCAATATGGCGACCTCTGGCGGTTACGACGCCTATGTGATCGATCGGATGCTGCCGAAAATGGACGGGCTTTCGCTTCTGTCCAACCGGCGCGGCGAGGGCGACGAAACTCCGGCGCTGTTTCTGTCCGCGCTGGGTGAGGTCGATGACCGCGTCTCCGGCCTCAAGGCCGGCGGCGACGACTATCTGGTGAAGCCTTATGCGTTTTCAGAGCTGCTTGCGCGCATAGAGGCGCTCGGTCGGCGGAGGACCTCAGGCCCTTCGGAAGTGACGACGCGCTTCAAGGTCGGCGACCTTGAACTCGACGTCCTGACCCGCACGGTGCGTCGGGCCGAGCGCAAGATCGACCTTCAGCCGCGCGAGTTCCGCCTGCTGGAATATCTGATGCGTCATGCAGGCCAGGTCGTGACGCGCACGATGCTGCTTGAAAATGTCTGGGAGTATCATTTCGATCCGCAGACCAATGTTATCGACGTTCATATCTCGCGTTTGCGCGCGAAGATCGATAAGGACTTCGACAAACCGCTCCTGAAGACGATCCGCGGCGCGGGATACAGATTGTCGGATACAGACTAGGACTTTCATGCTCCGCATTCTTCGCACGACATCGTTTCGCTTTACGCTGATCTATGTCGTGCTTTTTGCGGGCGCGGTGGCGCTGCTTGGCGCCTATCTTTACAGCGCCACCTTCGGCGAGGCGGCCAAACAAACCGATAATGTGATCGACAGCGAGATCAGTGTTCTCGCCGATCTTTTTTCAACCAGCGGATCGGGCATGCTCACCCGCGTCATTCGCCAGCGTACGGCCTGGTCCGACGACGCGATCTACATGCTTATCGGCGCGCCTTCTGGCGCCGTGCTGGCGGGCAACCTCACGGCGCTGCCGCCCGAAGCACTCACCGCCGAGGGCGACTTTTTCAATTTCAAATTTGAAAAGCCGCTCGTCGACGCAGCGGGCCGGGAGGTTGGCATCCAGCAGCGCGAAGCGCGCGGCAAGATGATGCGTTTTCGCGCCTCGGCCGACGCGGAGCAATCCTATCTTGTGGTGGTTGCGCGCGATGTCGCCAGCCGCGAGTTCCTGCGTGAGCGCTCGCAAAGCGTCGTCACCCGCGCGGCGATGGTGACCGTTGCGCTCGGCGTCGTCATTGGCCTTGTCTTTTCGCGTTCGCTTTTGAGGCGCGTCGAAGTTGTCAACAAAACCGCGCGGGCGATCCGCGGGGGCGATCTCGCCCAGCGTGTGCCGACCACGGGTTCAGGAGACGAGCTTGACGATCTCGGATCGAACCTCAATTCCATGCTCGACCAGATCGAACGGCTTATGGCCGGTATGCGCGAAGTTTCAGACAATATCGCCCATGATCTGCGCTCTCCTTTGACGCGCATTCGCAACCGCTTGAACGATGCTCTTGAGGGCGACGATTCGGCGAAAGACGAAGCCTTGCGCGCGACTATCGACGATTCGGAAAAAGTGCTGGCGACCTTCAATGCGCTCCTTTCCATTGCGCGCATTCAATCAGGCGAGGGCGCCGGCGCCATGATGCCGATCGACATTGTCGCCATTGCCGAAGAGATGGCGGAGCTTTATGAGCCGGCGGCGCAAGACGCCGGTTTTGAATTTATCTTTATCACCGCGCCAACGCCGCCGGTGAAAGGCTCACGCGAGCTTGTCAGTCAGGCGATCGCGAATTTCCTCGACAATGCGCTGAAATATGCAGAAGGCGGCACGCGCATCGAGCTAAAAGTGGGGCCCGCCAGAAATGGCGGCGCGATCCTTTCCGTCGCTGACGATGGATCCGGTGTGGCGCCCGAAAATCGCGACCGTATCTTTGAGCGTTTCGTGCGTCTTGAACAAAGCCGGTCGACGCCGGGATCGGGTCTCGGTCTTTCGCTTGTTTCCGCCATCGCCCGCGCCCATGGAGCAACGCTTGAGTTGCAGGACGGCTTGAAACATAAAGATAATGAAGGCTGCGGCTTGCGCATTGTCATGACGTTTGCGCCGGCGGATTAGCGCCAGGATTTTCACGTCCAAGCAAAAATTTCACCCCTGAAAGGAGCCCCATGAGCAAGACCGAATTCATCGCCAATGTTGCGGAGGCTGGAGGTCTCTCCAACGCCGAAGCCAAGCGCGTTGTGGAGCTTGTCTTCGGCGAGATCGAAGAGGGCCTCAAGCGAGCCCGCAAAGACGGAAAATACACCATTGGCACTTTCGGCACTTTCACGATCTCCAAGCGTCCCGCGCGAAAAGGGCGGAACCCTCGCACCGGAGAAGAAATCGACATCAAGGCGTCGAAAAGTCTGCGCTTCCGACCATCCTCGGCGCTGAAGGATGCGGCCGGCTGTTAGGTCGAAATTGATACAAATCAATTCCAGTCCATTCACGGCGCGGCGGTTCTTTTTGCTGGATTTATCCCCGCCGCCAATGGCATTTTGCGTATGATGAAAACCTTAACGGACATGATCGTCACTGCGCCCGAAGCTTTTGACGGCGACGCGGCGGCGCATTTCGTTGAAGAGTTTGAGGGGGGATTTCAGGATCTTCCCGAAGCGGCTCAGTCCCTTCTGAAGGGGGTGGCGGGCTGTTCGCCATATCTGCGTCGCCTGGCCTTAAAACGTAAGGATGATTTGCCGGCGCTGTTCGCGGCGTCCCCGGACGACGTCATGCATCGCATCAATGCCGGCGCCGCCGCGGTCGCCGAACATGAAGCCCCCGACGAACAGATCCGGACGCTGCGCCTGTTGAAGCAGGAAGCGGCGTTGTTGATTGCGTTTAGCGATATTGGCGGCGCATGGGGGGTGATGCGGGCGACGAAAGCCTTGTCGGAATTTGCCGACGCTGCGCTCCAGGGCGCGCTCGCCGCCGCCATCGCCTGCTCGCCTTTGGATAGCGCGCAAGGCCTTGTTATTCTCGCCATGGGCAAGCACGGGGCGTTTGAGCTTAATTATTCGAGCGACATTGATCTGGTTATTCTGTTCGATCCCGCGCGCATGGGGTTCGATGACCGCCACATGGCGCAAAAGCACGCCGTTGCGGTCACGCGCGATGTTATCAATCTCATCCAGACGCAAACCGCTGACGGCTATGTCTTTCGCACCGACCTGCGTCTCCGTCCCGATCCGGGCGTCACCGCGCTCGCCGTGACGGTCAGCGCGGCGGAAGCCTATTATGAAGCCTTCGGGCAGAACTGGGAGCGCATGGCCTTCATCAAGGCGCGGCCTGTGGCTGGTGATCTCTCCATTGGCGATCAGTTTTTGAAAACCCTGCGGCCTTTCATGTGGCGCAAATATCTCGATTACGCCGCCATCGAAGACGTCCATGCCGTCAAGCGCCAGATGCATTCGGCGAAAGGCGGCGGCGAGATCGCTTTTGAAGGCCACGACATCAAGCTGGGGCGTGGCGGCATTCGCGAGATCGAATTCTATGCGCAGACACAGCAGTTAATTCTAGGCGGAAAGAATGAAAAGCTGCGCCAGCGTGCAACGCTTGATGCGTTGTCAGCGCTGTCGGATGCGGGCGCCATTGATGCTGACGACAGGGATGTCTTAAGCGAGGCGTATCTTTATCTCCGCCATGTGGAGCACCGGCTTCAGATGGTGAACGATGAACAGACCCACCGAATTCCGATGGCCTCGAAAGATGTCGCGCGGGTTGCGGTTTTTTCCGGCGCCGGGAATGCTGACGCGTTTCGCGAGAAAATACTGGCGACGCTGGCGGCGGTTGGCGAGCGATATGACGGCTTGTTTGAAACTGCGGATGTGCCCGAATCGCGGCTGGGCCCGCTCGTTTTCACCGGCGTTGAACATCACCCGGCGACCATGCAAACCCTTGAGAGGCTCGGCTTCAAACGCGCGCAGGAAGTGAGCGCGGCGATTATGCGCTGGCACAAGGGTGGGCTTCGCGCAACACGCACCGAACGCTCGCGCGTGTTGTTGACGAAACTCATTCCGCCATTGCTGGAGGCGTTGGCGAAGGCAAGCGACGCCGATGACGCCTTTTTCGCCTTTGAGGATTTTCTGACGCGGCTTCCCGCCGGCGTTCAGGTCTTTTCCCTCCTGCTTAACAATCTTGAGATTTTTGATGTGCTGATCCGCATCATGACAATCTCGCCTTATCTCGGCCGGGAGTTCTCAAAACATCTGAATTTGGTGGAGCGGCTGCTCGACAATCGCTGGTCCGAGCCGCCCCCTGACAGGGACAGTTATGAGACCGCGTGCCGCACGGTTGTTGCGGCGGCGCCCGACTACGAAGGCGCCTTGAACGCGGTGCGGCGCTGGGCCGGCGAGCAGCAATTCCAGATTACGGCGCAGCTTGGCGTCGGCATGCTGGCGGCGGATGTGGCGTCTCGACACTTTACGGCCATTGCTGACGCGTCTATCCGCGCGCTCACCGATGCGGCGATTGCGGAGATGCAATCCCAGCATGGGGCAATTGAAGGTGAGTTCGTGGTCGTTGGCCTTGGCCGTTTGGGCGCGGCGGAAATGACCGCAACGTCCGATATCGATTTGATGTTCGTTTATGATGCGCCTGTGGACGCTCATTCCGATGGCGCCCGTTCGCTCGGCGCTGTCGACTACTTCACGCGTCTTGTGCGCCGCGCGGTGACGGCGCTTTCCGCCGCGACAGAGGAGGGCGCACTCTACGAAGTCGATATGCAGCTGCGTCCGTCAGGCAAGGCCGGACCGGCGGCGGTAAGTTTTGCTGCGTTTCGCCGGTACTACGCCGAAGAAGCCTGGACATGGGAGGCGATGGCCCTTGTCAAAGCACGGGTGATTGGTCCCGATGGCCCGCTTGCTAAAACCGTAGAAGACGAGATCGCCGCCATTCTCGCCCAGCCGCGCGACCGCGAAAAGATTGGAGCCGACGCCGCCGATATGCGTGTGCGCCTCGATGAGGCGAAGCGGCCAGCCGGCGTCTGGGACGTTAAGAATATTGTCGGCGGTCTGACTGATATCGCCTTCATCTGTCAGGTGCTGGCGCTCAGCCGTTCGGGTGAGGGACGGCCCCCACGCGGGGTCGCGGACGCCCTTCGGTGGTTTGCGAAGGCGGGCGAATTGGCGCAGGAAGACGCGGAAACCTTAATGGCGGCGCATAAGGTGTTTGAGGCGGTTTTGCAGGCGAGCCGGGCCGCTGTAGGCGGCGTCTTTGCGCCCGAAAAGGCGGGAGAGGCCCTCTGCGCGCGCATGGCGTCCGTATGCGGAGAAGAATCGATTGTAAACGCGGAACGAAAATTGCTGGATTTGGCTGCGCAGTCGTCCGGTCTGTTTACCATGATTGTCGGCGAACGGCGCGCCCGCCAAACGTAAACGGGCGGGAAGGAACGGGGAAGAAGGTCCGCGCAGAATGAACGGACAGTTTGATTTTCTGGTGATCGGCGATGACGAGCCGAGCCTCGCCGCAGCTGCTGCGGCGGCGAAGGCGCATGCCCGCGTCGCGCTGCTGACGTCTGCGGACAGAAAAAAGCGCGCCGCCGCCGCATCGCCGGCGATCGCCAATTTCGTCTGGCGCCGTCTCGATCTTCAGGACTACGATCTGACCCTTGAGCCGGTTAGCGCGCGTGTGACGCTGCTCAAGGAAGGCGCGCCTGTGGCCACCTATGCGAATGCGCGCGAAACCGCCGAGGAACTGGCGGAAAAAGGCTCGCCCGATCATCTTTTATGGCGCGACTTTGTTGAGGATATGACCTTGCTCGCCGGCGCGCCGCCATATGCGCCTGCAGGATACGAAAAGCCCGGAGCGCCGGATATAAAGGCGTTTGCCGCTTTGCTGGCGGACCCGGCGCGCCTTGAACAGGCGGCGCGGTTGTTTGGATCGTGCGGGGATATTCTCGACGATTATTTTTCCGATGAGCGTCTGCGCAGCCATCTTGGCGCTCATGCGCTCGGCGCTGGCGGGCGCGGCGACCGGGAAGCGGGTTCGGCGCAGGCCCTTGCAGAATTTCTCGACGCCGACTCCTGGCGGGTGCGCGCACCCAAGGGCGGCGTCGCATTGCGCGCTGTCCTTGAACAGGTTTGTCAGGATATGGGCGTTGAAACGACCCACAAGAAACCTGTGGACGTCATCGCCAATGGCAAATTTTCGCAAATCTCTTTTGATGGCGATGACAAGATCAAAGTGAAGCATCTTTTTTTCGCGACGCCGGCGGCCGCGCGTCAATGGGGCGTCAGCGACGGACGCAGCGCCCAAGGGTCAGGCATGTTGAGTGAAGGCGCCCATGCGGATTTCACCGTGCGGTTCAAACTCAATGATACGATCGAGGCGCCCTTGAATAATCCTGGCGCCATCTTTCAGGTGATTGACGATGGCGGCGACATTCAGGCTGCGCGCAATGCGGCGCTTCAAGGCCGGCTTTGCGATGAGATACCCGTGGAGTTTGAATTCGCCGGCAATGGCGAGGTGATTGCGCGCTCGGCCTATCTTCCCGCCGCTTTTTTCGAAGACGGCGAATGGCGCGCCTGGACCGGGCAGGACCGCCAAGCGGCGGCGTCAATCATCAAGGACCGGTTGTCGAGCCGTATGCCGGGCTTCGCCTCGCTCATCCGGCGCACTGAAACCGAATTGTCGGCGCCGCCTTCGGGCGCATCGCCTTTCGCCAATTGCGGGCGGGTCATCATTCAGCCCCACCGTCACAACGCGATCAGCGCGGCGGTGAAGCTCATTGATCAGGTGATGGCCGGCGATGACTAATCCTCTTGACCAGAACGGTGAGAATAAAGGCGGCAACCGCATTGAAGGCGGCATCGACGCCGTTGTTATCGGCGCCGGCGCTGATGGTCTTGCGGCGAGCGCCTATCTCGGCAAGGCCGGGCTGCGCACTGTGCTGGTGGGCGCGGGGCCTGAGCTGGGCGGGCGCATCGCCGCGCGCGAAATCGCCCCGGGCGTCACCGGCATTGACGGCGAACATCTGATCACGGTGCTCGATCCCGATGTCATTTCCGAACTCGACCTTTATCGCTACGGCGTTGAATTCGCGGCCCGTCGTCTCGACACGACCTATTTTTTTGAAAATGGCGGCGTGTTGCGCTTTGACGGAGACCTGACGCAGGCGGCGCTTCTCAATCTCGACGATGACAGCGACCGTGAGGCGCTGGAGGCGTTCATGGGCGACGTTCTTGAAACCGCCGCCTTTTTGCGACCGGCGTTTCATGGTGGGGGGTATAAGGGCCCCGGCGGCGACAAGCAGCGCGCCCTTGAAAAAGCAGTGGGCCAGGCGCCGCCGGAAATGGCTGCGCGCATTCAGCGCTATCTCTATGCGACGGCCGAAGATATTTTGCGCGCGCGTTTTGAAGACAGCCAGTTAAGAACATTGCTGCTTGCGGAAACCTCGTTCCGGTCCGCCGCCGCCCCCCATGAACCGTTCAGCTTTATGTCGCTGTTGCGCCGCTACGCCGGAGAGGCCGCGGGCCTTCAAGGCGCGGCCGCCTATGCCAAAGGCGGCGCCGTCTCAATCATCGATGCGCTGCGCCGGGCGGCGCAAGGGGCGAAAGTCGATATGCGCGCCGCTGCGCCGGTGAAATCAATCCTGATTGAAGGCGACCGCGTCGCCGGCGTTGTGATGGATGATGGCGGACAGTTGCGTGCGCCGATTGTCCTGGCGGCGATTGACGCCCGAAAAGTTTTTCAGGACATGATCGGACCCGGCGTCATTGATATCGGGTTGCAGCGCATCCTGACGGCACGGCGTCCCGAGATTGCGTCGGCGCGGATGCAGATCATTCTGAAAGGCGTGGCCCAGGATGAAGCGACGCGCAAAAACATGATGCGACGGCTCGTTTACGCGCCGTCGCCTGAAGCGCTGTCGAAAGCGTTTATGGATGCGCGCGCAGGCCGGGTTCCCGAACGCGTCATCGTCGAAGCGGTCTTCCCAACCGCCCTCGATGAAGGCGCCGCGCTCGACAAACGCCAGGTCATGTCGGTGATGGCGCATCCTTTGCCGTTTGACGAAGCGCCCGATGCAGACCGGCGCGAGGCGATCCGCTCCGCCATTCTCGATTCCATCGAAATGTTCGCCGCTGGATTTTCCGGGCGCATCGAGGTTGAGGATCTGCGCCTGACAAATGATGACGCCGCCGCTGCCGATGCGCATATGGCCGCCTACGCCGCAAAGCCGGATGTCTTGCAGCAATGGGCGCTCGCCGCTGCTGTCACCGGCGGGCCGCGCATCAGCGGCTTTTATTTCTGCGGTCCGGAAGCGCAGATCGGCGCCGGGCTTTCCTGCGCCGCCGGCCGCGCCGCCGCCAAGGCGGCTTTGCGCGCCTATAAAAAGGGGGCGGCATGATTTTTCCTGCGGAAGATTTCTTCACCGATGCGCCGCGTCCGACGCCGCTTTTTGCTGCGGTGGCCGCTGAGAGTGAGGCGAATCTCTGGACCACCATCAATGGCTGGACGGCGGCGCGCGTTTATTCTTCCGTGTCGAGTGAATATGAAACGGCGAAATCCGGCGCCGCGCTCGCCGATCTCGGTCCCCTTGCGCGCTACGCCGTGCGCGGCGCTGAGGCCGGGGAATTTTTGGGCCGGTTGACGACAGCGCCGGCGGTGAATCTGAATGTCGGGGAAAGCGCGCGCGGCCTGATGCTCAACGATGCGGGCTTTGTTATCGATCTTGCCGAGGTCTCGCGCCTATCGGAAGACTTGTTTCTTCTCACATTGCCGGCCCCGCATGCGCGCCATATCGCGCTCGCCTCGCGCGGTATGACGGTGGAGGCGAATGATATTTCCGCCGATGTCGCCGCGCTTGGTGTGTTCGGACCGCAAACGGCTGGCGTCCTTTCTGCGGCGGGCCTGAAATCGGTGAACGAAACCACAGCGGCCTCAGGCGTCTTACGCGGCGTTGAAACCGCGGCGCGGCCGATCCAGTTCGGCACCATGCCGGGCGTCGAGCTGATCTTTCCGAAGGAAGAAGCCCTGACCATCTGGGAGCGGATCATCCGCCGCGGTGCGGGCGCGCCCATTGGCCTTGATGCGTTCGAAATTTTGCGGCTTGAAGCCGGCGCCCCGCGGCCCGGGCTCGATTTCACGCCGGCGGGCCGGGCGGGGGCGAGCCCGCGAACGCCGGAAGAGCTTGGTCTCGCCCATCTCGCTCCCCTGGACCGGGGCTGGTTCAATGGCCGCCGGGCTCTGCGAGAGATGGCCGGCAAGCCGCGCCGGCGCCTCAGGGCCTTTGCTATCGACGCCGAAGAAGCGTCCCCCGGCGCGGCGGTTTTCTGTGACGGCAAGCCCCAGGGCCGGATCACGAGCTGCGCCTGGTCGCCAGCCCGAAAAAGAGTTATCGCGCTGGCTGATATGGATGCGGCAAGTGCTGGAAATGCTTATGAAATTTCAGCTCCAGATACGGCGTCCGCGCGGCTTTCGGCGGCCCGTCTGGAGACAGTCGAAAGCGCCCTCGCCAAGGCGTTCGCCGACGAACAGGGCTATACGCAGGGGCTCGCGACGGATTTCCGGCGCTGAGGCGTTAAAGGGGTGCTGGAAGGCGAAACCTGGAAAGGGAACCCCTACTATGAAGAAGATCATGATTGGCTCCATCGCAGCAGCTGGCGCGGCGCTCATCGCGGCAAGCGCGTTTGCGGGCGAAGGCAAGGGCCCAGGCGGGGAAGGCCGCTGGAGCGGCCACTGGGACCGCATGGATGTTAATGGCGACGGCGTTTTGACGGCGGATGAAATGTCCGAAAAACACGCGCAGTTCATCGAAGACGCTGACGCCGATGGCGACGGCGCCGTCACCAAGGACGAGATGAAAGCGTTTCATGAGGCCAAGCGAGCCGAATGGCGCGAAAAGCGCAATCCCGATAAAAATGGCGACGGCGTTGTCGACAAAACGGAATATCTCAACGCGGCGCAGGAGCGCTTCGATAAGATGGACAAAGACGGCAATGGCGTCCTCAGTGAAGACGAACAACGTCAACGCCGCGGTCATCACGGCCGTCGCGGCAAAAAAGACTAGTCGTCTTAAACTTTTCGGCGCTGCGCTCGCTGGGGTGCGCGGCGCCGGACAAACCAGACCGGCGCTTTGTTGAAGCAGGAAACGGATAGCGATGAAGCGCTGGTGCGGCGCGCAGGTCTCGGCGACAGAGCCGCGGCTGCGCAGCTAGTGGAAAGGCATACGCGCATGATCTACGCCGCCAGTTATCGCATGCTGGGCTCTAAGGCCGCCGCCGAAGATGCGGTGCAGGAGACATTTTTGCGGCTGTGGCGCAATGCTGCGAAGTGGAAACCGCAAGGCGCGAAATTCGAAACCTGGCTTTACCGCGTCGCCATGAATTACTGCCTCGATCAGTTGCGCAAAACCAAGCGCGAGGCGCCGGAGGATGCGGCTCCTGAACGCGCCGACAACGCTGAGCGGCAGGACCAGGCGATTTTCGCCGCCGAACGCCGCTTTGCGATCGACGAAGCGCTTGAAAGATTGCCCGAGCGGCAAAAGCTGGCGATTACGCTCTGCCATTATCAGGAACTGAGCAATATCGAAGCGGCCGAAATTATGAATGTCAGCGTTGATGCGCTGGAATCGCTTTTGGCGCGGGGACGGCGCGCCTTGCGAACAAGCCTTGCGCCCATGCGGGAGCATTTGATGGGGAAGATGGATGATGAACATGACACCCATATCAACTGAACGGCTCGATGCGCTGCATTTTTGCGCCGATGCTTTCGGCGGAGATCCGGCGCGCTGGCCGGCGGAGCGTCGTGCAGAGTTCGCCGACCTTCTCGAGACGAATGAAGCCGCGGCGATCCTGGCGGAGGCGCGTGCGCTGGACGGATTTTTGAATGCGGCGACTGCGCCGCGCATGAGCGATGATCTGGTGAACCGCGTTGTGGCGGACTATGCGGCCCCGAAAGCGCCTGCCGGTCTGTTTGACTTTCTGCGCGGCCTTGCGCCGGTTATGCGGCTTGCGCCCGCCGGCGCGCTGGCAGGCGTCGGCGCTCTCGGCATGGCGTCCGGCGTGATGAGCGCGTCTGCTCAGGATGCGCTGACGCCGGAATATGAAGCGCTCGCTTACATGGACGATCTCACTCTTGGCGAGATCAGCGACGACGGAGGTCTTTCATGGGACGCGGAGTAATCATCGGGCTCGCCGCGCTTTTGTTCGTGTCGCTCGCCGTCAATATTTTTGCGCTCGGTCATGTGTCCGGCCGCATGATTGCAGGCCAACCGCCGCAGCATCACGACGTCAAGCATGGTCCGCGCGGCGGATTTGAGGATCCGTTTAAAATCATGCGCTATGCGGAAGAATTGTCGCCAGAGTTGCGCGAGCGTTTTCGCGGCGCGTTCCGGGAACAGCTTCCTGTCATGCGCCAAAGCCATCGGGAAATGGGCGGCCTTCGCCGCGAACTTGGCGAGTTGATGAGCGCCGAAGATTGGGACGAAGCTGCGATCCTGGCGAAACTTGATGAGATCGACGCCGTCCAAGAGAGCCAGCGCGACGCGTTCAACAAAGCGTTTATGAGCGCTTTTGAAAGCCTGCCGGCGGACGAACGCAAACGTCTTATCGATACGGCGAATGAACGCCGGGCGGAGCGGCGCAAGCGCTGGAAAGAACGTCGCGACGACCGTCGAGGACCGCCGCCAGGCGACGAAAATGCGCCTCCGCCTCCGCCGGAAGACTAGACCGGCAACCTACTTCGCCGGTTCTTTATCCCAGTCGGTCTTGCCTTTATCTGTGCCCGCCACGGAGTACATGATCTGTGCATTGCGGGTTTTCTGGAAATCTTCCAGCGTTTCGCCGCGCATGGCCGCGTAGATGTGAAGGTTAGAGGTACCGACAACGGCGCCGAGCTTTTCAAGCATAAAGAAAATGACGCCGTAATGGATGAGGCCGCGCCAGTTGCGGTCGCGCACGAGGCTCTTTTCCTCTTCAGTAAGGCCCGCTTCCTCGAAGCTCTTTTCCGGGTCTTCAAGGAACAGCTTGCGGTGCGACGGTTCCACAAGGCTGTGGAGATAGTTGTTGAGCCGGAAAGCCTTGACGCCGCGACCGATGGTGAAGGGGTAGGTGCCGTCCAGCTTTTCAACGCCGGCGACCTGATGATTGATGCGCTTTAGATACGCTTCATCAGACTCTTCCGGTTTTTCGTCCGAACGTTCCTCGATGACCATATTGGCGATCGCGCACATGGATGGCAGGTAGTAGGCCTTGTGGGTCGTTTCGACTTTCTTGGACAGCGCGCCGCGCATGATCATCCACATGACGACCTCCGCGCCTTCAAGCCCGCCAAGTTCGGCGAGCTCCGCATGAGTCATGTCGAGAAGGCCTTCCGGGTCTTTTTCGAGACGCTCCATGAACTCCATGTCCCAGGGCGTATTGTTGAAGCCGCAGCGCTCGCCATGGACCTGGTGCGAAAGACCGCCGGTGCCTGCGATCGCCACGGTAATGTCTTCAGGATAATGCTCAATCGCGCGGCGGATCGCCCGGCCGATCTTGTAGCAGCGGCGCATGGTCGGCGCCGGAAACTGCAACACGCCGATCTGGAACGGAATGAGTTTTAGCGGCCATTCCTTTTCATGCGGCAGCAACAGCGACAGCGGCGAGAAACAGCCGTGATCGAGGCCCTTATTCTGGAATGTCGAAATATCGAACTCGTCCGCGACGAGACCTTTGGCGATATGTTCAGCGAGCGCCGGATCGCCCTTGATCGGCGGCAGGTCACGGGGGCCGCCACCTTCATCCGCGGATAGAAACTGATCGCCGACGCCGAGCGCGAAATGGGAATAATGGTCGATGAAAAACGACGTCATGTGGTCGTTGTAGATGTAGAACAGGACATCAGGTTTCGTATCGGCGAGCCAGTCCTGAACCGGCTCATAGCCCTTGAAAATCGGCGCCCAAACCGGATCGTTTTGTTTCCCGGCGTCTTGTGCGAACGAGATGGTGGGCGTGTGCGAAGTGGCGATGCCGCCGACGACCTTGGCCATGATGTTTCTCCCTGTTTTCCCGTCGTGCTTAGCGCATGGACGGTTGCTTCGGAAATGCGGCGCAGTTGCTGTTAGTTATGGCGCCACCTTCACAAGGCAGGTAATCGTACCTACATGGAATTTCCGCGAAAAAGCGGGGCTGGGGCAGTCCCCACAGGGAAGGAAAAACAATGAATGTGCGGCGGGGCCTGACGGCGCTTGGCGTTTTGCTTGTTATTGCGGCGATTTGGCTCGGCGTTTCTGCGACCGGTTATCCACGTGCGCTGGCGCCCATGCAGGATGCGCCGCGCGCCATCCAGATCGACAATGTGCGCGTCGTTTCCATGGCGCCCGGCGCCGCGCAGGCCGTGGACGCGCAATCCGTATTGGTTGTTGACGGCGTGATCGCAGCGGCCGGGGACACCGGCACGATCATAGTGCCTGATGATCTGAAGGCGGAAGAAGTCATCCACATCGACGGCGGCGGCAAAACGCTTATGCCGGGGCTTGTCGATGCGCATGTCCATGTCTGGGACGAGGCGGAGCTTGCCGGCTATCTCGTCCATGGCGTGACGGGCGTCCGCAATATGTCGGGCATGCCGTTTCACCTGCCGCTTCAACAGCGTATCGAAGACGGGCGCATTCTCGGTCCGGATTTTATTACGACAGGGCCGATCCTGAACAGTCCCGGCCATAACCAGCAGGACAATCATCAAATTGTCGCCACAGCGCAAGAAGCGCGGGCGGCGGTGGCGAAACAAGATGAAGCGGGCTATCGCGCGCTGAAAGTTTATTCCAACCTCTATAGCGACGCCTATGACGCCGTGATGGAAGAGGCGGCGGCGCGCGGTATGAGCGTTTCAGGTCATACGCCTGAAGGCGTGCGTGAAGACGGCGTGCCTTATGACAAACCGTTTGACATTCCATTCGAGGCGTCGCTGGGCCGTGGCTTTACAACCATCGAGCATGTGGAATCGATTGTCTGGCACGGGCTGCGCGATGAGCTTGACGACATCGCAATGCGCGATCTTGCAGAAAAGATCGCAATGTCGGGTGAGGCGGTGACGCCAACGCTGATCGCTCATGACAATCTGGTGCGCGTGGCGAACTCACGGGGGGAATATCTGAACCGCCCCGGAACGGATACCATCAACCCACTATACAAGATGCTGGATCAGGGAATCTATGATTTCTGGAGTGCGATGGATCCGACGCCGCGTGAGACGCCGCGCGCGGCGTTTTATCTGAAAGCGACGAAGGTGTTACACGACGCCGGCGTTACGCTGGTCGCCGGCACGGACGCCGGTATTTTTACGAACATCCCGGGCTCGGCCATGACGCGCGAGTTGGAGTTGTTGGTGAAGGCCGGGCTGACCCCTTATGAAGCGCTGCAAACCGCAACCGTGAATGCCGGTGAGGTTCTGGGGTTCGAAAAGACAGGCGTGATTGCGCCCGGCTATCGCGCCAATATGATTCTCGTAGAGGGCGACCCTCTGGAAGATGTCAGCTTCGTTGAAAACCCATCGGCGGTGATGATCGGCGGCAAATGGCTCGATGCGGACAAGCTGGCAGACTTGCGCAAGGGTGCGGCGCAAACATCGATACCGCGTACGGCGCGGCGGGCCATCGCCATGTTGCGTGACCTCTGAGTTATTCTGCGGCGCGTTTCTTTTCGGGTTCCGGCACGTTGGCCTCGGGGATGTCGGCTGATGCCGCAGCTTTCGCTTTAGCTTCCAGCTGCGCTGCTTTTTTTAACGCGGAGGCCAGGATCGCCTGCGTTTGAGAGTCTGGTTTGGGCGCAGGGCGTTTGGCGGCGGCCTTTTTGGGGACAGGCGCCTTCACTGGTTCTTTCTTTGCGGATTCGGATTGTTGCGGTGCGGGTTTCGCCGGCGCTGGAAGCTGTTGCACCGGTTTCGCTGGCGCTGGTTTTTGCGCTGCTGGAGCTTTTCGTGGCGCCGCAACCGGAGCCGGCGCCGGTTTGATTTGCGCGGGCGCGGCTCTGGGCGAGGGACCGGCGGGTTTTTCAGGCGCGGCCGCCGCCGGGCGGCGCTTGGCTGCGGTTTCCGCTGTCGGCGCGGGCAGGTGTAGCTGGTTCGCCGTTGCGCCTTTGCTCTCAAGAGAGCGCATCATCCGTCCGCGCTCAGCATCGCTCTTTTGTTTCTTGGCGAGTGTGATGCTGCGTTTGGCGTAGAGGGTGAAATCTTCGAAATGCGCCTTGTTGAGATAGGCGCGCTTGGGCAGCGCAATGACCTGTTTCGGCGCCACGACCAGATAGCCGAAGCGTTTTGATTCCATATAGCCGCTGAAGGCGCCCCATTTGATCACATCGGCCGCGCCGTTGCGCGCGTGAAAGACGCCGTCATTTGAAAGGCTGACTGTTGTCAGGTCAGTCTGCGCATAAGGCCAGGCGGCGTTTTTACGGAAAGGATGGGCGGGTCCGCGGAAATAGCTGCTGTTCATCACGAAGACGGCGCCGGCGGCGAGTGCGGCGGCAATGGCGATTCCCGCCTGAATGAGGCTGTAAGTCTGAAAGGCGATAAACCCGCACGCGACAGCGAGCGCCGCGAAGGTCAGGAACAGGAACGGCGCCCAGGGTTTCCACCCGCAAAGCTGACGGAGGAAATAAAGCTTGCCGTCGCGTTTCTTGAAATATTGCGCGTAGTAATCGTCGAGATCGCCGCGCGCCGCCTCATAGGTGACGCTTAGAGGCTTGGCGAGGTGCGCTTCTTCGTAAGGGCAAGGCTTGTTGAGCAGGGGCCCGTGCTTGACCATCATCAGGTCATAGAAATTGTCATTCGGAACGACGTTTTTCGGGATGAAATCGAAGCCGCCATCCTTGCGGTGAAAAACGATGGTGGATTTGCGCTTTTCGATCCCGGTGATGTTCTGCCAGCTGATTTTCTTCACCGCCAGCGGGCCCGTAATGGTCAGCTTTTCAGCGGAAAAAATGAAATCGAACCGCCCGCTCATGAGCGTGTTGTTCAGCGCTTCTTCCTTGTGGGCGGCGGCGCGCTTGCGCCGGGCCTTGAAAATGGCGACAGCCGTCAGGATGGCGGCGATGGCGAAGGATGCGCTGGCGGAGAACAGATAAAACGGCGCGGGATGGGCGTTAAAGGCCTGAAGGCCGCCATTCAGCGACGCTTCCGGCATGAGGTTCAAAATCTCTGTAACAGCGCGCCAGAGCCCAAACCCGGCGGCGCAGAAAAGCCCCCCCAGAAGACTGAGCGAAACGATCAGCCCCACTGTGGTGCGGTCGAATTTCTTCCGCGTATCCGTGAGGGCGTTCAGAATATCCTGGCTGTCGATATCAACGCGCATGGGCGCCGCCTTTATGATGGGCGCGCAATTTTCGCGTGCTGAAAGTAACGCGGCGTAAAGCCGGACATTAAAATTTCAGGACAATCTATTTCAACTTGTGTGGAGTTTTACTCCGCCGCCTGTGTGGCGACGACCGGCACGGGCGCCTGCGTTTCGCGGCCGGTCAGAACATGGGCTTCCTTGCGGATGAATTGCGGCAGGCGGACTTTCGCTTCCTTGCGCCGCGGGAAGGTGGCGCAGGCGACCGTGCCTTTGCCCGGCTGCGAGGCGAGGGCGAGGATGCCGCCCTGCATGTCCATCAGCGATTTCGAGAGCGCAAGGCCGATGCCGGAGCCCGAGCCTGAACGCGAGAAATGGCTTTCGGTCAGCTCGAACGGCGCCCCGAGTTTTGTGAGTTTGGCGCGGTCGATGCCGGAGCCGGAGTCGGCGACAATCACTGTCACGCCGTCGAGATCGGCCTCGGCGGTGAGCGTGACTTCACCGCCCTTGGGCGTGAATTTCAAAGCGTTGGACAGGAGGTTCAACACCACCTGTTTCACTGCGCGCGCATCAGCCCAGACGGCGGGGGCGTGCGCGACGGAGGCGGTGAGTTTGACGCCCGCGTCCTGCGCCCGTTTTGCGACAAGGCGCGTCGACTCGTTGAGAATTTTTTCCAGTTCGATGCGCTTGGGCTCCAGCGTCAGGCGCCCGGCCTCGATCTTGGACATGTCGAGAATGTCGTCGATGAGTTCGAGCAGGTGACGCCCGCTGGAAAGAATGTCCGAGACATATTCCTTATATTTCTGATCGCCGAGCGGCCCATAGAGCTCCGACTGCATCAGCTCGGAGAAACCATTGATGGCGTTCAGGGGCGTGCGAAGCTCATGGCTCATATTGGCGAGGAACTCGCTTTTGGAGCGGCTCGCTTCTTCGGCGCGATATTTCTCATACTCATATTTGCGCAAGGCTTCGGAAAGCTCCTTGCGGGAGGCTTCCAGATCCTCAACCGTCTCGCGCAGCTCGCGCTCTTTCTTTTTCTGCGCCCACGCGCGGCGTTTGAGATCGGTGACATTGGTGGCGACGCAGACATATCCGCCTTCAGCCGTTTTCCGGCGCGAGACATGAGCCCAGCGCGACCCGGGAAGGGCGACTTCGATATTTTCCTGCTGTTTGTCTCCGGCGGGCCCGAAATGCGTGGAGAGAATATCGCCCGCGACGCCGGCGCAGGTCACGACTTCTTCGAGCGTCAGCCCCGGCTTCAGCACTTTTGCGGGAATGCGGAAGATCGCCGCGAAGCGCTTGTTCCAGATGGCGAGCCGTCCTTGCGCGTCCCAGAGAACGAAGGCCTCAGGGATGCTTTCGATCGCATCTTTAAGGCGTGTCTCGGCGATGGCTGCGCCCGGCGCCAGCGTCGCAGCGCCTGCAAGATCGAACGCAACGCCGGCGCGATGGAAACGGGTCGCTTCCGGTGAGGTGCGGAAATAGGAGCGGGCCCAGCCGCCGCCGGGTTCGCGCACGCGCACAACGCCTTCTGAAACGCCGGAAGGTTCGCCTGAGAGAACGGCGAGCGCCGTTCTCAAATCCTGTGGATGCACCAGCGCTGAAATCTCGCGCATGGTGAATTTTCGGTCGCGGGCTGAAAGACCAAGCGGCTGAAGAAACGCCTTGGTCAAATGCACCATGCGGTCCTTGTGGTCATAAAACCAGGGCGAACAGCGCCCGCCGGTCAGCGCCGCATTGAATTCCGTCAGAGTCGACAGGGCGTGGGCCGCCGACGCCGCCGCGCGCGACTGGCGAATGAAGGCCGCCATCAGGGAGGCGATCGCGAGCGTGATGGCGCCGAAAATAACGGCGAACAAAATCCAGACGCGCGAGCGGTCGAACATATCCCGCGCCGGCGCCGCGACCAGAAAGGCGTCGCCATTATCGAGACGGCGCCAGGCGACGGCGACATCGCCGCCGGGAAGATCGAGACGCGCATCCTTGGCGTTATCGATATCGAGGGCGCGCAAGGTTCCGGCCGGAATGTCGATAACGTCCGTGGCGCCGGCGGCTGTCAGAATGTCGCCTGATGGCGAGAGATGAAACAGCGCCGTGAGGCCGCCAGGCCGGACGCTTGTCATGGTCTCGCGCACGGGCGCGCCGGTCATGATGGAAATGTTGAGTGCTGATGCGCCGTCGCTTGCCGCCTGCGCCAGACGCAGCTGGGTTTCGATTTCGCGCAATTGCGCTTTTTCATTGAGCTCGAAAATGAAAAGTGCGGCGAGGGCGATCAGAAATGCGCCGGTCAGCGCCGCCAGACGGCGCGGGCTCAGCGCGTCGATGCGCGCGGCAAGCCGGTCTCCGTCCAGATGCTGCTGTTCATCCGCCATCTTGTTTCCGCCGCCGGATTTTCGGGTCCCGGCCAATACCGGGACGCCGCCCAGAGAGTGAAAGGGTAGGCTCCCTCGCGCTCCAGTTGTCAAAAATACCATCCCCGGACGCCAGACACCACTGAGCCTGCCGGTTAAGGAATTGGAAACTATTCTGTTTCGCCGCTGACTGTCACCTGCGAATCGGCGCGGGCGGGGCGGGCCGTTTTCCCCATAGAGCCAAGCCTGGCGGCCGTTCTGGAGAGGGTGTTGAAGCCTGTTGCGGCCTCCAGAGCGCCCTTGAGGTCGCCTGCCCAGAGGCGCCTCGCCGCTTCTGTTGCAGGCCGCTCGATCAGGAGATAGGCGACTGCGCCAAAACCGATGGCGAAGAGGGTTTCGAGGGCCAGGGCGAGATAAGGCGCGCTTGCACCCAGAGCGGCGCCGATGAATTTCTGGCTGAGCGCCAGCGCCATCAGGTGAGAAAGATAGATCGAGTACGAGGCGTCACCCAGAAATTTCAGGCTGCGGCTGGGTCTTGAGCGGGCATAGGGCTCAAGAAACAAGCCCCCCGCGACGATCAACAGTGCGGGAACGCCCCAATGCAGTGCGCGCGATTCTGTCATCGACTCGCGCATGACGAGCGCCGCCAGCGCCGCGGAAAACAACGCAAGCGCGATTTTCCAGCCATGGCGCCCGCCAATCCGCCTCTCCAGACCGTTCATATAGGCCCACCCAAGAAGGGCACCGAAGCCGAATTCGAGCACAATCGATTGCGAATAAAGGCTGATTGCGGGATTGCCCGCATAATCGATCCATAGCCGCGCCGTTCCCATGACGGCGAGCACGGCCAGCAGCGCGCCAAGACGCAGGCGCTGCGGCAGAAACAGCGCCCCGGAAAACAGCACATAGAACATCATCTCAAGATTGAGGGTCCAGCCGACCACGAGGATCGGCGCGACCATCTCCGGATATTTCGGGTTCCAGTCGGGAATGAAGAACAGCGAGTTCAAGAACGTGCCGATCTCCGGATCGAAGCCGATCCGGAGGCCCCCATCGGTGGAAATGAAGGCGGCGATCAGGGTGAAGACCCAATAGACCGGCGCGATGCGGATGATCCGGCGCTTCATGAAGCCGCCGGGCTTGGTCGGCCGCGCCGTGGAAATCGTCCACATGATGAAGCCGCTGATGACAAAGAAGATGTCGACCCCGAAGGCCCCGACATGGAAACCCGGCATCACCGGCCCGAAGCTCTCGCGGATCGCGTTGTTATGATGGTAAATCACCACCAAAATCGCAGCGACGGCGCGCAGATACTGGACTGTCAGGATTGGCTTCATGAGCGCCTCTTGCTGCGGCCTTCGCGTCGGTTGCGCCCCTTATGGGGCCGAGAGCCGCGGTTTGGGACCAGAATTTCCACTCTTCCGTGAAATTTTACGCAAAACCCGTTCCCACCTTTTGGGATAATGCTCTAAAGAGCCGTGATGAAACACTTTTTGAATACCGCTGACTGGTCCCGACCCGAACTGCAGGCCATGATCGACGAGGCGAGACGTCTGAAGACGTCGCCCTATGGCGATGCTTTAAAAGGGAAAACTGTCGCTCTCCTGTTCCTCAACAACTCCCTGAGGACCCGGACCTCCTTTGATGTGGGCGCGCAGCAGCTTGGCGGGCATGCGGTGGTCCTGTCTCCGTCCGGCGGCATGTGGCCGCTGGAATTCGAGGATGGCGTCGTTATGGACGGCGACGCCGAGGAGCATGTTAAGGAAGCGGCCAAGGTCCTCTCGCGCTATTGCGACATGATCGGCATCCGCGCTTTCCCGAAATTTGTCGATTGGCAGGAGGATCGCAAGGACAAGATCCTTAACGCCTTCGCCAAATACGCCGATGTGCCGGTGATCAATATGGAGACCATCACCCATCCCTGTCAGGAGATGGCCCATGTGATGGCGCTTCAGGAGCGGCTGGGCCAGCTCGACGGCAAGAAATTCGTCCTCACCTGGACCTATCACCCCAAGCCCCTCAACACGGCGGTGGCGAATTCCGCGCTGATGATCGCCGCAAAATTCGGGATGGATGTGACGCTGCTTTGCCCGCAACCGGAATATCTGCTCGATATGAAATTCATGAGTCAGGCGGAACAGGACGCGAAGGCCAATGGCCGGCATGTCCATGTGAGTCACGATATTGAGGAAGCCTATAAAGGCGCCGATGTCGTTTACGCCAAAAGCTGGGGCGCGCTTCCCTTCTTCGGCAACTGGGAAGAAGAAAAACCGATCCGCGATCAGTACCGTCATTTCATCGTCGATGAAGACAAGATGGCGAAGACCAACAACGCGCTGGTTTCTCACTGCCTGCCGATGCGGCGGAATGTGAAAATGACTGACGGTGTTTTCGATAGTGCAAACTGCATCGCCTATGAAGAAGCGGAAAACCGTCTGCATGTGCAGAAGGCGATTATGAAGGCGGTCGTGGGGTGATGATGTCAGCCTGTCCGGAAAAGCATCAAGCCTTGATTGCCGCATGCCTGCATTTGTGGCCGATCATAATTCCGCTTGAAATAGATAGGCGCCGGTCAACAAGGCGATATACGGTTTCAGGATTGTTTGATCAGTATGAGTCAATAGAAGACATGTTATCAGCTGACGGCTTTCAGGTGCGAGGGTTGCCGATTAACTGGGGGGAGTATTTCATTATGAGCATGGTCAACTGGAACTACTTTGCTTTCCTTCATCGTCTCGCTAGGCGCCAAAAATCTGTTCGAAGAACTAAATCACACGAAATTAAAATGCTCCATGGGCTAAGCGTAGAATTAGAAAATCGGAACATGCCACGATTTCTATATCGAATTGAACACGGAAATTTGCCGGCATTTTTTCCAAAAACAGCTAGATTAAGAAAGTAATGACCCAGACCGCCTTCACCCGCCAGACGATTGTCCAGTTGCTGTCGAACATGAGCGACGGCAAGGAGATTCGCGCCTATCTCCAGCGTTTCTCCGAGGTCGATCAGTCACGCTTCGCGGTCATCAAGATCGGCGGGGCGATCCTTAATGAGCAGCTTGAGGAGACGGCGTCGGCGCTTGCTTTTCTGCATACGGTTGGGCTGACGCCGATCGTGCTCCATGGCGGCGGACCGCAGCTCGACATCGCTTTGAAAGAGCGCGGCGTTGAAACCAAAAAGATCGACGGGCTGCGTGTCACCGACGCGGACACCCTCGATGTCGCGCGCGACGTTTTCATCGGCGAGAACATCAAGCTTGTCGAAGCTGTGCGGAAGCAAGGCGTTGAGGCGGAGGGGCTCATCGCCGGCGTCATTGAGGCGGAATATCTCGACAAGGACAAATTGGGCTTTGTGGGGGAGCCCAAAACCATTCGCCATGGTCTGATCAGCTCCGTCGTGCGGTCGGGCGCTATGCCGATCCTTACATGCCTTGGCATCGCGCCGGGCGGCCAGCTCGTCAATGTGAACGGCGATTCCGCGACGCGCGCGCTGGTGGCTGAATTGCAGCCCATGAAGATCGTGTTTTTGACCGGCGTCGGCGGGCTGCTCGACAAGCATGGGAGCGTGATGCACTCCATCAACCTCGCTTCCGATTTCGACAAGCTGATGAATGCGAGCTGGGTCGAGGGCGGGATGCGGCTGAAGCTGACGGAGATTAAACGTCTCCTCGAAGCCTCGCCCCTATCGACCTCGGTTTCGATCACGACGCCAGCAGGGCTCATCCGCGAATTGTTTACCCATGGCGGGTCCGGCACGCTGGTGCGCATGGGGGAGATGATCAAGCTTGAGACCGACAAGGACAAACTCGACCGCGAGCGGACAGAATCGCTGGTCGAAAACGCCTTCGGCCGCAAGCTCAAAGGCGGCTGGTGGGATGGGTTGAAACTGCATCAGGTGCATATGTCGGCGAGTTATCGGGCCGGGGCGATTCTCACCCAGGTCGATGACTTCATCTATCTCGATAAATTCGCGGTGGTCGAAGACGCCCGGGGTGAAGGCCTGTCGCGCACGGTCTGGCGCGGCTTTGTGAAGGACAATCCGGCTTTCTTCTGGCGCTCGCGCACATCAAACGGGTTTAACGCCTTCTATCACGACAGCGCCGACGGCTCCGTGAAGGCGGGGCAATGGACTGTTTTCTGGAAAGGTGAGAAGGACTGGGCGCGGATTTCGCGCATTGTCGAGCGCGTCGCCGCCATGCCGCCTTCCTTCATAGGGGACCATTAAGATGAGCACGCCTTTTCTAGTCGGACTTGTGGGCGCCCGCGGCCATACAGGCCGCGAGCTCATTCGCCTGATCGCCGGACATCCGGAGCTGATGCTCGCTTATGCGGTAAGCCGGGAGTTTGCGGGGCGTCCCGTTTCCGATATTGCGCCAGAGGATAAGGACGAGTGCGTCTTTGAGGCGCTGGGTCCCGAAGAGGCCGCCAAGCGCCGCTCAGATGTGGTCATTCTCGCGCTTCCCGACGGCGCCGCGTCAGACTATGTGGCCGCGATCGAAAACCATGCGCCGGACCGGATCATTGTCGATCTGTCCGCAGATTACCGCTTCAATGACGACTGGGCCTATGGCCTGCCGGAGCTGCACCGCGACAAGATTGCCGGTCATAAGCGCATCGCCAATCCGGGCTGCTACGCCACTGCAATGCAGCTCGCCATTGCGCCGCTCCTGACCAGGCTGAATGGCGTTCCGTCGGTGTTCGGCGTTTCCGGCTATTCAGGCGCCGGCACGAAGCCGAGCCCCAAAAACGATCAGGAACGCCTCAAAGACAATCTGATGCCTTATGCGCTGACCGGCCATAATCATGAGCGGGAGGCGACGCGCCATCTCGGCGCGAAAGTCCGGTTCACGCCGCATGTGCATCCGGCGTTTCGAGGCATTGTCGTCACGGCGCATATTCCGCTTGCGGAGAAAATGGAGTCGGCCGCGCTCGCGAAACTTTTTGAAGAAAAATATGAGGGCGAGCCGCTCATCGCCTTGCGAAATGCGCCGCCGGAACTTAAGGATGGAACGAACCGCAAAGGCGTACTTATTGGCGGTTTCACCATGAGCGAAGATGGGGGACACGCAGTCATCGTCGCAGCGGAGGACAATCTCCTCAAAGGCGCGGCGGTGCAGGCGATCCAGAATGTTAATCTCGCGCTTGGGCTCGAAGAACTGAAAGGCATTCTTTAGCGAAAGGAACAGACAAGACCTATGGCGGCGACGGAAAGCGACTTCCTCATCCAGTCTGCAACTTATCTAGGCGCCGCCGCTGTCGCCGTTCCTGTTTTCAATCGTTTAAAGCTTGGCTCTATTCTAGGCTTCCTCGCCGCCGGCGTCGCCGTCGGGCCTTTTGGTTTAAATCTTCTGCATCAACCTGAAGGCGTCTTTCACATTGCCGAGCTCGGCGTTGTGCTTTTTCTCTTTGTAATCGGGCTTGAGCTGTCGCTGTCGCGGCTCTGGTCCATGCGCAAACAGATCTTCGGCCTCGGCGCGGCGCAGATGACCGTGACCGGCGCCGTGATCGCTTGTCTGTTCGTCTTTGCGGAAGTGATGCCGGCGCCTGCCGCGGCGATCGCAGGCTTTTCACTTGCTTTCTCGTCGACGGCGTTCGCACTGCAATGGATGAAGGACCGCGGCGAACTCAGCACCGCTTATGGAAGACAGTCCTTTTCGGTGCTCCTGTTTCAGGATCTGGCCGTCATCCCGTTGCTTGCCGCCGTTCCTTTTGTCGCCGGGGCGGGCGGCGGCGAGAACAGCGTTGATGCAGCGTTGAAAGCGGCGGGCGTCGTTGCTCTTGTTATTCTCGTCGGAAAATTCGGGCTTGATCGCGTGTTCAGGATGGTGGCGTCATCGGGCTCGCGCGAGGCGTTCGCAGCGACAGCGCTCTTTGTCGTTGCGTTGGTGTCGCTCGCCGTCGCCTGGGCCGGGCTTTCCATGGCGCTCGGCGCTTTTTTGGCTGGTGCGCTGTTGGCGGAATCTTCCTTCAAGCATCAGATTGAGACTGACATTGAGCCGTTTCGCGGGCTCTTGCTGGGCCTCTTTTTCATTTCCATCGGGATGCGTCTCGATCTCGGGGTCATTGCGCGCGAATGGCTTTTGGTGATCGGCGGCGCGGTTGGGCTCGTCGCGATCAAGTCCATAATTCTTTACGCTCTGTCGCGGGTGATGCGGGCGGGACGGGATGTGGCGCTGAAAAGCGCGGCGACCCTGTCGCAGGGCGGCGAGTTTGCATTTGTCGTCTTTACGCTTGGCGTCAGCGCCGCCCTTTTCACCGATGCGCAGGCAAGCCTGATGGCGGCGATTGTCACGCTTTCCATGATGATGACGCCGGGAATGTATTTCGCGGCCAACCGCCTCATGCGTGAAAGCGGGGATAGCGCCGATGGTCTCGCAGAGCCTGAAGGCGGCCGCGATCACACCATCATCGCAGGATTTGGGCGCATGGGGCAGATTGTGTCGCAGGTGCTCAAAAATTCCGGCGTCGACATCATCGCGATTGACCGCAATCCCGGCCATATCCGCAACGCCGAGCGGTTCGGCTTCAAGGTCTATTACGGCGATGGATCAAGGCTCGACATTCTTGAGGCCGCTGGCGCCGCCGACGCCCGTGCGATTATCTTGTGCATGGACGATCCGAAATCGGTCAACGCTGCGGTGACGGCGTTGCGCGAACGCTTCCCCAATGTGATCATCCTCGCCGTCGCTCATGATCGCATGCACGAGATTGAATTGAGAAAACTGGGGCCCGACGTCATCGTGCGCGAGACGCTTGAATCGAGCATCCTGATTGCGCGTGAGACGCTATCGCGCATGGGCTTTGAAGGGCATGTGATTGAGGACTATATCCAGCAGTTCCGCGTAACAGATCGTGAGCGCCTGCTTGCCCAGATCGATGAGGGGCCGGAAGCCGGGCAGCATTTTATTCATCAGCCCTACAAGAGTTCGGAAAAGCAGACCTAGGACGTCGCCTGACGCACGGCGTCACAGATGTAATCCACTTGATCCGGCGTCAGATAAGGATGCATCGGCAGCGCAAAAATTTCTGAAGCGACTTTCTCCGTAGCCGGCAGGCCATTTGCCGGCGCAAAATCTGCAAAAGCCGGCATCAGGTGCAGCGGGGTCGTATAATAAATCGCTGTGGGCACGCCCATGGCCTTCAGTTTTTTCACGACCTGATCGCGGTTATCGACGCAGAGTGAATAATAACCGTATCCGGACGCCGCGCCGTCAACCTGGGCCTGTGGACGGGCGATATCGGACAGCGCCTGGTCGTAATCAGCGGCGATGCGCCGGCGGGCTTCGCGTTCGTCATCGAAGATCGCAAGCTTTTCAAGCAGGATCGTCGCCTGAAAGGTGTCCATGCGGCCATTGAAGCCGACGCGCACCGATTCCTTGCGGGCGTCGTCAGTCCCGTGCCACCGGATTGAGGCCCAGCGTTCGCGGTCAAGGCTGTTCATCGAGAAGATAGCGCCGGCGTCGCCATAAGCGCCAAGCGCTTTGCCCGGGAAAAAGCTGGTGGCGGTCGCCGGGGCGAGGCCGCCGACTTCGCGTCCGTCCAGTTCGCCGCCGAAGCTCTGCGCGCCGTCTGAAAGAACAAACAGGTCCTCACGCGCAGCTATGGCCGAGATGGCGCGATAATCCGCAGGCGAACCGAAAAGGTCGACGGGGATGACGGCGCGTGGCTGAAGTTTGCCTTCGGCGCGCACGGCGGCGATCCGGTGATCAAGATCTTTTGGGTCGATATTGAAAGTCTTGGCGTCGATGTCGACGAAAACAGGCGTGGCGCCCGCCAGCAGGATGGCGTTCGCCGTAGCGTTATAGGTGAAAGCCGGACAGAACACGGCGTCGCCGGGGCCGATCCCGCGGGCGAGGAGCGGAATGATCAACGCCGCCGTGCCGCTGGCGCAGGCGATGACCGTAGAGGCGCCTGAGCGCGCGGCGAGCGTTTCTTCAAGCTCATCGATTTCCGGTCCGGCAATGTAACGGCCGTGATCGAGCACAGTTTGCAGGCGTTGTTCTATGGCCGGGCGGATGCGCCGCTGCTGGGCCTTCAGGTCGATAAAGGCGATATCGCCCACCGACGATTTGCCTGCAATGGAGAGGTTCACAACGCTGTTCATGCTCGCCGCCTTTCCGGGGTCTTGTATTGGTTGGATGCGATGTCGATTCCGGCCGCCTCTTCGATGCGCAACGCCCAATCGAGCGCCTGGCGTCCGTCCATGCCAGTGACCTGCGGCGCATCGCCAGCCGCGACAGCGGCGGCGAAGGCCGCTGCGCCATAAGCGAGGGGATCGGTGAAGGACAGCGGCGCATGTTCGCCGTCGAAACAGGCGTGAAGCGGGGAGGGGGTCGTGTTTTCCGCCGTGCGGTTGATGAAATCGAATTCGACGACGCCGTCGTCATAAACAAGCGTCATTCGCCGTTCCGGCGAGCCGTCGCGCCGTGACGCCGCCAGCATCACGCTTGTGCCATTGTCGAGCGTCAGCTCGGCGTCGGCGGCGTTGCGTTCGCCATAGGCGACAACGGTTTCAATCTCGGCGCCGGTAAGCTTCCGGATGAGGTCAATGTCGTGGATCATTAAGTCAAGAACTACCGATACATCTTCGCAGCGTCCTGTGGCGGCTGTATGGCGGATGCAGTCGATTTTCACCGGCGGCTTTTTGCGGTCGAATAGGCCGACGGCTTCCGCCACATAGCGTTCCTGATGGCCGACCTGAAGGACAAGCCCTTTCGTTCTCGCCAGTGCAATCAACTCATCCGCTTCGCCAAGGGCAAGGGCGACCGGCTTTTCCACAAAAACATGCCGGCCTGCGTTGAGCGCCTTCAGCGCGAGTTCGTAGTGAGCGATTGCGGGCGCTGCGATAACAACGGCTTCAGAACGATCCAGCAGCGCGTCAAAATCGGTTTCCGCCGGCACATTGTGCTTGCGCGCCTGTGTCAGCGCCTTTTCCGGATCGAGATCGTAAACGCAGGAAAGATCAACGCCATCAAGATCGGCGATTTTGCTGCAGTGATAGCCGCCAAAAACCCCGGCGCCAGCGACGCCGATTTTGATACGCTTCGTCACAAAAATACTGCTCCGCCAGTTGCGCCCCGTTGACCGGCGGGACCAGCCCCCCTGAGAAAAGCCGGACCCTGCGATATCCCCTGATACTAACCTGCGTCGCAGCGCAGGAAAGCACCCAAGGAGTTTAGGACATTCACACTATATTTCCACCTGTTTCGCAGGCGGTGTTAAGAGCAATACTGGTTTTATTTGCACCTATCCGGCGGCCCGGCGGGCTTTGAAGCGGTCAGCGAGAATAAAAGCAAGATCAAGGGATTGGCTTGCGTTTAATCGTGGGTCGCAATGGGTGTGGTAGCGGGAATGAAGGTCCGCCTCCGAGACTTCCCGGGAGCCGCCAAGGCATTCCGTGACGTTCTGACCCGTCATTTCGAAATGGACGCCGCCCGGGTTGGCCCCTTCAGCATAGCAAACATCAAAGAATGATCCGACTTCGGACAGGATGGCGTCCACATGCCGGGTTTTATAGCCCGAGCCTGCTTTCACCGTATTGCCGTGCATAGGATCGCAGGACCAGACGACATTCCGGCCTTCGCGCTGAACGGCGCGAACGAGCGGCGGCAAGCCGTCTTCGACTTTTCCGGCGCCGAAGCGGGAGATGAGAACCATCCGGCCTTCCTCGTTATTCGGATTAAGAATATCGAGGAGGCGAAGAAGTTCATCCGGATCGAGGCTCGGCCCGCATTTCATCCCGATGGGGTTTTCGATCCCTCGGCAGAACTCCACATGAGCGCCGTCGGGTTGGCGCGTGCGATCGCCAATCCAGAGCATATGGGCCGAGGTGTCGTACCATTTATCCGTCGTGGAATCGACGCGCGTCATGGCGCTCTCATAGCCAAGCAACAGCGCTTCGTGGCTCGTGTAAAAATCGACTTCGCGAATGGCGCGGACGGTTGAGCCGTTAATGCCGCACGCTTCCATGAAGGTCATGGATTCAGAAATTTTGTCCGCAATCTCGCGATAGCGGTTTTCCTGCGGATTGCCGGAAACGAATTCGAGATTCCATTTCTGGACGTTTCTAAGATCGGCGTAACCGCCATAGGCAAAGGCGCGAATAAGATTGAGCGTCGCCGCCGCCTGGCCATAGGCGCGCAACAGGCGCTGCGGGTCCGGCGCACGGGCGCCCGCCTCAAATTCCATGGCGTTGATATTATCGCCGCGATAGCTCGGCAGCGTCTCGCCTTCAATCGTTTCTGTCGGCGAGGAGCGGGGCTTGGCGTATTGGCCGGCGATACGGCCGACTTTGACGACCGGCACGCCCGCACCGAAGGTCATGACAACAGCCATCTGCAACAGCACGCGGAAGGTGTCGCGGATGTTGTTCGGATGGAATTCCTTGAAGCTTTCAGCGCAGTCCCCGCCCTGGAGCAGGAACGCCTCGCCCCGGGCGACGCGCGCCAGCGACTGGCGCAGGGTCCGGGCCTCGCCTGCAAACACCAGCGGCGGATAATTCGAAAGCTCCTTTTCCACGGCGGTCAGCGCCGCCGGGTCGGGATAGTCCGTCGGGATATGCAGGGCGGCTTTTTCGCGCCAGCTCTGAGGCGTCCAGGTCATGTCAAAACTCCTTACGGTGAAGGTCTTTAGCCTGTGGAAGACGGCCCCGCAACAAGCCTGCGGCGGGGAATTGCCGGATGCGCCATGACGCTATTGTCATTTCAGTTTTTCAAAGGGCGCCCCTAGGCTTCAGGCCTTGAAGAAAAGCTGAATGTGAGAGGAGCAAATCTCATGGGTCACCGGATCGCCGCCGCCTTCACCCTGTCCTCAGTCCTGTCGCTCGCATCAATCTGCGCCGCCTACGCGCAGCGTGATTTTGCTCAGGTCGAAATCAAAACCACGAAAGTCGCTGACGGCATCTACATGCTGGAAGGGGCCGGCGGGAATATCGGCCTGTTGATCGGCGAGGATGGGGCGTTCGTCATAGACGATCAGTATGCGCCTTTGAGCGACAAGATCATGAAGGCGATCGGCAAAGTGACGAAGGAGCCCGTCGAGTTCGTCGTCAACACGCATTATCATGGCGATCACACCGGCGGGAATGAAGCCTTCGGCGAGGCTGGTTCGCATATCGTGGCCCATGACAATGTGCGCAAGCGGATGATGGAGCCGAATATTCTTCCCGACGGCGCTGTAACCCCGCCTTCGCCCGAAGGCGCGCTTCCTGTGCTGACTTTTTCCGAGGCCATGTCTTTCCACTGGAACGGCCAGGACATCCGTGTCTGGCATCAATCTGCGGCGCATACGGATGGAGACGCCGTCGTTTATTTTAAAACGGCGAATGTCGTCCATATGGGCGATCTCATGATCAATGGCGGATATCCCTTTGTCGATATTACATCCGGCGGCGTTCTGTCCGGCTATGCCGGCTATTACGAGAAAGTGCTGTCAAAGGTCGATGACGAGGTTAAAGTCATTCCCGGTCATGGCCCGCTGGCAACGAAAGCGGACCTCCAGAATTACGCTGATATGCTGAAAGAAGTGGCCCGTCTTATTCGGGCCGAAATCGACGCGGGCAAGAGCGAAGACGAAACTGTCGCCGCCAACCCGCTCCGCGATCTCAACGAAAAATGGGGACAGGGATTTATTTCCGGTGAGGCCATGACGCGGGCCGCATACAAGTCGCTGACCGCCGAACATGAGGGCGGTCACGATCATTGATCTTGTCTTTGTAAAAGAAAAAAGCGCCCTCAAAGTCAGGGCGCTTCAGTTATCAGGGATTATTATCAGGGGTTCATCCCGCGTCGGGCCGGGCAGGGTGGAAACAGGGACACCCGGCCCGAGCGGAATTTAGGCGCGGCGGTCAGGTCTTGATCGTCAGTTCCTTGACATTGCCGCGTTTGACTTTGCATTCGGCTTTGATCGTCTCACCAGCGTCAGGGATCAGCTCGAAAGCGATCCGTTTCAGGGATCCGCCTGAACCAGTGAGGAATTTCGCCTTGTATTCGCCAGCGGCGACGAGGCCCTGGGCCTCGGCTTCGGCGGCGCAAGCGTCCAGGTGACCGCTCCAGTCTTCGGCCTGGGCGGGGGCGGCGACAGCGGCGGCGGCGAGGGCAAGGCCAGCTAAGATATTGATACGCATTGGGTCTCTCCATTTTGAGTGCGCTCGGCGTGGCGCTATTTTTATTCACCGATTGAAAACAATATGGACTTTACTATATAAAAATGAAGTGTCAAATATATTTTCTACCTAGCGCACGATTTTGTTACTAGCACGACAAATTAATAGCGCTCGTAGTAGGATGAGAAAAAACAGCCCAAATGGGCCGGGAGGACGCCGAATGGCGCGGACATATAATCAGGACTGCATTCTGGCCCATGCGCTGGACCTTTTGGGCGAGCGCTGGACCCTTCTGATCATCCGGGACTTGTTTTTAGGGCCCCAGCGTTTTGGCGATCTGCAGGCCGCGTTGCCCGGGATCGGGGCGAATCTTTTGTCGAAGCGGCTGAAAGAGTTAGAGGAAGCCGGGCTCATTGAAGCGGTCTCGACGGGCGATGCGCGCGGGCGATACCGCCTCACTGATACTGGCGAAGCGCTCCGGCCCTCCATCCGCACCATGATGAAATGGTCGATCATGTATTTCTTTGAACGGCCGGAATCATGTCCGGCGCGGGAGTGTATTTATACGGATAATCTGCAGCCGGACTCTGTGGCGTTAGCGATCGAGATATTTGCGGCGTATTGCCCGGAGCCGGACAACAACTATGTCGCGCATATCCTGATCGATGATTTTCCGTACACCATCTACAATATGAACGGGCAGATGACGGTCCGGCGAGGCGGCGATGGTCCCGCAGTGGCGACGATCATTTCAGACGTGGCGACAATTATGCAGTCCTTCCGGATGGAGCTCTCTCTGGAAGAAGCGAGATCCCGGATGAAGATGAGCGGCGATCAAAAAGCGCTCGCTCACCTTCTGCGTTGCATCGTGCACAAGGAAGTGCATGGCGATAGCAATGTAACGCCGCTGGCGGCGTCCTTTTAAACGGCGACGTCGAAGTCGGCTTCCGTCTGGGCCTTTACGTCATCGACCGTAACGCCTGGCGCCAGCTCCGTCAGTTTCATGCCTTTGCCGCGCTCGATCTCGAAAACGCCGAGATTGGTGATCACCATATCGACTACCTGCTGGCCCGTAAGCGGCAGGGAGCATTGATGCAACAGCTTCGGATCACCTGATTTGGAGGCGTGATCCATGACCACAACCACGCGTTTGACGCCGGCAACAAGGTCCATGGCGCCGCCCATGCCTTTCACCATCTTGCCGGGAATCATCCAGTTGGCGAGGTCGCCTTTTTCGGAAACTTCCATGGCGCCGAGAATGGACAGGTCGATATGTCCGCCGCGGATCATGGCGAAAGAATCCGCCGATGAAAAATAAGAGGTGCGGCGCAGTTCGGTGATCGTCTGTTTGCCGGCGTTGATGAGATCGGGGTCGACTTCATCGTCATAAGGGAAAGGCCCCATGCCGAGCATGCCGTTTTCCGACTGCAAGGTGACGTCGACGCCGTCCGGAATGTAATTCGCTACGAGGGTCGGAATGCCGATGCCGAGATTGACGTAAAAACCGTCTTCCAGTTCTTTGGCCGCGCGTTCGGCCATCTGGTTTCTATCCCACGCCATTATGCAGTCTCCCGTTGACGGACAGTGCGTTGTTCGACGCGTTTTTCATGATCGCCCTTGATGAGGCGTTGCACATAAACGCCCGGAGTGTGAATGCAATCGGGATCGAGGCTGCCGAGCGGGACAATTTCCTCAACTTCGGCGACGGTGACTTTGCCGGCTGTCGCCATCATCGGGTTGAAGTTACGCGCGGTCTTGCGGAAGACGAGATTGCCTTGCTCATCTGCTTTCCACGCCTTGACGATGGAAAGATCTGCAACGAGCCCGGTTTCCATAATATAGGTCTCGCCGTTGAACTCTTTGTGCTCCTTGCCTTCGGCGATCAGCGTGCCGACGCCGGTCTTGGTGTAAAAGCCGGGGATGCCCGCGCCGCCTGCGCGGCAGCGTTCTGCGAGGGTGCCTTGCGGGTTGAACTCAAGCTCCAGCTCGTTCGAAAGATATTGCCGCTCGAACTCCTTGTTCTCGCCGACATAAGAAGAGATCATCTTCTTGATCTGGCGCGTCTGCAGCAAGAGACCGAGGCCAAAATCGTCGACGCCGGCGTTGTTCGAGATCACAGTAATGTCTTTAACCCCGGAATCGCGCAGTGCGACAATCAGATTTTCAGGAATGCCGCAAAGGCCGAAACCGCCTGACATGACTGTCATGCCGTCAAAGGTCAGCCCATCCAGCGCGGCCCGGGCGTCGGGATAGATTTTTTTCATTCGCAACAAGCTCCAAAAAGCGATTTTGCACTAGCGTAAAAGCCCTGTTAAGTCCACAAAAAGCGCAATGACAACCGCGACAAACACAACACCGAAAGATGTGGGCGCGCTGGCGCGTGATCCCGCCTGGTTTCCTCATGCTCTGGACGCCAACCGGCGTCTTCTTGCGCTCGCCCGGATTGATCGTTCAGGGCTTTCAAACGAACCTTTTCTCGATCAACGCATGGAGAAGTCGGTGACGGGGTCCGTAACGGCGCCTTTCGATGCGCTGGCTTCGGCGGCGCCCTCAAACCCGCAGCCGTCTTTTATATTTCACACCGCCTTTTGCTGTTCCACGCTTATGGCCAAGGCGCTTGACTCAAGCGGCGCCGTTCTTGGGCTGAAAGAGCCCAATGTGCTCATGGATGCGGCGAATGTCTTGCGCATGGCCAACGGCGCCGGCGTTGAAAATGCGCGCAAAACGGTTTCGGCGACCGTTAATCTGCTGGCGAGACCGCATCAGGCCGGTGAGCGCATTCTGATCAAGCCAACTAACACGGCAAACAATATCGCGCCGCTCATTGTTGCTTCCGGCGCGCCTGTGATCTTTTTGTATGGCGATTTACGCGGCTTTCTTCTGTCGGTTTTGAAAAAGGGTGAGGCGTGCAAGGCGTTCACGCGCAAGCAATACACGATTTTCGCCCTCGACAAGGAAGGCGTCGCTTCCATCCCAGAGCGTCAGGCTCTTGGTTTCACCGATTTACAGATCGCCGCGCTGGTCTGGCGTCATCAGATGGAACTGTTCACGCGCATTCTTTCTTCCGGCGGCGCGAATGTCCGTTCCCTTTATTTCCGCGATCTTTTGAAGAACCCGCAAGCCGTGTTGAAAGCCGCGGCGGCGCATCTAAAGCTTGATCTCACGGACGCCATGCTTGCCGGCAATGTGGCGGCGGTGTTTTCGAAAAACTCGAAGTTCGAGGATCAGGAATATACGCCCGAAGAACGCTCTCGCGATGAAAGCTCGCTCGAAGACGCCTACAGAGCAGAGCTTGATTTGATCGAGGGATGGGCGAGGCAATTAAAGCTTGCCGTGGACGTGCCTAACCGTCTGCCGAAACCGCTTATGGCTTGACGGTCTTCTGCGCGCCAGCGCTGACAGAGCGCCCCGGACCCGGTAAGCTCCCCGTCAAACAACACGGAATATTTCATGTCCATGCGAAATACGATTCTTATCGGCGCGGCGGCCATCGCTGTGGCGGTCATTGTTCAGGCCGGCGTGAAGGCCGACCGCCTTGTGCGCATCGGCGCCGGCTACAAAGCGAAGATCGCCTGTTCTGAAATCTTTGTCGCCGGCCGTGAGCGCAGTGACGTTATTCCCGGTGAGTTCGAGGGCATGCCGGATGCGATGGAGCAGGTGAGTGTTGTCGTCAAAGACAACGCCAAAACCGTTCGTGCGAAAGGCCCGTTTGGTCTCGGCGCCGCGCGCGCGATTTATCGCGAAGGCTACGGCTGTACTTTGGCGAATGCCGGCCGGGTTGCGCCGTTGTCTGCGCCGCCCTCAGGCTTCGCCGCCGACCCTTGGGAGGAAGCGCCGCCGGTATCCGGCAAGGCGCTGATGCGCGTTGATTATGGCGCCGTCGATTACGCGCTGACGCGCGCTTTCGAGGACAATACGCCCAATCATCGCGGCGTGCTTGTGGCGGTGGACGGCAAGATTATCGATGAGCGCTATGCGGACGGATTTGACGCGTCGACGCCGTTCCTTTCCTGGTCGATGGCCAAGAGCGTCACGGCGACACTGGTCGGCGCTGCGGTGGAACATGGCTATTTGGATATCAATGATCCGGCGCCTGTTCCCGAATGGGAGGGCGACGCGCAAAAGTCTCTTATTACGTGGAATGACCTTCTGCACATGCAGTCCGGTCTCGCCTTTGGCGAACACTACGATCAAGTACGTTCCGATGTGAATCGCATGCTGTTTGAGCGCGCGGATGCCGGCGGTATGGCGGCGCGCAGTTCTGTTGAGCACGCGCCCGGCGAGTTCTGGTATTATTCGAGCGGGACGACCAATCTTATTGCACGCACATTGCGGCAGGTTCTGGAACAGGAGGGCGCCGACTTTTTCGCCTTTGCGCAAGAGGCTATTTTTGAACCCATCGGCGCCGCAACGGTGACGCTGGAGCCTGATACATCGGGCTCCGTCATTGGCTCGTCTTTTGTGTATGCGACGGCGCGGGACTGGGCGCGCCTTGGTCAGCTTTATCTTCAGGACGGCGTCTGGAATGGCGAACGCCTTTTGCCCGAAGACTGGATGGACTATGTCAAAACGCCGGCAGGCGCGTCAGATGGTCAGTATGGCGCGCAGTTCTGGCTGAACAGAGACGGCGAGGCCGGGAGGGAACGCTTCTTTCCCGGCGTGCCGGAAGAGATGTTTTTCTTCGCTGGTCATGAGGGCCAGTATGTTTTCATCATTCCCGACAAGCGGATGGTCGTCGTTCGCACCGGCATGACTCGCGGCCGTCCCGCCATGCCGGAAGTGGCGCCGTTGCTGAAAGAAATCTACGACGCTGTCGGTTTTCCTGACGCCGCCGTCGGAGAGGCGGCGCGGTGAACGGCTCCACTCGTGAGGCGCCTGATCTCGATGCATTCGATAAACTCGTTCGCGCCGCCTATACCGGACTGCCGGAAGAGTTTCGTTCGCTATGCGGAAATGTGGTGATCCACGTTGCGGAAGAGGCCGAGCGAGAGCTGTTGGACGAGATGGGGATCGGCGACCCGCTGGAGCTTTCGGGGCTGTTTGAGGGCGTTGAGCTGGCGGCGGCTGAGGAGGCGGCGCCTAACCATGTTCACCTTTATCGCCGCTCGATTCTGGCGGAATGGCGCGAAACGCCGGGCCTCCGTCTTGAAGATTTGATTGTCCATGTGCTGGTCCATGAAATCGGCCATCATTTCGGTCTTTCCGATGCGGCTATGCACGCTATTGAAGAAGCGACAGAATAGGCGCTTCACATGTGCTCAAAAAGAGCATAAATAGGACCCCATGACCGATACGCTTTCTATCGCCATTTGTCAGATCGCGCCTCATGTGGGCGATATCGACGGCAATGTGCAGCGCATCTTGAAAGCGCGCGCCGAGGCGGCGGAGAAGGGTGCGGATCTCGCGGTTTTCTGTGAGTTGGTTGTGTCCGGCTATCCGCCCGAAGATCTGGTTCAAAAACCGTCTTATCAGCGCCATTGCATGGAGGCGGTGGAGCGGCTTGCGAAAGAGACGGGCGATGGCGGGCCTGCGATCATCGTCGGATCTCCCTGGAAAGAAGGCGACGCGCTTTATAACGCCGGATTTCTTCTGGCCGGCGGAAAAATAGCCGCGCGCCGGGACAAGGTGCGGCTGCCGAATTATGGCGTTTTTGATGAGCCGCGCCGCTTTACGCCAGGCGCGCATTATCCCGATCCGACGGAGTTCAAGGGCGTCAAGCTCGGCTTGATGATCTGCGAGGACATGTGGCTGCCCGGCGCCGGCGAACACCTTGCGGCGGAAGGCGCAGAACTTTTCATCGTGCCGCACGGGTCTCCCTTCCGCAAAACCGCATTGGAAGAACGCACCATGGCGGCGCGCGCGCGCGTAACGTCAACGGACAGACCGCTGATTTTTGTGAACCAGCTCGCAGGACAGGATGAAGTCCTGTTTGAGGGCGCCGCCTTCGTGATGGATTCGGCGGGCGTCGTTCAATATCGCGCGCCCCAGTTTGACGAAATGGTCGCGATCACCCGCTGGAAAAAAGACGCCGCGGGTTGGGCGTGTGTCGAAGGGCCGGAAGCGAAATGGGTTGGCGGCGAGGAGATGATCTATCGCGCCGTGACGCTCGCTGTTCATGACTATGTGGTGAAGAACCGGTTCAAAGGCGTTGTCATCGGGCTTTCGGGCGGCGTCGACTCGGCGCTGACGGCGGCGATTGCGGTCGACGCCCTCGGGCCCGACGCCGTTCACTGTGTGATGATGCCGTCGCGCTATACGTCGCAGGAAAGTCTTGAAGACGCTGAAGCCTGCGCCAAGGCGCTTGGCGTCACCTATCGCTCTATCGGGATTGAGCCGGGCGTTGAAGCCTTCGACAATATGCTCGCGCCCGCCTTTGACAATCTTCCGAAAGACGTCACCGAAGAAAATATTCAGTCGCGCCTGCGCGGCGTTCTTCTCATGGCGCTGTCGAACAAGTTCGGCGATATGGTGCTGACCACCGGCAACAAGTCGGAAATGTCGGTCGGTTACGCCACGCTTTATGGCGATATGAACGGCGGCTTCAATCCGCTGAAAGATCTCTACAAGCTGGAGGTTTTCGCTCTGTCGCGCTGGCGCAACGCCCATCACACGCCGGAATTGAAGGGACCGGAAGGAGAGGTGATCCCCGAGCGGATCATCACCAAGCCGCCCTCAGCCGAATTGCGCGAAGACCAGAAAGACGAAGATTCACTGCCGCCTTATGATGTCCTCGACCCGATTTTGGAAATGCTGGTCGAAAAGGAAATGGGCGTGCGCGACATCGTCGCCGAAGGCTATGATGAAAAAACGGTGCGCCGCATCGAACATCTTCTTTATGTGGCCGAGTATAAGCGCCGTCAGGCGCCGCCGGGCCCGAAAGTCGCAAGCGTCAATTTCGGCCGTGACCGCCGCTATCCGATCACCAATGGCTGGCGGGATCGTTAGGCGCTCATCACCTTCAACGCCTTCGCCAGCGCAATGACATCATCCGGCGTGTTATAGAGCGCGGGCGTCACGCGTACGCAGGCGCCAGCCGCGACGCCGACGCGATGCACAGTAAAAATATTAAACTCATCCAAAAGGCGTTTCGAGACGGCGATATTGTCTTCCGGCGTTGTTTTTCGCGCCAGCCGGAAAGAGGTGATGCCGGCGTGAAGGCGCGGGTCGCTGGGCGTCAATATTTCAACGCCCGGCAACTCGCGCGATGATTCCGCCCAGAGATCGCGCAGATAGGAAAAACGTGCGGCTTTAAGCGCAGGCCCGACATCATGGTGAAACTTCAACGCCGCCGGCAGAGTCAGCGCCGCCGCGAAATCCATCGTACCCGTATGAATGCGGCCGGCGACGCGCTCCATGTCATATGCCGGCGCGCCGGGGTCGGGACTGATGTCGTCAAGGCGGCCCTTGCGGATATAGATCATGCCGACGCCAATGGGCGCCCCAATCCATTTATGCAGATTATAGCCGACAAAATCCGCGCCGATGTCATTGGCGCTGAAATCCATTTGGCCCCATGAATGCGCCGCATCGACGATGCAGTCGACGCCTTTTGCGCGCGCCATGGCGACGATTTCCTTCAGTGGGATCGCGAGACCCGTGCGATTGCTGATATGCGTGAGCAGCAACAGCTTCACGGATGGATTATCGGTGAGCGCTTTTTTGTAAAAGGCGATGAGCCCGTCATGGGTTGAGGGCTCGGGGATCGAAACTTTCACGACCTCGCATTCGCTTTTTGCAGCGCGCCAGTCCATCATGGCGATCATTTCCGGATAATCGAGATCGGCGTACATCACCGCATCGCCCGGCTCCAGCTTATTGTAGCCGGCGATGAGGCCTTTCAATGCTTCCGTTGCGCCGCGTGTCAGGGCGATTTCTTCGTCTTCCGCGCCAAGGGCCGCCGCCAGCTGCGCAATCACTGTTTTGTAGTCGTCGCCATAGCTGCGGCGGGCGTAATAAGAGTTGTCGTGATTGATGCGTTTCAGGTTTTCGACATAGCGTTCGGCCACCGGGCGGGCCATGACGCCCCAATAGCCGTTTTCAAGATTGATGATGTCTTTCTTGACGTCATAGGCCTTTGCGACCTCGCGCCAATAGGTTTCGTCGTCCGCTCCAGCCGGAGAACGGGAAGGAGCCGCGAAAGCGGTCCCGGCGAAAGAAGGCGCCGCCAGTGCGGCGGCGCCTTTCAATAATGTGCGTCGTGATGCTTTCATGCCGAAAGGCTATCACAGCTTCACGTCGAAGCGAACATAGTAGAAGCCGCCATCGGTGTCGTAAGGCGCGTTGCGCGAATAGATGAGGCCGCGGTTCGCCTGAAATTCGGCTTCATCCGGATAAGCGTCGAGCACGTTTTCGGCGCCCGCGCGGATGGAGAACTGATCAGTCAGGTGATAGGTGGCCGCGAGGTCCACAAATATCTCGCCGCCGAACTCCTGGAAGATGTCGCCCATTGCGTTGAATGAGAAGTCTGTCCACGAGCCATAATAGCGCACCCTGCCAAGAAGCTCGAATGCGCCCACTGCGTAGTTTGCCGACGCTGTCGCCGTATGGTTCGGCAGGTTTTCCTCGAAACGAATACGGCTGGTCTCGTTAAGCGCGAGGTCGCCGCCGGTGACTTTGGTGACATTGTAATTATAGGCGCCGGTGAGGGTGAGGTCGCCCGGGCCCGCCTCCATGGCGTAGGTTGTAACGACATCGACGCCGCGGGTGCGGGTGTCGAAATCGTTCTGGAAGAAGTTGACGCGGGTGATGCCTTCGCCGCCCGGCACGCCAAGCGCAACGAATTGGGCCTGTTCTTCCGGCGTCGGGTTAAAGGTCTGGGACGACCCGAAGCGATTGGAGATATTGATCTGATAGAAGTCCACCGTCGCCGTCAGGCCGCCCTGACGAAAGGTCATGCCGGCGGTGTAATTCTCAGATTCCTCGGCTTCAAGCGGACGGATATCCGCGTCTGCGCGAGCATTGATGACGTCCGCGACAGGGCCTTGCGGGCTGAAGCGGCCAGCGGTGAAGATGTTGAGGGTCACCGTGTCGAGACCTTGTGATGTTCGTTCACTGAACAGCTGGCCCGGCGTCGGCGCCCGGAAGCCGGTTGAGGCCGTGGCGCGCAACGCGAAGTTCGGCGTTACTTCAAGACGGGTCGAGATCTTGCCATCCAGCGAGTCGCCATATTCGCTGTAATCCTCGTAGCGGCCTGCAAGACCGATGGTCCAGATATCCGTTAGCGGGATTTCAACATCGACATAGCCCGCATAGCTCGTCTGGTCGAATTCGCCGGCCTGCGCGTCGCTATAACCGGGAAAGCCGTTAGAGCCGGAGGGAAGCCCGTCTGCGGCGCCCGCGCCGATCGCGTAGGAGGCGAGATCGCCCGCAACAATCTCATATGTTTCTTCACGCCGTTCGCCGCCCCAGGCGATGTTGACAGGCCCTGCAAAAAAACCGGAATCCCATTCATAGCCGAAGTCGACATTGATGTTGAATTCGCTCTGGACGAGATTGCCCGGATCGAAGGATGTCGGGCTGTCCGGTCCGAGCGAGGCGTTGATTGTGTCGTAGATAAAGTAGTCGATTTCGTTGCGGCCATAGCTGGCGCTCACATCATAGGTGAGCGGGTCTTCGCCGTTGCTGCGCAATCCGCCATTGATCGAATAGTCTTCATCGTCCTGTCCGAATTGCGGGGAGAAGCCTGCCGGGAAGATGTCGTTGAGATCGAAACCGGGGAAGGCGGCGCTTGGATTATAAGCGCTCGTGGTCGCCGGGTTGCGCCAGTTGAAGTCCGACACGCCCGTGCCCCAGCCATAGGTTCCGAAGGCGTAGAGTTCGGTGAAACCGGCGTCGAGGGCGCTGTTGAGCGCGAACCGATAGGAAGTGCGCTCGGGCTGGCCCCAGTTCTGCACCGGGTTGGGCACGTCTATATCGGGATTGGCGGCCTGAAAGTCGATAGCATCCTGGCGCTGGCGCGTGCGTGATGTGCGCGCGGAGTCCGAATATTCAAACGTAGCGTTCACAAAGCCGAAATCGCCGGCAAGTCCGCCCTGAATGCCGGCGCGATACTGATCGCCGTCATTTTCATAATACTGACCATACTGACCGAAGGCGCTAAGGCCCGGCTCGTCGTCGAGAATAATGTTGATGACACCAGCGATGGCGTCCGACCCATATTGAGCCGAGGCGCCGTCGCGCAGAACTTCGATGCGTTTCACGGCGAAAGACGGGATTTGCGCCAGATCCGGCGACTGCGCGCCATTGGAGCCCAGAAGGGCGGTGCGGTGACGGCGCTTGCCGTTGACCAGCACGAGTGTGTGATCGGGCGAGAGATTGCGCAGGCGCGCCGGGCGAACAAAAATCAGCCCGTCATTCAGCGGAAGGCGCTGAACGTTGAAAGAGGGCGTCAACTGCGCAAGCGAATCCATGATTTCATCGGAAGCCGTGAGATTGAGCGCCTCATCGGAAATAACATCGACCGGCGCCAGACTGTCGAATGCAGTGCGCCCGGTCACGCGAGTGCCGGTCACGATGACGGTGTCGTTGTTTTGCGCTGACGCTGTGTCGGTGGTTTGCGCATAAGCTTGTGGGCCCACGCTGATTGCAATCGCAAGTGCGGTGACTGATATTTTGTTAAACATACCCCTGCCTTGTTTGAGAGAGTTGATCCCCGGGGCGATTAACCAGAGTGTGATGACGCTTTTGTTTTAGAATTGTGAGATTTTGATGATTGTCGCATCTGTGTTTTGGGTTGATCCGAATTCCTTGATCGCAGAAAGCGCTGTGCGCGTGCGATGTAAGGAATAGTGATAACGTCGTAGAGGTTCGATAATGTTTGACCGGCGTTGATGATAAGGTAGGGTGCGCAAGCAATGCGCAAGCAATGCGCATCAGAGAATGTCGTGACCGACCTCACCATTAAAAACGGCGACCTCGATCTGGCGGCCTCCGTCTACGGGCCGGAAGGCGCGCCTGCGGTTTTATGTCTCCATGGCATCGCCGGATCGCGCGACACCTGGGAAGAGACGGTTCGCCGCTACGAAGACCGCTTTCAGGTCTGTACGCTGGATTTTCGCGGCCATGGCCACTCTGATCGCGCCAATTCCTATCTGGTTGAAGACTATGCAACGGACGCAGCCGCTGCGCTTGATTTTATCCGCCGTCCGACAATCATCGTTAGTCATTCGCTCGGCGCCGTGACGGGAGCTTTTCTCGCGCAACAGCCGAACGCGTATGTGAAGGCGTTGTTTATGGAGGATCCGCCTTATTTTTTCGGGGAGGCGGCGGCGTTTGCGAAGTCCGGAAATGACAAGCGCTTTAACGCCGTTCAGCAAATGCTGGTCGCCATGCGGGAAAAGGGCGCGGGGCTTGGCGAGTATATAGAGGCCGCGGGCGGAGCGCCGGCGCCGCAAGGGGGCATTCAGGCGGATCATGTGAGTTCGAGACATCTTCTCAGCGCCGCCTCGGCGCTTATGCGTCAGGACCCTGACTGCTGGACGCCGGCGAAATCAACAGCGGTGTTTGAAAGCTTTAAAGGCGATGGGCCGCTTAAAGTTCCGGCGATGCTGGTGCGGGCCGATCCGAAGCTGGGCGCCGGTTTCGCGCCGGAGCACGAAGCGCGCTTTGCGGCGGCCAATCCCGCCGCCAAAGTCGAAATGATCAAAGACGCGCCGCATCGCATTCATGCGACGACAAGTTGTCAGCCGAAGTTTTTCGAGCTCCTGGATGCGTTTCTTACGGAATTCGCAAAATAAAAAGACCGGGCAAAGCCCGGTCTTTTCTTCCCCCACGATACGCCTTGATCAGGCGTGGCGTTGTTTGCGGCTGGCGAAGCCAAGCCCTGCAAGCCCGGAAAAGAGGAGCGGCAATGCGCCGGGGATTGGCACGCTCGACGTGATGAGGTCCTGGGTGCCGCGCGCGGCGAAGACGTCAATCGCGTTGGCGGCGAAGTCGCCGGAGATGATCACCGCCCAAAGCGCATTGGCTTCGGCGAGAACATCCGCCGTGAACAGTTTGAAATCACCGGCGGCAAGATCAAAAGCGGAGGCGCCGTCTTCGGTGATCTCCCAGATGATCGACTGAGCGGCTGCCGCGGTGTTGGCGTTTTTGAAAACATACTCCGTCGTCATCAGCGAGCCGTAAAGGACGCCAAGAGCGTTGAGATCGTCGCCAGAGGCGAAATAGTCCGCTCCCGCGACGCGTTCATGCTCGCGCGGCAGGGAGAGATACTCCGACAGCTGCAGGCAAAAAGTGTAGAAATCGACCCAGCCATCGCCCTCGTCATATTGAAGGGAAAAGACCCCGGCCTGGACGTTCCGGTTGGTCCCGTCATGCTGGATGCTGATGGAGCGGTTGAAGCCGCTGGCGAACACCGATCCGCCATTATCCGGGTTGTCGCGTATGGAAACGGTGGCGGCGTTGGCGAGGCCGGGCGCTGCGATACTGAGCGCGAGGGCGGCGAGAACTGTCTTGATGCGGGACACCTTGATACTCCTGATGCGGTCTGACGGCGGGTTCCGCCTCCTTGCTTTCAAGTTCGAGGCCGCTCAAACAAGGAGAAACAGGGTGTTTGACCCGGCTGCGGCGAAGGGTTAAGGCGTCGCTTTTTCAGCTTTTGGGACCCCCATGACCGTCAAAGTCCGTTTCGCGCCGTCTCCTACGGGAAAGATCCATGTGGGCAATGTGCGCGCCGCCCTGTGGAACTGGCTCTTCGCCCGCAAATCCGGCGGAATTTTCGTGCTCCGGATCGACGACACGGACCTTGAGCGGTCGACGAAGGCCTATGAGGATGGCATCCGCGCGGATCTCGCCTGGCTTGGCCTCGATTATGACGAGACCTTCAGTCAGTCTGCGCGCTTCGACAGTTACGATGCGGCGCGCGACAAACTGATTGCCGAGGGGCTTCTTTATCCCTGTTACGAGACCGCTGAAGAGCTTGACCGCAAGCGCAAGATCCAGCGCGCCCGCTCTTTGCCGCCAGTATATGACCGCGCGGCGTTGGAGCTGACCGACGAACAGAAAGCGGCCTTTGAAGCTGAGGGCCGCAAACCGCACTGGCGGTTCAAGCTGTCGCAAACGCCGGCGAAGTGGGACGATCTTATACGCGGCGAAACCGTGGTGGACACGGCGAGCGTTTCCGACCCGGTGCTGATCCGCGAAGACGGCATGTATCTTTATACGCTGCCGAGCTGTGTCGATGATATTGATGTGAACATCACGCATGTCATGCGCGGCGAAGACCATGTCACGAATACGGGCGTACAGATCGAGATTATTCGGGCGCTCGGCGGAGAGCCGCCGGTTTTCGCGCATCATTCGCTGCTGGTCGGCGCGGACGGGCAGGGCTTGTCAAAAAGGCTTGGCTCCCTGTCGATTGAGGCCATGCGCGAAGACGGGCTGGAGCCTGCCGCGATCACGAGCCTCCTTGCAAAGCTCGGCACCGCTGATCCGGTGCTGCCGCAGCCGGACCTGATGGCGCTCGCTGAAAGTTTCGATTTTGACCGTGTTGGCCGTGCGCCCGCGCGTTTCGACATGGCGGAGCTTGAAGCGCTGAACGCAAAGATTCTCCACGAAACGCACTATGAAAAAGTCGCTGAGCGTCTTCAATCGCTGGGCGTCAATGAGACTTTGTGGGAAGCGGTGAGGGGAAATATCACCCGCCTTACTGATGCGGCGGAATGGGTGAATGTTGTTGACGGTGAAGTGGATCCCGTGATTGAGAATGCTGATTTCGCTAGCGAAGCGGCGGCGCTTGTGCCTGACAATCTTGACGCGGAAAGCTGGAGCGCTTTCACCAATGCGGTAAAAGAAAAAACCGGCGCCAAGGGCAAGAATCTTTTCATGCCCTTGCGGCTGGCGCTGACCGGCCGTCAGCGCGGACCGGAAATGGCGGCGCTCTTTCCCTTGATCGGTTCGGAAAAAGCGCGCGCCCGTCTGTCGGGAAAACGCGCCTAGGGCCTACGCCCGCTCGCGAAGCGTGCTGCGTTCGGCGGCTTCGAAAACTTCGTCAACAGTATCGACGAATTTCAGGTCGTTCACGAGCTCTGAGTCGGCGAGACCTTTTTCGACGAAGTGATCGAGAAGTTCTTTCAACGGCGACCAGAAGCCATTGATGTTCAAAACGATGAGCGGCTTGCGGTGAAGCCCGAGCCGCGCCCAGGACAGAACTTCGATAAGCTCTTCCAGGGTCCCGATGCCGCCGGGCAGCGTGAGGAAAGCGTCCGATTCTTCATACATCATCATCTTGCGTTCATGCATGTTCGTGACGATTTTGTGATCGACGCCTTCAAGAACGCCTTCAAGTTCGACAAGAAAATCGGGAATAACGCCGAAGACTGGGCCGCCCGCATCGCGCGCTGCGCCGGCGGTTGCGCCCATCAGGCCGAGCTTGCCGCCGCCATAGACAATACGGCAGCCTCGTTTGGCGGCTTCTTTTCCGATGGCGATGGCGGCTTCTTTAAAGGCGGGGTCCGTACCGGGTCGTGACCCGCAATAAACACATAATGATTTCATGAGCTTACACGTTTCTTGGTTTGGGGTGGCATTGTACGCCGATTTACCTATGGGTAAAGTACCATTTAAGCCGGGAAGAAAGCGTTAAGGAGCAGCCATCCATGCGTGTCATCATCATAATCCTGTTACTGATCGTCGTGGGTTTCATTGGCTGGAAGGCGGCCGAGCGATTTAAAATTATCGAAAGTCCTGCAGATGAAATAGTTGAAGAGCAAACGCCTGACGCGGATGAGCCGCTCGGAGAAACGCCTGCGGAGCCTGCGCTGCCGAGCTTTGACATTGTGCGTGTTGATCGTACTGGGTACGCCGTCATTGCCGGGCGCGCCCAACCCGGTTCAGAAGTCACGATCTACGCCAATGAAGCAGAGCTTGCAAAAGCGCCTGCTGAACCGGACGGCTCCTGGGTGATTGCAACGGATACGCCGCTTGACGCCGGTCCGGTGGAGCTCAGCCTCTCCATGCGCACCGAAGACGGAACTGTTATTCGGTCGGAAGATACAATCGTTATTTATGTGCCGGAGCGTGACGGCGACCTGCCGCTAGTTCTGCGCACGACGCCGGGCGGCGCCACGGAAGTGTTGCAGGACCCGAGTGAGCGACCGGAAGGCCTGGGCCCATTGTCGCTAGATGTGATCGACTATGACGACGCCGGCGCCGTGATTTTCTCGGGCCGGGCGACGCCGGGACGCATTGTTGAGCTCTACATCAATCGCCAGCTGATCGGACGGGTCCCCGCCAACGAAGAAGGTCGCTGGACCGTTGCGCCGGAGGCGCAGATCGCGCCCGGCGTTTATAATTTGCTGGTGATCCAGCTGGATGAAACGGGCCGGCCGGAATATGCGATTGAGTTGCCTTTTGAGCGAGCCAGTATGGACGACATTCAGCTGCGTGACGGCAAGGTGATCGTACAGCCCGGCAACAGCCTTTGGCGCATCGCACGGCGCGCCTATGGGCAGGGCGCTCAATACACCATCATCTATGCGGCGAACGCTGCGCAGATTCGCAATCCCGACCTTATCTATCCGGGACAGATTTTTGATGTGCCCGAGGCAGAGACAGAAGAAACGCAAGAAGAAGCGAACTAGCCCGCGCAGTTATTCCGCTGCGTGAGGATAGCCCTGATCCGCTGGTTTAACCGGCGTTGCAGGAGCATGGCTGGGCGTTTTCAAACCGACCCTTGTTTTGATCCAATTGAAACGGCGGTTGCACCAGCCCGCGGCGGCGGGGGCCCGATTGCGCAACACTGTCGGCGCGGCCAGCATGACCGGCGTCAAAACCAGTGTCAGAACGGTGGAAAAGGCGAGGCCGTAAACGACGGCGGATGACAAGAGCACCCACCAGTCCGACGTCGTCGAGCCATGGGTCACTGTACCCGCGGCGAAATCCACATTGATCTCGAACACCATCGGCAACAGCCCGAGAATAGTGGTCGCGGTGGTGAGAAGCACCGGACGGATGCGCTGCGCCGCGGTGCGCACGACCGCATCCTCTACGGAAAGGCCCTTGCGCCGGAGATACTGATAGGTGTCGATCAGGACGATGTTGTTGTTCACAACAATACCGGCCAGCGCGACGATGCCGGTGCCGGTCATGATGACGGAAATATATTGACCGGTAATCGCGATCGACAACAGCACGCCGAAGACGGAGAGGATCACGGCGGAGAGTGTCAGCGCCGCATGATAGAAACTGTTGAATTCCAGCAGCAGGATCATGGCGATCATGAAGAGCGCCGCAAGCATGGCGTTCTGGAAGAAACTCGCCGCCGCCGCCGTTTCTTCGTCTGCGCCGCGCATCACCCACGTAACGTCGGGACCGAGCGCGCCCGTTTCGAGCCATTCTTTCAGATGGTTGATGGCGCGATCCTGGCTGACTTCATGGCCGCTGACGCGCGTATTGCCGTTCGCTTTCACTTCGATGATGCGGGCGCCGTCGCGGCGGATAATTCGGTCAACCTGCGGTTTCGGCAAGCGTGCGACGAAATTCGACAGCGGCACTGACCCTTGCGGCGTCTGCACACGCACCTGATCAAGGGCGAAGATATTGCGATTTTTTTCTGGATAACGCACGCGAATATCAACTTCATCGTCGGCGTCTTGCGGGCGGTATTTATCGACGAGAAGCCCATCGGTCACGAGTTGGAGAACGGCGCCCGCCTGCTGCACGGAAAGGCCATAGCGGCCCGCGAGCGCACGATCGATTTCGATAGACCATTCGATGCCCGGCAGGGGCAGCGTGTCTTCCTGATCCATATAAGTAGGCACTTCCTGACCATCGATGACAATAGCAGTGGTGTCGATGAACGCGCGCGCTTTCTTTGCGGCGGCGACCATGGCCTCGAAATCGGGCGAGGAGATTTCTAGTTGCGCGTCTTTCCCGACATCAGGGCCTTGGGCGCGCTGGCGCACTTCTACATGAACGCCCGGCACATTGCGCACACGTTCGCGCAACTGATCGAGCACAATATAGGAATGTTCACGCTTGGTGTAATCTACGAGCGTCAGGCTGATCTGCCCAATCGTTTCGACAGGCGCTTCCCGGCCGCGAGCGAGTTCAGGGCCGGTCTGAATGTAGATATGTCCGATCGCAGGATGATCTTCGACGCGGGCGGCGACGTCCTTGACGATGTCGATTTTCTGTTCTGACGAAAGGTTCCCCCGCGCCAGCACGAGGATGTTGGCCTGATCGTCGTCGTTACGAATAAAGAATTCCACTTCCGGCGCGGCTGCTATGAAAGAGGAGATGCAGATGAAAACGACGCCTACCGCAGCCACTACGACAAGCAAAGGCCGCGCGACAAGTTCTTTGAGAACTCGGGCGTAAGTCGCGATCGGGCCGTCGAGCTTGGTCGGATCGATTTCGTCAACTTCGTATCTCTTTTCCGGGCTTTCAGTCTTCCCTTTTATGTGGAGTTTCTTCTTCATCCACTCGGGAATGCCAAAAAGTGAGCCGATGACCGGAAGAAATATGAGTGCAACGAAGAGCGATGAAGTCAGGACAAAAATCATCGTCAGCGGAAGAAACTTCATGAATTCGCCGACCATGTCATTCCAGAACAGGAATGGCACGAAGGCGGCGAGTGTTGTCGCTGTTGACGTGATCACCGGCCAGAACATGCGCTTCGACGCTTCAAGATAGGCCTCGCGTCGCGGTGCGCCTTCCGCCATGCGGCGGTCGGCGTATTCGACAATGACGATGGCGCCGTCAACGAGCATCCCCACGGCGAGAAGGAGGCCGAACATCACCATCATGTTCAGCGTGTATCCAAAAGACGCAAGCAGGAGGAATCCCATCAGGAACGTCGAAGGGATGGCGATCCCAACCATCAACGCCGATCGGAGCCCCAGGGCGGCGACGACCACGATCATGACGAGAAGGATCGCCGTCATCACGGAAGAAGTCAGATTTTCAAGACTGTCTTTGACGAAAACCGATTGGTCGCTGGTAAACTCATATCTGATGGTGGCGGGCCAGGTCTTTGATTCTTCTTCAATGGCGTGGCGGGCTTCTTCAATCGTCTCGACGATGTTAAAGCCGGAACGCTTTGAAATTTCCACGCCGATGGCGAGGTCGCCGTTGAAGATCGCATAGCCGTCACGGTCCTTGAAGGTGCGTCGAACGGAGGCGATATCGCCAATGGTCACGACATTGTCGCCGTTGACGCGCACTGGCGTCGAGGCGAGGTCGGCGGCGTTGCGCACCAGCCCCGGCGCTTTCACCGTGAAACGGCCGTCGCCAAGATCGACGGACCCGGCGGTGACAAGCTGGTTGTTGGCCGTCACCGCATTGATGACTTCAAGCTCTGTGAGGCCGTAGGATTCAAGCGTTTCAGGATCGACGATGATCTCGAGCAACTCTTCGCGTGAGCCCGTCAGGCGCGCTTCCAGCACGCCGGAAAGGCTTTCGAGCCTGTCTTCAAGACGTTGGGCAACCTGTAACAGCGCCCGTTCCGGGGCGTCTCCATAAATGATCGTTGTCAGGATCGGGAACAGTGTCTGGGCGTTGAACTCCTGAACGATCGGCTCTTCCGCTTCGTCGGGAAACTCGGATTTGGCGCGGTCCATCGCCTCGCGCACGTCAAGCACCGCCTGATCGATGTCGACCGTCGCCTGAAATTCTAGAATAAACTGGGCGGCGCTGTCATAGGCGAACGCGTCAATCTGTTTGAGCCCTTCGACATTTTGAAGTTCAAGCTCTGCAGGGCGTACAAGAAGTCGTTCGCCGTCTTCCGGCGAAATGCCCGGAAGCGGAATGGTGACGCCGACAAACGGCGCGGGCACGTCAGGGTCGGCTTCGCGCGGGATGGTGCGATAGGCAAGCAGGCCAAAAAACACCATGACGACGAGCGCCGTCATGACGACGCGTGTGCGCGAAAATGCGGCGTCGATGATGCCGGTCATGCGCCCGCCTCGTCCGCTGTCACGGCGTCAACTTTTTGCCCGGCCGTGACATATTCCTGGCCGGTGACAATCAGACGGATATCACCTTCTACGCCCGCGACCCAAAAGCCTGAAGGCGTTTCGCCGATCGGCCGTACAGGAGTGAAAACGACAATATTGTCCTTGTCGAGGCTGCGCAGGCCAATCTCGCCGTCATCATTGAGGACAAGCGCAGCGCGGGGGACGCGATGCGCGCTCGTTTCTTCGGCGAAGATGGTGAATTCAGCGGTGACGCCGTCACGAAGCGCGCCGTCCTCGTTCGGCACTTCAAGCTCTATGTCGAAAGTCCGGGTCGCAGGGTCGGCGCTCGACGAAACAAACCGCACAACGCCTTCAATGGTTTCACCAGTGGCGAGACGGGCGCGGCCTCTGTCGCCCTGATGCACCTTGGCGACGTCGCGTTCGGAGACGGCGCCGACAACAAGAAAGGGCGAGCGTTTGATAATTGTGGCGCAGGGATCGCCAACATTCAAAAACGCGCCGATTTCGGCGTGCCGCTCGTCATAGACGCCGTCAAACGGCGCCTTGATATCGGTTTTGTCGAGTTCGACGCGCGCGCGCTCAAGCGCAGCAGCGGCCTGGTCCCGCGCGGCTTTCACGCTGGCGACAGCGGTTTCAGAACGGTATCCGCCTTCGCTCAGCTTCGTTGCGGCCTTGTAATCGAGATCCGCCTTGGCGTAAGCGGCCCGCGCTTCGGCGAGCTGGGCCTTGCGTGCATCTACATTAAGCCGGCACAAAATATCGCCCTCGGAAACTTGCGCGCCAAGCGCCGCGGGTGTTTCCGCGACAATGCCGCTGGTCTCAGCGCGGAGAATGACCTTGCGCTCAGCCTTGGTGCGCCCGCGCACAACGATTTCGTCACGCCACTCGGCCGGAGAAATTGTGTCCACCACGACTGTGAATGTATCGGCTGCCGCCGCCTCGGGCGCGGCGTCGCTTGCGCCGCCGCCAAAGAGACCACGGGCCAGAAAATAGAGGACAATCAGGGCGACGAAAATGCCGGCGAGCTTGACGGACTGGGACACATTCATAAGGCCGGCTCTTGCGGTAGATGGATAACAGGGAGTTAAGACCTATTCTGTGAATAAATCCTTCATGGTTCACTATACTGGTAAGTTTACCGTCCAGCTTCAAGCGCGCAGAACGGCTGGGAACTGCTTTTATGCAGCGGCGGTCGCTAGGTTAGCCTGTTTCAGCCCTCAGTAATACTGGTTGGGCATGAAGGCGGCGGGCGCCTTGTTCAGGACCGTGCCGAGAATATTGCTCTTGCCGAGGATCCGCTTGGCTTCCTTGAGGTCGTCGGCCCGCGTGTCGCCGCTGGCCGCGACCAGAAGCGCGCAATCGACCTTGGGCAGGAAAGCGATCGTGTCGTCGCAGCCGAGCAGCGGCGACATGTCGAAAATGACCACACGGGAGTTGAAGTCGTGGACCGCCGTATTGATCAGTTCGTCAGCGCGGGATGAGGTCAGATGTTCGGCCCCGCGGCGCGTCACACGCTCATTGGCGATCAGCACCACGTCTGACAGGCCAGGGCGCACCGCCACATCGCGGACCGTGCATTTGCCTTCAAAGAAGTCCAGGGATGATGGCGCATCGGTAACGCCGAGATAGCGCGCGACGCTCGGCCGATAGAAATCGAGGTCGACAAGCGTCGCCCGCGAACCCGCTTTTGAGCTGATGGCGATGGCGAGATTGATCGCCGTGACGGTTTTGCCTGCGCCGGAGCCCGGCGAGACGACGGCGATGGTTTTCCAGCCTTCGGCGTCAATTCTTTGCAGCACTCTCGTGCGCAACACGCGATAGGCGTTCAGCACCGGATCCTGTTCATTGGCGATGATCCGGTTGCGCGCGAAGTTATCGAAGTTGCACTGAACGGACGGCAGGTTGAGCGGGTCGCCATGGTCGGCGGATACGGAACGAACGCTCGGCGGCGCTTCCGACGGCTGCGGTCTTGGCGCAGCAGCGACATCGCCTTGCGTAGCTGTTTCCCGCGTTTGCCGCGCCCGGGTGACTGCGTTGCGAATTCGGTCCATGGGATCGCCTTACTCTGAATCTTTTTTCATCGGGTTCACAGCGCCGGTTCCGGAGTCGGCTCGGGCCCTGGCCGCCGCTTGGCCTTGCGTCGGCCGCGTCCCCAATTTGGCGGCTTAAAGGCTGGGAAGCGGCCCTTCTTATCGGCCTCGCTGTATATAAAGGGAATGACGGCGATCGGCTGGACTTCCATGATCGAGGCCAGATGATTGCGGCCGCGGATACGCGCCTGCAGCAATTCCAGCCCCAGCGCGACCATACCCCCCAATCCGAAAGCCGCGAACAGCGCCATGACGATCAGCTTCGGGCGGTCCGGGCTTGACGGCTTGTCAGGCTGCAGGGCGGGCTCAAGGATGGAGAACTTCTCCGCCTGTTGATTTTCTTCGAGATTTTCCGCCAGCTGGGCGCTGCCGCGCTTGGAGAGCACTTCCTGATATTCCTGGAACAAGTTGTCGTAATCACGCGTGAGGGCGGTGATGCCGCGTTCGACTTCCGGGGTGCGGGCGATGCGCTCTTCGAGATTGGCGATCTCGGTCATCAAACTCTCGGTTTGCTTTGTCAGCATGCGAATGCGGTTTTCGACAACGGCGATGCGGCCTTCGATCTGTACGCCGGCGATGTCGGAGGTGCCCTTGCGGGTTTCTTCCGAGATGCGGTCCGAGAGCGTGTTGCGCGCCGCTTCGACATCGGCTTCCGCCGCGGCGATTGCTTCTTCGTCAGGTGTTTCAGCGCGCTCCAGTGCTGTAAGCGCATCTTCGGCGGCGCTCAATTCTCCGCGCAGGCGAGTGATATCGGAGCTCGGCGCCATGCGCGCCTTGATCGATGCGATTTCTTCGCGTTTGGCGACGACTTCCGGATAGTTGTCGCGGTAAGTGGCGCGCAGGCGAGCGAGTTCGGATTCGAGCCGGGCGAGCTCTGAAGAAAGACTGTTGTCGGCGTTGGCGCCGCTGATCAGCTGCGTTTCAAGGAAGCGGCGTTCTTCTTCAAGCTGGGTGATCGTCGATTCAGCATTGCTGAGATTGTTGCGCGCCCGCTCCAGCATGTTGAGATGCATGTTGAGATGTTCAGGCAGCGCATTTGCATTTTGCGCCTTGTACTGGGAAACTCGCTCTTCCATCTTCGCAACTTCTTCACGCAGGCGCGTGGATTCACGTTCGAAGAATTCCGTTGTGTTCGAAGCGCCGGCGGTTCGGGTGCGAACATCTTCGTCCAGGAAGAGCGTGATGAACTTATTGGCGACGAGATAGGCTTTGTTGGCGTCGCGGTCCGTATAGGCGACAGTGAACGCGATCGTATTGTCGCGGCCTGCGCTGCGCGCTTGCGCCGAGGTTGTAATCAAATCAACGCGAAGGCGTTGGCGCATGAGATTAACGCGTTCGCTCTCCGAAAGGCCGAGGGAGCGCGGAAAGAGATTATACTCGTCAGCGACTTCGAGTAAGCGATTGCGAGTCATGACCCGCTGGCGGATCATGGAGATACGCTCCTGCGCATAGGAGTTAATCGTGGATCGCACATATTCCGTCGGGATCTGTTGAGACTCGACAAGGATTGTGCCCTGCGCCGTGTATTTCGCCGGCAGCAGCATCACGGCCACAATGCCAATGGGGGCAAGCGCGATAACCGGCAGAATGAAGGCCAGAAACCGGCGCTTGAGGATGATTAGAATGTCTTCAAGTGAGAATTCTTCGCCCATCTGGGTGATCCTGCTTTCTGTGGGCCGGGTCCGCCGGTCCTGATGCGCCCCTTGATTTGCAAATATTGCGCCGATTTCAAGGCATTCAGCCAGATAGGGCGGCGGCGCTGGCGATTTTGCCGGGTAAGCCCGGTCTTCCGCGCCGCGCCATCCGGCCAGCGAGCCTAGGCCGACTTTCTGAAGCGGACCTTAGCAAATGCAAAAAAAGAAAAAACCGAAAAAAAACCGCCTCTTGTATGAAAAATGGCCAAGAGGCGGCTATCGGTCCCCTAATCGTTTGGATCGAACTCCTGGGTCGCCGTGGCGCTGGCGTCTGGAATATAGGCGTCAAGCTTGGGATCAAGCGTGCGAAGGAACCCTTGCAGGCGTGCATCAGCGTCGCTTTCCAGCTCTCCCCGGTCGATCGGGGTCATAATCCGGATCATGGCGCCGTCGGTCCTGCGCAGTTTCACCGCGTCCAGGATCAAAAAGGACTTCATCGCGAATTCATTGGCGAGTTTACGCCCGCGCTGGTCGTACCAGTAGTAGACGAGCTGCTTGACGCCGCGGTTTTCAATCACGATGCGGTTAAAGCTGAAGCTGTCGCCGTCATCGAGTTCTATTGACGCATAGTCATGGTCGACGATTTGCCAGCCGCCGCCGGGGATGCATTGGCGCGGCGAGTGCCAGCTATGGCCGTGGCGCTGCATGTTCAGATAAGCGATATAGAGGTTGAAAACTTCGTTTTCCGGGCTTTGCAGATTTGTGATGATGTAGTCGTCTGCGCCCAGCACGTTGAGCGTGTCTGCATCGACCTCCTGAACGTAGCTCTTCCAGCCATCGAGTTCATAGGGAAGACCTGCGAGATCGGAGCGTTCCGGCACCCGCAAAATATTTGACGTCGCGAAATGAACGTAACCGCCGGCGATGACGATCATGGCAAGCGCGATAAGCCCGTGAAGCGTGTATTGCTTACGGCTCCATTGTGTTCCGTCAGGTTGCGCTTCGATGTCCGGCAGGCCGAGAACATCGCCGACGGACTTGCGGCCCGAAAGCCGGGAAAGGACTGCAATGACGGCGAAAAGCAGCGCAAGGCAGAGAAGGAAAACCACCCAGCCTTCAAACATGTGGATGAAGCCTTCGGCATGCTCCGGGCCAAAACGCTGAACGAGGAGACCGGTGACGGCCACGCGGAAAGAGTTCATGACGATGGTGATCGGGATCGTCGAAAGGAACACGATGGCGCGCTGCCAGATCGGAGCGTGGAACAGATAAGCGGCGAGAAAGCCAAGGCTCAAAAATGGAAACAGATAGCGCAGGCCCGAGCAGGCTTCGGCGACCTGCAGCTTGTAGTCGCCGAGGTCGATAATGTTGCCGGAGAGGTAAACAGGGATGCCGAGGAGCTCGATCATCCAGACCCCGAGCTGCGAGGACCAGAGCTGGAAATGCTGTGAGAGGACGGTGATGACCCAATAAGGCGGCGGCACCATAAATAGCAGGAAGCCGATTGGGAGCAGCGTCAGCCAGAAAATCCGCCAGCCGCCGAGCGCCAGCGCCAGCGAGGAGAAAAGCAGGATCATCGCGAGATGCTGGAAGATCATCAGCGATGTGACGGTCAGTTCTGAGAGCACCAGAATAATGGCGGACAGAGCGACGCCGGCGAGGCCCAGCGCGACAGGTTTACCGAGGCTGCCTTTCAGTGCGTCGCGGCGCGACCAGATGATCCATGCTGAAATCACCGGCAGGAAATAGCCGTGGCTTAATTCCTGTTGCTCGCCCCATCGCATGAACAGGTTTTCAATCCCGCCGAAAAAGGCAAACACCGTCGCCGCAGCGAGGGCGGCGGCCAGATAGACTGGGCGAAGCGTAAAGCCTGCGCCTGAAGGGGAGGGCTGCTCGTTGCTGTTATCGGACATGAGGGATGGGTGTTTCCTGCATTTTCTGGGCGGGACAGCCCCTGTGACTGGCCCTGTTGTGGTCGCCGCGTTCTCGCGCGCGTTATTTAAGGACGGGATTTCAGCAAGATTGGCGCCGGATCATTTGCGACCTCTACCCGCAAAGTAAAGGCTCGCCCACCCGATCTCACGCCGGTTTGTTAATCTTGTCGGTCCGGTCTTAAGCATCTCGAGGCCGGAAAAAATTAATCATAACAGTCTCTTAAAGCAATCCTTCCCGATTGCGCCAGGGGTGGCGTTAGAGTCGGCGCCATGATTTTCATGGGGTTGTGGGGTAAAAAAACTCTAAAAGACACGCAAGGGGTGAATCTGGCCTGCAGTTTGCTGTGTAGCGGGCCAATGGACAAGCGCTTTTGGTTTACAGCGCTTCCGGTTTCGAACTGAAACGGTGTTAACGGGTTAACTTTTGGAACAGCCCCTGATGAGTATGAGCGATCCCCTTTTGAACCAGACGGCGCAAAGCCCGGAAGCGGTCGGCGCTGTGGCGCCGCTGCGCCGGGATGATTTTGATCGCGATGTCTGGTGCCTGATGGGGCTTGCGGTGGACGCCGCGGACATTAACCGCGCTATCGCAGAGATCGATGACTCTGTCAGGACGCGCCGCCAGCTTTCCTTCGTGACGCCAAATGTGAATTTTCTCGTGCGGGCCATGAAAGACGAAAGCGCGCGGCGCGACATCTTGAATGCCGATCTCAGCCTTGCCGATGGCGCGCCGCTGGTCGCCATGGCGAAAATGCTGGGCGTTCCAGTGCCCTCCCGCGTCGCCGGTTCCGATCTTTTCGAGGCGCTGCGCCGCCGCCCGGGTTTTTCCGGCCGTCGTCTCAAGGTCTTCTTTTTCGGCGGCCGTCCCGGCGCCGCCGAAGCCGCCTTCGACGCCATCAACCGCGAAAAAGGCGGCGTTGAGGCGGTGGGCTGGCACAATCCCGGTTTCGGCGACGTAGAAAGCATGAGCTCTGACGAGGTGATCACGAAGATCAATTCAACGGAGCCGGATTTCGTCATGGTGGCGCTTGGCGCCGCCAAAGGGCAGGCCTGGATCGAGTATAACCGTGATCGCCTGACCGCGCCCGTGACGGCTCATCTCGGCGCAGTTGTGGATTTTACGGCGGGCGGTGTGGCCCGCGCCCCGGAATGGGTGCAGCGCGCCGGTCTTGAATGGGTATGGCGCATTAAAGAAGAACCTTCCTTATGGCGGCGTTATTTCGATGACGGGGTGGCGCTGGCCTGGCTCGCTTTGACCGGGTTGCTGCCGCAAAGCCGCCAGGCGGGCGCCGTTGCCGGCGATGCGCAGGCCGATGTAACCCAGGGCGCGGGTGAGACGATTGTCCGTATTACCGGCAAGCCGGGCCATAACAGCCTCAAGCCCGTGCGCGAGGCGTTTCGAAGCGCCGCCGCCCGGGGCCGCCCGGTGTGTCTCGACCTCGCCGGGGTTGAAGCCGCGGACCGCGCCTTTTTGGGACAGGTCCTGATGCTGGAAAAACATCTCGCCCGCGCTGGCGCTTCAATTACGCTTTCCGGCGCAAATCGGCGGCTCAAGGCGCTTTTCCGCGCCAACAGAATGAATTACGCCCCGGCAGGCGCCTCACAAAGCGCCGCCCGGGACGAAACCGGCCTGCGTAAAGCGGCTTTCTAGGACAGACGTTGTAACAAGGTTCCAACAGTGGCAAACCCAAAGACCTTAGTAAGAAGGGTGGAGATAATGACGGCGACAACGACAAAAACACGGCGATCAGGAAAAAGCGCGAGCTTGAGACTCTCAAGGCTTCTCGCTGTTTCAGCGCTGGCGCTCACGGCTGCTTGTGCGTCGCCGGAAGAGAAAGTCGCAAAATACTCCGCCGAAGCCGCGGAGTTCCTTGAAGAGGGCGATCTCAACCGGGCGTTTATCCAGTATCAGAACGCGATCAAAATTAATGAAGAGCATGTGCCGTCATTGCTTGGTCTCGCCGAGATTGCTGAACAGCGCCAGGACTTCCAGGGCATGTTTGGTCTGCTGCAGCGTGCTGTGCGGCTCGATCCCAACCTTGTCGACGCTCATGTGAAGCTCGGCAAGCTCTATCTCATCGGCAGCGATGAAACGACCGCGCTCGAGGAGGCGGAAAAAGCGCTCGCCATCGAGCCCGGCAATATTGACGCACGGGCTCTGAAGTCGGGCGTCCTTCTGAAAATCGGAGACAGCGCCGGCGCCATTGAGCTCGCTGACGAAGTGATCGCTGAGGATCCGGCGAACCCGGAAGCGGTAACAGTGCGCGTAACGCAATATTCCATCAATGACGGATGGGAGAAGGCGCTTGGCGAACTGGACCGCGCGCTCGAAATCAATCCCGAAGTCGCAATGCTTCAGCTCTTGCGCATTCATGCGCTCACCATGCTTGAACGCACGGATGATGTTCGCACTGCTTATGCAGACCTGATCGAACTCTTCCCGGAACAGCCTGCTTATCGCCGCGTCTATGCGAATGAGCTTATCAAAGTGAACGATTTCGCCGGCGCCCGCGATCAGCTCGAAGGCATCGTTGCTCTACAGCCTGAAAATCTGAATGCGAAACTGGATGTTGTCCGCATTATTAACAGGAATGAAGGCGCCGATGCAGCGGAAGAAAAGCTCCGCAGCTATGCCGAGGCCTCACCCGACAATATGGATCTTCAATTCGCGCTCGCTGATTTCTACGCTGGTTCAGATCAGGATGACAAAGCCCGCGACGTGCTCGAGGGCCTGGCGGCCAGTGAAGATATGGACGTTGTGCTGAAGGCGAAAAACAGAATCACCACAATTTTGTTCGCAGAAGGCAAGACAGATGAAGCGGCTGCGCTTGTCGATGAGATTCTCGCCGCCGACGAATATAACACCGACGCGCTGCTGCGCCGGTCCGCGCTGCAGATCGATGCTGAAGAATATGATCAGGCGATCAACAATCTGCGCGCCGTGATCGACAACAGCCCGGAAACCTTTCAGGCGATGATCCTCATGGCGGCGGCTTTCGAGCGTCAGGATAATTTTAGCTTCGCGCAGGCTGAACTCGCGAAAGCTTTCGAGGCTAGCCAGAAGAGCCCGGCTGTTGCGCAGCAATTTGCGCGCTTCCTGCTTCGCCGCAAGAACGCCAATCGCGCCGAAGAGGTTCTTGAAGATTCTCTGGCGGTGCATCCGAACGAGGTTGAGAATTTGCGCCTTCTCGCATCGATCCGTCTCGCCCAGCAGGATTGGCGCGGCGCCGAAGAGGTTGGCCAATTGCTGGCGAATGCCGGCCGTGACGCGCAGCTTGCTTCAACGATCAAGTCCGCCGCCTATATCGGCCTTCAGGACTTTGGCAGCGTCATCGAAACGCTGTCCGCTCAGAATGAGAGTGCGCCGTTGCAGGGGCGTCCGCTTAACGCGCTCATCGATGCTTATATTCGCGAAGAGCGCACGGATGAGGCCAAAGAGCTTTTGGCGCGCATGCTTGAAACGGATCCGGAAAATTACGTCGCTCAGCTTCAAATGGCGCGGGTCCATCTCGCCCGGGGTGAAAAGAGCGAGTATGAATCCATATTGTTGAAGGCGACGGAGACAAACCCGCAGCGTTCCGAAGCGTTTGATTTCCTCTATCGCCACTATCTCGCGGAGAACCGTCGCGACGCCGCTTCTGAACTCATTGAGCGGGGATTGCGTGCGGCTCCGGAGAACGACGCTCTCAAAGTCTTCAAGGCTGATGTGCTTCTCAATAGCGGAGATCGCCAAGGCGCTCTTACGCTTTACAGCGAGCTTATAGAGAAACGCCCCGATGACCGCATCATCGCCAACAACTTTGTCAGCCTGTCGAGCGATATGCGTCTGGATGACGCCAGCATCGCCCGCGCGCTTGAAGTTGCGAAAACAATCGAGAGCATCGACAATCCTTATTATCGCGACACAGTTGGCTGGGCGTATTATCGCGCCGGCGATTACGCCAAGGCGATAGAGTATCTGTCGCAGGCAGTGGCCGCCGCCGGAGACAACCCGGAGATGCTTTATCATCTGGGCGCCGCGCAGGCGGCGAACGGCGACAAGGCTGCGGCGCGTGAAAACCTCGAAAAGGCGTTGAGCCTTGGCGGTGGAAACCTGTCATTTGCCGATGAGGCGACGTCGCTTCTGGCCAGTCTTTAGCGCCGGCCGTTTAGTGGCCGTTTAACAGTTTGGCTGACGCCAATCGAAAGCATTGACGTAATGTACGAACAGTTTTTCGGCCTAACAGAAAAGCCGTTTTCCATCCAACCGGACCCGTCCTTCCTCTATTGGGGAAGGACCCACCGGCTCGCTTATGCGATGCTGGAATATGGCGTTTTGAATCATGCCGGCATTTCTGTCATCACTGGTGAAGTCGGATGCGGCAAGACCACGCTCATTCACCGGCTGCTCGATCAACTCTCCGATACCCATACGGTCGCACTCTTGTCGAATGTTCAGGAAGGACGGGGCGACCTTCTTAGCTGGTTGTTGATGGCTTTCGGCCAGCCTTTTGACGACAGTTCGCATGTGGCGCTGTTCTCCCAGTTGCAACAATTCTTCATCAGTGAGTATGCGCAAGGCCGCCGCATCGTTCTCATCATTGACGAGGCGCAGAACCTGTCGACCGATATGCTGGAGGAGCTGCGGCTTTTATCAAATATCAATGCCGGCAAGGACCAGCTTTTACAGCTCATTCTCGTTGGTCAACCGCAATTGAAAGACGTCCTCAACAGACCGGAATTGTTGCAGCTCACGCAGCGTGTGGGGTCTGATTTCCATCTGACGCCGCTGAGCCGCGAAGAAGTTCATTCTTATATCGAAACCCGGCTGTCGATCGCAGGGTGCCGGCGCCGGATTTTCACGGAGCGCGCTATCGACCTAATTGCCGAGCAATCGCGCGGCGTTCCCCGCGTTATCAACGTCATTGCCGACACGGCGCTCGTTTACGCCTTTTCTGCGGAAGATCTGGTCGTCGGCGTTGAGACAATCCGCACGGTTGTGCGGGACAAAAAATCATACGGCGTTTTCGGCATAGCCTCGCATGAACCAAGCGCACCGCCCATCGCGGCGGCCGATGAAGAAGATGAAGGCCCCGATGCGTTTGTCGATGATCGCACTGACTTTCTGAACCGGCCTTTGCCGTCCGCGCCCGACGATAATGAGCCTGCCGGCGGCGGACGGGAAGAAGAATATGCCGGGGATGTTCCGGTGAAGACGCTCACAGATCTGCGCGCTGAAGTGACGAGCCGGATCATGCCGGCGTCCGATGAGACAGAAGTGCGGCTTGCAGAGCGTCCCACGCCCCAACCGCAAGCCGAGCCCGAGCCTGCGCCAATGGCGGCGCCTGCGCCGCAACCGGCTGCGCCCGCTCAGCAAAAAGCGCTCATTGGCGCGGTCATTATCGGCTCCGATCCGCGTGTTTCGCCCGAGGCTGCGATCCGCTCACTGCCGGAAGGATGCGCGGTTGTGTTCATGCCGCTCGGTCCCATGAACGAAGCTGTCGCCGCAGCGCGTAAAGTCGGCGCCGAGATCGCTGATATTGGCAAGGGGCCGCAAACAGCCGGGCGCGCCAAGAATGCTGGCTACCGTCATCTTAAGAAAATCCTGCCTGGCGTCCGTTATGTGCAGTTCATGGATGCAGCGAGCGTGCTCGATCCCGACTGGCTCGTCCATGCGGAAAAGTTCATGGAGCGCCGCCCGGAAGTCGCTGTGATCGAAGGACGCATGCGCCGCCGCAATGGCGATGAGGTGACTTATCCCACCGTCGCTGAACAGCGTAAAAATGAAACGCCCGGTGAAATTGTATCGGTTGTTGCGCCGGGCGCTTTTATGCGCACAGAGGCCTTCGAAGCGGCGGGCGGTTTCCGCGGCGATCTTCTTTCCTGCGAGGATGATGATCTCTGCATTCGCCAACGCCGACGCGGAGCCCATATCTGGCGTCTCGAAACTGATATGATGATCCGGGAGCCGCGCAAATCGAGCTGGTGGAAACGCGCCGTTCTGCGCGGTTTCGACAATGCTTACGCTATGTCGCTTCATGGCGGCCCGCCCGAACGTCATGGCGTCGGCGAAACTGTACGCGCCGTTTTGTGGGGCTTTTTCATCCCTGCCGGTATTGTCGCGGCGGCGGCGCTGGGTGCGATCGTAGCGAGCATGTTTGCGCCTATGACCCCGGCGCCGATTGCTGCCGCTGGCGTTCTTGCGATCGGCGTGGCGGTTTATGCGTTCAAGATTTTGGCGAGCATCCTCCGCCGCGGGCCGTTTCGTCTCAAATCATGGGGGGAGGCGTTTGGCGCGGTCTTTGGCCGGTTTGCCGAGGCGCTCGGCGTTTTCCGTTTCTGGTTCGGCGGCGACCGGCCGGCGCGCGCGTGACAAGGCGGCGAGTGATCGCCGCCGGTTCATAGGATCCTCGCTCCATGAGCTTTCTGGTTCTTGTCCTTTTATATGCGCTGGCGCTGGCCGGTTTCGCTCTTGCGCTCTTCCTTGCGCTTGAAGTTGCAGCGGCGGTCATGGAGACGAATGACGCTGAAGCGGATGCACCGCTGGCCGGGTCCATTGTCGTCGTTATTCCTGCGCATAACGAGGCGGCGGCAATTGCGCCGACGCTTCAAAATGTGCGTTCGCAACTTCGCGCAAGCGATCACATCCTCGTCGTCGCTGACAATTGCACCGACGAAACGGCGAAAGTGGCGCTAACAAACGGCGCCGAAGCCATTGAACGTAATGACCCTTCCCGGCGGGGGAAGGGCTATGCGTTGCAGTTCGCGCTCGATCATTTGCGTGCTTCACCGCCTGACATCGTTGTCTTTACCGACGCTGACTGTCTGTTTGCGCCTGGCGCCTTGCAGCAGATCGCAGCGGTTGCGGCGCGAGAAGACCGTCCAGCGCAAGCGCTTTATTTGATGAAGGCGCCAGAGGAAGCGGGGCCGCGCCTTCAGGTGGCCGAATTTGCCTGGGCCTTTATCAACAATGTGCGCATGCGCGGGCTGGCCCGGCTTTTCGACGTGACGCGGTTCACCGGCGCTGGCTTTGCCGCGCCCTGGCGGATGCTGTCAGGGCTCGATCTCGGCTCGGGTGAAATCGTCGAGGACCTGGCGCTCACTATGACGCTTATCCGTAAAGGTGCGCCGCCGCTCTTTGTCCCCGATGCTGTTGTTACGAGCGCATTTCCCACGGAGGACGCAGCGCTCACACGCCAGTCGGCGCGCTGGTCCATCGGTTCCTTGCGCTATAGCGCAAGGGCGAGCCTTGGCGCGCTTATGGATGGTTTTTCCAAAGGGCGTTTCGCTCAAATCGGCGCGGCCATCGATCTGATGATTCCGCCATTGACGATTTTTGTCGCGCTCTTGTTCGTGCTCGCTATCATCTGCTTTTTCGCCTGGCTGGTGACTGGTGTTTCCGTCGCCTTCCAGCTTGTTTTCTGGGCGCTTGTCCTGACAGGAGCGTCCATAGTGGTCGCATGGTTGCGCTTTGGGCGGGAATCGTTGCCGCCATCGGCTCTTCGCGGCGCCATTGGCTTTCTTCTTTCCAAAGTTTCTGTCTTTGGCGCCAAAGGCAGGGCCAGTGCAAAGACATGGACGCCGACGCGCGGCGGCAATGACGAGGCAGGCGAATGAGCGGCGCGCCTTCTATCGGTTTTGTCGCCATTGGCCGCAATGAAGGCGAGCGTTTTGAGCGTTGTCTCCTTTCCTTGAAGAAAGAGGCCTCGCGCATTGTCTATGTGGATTCCGGCTCGGCTGACGGCAGCGTCGCCTTTGCGAAAGGCGAAGGTGTTGAAGTCATCGAGCTTGACTGCGCTGCGCCTTTCACGGCGGCGCGCGCCCGCAATGCGGGATTTGACGCATTGTTGAAGGCATGGCCCGATACCGACTATGTGATGTTCATCGACGGCGATTGTGAATTGGCGCCCGGCTTCGCTACTGAGGCGGTGAAGGCGCTAACGCGTGATCCTTCACTTGGCGCTGTGACCGGTCGTTGCCGTGAGCGCTTTCCCGACGCCACAATTTATAACCGCCTTTGTGACATGGAGTGGGACGGCCCTGTGGGCGAGATCAAGGCCTGCGGCGGCATCTTCATGGTGCGCGCCGACAGTTTTAACGCTGTGAGTGGGTTCAATCCGACCGTGATTGCGGCGGAAGATGATGATTTCTGCATCCGCCTGCGCGAAACCGGCGTCAAAATTGTCCGGCTGGGCCGCGATATGTGCTTTCATGACGCGGATATTCACCGTTTCGGCCAATGGTGGCGGCGCATGGTGCGCGCCGGACACGCCTTTGCGCAGGTGGGCGAGCTTCATCCCGGTTATTTCGCCGCTGAGCGCCGCCGGGCCTGGCTTTGGGGACTTGTTCTTCCCGCTGTGTCGATAATCGCCGCGCCTTTCACCTATGGGGCGAGCCTTGCTTTGCTTCTTCTTTACCCGGCCTCGTTATGGAAAACGCGGCGCGGCCTTATCGCCAGAGGGGCGGCGCCGGAGCATGCGACCCTTGCGGCGAAATTTCTGACCCTGTCGAAATTTCCGAATGTGATAGGCCTGCTGGATTACAAGCGAAAGAAACTGACCGGCCGTCATATCGGCATTGTTGAATATAAATGAGGCCGCGAACCGCGCGATGACCATGGACAAAAAGCCGATCAGGGTTGCGCTTCTTGGCGCAGGATACATTTCAACCTGGCATGCGGATGCCTTGAAGCGCACGCCGGGTGTTGACCTTGTCGCCGTATGCGATCTGTCGCGCGGCGCAGCGGAAGGGATCGCCAGCGCCTATGGCGCGGCCCATGTCTTTACGTCGCTGGACGATCTTCTCGCCGCCGGTGTCGCCGATTGCGTGCATGTCTTGACGCCGCCTCATCTTCATGCGGACGCGACGGCGAAAATTCTTAAAGCGGGCCTCGCCGCCTTCGTCGAGAAACCGTTTGCGCTAAACTCTTCTGACTGCCGCCGTCTTGAGACATTGGCGCGAGAGAAAAATGTCGCTCTTGGGGTCAACCACAACTTCCTGATGTTGCCGTCTTATGACAGGTTGAAAGCGGATATCGAATGCCGCACCATCGGCCCGATCGACAGTTTTGAGGCGAACTGGCAATTTCCATTGCCGCCATTGCGTTCAGGCCCTTTCAATCTGTGGATGTTGCGGGCGCCGGAAAACATTCTGTTTGAAATCGGCCCCCATCTTTTTGCCTTTGTCGCAGACCTCTTTGGCGAGCTGAACAACATCAGCGTATCCCTGCGCAATCCCATAACGCTGCCGGGCGGCGTCGGCCATTACCAGAGCTGGTGTATTGCCGGGGAGGCGAAAGGCGCCTCTGTGGTGCTGAACCTGTCGCTGGTTGAGGGGGAGGATAATCGCAGCATCCGTTTGCGCGGCCTTGGCGCTGTTGCGGGCTATAATTTCGCAGAAGACACCTATCTGCGCGAACGCGCCTCAATGCAGGACATTGTCGTGGGACCGCTGGCGCGCCAGCTTTCGGTCGCAGGGCAGGCGGCGGGCGCTGGCCTCGCCAATGCGTTCCGACAGCTGAAATCGCTCAATGGTCTAGCTCCCTATGGCCTGTCGATCCAGCGCGCTATCGACAACTTCTATGCTTCTGTAAAAGCGGGGGCGCCCGTAGACCGGCGGCTGTCCGCCGGGCTTGCTGCGAATGCGACGGCGATGATCGAGGAGACGCTGGAGGCGGCGCGTCCCAAATTTTTACCAAAAGCGCCGCCGCCGTCACGCAGCGCTGCGCCGGCGAAGGGCGAAACGGCGCTGGTCATTGGTGGAACCGGTTTTATCGGTCGTGCACTATGTCACGCGCTTGCGGACAAGGGCTACGACGTCCGCGTATTTTCCCGCGGTTCAGGGGCGGGGCTTGATCGTGAGGACGGGCGCATTTCGGTGTTCACCGGCAGCCTGAACTCCAGTGATGATCTGTGCGAGGCGATGGAAGGCATTGGCTGCGTTTTCCATCTGGCGCGCGCCACCGAGACGAGCTGGGAAGGTTATCTTCAAAACGATGTGGGTGTTACGAATCGAATAGGCGAGGCGTGTCTCGCCGCCAGCGTGCGCCGACTTGTTTATACAGGCACGATCGATTCCTATGATGCGTCGCAGCCGGATCGCGTCATTACGGAAGCAACGCCGTTCGACCATGACCTTACGCGCCGTAACCTTTACGCGCGCTCGAAGGCTGCCTGCGAAGAAGAGCTGAAGAAGCTTGAGCGTGAACGCGGCTTGCCGCTGGTAATCGCACGGCCGGGCATTGTTATCGGCGAAGGCGGGCCCTTGCAGCATTGGGGCATCGCCATGTGGCGCGGGGCGACCGCTTGTAAATTATGGGGCGACGGCGAAAACATTATGCCTTTCGTTCTCGTCGATGACGTCGCGGACGGTTTGGTTCTCGCGATGGAAACGGAGGGCGCCGGCGGCGCATCATTCAACCTGATTGGCGAACCGATGCTTTCGTCCCGTGAATATTTCAAGACGATTGAAGACGCCTATGGCGTCGCCATGCGCGCAAAACCGACACCGCTCTGGACGTATTACGCGATCGATGTCGTCAAATATTGGCTAAAGCGCCATCTCGCCAAAAAGAAAGGCCTTACAAAGCCTAGCTATCGCGACTGGAAATCCCGGGCGCAATTGTCGCCTTACGCCAATGAGGGGGCGAAATCCGCCCTTGGATGGGCGCCGGAGCAGGATAAACAGCGCTTTGTTGAGCGAGGCGTGGCGACGGCCAAGCTCTTTGGCGTTAGCGACTCATAAAGAATATTTGCGAATCGTTTTGCATTAACGCGAACTATTCAATTGTTTCAAACAACCGCTTGTTAAGGTCTTGTCTCGCGCGCCTCAATAGTTTCCAGACGAGGCGATTAACTCTGTGTAATTTGCGCCATACCCCGCATGTTTTGGTGGTGTTCCAAACAATTCTAACAATCCTTTCAATCAACCTTTTCCGCGTGTGCAGCTAGGCTTCAATCCTCTCTCTCAGCCTACTTATAGTGTGCGTGGACATAATATGAGTTTCGATTTTGTCGCCCGCGACAGCGCCGCCCGACTAGACTTTTCCGACCTTGTTGATGCAGCAAGCAGTAATGCTCGAACGTCGATCAGGCGCAACCGCAAGGCTCAAAAACAAGGGGCCAAGCAGCGTCTGGCTCAGGCGAGCATGCTGGCGCCTTTGCTGGCGCTGGAAGGGTGTTACACCATTGGCGGCAATGACGGTCCATTAAAAGGCGGCGAGGACCGCGCTCCAGACGGCGGAGATAAAAGCAATAGCAGGAATGGCGGCGGAACAGCGACGCCGCCAGTGACGCCTGCAGCGCCGGTTGAGCCTTCTGCTATTGAGGCGTTCAATGACGACCATTTCCATACGGATGCCGGCGAGGGGATTCAGATCGCGGCTGACGATCTTCTCTCCAATGATATTGTGCCCGAAGGGGTCAGCGCTCAGCTTGTCCGTGTCTTCGGCGCGTCCCACGGCACGGTGATGCTTCATGACGGCGCCGTGCATTTTACGCCCGAGGCGGGATATGAAGGCGAAGCAAGCTTTCAGTATGAAGTGCGCGACAGCAATGGCAATCTGAGCCGCGCGCAGGTCGAAGTTCATGTTGGTCCGCAAGACGGCATGGATGATGGTCATGATGGCATGGATATGGGCGATCATGGCGATCATGGCGACATGCCGGCAGGCGACGGCCATTCCCATGTGCATCCGGACGATCCCATGAAGGCTTCCGAGCACATGGCGGTGCTCAATCTCGTACCGGTGGAAGAAGCGACGCATATCGCGGTGAATAACGGTTCCTGGTTTGATCCGAACACCTGGGCGAGCGGCGAGGTGCCGGGGGAAGGCGCGAAAGTCGTCATCCCTGACGGCGTTGACGTAACCTATGACGGCGAAAGCGCGGTCTCGCTTTTTACGGTGCGCGTTGATGGTTCGCTCGATTTTGCGACTGACCGCGACACTTTCATGGAAGTGGACACGTTTGTTGTCGCGCCGACCGGCAAGCTGACCATCGGAACGATAGACCAACCGGTATCGGCGGGTGTCGAAACCGTTATTCAATTCGCGGATAACGGCCCTATCGACGTGAGCTGGGATCCGATGCTGCTGTCGCGCGGGCTGATCAGTCATGGCGATATTCAGATCCACGGCGCAGAAAAAGAAACTTTCCTCAAGGTCGCCGCCGATCCCATGGCGGGCGATACATCGCTGACGCTGGAGTCATCGCCGGAAGGGTGGCAGGTTGGCGACAAGCTGGTGCTGACAGGCACGCATCTGACGCCGACGGAAGACGCTTTGCCGCTTGAGCCCCGCAATGACCAGACCCAGGATGAAGAGTTGGTCATCACCAAGATCGAAGGCAACACGATCTATTTTGACAAGCCGCTTGAGTTTGATCACGACGGCGCGCGGGCGGACTTGAAAGCCTATGTTGCGAATTATAGCCGCAATGTCCGCTTTGAGACAGAAAATGCAGACAGCCTGCCGGTGCACCAGCGCGGGCATACGATGTTTATGCACTCCGATAATATCGATGTGCGGTATGCGGAGTTCTATGAGCTGGGCCGTACCGACAAGTCTGAGCGCGCCTTTGAAGCCGCCGACGCCGATCACCTCGAAAGCGACAGCAATGTCAAGGCGCGCTATTCACTGCACATACACCGCGCGGGTGTTTCAGACGTTGACGATCCCGCCATGATCGTTGGCAATGCGGTCTGGGGCTCTCCCGGCTGGGGTTATGTTCATCACGATTCAAACGCCGTTCTTGCCGATAACGCCGCTTACGATGTCTATGGCGCCGCGTTTGTTGCGGAATCCGGCAATGAAATCGGGCGCTGGTCCCACAACATCTCCATCAAGTCGATCGGCAATGGCGGCGGTCCGAAATGGCATGAGGATGTGACGGCCGGCGACATGGGGCGCACGGGCGCGGGGTTCTGGTTCCAGGGCCGTCTGGTCGAGGCGGTAGACAATGTCGCCGCCGGCGTGCCGGGCGGTCAGGGCTTTGTCTATATGTCGCGGGGCGGCATCTATCTTGACCCCAATACGGCGCATCTGTCTGAATCGTTTGGGTATCACGAACTCGTCGCAAACCAGATTCCGGCCATCACACAGTTTGAGGGCAATGAAGCTTTTGCTGTCGGGACGGGTCTGATCGTTATCAAGAATAATTCCGAACAGCATCACGATGTCCGCACCGTGATTGACGACTTCAAAGGCTGGGAAGTCGGCACCGGGATACATCTTGAATATACGGCGCATTACACGCTGAAAGACATTGATCTTGTTGCCACGGACGGGTCAGCCGGCAGGACTGCATGGCGCGGAATTGAATACGGCCCCGCCGCTGTCAACATGGTGATCAATGGCGCTGATGTTGAGGGTTTCCCCGTCGGGGTTTACCTCATGAAGGATCAGACGGGCATGAACCACCCCTTCGACGGAGATTGGGGATATGTGTTCATCGATGTGAACGTTGAGGGCGCCGCTGAGGATTATTATAACCTAGACGGCAAGGAGAAATTTCTCACACGCGCCGATCTGGTTGAGGGGCGCCTTGAATATGAATCCACTGTCGTCGGCATTCCCGATACGCCGGTGCCCAACACGCCGGAATATATTGACCTGACCGGCGTGCGGACGGATGAAATCGGTGAGGATGTGGTCTCGCCCAGTTGGGATCCGATCCGCCATAACTACTTCACCCTTCGCATCGCTATTCAGGAAGAGGGATACTGGACCCTGCCTGATGGCCGGACCGTGGTCGTGATGGACCAGTATTTCGCCGATCGCGCTACAGGCGCAATCGACAAGGTCGGGGTTGTTGTCGAGTGGACTTACAAATTGAGCGACGCGAGCAACGAGGGCCAGGAATTGAAATATAACGGCGTCCTTGATCTCTCAAGCGATGCGCCAGTCGCCCGTACGGACTTTGTCACTTTGGATCAAAATGGGTCGGTCACCTTCGATGTTCTCGCCAACGACTTTGATCCTGATGGAGATACGATTGCAGTCGACGGCGTTACTTACGCCAGCCATGGCTCCATATTCGAAAATGAAGATGGAACGCTGACTTACATGGCCGATCCCAACTATTCCGGGTCCGACGAGTTCTGGTATTGGGTGGAAGATGACAATGGCAATTTCACTAAAGGCCATGTGCAGGTGACGGTGGAAGTCTAGGCCGCCAGCCATTCGGCGCACACGGTTTCGTCAGTTTCCTTTGTGAGATGCTTGCTACGCAGCGCTTCGATTTTTTGCGGCGCTAATTGTGACAGCGCCCAGACCGCGGCGCCGCGTACAACCGCGCTGTCATCATGTATTCGCTCCAGGACGGTTTCGACCAGACTGTCGTCGCCTGAGTTTCCGATAGCGATCATCACGTTGCGCACAAAACGATCGCGGCCTGTGCGTTTCACAGGCGAGCCTGAGAAAAGGGCGCGAAACGCGGTATCGTTCAGGCTGGCAAGGTCTCGCAGGGCTGGCGAGTGGAGATCATCGCGGGCGTGAAACGCGGCTTCTTTTGCGCGATCTGCAAATTTGTTCCAGGGACAAACAGCAAGGCAGTCATCGCAGCCATAGATACGGTTGCCCATGGGCTTACGGAACGCGCGAGGAATTGGGCCGGGATGTTCGATGGTGAGATAGGAGATGCAACGCTGCGCATCGAGTTGATAAGGCGCCGGAAACGCATTTGTCGGGCAGATGTCAAGGCAGTTATTGCATGATCCGCAGTGGTCGGACTCAGGTTTATCCTGCGTTAGGTCGAGCGTCGTAAAGATTGCGCCGAGAAACAACCAGGAGCCAAATTCGCGTGACACAAGATTGGTGTGCTTTCCCTGCCAGCCAATTCCCGCCTGTGCTGCGAGAGGCTTTTCCATGACGGGCGCCGTGTCCACAAAGACTTTCACTTCTGCGCCGGTGTCCTCCACAATTTCGCGGGCGATGCGTTTGAGACGTTTTTTGACAACGTCGTGATAATCGCGGTTTTGCGCATAAACAGAAATTGCGCCGTTGGATTTTTCGCTTAGCGCGCTGAGTGGATCTTTGTCCGGTCCGTAATTCATGCCGAACATGATGATGCTTTTGGCCTCCGGCCAGAGGGTCTGGGGTTGCGCGCGCTGTTCTGCACGCGTCTCCATCCATCCCATGGTTCCATGACGGCCGAGTTTTAAAAAACGCAATAGCTTTTCGCGCATGCTTTCCGGAAGGCTCGCAGGCGCGATGCCGGCGGCGTCGAAACCCGCCTCTTTCGCCATGGCGAGAATGCGCGTTGTCACCGCCTCGCTCATGGATGCTAAAAATCCGGATTGTCGTAATGGGCGGGCGGCGGCAGGCCGTCGATACGGTCGCGCAGGACCGGCCGCATGGAAGGACGCGACTTCAAGCGCGCATACCACTCCTTGACGGTTGGAAACTTTTCCCAGGGTACGGAGTCGATATAGTCGAGCGCAGACAGCTGGCCCGCAGCGGCGAGGTCGGCGACGGTAATACGCTCTCCCGCGAGCCAGTAGCGCTGCTCCAAGAGCCAGGACATATAATCAAGATGCCAAGAGAGCGCCTCGGCGCCGGCTTTGAGGAGTTCGTAATCCGGCTGCCCCCGGCGCATTAATCTTTTGTCGATGCGCTCGCGCAGGGTGAAGGCGGAAACGTCAGCCTCGAACTTGTCCAGAAACCAGGCGGTGAGACGCCGCGCTTCGGCGCGGCTTGCAGAAGTCGACGGCAGCAGCGGTTCGCTGGAATAGGCTTCCTCGATATATTCGATAATAGCGCTCGCGGGCGAGAGTGCGACGTCTTCTCCCGTCGGCGCCTCGTCAATGAGCACCGGAATGGCGCCAGCCGGGTTCGCAGCGGCGAGCGCGCCGTCCTCATCCGCCCATGGGCGTTTTTCCACAAACTGAGCCGGCAGGCCTTTTTCGGCGAGCGCGATACGGATCATCCGCGAGGCGGGATCAAGAGGCATGTGAAACAGGGTGCGCATGGCTACTCGTTAACGCAGTAACCTTGATGATAACAGCGCCAATCTCAGGGCAAACCCGTAAGACGCTCTTTTCCGGCGATTTTTCCCCCTGTTCTCAACCTGCGGCAGGCGACTTGCAAAGTCCTCGTTAAGGATTGGCGGGCGTGTCCCGCCGGGTGGGTAAAGGTCAGGGGTTGTCCCAGATGAATACGTCTCACGGTGCACAGGACGCATTTGAAACAGAGCTGGGCTGGCGTGCGTCGGCTCCTCGCGCCAGAAGGGCGGCGATGTCGATCTACTCCTGGCGTGAGCCCGGCTGGTCGTTTTTGTGGTCCGTCGGAGCTGCAACCGTATTTGTCATCGCGGCGGCGCTTTCGCCGGCCTTGTTAAGTCTTTCGCCGACAGTGGATATGATCGCGCCTATCGCTGAGGCGCGCGCCGTAATGGCGGGGCAAGCCGATCTCGCGGCGCAAGAGTCTCCTTTTTATCTTATGCTTTTGATGGCCGCAGACATGTTCGCTGATGCGCCGGGCCGGGTGCATCTTGTCGCCAAGGCCATGGGCGCCTTTTTGGTGCTTTATCCTTTCGCCTATCTTGCTTCGACGCGCTTTCCGACGGCGTTTGGCGTTGCGGCGACTGCTGCGCTCGCCGGTTTCGCCGCCGCGCCGTTTTCGGGTCCTGAAGAGCTCGGGCTTGCGTTGCTGTTAGTGTGCGGCCTTTCCTTTGTTTCTGTTTCAGCCGATGACTCCGCCTCGCGCGCACGGCTTGAAGGCGCGCTTGGCGGCGGTCTTCTTTTCGTCTTGTGGCTGCTTAATCCGGCGTTCGCCCTGATCGGTTTTATTCTTTTGTCAGTCTGTCCGTTCCTGACAGGCCGTTATGGTTTGTGGCGTTACGCTTTTGCTTTTGGCGGTTTTGTTCTGCTTGCCGGCATCACAGAAATCTTGATGCCGGGGATGAACATGGCGCGCGCCGCCGCAGCGCCGGAAACGCTGACCTTACACAATATTATAAAGGGCGGAGAGAGCAGCGCCTTCGGTCTCGGCGCCGCCGCCTATGGCGCAGGTGTGATCATTTTCATGAGCGCTGTTTTTGGCGGCAAACCGCATTGGAAGAACTGGGCCGCCGCCGTCGGCTTGTTGCTGGCCGGGCTTGTCGCGGCGCGTCTTGCCGGCGCCAATGCTCTGCCGGTATTTGCGCTGGCGGCGGGGCTGGCGTGCTTTTCCGTATCATCGCCTTTCTATGACGGGCTTTTCCGCGATCATGACCGGGCCAGTGTGGCGAGCGCTTTTTCCGCTGGCGCGCTGACATTGTTCTGGACCGGTGTCATTGCCATTCACGCCGCCGGCCAGTTTTCGCTCCAGTATCAGGCCATCAAGACGGCTCCGGAAAACATACGTTCAGAGCTGGCTCTGGTTCAGCCTGGCGGGCCGACTATTGCGAAATGGGTGGAGGAAGGACGTTTTTCCACGCCGGAAGCGCGGGAGTTCTTTGCGCTAACGCCCGTGGATCAGTCGGCCATGCTGCTCGAGGCGGCGGCGCGTGCGCGTACGCTCGCTGCGAATGGTCTCGACATTGCGTTTCTCACTGGCGCGGACACGGCTTGCGTTCTCGCCGAAGACCGCAAATGTCAGGCGGACGGCCCCGCCGCGGCGGAAAAGGCGAATGTCATCTTTGTGCCGCGCCTCGAAATGGATCCGAAAAGCGCTGAAGCCAAAGGGCGCGCCGAAGCGCTTCTTTATACGCAGTTCAAGATGGTTGAGCGCACGGCGTTATGGGAAATCTGGGTTCGCCGCGATTCCGGAGCGCCTGCAAATCTCTTCCAGATGTCTGAGTCGCTCTATCGCTGATGTAGCGCTTGGGCTTATGCGCCCCAGGCGATGAAATGCGGATTGTCGAAGCCACGCGCCTTTTTGTTATAGGCGAGGGGGGCGCCCTCCGGATGCGTGATGACACGTCCGCCCGCCGCTTCCAGAACGGCCTGGCCTGCGCCCGTATCCCACTCCATCGTGCGCCCGAACCGCGGATAGATGTCCGCGACGCCTTCGGCGATGAGGCAGAATTTCAAGGATGAGCCGGCGGCGGTGAAGTCTGCGACGTTGAGCGTCTTCAGATAGTCGTCGGTTTCGGCCGAGCGATGTGAGCGGCTGGCGACAGCGATAAGGCCGTCCGCAGGCGCCTTACGGGCGCGGATGACTTCACGTGCGCTGATCACGCCTTTGGCGTCCACGGCGGCTTTCCACGCGCCGTCACGTCCGCCGACAAAAAGCTTGTTGATCGCCGGTGCGTAAACGACGCCGAAGACCGGCTTGCCGTTTTCGACAAGCGCAATATTGACTGTGAATTCACCGGTGCGCGTGATGAATTCCTTGGTGCCGTCGAGCGGATCAACAAGAAAGAAGCGGTCGCCAAGCTCCGGAATTTTGCCCTCGCTCGCACTTTCCTCGGCGAGGACCGGCACATCCGGCGCAAAGGCGGCGAGCCCGGCGAGAATGATTTCTTCGCCCAGCCTGTCCGCCTCAGTCACGGGCGATTTGTCCGCCTTGGTTTCTGCCACAACCTCGCGCGCATAGATTTCCATGGCGGCGGCGCCGGCCTTGATCGCGAGCGCGCAAAGGGCTTCGGAAAGCGTGTCGTCAGAGAAAAGAGCATCAGTCATGGAGTCACCCATGACGGAGACGAAGCGAAATGGCAACCCGCGAAAGGCCGACTCTCAGCGGAAGGCGACGATGGTGAAACCCGAGGTCTGGCGTGGGGTTAATCCCCCGCAAGGCAGGATTTCCTGCACGATCCAGCCCTCATCCGCGAGCTGGTTGAGACGCGCCTGAAGGGCCTGGGCGGCGGCCCGGCCATAGTCGCGTTCATCGGCTACGAGGCCGAGCGGGCGGACCTTGGCGTCCCGCCAGCTCACATGAAACGCCGCAAACTGTTTCGACATGGCACAAGTAACCTTTTTGACGTAAATTAGCCTTAAACCGGCCCCGATTGACATTCAAACTTCGGGCCGGTTGATATCCGCGCCCGATGGGAAGGGGCCGGTTCCGGTTTCCTTTCTCAAGACGGCGACCCTGGGTCGGCGGCGGGAGCGGATTGGGAAAACAGACCTTCGAATGGCGGAACCGGGCGTTAAAGAGACAATAGACAGTTTTTCGACCGACGGCGTGCGCCGGCGCGGGCCGGTGGCGCGCGCGCTTTTCGGCGACATCGTCCAGTTTATCGACTTCCTCCTTGTCATTGTCGCTTCCGTGGCGGTGGCTGAGGTCTATCACGTCTTCTTTCTGCAGACGGCCATCGATCTTCAGAACTATGCCGCCGCCGGCATTATGGGGGCGACCGGGCTGACCGCGCTTTTGCGCCGCGACGGCTATTACGAGTTCGACCAGATCGCCTCGGCGTCCAAGATGATGCGGGCGATCGTTTCCCGCTGGGCGCTGGTTCTTCTCGGGCTTCTCGCTTTCGGCTTCGCCCTCAAGATTTCTGAGAATTTCTCCCGTGTCTGGCTGACTTCGTGGTCAGGCGCGACGCTGGTTTCCGTGATTGGCGTTCGTCTTGCTGCCGGTGAAATGGCGCGGCGCATGAGCAAGGATGGCGGCGTCTTTGCGCGGCGCGTGGCGGTTGTCGGCGCTACGCAGCTCGGCGTTAAATTCGCCGAGTATGCGAAGAACTCTCCGGCAGGCATTTACATTGTCGGGATTTATGACGCGGGCCTCATCAATAACGGAGACGGTAATCAAAACGCAGCGAAGGGCGATCTCAATGATCTCGCGCATGCTGCGCGCAACGGTGAAGTTGACGATATCGTCATAGCCGTGCCGCGCGCATCAGGAACTGAAATGGAAAAGCTTGTGCGCCGGCTGTCGATCCTTCCGGTGTCCATCGCCATTTGCCCCAACATTCACTGGCTCGACCATCTTGGCGGCGCTATCAGCGATGTGGGCGGCGTGCGCGTTCTGTCGCTTTACCGGCGTCCGCTGGAGGGTTGGGGCGGGGTTCTCAAGACGATTGAGGACTATGTGCTGGGCGCTATTGCGCTTGTCCTGTTGACGCCGGTGATGCTGGTGATTGCGGCGGCCGTGAAGCTGCAGGGAAAGGGGCCTGTCCTGTTCGCGCAGAAGCGGCACGGTTTCAACAATGCTGTGTTTAAAGTCTATAAGTTCCGCACCATGACGGTCGCCGAAGACGGCGATGTTGTCACGCAGGCCAAGGTTGGTGATGCGCGCATCACGCCGCTGGGCGCGATCCTGCGCCGGTACAGCCTTGATGAACTGCCGCAGCTCCTCAATGTCATCCGGGGTGAGATGTCGCTTGTGGGGCCGCGTCCCCACGCGTTGGCGCATAACCACCAATACGCCCAGATGATTGAGAACTATTCGGGCCGGCACAAGGTGAAGCCAGGCATCACCGGCTGGGCCCAGGTCAATGGGTTCCGGGGTGAAACCTCGGAAACGGAGCAGATGGAGGACAGGGTGCGATATGACCTCGCTTATGTCGACAACTGGTCCCTCTGGTTTGACATCAAAATCCTGTTTTTGACTGTGAAGGCAGTGGTCTTTCCGAAAAACGCCGTTTAAGACCTCCCACCATATTGAGAGCTTCGCCGCCCGGGCGCGCCATTTCCGTGCGACGCCCTTCCAGCGGCCTTTGACGATGGGAATGCCGCCATGCGCGTCACCATGATTGGCACCGGATATGTAGGCCTTGTTTCCGGGGCCTGTTTCGCTGATTTCGGCCATGAAGTTGTTTGCGTCGACAAGGACGAAACCAAGATCCGCAAGCTCGAAGCCGGTGAAATCCCGATTTACGAACCGGGGCTTGAGGCGCTCGTCGCAGAGAATGTGAAGGCGGGCCGCTTATCGTTCAGTCTGGACCTCGCGGCGTCGACGCCGACGGCCGACGCAGTCTTTATCGCGGTGGGAACGCCGTCGCGCCGTGGCGACGGTTTCGCCGACCTCTCCTATGTCTACAAAGCCGCTGAGGAAATCGCCGAAGTGATGGACGGCTATACTGTCGTTGTCACCAAGTCGACGGTGCCGGTAGGCACCGGTACGGAGGTTGAGGAAATCATCCGCCGCGTGCGGCCCGACGCCGATTTCTCCGTCGTCTCCAATCCGGAGTTTTTGCGCGAAGGCGCGGCGATCATGGATTTCAAAAAACCGGATCGCGTTATTGTCGGAGCCGAGGACGAACGCGCTAAAAAAGTCATGCGCGAGCTTTATCGCCCGCTCTATCTCAATGAAACGCCGATTGTCTTTACCAACCGCGCGACGTCCGAGTTGATCAAATATGCGGCCAATGCGTTTCTTGCGACCAAGATCACCTTCATCAACGAGATGGCGGACATCTGTGAAAAGGTCGGGGCGAATGTTCAGGAAGTTGCAAAAGGCATTGGGCTGGACGGGCGCATAGGTTCAAAGTTTCTTCATGCCGGCCCCGGTTATGGCGGTTCGTGTTTTCCGAAAGATACGCTGGCGCTGGTGCGCACCGCGCAGGTGAATGATGCGCCCACAAGGATTGTCGAAGCCGTCGTCGAGATCAACGACAACCGCAAGAAGAAAATGGCGTCACGCGTCATCGACGCTTGCGGCGGCTCCCTTGAGGGCAAGACGGTTGCGGTGCTCGGGCTCACCTTCAAGCCCAATACGGATGATATGCGCGATGCGCCGTCGCTTGATATCGTGCCCGCGCTCAAGGCGGCTGGCGCGAAAGTGCGCGCCTTCGATCCTGCAGGTATGCATGAAGCGCAGGGTCTTTTGAAAGATGTTGAGTATGTCGACGGCCCGTATAACACCCTTGAAGGGGCGGACGCCGTCGTCATCATCACTGAATGGGACGAATTTCGCGCCCTCGATCTGGAGCGCGTAAAGTCATTGATGAAAACGCCGATCATGATCGATTTGCGCAACATCTACCGCCCGGACGAAATGGCGGAGGCGGGAATCGCCTATCACTCCATCGGGCGCCCCTAGAGAGCGTAGTCAGAAAAATTAGGCGGCGCGAAGTTTTTTGAGGATTGCGTTTTTGCGCGATGCGCCGGGTTTCGGCGGCGCGCTGATATCGAGACGAGCGCGGCTCAAAATATCGGCGGTCACCATGGGCGCCTCGCTGCGGAACAGCGTCTTGCCGTCGTCATCCACATAGATAATGAAAAAGCCTTCTTCGGCGTGCAGCGCATGACGTAAAAGCGCCGGGTCGAGCCAGTCCATAGGATCGCCATTCTGACGCGGCGTCGCGTCGCCATAGACTTCCATTACCGTAATGTCTTCACGGATGAGCGCGGCGATGGCCGGCTTCAACAATCGCCGTTGCATCCGGCAGGCGGGATGGTTGGCGCCTGGCCCGATGATGAAAAGCGTGTTGCGCGGCGAAAACTTTTTCACTGTTTCAGCGTTGCGCAGGCTCGTGCCAATCTCGGGAATGAGATTGGGCCGGAAAGAGGCGAGCGCGGCGATAAAACCAAAGACAAGGCACGTCGCGATGATGGCGAAAGTCAGTTCCATACGATGTGGAAAATACCCTCTCGTCCTTGCTTTCCCGTTAACCCGCTGTTTGCAATGCGCGCCTGCCCAGGGGCTGGGCCGGGGACGGGAAGGTTTACGAAAGATTAATATCACGCAAGCCGAGACGGCAAAAGCGAAAGCAGCGCTGCGGGGGCATGATTAAAGCGGCGGCGGCGCGTCAGACAGCATTTCGTCATAGAGGCCGTGGGGCAGGGTGCGTCGGCGATATATCATCACGCCGGCGGCGAGGAGCATGACCGCACCGGCGGCGACAAAGGCCAATCGCGGATCGGCCCCGGTGCGGGTGATTGCAAGAACTGAGAGCGACCCCGGGATGGCGAAGGCGGCATAGGCGAAAGCCCCGGCGGCCATGATCCGCGCCCGCACGTCCCGCCGGGCGCGGCGCTGCATCGCGGCCTGCAAAGGCGCGATATAAACGCCGGAAAGGCCCGAGGTGAGGATAAGAGCGGCGATCAATATCCGCCCGCCGCCTGACGTCACCATCATCTCAAGGGTCAGCGGCGCCTCGGCGGTTCCCGCGGCGAGGGGCGTCAGAAAATAGATCGCGATGCTCATGATCCCGGCGCCGGCGATTGCGATTGTTGAGGCGCCGAGCCCCGATGTTTTCCGCGACAGACTTGCGGCGGTAACGGCGCCGAGCCCTGCGCCAATGGCGAAGAAGCCGTTGAGCGCCGCCCAGACTAATGGCGTCGCATGAAGCGCGTCGCGTCCATAAAGGGGGATGGCGACGGTGAGCGCTGTTGAGAGAAAATAAAAAAGCGCCGAGCCGAATAACGGCGGAGCGACGCCCGGGCTTTCAAAAACATGCCGGAACATTCTGGCCGTTTGCTTGAAGCCATTGAAACTGAGCTTGAGGTCGGGATCGTTCGCAGCGGCATGCGGCGCGAAAAGAGCGGCGGCAAGGCCGATGCTTGACGCAATGACCAGTATTGCGCCCACAAGAACGCCGCCATCGGGCAGGACAATCAATGAGCCGCCGACGAGGTAGCCAAGCAGGATGAACGTAAAGAGCCCCGCATTGCAGAGGCCATTGCCGCGCACGAGCTCATCAAAGGCGAGATATTTCGGCATTGCGGAAACCCGCACCGGAGAAAAAAAGGCCGATTGCGCGCCCATGGCGAACAGCATGGCGATGGCGAGGCCGCCCCAGCCGAAAGCGAAGGCGGCGCCGGCGGTCAGCATCAAAAAGAGCTCCGCAGTCTTTGTGCGCCGAAACATCAGCGATGTTTCGTATTTGTCGGCCAATTGTCCCGATACAGAGGAAAAAATCAGGATTGCCGCAGGCAAGAGCGTGCCGATGACCGGGATCGCGTCGTCGGGTTTTGAAAACACCGGCACGGAAATGATCCCCGCTGGTATCCCGATCAGCAGCGCCTGGCGCAGCGTGTTGTCGGCGAAGGTGCCGAAAGAAAGCGCTGTCCACATAGGAAGAAAACGCCGCTGAAAAAACAGGGGAAGTTTAGCGGCGCGGGCCGGGGCGGCTGTCACTTGAGTTTAACTCCGCGGGTCGGGCAGCAAGGCGCCAAGTTCTCTGTCTTTCGGCGCTTCTTCGCCCAGAAGCTCAATAGACCGTGTTTCGATGGCGCGCTCAAGGCGCAGCATGAAAGTCTCCTTGTCGAGGCCGGGCTCAATCGGATCAAGATATTCGATCACCGCTTCGCCCGGCGTCAGGCGCCAATGCTGTTGCGGCCATCTGAGGCCGAGATTGGTTGCGGCGGGCACCACCGGTCGGCCGTAAGCTTGATACATGTGAAAAACGCCCTTTTTGTATCGATATTGCTGGCCCACCGGCGCGAGATGGCCTTCGGGGTAAATGAGAATCCGCCGGTTCTGGTTCTGCGCCTTTTTGAGCTCTTGATCCACGAGCCGCGCGCGGGCGTGGGCGCCGCCGCAATTGTCGACGACAATGGCGCCCATCTTCCGCAATACGCCGCCAACCAGCGGAAAGTTCTCCAGGTGATCGCCGGTGACGAACGCGATATCCTCGAACTGGGAGAAGGTTAAAAACCCGTCGCCCCAGCTCTGGTGCTTGGCGGCGATGATGAGCGGTCCGTCCGGAACTTTTTCCTTGCCGCGCACGACGATCTTTATACCTGCGATCCATCGCATCCAGAAACACATGACGCGGGTATAGCCGAAGATCCAGCGCATGAGCGGTTTCCGCCCCGGCAAGATCAAGAGGGGAATGGCGCCGAGCACATAGAAGATCGACGTCAGCCAATAAAGCGCCTGAAAGACGATAGAGCGGATGGTCGTAATCATGACGGCCTCGCTTAGGATTTCAATACGGCGATGACAGCGCGGGCGAGGGCGTCCTGGTGATCTGTGAGATCGCCCGTCACCCGCCCGTAGATCTTGTGAAGCGCCGCCTGCAACACGACGCCGAGTGCGCTCGCCGCTTTCAGCGCCGCATCGCCTTCGGGGATTTCCCTGGCGGCCGCCGCTGCGGCGATCATGTCCTCAACAATGGCGACAATGTTGAGATCGTGCACGCGCGCCGATTTATCCGCATAGGGAAGAAAACGGTGTGTTGTCAGAAGATGATAGGAAAAAAGCGTCCAGTCCTCGTCTGCGATCTTTGCATAGGCGGCGACGATGGCGCGCGCCTTCGCCTCAATGCCTTGCGCCGTTTGCGCCGCCGCGGCCACTTCGCGGGCGAGGCGGGTGTGGATGGCGAAGAACATGGCTTCGGCCAGGGATTCCTTGCTGGGATAATGGCGATAGAGCGCGCCTTCGGAAACGCCGCTGGTCGCCGCCATTTCACGAGTGGTGACCGCGTCGACGCCGCGCGCGCAAAAGAGCCCCAGCGCCGCCCGTTCGATCCGGGCTTTCGCGCCGGCCGCGCCCTCTGTCACACCTTCAAGGTCCTTTGGGTCGACTATGTCCCGCATGGGCCGTTCTCCCGCAATTTGGCCAAACTGGCCGGTGTGAGCGTTCACTCACACATGTAAAATAAGGAACCGGGACGCAAAGTCAAGTGAGCGCTCACTCATTTTTTGGGAAATAATGCCGGGAGGGGGTGTTCCAGAGGGCGCTCCAATGACGGGAAAAACACCTCAAATCTGATGAATTCCTGCGGTTTTTTGAGGTTTGGTGAAGAGTTATCCACAACCTCCGGGACGGCCCTATGATGCTGTCCGGTCAAGGACATCGGGCGCCTGCGCTGACGGCGCGCGCAAGCCCCCCGTGCGAGCCTTGTGCAGTGGTGAAAATGGAATGCGAATGATCAGGAGCAGAAAATATCAAATGGCGCCAGATCGGCTGCAGCCCCGGCAAATTAGCGGGGCAAAAGTGGCGCGGGCCGCTCGCCGCCCGCTACTCCGCCGCGTGGCTTGGCGTCGCCCGGTGGGAAGGTTTGCAAGCGCTTCTGACGGCGTTCATCACGGGCGCTGCGATATGCTCAGGCAGCTTGATGCCGGGATCGTGCATTTCAGGCGGACCCCAGAAGAAACCGGAGGGATTGTGATCGCCGGTGCGCTGAACCGGCGCCAGCTCGATCTCGCCGTAAATGTCTGAAACAATTTTGCGGAAATTGTTCGGCGCCGTGTCGCGATCCCATTCGACATAAAGATCGGGCAGCTCTTCTATATAGGGTCCATCGTAATTGCCGCGCATGGCGACAACCTGTTTGACGAGCGGCAATCCGGTCTCGGCGTTTTTGAAGGTCATGAGGGCGTCGGTGAGTTCTTTGATCACAGCGTCATAATCTGCGCCGGGTTCGACGACGCCATATTTTTCGCGGCCCTTGACGTTGATGCGCACGGCGCCGGCATTGTCATTATGCGGAACGGCGAAATAGCGCCGTCGCGCGAAATCGTTGACGGCGACTTTACGGCGCACCGCGCGCACAAGCGGCGCCAGCCGCCTGCGAAGGTTCAGCGGCACGAGAGAATGAAAGCTTTGTTTTGCAGTTTCCGCGACCGTCGGCGGCGCCTCAACACCCCAGTCGATACGGCGCAGCATTTCATCCATGACGGGGTTCGCAGTAATCAGCGTCTCCATCCCGGGCCCGCCATACGCAAAGACTTGTGCGTCCGGGCCTGCCGCGTCGAGAATTTTGCCAATGGCTTCGTCAATACGGCGGTAACATTCCGCCAGCGGTTTCTTGATCACCTCGGCGATTGCTGGGTCGTAGGCTTCATGGCTTTCATCTTCGAGGTGATAGAGATGGTGGCCCACATCATGGGCGTCGGAAAAGCAGGCGACAAACATGTCCCAGTCATGCTTGCGCAACTGATCGCAACAAAACCCGGTTTTGCTTTTAATGCGATTGAAAAGGTGGTGGAGGTAATCGCCAATCTCTTCCGCTGTTTCTCTCGGCTTTAACTCAAAGCCGCCGCCGATAGGATCGCCCTGAAAATATTTGGCGCCTTCCTCCGCCAGCGCCGGCGGCAGCCAGATGGTGTCGGTCAAGGGATCGTGGCCGAGCCAGTTGTCGACCAGATGTCCGTTATCCAGTGGCTTGGGCATCATCCGGTGCCAGTCAACGACGGCGACGCGGTAGCCTTCCCGGTCGAGACGGTTCCAGAAGGGCGTAATGTCCGGGATCGACGATTCGTGGTTTGGGATAATGTCGTAGGTGTCGGGCTTGAACTGCATGAAGAAATAATGGCCGTGATGGGCCGGCCCGGCGCCGATGGAGGCGCTGTTCCAGAATTGCGCTGCGCCCTGGGCGGCGTCATTCTCGATCGGATGGACGGCGGCTTGGTCTCTCAGACGCTTGAAATTGGGCAGGTCTCCAGCCTCAATCATGGCGTCCATGAAGGCCGGATCCGCTCCATCCATCCCAAACATCAATATTTTCGCCGGCATATTTCGCCCCATCCCGATTGCGATCTGTAAAAACCCCTGTCGCAGCAAAAATCCTGCCATGAATGACATGATTAACAAAGGGTCTTGCGGGCCCTACGGATGCGGCCGCTTATCGCGCACGCTGGCGAGAATGTGCGGCGTGACGTCTTTCGGACGATTGATCGCGGCGCCGGAGCAGGCGGAGGGCGCCCAGAAAAATCCTAGGGGGCTGTGGTCGCCTGTGCGGGCGTGCCGTGAGACCTCGACTTCGCCTAATGATTGCGAAACGAGCTTGCTATAATCGCCCCGGGTGTCGGTGCGATCCCATTCAATAAAGACATCGGGAAGGAGGTCGCGATAGGGACCGTCGAACTCTTTCGATGTGTCGACCACACGCTTGACGATAGAACGTCCGGTTGCGGGATTGATAAAGGAGGAGACGCCTTCGCGAATATCTTCAATCACCGACTGATATTCATTGCCCGGCGCGACGGTGCCGAATTTCTCTCGGCCTTTAAGATTGATGCGGATGGCGCCGGCATTGTCATTATGCGGAACAGCGAAAAACCGCCGGCCTTCATAGGCGTTTTTGGCGAGGCGCCGCCGCGCCCAATGCGCAAGCGGGGAGAGAGTGCGGCGCAAAGACTCCGGGATCAGGGAATGATAGGTTTTCTTCGCTGTCTCGGCCGTGGTGAGGGGCGCTGAATAGCCAACGTCCACACGCCGCACGATTTCATCGAGGGCGTCGTTGGCGCTGATGAATCTCTCCATGCATGGTCCGCCGAGCAGGAAGACCGCCGCGTCTTCACCAGCGGCGGAGATGATTGCGCCAATCGCCTTGTCGAGGCGGCGATAACATTCCTGCAGGGGTTTACCGAGCGCGGCGGCGATCTCCGGGTCGTGGAGGCCGTGATCTTCATCTTCGACCTCCATGTAATAGTGGCCGACATTGTGGGCTTCGGAGAGGCAGGCGACATAGAAGTCATATTCCTTTTCCCGCAGCTGGTCGGCGAAAAAAGACGCTTTGATCTCCACGCGCTTGAAGACGCGACCGAGAAATTCCTGCATTGCGGCGGCGCCCTGGCGTGGCTGGCTGGCGAAGCCTTCGGCGATCGGGTCACTATCGGCGTAGCGTGCAGTGATCTGTTCTAACTCCGGCGGGTGGCAGACCGTGTGGGTCAGGGGTTCATGGGCGAACCAGCGATGCAGAACCTCGCCATGCGTGAGGGGCGTGACCGGCATTTCGTACCAGTCGACGACGGCGCCCCGATAGCCTTCCGCGTCGAGCGCTTTCCAAAACGGCGTCACCGCCGGCAGGCCGAGGTCATGGTCGCTGACAATATCATAGGTGTCCGGCCGGAACTGGAGGTAGAAGTAATGGCCGTGATGGGCTGGGTTTTGGCCGATGGCCGCCGAGGTCCAGAATTGGACGTTCCCTTGGCCGGGATCGTTTTCAAGCTCAAACGTCGCTGACCGCTCCTTCAGGCGGCGGAAATTGGGCAATTCGCCAGCGGCGATCATCCGGTCGATCAGGCGATGATCAGCGCCGTCCAGGCCGAGAATAAGGGTTTTTGCGCCCATGTATCGCTGCTCCACTAAGCTTTGCCTGTTTTTTGCTGATCCGGCGCCCATAACCAGCAAATCTTGCGCCGCCAGGCGGGGTGGCGAGCGGGGGCGGCGGGAAAAGGGCGGCCGGGCGCATTGCAACCGGACCTTGGATGGCTATATATCCCGCGGACCTTACCGGGCCCTGAGTCTGCCGATAGGCCCATAGGAAAACAATTATCCGGCGGCCCGGTCCGCTTCCCGAGGGAGTTATCTGCTGATGTTCTTTTCGCCCGCTTATGCGCAGGCCGCCGACGCCGCAGCGCCTAATCCGATTCTTAATCTGGCGTTCCCGGTTCTGATTTTCGTGATTTTCTATTTCCTCTTGATTCGCCCCCAGATGACGGCGCGCAAGAAGCATCAGGAAATGGTGTCGAATGTGCGCCGCGGCGACGTTGTGGTCACGGCCGGCGGCATCGTTGGCAAGGTGACGAAAGTCCTCGAGGGTGAGGAGGTCATGGTCGAGCTTGCGGACAATGTGACGGTGAAGGTGGTGAAGTCGACCTTGAGCGATGTGCGCACCAAGCCGCAACCGCCCGCTAACGACTAAGCCGCGCCGCATGCAACGAGACGGCGCGTAAGGCGCTGAAAACGGGCCGATATTCATGCTCCAGTTTACAAAATACCAGACCGCAGGCGTTGCGCTGATTGTGTTTCTCGGCGCGCTTTTCGCGCTTCCTAATCTATTGTCCGAAGACGCCCGCAATAGCCTGCCGGGCTTCCTGCCCAAAGGGACGATCAATCTCGGCCTCGATCTTCAGGGCGGCTCGCACCTGATGCTCAGCGTCGATACAGCGAAAGTCATTGACGACCGCTTGAAGGCGTTGATGGGAGACATAAGACGTGAGTTGCGGCCTAACCGGTCGGCGAATCGCGATCGCGTGTCGGTGGAAAGTCTCTCTTACGATGATGCGACGCACACGATCTCGCTTCTCATCGCTGATCCGGCGGATGCGGAGGAGGCCGAAGAGCGCTTGCGCGGCCTGACCCGCGGCGGCGTGGGCGGCGCCCTTGGCCTCGGTATTCGGGCCTATAGTTTGAGCGCCGATGGTCAGCGCTTTGAGGTCGCGATGACGCCGGAGGCGGTGCGCTACTGGTCCGACGAAGCTGTGCGCGACTCGATCGAAGTTGTGCGGCGGCGGATCGACCCGGCCGGCAACAAGGAAGTGCTGATCGCGCCTCAGGGCGTTGATCGCATCGTAGTGCAGGTGCCGGGGGACAATGACCCCGAAGCGCTGAAGGCGCTGATCAACCGCACCGGTCAGCTCAGCTTTCACCGTTCGGATCCGACCGTGAGTTTTTCCGACGCGCAGGCGGGCTTGCTGCCGCCGGGGCGGATCTATGTCCCCTTCGCCGCGATGGAAGCATCGGGGCGTCCGGGACTTGTCCTTTATGAAGACGCCGACGTCACCGGCGATATGGTTGTGACTGCGACGTCGGAACCGAACCCCGATGGCGGATTTCAGATCAACTTTGGTTTCGACAACCGCGGCGCGCGTCGGTTCGGTGAGTACACACGCAACAATATAGGCTCCGTCTTCGCCATCGTGCTCGACAATGAGATCATTTCGGCGCCGACCATTCAGTCAGCGATCACACAAGGGCAGGGGCGGATTACAGGCAACTTCACGGCGCAGGAAGCGTTCGATACGGCGCTCCTGATCCGGTCGGGCGCTTTGCCGGCGGAACTCAATACAATCGAACAGCGCTCCGTTGGCGCGCAGCTCGGCCAGGATTCGGTTGAGGCGGGCGCGAAAGCGCTGATCATCGGCTTCCTTGCGGTCATCATCTACATGATCATCAGCTATGGCCGTTTCGGCGTTTACGCCGACTTTGCGCTAATCGCCAATGTCATTCTCATCGCCGGGGTTCTGTCGCTTCTGGGATCGACGCTGACGCTGCCGGGCATTGCCGGCATCGTTTTGACTATCGGCATGGCGGTGGACGCCAATGTTCTGATCTTTGAGCGCATTCGCGAGGAAATCCTCGCCGGCAAGGCGCCGATCAAAGCGGCCGAAACCGGCTATGACAAAGCACGCTCGGCGATTATCGACGCCAACATTACAACATTTCTGGCGGCGTTGATCATGTTCCAGCTCGGGGCGGGGCCGGTGCGCGGCTTTGCGATTACGCTGGCCGTCGGAGTCGTGACCTCGGTCTTCACCGCCTATGTGCTGACGCGGTTGTTTGCGGGGGGCTATCTCCTCGCCAAGCGTCCAAAAGAAATCAAACTTTAAGGGTGGGCGCATGTTGCTCAAGCTGATCCCGGACAACACTTCCATCGGCTTTACGCGGGTGCGGTTTATAGCGCTCGCTTTTTCAGCGATTCTTGTTGTCGCATCGCTGGGCGCGATCTTTACGCTGGGCTTTAATTTCGGCGTCGATTTCAAAGGCGGCGTCACCATCGAGGTCGCCGACGATGAACCGATTGATATCGCCGCAGTGCGAACGGTTGTTTCCGACCTCGGTCTTGGCAGCGTCGACGTGCAGACGATTCGTGACTTCGCCGATGCGGATGAAGCGGTGCTTATCCGTATTTCACAGCAGGAAGCTGAAGACGGCGCGGACGAGACAGCTGGAGAGACAGCGCAACAGGAGGCGTCCGTCGCTGTGCAGAATGCGCTGCGCGAGCTTCTGGGCGACGGCGTCGATTTCCGGAAAGTGGAAGTTGTGGGCCCGACCGTTTCCGGCGAGCTTGTGCAGAAAGGCGCGCTCGCTGTGGCGCTGGCTATCGGCATGATGCTGATCTACATCTGGCTACGCTTTGAATGGCAGTTTTCGATGGGCGCTATTGTGGCGTTGGTCCATGACGTGATCATCACGCTGGGCATGTTCTCGGTGACGCGGCTGGAGTTCAATCTCGCGATCATCGCTGCGATCCTGACGATTGTCGGCTATTCCATGAACGATACGGTGGTTGTTTATGACCGCGTTCGCGAAAATCTCCGCAAGTTTAAGCAAAAGCCGCTGGCGGAGCTTCTCGATCTTTCGATCAACGACACGCTGACCCGAACGATTATGACCTCAGGTACAACGATGCTGGCTTTGCTGGCGCTGGTGATTTTCGGGGGTGAGGTGCTGCGCGGCTTCACGATGGCGATGATCTGGGGGATCGTGATCGGCACCTATTCATCGATCTTCGTCGCGTCGCCTTTCCTTCTGGCGACAGGCGTCAAGCGCGATTGGTCGAAAGCCGTTCCCGCCGGAGCGTAACGGCTTTCGACGATAGGCAATGCGGAACGTTAGGCGTTCCGCAGATTGTCGCTGGCGAAATCCCAGTTCACAAGCTTGTCGAGGAAGGTCGAGATGTAATCCGGCCGCTTGTTCTGGTAATCGAGATAATATGCATGTTCCCACACATCCATTGTGAGGAGCGGTGTGACGCCTGCTTCCGTCAGCGGCGTTTCAGCATTCAGCGTTTTGCGCACTTCAAGCTTGCCGTCTTTGGCGACAAGCCATGCCCAGCCGGACCCGAATTGCGTTGCGCCGGCGTCTGCGAAAGCCTTTTTGAAGCCTTCGTAATCGCCAAAAGCGGCGTCGATGAGTTCGGCCAGTTGGCCAGACGGCGCGCCGCCGCCATTGGGGCTCATTGAATTCCAGTAGAAAGTGTGATTCCAGGTCTGGGCGGCGTTATTAAAAAGACCCTGATCGCCTTTCTCCGCCGCCGCTTTCACAATCTCCTCGATCGAAGCGTCGTCCAGCGGCGTGCCCTTGATGGCTGCGTTGGTCTTGTCCACATAAGCGGCGTGGTGCTTGTCGTGGTGAAATTCGAGCGTTTCCTTGGAGATATGCGGCGCCAGTGCGCTCTTTTCATAGGGAAGATCAGGTAATTCGATCGCCATTTTCGCCTCTCATTTGCTATGCGCGTTATCTATGCAGGCCGCTGCGCCAGCGCAACTGCGCTTTTTTGAAATTTGGGTCAGTCAAACTAAAGACAGGCTGGATGGACGCCGCTTATTTTATGAAAGTCGATTCTCTTTACAGCGCCGCCAACCTGTCATTGATTGACGCGGATGTCTGAAACGCCAACACAAAGTCTCGATCATTGTTCCAGTCTGGTCCGTGAGCAGGACGAAGATCGCTGGCTGGCCGCACAATATGCGAAAGAACCGCTTCAAACTGCTCTATTGGCGTTGGCGGCGCTGCGTATCGAGTTGCGGCGTATCCCATCGCAGGTGAGCGAGCCGCCGCTTGGCGAAATCCGTCTGCAATGGTGGCGGGAAGGGCTGGAGGCGATCCGGGGCGGCGGTGCGCCGCGCGCCCATCCGGTATTGGAGATCGTGGCGGCGACATCACTCGCCGAAGGGCGGTGGGCTGGACGATTGGACGCAGTCATCGATGCGTCTTCGCGTCCGCTCTATGGCGAGGATTTTTCTTCAGCTGCGGATCTTGGCGAATGGTTGAGAGAGACTGAAGGCGCGCTCGATGCGCTGGCGGTGGAGATGGCCGATGGCGATCACATGCTGGCCGATGCTGCGGCCAGCGCCGGCGCCGCTTTCGCCATGGCCAGAGAAGGGCGGATGCTGGCGCCAAGGCTTGGCGATGAGGTTGAAGCTTACGCGGCGGCGCTATTCAAGAATGCGGCGCCGGTCTTGTCGAAAGCGCCGCCAGCGACCGCGCCGTCGCTTCTTCACCTGGCGTTGACGCCTGGTTATCTGCGCGATGGTGTGCGGCGCGCGCCCTTGCGAAAGCGCATGACGCTTTTTTCAGCGATGGCCTTTGCGCGTTTTTAGGCTGTCAGGTGTGATGCTCGATATTTTCGTCGATGAGCGCCTTGTTATAGGCGGCGAGCGCTTTCACGCGCGACAGATAACCGACGACCTGATCTTTTTCCGCAGCATTAACGACGGGAAGACCATGCTCTTCGGCTTCATTCAGCTTCGCGAGCGCCTCGCCAAGAGATTGGGTCGCTTCAAGGCGATCAGCCTCTGCAGGTAGGGGCGAGCCCGGGGGCATTTTCTCCATCACTTCACGCACCCGCATCGTTTTCAAAATGATGCCTTGCGGACCTTCAGAAAGGTCGTAGCCGCGGCGAGATAATTGCCAATGAAAGAAGGACCGGCCGCAGGTCCATTGCGTGATGAGTGTCGCGATAGCGACGGCGACCATAAGGGAGACCGTGATGCCGTATTCGCCGGTCATCTCGAAGACAATCAGCGTTGTTGAAATCGGCGCCCCAAGAATTGCGCCGCTGACTGCGCCCATTCCGATCATGGCGTAATAAACGGGGCTGGCGGTCGCGTCCGGGAAAATCTGGCTGAGGCCGGCGCCGAAAGCCGCCCCCATGAAAGCGCCGATGACAAGTCCTGGTGAAAAAACACCGCCGCCAAAGCGGCAGGAGAGCGTCACCGCCGTCGCGGCCGCTTTCATCAGCACAAGAATGATCAATAGATGGAGGGCGTAGTCGCCATTGAGGGCTTTTGTCACCGCTTCATAACCGACGCCAAACACTTCCGGATAGAAAATTCCGATAAAGCCGACGATGACCCCGCCAATAGGCGGCAGGAGGAGATAAGAGATGTTCCGGTCTTGTGCGAATTCACGCACTCTGACCGTCATCCTTTCGACCGCTTGCAAAAACCCGGATGCGACAAGGCCGCAGAAAACGCCGAGCAGGGCGGCGAGAGGCACGTCGATTGTATTGTGGACAGCGCCATAGTCAGGCAGTGCGAAAGCAGGAAAGTCACCGAGATGAATGCGCGTGACAATCGCCGCTGCGACGCTGGCCGCCGCGATAGGGCCGAAGACCGACAACGCGTAATTGCCGAGAATGACTTCGAGCGCAAAGAGCACGCCTGCGACCGGCGCGTTGAAACTGGCCGAGACCGCCGCCGCAGCGCCGCAGCCGAGAAGTGCGCGCCGGTGTTTGGCCGTAAAGCCGAGCTTGCGGTTCAAAATGGAGGCGATGGTGGCGCCGAGATGGACGGCCGGGCCTTCCCGCCCGGCGCTGCCTCCGGCGCCGAGGGAGACGACGGAAACAGTCGCGGCCGCAAGACCGGCGCGTAAAGAGACATGGCCGCCGCTCACCGCCCGCGCCTCGATCACGTCAGCGACTCCCTGCGCGCGGCCATTCGTCAACCATTTAAAGCGGTCAGCAAGGTAAAGGAGGCCGGATACGGCAAACCCGCCGATCACCGGCGCGGCCCAGGCGCGCCACGGTGTGAGGGACGCCGCGCCGCTGACGACGCCGGCTTCATCTTCGCCGAATGCAAGACCTGACACCGCGTCGATGGCGTAACGGAAGGCGATCACCCCATAGGCTGCGGCCACGCCGATCAGGACCGCGAGCGTCCATACGCGAAGCACATCCACCCGCCGGAGCCGGCGGCGTAGTTTGCGCAAGGCGATTAAGATGCGTGCAATCTTCCGCGGCATGATGGGCGTTATAGTTAACGAGTTTCGTTCATATCAGCATTCTGAGCGAAGTCTAAATGTCACGAATTGTTTAACGGCGAATTCACCCTGCTTTGCCATCATCGCCTTGCAATCCATAGCTATGAGTCACGGGGATGATTATGGCGGCGCCGACAACGCAATCAGCACGCACAGTGGCGGACAAAATCGACCCGGCGCGCGCGCCCGCGGCGCTGGAGCGCTGGCGTCGTGCGGTGGCGGACGCCATGGGCGGCGATCCCGGAGCGCCGCTAGACCGGCCCGACCGCAGGCTCCTGATGCTTCGCGTCTTCGGCGCGACAAGACGACTCGCTGACCTTTGCATGACCCATCCTGACGCCGCTGCGACGGCGCTCATCGACGGCGCCTCTCCGGTGCTCGCCGAAGCGGCCCGCGACATGACCGCGCTTGATCGCGGCGTGGGCGGACCGGATGCGCTCCATGCAGCGCTGGCGCCGCTTAAAAATCGCGTTGATGTGGCGATCGCCATTGCTGAGATGAGTGGCGAATGGAGCGTCGCAAACGCGACCGCCGCCCGGGTCGACTTTGCCGAACGGATGGTGGAGACGGGCTTGCGCTGGCTGGTGCGAGCCGCCGTCAAGCGCGGCGAACTCACCGTTGAAGATCCCGAAAACTTCCTGCGTGGCGTTTTCGTGGTGGCGGGCGATGACTTCGCCCATGAAGATCTTTCGCCTTTCGGCCCCCTCGACATCATTGTGCTTTACGATGAACAGGCTTTTGGCGGCCCGACAGCGCGCGGCGCTGACCGCATCTTTGTGCGCATCGGCGCCGAACTGCGCGAAGCTTTTGAAGGAAAGCCGGGCGAATTCCCGCTTTACGGCCTCAGAACGCCGCTTGGCTCCGGCGTCGGCGGCGCGGGGTATGCTGACAGTATCTCCCGCGTGAAAGCGACGGCGTCAGGACCGCAGGCTGACGCATTGAAAATGTGGCTCGGCGCGGCGCGTGTCGTCGCCGGCGACCGCACAGCGGGCGGCGCCTTCCTCGAAGAGATGGAGCAGATTGTCTGGTCGGATAATCCGATCGCGATGGAAGCGCTGCGCAGTTTCGTCGCCCAAAAAGACACCGATCCGCGGGGCGCGTTTCGCCGGGTCGCCGGCCTTTGCCGCCTTGCTATTGGCGGCCTGCGCCCGGTGTTCCGCACGGCGTCAGCGCGGGAAATCTTTGACACCGCCGCAAGCTCGCGCACCCTGTCGAAAGACGCCGCCCGGCGTCTCGTCGCCGGCGAGGAACTGGCGCATATCGCCGTCTCCCGTCTGCAAATGATGAAAGGCGCGGCCGTCACTGGCGTCGAACGCGAAGACGAGCAGCACGCGCTGGCGCTTCTTTGCGGTTTCAGCGACTACAAGGACCTTGAAGCCGCGCTCAACGGCGCTCGCATCGATGCGGCGAACACGCTGCGCCGTCTCGCCGCTGGCCCGCAGGAAGAAATTTCTCTCTATCGCAATGGCGAGTCAGAAAAAGAGGGAGACGCCGACAAGCTTGAAGACCTTGGTTTCCTCAACGGGCCGAGTCTTTCAGAAGCGGTGGACAATTGGGCGCGCAGTGCGGAATCCCGCCTTGGCGGCAAGCGTTTTTCCGCCCATGCGCCGGGTCTGTTAACCGCTTTTGGCGAAACGCAGCACCCGAATGACGCCTTCCGCCTCTTCGATCAGCTTCTTGCCGCGGTCGGCGATAAGCGCGACGTCTTCACCCTGGTTGGAGAAGGCGCCGAAAGCCGCGACGGGCTGGTTGACGCGTTCGGCTCGTTCGGTGCGGCCGTAGAGCCGTTGACGGCTTCTCCGGAGCTTGCAGAGGTCTTTTTCGAGCAAACGGGTGCGGAAACCCCACAAACTGGCAAGGAATGGCTGAGCCGCTTCACACCGCCGGCGCCCAAAGGCAAGACTGCGCTCGCAGATCTTGCGGCGTGGCGCCGTGAGGTCATGGCGCGCATCGCCTATGGCGCAGCAACTGGCGCCACCGGCTTTGATGCGGCGGTGGAGGCGTTTGAAGACATCCATATCCGCACACTGGGCAATGTGTTCCAGATTGCGCGCGAGAGCGCGCCTGCCGCAGAGAAAAAAGCGGCCGGCAATATTGCATTGCATGTTTTTGAATCCGATGGACCGCATTTGCCTGGCGCTTCGACCCATTTGGGCTTTATCGCCCGCGAAGACGGGGGTGAGGCGAGTGAGGCGTTCGCAAAACGATATCTGCAAGCGTTGAGCGAGATTGGCGATGGCGTCTTCGCGATTACACCGGATGCAACGCACCGTCCCTGCGGCGTTGCGGGCCCGGTGGTTCCCGACCTCAAAGCCTTCAGAGCTTATGTTCAGTCCGAAGCCGTGGCTCATGAGCAAATCATGCTGGCGCGTGGACGTGTTATTGCGGCGGGCGACGACAAGATTGCGGAAAGCGCGCGCGAAGCGTTGCGCAGCGCCATTGCAGGCGCGCGCCGCGCCGATATTCTTTTCCGCGATCTCGACCGCGCCCGCGCTCAACGCATGCGCCGCGAACGCGCATCGTCGGAATGGGATATTGACCGTCTCGAAGGCGGTCGCGCCGATGTGGAGCTCGTCATCTCGACCCTGATCTACAAACACGCTTCGGCGCATCCTTTCGTTCAGGATGCGTCTCCGGCGGAAGCCCTCGAAGCGATGGCGCGTTCAGGGCTGATTAGTGAAGAGACGGCGCAATCGCTCTCTTCGGCGCGGGCGTTCTGGGCGCGGTTGCAGCTTGTGCGTGGGCTTGCCGGCTGGAGCGATCCGTTGAAGGCGCCGGTGCGCCGCCGCTTTGGCGGGCTTATAGCGCGCGCGGCGGGCGTTCAGAAATTCGAGCAGGTGCGCCCGATGATGCGTGGTTATGCTGACGAAGTGACGCGCAGCTATGCGCAAGTCGTCCTTGGCCGACCTTCCATGAATATCGCCTCGCACGCGGCAGGCTGATCAGGCGGCCTGCAAACGCTTCAGCACGTAAACCCGGATCGCCGAGGCCAATCCCGGCGGCGGTGTTTGTTTCAGGCGATTTCTGTCGATGGAATCGATCAGCGCGGGCAGGGTGCGCTTGTCCGTCGCCGCGATGGCGTCGAGCGCGTCCCAGAATTCCGCCTCCAGTGCGATGCTGGTGCGGTGGCCTTTGAGCGTAATGGAGCGTTTGCGCATCATTGAAACAGCAAAACCGGTTGCCTCTTCCCCAAGAGGAAACCGGTTCGCCGCGCTTGTGCAAGCAAAGAGTTGGAAAGCGTTAGCTCTTGGCCCAGTTGTCGAGGCCGTGGGCGCGGATTTTCGAGGTGGCGAGAGTCACACCGTCGATGATGCCGGCCATGTGTGAGACGGCTTCGGAATCGGCGCTCGAAAGGTCGGCGCCAAGGGCGGTGTAAAGCGTCTCAATGTCCACATCATGCGCAAACAGGAATTGCGCAAGGAGGAGCCGGAGCTGGCTGTCGGAAGGTTTATCGGCCATGATCGTAACGTCCTTGTCCCAAAATGCGTCACACGCTGTGCGCGTTCACGAATGATAAGGCAAGAACCGGTCCAACGCCGCAGGAAAGAGGGCGCAGGGGAAAACTGACGCCCAATTCCCTGATATAAAGGGCTTATTTGGGGCCAATCATTTTTTCCGGCCGGACGATCCGGTCATAGTCAGCGGCGCTGACGAGCCCCATCTTCACCGCTTCTTCCTTCAAAGTTGTGCCATTTTTGTGCGCTGTCTTGGCGATCTTGGTGGCGTTGTCATAGCCGATTTCCGGCGCCAGGGCGGTCACCAGCATCAGCGATTGCTCCATGAGCGATGTGATGCGCTTTTCATTCGCTTCGATCCCGACAACACATTTGTCGGTGAAGGAGCGGGATGCATCGCTGAGGAGCCGGATTGATTGCAGCGTATTGTAGGCGATCACCGGCTTGAAGACGTTGAGCTCGAAATGGCCCTGACTGCCAGCAAAGCTGACGGTGGCGTTGTTGCCCATGACCTGAGCGCAAACCATGGTCATGGCTTCGCATTGGGTCGGGTTCACTTTGCCCGGCATGATCGAGGAACCAGGCTCGTTTTCCGGCAGGGAGATTTCTCCAAGACCGGAGCGCGGACCGGAGCCGAGAAGACGAATATCATTGGCGATCTTGAACAGGCTCACTGCGATTTCATTGAGCGCGCCATGGGCTTCGACCATGGCGTCATGGGTCGCCAGCGCCTCGAATTTGTTCGGCGCCGTGACGAAGGGAAGCTTCGTATAGGAAGCGACTTCGGCGGCGAACATTTTTGCAAAGCCTTTTTTGGAATTGACGCCGGTCCCGACAGCAGTGCCGCCTTGAGCAAGCGCGTAGAGCGGCGGCAGCGCGGCCTTGGCGCGTTTTGCGCCATTCTTCACCATCGCTGCGTAGCCGGAAAACTCCTGGCCGAGCGTCACCGGCGTTGCGTCCTGCAAATGAGTGCGGCCGATTTTGATGATTTTTGCAAAATCTTTTTGTTTCGCCGCGAGCGCTTCGTGGAGGTGCTCGAGCGCCGGGATCAGTTCATGCACGATTTGTTCGGCGGCGGCGATATGCATGGCCGTGGGAAATGTGTCGTTGGACGACTGGCTCATATTCACATGATCGTTCGGGTGCACCGGGTCTTTTGAACCGATAACGCCGCCAAGCAATTCGATGGCGCGGTTCGCGACCACCTCATTTGTGTTCATGTTTGACTGTGTGCCGGAGCCTGTCTGCCACACTGACAGCGGGAAATGATCGTTGAGTTTGCCTTCGGCGACTTCAAGGGCGGCTTTTTCAATCGCCTTGCCGGTTTTCGCGGGCAAGGATTGTTGCGCCATATTAGTGCGCGCTGCCGAAAGCTTGACGATCCCGAGCGCGCGCACCAACGGCGCCGGCATTGTCTCTTCTCCGATCGGGAAATTGATCAGCGAGCGCGCTGACTGTGCGCCGTAATATTTGTCGGCGGGGACTTTGAGATTGCCAAAGCTGTCGGATTCGGTGCGGGTTTTAGCCATGATGTGATCTTTCGGCAGGATTTATCTGGACATGTAAGCGTGGAGGGCGTGCGCGGTTTACGGCACTGCGCACGTATCAGGCAAGCGGCCTGTCGCCGCGTCGCTACTTCTTGCGGAATGAATCGAGGCTGACGATGTCCGCGCCTTCCTGCTTGGCGGTATCGTCGTCAGAATCAGCAGCTTCTTTTTTCCCATTGGGCTCGGACGCCGCTTCGGGCTGATCCGCAGGGCCGTCTTCGTCGTTCTCGGGGCCGGACACATCGAAATTGACCCCAAACTGGGCGCTCGGATCGGCGAACTGCGTGACAGCATCGAAAGGGATTTCAAGCCGCGCCTCTTTGCCTTTGAACCACAAAGTGACGCCAACTTCGTCATCGGTGACGGTGAGGTTCTCGAACTGGTGCTGGAGGACGATGGTCATCCGCTCGGGATATTGCTCTTTAAGATGGTCGGGAATGGAGACACCGGGCGCGCCGGTTAGAAACTCGATGAAGAAGTGGTGTTCGCCAGGCGCGTCCCCGAGTTCCGCCACCAGCTTCAGGACATCGCGCATGAGAAAGCGATAGGCGCGCTTCTGGGCCTCCTGAATAAGGTCGTTGTAATCCAGCTCGATGTCTTCACTCACTGCAAACAGCCTTTCGGGTCGTCAAAATCCGCCGATGTTGTAGCGGGGTTGACCGCGTGAGGCCAGCAGTACCGGAAGCGAAGGATTTGGGGAAAATGGCGCGGGCCGTCAGCACAAATTTATGGGAGCGAGGATGCCGGAAATGAAAGTCCTCGGGTTCTGGCGCCAGGCCCCGGGCCCTTGAGCGAAGCTCAACAGTGGATAGCTCGGGAGCGCCTGATTTAAAAAGAAAATTAAGTGGGAGCTTCTGTTGCCAGGTGCTCCCGCGGGCGAACGCCCGCAAGTCTGAAGAATCCCCGGCGCCTGCAAAATAGCTGTGAATTCCATGATGAGAGAAAATAAAGTCCCCGGGTTCTGTTGCCAGGCCCCGGGGCAGCCCCGCCTGACGCTTGGATGGGCGTCAGGGCTTCAATTAATCGGGTTACTCAGCCGCGTTAAGCAGCAAGAGCGAGCCCTTCCGAATTGTTGTCATTAGCAACTATTCAGTTTTAGCCAAATAACGGAGGCAAACCGGGCGAAAACATCGTCTTTAGACGCTCGTCGATCCTATTTCGGCCCCGCCAAAGCCTCCCCCATGGGTCTGCGGTGAGAGGGGTTTTGGTGGAGCCGCCGGGTACCGCCCCCGGGTCCGATACGGTTATTGCACGGGTCTTTTATCGCCATAGCCCGCTTGCGCGAGCCCCCTGAATATAGGCCCGCCGGGTAAAGAATTAAAGGCCAGTGACCCAAAGGCCGCGAAAAAACGCAAGAATGTCAAGATTCTGTAATATCCATGCATTATGTGCGCATGACGTCAGGGGGCGTTTTCGGTTGGAGCCGGACGAGATGGAATCGAGCGATTTCAAGAAATGGCGTAAGGCTCTGGGTCTGTCCCAGAAAGACGCAGCAAATCTTCTCGGCCTCAAGCGCCGCATGATCCAGTATTACGAAAAAGGCGAGCGTGACGGCGACAAGGTGAAGATCCCACGGTCAGTGCGGCTCGCCTGCTATGCGATATCTCAGGGCGTCGAGGACTATAATGGTCCCAACCGCAAGATTCACATGCTCGAAAAAGCCGACAACAAACCGCTAAAGGTCGTCGAGACGGCCTAACCGCCTGACGGTTCTTCGTCTGGGGTATCGGGGCCTGTATCTGCGCCTTGAGGATTTAGCGGCAGGACTTCCGGTTCAAACAATTCGACCGGGTGTTTGTAGCTCCAATAGCTCTCGGCGCTGCGAGCGCGCTGGACGCCGTCGCGAATTTCAATGGCTTGCGGATGGCCCTCCAGCGTCAATAATTTGTCGAGAGCCTTCTCGCCATAATCGCCCAGCCTGAAACGCAAATAACCGAAATCGAAATCCTCCGCGGCGATGCGTTCGTGTGCAAGAAGCGCGTACTGACTTTTCGCACTCATCGCCCAGGGATTGACGACCGGACTGGCGATCAGGACGAGGACAGCGACCCAGAGCGCCGCCATGGCGGTGTTCAGGCTTCCCACCAAAGGCATCCATCTTTTACTGCGCCAGTTCACTTCGGTGAGAAGTCCTGCGAGGCAGACAATAGAATAGGCTGCGATAAGGCCATTGATGGCGATGCCGGCGATGCGCGGCGGCGTTAGCCCATAGGCGTCGATCCTGAGTGAAAAGGCGTAAAAAGCGAGCCCTGCATAAACCGGGAAACCGATCAACGTGATCAGCGTCGGCAGACGCAGCCATAGAGGCGGCGGACGGCCTTCGCCGTTTTGATAGACGCCATTGAAAATGAGCATGCCCAGCAGCGCGAGCCCCATCATCCAGGCGCTTGGATAGGGCCGGTCGAAAACAAGCCCGACGCCGTTGACCGCGAAAACGATCAGCAGCGTCAGGGTGAAAACGGCAGTGATGACCATGAGAATGCGCGCCAGAAGGAGCAGTACGAAACGCAGGGCGCCGAGCAGTGATTGCAGGCCGCGCATCAGGGCGATGGACAGCCCGCCTATGGCGCCAAGGAATGGCAGGATGAACCAGGGTTCCTGAAAAAGCTTATTGAAGAAAGTTACGTCGAGTTCTTTCAGGAGACGCGCCCAGGCGAAGAGAAGCACGAGCGCGAGCGCGGCGAAAAGTTTTGCGCCGCCGGCGATGAGCGGAATTGTTACGCCATGAAAAAACACTGGCGAATAGGCGGGCGGGGCGCCGCTTTCCTGGGCGGCCTTGACGAGGGTCACCATCAGATAGGCGGCGAGCCCGCGCGTCGCCATCCAGAAGATCACCGGGAATGGCGTCAGGCGGGTTTCGTCGCCGCTGATGGTGCTGAAAATAAAATAGTCAGGGCCGAAAAGGATGACGGCGATGGCGCAGGCGCCGATCGCGGGGCGCAGAAAGCGGCCGGATTCTGCGAGCAGGAGATAGGCTGCGGACGCCGTAATCGTGAAAAAGAGAACGGCGACCGCGAGCGGATTGTCGTCGCGCCCATCGATCCAGTATTCCACGATCCCATAGGCGGCGAGGCCGGTGAGAAGGCCGATGACGAGGCCGGGCAGTGCGAGCCCTTTACCGCTGGATTCCGGCGAAAACGCCTGATCGCCGCCTTGGCTATCGTTGGCCATCTGACCCCTCATATGTCGCCCCACGCGCAGGATTGACGATAACACCGGCCGCGCCGGGGAAAAAGCGCCATTGGCCGCGGGGCTGCAGACGTTACACTGCGCCGGAAACAGGAGATTCGCAGCGTATATGCGACAGTATCTTGACCTTTTGGGCCGGGTTCTCGAGGCGGGCGATGCGCGGCTCGACCGCACCGGCGTCGGCACGCGCGCCGTCTTCGGCCACCAGATGCGGTTCGATCTCGCCGAGGGCTTCCCGCTTTTGACGACAAAAAAGCTCCACACCAAGTCAGTCATCCACGAGCTTTTGTGGTTTCTCTCCGGCGACACCAATATTCGCTACCTGAAAGAACACGGCGTTTCGATCTGGGATGAATGGGCCGATGAAAACGGCGACCTCGGCCCTGTATACGGGCGTCAGTGGCGGTCATGGGCGGCGCCCGACGGTCGCGCGATCGATCAGATCGAATGGGTAGTGAATGAGATCAAAACCAATCCATCTTCACGCCGCCTTGTCGTGAGCGCATGGAACCCGGCTGATCTTGGACAGATGGCGCTCGCGCCCTGTCACTGCCTGTTTCAGTTTTTCGTCGCGGATGGACGGCTGTCTTGTCAGCTTTATCAGCGGTCCGGCGACGTTTTTCTCGGTGTGCCTTTCAATATCGGGTCCTATGCGTTGCTGACCGCTATGGTTGCGCAGGTTTGCGATCTTGAACCGGGCGACTTTGTTCACACGCTTGGCGATGCGCATTTATACTCGAACCATGTGGACCAAGCGCGTGAACAGCTGACGCGCGAGCCCGGACCGTTGCCAAAGCTCGTTCTCAACCCGTCGGTCAAGGACATTTTCGGTTTCCGTTATGAGGATATCGCGATCGAAGATTATGAGGCGCAGGCCCATATCAAGGCGCCGGTCGCCGTATGAGCATGAATATCCGGCGCGCCGCTCCGGGCGATGAAGCCCTGATCCTGAGCTTTATTCGCGACCTCGCAAAATACGAAAAGCTCTCTCATGAAGTTGTCGCGACAGAGGCGCATCTGACCGCCACGCTCTTTTGCGATGCGCCGAAAGCTTTCGCCCTCATTGCAGAAGATGACAGCGGGCCGGTCGGATTTGCGCTTTATTTCTTCAACTTTTCGACTTTCCTGGGAAAACACGGGCTTTATCTCGAAGACCTTTTTGTGCGTGAAAGCGCGCGCGGCTGCGGCGCCGGCAAGGCGCTGCTGGCGGCGCTGGCGCAGGTTGCGCTCGAAAATAATTGCGGGCGAATGGAATGGTCGGTCCTCGACTGGAACGCACCGTCTATTGCTTTTTATAAATCTCTTGGCGCTGCTCCCATGGATGAGTGGACGGTATATCGCCTTACGGGCGCGCCGCTTGAGAGCCTGGCAAAAGGCGAGTAACTCAGCGGCATTAATCAGACTGTCTTTTTTAAAAAAGCGGTATGATTTGCCGCAGCGTGCGATACTGACGGCCTGTAGAAAAAAAGGCCTAGCGCCGTTAATAGAATCTTAACATAGATAGATACCCTATTTAGAGGGAAAGACATAGGCGGACCCCATATATGGTAGCGGCGGCCCAAGCAGACGTCTACAGAGATCTGTCTGATTATCCAATTGCACTCATTGTTGCCCGTTCTCGAAACTACACCATAGGGTGCAGTAACGAATTACCGTGGAGGCAACAAGATGATTTGAAACGGTTCAAGAATACTACTCTTGGAAAGCCAGTGATAATCGGACGGCGGACTTTTGAGTCTATTGGAGCACCACTAACTGGTAGGCTTTCAATTGTGCTTACACGTAACTCTGAATTCGCCAAGAATATAAATTCTCAGGGCTACCAGAACGTAAGAGCTGTAACGACAATTGGTGACGCCGTGCGAACTGCCAATGCCTTTTTGGATAATTCCTCTTTGGAAGGTGCAGAAAAAGAAGTAATAGTCGCGGGCGGCCAAGAAATATTCGAGGCTTTCGTCTCGTCCTGTTCAAAGATTTATCTCACCGTAGTTGAGGCAGAAGTTGATGGGGATGCCACTTTCCCAAGAGAGGACAAATTCCCGTTGTTCTCGGTTCAACTCATCGGTCAATGTGCGGCTGATGAAAACAATGAACATAACTGCACATACTACGAGTATTGTGAAGAAAAAGGCGTTGGTCGAAAGATTCCGAGTTCAGCTGGTATGCACGAGCACCGGGCTAAATTGTCGACTACAACAGCGAACTGATTCGGCCTGTCGGCCAGATTGTTGATCCTGAAACCGGTCGAAATTCGCATGCTTGCGAATTTGTCATTCTGGACCGGAAGTCCCGAATCCCGTCCAAAGAGCGGTAATTTTTAAGGATTTTGGCGACCCCGGATTCACGGCTTAAGCGATAGAATGGGCAATAACCCGTGTTTAGGCTCCAACTGGCAGGCCTTATGGCTTAGTCTTGGCGCCTGTCGGTTTCGGCATTGCCGGGCGATATCCGAAGGAAAGCGAGGAGGGGGACATGAAACGGGCGGCATCAGCATCGGCGATGGTGATCTTGCTGGCTGCAATGGGCGCGGTCGAAAGCGCGGCGGCGAAAACCACCTGCACCCGCGGCGACGACGCCCGTGTGATCGAAGTAATCTCGCCGGGCACAGTCGGCCAGAGCTGCGATGTGCGATATACGCGTGGGGGCGGGTCCAATGTTTCAGTTCCCTACCATGCCGATAATTCCGATAGTTTCTGTTCCCGCAAAGCCGAAGAAATGACGAAGCGTCTCGCGCTTTCGGGATTTACCTGCCTGCAGACGGCGCCCGCCTTGCGCGCCGACGCTGCGCCGACTTCCGACTATGTTGTAGACGCCAAGCGGCCCGCAGCCGAGGTTGCGCCCCAACCCCAGCCATCTCCGGCGCCGGTTGCGGCTGCACAAGCGCCCGTGGATGAGCCGGCCGCCGCCCCCGACATCGCCCCCGCGGCTTCGCAAGTCGAGCCTCAGCAACTTGCGCAGGCTGTTGAACCTGCGGCTGTAAAACAAGCGGAAGCGCCGGAAGCTTCCGTGAGCCTTGAAGATGAAATGAGCAAAATTCTGGCGCAGCCGCCAGTTGAGGAGGCCGCCACGGGCCCGGCGCAATTGGTGGCGCAGCACGCCGAGCCGCCGGCGCGTCCGCAAGCTTCACCTGTCGGCCGTCTGGTTGGCGCTGAACCGGACGCCCCGCGTCCGGCGACGGCGGTGACGCAGGCCAGCGTTCAAGAGCCTGCGCCACAGCCAGAAACCGTCGTCGAACCGGCGCCTGAACCGAAAAAGCCTGCCGCAACGCAAAGTCCGGCGCCTGCGCCGCAGCCGGAGAAAGCCGCTTCGTCATCGCAATTGCGCGAACCCGCCGACGTTGTCCGGGCGACGCTGATGGCGCAGGCCGCTGCATGGAATGAAGGCGATCTCGATGGCTTCATGAGTTCCTACTGGAAGAGCGATGATCTGAAATTCGTTTCCGGCGTCAATGTGACCAGAGGCTGGAACGCCACCATGAAGCGATACCGTGATCGTTATTCCGGTGGGGAGGGACTCGGCCAGCTTGGTTTCGACAAGCTTGAAGTCAGGCTCATCACCGATGATGTCGCCATTGTCACCGGGCGGTTCAATCTCGCGCGCAGCAGCGAAACGTCAAGCGGCGCTTTTTCGTTGGTGATGCGCCGCGACGCAGGCTCATGGAAGATCGTGCACGATCACACGACGGCCGATCCAGCGCAGTAAGGCGCGCTTACGCAAGCCCTGCAAATTTCGCAATTTGATCCGCCAGCTGATCGAATGCTGTCGCCGCGGCATGATCGGTTGCTGCGACCGGCAATCCGTCATCAGACGCCTGACGCAAGTCGGGATATAGCGGCACCGCGCCAAGAAAAGGCGCGCCGAGATCGTTTGCAGCCCGCTCTGCGCCGCCTTCGCCGAACAGGAACTGTTTTGATCCGCCGGGGCCTTCGAGCCACGCCATATTTTCAATAACGCCAATGACGGGCGTTTCTGTCTGGCGAAAGAGCTGGACGCCGCGCCGCACGTCAGCCAGCGCCATTTCCTGCGGCGTCGAGACGATGACCGCGCCAGAAAGTTTTTTCGACTGGATGAGAGAAATATGCGCGTCACCAGTGCCCGGCGGCGTGTCGACGAGAAGGATGTCGAGGTCGCCCCAGTCCACATCGCTCATCAATTGCCTGAGCGCGCCCATCACCATGGGGCCGCGCCAGGCGACGGCCTGGTCCGGATCGAGAAGAAAGCCGATGGACATGAGTTTGACGCCGAATTTTTCGAACGGCACGATCTTGTTATCCCGCATTTGCGGCTTGCCATCGATGCCGAAGAGTGTCGGCAAAGACGGTCCGTAGATATCGGCGTCGAGGAGGCCGGTCTTTAGCCCGCGCGCGGCAAGCGCAACCGCCAGATTGGCCGCCACGGTGGACTTGCCGACGCCGCCCTTGCCTGAGGCGATGGCGATCATCGACTTTACACCGGCAAGCTGGTCGCCGGCGGCTTCAATCCGCGGTTTTTGCTTGAGGCCAAACGGATTGTCATGGCCGCCTTTCGCAGGCTGCTGGGGCTTGGCCGCGCTGTGAGCAGTCGCAACAGCCGAAACGCCAGTTACGCCGGGCGCGGCGGCGGCGGCGTCCTCAGCCGCCTTGAGGAGAGCTTCCGCGGCGCGTCTGTCCCCATCCGGGACCTCAAGCGTAAAGCGCACCTTGCCGTCCTCATCCGCCGAAAGACCGCTCACAGCGCCGGAGGCGATGATATTACGGCCGGAGGCGGGGTCCTTAATGGCGGAAAGAGCGGCGCGTACGCGCAGAATGAGGCTGCCAGACACAGAGGATACCCTTTGAAATCCTTTAAAAAAACGCACCGGGCGCGTTGCGCCCGGCGGAATCGGTAACATATATACGACGCAAATCTGGTTCTTCCACCGGCGCCCGCCTGACAAACGGCTGAGTGGCGCGAATTCTTCATGAGAGAGAGGCTTGAATGCCCTGGCAAGACAATTCCGGTAATCGCGGCGGCGGCCGCGGACCTTGGGGACAGCCGCCCCGTGGCGGCAATGGCGGTCCCAATAACGGAGGGGGACGCGGCGGCGGCGAGCCCCCCGATCTTGAGGACCTGCTTCAGGCCTCGCGTCAGCGTTTGAAACGCGCTTTCCCACGCGGCGGCCGCGGCGGGCCGGGCGGATCTGGCAGTGGCGGCATGATGCCGCCCAATAAGGGCGTGATCGGCCTCATCGCCGCCGGTCTGGTAGGTTTATGGCTTTTCACCGGTGTTTATCAGGTAGCGTCAGACGAACTCGCTGTCGTCACCACCTTTGGCAATTATGAGGAGGTGAAAAGCCCGGGCCTTCATTGGCATATTCCGGCGCCTATTCAGAACGTGCGAAAGCAGCAGGCGCTATCTGTACGCGACATGCCGGTTCCGGCGACCGGCCGCCGCGGCGGCCAGCTCTCACCCGGCTTGATGCTGACTGGCGATAAAAACATCGTTGACGTTGCTTTTACCGTTCAGTGGAAGATCAAGTCCGATCTGGTGCCCGAGCAGGGCGCGGAAATGCCGGGCGTCGCGCAATACACCTTCAACATCGATGATCCCGAAGCGCTTGTCAGAATGACCGCAGAAGCGGCCATGCGTGAAGTTGTGGGGCGCAATACGCTCGACTTTGTGCAAACGGAAGGGCGCACTGAGGTTGCATCGCAGACCCGCGAGCTGATGCAAACCGCCCTGGACTCCTATGAAGCCGGCATCCAGATCGAACGGGTCAACCTGACGCTCGCCGAACCGCCTACTAATGAAGTGAACGAAGCTTTTCGCGATGTTCAGGCGGCCGAACAAAACCAGGCGACTGTGATCCAGCAGGCTCGTCAGTACACGAACCGGGTCGTGCCGGAAGCGAGAGGCCAGGCGCAGCGCATTCTGGAAGAAGCGGGTGCCTATGCGGCCGAACGCACCGCGGACGCCCGCGGTCAAGCCGCTCGTTTTAATGAGATCTATTCAGAATACGCACAGGCGCCTGAAGTGACGCGCCAGCGCATGTATCTGGAAACGGTCGAAAAAGTTCTCGGAGACGTCGACAAGATTATTATCGACGAAGACGCCGGCTCAGGGGTGGTGCCATATTTGCCCCTCAATGAGGTCCGCCGCCAACAGCAAGGAGCAAATTAAGATGAGCAGGCTTCCATTGCCGTTAATCGGTTTCTTTATTTTCATTCTGCTGGTGATTGTCGTCAATTCGGCGTTCATCGTTCCTGAAACACATTCGGCGCTCGTGTTCCGCTTTGGCGAACCGAAAAGCCAGTATCAGGAGGCGGGTCTTAAGTTCAAAGTTCCATTTGCGGAAAGCGTCGATTTTATCGACCGGCGCAACCGCCATCTGGAACAGGAACAGACTGAAATTATCGCGCGCAATCAGGAACGTCTGATCGTCGATGCGTTCGCGCGCTATCGCATTGTCGATCCGCTGTTGTTTTATCAATCGGTGCGCACCGAACAAAGAGGCGAGGAGCGCCTCAGCAACCAGCTAAACGACTCGCTGCGCGCTGTGCTTGGCTCTGTCACTGTGGATGAAATCATTTCTGAACGGCGCAGCGAATTGATGCGGCGCATTCAGGAGCAATTGACGCAGTCCGCGCGTCCGCTCGGCGTCGACATCGTTGACGTGAAAATTCGCCGCGCCGATCTTCCGCAAACGAACTCCGAAGCGGTGTTCCAGCGCATGATCGCCGAGCGTAACCAGCTCGCCCAGCAATACCGTTCCGAAGGTAATGAGCGGGCGAATCAGATCCGCGCCCAGGCCGACCGTCAGGTCATTGAAATCAAGGCACAGGCCGAAGAAGAGGCGCAGACTGTCCGGGGCGCCGCCGATGCGGAGCGAAACGCTATTTTCGCCGCTGCTTACGGTAAGGATCCGGAATTTTTCGCCTTCTACCGCTCACTTTTGGCTTATGAGCAATCCATGAAAAAAGGCGACACCACGATCCTGCTGTCGCCGGAGAGCGAATTCTTCCGTTATTTCAATAACTTGCAGGGATCTCGTCAGTAAGGCGCGATTCTTTGCGGTCAAATTGAAACGAATTTGCCCCGCCCGCCCGCAAGGTGATTTGCGGGCGGGCGGCTTTGCGTTAACCTGTTCAATCTAAAGGTTTGGTTCCGGGGAAAGATAGAGGCGGATATGGCTCGTTTGGGCGTGGTTCGGGGGCTTGTGGCTGGCGTTATGGCGGCGGGCGTAATGATGACCGCGCAAGCGGTTCAGGCCGCGCCGCGCGGGGCGCCAGACAGTTTTGCAGATCTTGCCGAAGCGCTAACGCCGGCGGTGGTGAACATCTCCTCCGCCCAGCGTTCTCGCAGCGGCCGCGCCAGCGGCGAGCTTGCGCCGCTTCAGCGTAAATTTGACCAGCCCGCCGTGTCGCTCGGCTCCGGCTTTATCATTGACGCGTCAGGGATTGTCGTCACCAACAATCATGTCATCGATAACGCCGAGAATATTACGGTGACGCTCCATGACGGGCGTGAGTTTACGGCGGTCGTGAAGGGCCGCGACCGCGAAACCGATCTCGCTGTTCTGCAGCTCGAAGGCGGCGGCAAGTTTCCCAATGTCGATTTCGGCAATTCTGACGCGGCGCGGGTAGGCGACTGGGTGATCGCTATCGGCAACCCGTTCGGCCTTGGCGGCACCGTCACAGTCGGCATCGTTTCGGCGCGCAACCGCGACATCAACTCCGGTCAGTATGACGACTTCATTCAGACCGACGCTGCAATTAACCGCGGCAATTCCGGCGGCCCGCTTTTTGACATGAGCGGCAAGGTCGTTGGCGTGAACACGGCGATTTATTCGCAGACAGGCGGATCGGTTGGCGTTGGCTTTGCTGTTCCCGCTGATCTTGCCGAGACGGTTGTCAGCCAGCTTTTGAATTACGGCGAAACACGCCGTGGATGGCTCGGGGTTTCTATTGATGACGTGACGCCGGAGCTGGCTTCATCGATGAATTTGCGCACGCCGAAAGGCGCCATCGTGACGGTGGTGCGCCCGAACAGTCCCGCGTCGGATGCGGGGCTGGAACCCAATGACGTCATTCTTCTGTTTAATCGTCGTGAGATTGAAAGCGTGCGGGATCTGACCCGCGCCGTCGCCGACACCCCGATTGGCACAACCGTGCCGATGGAGGTTCTGCGTGATGGACGTCGGGTGACAGTGCGCGTGCGCGTTGACCGCCGCGAAACCCGCATGCTGGCCGCCAATGGGGGTTCGAGCATTTTGCCGGCCAACGCGGCGCGCGGGTCCGGTCTGACGCTGCAGGAGCCGACGGATGACATTCGTCAGGCATACGGATTGCCGCCGACGGTTCAGGGCGTTGTCGTTACGGCTGTCGATCCGGAAAGCGCGGCGGCGATCGTGCTTCAGCCAGGCGATGTCATTCTCGAAATCGGCTGGGAGCGGATCACGCGCCCGTCAACGGCGGTTGATAAGCTCGGCAAGCTGAGAAATCTCAACAGCGGCCCTGTGCAAATCTATGTGCAGCGCGGCGATCTGTTGTTTTACGAGTCGCTCCGCCCGTAAGGTTTCAGGCTGTAAATTCCGATTTTGAATAGCCCTGCAGATAGAGCAGGGCGGTCAGATCCGCGTAGTGGATACGCGTTTCCGCTGACTGCGCGACGGCCGGCTTGGCGTGAAAGGCGACGCCGAGACCCGAGCGGGACAGCATGGAAAGATCGTTGGCGCCGTCGCCCACGGCCATGGTTTCGCTCAAGGCGATGTCGTTTTCCGCTGCGATGGTTTCCAGCGCTTCCTGTTTGGCGGCGCGGCCTAAAATCGGTTGCTTAACTTTTCCGGTGAGCTTTCCGTTTTCGATCAGCAATTCATTCGCCTGCTGACGTTGAAACTCCGCGCGCTGCGCGATGCGTGCGGTAAAATAAGTAAAGCCGCCGGAGACAAGAGCAGTGACGGCCCCATTGGCGTTCATGGTTTTAACAAGAACATCAGCGCCCGGCGTCAGGGTAAGACGTTTTTCAAAGGTTTCTTCGAGCACAGTTTCGGGCAGGTTTGCTAGCATGGCGACACGCTCATTAAGCGCGCCTTCAAAGTCGAGTTCGCCGCGCATCGCCCGTTCGGTGATGTCGGAGATTTCCGCCCGTTTGCCGGCGAACTCCGCCAGTTCATCGATGCACTCCTGCTGGATAATGGTGGAATCCATATCTGCGATCAGGAGTTTTTTACGGCGGTTGTCGGCCGGAATGATATTGGCGTCCATGCGCGCGCGAATTGCGACAGCCTCGATACGGGGGAGGAAATCCGGTCTTGGATGCTCGGTCAGGGCTATGTCATAAGCTTCGCCGGGCGCTAACTCTTTTGTGGACGTCTCCGCGTCAGCGTAGGGGCCGAGCGCGTTTATGAATTCGTCAATCAGGCCCGAGTCGATGGACGTTTTTGACGGATTGGCGATGAGCGATAAAACAAACTTCATACTGATACGGACTTTGAACCGTGATTAAGCCGGGTCTCATTTTTATTGCCGGGCCGACTGCCAGCGGCAAGTCGGCGGCGGCGTTAGCGCTCGCCGGAGCCCTTGACGGCGAAATCATCAACGCTGATGCAATGCAAGTTTACGATGATTTGAATGTCATAACAGCCCGTCCAACAGCTTCAGATGAGGCCATAGCGACGCACCATCTTTATGGCGCACTGGATGCGTCGGAGCGGTGTTCCGCCGGACGCTGGGCGCGGCTCGCCAAGTCTGCGCTAGGCAAATGCGCAGCACACGGAAAAGTTGCACTTATCTGCGGGGGGACAGGCCTTTACTTCCGTGCGCTGGAAGACGGCTTGTCGCCCGTGCCGGAAACTCCCGATGAGGTGCGGATGTTGGCCAAGGCCCGGCGCGATGAATTGGGGGCGGGGGCGTTTCGCGACGAGGTAGTGGCGCAAGACCCTGCTATGGCGCGCTTGCCGGCGGGGGACAGTCAGCGGTTGATGCGCGCCTGGGAAGTGTTCACGGCGACAGGCAAGCCCCTGTCTTGGCATCAGGCGCAGCCTCGGGAGCCGCTGATTGAGGCCGTGGACGCGCGGATAGTCATCGAGCCTGCGCGGGATGTTCTTTATGCGCGTTGCGATGCGCGCGCGGCGGCGATGATGGAGGAAGGCGCGATCGAAGAAGTGCGAGCGCTTATTAGACGCAATCTTGATCCCGCCTTGCCGGTCATGAAGGCGCTTGGCGTTCCGGAGATTGCGGCCATGCTTCGCGGTGAAATGGACAAGCAAACAACGCTGGAAGCCTTGCAGCAGAACACACGGCGTTTCGCCAAACGCCAGCTCACCTGGTTTCGCAATCAGGCGCCGGACTGGCCGCGCGCGGCCACGGCAGAAGAGGCTGAAGCGCGTGTAATAGAAATGTTGGACATCACTGGAAAGTGAGGCCCAGCTGAGCCGGGATAGAGTTATCCTGTAATCAGTGAGCAGAGGGGTTCTGTTATGAAAAAAATTCTCGCCGCCACAATATCAGCCGCCACGCTACTCTCAGCTGCGTTGGCAGGCCCTGTCGACGATATGCTAAGCGCCGATCGCGCCTTCGCTGCGATGGCGAAGTCCGATGGCGTTCCCGCAGCCTTCGCCGCCTATGCGTCTGATGACGTGCGTATGTTTCCCGAGGGCGGAGCGCCTTATCAGGGACGCGACAAGCTTGTTGAAAGATTCGCCGGCTGGCCCGAGGGCGCAATGCTTGACTGGACGCCTATGGACGGCGCCGCCGCGTCGAGCGGCGATTTCGGCTATACATGGGGAACCTACGTCTTCACGGCGCAAGGTGAAGACGGTGAAACGTCCTCATACGGAAAATATGTTTCCATTTGGCGCAAGGACGCCGATGGTTGGAAGTTCATCGTCGATATTGGCAATCAAAGCCCTGTGCCTGAACCGGCTGATTAAGCGGGCGTCAAAAACAACGCGCGTTCTTTCTCCCGTCGCTCAGTCAGGTGCGGAACAGATTGCAATTCGCCGTTGATGCGGGCGCGGTCGTGAAGGAGAAAACCATCCGCCGCCCCTTGGTAATCGCCAGCGTTGATCCTTTCCAGGACCGTCGTTCCTGAAAACCCGCCTTCGCCCAGATTGTAGGCGAGCGAGACCATGGCGGAGAACTGGTTTTCATTGACCGGAACCAGCACCATTCTTTTTACAGCGTCTTCTGAGGTGCGCACGTCTTCGCGGAGCAATTGTTTAGCCTGGCTTTCAGTGATGGTCATGCCGGCTTCCGCCGTACGGCTGTGGCCATAGCCGATCAGCCAGTGCCCGCCGGCATTGTAGGCCTCAAGGCGAAGCCCTTCGCTGTCTTCGATTATTTTCAGGCCCGCATCGTTCATGCGCAGACTGGCGTTCGCGGTGTCGCCGAGATCGCTGGAAGCCGGCGCGGGCGTGGACGCTGGCGGCGTCACATCGGGGCTGGCTGTTTCTTCCTCTGATGCGGCTTCACTGTCCTCGTCTTCTTCAGCGACGGGGATTGGCTCGTCCAGCTGCCCGAACCAGCTTTCAACCGATGAAAATCCCTGATCGGTAAGGCTGCGCGCCCAGCCGGGCAGGCCGTAGCGGTCGCCCACAAAAAGACCCAGAACGAATAAAAGCAGCCAGACAATCAGCCGGAAACGCATCGGATTTCTCCCCGCCATTCAGCGACGCATAGCACCGCTTTTTCCCCACCCCTATGCTGACGTTTCGGCGTCGAAAGATCAAATCAACAGTCGGGAATGGGTTAACGCCAGATTGCATTTATTGGCGCGTGGCGTTATTAAATCACACTCTAAAAGCCTCTCGCCCGGGGATGGAGATGGCGGGACGAATAGGTAAACTAGCGCCTGATCCGGATTCGGCCGGGCGCGCCAAACTAGCCGTAGAGCCAGGCAACATCGGTAGGCGGGGAGCGCTAAGGCCGGTTCAGCGTAAAGCGGGACCCTTAAGGGTATGGTCGAGTTTCTGCGCCGATTGGGGCGCTTTTTAACATCCATGGACGCCAAGGCGATCACCTCCCTGGCGGTATCTCTTTTTCTTCTGGCTTTCGTCATTTTGATGCTCGCCTATGGCCAGCAATGGCTCAATCTCGAGCAGGACGGAGAGCTGAGCCGGCTTTTAATGAAGGCGGCGGAATCGCGCTGGGCGGTGCTTGGGGTGATTTCGATCTTCGCCTTCCTGGCGCTGACCGGTTTTCCCCAGATTGGTCTCATCACCGTGACGGTGATCGTTTTCGGGCCGAAAAACGGCGCTATCTATTCTTGGATTGCGACCATGGCGAGCGCGACCCTTACTTTCGCCCTTGGTCACTTTCTCGGGGGGCGCTGGGTGAACCGAATCGGCAGCGACAGGGTCCAGCGCACGATAGATTTTATCGGCAATCATGGCGTTCTGGCGAGCGGGCTGGTGCGTGTGGTGCCGTCAGCGCCCTTCATTGTCGTCAATGCAGCCGCGGGGGCTGCGCATATCCCCTTATGGAAATTCTGGACGGGCACAGGGATCGGCATCATCCCGAAAATCGCATTGATCGCTGTTTTGTCCGCCTTTTTTCCGGATCCGAGTGCGCTTCAGGCCGAAATGAATAATGTTCTTAGCTTCTTCACCAGCCGGGACCCCCGTGATTTGGGGCTGATCGTGCTGGTCATTCTCGGCTGGTTGGCGTTCTTGCTGCTGATGCGCTGGGTCTACCGGCGGCTCAGAAAGCGGGAAAATGTTTATTAAGGAATGTCTGCGCGGGGTAAAGAATCTTGGTAGAGCGTAAACGGGCCAGTATGGGCGCAACAGCAAAAGCCGCACGTTTCCGGCGTTTGTTGACGATTTAGGAACGCATTAAGGATAAGACCGTCCGTGAATTTCAGTACCCACGAATAGGACCAGCCCAATGCTTTCCACTTTGTTCGGCATGCTTTCCGCGGACATGGCCATAGACCTCGGTACGGCCAACACCCTCGTTTATGTCAAAGGCCGGGGGATCGTGCTGAACGAGCCTTCCGTCGTCGCCATCGAGACCCGACAGGGGCGAAAGATTGTTCGCGCCGTCGGCAACGAAGCAAAAGAAATGCTGGGCCGCACCCCGGGCGAGATCGAGGCGATCCGCCCCATGCGCGACGGCGTCATCGCCGACTTCGAAGTCGCCGAGGCGATGATCAAACATTTTATCCGCAAGGTGCATAACCGCCGTTCGTTTGCATCCCCGCGCATTGTCGTCTGTGTTCCGTCGGGCGCTACGGCGGTTGAACGCCGCGCCATTCAGGAATCAGCGCTCTCCGCCGGGGCACGCAAAGTCGAACTTATCGAAGAGCCCATGGCCGCCGCGATTGGCGCCGGGCTTCCCGTCACTGAACCGACGGGCTCCATGGTCGTCGATATTGGCGGCGGCACCACCGAGGTTGCGGTTCTGTCGCTTGGCGGCATCGTCTACTCACGCTCGGTGCGCGTTGGCGGCGACAAAATGGACGACGCGGTCGTCGGTTACATCCGCCGTATGTATAACCTCCTGATTGGCGAAGCGTCGGCGGAGCGGATCAAGAAAGAGGTTGGCTCGGCCATGATCCCGACCGAAGGGTCGGGCGTGACCATTCAGATCAAGGGCCGTGATTTGATGCATGGCGTTCCGAAGGAAGTTCGCATTGGCGAGGCGCAGGTCGCCGAAGCCCTTGCAGAGCCTGTGAGCGCCATCATTGAAGCAGTGAAAGTCGCCCTCGAGGCGACGCCGCCGGAACTCGCCGCCGATATTGTCGACACCGGAATTATGTTGACTGGGGGCGGGGCGCTCCTCAAGAATCTCGATCAGGTGCTGCGCGATGAAACCGGTCTTCCGGTTTCCGTAGCTGACGACCCGCTCTCTTGCGTGGCGCTCGGCACCGGCGCGGCGCTTGAAAACACGAAAGCAATGCGCGGCGTTCTCTCTTCCGCAATCTAGGGCGCGTCCCCTGATTTTAGCGAGCGGGAACGGCGCGACCAAACGGAATACGTTCGCTAGGCATGGAATTTCTCGGGCAGGACCGTAGGGAAGGGCTGGGACGGAAAGCGCATTCCCGCTTCGTCCTCGTATTGCTCATTCTCGTTTCGGTGCTTTTGCTGTTGTCGAGCCTCTACTCGGCGCAGGCGTCGGTTTTTAAAAAAGCGCGTGAAGGCGTCATGGATGTGGCGTCGCCCGTCCTGACGCTTTTTTCCGGCCCGATCTCTTATGTGAATGGCGTCGTCGGCTCGGTCGGCGATTATTTCAACGTCATGGAGCAGAATAAGGCGCTACGCGAAGAAAACGCCGAGCTGCGCCAGTGGATGAATGAAGCGCTCGAGCTGCGGGAAACCATCGCGACTTTTGAAGCGCTGCAAGGTTACGCTGCGCCGCCGCAAGCCCAGCCCATCAGCGCCTTTGTTATCGGCGAATCCAATGACGCCTTTGCGCGTTCCATGATCGTCAACGCCGGGCGCGCCAATAATGTTGAGGTGGGTCAGGCGGTGGTTGACGAAAACGGCCTGGTCGGCCGCATCGTTGAAGCTGGCGGGGGCGCCTCGCGCGTTCTTCTTCTGACCGACATTCAAAGCCGCATTCCCGTTTATATAGAAGATGCAGATGTTGAGGGCATTCTTGTCGGCAACACCCGTGCGCAGCCCGTCATCAGTTTTACGGCGAGCGCCGACGATATTGAACCGGAACCAGGACAGCGGGTGCTGACGTCAGGCGCCGGCGGCGCCTTGCCGCGCGGGCTGCCCGTCGGCGTCGTCACCGGGGAAAACCGCGGCGACATTGCGGTCGACCTTTACGCCAATTACGCCCGCACGCGCATGGTGCGGGTCATCAATTACGCTTTCCCGGTCGTGGACCCCGTCACTTCGGAAGATGAGGCTGCGGCCGGAGACCCCGAAGACGGGGAAACGGACGCCGCGTCTGAAACGCCGGCGGAGGGTTAAGCCTGATGGGCTATCGCGCGGAAAATCTTTTCCGGCTTTTCAAAGCGGCGGCGCCAACCCTTCTTGGCGTGCTCGGGGTTCTTATTCTCGCTGCGCCTGTGCGGCTTTTCGAGGGTGTTGCGCCGACCCCCATCATCCCGCTCGTGATTGTCTTTTTCTGGTCGGTCTATGGACCTGATTACCTGCCGCCCCTGAGCGTCTTTCTGGTCGGGCTTTTACAGGATCTGTTAACCGGCGGGCCTTTGGGGCTGTGGCCGGCGGTTTACCTTATTACGCAATTTATTGTGATGTCGCAGCGCGCCTATTTTCTGGGCCGCGAACAAAAGGTCGTCTGGATCGGTTTCGCCTTTGCAGCGCTCGGCGCAGGGCTTATCTTGTGGCTTGTGATGAGTCTCATGTCCGGCGAGTTATTGCCTCTACGTTTTCTCATGCTGCAGTTGGCGGCGACGGCGGCGATTTATCCGTTGTTCGGCGTTGCCTTTGGCGAGCTGCACCGCCGCGTTCTGGTGGAGGTCTAGGTCATGGCTGGCGTAAACGCTCATGATCCGGAACGTCAGGAAACGGTCTCGCGCCGCACCGTCCTCTTCGGCGGCGGCGTTAGCCTGCTCTTTGGCGGGATTGCGGCGCGGCTTTATCAGCTCCAGATTTCGGACCATCAGAAATATCTCGACCTTGCGCAGGAGAACCAGTTCAACCGGCGGGTGCTGACGCCTTTGCGCGGTGAGATTGTCGATCGCTTTGGCGGACCGCTTGCGTCAAACCGCAAGAATTTCCGCGTACTTCTGGTGCCCGAGCAGGCCAGAGACGTCGATGCGATCCTCGACAAGATCGACAAGATCACTCCGGTTAGCGAGGACAAGCGCGCGCGGATTATGCGTGAAATTCGTCGTCGCGGCGCCTTCACGCCGGTGCAGATCGCTGACAATTTGCCGTGGGAAGATTTTTCCAAACTCAATTTTGAGTTGCCGCATCTGTCAGGTGTCCTGCCTGATGTGGGGGAGACGCGTGATTACCCCTACGGCGCGGATGCGGCTTTCGTGATCGGCTATGTGGGCGCAGTCACCGAGCGCGATCTCGCCTCTCAGGAAAACGATGAAGAACGGCTCTTGCTGCGTCAGCCGGGCTTCAAGGTTGGCCGAGAGGGCCTTGAGCGCACCTATGAAGACGAGCTGCGCGGCGAGGCCGGCGCCATGAACGTCAAGATCAACGCTCATGGGCGCGTCATTGAGGAAATGACCGATAGCGCCGTACCGCCGGTGCAGGGACGCACGCTGACGCTGACTATTGATTCAGAGTTGCAGGCGCACACCATGAAGGTGCTGGCCGAGCCGACGCCGGGCGTCGGTCAGGATGTTCAGAGCGCGGCGGCCGTGGTGATGGATGTTGTCACCGGCGATATTCTCGTGCTCGCGTCGACGCCGGCGTTTAACCCCAATGACTTCAATGTAGGCATCGATCCGGATCTCTGGAAAGACCTCAATGCGAGCCCCTACAAGCCTCTGCTGAACAAGCCTTTGTCGGGTGTTTACCCGCCAGGCTCGACCTTCAAGGTTATCTCCGCCATCGCCGCGCAGCGCGCCGGCGTGAAGCCAAGCCACAGCGTCCATTGTCCTGGCCGGATTTGGTATGGCAATCGCTATTTCCACTGTTGGAAACGCGGCGGTCACGGCCGCATGAATATGAAGGACTCACTCAAACATTCTTGTGACGTCTTTTATTACGACATCGCCAAAACATTGGAGATCGACCTGCTTGCGGACACGGCGCGCAAGTTCGGATTGGGTCAGACCTACGAACTCGGCATTCCCGGCCAGCAGCGCGGCGTCGTGCCTGACCGCGACTGGAAGCGCGAATATTTTGCTGGCAACCCGGCGCAGCAGCCATGGTTCCAGGGTGAGACGCTGTCCTGCATCATCGGTCAGGGTTATGTCACCTCGACGCCCTTGCAGCTTGCGGTGATGTCCGCGCGCGTCGCCACCGGGAAGGCGGTGCGCCCACGCCTTGTACGCGCTGTCGGCGATCTCATTCTACCCGCGCCGGAAGCGCCGCTGATCGATGTGGATCAGGATTATCTCGCCGTTGTCCGCGCCGGCATGAACGCCGTCACCAATGAGTATGGCACGGCGGCGCGCTCGCGCCTTGACGATCCCGACTGGCAAATGGCGGGGAAAACTGGCACGAGCCAGGTTTATGCGATTACAGCGGAAGACCGCGCCCGCGGTCTCGCCAAGCCGGAAGACTTGCCCTGGGCGCGCCGCGACCATGCGCTATTTGTCAGTTACATGCCTTTTGAAAACCCGCGCTATGCCTGTTCTGTCGTCGTTGAGCACGGCATTGGCGGCGCGCGGGCGGCGGGCCCGAAAGCGCGCGATATTATGAAAGCGGTGGCGGAAAAAGATCCCGCGTCGCGCACTCCTCTTGATCCGCGCAGCCTTGCGCGCGCATCCGGCGTAAGGGAGGGATAGGCGTGTCATCAATTATTCTTCCCGGCCGTCGCAGAGGCGCACGGGACAAGCTTTCAAGACTGCACTGGCCGCTCATCATTCTTTTGAGCATGATCGCGGGCGCCGGCGTCATCACGCTTTATTCTGTCGCCGAAGGAAACTGGCAGCCTTGGGCGATAAAGCATGGCCTGCGCTATCTTGCGGCGCTCGGCATTCTTGCGGGCGTCGCCATGGTGCCGATCCGCTACTGGATGGCGCTTGCTTACCCCACCTATTTTGCGGCGCTCTTCGCGCTGGCGCTGGTGCCGTTCATCGGTGAAGTGAATATGGGCGCAAGGCGGTGGATCGAGTTTGGCGGGCTTCAGTTTCAGCCCTCCGAAGCGATGAAGATCGGTCTGGTTCTTGGTTTGGCGCGTTACTATCACAGCTTGCGCGCCGAACAGGTCTCGCACATTCTCTATCTTATTCCGCCAGCGCTGATGGTTGGCGCGCCCGTCGGGTTAATCTTCATCCAGCCCGATCTCGGCACGGCGCTTCTTCTGGCGGCGACCGGCGCCATCATGATTTTCGTCGCCGGCCTTTCGTGGCGGATTGGATTTCTTGGCATGCTTGCGGGCGTGGCGGGCGGTTACGCTGCATATCGGTTTGATTTTCTGAAAGAGTACCAACTCAAGCGGATCACTACCTTCCTCGATCCTGAGCGCGACCCCCTCGGTCAGGGCTATCACTTGCTGCAGTCGAAAACCGGCATCGGGTCAGGCGGGTTGACGGGCAAGGGGTTCATGGAAGGAACGCAGGCGCAGTTGAAATTTCTGCCGGAAATGCAGACCGACTTCATTTTTACGGTCTTCGGCGAGGAATTCGGTTTCGTCGGCGCCATCGGTTTGTTGCTGGTTTATCTCGCGGTCATTTTCGTGGGGCTTTCCATCGCCATGCAGTCGAAACTTCATTTCGCGCGCATGATGTCGGTGGGCGTTGTCGCCACCTTTACGCTCTATGTGCTGATCAATACCGGGATGGTGATGGGGCTTGCGCCAGTGGTCGGCGTGCCGCTGCCGCTCGTGTCGTATGGCGGCACCGTGATGCTGACCATCATGGCCGGCTTCGGCCTCGTGATGAGCGCCCATGTCCATCGCGATCAGGACATGTATCGCTCTGGCGATTCACTCTAAATCTAGTACTGCGCGAGATGCGCTTCGAAATGTACGCAGAAGAGGTCGAAATGGGACTGGGCGTCGTTCAGTTTGGCGGCGGCGCTGGCGGCGTCGCCGGCGCGGCAGGCTTTTTCGATCGCAGATGCCGTCTCCGCCAGCATCTGCGCGCCTACATTGGCGGCCGACCCTTTGACCGCGTGTGCGGTGCGGTAGGCGTCCTCAAGGGCGCCGCCTTCAACGCCATCTGAGAGCAGTTTTAAAAGATCGGTAGTAGAGCGTTGAAAAGCTTCGAGAATTGCACGCGTACCGTCAACGCCAGCCGCCGAAATCAGGCTGTCGATCTGGTCCATCTCAATGGATGAGCTATGCTTCACCTGCGTTTCCGTCAACGTCCCTGTTCCCCGTAACCGTCGTCCGGCGCTTATCCTGCGCCTTGTCCAAGCTTCCGATGGGCGTCCCGACCAACCTTTTACGGGTGGGCGATTGAGCAATATTTGCTAACAAACGTAAAAATTTGTCTAAAATAGCGGAATACGCCACCTTGGCGTTCACAATTTTCAAGGGGAAACACCTATGCAAGGCACTGCGGGCGAAGGCGCCCATTGGTCCTCCCGGGCCGCCTTTATCATGGCCGCGATCGGCTCATCGGTCGGTCTCGGCAATCTCTGGCGCTTTCCATATGTGGCGGGGGAAAACGGGGGCGGGGCCTTCGTTTTGTTCTATGTCATCTGTGTGGCGCTGATCGGGGTGCCTGTCCTGGTCGCAGAGCTGTTTATCGGCCGCCGCGGCGGCATGTCGGCGGTGGGCAGCGTCGTAAAGATCGCCAAGGCGGAGGGGCGCTCGCCGCTCTGGGGTATGCAGTCCTGGATCGGGATGCTCGGCGCCTTCATCATCTTAACCTTTTATTCAGTCATCGCCGGCTGGGTCCTTGCTTATGTGACCATGATTGGCGGCAACCTGTTTGCGTCGATCGGCGCGAACGGGATCGCGGGGCTGGCTGCGCCAGCCTTTGACGGTCTCACCGACGAAGAGGTGAGAGCCAAGCTGGGCGAACTCCTCAACGACCCAACCCGCATGATCTTCTATCACGGCCTGTTCATGCTGATTACGGTTCTCATCGTCATGCGGGGCGTTAAGGGCGGCATCGAGGCGGCGGTGACCTATCTGATGCCTGCTTTCTTTGTTCTGCTAATCGTATTGTTCTTTTATGCGCTCGCCACGGGTGACCGGGGGCAGGGGCTGGATTTTCTTCTTGGCGTTCGTCTTGGCGACACCACGCTGGACGACGGCACCATTCGTCGCGGGCTCATGCACGGCATTCAGGATGGCTCGGTGATTTCAGCCGCCCTGGGACAGGCGTTCTTCTCCATCGGTCTCGGTTCTGCACTGATGGCGACCTATGGCGCTTACATGCGCGAAGATCAGGACCTGCCGCGTTCGGCGCGTCTTGTCGCCATTGCGGATACGGGTGTCGGGATTGTGGCCGGTCTTGCGATCTTCCCGATAGTTTTCGCCATGGGGCTCGCCGCCGGATCCGGTCCGACATTGATGTTCCAGACGCTGCCGCTGGCCTTCCACGGCATGCCGGTGGGCGGCGTCTTCGGTCTCGCCTTTTTCCTTCTGGCGTTTTTTGCGGCCATCACCTCGTCTATCGCGCTTCTGGAGACATCGACAAAATGGGTCGACGAACAAACGAAAAGCGATCAGCGCATTCTTTCCGCCGGGGGGATTGGCCTTGTCGCATTCCTGATTGGCGTCGCCAACGCCTTAAGCCAGGTGCCAGCCGCAGGACCCAATGGAGAGGACCAGTCAAGTTTCTGGAACACCTGGCATCCATTCGGCGATATCGTTCTCTTTAGAAATATGGAGCTTTTGAGCTTCCTCTCGGCGACAACCGATATCATCCTGCCTGTGGCGGGCTTTATTACGGCGGTCTTTGCTGGCTGGATTGTATCGACGTCGACGGCGCGTGAGGCGATCGGATTCAAATCGGAAGTCTGGTTCAAGCGCTGGCGGTTCTTGATCCGCTGGGTGTGCCCGATCGGCATTTTTGTCGTAATCTTCTACTCAGTATTATGGCTTCCCTATATCGCGCCGATGATTGGCGTAGGGGCTTCGTAAGCCGTCACGCAAAAGAACTGTTATCGGCCCGGTCTCAGCGCCGGGCCGATTTCATTCGCATACGTTGTAATTTGCTTTTTTTTGGCGTCGCGGGCGCACGTTAACACTTATCACAAACACTACTGCGTTTACCTTTCCCCCCTTGTCATGGGGCGCGGCGCAAGTCATGCTCTCTTCAGGTTTCAATCAACGAGAGGAGGTGATCCGATGTCCAGTGATTTCTTAAAGCCAATGAGGTCTTTGTGGAAAGAACGCGTCTCGGAGCAGCCTTCGAACGCCGTTTGACCGCCGGATTTGACGAGATCTTGAGGCCTTTTGGCTGAGGAAATCGCGGGGCCGCCCTCTGGGCGGCCCTTTCCTTTTTTCCCCTCAAAGCGCCAGATCGACTCCGACCCAGAAGGTGCGCGGCAGGCCCGGGCGCAGCCCGGCTGGCTGGTGCGCGGCGATATAGTCTTCATCGAATAGATTTTCGATCTTGCCGCGCAATTTCACGCCGTCGAGGATGCCAATATAAGCCGATAGGTCGAACACGGTATGGGCGTCGAGCCTTTCCGCCTCGGCGACCGGGCCTTGCCCGGCGGTCGTTCTGCGTTCCGACTGATAAAGCATGGCGATTTCGCCGCCCCAACTTTCTCCTTCCACGCCAGCCGTCAGGAACAGCTGATGAGCGGCGAGATAAGGCAGTTCATCTCCGACGCTCACGTCGCCCCAGGGCTCATAGCCGGAAGAAAACGCCGTTTGAAACTCGCCATGGGTGTAGGTGTAAACGGCTGACAACGGAATGGCGAAAGGCGCGCCGGTCCAGGCGCCTGCATCCGCCGCAGCGACAAGCTCCAGCCCGTAGACATTCACATCGCCGCCGTCGAACTGATCGCCAATAGAGCAGCCGCCGCCAGTGGACGCGGTGCAAGTGCCAAGCAGGTTTTCATAGTCATTGAAGAATCCGATGGCTTCCAGGCTGACGGCGCCGTCAGCCCAGCGCATGCCAGCCTCCCAGTTTGTAGATTTCTCTTCGCTGGAGTTTGAATTGCCGGGCGAAGGCGGCGCAAAACCGCGATAGACCCCGCCCAGAACAGATAGCTGGTCTGTGACGTCGTAAACGACGCCAAAGGCCGGCGTAACAGCAGTCAGGGAGTTTTCCCGGGTCGACAGGCTGGAGCCAGTGCGGCCGGGGTCCGCCTTGCCGTAGTCGAGACGTTCCAGATCAATATCTTCGAGACGCACGCCAATCGTTGCATGCAGGCGTCCCCAGTCAATATTGTCTTGAACGAATACAGCAAGCGCCTCGCCGGTTTCAATCCGGTTGGAATCGGAGCCGGGGGCGCCGACGCTCGTACGGAGGAGAGAGCCATTGTCAGCGCGGAAGAATTCAAAGTTCTGATACCGGTCGACCTCATCTTCATGCCAGCGCAAACTCACTTCAAAAGTGTGATCGACCGGGCCGGTCGCGGTCTTGAAAGTCAGAATGCCTTGGATGCCTTGGGCATAATAATCGCGGGCGTTGTGGCGAATTTCCAAAGCGTCATCCGGGCCCACGAAACCCGGCGCCGCAAGAATGTTCTCAAACTCTGCGGCGTAGAGCATTGGATCAGCAAGGATAGACGATGTTGAAACGCCTAGAACCCGTTCCAGCTTGAACCAGTCGCGCGCGAACTCTGTGCGATAGGCGATGACATCCAAAGACAAGTCTGGCGTAAATTCAGCGTAATAGCTGAGTTGGAACAGCTCATGATCGCCATTGAACTGATCTTCCTGCGAGCCATTGTAACGCCGACGAGAATTGGATGAAAAGTCAGCGCGCGTCAGACCGAGATAGGTCTCGTTTGAAGTTTCGTCAGAGCGTTGATATTTGAACTCGAGGCTTTGCGGCACGCTGGCGCCGTCCTGCGTGAACAAACCTGCTTTCACAACATAATCTGAAATATCAAACCCTGTGTCGCCGCCGGCGTCGAGACGTTTGAAACCGTCAGTTTCATGCTGATAGGTTTCAATCAGGAGACCGGCGTCAATTGCACCGATGCTGTCGCGGCCGCCGGCCCAGGCGTGAAGACGCTTGCCATCGTCCGAGCCGAACAGGATCTGCGCCTCCGCGGCAAACTCATCCGGGATCGGGGTCGAATACAGATTGATCGCGCCGCCCGTGGTGCGCGGTCCGTATTTAACGACCCCCGTGCCTTTGGTGATTTCGACGGCGTGAAGCCGGCCGGCATAAGGGAAGTAATAGGCGGCGGGCGCAGCGTATGGCGCCGGGGCAATGGGAACCCCGTCCTCCATAACGGTGATGCGCGCTGAGCGGTCGGATCCCGATCCGCGCAGGCCGATATTGGGCCGCAATCCGTATCCGTCTTCTTCCTGAATGTTGACGCCGGGGGAGCGGCGCATGGTGCGCAGGATGTCTGTATAGGCCTGTTTGGCGATGTCGTCGGCGTCAAGAAAAGTGATTGCCCCCGGCACTTCATCAAGTCCGCCAGCAGCCCCGAAGACGGTGATCTCATCGATGGCTGCAACCTGAACCAGAGGGGCTTCCTGTGCGATGGCGGTGGCGGTGCTGGCGACGATCACACTAAGGGCGACGGCGCTTTTGAGGCGTGTTGTCTTCGGCATGGCGATGGGAACTCTCAAGGAAGGGGATATTGCGTATGATTATCATTGTCGCTAGCCTTCTTGCGAATGATTGTCAATTGCGGCAGAGCAACAGCCGGGGCTTACCGCAAACACAAGAGCCTGGCGGCTCATGGCGACAGATCGATACATGACAAAATGCGCGGCTGGCCCTACATCCGGCAGGTCTGCATTGAAGTGACGGAGGTCCTGATGGTCGAAAAACTAAGTCCCGAAGAACGGAGCGCTTTTTTGAAAGACCATCCGGGTTGGGGCGAGGTCGAGGGCCGGGATGCGGTCAAGAAAAGCTTCGCCTTTGACGATTTCAACGAGGCCTGGGGATTTATGAGCCGGGTGGCGCTCGCCGCGGAGAAAGCGGACCACCATCCGGAATGGTTCAATGTCTATAATCGGGTCGAAATTACGCTTACGACCCATGATGCAGGCGGGCTGTCTGCGCGCGATGTGAGCCTCGCGGCTTTTATTGATGCGGTTTCCGGCGAAGATGACTGAGAAAGTGGTCTGGGTCACAAAAACGCCTTCCTCGCGCCTTCTATACGCCCGCGGCTCGATCTAGTAAGATTTTGAATTCACAAGGGGATTGAATCAAAGATGGCGACAATCGCGCTTGTCGATGACGACGAAAACATCCTGACCTCCGTTTCCATAGCCCTTGAGGCGGAGGGGCACGAGGTCAAGACCTTCGAGGACGGCGCTGCGGCGCTCGAATTTATCAATTCTACGCCGCCGGACATGGTGGTGTCGGACATCAAGATGCCGACCATGGACGGCATGGAGCTCTTGCGGCGGATCCGTCAGAACTCCAGCTTGCCGCTCATCTTCCTCACGTCCAAGGATGAGGAGATTGACGAGGTCCTGGGGCTCACCATGGGCGCCGACGACTATGTCAAAAAACCCTTCTCCCAGCGCCTGCTTCTTGAGCGTGTAAAGGCGGTCTTGCGCCGTGGTCAGGCCGGCGAAACGCCGACCGAGGAGGAAGAAAAGAAAATCATGCGCCGGGGGGAGCTGACACTCGACCCTATGCGTCATGCCTGCACCTGGAGGGGCCAGCCGGTCGTTCTGACGGTGACGGAGTTTCTTATTCTGGAATCGCTCGCGCAACGGCCCGGTTTTGTTAAGAGCCGCGATCAGTTGATGGACGCGGCCTACGATGATCAGGTCTATGTGGATGACCGCACGATCGACAGCCACATTAAACGTGTGCGCAAGAAATTCCGTCAGGTCGACAAGGAGTTTGACTCCATCGAAACGCTTTACGGCGTCGGCTATAAATACAAGGACGTCTCCTAAGGGATGGAGGAAGAGGGCGGAATCGCGCGGCGAAGGCGCGCGCCCATGGCGGTGTCGCGGCTGACGCTGACGATTGTTCTCGCCAATCTTATCGGCCTCGTCATTCTTCTGCTCGGCTCCTTTGCGCTGACCCAATATCGCGACGGCCTGATTCAGGCGAAACTGGAAGGCGTACGCGCCCAGGCGCAGATTATCGCCGACGTGCTCGCGCAGGTCGCAATCGATGAGACCACCTGTCAGCCGGTCGAAGCGTCCGACATCGCCCGTCAGGATACGGAAGCGGTTTGCGCGCTCTCATTAAGTCAGCGCGATGTGCGCGAAGTCTTTAACCGCGTATGGGACAGTTTTGAGGGCAGGGTGCGTATCTTTAATGCGCCTCAGACTTTCGCCACGCCTCCGGTAAGCGATGCAAAGCTTTTGCTTCTCGAAGACGTTGTTCTGCGCCAGGATGAAATTGTCGCACAAACCCTGCCGCCCATTGAGGAGCAGTCAACGCTCATCAAGACCATTGAGGAGGAGGGCCTGTGGCGGCGGATTTCGCGCTTCTTTTCACGAGGCTATCGAGCGGAGGCGGCGCGCACCTCTATTGAAGATGAGCTGAATGCGGCGCTTGCGTCTTCGCCTTTTGCGGCGGAGCGGGGCGCGGCGTCAGTGCGGCTCGATGAAGAGGGCGAACTTGTCGCTTCCGTCTCCGTGCCGATCCGCCGTGTGCAGGCGATCTACGGCGTTGTGACGGCGGAAAGCGGCGGCATCGATGCGCTGGTTGAAGATGCGCGCCTTTCAATCCTGCCGTTCTTCGGTTGGGCGTTTGCAGCGGCGATTTTGTCTTCCCTTTTGCTCACGACCATGATCGCCCAGCCCATCCGCCAGCTTGCAATAGCATCGGATAAAGTGCGCGAAGGGATCGCCGCCGCGGGACGGGCGCGCATTCCAGACTTTACCAACCGAAAAGATGAAATCGGCGAATTGTCCGGGTCGCTCAAATCCATGACCCAGGCGATCTATGCGCGGATCGACGCCATTGAAAGTTTCGCCGCGGACGTCTCGCATGAACTCAAAAACCCGCTCACATCCATTCGCAGCGCTGCGGAAACGCTACAAATCGCAAAAACGCCAGAACAACAGGCGAAACTTTTAGCTGTCATCCAGAAAGATGTGGCGAGGATGGACAGGCTCATTACGGACATCTCGAACGCTTCACGTCTTGACGCTGAACTTGCGCGTGAAAGCCGCGAGGCGATCGACCTCAGTAAACTTATGAAGGATATTGTGTCCATGTATGGGGACACGCAAAAGGAAGGCGACTCGAAAATCGTCTTTCATGAACCTTTGGCTGACGTCTATATATTAGGCAATCCCGGCGCGCTGGGGCAGGTGATCCGCAACTTGATCGACAACGCCCGGTCTTTTAGCCCACCCGGCGGCGAAGTGCGGATCACGCTTGACGCGCCGACGGCGCGCAACGGGCTCGCGCGCATCACCGTTGAGGATGAAGGGCCCGGCATTCCGCCGGACAATCTGGAATCGATTTTTAAAAGGTTTTACACCAAGCGCCCGGCGGGCTCGGCTTTCGGTAATAATTCCGGTCTTGGCCTTGCGATTTCGCGACAAATTGTCAATTCCCATGGCGGGCGGATCTATGCGGAAAACCGCCTTGAAGACCCCAATTTTGCTGAGAGCGCCCGCAAAGGCGCGCGGTTTGTCGTCGAGCTCCCAGGCCGTTAACTTTTATATTTTTTTTGTGGACATCTGCCATCAAACACGCACCATATCGGTTGCTTTGAAGGAGTGGATGCAAACCGCATGATTGGTCTCGTCGTTGTCACCCATGGGCGCCTCGCGGAGGAGTTTCTCTCTGCGGCGGAACATGTCGTTGGCCCGCAGGAACAGGTGAAAGCCGTTTCCATCGGTCCCGATGACGATATGGAAAAGCGCCGCCAGGATATTCTGGACGCAGCGAAAGCGGTGGATAGCGGCGAAGGCGTCATCATTCTTACCGACATGTTTGGCGGCACACCATCGAACCTCGCCATCTCGGTGATGGAAAAGGCGAACGCCGAAGTCATCGCCGGCGTTAATTTGCCGATGCTGATCAAGCTCGCGTCAGCGCGGGCCGAAGATGATCTTCCCGATGCCGTTAAATCGGCGCAGGAGGCCGGGCGCAAATATATCAACGTCGCCTCCTGGGTGTTGTCAGGAGAGGCGGCGGATTAAGTGTCTGAAGGGGGAGCAGAGCCGGTCGTCGCCACTGTCGAAGTTTGTAATAAGCTCGGTCTTCACATTCGCCCGTCCCGTCACCTTTCGGCCATTGCCAAATCCTATGATGCGGAAGTGACAGTGCGGAACAATGACCGCGTCGCGCTCGCCGACTCGCAGCTCGATTTATTGATGTTGCTGGCCAGCAAAGGCGCCAAGCTTGAAATTTCCGCGACGGGCCCCCAGGCCGCCGAAGCGGTCGACTCCATTGTCAAACTTGTTCAGGACCGTTTCGGCGAGAAGGATTAAGCTGACGGTTCCGCCGGTATCGCCGACAGGCTTACCGACTGCCCGTCGCGCAGGCGTTCACCGCCACGGATCACGACATTATCGCCGGGCAAGACATCGCCGATCACTTCGATGAAGCCGCCATCCGCCGCGCCGAGTTCCACATTGACGCGTTTGGCGGTCTGGTCCTCGCCGATCACGAACACGCTGATCTGATCGGCGCGCAGCACAAGCGCGTCACGCGGCACTGCCGTCACTGTGCGCGGCCGGTCGGAAGGCAAGTTCACACGCACGGCGGAGCCGATATACCAGTCAGTTTCGGGGAGCTCGAGACGGATCTCCAGCATGCGCGAGCGGTCATCGCCGACAGGCACCACAGCGCGCACAGTGCCTTCGAGCTCATCGGGACCGTTCGCCACACGAATGATTTCACCTGGCGAAACATTGCGGGTGAGGCCGGCCGGCGCCCGCGCAGTCACTTCAAGGTGGCGCGTATCCACAAGGCGGATGAGCTCCGTTCCCGGATTGGCGTATTCGCCCACTTGCGTTTCCTGGGACACGATGCGGCCAGCGAAAGGGGCTTTCACTTCCGTGCGCTCAAGATTGATATTGGCGCGTTGCAAGGCGACTTCTGCTTGCCGCAGCGCCTGAATAGCTTCGTCGCGGTTCGACCGCATTTCATCCATGGACGCTTCGGATTCGCCAGCTTCTTCCAAGCCGACGAACCGCTGATAAAAGCTTTCAAGATAGTCGGCGCGAGCACGCAGGCGGCGCACCTGCGCCGCCGTATCGTCACGCGTGAATTTGGCGTCTGCCTGTTCAAGGCGGGCGATGACGTCTCCTTCTTCGACTTCAGCCCCAACCTCGGCGACCCATTCAACCTTGCCGGAAGTCGCTGCCGCGACGCGGCTGTCGCGCAAAGAGACAACGGCGCCCGGTGTTTCGGCGCGCGGCGCCAGGCTTTTCTGTTCGGCTTTGGCGACGGTGACCGGCGCAGGCGGCGGGCCCTGCTGGGCTTGTGCGCCCTCGGCGCCTTCAGCGGGCTGTGCGCTGACAAAACCGCCATAAAGATAAGCCGAGGCTGCTGCGGCGATGAGGGCGGCGCCAGCGCCGCCGGCGAAAAGAAATTTGCGGTTCATAAGACGACAGCTCCTTTTATTCCGCGGGTTGCATGGCCAAGCCATGGGCCTGCGATGTTTTTTCTTGTTTTACGCCGAGCTGAAGGAGCGCCGGCAGGAGGAAAAGCGTGAACAGGGCAGACACCGCCATGCCGCCGACAATGACGGTGGCGAGGCCGCGATAGATGAGGCTGCCGGCGCCGGGCGCCAGGACGAGCGGCAACATGCCCATCAGCGATGTTGACGTGGACATGAAGATCGGACGTATGCGCAAAGAGAGCGCTTCGCGTACGGCTTCGGAACGTGATTTTCCTTCGGCTTCAGAGGCGCGGGTCTGCGCCACCAGAAGGATTGCATTATTTACGACCAGGCCAAGCAGAATGATAAAACCGATCATACCAAGAAGATCGAGCGGCGTTGTCTTGACGAGATCGAGAAGACGCATGGCGAGAACGCCGCCGACGGCCGCCATCGGCAAGGTGATGATGACAAGTGCAGAGTCTTTTACAGACTTAAAGAGCGCAGCCATGATCAGGAAGAGAATAATAACGGCGAGCAGGAAGTTGGTGCCGAGGTTTGAAACGGCGCGGGCGAGCGCATCAGCGTCGCCGCCCCATTTGAGTGATGCGCCCTGCGGCAGGGCTTCGTAAAGGCGTCCTTGCGCATTTGCTTTCAGGGCGTCGACAGCCGGCCCGAGCGCCATGCCTTCCGGCGGGGTGATGCCGAGAGAAATTGTGCGGCGTGCATCGACACGACGGATTTGCTGCGGCCCCACATTACGGCTGATAGTAACAAGCTCTCCCAATGGTACGACAAGGCCTGTCGGCGTCGCTATCGGAGCGCTTTCGAGATATTCCGGTTCGGTCCATTGCTTCGCTTGGAGGATGACGTCGATCCGGCCGTCTTCATGGAAGAATTCACCGAGCCATTGTCCGTCGCCAAGCGCACGCACGGCGCGGGCGACAGAGTCGCGTGTCATGCCGACTTCAGCGATACGCCGGTCATTGGGAAGGAGGCGCAGTTCAGGTGTGACGATTTGCGGGTCGGGGTTCGGCCAGACCTGTGCGCCGGGAAGCGCATCCTGAATGATTTCAGTGGCGGTCGGAATAGCGGCGCCAAGAGCGTCGAAATCCGCGGCTTGTAATTCGAGATTGATTGCGCCGCCGCCGCCAAAATTGCCAAAAAGGTCGCCTTGACGGGCGAAGGCTCGTGTGTCGGGGAACCCTGCAAGGATTTCCTCATTGACGATCTTGACCATTTCGTCGATGCGCGACTGGTCGAGAATCCGTACACCGATATTGCCGCCCCAGTTGCCGGAATAAAGATAGTAGTTTCTAAGGGCCGGCTCTTTTTCACCGTCCATATAGGGCTGCAGGCGGTCAACGACGACTTCAGCCCATTCTGTCTTGATCATGTCCGCGCTGGCGCCTGACGGAAAACTGATGAAGGCGTCCACAGCGTCGCGTTTCACGGGCGGGAGGTAATTGAGTTGCGGCCAGAGAAGGAAGGCGACAGCGACAGGAAGGACCGTCATGGCGCCGATAATGCCTAGGCGTTTGTTGCGCGTTGATGTCACGCGAATGATGAAATCAGCAAGGCGGGCGGCCATCTGTGCGCCATGCTGTTTCTGGCTTGAGTTCGCCTTGATAAAATATCGCGCGCCGGTGGGGAGCAGGGTGACAGCGACGACAAGACTGAATGAGACAGCAATAGCGATTGTCAGTGCAAGATCGGCAAAAAGCTGCCCCTCGACATCTTCAAAGAACATTATCGGAATAAAGATAGCGACTGTGGTGACGGTCGAGGCGAAAAGGGCGCCAAAAACCTGGCCCACAGCGGCTTCCGCCGCCTCGAAAGGCGAGCGGCCTTCTTCGCGCATTCGCACGAAGTTTTCCAAGACTACAATCGCGGCGTCGAGCACCATACCTGTCGCGAAAGCGAGACCGGCAAGAGAGATAACGTTGATCGATCTGCCGAAGACATTGAGCATGATGATCGTCGCCATCAGGCAGATGGGGATTGCTGCGGCGATGATGAGGGTCGCCATGGTCCGGCGCAGGAAAAGCCAGAGTGCGGCAACGGCCAGAATGATGCCGATCAACAGGTTGCTGGTGAGCAGGGAGATGGCGCGCTTGATGAAGACGGACGGATCGAAGCTTTTGTGTATCGCATAGCCCATTTCGGCCAGGGGGCCGGCATTCAATTCGTCAAGCACCTCGGTCAATTCGTCAATCGCCTCAAGCGTATTGGCGCCAGGCTGACGCAAGACGCGCATCCCGATAGCCGGGTTGCCGTTCTGGTAAACGACGCCGACACTGCGGCGGTCGGCGCCGACCCTTACATTGGCGATGTCGCCGAGGCGAACCGGGGCGCCGTCCCGCCATGCGAGAATCGTTTCACTCAACTGCTCAGCGGTAAATCGTCCCTCAAAACGCATAGTGTAGTTGCGCCGCCCGACCTCAACTGAGCCGCCGGTGACGTCCGATGAGCGGTTCACGTTCTGTGCGATATCGTCGAGCGTGATGCCGAGCTGCGCCGCGAGAAAAGGATCAAACTCAATATTGAGAATCTGTTCACCGTCGTCGGAATTTACATCGACGGTGGCGACGCCGGGAATGGCCTCAAGTTCGGGCACGATCCGTTGTTGGGCAAACTCGCTGAGTTTGATGCTGGAATTTTCGTTTGTCGGCAATCGCTGCAAGAACAGGAAAATCAGGGTTTCACCGCTGTCGCCGCCGCCGCCAATGTTGATGCGCGGACGGTCGGCGTCGCTGGGCAGGCCGCGAACCTGTTGCATGCGCGCGTTCACTTCCGAAAAGGCCTTGTCCATGTCGGTGCCAAGAGCGAATTCAAGACCAATCCAGGCGCCGCCCTGATTGGACCAGGACTGCATGACCGTAATGCCCGGCAAGCCGCGCAGTTCGCGTTCGATGGGCTCGGTGATTTCGCTTTCCACTTCGCGCGGGGAAGCGGCGCGCCAGCCGGTCCAGATGCTGATTTGCGGGCGCTCAATTGCCGGGAACAGCTGTACCGGAAGCTGTGAAATCGAAAGCGCGCCCAAAAGCGTAATCAGTGCAAGCACGACCGCCGCCGCCGCCGGGTTTTTAAGGCAAATCCGCGTTAGCCCCATGTCGGTCGCTCCTGAAAAATTTGTTCCCTATCAAGCGGCGGACAAGCTCCGTCGCCCCGCGCATTTCCCGTTTCGTTGTCGGGCTGCATTCGCGCGTGTGTTTAGAGTGTCGCTTTTTTCAAACCGCCGCGCATTAGCTATTCGACAAGGCGCTGTTCTGTTGCGGCGAACTGATGAGTTTTGCAGCGCTCCAAGATAGAGAAGGCGCCGTTTCACGCATCTTATTCAGATTTGCTTAACTCTTTCCGGCGGCGCTCGACTTCCGCCAGCTGGAGTTCAAGGTTTTGTTTTGCGTTGCGCAACGCCTGTTCGCGTTGTTCCAGTAATTCGCGTTCGCTGACCATGTCGCCATATTCGGCGGCCCAGTCCTGCTCAGCTTCCGCAATGTCGCGTTCTGCCTCGCGGCGCATTCTTTTCATCTCGGCTTCATGGCGTTTGCGCTCGCGTTTCATTTCACGCTCGCGTTCTTTTTGTTCCTGTGCGCGTTCGCGGGCGGCCTGGCGCATCTCGCGCAGGGCCTCGTCACGCGCTTCGCGTTGTTCGGCGAGCCGTTCTTTCGCTTGTTCCATGGCTTCGGACGCGGCTTCCATGGCGTCCGCCTGCGCTTCGCGAAACGCTTCAAGCTCTTCTTCAGTAAAGTGTTCTTTACCGGCGAGTTCTTTCATATCGGGCGTCGCCATGGCGAATTTCGCAAGTCCTTCCAGCTCTACGCGGCTGTTCTCAAAAAGTTCGGCCCAGTCCTCCGCGCCATTAAAGCCATCAAGCTCAAGGTCGCCAAAGCTGACGGTCATGTCTTCGAGGTCATCAAAGGCGTCGAAATTATCAAACTGCTGGCGCAAACGGGCTTCGAGTTTTTGCAGCTTTTTTTCCAGCTTGTGTTCACGGTTGCTATCGCTGCTCTGCGATGATGAGGCCGATGCGGAGGATGAACTTGACGCTCTCGCCGCCGGCTCAACCGGCGCCAGGGGGGTGAGGGCGGTGGGGGCCGGCGCGATTTTGACTTTACGGGTCATGGTGGCGCGCGCCTTTTGCGAGGGTGCGCGAATGGGCGAAGGCGCCGCGACCGGCGCCGGATCAACGGTTTCTCCTTCGGAGATCACCTCGAAATGAAGATGCGGGCCGGTGGCGACCCCGGTTGATCCGACCGCGCCGATAATCTCTCCAGCGTCTACGCGGTCTCCTCTTTCAACCGCATAGCTATCGAGATGGGCGTAACGAGTGACGAGGCCGTGTCCATGATCAATGACGACGACATTGCCCCAGGATTTATGTCCCTGATAATTGTCTGTCGCGGCGATGACCTTGCCGGCGCCGGAGGCGCGAACGGGTTCGCCTTTTGCCGCTCGAAGGTCGATGCCTTCATGGGCCGCGCGGTCACCGCTCAGGAACTTGCTTTTTTCTCCATAAGCGAGCGTTACATCGCCATCGACGGGCCGGACCGTGAGCGCGTCTTCAATAGCAGGCGGGGCCACAGCGAGCGCAGCCTGTGCGCAAGCAAGGCACGCCGCAATAGCGGCGCCGGCGCCAAGGCCAATCTTTGTGGTGAGCGGAAGAGCGCCGCCTTCCGGCGCGCCCGATAGAATGGCGTCGAGACGCTGACGGCGCGAACGTTTGTCAAAAGGCGTGAAGGATGGAATGAGTTCACCTGCAAAGCCATAGCGGGCATCAGCGGCGAGGCGCAGTCCCTGCACAAAACAATGGGCGTATTGTTTGCGGTTGACGCCGCGGGCCAGCACCAGCGCATCGGCGCCTTGTTCGGCCGTCAGATTTGCGCGCGCGCAGATCTGGTGCATGAACGGGTTGAACCAGAACACGGCCTTGGCGATGGAGCAGAGCGCGAATAGCGCAACGTCGCCACGTTTGATATGCGCCATCTCATGAGCGCCCATGAGCGCCGCGTCTTCAATAGATACCCGGTCGAGCAGGTTCATCGGCATGACAATCACAGGGCGGAAAAATCCGTAGACGCATACGCTCGACACGATATGGGAGAAGACGTAACGCGGCCGTTGCTTGACTCCGATACGTGTCCGCCAGTCTTCCAGCGCGGCTTCGAGGCGCGGCTCATCCAGTTTGATTGCGAAATTGAGGCGGTATGCGAACCAGATGTGACGCACGGCGGCCAATGCAAAAAGCATGATGAAGCCGTAGAAATAAAGCACCGCCGTCATACGCAGGACATCCGCGAGAGAAACAGCAGTCGGGCCTTCATAAGCCGCGATCACGGGCGTTTCGTTCGCAACCATGGTTGGCCCCACGGCTTCGGCCATTGGCGGCAGGGGCGCCGGCGCCCTTAAAGAAAGACCGAATGCGGCGGCGATCGGCGCCAGCAGCACGGGCAAGGCTGCAATGATCAGTGCGGCCGGCCAGATTTTTCCAGAGAGTACGTTCGTGTGCAGCGGATTTTTATCATCGCCGGCAATGCTTGCCGCGACGAGAAAAACCAGAGGCGCCCAGATAAGTGATGCGAGCAGGCAGTAGAAGAAGGGTTCAATGAGAACAGCCATCATTCAGCCTCCGTCTTTTTCAGGACATCCTCGAGCTCGGCGAGTTCATCTTCGCTAAGAAGTTTTGAGTCAGCGAAAAAAGCCGTCGCCGGTGTCGTGTCCAGTTCAAGGACGCGTTTGGAAAAGTCAGCGATCATGCGCGACAGCATGGCGACTTTTCCGACTTGCGGCTCATAGATGTTGACGCCGTCGACCGGCGTTTTGGAGATCAGCTTTTTGTCCGCCATGCGCTCAAGCACGGTCCGCACCGTAGAGTAGGACCAGCCGAAATCGCTTTCGATTTCGCGATGGATCTCCCGGGCGTTCATTTCCTTTGATCGCCAGAGCAGTTTCAAAATGGCGAGTTCGGGTTTGGTGGGGTCGGTCCCCTTACTATCGGTCATTCTATCGGTCATTGGCGGCAGCCCTGATTTCGATGCGAAGTCAGGGGGCCGCATAAGAGCCCCCTGCGACATTTGTGGCCAGTCTAGCCGTTTGCGACAGTTGTCGCAAGAAATCATGCGGGTTTCCGGCAAGTTCTGCGGTGAAATGAGCGACTTTTGCGGCGAAGCGGTGGCGGATTTTCGCTAGAGCCGATCCAGAATCCGGGTCAGGCGCTCCAGATCCGGCGGGGTCGAAAGCCGGTGGTCGCCTTTGGGGGTGAGAAGGATCTCCACATCGTCACTTTCCAGAAGGGCGGCGAAGTCGAGCGCATGGGCGAACGGCACTGCGTCGTCTTTCATTCCTTGGAGTATCCGCACCGGACAATGGATCGCCACCGGGCCGTTCATGATGAGATGGTCGCGGCCGTCTTCAATTAGCTTGCGAGTGTAAAGGTCGGGTTCATCCGAATAGTCGGAGGGCAATTCCAGCTTGCCTTCGCGCATGATGGTTTCTTGTTGTTCGGTCGTGAAAGACGGCCACATCAGCTTTTCCGTGAAATCCGGCGCCGGTGCGATAAATACAATAGCGGCGGCCTTTTCCGGCCGTTTCAACGCGGTGAGCGCGGCGATCCAGCCGCCCATGGAAGAACCGACGAGTATTTGCGCGCCGGTGGTTTTGGCGTCGATCATGGCGAGGGCGTCCGCCGCCCAGTCGCCGATTGAACCGGCTTCGAAATGGCCCTCGGATTCTCCGTGACCGGAATAATCGAAACGCAGGAAATCGCGCCCCTGGGCCTGCGACCACTGGTCGAGATGCTCCGCCTTGGTTCCGAGCATGTCGGATCGGTAGCCGCCGAGCCAGACGATGCCGGGCCGGCCATCCTTTTCTCCGGTCCGCCGGCGGTAGGCGAGGCGGCCATGGGGCCCGTCCAGAAATTCCTTTTCGCCGGTCATCACAGCTATCCTTCCATACCCGTCTACGTGAACCTGATATGTAAGCCTGACGGCTTTTGCAGACGCCTTTGGGGAAAACCCCATTCGCCGCCAGGCGAGGTCCTTAGGCGGGTTGTTTTGATCTCACCGGATTCCGGGAAATTGTGCAAATTTTCGAGATGGTTACGTTAACGGTTCGCGCTTTTCACGCCAGTTTCCGCCGGAGCGCTTATTCGGTGTAAAATCTTGCCAGATTCCGGCTTGACGCCCGCCGCCCCCTATCTTAAACCGCGCGCTCGGACCGGCCGTGAGGCTAGTCTTTGCGGGTGTAGCTCAGTTGGTTAGAGCGCCGGCCTGTCACGCCGGAGGTCGCGGGTTCGAGTCCCGTCACTCGCGCCATTTTCTTCAAGGAAATGAACGCCTTATCAGTTTTTCGATTTTTCAGATCTCACGAATTATGGTTCGGGGTACCACCGGGGTACCAAACTTTGCGGCCATAAACTGGGGACAATTTTTCTGGTTTGTTCGCGTCGGAAGCTCATGAGGATGCGTTCACTTCGGCTATCCGCGGCAATGAATGATAACTGGTTTTGGAACGGAACGCGGGTCATCGCTTTGGATGCGCGCGAAGGATGGATATTGACCCCGTCACCGTGTCGAGTTTTTCTATCTCTTCGACCGGGAAAAAGCCGGCGTCACCCAATAGCTTTGGAATAGCGCCGTCAGCGTTTGCTTGGGTGTTTTGCACCCCATCGAGCGCCTGCACGGTTTTCCGAAAGAGAAACCGCATAAGACCAGTTTGCAAGCCGTAGTCTGCAATGAGTAAGGCGCCGTCCGGCGATAACGCTTTATTCGCTTCCGATATGATTCGCCGCTTTTCCGTGAGCGGTACCTGATGCAAGACGAGGCTGCTCACAATGATGGTTGGCGGGTCGGCGAAATAATCCTCCTCGGCTGAAAAATACCCGCAGCGAAACAGGATGTCTCCCTTCAGTTTAGCGGTTTTGTTGATAGCGCGTTTGACGGCTTCTTCGTCTGGATCAATTCCAACATAGCGAGCCCCCGGACATGTTTGATGAATTGCGAGCGCGAGACTGCCGGTGCCTGAGCCGATATCGAGGATGCGGTCGTCCGGCTGCGGTGATATGGCTGCAACGAGCGCTTTTCTCCAAGCTTTCTCCCGGGTTAACGATGCAATCGCAAAATCGTAAAGAGGTGTCAGAGCACGATGGCCCAGCGGCGGCGTATGCTGGGCGTTGCCGCCGCCGGGTGTTACGGCGCCGCTCACAGTTTAGCGCCTCGAAGCCGGAGCGCGTTGCCGATGACGGAGACAGATGAAAAGCTCATCGCCGCCGCCGCAATCATCGGACTCAGGAGCAACCCGAAAACCGGATAGAGGACGCCGGCAGCCACTGGCACGCCGAGGGCGTTGTAGATGAAGGCGAAAAAGAGATTCTGCCGAATGTTGCGCATAGTCGCTTGGCTGAGGCGACGCGCGCGGGCAACGCCGCGCAGATCGCCTTTAACGAGCGTAACGCCGGCGCTTTCCATGGCGACGTCCGTGCCTGTACCCATTGCAATGCCAACATAGGCCTGGGCGAGCGCGGGGGCGTCGTTGATGCCGTCGCCTGCCATGGCGACTTTTGCGCCGGTTTCCTGCAATTCGCGCACGATTCGGTTTTTGTCTTCCGGCGAAACGTCGGCGTGAATCTCATCGATACCGATTTTGGCGCCGACAGCTTCCGCAGTCGCGCGGTTGTCGCCGGTGAGCATCACGACTTTGACGCCGGCGTCATGCAGCGCCTTGATGGCGTCCGGCGTTGTCACCTTAATCGGATCGGCAACGCCGATGAGGCCGGCCGGTTTTCCATCGACGGCGACGAACATGACTGTCTGGCCTTCGCGCCGATGATCCTCAGCGTTCGCCGCCATACTTTCGTCGTAGGCGCCGACGCGTTTCATCATCTTCGCGTTGCCAAGCGCGACCTTGCGGCCGTCGACCATCGCCTCAACGCCTTCTCCGGTGACCGAGGAGAATTCCGACGCCGAACTGATTTGGGCGCCGCGTTCTTCAGCCCCTTCGACGATGGCCGCCGCCAGCGGGTGTTCGCTGCCTCTTTCGACAGACGCCGCCAGGGACAGGAGTTCGCCTTCTGTAAATGGAGATTGCGGCTCGACGAGGACAAGTTTCGGGCGGCCCTCTGTCAGGGTGCCAGTCTTGTCGACGACAATCGTATCGACCTTTTCCAGGGTTTCGAGGGCTTCGGCGTTCTTGATGAGGATGCCGTTCTGCGCGCCCTTGCCAGTCCCGACCATGATCGACATTGGCGTGGCCAGACCGAGCGCGCAAGGGCAGGCGATGATCAGCACCGCGACTGCGTTGACGGTCGCGAACGCCATGGCCGGCTCGGGGCCAAAAAGACTCCAGACAATAAACGTGATGATCGAAATGACGACGACCGCAGGCACGAACCAGCCCGAAACCGTATCCGCAAGGCGCTGAATGGGCGCACGGCTGCGCTGCGCTTCCGACACCATTTTAACGATCTGCGAGAGCATTGTGTCTTCGCCGACGTGGGTCGCCTTCATAATAAAGCCGCCGGTTCCGTTGACCGTGCCGCCCGTGACCTTGTCGCCGGCATTCTTTTCGACCGGGATCGGTTCGCCTGTGACCATCGATTCATCGACCGAACTTCTGCCCTCGATGATTTCTCCGTCGACCGGAACCTTCTCGCCCGGCCGAACGCGTAGACGATCTCCTTCGCGCAAATGGTCGATAGAAACTTCTTCTTCGGAGCCGTCGTCGTTGATGCGATGGGCCGTTGGCGGTGCCAATTCCAGGAGCGCGCGAATGGCGCCGGAGGTTTGGCTGCGGGCGCGCAATTCAAGCACCTGACCAAGCAGCACAAGGGTAGTGATGACGGCCGCCGCTTCAAAATAAACGGCGACATTGCCATGCATGCCGCGGAAGGCGTCCGGGAAAACACCAGGCGCGACTGTTGCGACCACGCTGAAAACATAAGCGACGCCGACGCCAAGGGCGATCAGCGTAAACATATTCAGATTCATGGTGCGAACGGACTGAACGCCGCGGACAAAAAATGGCCAGCCGCCCCAAAGGACAACGGGCGTCGCCATGGCGAACTGGATCCATTGCGGCCAGGCGCCGGGAAGCAGGCCTTCAAACGGTTGGCCGGGAATGAGATCGCCCATAGCGTAGATGAAAAGGGGGATGCTCAAGACGGTGCCGACCCAGAATCGCCGCGTCATGGAATCGAGTTCCGACATGTCTTCTTCGGCGCTCAAGGAAACGGTCTCTGGCTCCAGCGCCATGCCGCAGATTGGACAACCGGTGTTGCTGGTTTCGCGCACTTGGCTGTGCATGGGGCAGGTCCAGACCGTTCCGGTGTAACCGGCAGGGACATTGTCATATTTTCCGGGCGCGGCGTCCGCGGCGCCCGGAGTGGCGTGACAGTGAATATGTGTATCCATAATTATTCAGCGGCTCCGCGCTTGTTGAACAAGTTATAGAGGGGAACGAATACGATCGTCGTGTACCAGCCATAGACATAGGCCCAGACGAGTCCGATCAGAAAAGCTGGAAATGAAACCCAGTGAAAGCCCGGCATCATCATTTCCCACGCTTCATGCATATGCATGGCGGGAGGCGTCACTAGACCCCAGCCGATGCAAATGGCGAATGTGATTACAAAGAAGATGGACAGAGCATGTCCGACAGGAACGATACGCATGATTTGCCTCCGTTTCATCGCAGGCAGCGTCAGCATTGAGTTGGCGCTGTCGAATTCCAGCCGGTCGCACAAGGCGTCCCAGCTGCTGATGCGCTTATACATAATACCCCTATGGGGTATAGTCAAGCGTCGTGTTGATGATGCGACGCCCTGACGCCGTCTTCGCCCCTCAGTCCGCGAAGGTAGAAGAGCTCAAAAGCGAAAATGAACGCGATAGCAGCAATTCCGATTATGACGATCGGTAGATCGGCGGCCGATTTGATCGCCAGAAACGCCCCCAGCGCGACCGCATCCAGCGCAATCGCCGATAGAAGAATCCACGCCTTTGCATCGACGTCATGACGAAGATGTCGGTAGACGCCCCAGTGAATAGCGATGTCCATGACAAGATAAAATATCGCACCGAGCGAGGCGATCCGGCTCAGATCAAAGAAGACAGCAAGAAACGCTGCGAGCACGACGGTGTAGACCAGCGTGTGTTTCTGAATGCGTCCCGGCATGCCGAAATGGCTGTGCGGGATAAGATTCATTTCCGTCAGCATGGCGAGCATGCGCGACACGGCGAACACGCTGGCTAGCAACCCTGACGATGTTGCGATAATCGCAATCGCCACGGTGAAAATGACGCCATATTGCCCGAGCGCCGGGCGCGCCGCCTCGGCGAGCGAATAATCTTTTGCGGCGACCAATTCATCGATGGTCAACGACGAGCCCACGGCGAAAGCAACCGCCATGTAAACAGCGAGACAAATTCCCAGCGAGATCATGATTGCGCGCCCGACATTGCGGTTCGGGTTTTTTACCTCATCGCCGCTGTTTGTTATCGTCGTGAAGCCCTTGTAGGCGAGGATCGCCAACGCGACGCCGGCCAGGAACCCGGTGAAAGAAGAGTCAGAATTCTGGGAAGCGCTCGCCGCCTCGAACGAAAATCCCGACGCCCAAAGCGCGGCGCCGGCGAAGGCCAATATGCCGCCGACTTTGAGGACGGCCGTGATTTTCGAAACCGCTCCAATGTATTTATTGCCGGCCAGATTGATCAGAAATGCAAAGACAATGAGCCCGACAGCGAGGACCGGAACCAGCGTTGTGCTATTTTCAACGTCGAAAAGCTGCAGCGTGTAGGTTCCGAAGGTGCGGGCAACCAGGCTTTCGTTGATGACCATTGAAAACGCCATCAACAGGGCGCACGCCCCGCTAACAGCCGACTGCCCATAGGCCTTGTGCAAAATCATCGCGATGCCGCCGGCCGACGGATATTTGTTCGACATCTTGATGTAAGTGTAGGCGCTAAACGCGCTGATGATGGAGGCGAGCAGGAACGCCGCAGGGAACCAAGGACCGGCATACTCCGCCACCTGACCGGTGAGGGCGAATATGCCGGCGCCGATCATGACGCCGGTTCCCATGGCGACCGTGCCGAAAAGCGTCAGGCTGCCTTTCTTGTATTCGCTTTTACGGTGCTCATCGGACATCAGTGTTCATGTTCACCCGTGATCGGCGCAGACGACCAATGGATGTGAACAATGCGCCATTGGCCGCCCTCGCGGCGCAAGACCATCGTTTCCATCATTCTCGAATGCACGTTTTCGCCCTTGTATGTTCCATGAACCTGCGACTCGGAAATGACTGTTGCGAGATCGGCGTTTTCGATCACATCACGCTTCTTCAGTGAAAACTCGACCGCCGCCGTAAACGCCATGTCGGCCGGCATGTGGTGACCGGCATATTCTTCGACTGAGCGCTCGGCGCCGCCGCCCTCGGCGATGATGACATCAGGCGCCAATAGTGCGCGCAGGGCGGCTTCATCTTTTGCTTTTAATGCGGCGCCATAGGCGTTGACGACGGCTTCCGGAGAACCAGCCTCGACGGCGCGCGCTGGCGTCGACAGTCCTGCATCGTCATCATGGTGACCATCGCTATCGTCGTGCTCCGCATTCTCGGCGGCGTTTTCCGGGTCCTTGTCATGATGGCCGTCTATATTGTCGTGTTCTTCGGACTCAGAAGTTGTTGCTGTGCCGCCATGCTCCTGGCCTGGCGCATGCTCGTGGTCATGGCCTTCGCCGGTGACGGTGGGCATGCTTTTCACACCGAGACCGTAGCCATAGACGATCTTTCCACCCCACCATGCCGTGACCGACAAGGAGAGAGCTGCGACGGCGAGGAGCGCAACGAATATCGGTGAGGCCGCTTTCGTGCGCGCTCGCCAGCGCCAGAGCGCCAATAACAAGATCGCGGCGCCCGAAGGGACTGCCCAATTGCGATGAACTGTCATTGCCGCATGCGACGGTCCGTCGTGTGCAACCGAGTAGTAAGCCTGAAATCCCGCCGCAATCGTCGCGACGATTGAAAGGGCGCCAAATGCGAGCATCCAGTCCGCAGCCGGACGGAGCGATTCACGCCATTTCCCCGACGGCGCCAATGACGCCAGCGTGTACGAGACAAAAGCTGTTATCGACAGCGCATAAGCAAAATGAACAAGGATCGGATGAATATTCGGTTCAATCATATTTTCCATTGGTGTTCCTCCCTAGAACCAAAGCCGCAATCCGGCGACGAATGAAACGCCGCCGGGGTCTTCGCCGTCAGCGCGCGCAAAGTCAGCTGTTTCCCCGACCGAGCGCGTCCACGAGACGCCTACATAGGGCGCAAACTGCCGCCTGATTTCGTAGCGGAGGCGCGCCCCGACTTCGGCTGTGGATAAGCCGCTGCCAACGCCGACCTCCTCAACGGACTGAATGGCGAAATTCAACTCCGTACGCGGTTGAAGAATGAGTCGCTGCGTCAGCAACAGTTCATATTCAAGTTCGACCCGGGCTGAGACATCACCGTCGCCGCTGACAAAGGCGGCGGCGTCGATTTCGAACCAGTAGGGCGCAAGGCCTTGCACGCCAAGAACGCCGAAGGTTCGATCGGCGCCGGCTGTAAAGTCATGGCGCACGCCTGCCTGTAGATCGAAGTAGCGGGCGATCGGCCGTGTCCACAACGCCTGAATCTCAGCCTCTTCGAAACGATCAGCCGTCAGGTCATATTCGAGCTCGGACTTGAGGGTCAGTTTATTCCGGTCTCCGCCCCACCAGCCCTGGCCGTCAAACAGCAGCAACGGATCGCCGTCATTGGTTTGGTATTCCAGCCGGTCGGCGAGCACGTAATACATGGTATTGCCGCCATGCTCTTTCTGGACGGCGCGTCGTGCTTCCGCCATTTCTGTCGGACCGTAATAGCTGTCGGCCTGCGACCAGGGTTGGGTCGGATCCTCCGCTTTCGCAGGCGCAATCGCCAACGCAAGAATGAAACAGGCGCCGCCGGCGGCCGAGAAATATGTTGCCTTCGCCATCAGTGCTCGCTCCCATGTGTCATTTTCGAGTGGTCGGGAGATGAAATCTCTCTCGGTTTCATGGTCTCGTCGGACATCTTCATGGAGCCGTGATCCATGCCTTCGTGGCCCATCGCCTTGTGGTCCATTTTCATCTCGTCAGGCGCGATTGGCGCGGCGCCGTCGCGTGGTAACAGTGACACGACCTGCATCATCCCGGCATGCATGTGAAATAACAGATGGCAATGGAACGCCCAGTCCCCGACATGTTCCGCCGAGACATCGAATGACAATTTGTCGCCCGGCTTGACGTTCACTGTATGCTTGCGCGGCTTGTGATCGCCTTCATCGACAACAAGATCGAAAAACATGCCATGTAGATGGATCGGGTGCGTCATCATTGTATCGTTGACGAGTGTGACGCGGAGGCGTTCGCCTTCATGAAAGATGATTGGTTTTTCAACGGCGGAAAACTTCACGCCGTCGAACGACCACATGTACCGCTCCATATTGCCGGTGAGATGGATTTCCATTTCCCGTTCCGGCGCGCGCGTGTCCGGATTCGGATCAAGGCTTCGAAGTTGCGAATAGCGTAACGCGCGATGCGGCACATCTTCGAGACCGAGGCCGGGTTCATCGAGACGATTGGTCGGCGCCATGGCGACATTGTCGACGCCGGCGTCGGTCTTGTGATTGTGTTCCTGCATCGCACCGCCGGACATGTCGTGCGACATGGAAGACATTCCTGACTTGTCTTCAGACATCCCGGGCATGCTCGCCATGTCCGGTTTGACCGCGCCGTCGTTTGTGTCCGCACTGGTTCCGTGCCCCATGGCCGCATGATCCATTGACCCTTGAACATTCGGTCCCGGCGCCTTCGAGCCGCTTGCCATGGCCCCGTGATCCATGCCGCCATGATTCATGCCGGCCATTGCGGCCATGCCCATGTCCTTGTGGGTCAGGGTCGGGCGGTCGCGTAGCAGCGGCGCCGTCGCGCGCATGTCCGGTTCGGGCGCGAAAGTGGCGACGACCTGACCGGAGCGGTCGATCGATTCCGCGACGATTGGAAAGGCCCGCGCGCGTTTTGGCTCGACAATCACGTCATAGGTCTCCGCAACGCCGATCTGGAACTCGTCGGTCTCGACCGGCCGCACATTGAGGCCGTCGGCGGCGACGACTGTCATTGGCAAGCCGGGAATCCGGAAATTGAAGATCGTCATCGCCGACGCGTTGATGATCCGCAGACGCACCCGTTCGCCAGGGTTGAATATGCCCGTCCAGTTGTCAGCGGTCGCATGGCCGTTGATCAGGTAGGTGTAAGCGGCCGCCGTAACGTCCGAGATGTCCGTTGGGGACATGCGCATCTGGCCCCACATCGCGCGATCTTCGAGGGTTGCGCCGAGCCCGTTCTTTCCAACGTCGCTGACAAAGTCGCCAATTGTCCGCTGCTGGAAGTTGTAGACCTCCATATCCTTTTTGACTCTGGCGAAGACCTTGTGCGGATGCTCGAAAGACCAGTCCGATAGCACCAGCACATATTCGCGGTCTGATGTGACGGGATCGGCGCTGGCGGGATCGATGATGATCGGTCCGTAATGGCCCGCTTGCTCCTGCAGTCCCGAATGGGAGTGATACCAGTATGTGCCGTATTGCGGGACGGCATATTCATAGGTGAAAGTTTCGCCCGGCTTGATGCCGGGGAAGGAGACGCCGGGAACGCCGTCCATATAGAACGGCACCAGAAGCCCATGCCAGTGGATCGATGTGTCCTCGTCCAGCATATTCTTGACGCGGAGCGTCAGCTTCTCGCCCTCGCGAAAACGCAGGAGCGGGCCCGGAACGGTCCCGTTGACCGTAATCGCGTGGCCGCGGCGCTTGCCAATTTCAACGGCGCTATGGCCGACGGTCAGGTCGAACGAATTGCCGGCAAGCTCAAAAATGCCGGTATTGCCGGCGCTGGCGCTTTTCGCCCAAGCGGGCAGCAAACCGGTTGCGGAGGCGATGACGCCGCCCGCGGCAACTGCCTGCATAAATCGTCTTCGCGAATACATTCTAAGTCTCCAATCAGAATTACTCTTGCCGCGGCTGCGACGGCGCGGCGCGCCAGGGCGCGCCGCCATTATTGTTAGTGATGGCCTTTGTGGTCGGATTTCGCGGCGTCGCCGGACTTGCCCATGTCGCCATGGTCCATGCCCTTCATGCCGTCCATTTCGCCCATCGGGCAGGCGACGCCCTCCTCGGACGCCGACTTCATGGCGACATCGTGCATTTTCGCCATGCAGGCTTCATGCGTTCCTTCGTCGGCGTCGAGCGAACACATCATTGCAATAGAGTAGGACTTGTCTTTTTCGGCCTTCAGCATGAAGTGGACGCGCTCGCCGACCGCGAAGGCGGAGAGATCGACCGGTTTCAAAATGGAGAACTGCATTTTCATCTCCGGCCAACCGATCGATTCAATCGGTTCATGAGTGAGATCGATTTTCGACTTTTTGACATCAAGGGCGTTGATCACGCCTTCGCCGGTCGGCATGCCGCAATGGTCGCCATGATCCATGGTCTCGCCAGCTATTTTGGCGGCTGGGTCCATGTCTGATTGATCCAGCGCGGCAAGTGCGGGCGCAGCGAGGAAAGCGAGGATGGCTAAAGTTGAAACTGTCAGCGTATTTTTCATCGGGTTTGTCCTTATTGATTGCTTATTTGGCGCGAATTTCGGGTTCGCGTTTGGTGGGCGATTGCCTCGGGGCGACGTCAGACGTCAGTGGGGAAAATGTGGTGAACTGACGCCGCTGTAGGCGCGGCACAAATATCTTCATGCCGAACGCGATCGGCGCACTCTCGAAAGAGTGCGCGTCAGGACCAACCTAATTCAGAAGTTTAGTTTTCAAAGAAACTGGCGTTTCGCCGGGCGGGCCGCGTCTACGCAAAGCAACCTGAAATGAGATGGCGCTGACGCGGCTGATTGATGCAAGTGCATCATCATGAAGGATGACAAAAAACGCAGCCGACGCAGGAAGCGGGCTGGCAAGCTCGGCGATGGACGCGGTTTTATAAAATTGCGCAGCGTTGCAGTGTTGGCAGTCTGAATCGCCCGTTCCACAGGGAGCCTCATGCTCCTCGGAAACCTTTTGTGCGGTTTTATGGTTCGCGTGATAGTCGTTGCCGGCATCTAGTGCGTGCGATTCATGGACCGGCGTCGAGGCTGACACGGAAGAGGCCAACACTTCCGCACAAACACTGTGACCCACGCTTAAAATGAGCGCAAACAGTGCAAAGACAACTGTTTTTAACGAGCCTGCAAACACGCCTTGACCATCCTCTTCAAGCTGTTTATCTATACCCTTGTAGGGTATATGTCAATGTCAGGAATCTCGTGTCGGACAATTCAGCGATTATCAAACGCCTCAGCCGTATCGAAGGCCAGGTCCGCGGCGTCGCCCGCATGATCGAGGAGGATCGGTACTGCATCGATATTTTGCATCAGGTGCAGGCGATCAAATCCGCTCTATCACGGGCAGAAAGTGAAATCCTCAAAAACCATGCCCACCATTGCGTGGAGGAGGCGATTACTGCTGGCAGCGCCAAAGCGCAGAGGGAGAAGTTTTCGGAACTGGTGGATTTGTTCGAAAGGACGAAGCGTTAGCCCCCAACGGAGTAGCCTTTGGCGGAAGTTAAAAGAACATTTAGGAAACCCGTTCACTCTATCGTTGATTGACATCGAAGCCGTTCGAGGCGGATATTTGGCTTAATGCGTATCTTTGTTTTCATAGCCTTGATTTTCTCCATGGCGGTTTCGCCAGCCGTGGCGCTGGCGTCCTGCGCCTCCATGGGCGACGAGGCGGGGATGATGGAAATGGCGGATGCCGGTCCGCAGATGTCGATGGGCGCCATGGGCGCTGACGATTGTGACAGCATGAAAGGCGAAAAGTCTCAAAGTCATGACGCTGGATGCGCTGCAGCCTGCGCGCTCATCTGCCCGGGTTTTTATTCAGGCCCTGAACCAACGGCGGATAACAGTCTGGCCTTTCAGTTAGTTCAGTATGCGATCCCGCCGGTTGAGCCAGGCCAGGCGACGCCTTCGCATCTCGATCCGCCTCCTCCTCGATTCTGAGCAAATCCGCTTCCTAAAGCGGGCTTCGTCATAGCGCTGCGCGTGTTCGCACGGCGTTTGTTGCACGTGCTCAATTTTCGAGATTTATCATGCTTAAAATTATAGGCGCGATGGCTGCGGCCTTCGCGGGGCTGGCGTCGGGCGTTACATACGCCGCTGATGAGCCCCTGAAACTAAATGAAGCCGTGGAGATCGCGGTCACGGCGGAAGACCCGGCATACGCCCGGTTCGATGCGCGCGCCGCCGCACAGGAAGATCGTGCGGTTTCAGATTCGCAACTGCCCGATCCGACTTTGCGGACCGCGATCGCCAATGTTCCGACAGACACTTTCGCATTCGGCCAGGAGCCGATGACGCAAGCGCAGATCGGTCTGCGTCAGGAAATCCCGCGGGGGGGCACTTTGCGGCTCAATCGATATAAGCGCGAGGGCGAAGCCGAGATCGAACGCATGCGACGGGAGGCGACAGTACGCAACGTCGAACTCGCCGTGCGGCTCGCATGGTTTGAAAAATATTACGCGGCGAACGCGCAAACGGTCGTTGAAAAAAGCCGGTCAGCCGTCAGTGAGTTGATCGATGCGCTCGCCGCTTCCTATGCGCAAGGCAAGCTGACAAGTCAGGACGTGTTGCGCGCAGAACTGGAACTGTCGCTGCTTGATGACAGGCTGGCGGAGTTGCAGCAGCGCCAAGCCCTCGCCGAAGCCGAACTGTCGAGGTTTATCGGCGCAAACGCCTCGCGCCCGGCCCCGGATCAATTGCCGCCGCTTTCATCACTCAGATCTGTTGAAGAGATAGAACAGCGGCTCGTGCGTCATCCGGTCGTGCGCGTGAGCGACGCCATGATCGATGTCGAAGAAACCGACATTGAACTGGCGAAGCAGGCGTACAAGCCTGCCTGGGCGATCGAGGGCGGTTACGGCGCGAGGGGCGCCGACCGGCCCGACTTCGCCAGCGTCGGCGTAAGTCTGACGATCCCGCTGTTTACCAGCAAACGACAAGACCGTTCATTGTCCGCCGCGCGAAAGGACAAATCCGCGGCGGAGTTTGATCGCGCGACAACGCTATTGGATTTACGGCGCGACCTTGTCCGCGCCTACGCGGATTGGACGCAATTGGAGCGGCGCGTCAGCCTTTATGACGACGCCGTCATCAAGCGCGCTGGGGAAACTGCCGACGCATCCGTTTCCGCCTATGGCGGCGGCCTCGCCGACTTTCCCGAACTTATTCGCAGCCAGCTCGCTGAACTCGATGCAGAACTCAAACGTCTCGAATTGCGCATCGAGCGCGCCAAGGCGTGGGCGCGGCTGTCCTATCTCGCAGGAGACGACCAATGACAAAATTTCGAATGATCCTCATCTTATTGATCGCAATTGGTGCAGCAGGCGCATTTCTCCTATTGCGGCAGGGCGGCGGTAACTCGTCTGGCGAAACGACGGGCAGCGGCGAAAAGAAGATCGCCTATTGGGTGGCGCCAATGGACCCGAACTACCGGCGTGACGAACCCGGCAAGTCTCCGATGGGGATGGATCTTATTCCGGTATATGAAGGCGCCGAAAACGGCGGCGGCGAACCGTCCCTAAAAATAAACCCGGCAGTCGTTCAGAATATCGGCGTCAAGACGCAGCAAGTGGTGCGCGAGGATATGGCGCGCGATATCAATACGGTCGGCTCGATCATGATTGATGAGGAAGCGCGATCTGACATTCACGTTCGCGCCGAAGGCTGGATTGAAAAACTCCATGTTGAAGCCGTCGGCGAGAAAGTAGATGCTGGCGATGTCCTGTTCGAACTCTACGCGCCAGCGCTGGTTGCTGCGCAATCGGAATTCATTCAGGCGCTGAAGATTGGCCGCGCGCCGTTGATCGAAGCGGCGACGGAACGGCTTACCGCGCTCGGCATGAGCGCCGATCAGATTGCCGATTTTAAGCGGACGCAAAAACCCACGCGCCGCGTTGCGTTGAAGGCCCCGCAATCTGGCGTCGTCACCATGCTGAACGCCCGCGACGGCATGTATCTCAAGCCAAGCGATATGGCGATGCGGCTCGCCGATCTTTCCAACGTCTGGATCATCGCTGACGTGTTCGACACGGAGGCAGCCTGGGTGTCGGCCGGCGATCGCGCGCGGATGACCCTGCCGGCTTTTCCGGGCGAAACCTGGGAGGGGGAGGTCGACTATGTCTATCCGACCGCGGAGATGATGACGCGGACCGTGCAGGTTCGTTTGCGGTTTCCCAATCCCGGCCACCGTTTGCGGCCGAACATGTTCGCCAATGTGATGATCGGCGCCGAGCCGAAGCAAAACGTGCTGACCATTCCGCAGTCGGCGGTGATCCGGTCAAGCAAGGGCGATCGCGTCATCCTCGCCTTGGGCGAGGGCAAATTTCGCCCGGCGGAAGTGAGGGCAGGCATGGAAAGCGGCGGCAAGGTTGAAGTGCTTGCCGGCCTCGCGGACGGCGAGCGCGTTGTCGTCGAGAGCCAGTTCTTGATCGATTCCGAAGCGAGCCTTACGTCCGGATTACTGCGCATGGCTTCGCCCGAAAAAGACGAAGACGCAAAGATGGATATGGACGGCATGTCTATGTCGGAAAACAATATGACGGCGAATGACATGAAAACGATTGATGCTGTCGGGGCTGAAGGCCGCGTCGTCTCCGTCGATATGGACGCAAAAAGCGTCACTATCGATCATAAACCCGTCCCCGAAATCGGCTGGCCAGCGATGGTGATGGCGTTCAAGGCGCCGTCTGAAATCGACTTGATGAGCGTCAAAGCCGGCGAGCCTGTGCGCTTCGCGTTTAGGGAGACGGAGACCGGTTATGAACTCGATATGATTGAATCGATGCCGGAAGACGGTGAAGCGGGAGATGAGCAATGATCTCCCAAATTATCCGCGGTTCGATCGAAAACCGCTTTCTCATTATTGTCGGCGCGATTTTTCTCGCCGTCGCGGGCGTCGTCTCGCTTCGGTCGACACCGCTCGACGCCATCCCTGACCTTTCCGATGTACAGGTGATCATCAAAACCAGCTACCCGGGACAGGCGCCGCAGGTGGTCGAGGATCAGGTCACCTATCCGCTGGCGACGGCGATGCTCGCTGTGCCCGGCGCAAAAACCGTGCGCGGCTATTCCTTCTTCAACGATTCCTACGTCTACATCATTTTCGAAGACGGGACCGATCTTTACTGGGCGCGCTCGCGCGTGCTCGAATATTTAAGTCAGGTTGCGCCGCAACTCCCTGAAGCGGCGAAACCCGCGCTCGGTCCCGACGCTACCGGCGTCGGTTGGGTCTATCAATATGCGCTGATTGACAAGACCGGCCGCCATAATCTCGCCGATCTCCGCTCGCTCCAGGACTGGTTTCTGAAATACGAGCTTCAGACTGTCGAAGGCGTTTCGGAAGTTGCCGCGATTGGCGGCATGGTCAAGCAGTATCAAATTGTCGTCGATCCGAACCGATTGCGGTCCTTCGGCATTCCGCTTGTTGATGTCCGGCGCGCCATAGAGCGCGGCAATATGGAATCGGGCGGGCGCGTCGTTGAAATGGCGGAGGCGGAATATATCGTCCGCGCCGGCGGCTATGTGGAGTCCATCGAAGACCTGGAGCAGATTCCCTTGCGCGTCAGCGATGCGGGAACGCCGATCCTGTTGCGCGACGTGGCGGACATCAGGCTCGGCCCGGAGCTTCGCCGCGGCGTCGGCGAACTCAACGGCGAGGGTGAAGCCGTTGGCGGCGTTATTATCATGCGCGCCGGCGGCAACGCCGAGGCGACAATCAAACGCGTCAAAAAGAAACTCGAAACCCTAAAGGCGGGTCTGCCGGAAGGAGTCGAGCTCGTCACGACCTATGACCGCTCCAAGCTCATCGAACGCGCGGTTGAGACTCTACAAGGAAAACTGCTGGAAGAGTTCATTATCGTCGCGCTGGTCTGCGCGCTGTTTCTTTTTCATCTGCGATCCGCGCTTGTCGTTGTCATCAGTTTGCCGCTGGGCGTTCTTGCAGCGTTTATTGTCATGAACGCGCAAGGCATCACCGCCAACATCATGTCGCTCGGCGGCATCGCCATCGCCATCGGCGCCATGGTCGACGCCACCATCGTGATGATCGAGAACGTGCATAAAAAACTTGAAGAAAATAGTGAGGTTCAAGGTTCCGGACGCTGGCGGTTGATCGCCGACGCCTGCGTCGAAGTCGGACCGCCGCTGTTTTTCTCACTGCTGATTATCACGCTCAGCTTCACGCCGATCTTCGCGCTGCAGGCGCAGGAAGGGCGGCTGTTCTCGCCGCTCGCTTTTACCAAGACCTACGCTATGGCGGCTGCGACCATCCTGTCGGTGACGCTGGTTCCGGTACTGATCGGATTGCTCGTGCGCGGGCGCATCGCGCCGGAACATGCAAACCCGATTAATCGGCTTTTTATGCGTGGGTACAAGCCGGTCATTGGCCTGGCCTTGCGCCGGCCATGGATCACGCTTGCTGCGGCAGGAATATTGATGGCGAGCATGGCGATCCCCGCGAGTCTCATCGGCGGCGAGTTCATGCCCGATCTCGACGAGGGCGATCTTCTCTACATGCCGAGCGCATATCCGGGGATCTCCGCCGGCAAGGTCGCACAGGTCGTTCAGCAGACGAACAAGCTGATCATGACCATTCCCGAAGTCGAGACGGTCTACGGCAAGGCGGGCCGCGCAGAGACCGCGACGGACCCGGCGCCGCTTCCGATGATCGAAACAACAATCCAGTTGAAACCGCGCGATGAATGGCGTCCCGGCGTCACGATGGAATCCTTGAAAGCCGAACTCAATGCGCTCGTCGATGTGCCGAGCCTCACCAATGTCTGGATCATGCCGATCAAGAACCGGCTCGACATGCTGGCGACAGGCATCAAGACCCCGGTTGGGGTCAAGGTCGCCGGGCCCGATCTCAACGTCATCGCCGAAGTCGGCCGCGACATAGAGAACGTCTTGCAAGACGTTGACGGCACGGCTTCCGTCTATGCGGAGCGCGTGACCGGCGGGCGGTTTATTGATGTCGATATCAATCGCGAAGCCGCGGCGCGTTTTGGCCTCAATATCGCCGACGTCCATGACATCGTGAAGACGGCGATTGGCGGCATGACGATCAGCCAAAGCGTTGAAGGACTTGAGCGCTACCCGATCAATCTGCGCTATCCGCGCGAAGTGCGCGATTCTCCAGCGCGTCTTCGCGAATTGCCGATCGTTACGGCATCGGGCGCCGAGATTCCGCTCGGCCGGATCGCTGACATCCGCATCAATGAAGGTCCGGCGATCATCCGCAGCGAGAATGCGCGGCTCAATGGCTGGATTTATGTGGACATCGCCGGTCGCGACATAGGCTCTTATGTCGACGAAGCGCGGCGTGTGGTTGCTGAAAATGTCGATTTGCCGGCGGGTTATTCGATCGCCTGGTCGGGACAGTATGAATACATGCAACGCGCCAAGGAGCGGTTCGCCTATGTCGGACCCGGCATGTTGCTGATCATCATGTTGCTCCTGTTCCTGAATTTCAGGCGCGTGTCCGATGTCTTGATTATCCTCGGCACCTTGCCCTTCGCGCTTGTCGGCGGGTTATGGCTGATGTTCCTCCTCGGCTTTAATTTGTCTGTTGCCGCCGCGGTCGGGTTCATAGCGCTTGCTGGCGTCGCCGTCGAAATCGGCGTCCTGATGATCATGTATCTGAAACAGGAAATCGCCGCGGCGAATGCAACAGCGAGAGAGGAGGGCTCGCCTCTCGACGAACCGCATTTCGCCGACGCCATCGCCAAAGGCGCGCTGCGCCGGCTGCGCCCGATCATGATGACTTTTGCGGTTATCTTCGCAGGGCTATTGCCGATCATGTACGGCCATGGCGCCGGCGGCGAGGTCATGCGCCGCATCGCCGCGCCAATGATCGGCGGCATCGTCAGTGCGACCGTGCTCGCGCTTGTCGTGATTCCGGCGGTCTACTTCCTGTGGAACCGCCGGGCGCTTCAGCATGTTGAACAATATGACCCCGTCGATCCAAATCTGGCGCCGGCAGAATAGGATCGGAGTAAGCGGCGTCACGGGCATTTGCTCGCTGCAGTCAGAAATACGTATAGGGAGCATGTAAATTGAGGAAACGAACGAATTGCTCCAGCCGACTCTTGTGGGCGGCCTCGTTTCATGCGCGACGAGGTCAGCCGTCTCTCAGTGCGCATAACATCGAAAGGAAACTGCAATGAAATCTATGAAACTCTCCACGATCGCCGCTGGCGTCGCCATCGCGCTCATTTCCGTTCCGGCGCTCAGCCAGAGCGGAGACATGAAAATGGGCGAAATGAAACGCATACAGATGGACGGCATGTCCTGCTGCAATGACATGGCGCCCGGCTTCGGCGTCGTCAACTCCGTCGATCTGGATGCGAGGACGGTCAATCTCTCGCACGATCCCATCAAAAAAATCGGATGGGGCAAGATGACGATGGACTTCGCAGTCAGCGACATGGTCGCGCTTCAGAAGTTCCAGAAAGGCGACAACGTGCATTTCATGCTGACGAAGAATGACGACGGCGCCTACGACGTGTCGATGATGATGCCTATCGGCGGTGATCCGGAAGAATTCAAAGCAGCGATGAAATCGATGATGGGCGGCGGCATGATGTGCGAAGGAATGAAGATGGGTGATGGTATGATGGACGGCATGCAACAGGGCTCCGAGAAGGACCAGAATTGACGACCGGCGGGAAGCAAAACTAGAAGACTTTTAGAGTCCGGGCGGCTTTCGCTCAGCCGTGGTCAGCATACTCGTTATCATCGGTAAAGAGAATGAAGATGATGGAAGGCGGAATGATGATGGGTGCAGGCGGCGCAGTGATAATGTTGTTAATCGTCCTGTTTCTTCTTTTGGGCATTGCGGCGTTTGTGAAATATCTTTTCTTTCACAGAAAATAAAAGACAGCGCTTGATGTACGTTGTGTGAAAGATTTTGGAGCTGCTGCCAATCTTTTTTATACCTTCCTCAGGCTGGACGATTAGTGAGGCCTTTGTGCCAGAGTTATGATTATTGATGTCCGGTGGCGCAAAGCTCATGATTGGATAGGATTTCAATTACGCGGCAATCTGAAATCCGATCGACGCTGCATTCCATGATCATGCGATTGAGCTCGCGTTCGAGCGATTTCAATCTCTTGATACGTTGTTTGATGTCTTCGGCATGGCGGCGCGCGATTTCATCGACTTCCGCACAGGAACGGTCTTCATTTCTGGAAAGGGCTATCAGCTCGCGGATCGCCTCCAGCGGAAAGCCGAGATCGCGGGCATGGCGGATGAAACGCATGCGCTCGACGGCTTTCTGGTCGTAGATGCGTTGGCCGCCTTCTGACCGGTCGGGCGGATCGATGAGGCCAATGCTTTCATAATAGCGGATTGTCGTGACTTTGACGTCGGATGCTTTGGCCAACCGTCCGATGGTGACCGGCTTTTTTTCGAGTTTCCGCATTTTTCCTCTTGAACCTACAGTTGCTGTAGACATTAGATTAGGCTTGCGAGCTTTTCAATGGAGACGAGAGTGGCCGGTTGCGCCTGCGATAACGATCAGTTTGACGGGCAATCCCCTTCCTACAAGCGGGCGCTGATTGCCGTCATCGCAATTAACGCCGTGATGTTTTTCGTCGAAATGTCGGCGGGATTCCTCGGGGGCTCTCAGGCCTTGAAAGCCGACGCTCTCGACTTTGCAGGCGATACGGCGACGTACGCCTTGAGCCTTGCAGTCATTGGCGCCGCGCTGCATACGCGCGCGACAGCGGCGCTGATCAAAGGCACCAGTCTTGCTTTGATGGCGGTGTTCGTCCTGATAACGACAATCGCGAGCGCGTTTGGCGACGTTTCCCCGGCCGCACCAGTCATGAGCGGCGTCGGTCTGCTGGCGCTCGGGGCCAATGTCGCAAGCATTTTCATTTTGCTGCGCTGGCGCGACGGCGATTCCAATGTCCGCTCCGTCTGGCTGTGCTCGCGCAACGACGCCATTGGAAACATTGCGGTGATCGCCGCCGGCGGCGCCGTGTGGCTTACAGGATCCTTCTGGCCCGACTTGATTGTCGCCGCGCTGCTCGCCAGCCTGTTTGCAAAGTCATCGTACTCGATTATAGCGCAGGCGATGAAAGAACGCCGCGCTTCGTTGAACTTCGCAGACGGGCGTATTTAAACATGGTTCGAGCGTTACTCATATTGGCGGCGGTCAATGCAGTGCTTTCCATTCCGATGGCGATGCTGGTCAAACGGGATTTTGCAGAACGCGGCCGTGTCAGCTTATCAATGGCGGTCTGGACTGGCGCCGCCATGCACGGCAATGCTTTGTTGCTGTTTGCAATCGCCTGGTTCGATCGGGGGTCGCTTGGCGACCTAGGCGAATTCACAGTTGCGGCCGGCGGATTATTCGCCTTTGCCGGAGCGATGCTGATTTATCTTGGCCGAAGCGCCTATGCGGATTTTTCGAGAGTCTATGGACTCAAGGAAGACGAACTCATTGAACGGGGCGTTTATCGCTGGTCGCGCAACCCGCAATATGTCGGATACGCCTTGTTTCTGGGCGGCGTGTCGCTCATCGCGATGTCGATATGGGCGTTTTCGCTGGCCCTGTTATTCGCGCTCTTCATTCACTGTTATATTGTAGCGGTCGAAGAGCCGCATCTTCGGGCGGCTTTTGGAAAAGCCTATGAGGCGTATGTCGTTAGGACAGCGCGATATTTCGGGCTGCCCTCCGGGCGGCGACACATCGACATAAACGAAAAATTATAATGATTTGTCAGGAGTTTTGCAGTAGGACGCATTTGAGATGATGTCAGCCATTCGACATATGCACCGCGTCATCGCGGTATTGATGGTTGCGCTATGGGGCGCGGTCGGCATTGTCGCGCCCGCTCATGCCGCGGAAGAAGACATTCATCATGCCGCCCAACACGATGTTGGTGAAGAACGCGCAGCTGCGCAGGGCGAGCCTGCCGACGAAGGTTCTGTTCACCCGGAACACGCTGCGCATTGTCATTCCGGTGCGTGCCATTTTCATGCGCTATCGCGCGCCTCTGTCGATCCGGCGTCCGTACTACTCTTTGCAAGCAAGATCATCGCGTCGCAAAACGGCGTGGTTCCCCAAACCTCTCTTTCTTCATTATTCCGTCCTCCGCGAATCTGACTGATCGCGCGCGGTTGCGCGCCCATCAGTAATTTTGATTCCAAGAGGACAATGACCAATGATCATCAGAATATGCGGGCTCGCGCTCGCCGCTTTTGCGGCGTGGGGGCTCGGCGCTGCGTCCGCGCAGGAGAATACCGCTGACCCGGGCTTGACGTTAGGGCAGTTTCTTGAAGACGCGGCGCGCAATCACCCGCGGCTTGAAGAAGCGCGCGCAGAACTTGATGCAGCCGAAGCGCGCGGACGGGCGAATTCGCGGCCGCTCTATAACCCTGAATTCGAAGGCGAATTCTCCGACAGTGAGGACGACGCGGATGACAGCCGTTCCATCGGCCTGTCGAAAGCGTTCGACATCACCAACAAACGCGCCACGCGGGCCAAAGGCGCACGCAGCGCCGTGGACGCCGCAAGGTTTACGTATGAAGCGGAGAAGCGCTCGCTGTTCGCCGATCTCCTGACGGCGCTGGCGGATTACCAGGCGCGCAAGCGCCTGTCGGAACTGGCGGCGCAACGGGCTGAAGTCGCACGTGAATTCTCTTCAATCGCCGGCAGGCGCGCTGAGGCCGGCGATCTTTCAAAGTCGGAACGTCTTGCTGCGCAATTAAGTCTTTCCCAGGCTATCGCGGAACAAACGACCGCCCGGAGCGATTTCTCCGAAGCGAGGCAGGCCTTAACTGCACTCGTCGGCGAAGTGATGCCCGCATGGCCCGTTCTCCCGGATCCGCCGGCGGCGGCGGCGCCGCTCGACATGACGCTGGTTCGCCGATTGCCGGAACTTCGCGCGGCGGAAGCGCGCGCCGACGCGCTCGCAGCTGAAATCCGGTTCGCTAAAAAATCGCGCATTCCCGATCCGACGATCGGCGCGGCCTATGGGCGCGATGGAGACGCCGATTTCGCCGGCGTTCGATTGTCCGTACCAATCCCCGTTTTTGCGTCTGGCCAGGCCGAAGTGGATGAAGCTCGCGCCGAACGCATTGCTGCCCAGCAATCTATCCGCAATCAGTTGCGCAACGCCGAAGCGCGGCTCATCGAAGCCAGCGGACGCTACGCCGTCGCGGCCGGGACATGGCGCGTCTGGATGCGGGACGGATCAGACGTGCTCGGAGAACAACGCGGGGTGCTCGATCAATTATGGCGATCGGGCGACATCACCGCCGTCGAGTATCTGGTGCAACTTGATCAAACTTATAGCGCCGAGCGTGCGGGAATTGAACTTCAAGGGTCGCTATGGCGCGCCTGGATCGATTGGCTCGATGCGTCCGGCACTCTCAATGAATGGATGGAGACACTGTAATGCGTAATTATCGAAAACTGAATTCAGGCATCGGATTGGCGATCATTGCATTTGGTACGCTGACAATCGCCGCTTGCGGCGCGTCGGACGCTGAGGAAAAAACTGTCCCGGCCGCCCAAGCCGAAGATGAGCACGGCGAAGAGGAAGGCGGCGGTCATATCGAGATGACGGCGGCCGAACGCGGCGAAAAAGGGATAAAATCTGTAACGCTCGGCATGAGAAAACTGTCGGGCGAGTTTATCGCGCCGGGCGAGGTGACGGCGAACCGCTACAAGACTGCGCAAGTTGCGCCGCGCATCAGCGCGCAAATTATCGAACGTCATGTCGTGCGCGGTGAGGAAGTCGGCGAAGGCGCGCCGCTGGTCACTTTGTCCAGCGTCGATACGGCCGAAGCGCAAGGCGCGCTCATCATCGGCGATAAGGAATGGCGCCGGGTCCGCAACCTCGGCCGGGACGTCGTTTCCGAAAAGCGTTACGTGGAAGCGGAAGTGGCGCGCCAGCAGGCCCACGCAAAGCTTTTGTCCTTCGGCATGGCGGAACAGGAAGTCGCCGCGTTGTTGAAAACCGGCGACGCAAGCAAGGCCACAGGTCGTTTTATTTTGTTTGCGCCGCAAGCGGGAACCGTTGTCCGCGATGAGTTTACACTGGGCGAATTTGTCGATCCGGGAAGGGTGCTGGTCGAAATCAGTGATGAATCGACGGTTTGGGTCGAGGCGCGATTGACGGCCGAGCAGGCTGGGCGGATTTCTATCGGCGCGCCCGCGCGCGTGAAGTCAAACGCGGATCACTGGGAGGAAGGAGAGGTTATTCAACTCCAGCACGCACTCGATGAAACGACGCGTACATTAATGGCGCGCATCGAGATCAGCAATGACGATGACGACTTCCATGCTGGCCAATTCGTTGATGCAGTGATTGCCGTCGGCGCCAGCGACGAAGCGCTGGCGCTGCCGGAAAGCGCTGTCGTCCTGATGGACGGCGCGCCCACAGTCTTCCGCATCGAAGGCGATGAAATCGAACCGGTGAGTATAGAGACCGGTGCCGCGAGCGGCGGCTGGATTGTAGTCAATTCCGGCGTCGCGGAAGGCGATGAAATCGTCACCGAAAAAACCTTTCTCCTCAAATCGCTCATTCAGAAAACAAAAATGGGCGAAGGCCACGGGCATTAGGAATTGATGATATGTTGAATAAACTCGTTGAACTCTCGCTCCAGTATAAAGTTCTGGTGCTCATCATCTTCGCCGTCGTCGGCTTTCTCGGCTGGCGCGCCGTGACGACGGTTCCGATCGACGCTTTCCCGGACGTGACGCCCGTTCAGGTCAATATCTATACGGAATCGCCGGGCCTTGCCGCGGAAGACGTCGAGCAATTGCTGACGTTCCCGGTAGAGTCGGCGATGGCGGGGCTTCCCGACGTGTCGGAAATCCGTTCGGTGAGCCTCTTCGGTCTTTCCTATGTCGCTGTTTATTTCAAGGACAGCGTCGATATCTATTTCGCGCGGCGCCTTGTTATGGAGCGGCTTGCGGAAGTCCGCGACCGCATTCCCGAAGGATATGGATCGCCAGAAATGGGCCCAAATGCGTCGGGTCTCGGCCAGGTCTTCTGGTACACGCTCGAACGCGCTGATGAATCCCTCAAGGGCGACATCAGCGACATGGATCTACGGACCCTTCAGGACTGGAACGTGCGGCTCATTCTGCGCACAGCCGCCGGCGTCGATGACGTCATGTCCTGGGGCGGGCAGGAACGCCAGTTCCAGGTCCAGATCGATCCCTTGCAACTTATCAAATACGAATTGGGGTTTTCCGATGTCGTCGAAGCGCTTGAGGCGAATAACCGCCAGGTCGGCGGGCAATATATCGATCAGGGACCGGAGCAATATCTCGTGCGCGGCCTCGGCCTTGTGCGGGACGAAACCGATATTGGCAACATCGTCGTCAAGGTAAAGGACGGAGCCCCGGTTTATGTGCGCGATGTCGCGAACGTCGAACAGGCGCCCGCCTTGCGGTTCGGCGCCGTCACCCGCGACGGCGAGGAAGTGGTTCTCGGCATGGCGCTTGCGCGTATTAACGAGAACGCCAAGAACGTCGTCGACGCGGTTAAAGAGAAAGTTAAGACTGTCGAAAGCGCGTTACCGGATGGCGTCATTGTCAAGCCCATCTATGACCGCACCGAGCTGGTCGAAAAAGCGGTCGGCACGGCGGAGAAAGCCCTCATAGAAGGGTCGATCCTGGTCGCCATCGTGCTGTTTCTGTTTCTCGGCGAAATCCGATCGGCGCTGGTGGTCATTACTGCATTGCCGCTCGCCATGCTCATCGCCTTCATTTTTATGGGCCAGATGGGTCTTTCCGCCAATCTGATGTCGCTCGCGGGTCTCGCCATCGGCATCGGCATGATGGTCGACGGCGCCGTCGTCATGGTCGAAAACTCGTTCCGCATCATGGCCGAGCGCAAGGAGGAAGGCGGCGAGGTCAATCGGACAGCCGCCGTTCTGCAGGCTGCGAGGGAAGTCGCCAATCCCATCGCATTTGCGATTATGATCATCATCGTCGTCTTTCTGCCGCTCTTCAGTCTTGAGGGCTTAGAAGGCAAACTCTTCAAGCCCATGGCCTTCAATATCAGCTTCGCCATGGCGGGCTCGCTGATTCTGACGCTGACGATCATTCCCGTCCTGGCGGCGATGATCCTGAAGCCGAAGGAAGAGCGCGACACGATGCTGATGCGGATCGTCAAGCGCGGCTATCTGCCTCTGATCGCCTGGAGTCTCGATAACAAGCGCAAGGTGGGCCTCGCGGCCGGCGGTCTTCTGGTCGCCAGCCTCGCGCTCTTTCCCTTCCTCGGCAAGGAGTTCATGCCTCAATTACAGGAAGGGTCGATCATGTGGCGGGTCACGTCGATCCCTTCGACTTCGCTGGATCAGTCGATTGAGATTTCCAAGGAAATTGAAAACACGCTGTCTGAGTTTCCCGAAGTGGAAACGACAATCGCCATGATCGGGCGCGCCGAAAAAGGCGAGACCGCAGATGTCAACTACATGGAAATCTACACGGCGCTAAAACCGCAAAGCGAGTGGCCCCGTAAGCGTTCGGTCGCTTCGCTTGCCGACGACATGCGCGAAAAGCTTGAAGAAACCGTGCCGACCTCGGTCATCGCCTTCACGCAACCAATCCAGATGCGCGTTGAAGAGCTGATCTCGGGCGTTCGCGCAACGCTTGCCGCGAAAATCTATGGTCAGGATCTTGGCGAACTGGACAGGCTCAGCCAGGAAATCAAGGAAGCGATTTCCGGCGTGCCGGGCGCCGCTGATCTTTCGCTCGAAGCCAATATCGGCAAGCCGCAAATCCGCATTCAGGTCGACCGCGCCGAACTCGCGCGATACGGCATGAACGCCGACGATGTTCTGAACGTCGTGCGGACCGGCATCGGCGCGGAGCCCGTGGGCACGCTTATCGATGGCGTCAGGCGGTTCGATATCACCGCCCGTCTGCAGGACGCGTCGAAAGCGTCCATGGAATCGATCCGCAATATTCCGCTGCAGACCGCGGACGGCGCGATTATTCCCCTCGGCCGCGTGGCGAATGTTACGTCCGCGGAGGGCTATTCCTTTGTCCGCCGCGAACAATTGCAGCGTTACGCCGTGATCCAGATGGATGTGCGCGGCCGAGACGTCGATGGGTTCGTGAAAGACGCCAATGACGTCATTGCGGCGAATGTGGAATTGCCGCCCGGCTACTGGATCGAATGGGGCGGCGCCTTTGAGAACCAGCAACGCGCGCTGGCGAAGTTATCGCTCATCGTTCCGGCGACGATCTTCTTTATTTTCGTGTTGCTCTACACGGCGTTCAACTCGGTTAAATACGCCGCGTTAATTATCGCCAACGTGCCTTTTGCAGCGAGCGGAGGATTGTTCGCACTCTTCATCACTGGACAATATCTATCGGTGCCGTCAGCGATCGGGTTTATCGCGGTCTTCGGAGTCGCCATGCTCAATGGCATCGTCCTCGTCAGTTTCATCAATGAACAGCGGGACGCCGGATACAATGTCCGCGATGCCGTCAGGCGCGGCGTTGAATTGAGACTTCGCCCAGTGCTGATGACCGCAAGCGTAGCGATACTGGGCCTTGTCCCCATGCTGCTTTCGACAGGCGTCGGCGCCGAGACACAGCGGCCTCTGGCTTCGGTTGTTGTCGGTGGATTGCTGACCTCGACCGCACTCACATTGATCCTGTTGCCGGTGATTTATGAGTGGATGGAAACACGCGGGCGAAAATCGCAGGCGCCGCCGTCTCGCGGCGATCTCGAACTCGCCGAGGCGCACGCGAAAGCAGCCGAATGAAAGGAGTACGAAAATGATTGAGATTAAAGCATTTGTTCACCGCAGCCGGGCCGCGAGCGTCGTTCGCGCCTTGCGCAAAGGCGGCTTCGCCAACATGACGGCAGTCGACGTCAAGGGCATGGTCAAGGCGCTCGACGAAAAAGAACAGCAATATTCAACGGAGCTCGGCGACCGAGTGATCACGGAGGTGAAGCTGGAGCTGGTTTGCGAAGACGACCGCCTTTCCGAGGCGACCGAACTCATTCGCGCAAATGGGAAAACCGATATGGAGGAATCGGGATTCATTTATGTGAGCAATATCACGGCGGCAATTCCGTTCTAAGTCACTTGCTTCTGGTCTCGCAATTCGTTGACTTGTTTTGATTTGCGAGCGGGCGAAAGCGCTTACTTCCTGCGCGTGCGATCGCCCTACGTAGCCAGAAGGAGCCGCCGGGTTCGTCCCCCTAACCCGGCGGCTCCGCCTGAACTTTTTGACAACTGTAATCAGTACGCAAATGTCAGCATCGTTACTCTTATTGCACCAACTCAATAGCCTCTTCGAGGAATTCCTACCGTGAACGAAGAAAATCAGCCAACCGACAACACCGCAAAAGACGAGCATCAGCACGGTGACTGGCTAAACAGGTTGTTGCATGGCCGGGCGGAACTCGCCTTTTCATTGCTGTGCGGCGCTGCGCTTCTTGCTGGCTGGCTTGGGCCGAAGATATCGGCGATGCCAGAATCCGCGGCATTTGGGCTGTTCCTAGCTGCATACTTTTTCGGCGGGTATTTCACGCTGAAGGAGGCGCTGGGCAAAATCTCGCAGGGCAAATTCGAGATAGATTTCCTGATGCTCGTCGCCGCCGGCGGAGCCGCGATCCTGGGAGAATGGGCGGAAGGCGCGTTTCTCCTGTTCCTGTTCAGCATCGGACACGCCCTCGAAAATTACGCAATGGCGCGGGCGCGCAATGCGATCGCTGCGCTAGCGGACCTCGCGCCGGAGGAAGCGCTGGTCCGGCGCGCTGGCGAGGAAGTTACAATCCCAGTCGAAGAGTTGAAGGATGGCGATATCGTCGTCATAAGGTCCAATGAGCGCGTTCCTGCAGACGGGTTTGTTATCAAAGGCGAGAGTAGCATCGATCAGGCGCCCATCACCGGCGAGAGCGTCCCGGTTGATAAATCGCCAGTGAAAGATGCCGCCGCCGCCGCGGAAAAACCCGAAGGCGTCAAGCCGGCGCATAAGGTCTTCGCCGGTTCCATCAACGGCGCCGGGAGTCTCGAAATACAGGTGACCCGGCGCGCCTCGGAATCGACCCTCGCACGCGTAATCGACATGGTCAGCGCCACCGAGACCCGGCAGTCGCCGACGCAAAGTTTCACAAAAAAGTTTGAGAAAATATTTGTTCCATGTGTCGTCATGCTCGCCTTCATAACGGCTTTGTCGTGGCTCGTTCTCGACGAGGACCCGGCGCAGAGTTTCTACCGGTCGATGGCGGTGCTGGTCGCGGCCAGCCCCTGCGCCCTCGCGATTGCAACGCCCAGCGCGATTCTGAGCGGTGTTGCCCGCGCCGCGCGCGGCGGCGTGTTAATCAAGGGAGGCGCGCCGCTGGAAGCTCTGGGGCGTCTCGATTCAATTGCATTTGACAAGACTGGCACGCTGACATCGGGAGAGCCGAAGCTCGTTGAAATCACGCCCTCTGCCGGCGTCACAGAAACGGAGCTTCTTCGCGTCGCCGCGGCTGTTGAAGCGTTAAGCGACCATCCGCTCGCCGAGGCCATCGTTCGCGACGTTAAAGAGCGAATGGGAACCGTTGAACGCAATGCGACTGAATTCAAAAGCATCACGGGTCGGGGCGTGTCAGCAAGACTGGACGGGGAGCTTGTCCATATCGGAAAAACCGCTCTGTTCACTGAGTCAGATGGAACGCCGTTGCCTGATGATCTGCGGGCGATCGTCAAGAGCATGTCGGCGCGGGGGCGGACGACGATGATTGTCCGGCGTGGCAATTCGTATCTCGGCGCTCTGGGGTTGATGGACACGCCGCGATCCGCTGCCAGACGGGTTATCCAACACCTGCGCGATGTCGGCGTCTCGAAAATGATGATGATTTCGGGCGACAATCAAAATGTGGCGGACGCAATTGCACGCCAGGTCGGCCTCGATCAGGCGTTCGGCGACCTCATGCCGCAAGACAAGGTCGAAAAAATCAAAGAACTGAAGGAAGCGGGAGGAGTTGCGATGGTGGGCGACGGCGTCAACGATGCGCCGGCGATGGCGAATGCAACCGTTGGCATCGCTATGGGCGCGGCAGGCTCCGACGTTGCATTGGAGACCGCAGACATTGCGCTTATGGCGGATGATCTCGAAACGCTGCCATTCGCGGTCGGGCTCAGTCGCGCGACCAGCCGCATCATCCGTCAGAACCTTTGGGTCAGTCTGGGCATTGTTGCGGTTCTTATTCCTGCGACGCTTCTCGGGCTTGGCATCGGGCCAGCTGTTCTGGTGCATGAGGGATCGACCCTCATTGTCGTCGCAAATGCATTGAGATTGTTGGCCTATAGAGACTCGTTGCCGACGGCGTATCCGCTTGGCGATCTCGGGGCAGTGGACCAGTCGGTGAGCTGATTATTCGTCTAGGCGAGATCGCTGCGTACTGACCCTGAGTTGAAATCAATCAATTTTAGGCAAAGCGAGAAGCCATTCGGCGGCCTCTTGAACCTCCAGTTGCTGTAGCATTTATAATGCATCGTGATGAGATGACTTTAATCAAGATTTTGGCAAGCGAAGGGAATTTGAGGATGAATCTGTTGTTGGTGCGAAATAGTCACCCTGAATTTCTAACCATCGTCATCCGAGGCGCCTGAAATGAATGACGATGATTGCTGCGCCGTTGATAACGAATTAATTCGATCCCCTGGTTATCGGCGCGCGTTGTGGATTGTCGTCGGGCTGAACGTTGCATACGGGCTCGTGGAAATTGTCGGCGGCTTTTTGGCGAATTCCCAAGCCTTGAAAGCTGACGCGCTCGATTTTCTCGGCGACGGTTCGATTACGTTTCTGGGATTGTTGGCGATCGGCTGGTCGATCGCATGGCGCGCGCGTTCTGCGCTCATGCAGGGGCTTTTTCTCGGGCTGCTCGGCGCATGGGTGCTTGGCAGCACTTTGATTAGACTCTTTAACGACTCGCCTGTCGAAGCCGGCTTGATGGGCGTCTTCGCGTTCGTCGCATTGATCGTCAATGTCGCGGCGGTCATACCGCTGCTGCCTTATCGGGATGGTGACGCGAATATGCGTGCTGTGTGGCTGTTCTCGCGGAATGACGCTATCGGAAATGTTGCTGTCCTTATCGCAGCGGGGCTGGTTGCGCTATCCGGTTCGTCTTTTCCCGACCTGATAGTTGCATTGCTGATTGCGGGTCTATTTCTTCATTCGGCGTGGAACATTGTTGATCGCGCCCGAAAAGATTTGCGCGCTGCGAATGCAGCCGAACAGGCGCCATAGGGCGCAAGGGACCGGTCTGAATGAACATCGCATCGAGCAGTCGTTCCGACTCGACACTCACAAGTTCGTCCCGGCCTTTAGCTGTAGTGTTCGGGCTGGCGTCGGCGATTGTCGTCATCGTGTTTGACATCATCATCAAGCAATACATAACGATAATATTGCTGAACGCTCGCGGCCCGATCGAAGTCACGCAATTTTTTAATCTGGTGCTTGGTTTTAACCGCGGCGTGAGCTTTGGCCTGTTGAGCTCGGAAAGCGCATGGGCGCCATGGGCGTTATCCGCAGCTGCCGTTTTAATCGCAGCGTGGCTCGCATTCCGCCTGCTTAAAACAGTTCGGATCGTTGAGGCGACAGGCCTTGGCTTGATTATAGGCGGCGCGATTGCGAACGCTGTTGACCGCCTCGCCGATGGAGCGGTTACAGACTATCTCGATTTTCATGTGGGCGATCTTCATTGGCCTGCATTCAATCTTGCGGACGCTGCGATCGTTTGCGGCGTTGCTATTTTTGCGTTTTTCATGACGTTAGCAAATAAACCATCTCTGCCTTGATGGCGACCGTCGCTTGCTGCGGTCAAGATCAGGTATGGCTCGCGCCAGTTGGCGACAATTTCATGTCTGCAGAATTGATTTCAATTCGTCGCTTTGCGCGCGATGCTTGTTTGGATTGTCCGCAATCAGTTTCTTCAAATTCAGAATTTTCCATTTTATCGCCGGCAGATCTGCGGCCTGCGGCAAACCGATTGCGTCGAAATCCGGTTCGCCTGACTGCAGCCCAATCAGGAAGTCGGCGGCGGGTCCTTTGAGCCGCCCCTGGATATCGCCGATGAGTTGCGTGCGCGCCGAGATAAGGTCGTCGAGTTCGACCCGCTCGACGGTCATGCCGGCGAACTCGCGTGCGAAGTCATCCGCAATGTCTTTTTCATTGGGCGCGAGGAGTTCGTGCATGGGACGATTGGAACAGGCGGCGTAGACGAGAAAGACGCGGAACAGTTCGTCCGTCAGCCCTTCATACTTATACAACAGTTTGACGTCGAACAGATCTCGCGGATGCTGGCGATCGAGCGCGGCGTGCAGCTTTCCGGCGTATAGATCGTCGAAGGCGAGAACATTCGTTGCAACGAAGCCGAACGCGTCTTCGACGGCGTCTGTCGTTCGCATCAGGCGCGGCTCGCCGATGGCGCCGCGCATTACCGGCGAGGTTTCGATCTTTATCGTGACGCTATCGGCGTCGGCGAGAATGCGCGTGTCGCCGGCGCCGCCGCCGGCTATGCGCTGGGCGCTTGCGCCCGGGAGTTTGTTGATCTGGCTCGTGATGCGGTCGAATGCAGCGTCAATGGCGTTCAATGAAGTCGCGCGATCTTCAATTGGCAGATAAGCGAGATCGATATCGACGGAGAGCCGCGGCATGTCGCGATAGAAAAGATTGATCGCCGTGCCGCCCTTCAGGGCAAAGGCGGACTCTGTTGAGACGACGGGCAGGAGGCGCAAGAGCAGACGCACCTGCGCGAGATAGGTTTCACGGGCCATCTTCAGGCTCAGGGTTTTGCATGTCGTCTATCAATTCCGGCGGCACCGTGATGGCGTAGCGCGGATGCAGCCTTCCGCCTCCGACCAGCGCCCGTGGGCCCGATCCGAGATCAAAGTCGTCCGGGTCCAGATGTTGCCGCCAGGCGTGATCGTGCTGGTCGGCAAAGACGAAGAAGAGGCGCTTTACTTTCACGCTCCGGCATTCCTTCAGCAAGGCTTCGAGCAGACGCGGGCGCAGATTGACGAGTCCTTCAAACAGCATATCGGCGTTGTGAAAGCTTTCATCGGCAGGCAGTTCGTTCAGGAGTTCGAGGATCGCCCGTTCGGGCGTTGAAACCATGAGGTCGTTTAATCGTCGTTGCGGCGGGGATGATTGTTTTTCATCGTCTACGCCGTCAACACCGGTTTTTGATCCGCCGAAGAGGCTTAGAGTTCTCGTTTCGAACCGGTCCGCGTTCGGCAGCCGCGCAAGCCAGGACGGGACATTGCCATAGAGATATATGGGCACCGCCTCGGCGCCGAGGCTGAGATAGTGCTCAAAGCCGTGCAGCGACAGGGCGGTGCGCCCGCCGACATGGACCTCGTATCCCATAACCCGCTGCAGGGAGAGAACGAGGCGCCGCCAGTCGCTGGCGGCGCTGACATCGCGGTGTGTGTCAGGCCGGCTGTAGACGCCGCGGGCGAGTTTTTCGAGCCAGCCGCGCTGCTCATATTGCAGGATCGATTTGCGGTCGATGCCGCGGCCCACGAGCCAGGCCGCGTCGGCGACATAGCCGGGCGGCAGGTCGTCAAGCAGGGGCTTTAAGCGTTCTTGGCGTTGTTGGGTCATAACCAATAAAATAGGGATATTACAAAGCGACGGCAAGGGCCTGTTTATAGAAATCCCATGATCGTGGTTAAATACCATTAAAACAGCAAAATATTAAAGTCATCCGCTTCCCTGCGCGGCGGCCTGGGGCGCGGCGCGGCCCCTGCCTGACCGCGGAAATCGGCGAAAGCGGTTCCTCCCCACGAGAAACAGCATTCCGATTTGCCAGCGATTGCCTGAAAAGGGCGCACTTTCTCACGAAAACAGCGTTTTGATGATCGCGCAGTCGGGGTTTTTATTGCGGCTGCATTCCTTTGCGACTGTCGACAGGGTTTTTTCAAGTTTTTTGAGATCCGTTATCTTTGTCCGGATCAAATCGACATGCGCTGAGGTGATGTCGAACACCTCCGCGCAGGTGGGTTTTCGATCCTCAAGGCCAAGCAACGTCCGGATATCATCAAGGGAAAACCCAAGCTCGCGGCCACGCCGGATGAAGCGCAGCCGGTCGGCGAGTGCGTCATTATACATCCGGCGCCCGCTTTCCGTCCGCGGCGGCGCCGGCATCAGTCCGATTTTTTCGTAATAGCGGATGGTTTCGATCTTCACGCCGGTTTGATCGCTTAGCTTCCCAATCGTCAGCTCATATCCATCCATCGGCCTTGATCCTGTAGTGACTACAGATACTAGGATGACGCTCATGTCGAGTGAAGGCAAAACTTCCAAACGCCCCAAAAAGGGCGGCGTCATGGCCGGCGGAAGCGTCTTGTCAGGGTTCGCGGCCTTTGTCGGCGCGTCCTGCTGCGTGCTGCCCTTAATTCTGGTCAATCTCGGCGTCAGTACGGCTCTTGTCGGCAAACTCGCTTTCTTCGCGCGGGCTCAGCACTATTTCATGGGTGCGGCAGTTGTTCTTCTTGGCGCCGCAATCATCGCCGCATTCTGGAAGGGGCGGCGACCAAGCAAGCGAGTCGCGATCAGCCTCGTTCTTGCTGCGCTGCTGGTCGTTGTCGCCTACATCATGCCTTTCTATGAACCTCAATTGCTTCGTTGGGTGAGCCAATGAGCGCCTTCATAGAACACTCCATAATCACCTGTCCTGAATGCGGGCATCAGTCTACCGATGAAATGCCGACAGATGCGTGTCAATGGTTTTACGATTGCAATGGCTGCGGCGCCGTCTTGAAACCGAAAACCGGTGATTGTTGTGTCTATTGCTCCTATGGCGATGTGATGTGCCCGCCGGTTCAGGCCGGCGATGATTGTTGCGGCTGATTTGGCACAACAACACAAGTCATTCAGCAACGTATCGCTATTTGAAAATTTTATAGACTTTCTCGATCGCGCGGATCTCGGCGTCGAGCAGGTCGATATAGAACTGGATAATGGACTCGGCGATGATGTCTCTCTTGTTTGAAGAAAGCTGGTCTTGAAGCGCGTCGCAGGCATGGTTCAGCTGACTGACGGTTCGTTCGAGTGCCGCCGCGCCTTCTGATTTTGGCAGAAGCGGCGCGAAAAAGAGGCCCGAAAGCCGGTCGAGCCGCGCTGTTCTGTCCGACTTAAGCGCATCCAGTATAAACGTGTTCAACTGCCGTCGGCCATGCGCCGTCAGAGCATATTCTGTTCTGGCAGGTCCTTTTTCGCCAGCGACCTTTTTCCCGCGAAGAGCACCGTCCTGTTCGAGGTCCTTGAGGACTTTGTAGATCGTTGATGTTCCGATCTCGGCCCACCGCGTCATGTCGGTTTGAGCGATAAACTCTTCGATCTCGAAGCCGTATTTCTTGCCGATGGCGACCAGCCCGAGAACGATCATTTTCTGATGGTGCATTGCCATGTCCGGCCTTCATCGTTGACAAGTACTCTATCATAGAGTACATCGCAAGCGCAAATAATTCGCAGAGGCGTCATGTCATCGATACCGCAGCCAGAGGCGGGGGAACCACTCTTCCCGGACGGAACGTCGAAAACGTCCGCGATTGTCGAAGTTATCGTTATCGGCGCGGCTTTCATCGTCCTCGCGCATGCCGCCGCTGTTGGCCTCAGACTTGAAACACTGATGCCGGCGTTCCTGCAAGGGCCCTCGCGCACGGTCGGCGCTACCTTCTTTGCCGGCGCCGCTGCGCAGATTGCGCTCGTGCTGGCGTTCGCGATCGTCTTCAAGGACGTGCGCCGCGCGATCGTAAACAGTCTGCAGTTTGGAACCATACCGGCCTGGGGCGCCGCGCTCATCGCAATCTCGATCCATGCCGCGACAATCGCTTTCTTTTTCCTGGACGATCCCGTGCAAATCTTCGAGCCATCGCGCCGCAATTTGTTTCTGTCGATTGCACCTGCTTTTGACGGGTGGTCGCAGGAAGTGTTCTTCCGTGGCTATGTCATCTATCGTTTGGCGCGCGGCGGCCTGCCTATCTTGGCGCAGATCGCCGTCTCGGCGCTTCTCTTTGCCGCCATTCATGTCGGTTATATTGGCGACGATCTGCTCTCCGTGATCTGGCCGATGTTCGGCACGGCTGTGCTTGGAGGATTCCTTGCGTGGTCGGTCCTGCTGGCCCGGGGCGCGTTGCTGCCGGTGGTCTTCTGTCATGCGGTGCTGATCGTCATCGTGCAGCCATGGTTGGCGCTCTCATGAACAATGGCGTTGCGCTCACAATGGAAACGAAGCAGCGGGGAAACGTCTTTCAATGTGACGTGCGATCATCGGGGCCGCAAAGCGAACAATTGAGGGCGCTTGGCAAGCTCGATCCTATCTTATTCTCCCGCAGCAGGCTGTTGATCCTGGCCTATCTTGGCGCCGTGTCGGAGGCGACATTCACGGAGCTGAGAACCGGCATCGGCGCGACGGATGGAAATGTATTCGTCCATCTGAACAAACTATGCGAGCGCCGATATGTGCTGAAACGTCAGGGCAGGCGGCCCGGCAAGGAGACGATAATCTGCATCACGCCTGATGGACGAAAGGCTCTTCATCGCTTTCGGATGGCGCTCACGCAGATTGACGGTTCAACAGAAAGCGAGAGCAAAAAAGATGAGTGAGCGCTGCAAAACCAACAATAATTTAGGGCAAGTTCCGAAAACAGCCGCGTCGGCGCCTTTTGCAATGAACCGGCGATCCATTCTTGCATTCGGCGCGTCAGGCTTGTGCCTGACGGCCTACGCAAGTTCATTATCCAGGGAGGAAAACATAATGTTCAATGTACTGAACAGAATCACTTGCGTCGCCAGTGAACGGGAGCGCGTCGCGTCGATCATTGCCGAGAGCGCTCAGGCGCTGCCCGGCTGCAGTCTCTACGCGGTGTCCCTCGATCGTCAAAACGAAAATGCGATCTGGGTCTATGAGGTCTGGGCGTCGGAACAGCACCACTCGGACTCGCTCAAACTGGACAGCATTCAACAGGCGATGATGGCGGCCCGCGACTCTATTACCGGCGCGGAAAGAATTTTCGCCGCGGATAGCTTCTCCATGGCAGGCCACAATCTCTGACAGCCGGCATCCCGTCCCCGATGAACGCATCTGCAGGACCGGCGTTGCAGGTCTATGGCCTCGCCATCCTGGCGGTGTTCCTCAGTTCCTCGATTGACGCGATCGTCAAATTTGCAGGGCCTGAAGCTGGCCTTCACATCCTGCTCGCCTGGCGGTTTTTCTTCGGCGCCATCATCGCCTTATTCGTCTACCGGCTGAGAAGCCGCCAGGTAATCAAGGCTGCGAGCGTCCGGTTTCACGCGGCGAGAGGGTTGATCCAGCTTCTGTCGGTGTCGCTCTATTTCTACTCCATCACGCAACTCTCGCTGGCGGTCGCGACCGTTCTGAGTTTTACGTCTGTGCTTTTCGTATTGCCCGTCGCCGCTATCGTTCTCCGCGAAAAAGTTTCTGTCGTCGCAGTCCTTGCGGCGGCCGCCGGGTTTCTCGGCGTCGCGATCACTGTGCTGGATATCACAGCAGCCGGACACCCGGTTGAGGTAATACGCCCCTTTGGAGTCGCGGCCGGTCTCGCATCGGGATGTCTTACGGCGATCCTGCTGGTGTTTCTCCGTCTCCGGTCTGCTTCCGAGGACTCTCATGTCATTTCGCTGTTCACCAATCTGGTCCCGGCGATTGTTCTGCTTCCTGTGCTCACTGGCATGTTCGGAGCGCCTTCGCTGATCGAGATATGCTTGTTCTTCCTTCTCGGCGTGCTTGGTTATTCGGTCTGGTTCCTCCTTTCGGTCGCCTACGCCCGCGCGCGTGCTCAGACGCTGGCGCCGACAGAATATCTCAGCGTCGCCATCGCCGCGCTCTACGGCTATGCGTTCTTTGGTGAAGGGATTGATCTCAGGATGATCGCCGGGATCGCAGTGATCATCTGCGCCTGCTTGCTGGTGACAAGAGGGCGATTAAAGTAATCGCATGAAAATCATTTTTGACGTTTGCCCCCCTGTCCATTTAGGCGAACCCGGATAGCGCCAAAGAATTCGATAGGAAAAATGGGATCGACAAGTTTGGCGAGTAAACAATTGAATCTGCTGTTAAGTATGTGGCTCCCCTTCGTGAACGCGTATCGAACTTTATGTCAGGCGCCAAAGGCGGAATTTCGAGTGATTTTGCAGGAGGTGAGCACAATATTTTCGCCAGCATGCGTATGGCCCATATAGTGCATGCGACAGGGCGGGAAATTGACTTCCTTTATGGGTCGGTTGGGCGGTGTATAATCATTGCGCCTGTTGCCGGGCCGAGCGGCAGCGGCGCGACATCCGTATTTCCTGCAATGGAGTCCGCGCGAACGATATCCGATAGCCGGTCACCGCCAATCGGTGCGAAAACCCGGTTCAATAGGACCGAATAATCGCCCGCGCCCGTGCCGGGCAGAAATCCGGGTACGGCAAGGTCTTCGATAGGCGCAAATTCCGTCGGGATCGCGACTGGCGCACCTGCGCATGTTAGTTGGTCATTTAACTCGCAGACATGCGTATGACGGGTTGCATTGCCACTCAATTCGTTATTCGTGTCGGTGAGGTTGTGCTGAAACCCGGCGCATTCTTCGTTCATCACGAGATCCGGATCGACACGATTGACGCCAAGCGCAAGAAACCGGCCGTCATCGCTGATCGCCGACAGCATCTCGCCCCATTCAGGCGTAGCGCCCATCGCCCGATGTTCGGGAGAAGTGGCTGGCTCGTGCGCCGGCGTCAGATCGGCAAAGTGCTGTTTGGGTTCACAAAACGCGTTGAGTTCGACGACAAAAGTTCTCAACACGGGAACGTTTTGTTGCGGCCCGGGAATGCATGCGCCGCTCGATGCATCATTAACAAGGCGCGTGTTGTGGCGCGAATAGGCCGCGCTCGTGACCGGTTCGTCATAACAGCGTCTGACAATTGACAGGCGCTGGCCGTCAAAACACTGATCGGCTTGTCGCGGCGGCTGCGCGTTGACGCGCCCGGTCAGACAGTTCTGATTTTCGAGCTTGTCGGGCGCAAAAAGCTCAACTCGGGGTGATCCGGAAATGCGCAACGCATAAATTTGCGGCGTGTTTTCTTCTTGCTCTGTGATCCAGCCGGTTCCGTTCGGCGCCGCGAGCGCATTAAATAACGCAAGGTCGTTATTGAGCCATGTGCTCCAGCCATGCGCCTCATAAGGCGAGGCCAGACCAAGGCTTGAAAGATTGATATGCACCCATTCGTCGTCGTCCGGTCCGGCGTTGCGTTCATCATGGTATACGTACCACATGCTTGTTAGGCAGTCGATTTGCGAGGCGCAGTTGACGCGCTGCTTCGCCGTCAGGGCGCGGTTGAGACCGGGCGATACTACGGTCACCTGTGTCGCCCAACCCAGCGGCTGAAGCGGGTCATTCAGGATTTTAGATTGATTGTTGGTAGCCAGGGCGTCGGCCATCCTGACCGCGCCATCGGTAAGGTCCGTATACGTAATTGTGTGCCGGTCGCCGTCGATGGCATGATAGGGGCAGCGGATCTCTACATTTTGCGCAACAATGCGGCAGCTGGCTTGCGGCTGCGGAGGGGCTTCGGCTTCCATAGCAACCGGCGCATCACCGTCGCATGCGCACACCGTTGCTAAAGCCAGTACTGCAGAGCAGCTCGCAGCTTTGAGCGGAGAAGCTGCCAAAAATGACATGCGCATACCTGAACTCAGTCACCGATACTGTAAATTCCAGAGCACTATTACATTGGCGTCCAAGGTATGTCAAGCCGTCTGGCGTAGACCTTCGCCAGAGCGCGCGCGCCGTCAGCCGCCACGGGTTATGAGGAACGCGAAAAGACCGGTCATCCCCGCCGCAAGCGCGAGTGAGGCCTTGCCAAACTTTGTGTTACGCCCTGCAAAGCCCAGCGAAGCGGAGAAGACAATGGCTGTCAGGATCAGCGGTGCCGACATGCGTTCCATCAACGCCGGATCAATATTCGGCACAATCAGGAACGCAGTCACGAAAACGATCAGCCCACCGAAAAATCCTGCGCCGCCGAACAGATGCTCACGATCAGACGTCTTTGCGCCGACCGCCGTCTCGCCGAACCGCTCAACGAATGCCGTCGGCGGATCAAGGCTTGCGACGATGGCGTTAATGTCTGCACCGTCATGCGAGATGGCTTCATGAACATGCTCTCGCAAGCCCGCTTGGATGTCGGCGATTTCAGCAGGGGCAGCGCCTGCTTCGCGTAATGCGTCTGCAACTTGCGCGAGGTACGACCCCAATATCTTATGTTCCGTCATAACAATCTATCCTTTTCCTGCAAGGAGGTCGTCGAGCCCGGCGCGAAGCGCCTTCCAGTAGACAGTCAGGTTTTTCAGCCGCGCACGCCCTTTTGCGGTGAGGCTGTAATATCGCCGCGCGCGGCCGCGCAGGGATGGGCCTTCTCGAACCGCCAGTAGGCCTTCGCCGGCCATTTTTGACAACACCGGGTAGAGTGTCGATTCCGAGAAGGAAAGCGCATCAAAAGCGCTGAGCTCGGCGAGGATGGCATAGCCGTAATTTTCCGATCGCTTGAGCACGATCAAAATGCAAAGCTCAGCAAATCCTTTGCGCATTTGTTGCGGCCAAGCGTCGTCCATAAGTGTATTACCCTCATTTTGCACTTGCCTAACATTAACTTACATTGCAGTCCAATGTAATAATACTTTGGACATAAAGGTAATAACCAATGGCGATGCGATTGCACAAGGGCGGCAAACCCCGTAACGATCAAACAGAACGGAGCTAAGATGAATTGTCGAACGATCGCACTCGTTCTGCTTGCAGGGTTATTCCCACTCCATGCCCGCGCCATAGGTGAGCGCCCGCCCACGGACGAGGCGCGCTGGTCAGAAATTTTCATCGAAGGCGAAGATGCTCCCAACGGGATCTATGACCCGTCTATGGAATACGGTCCCGACGGCGTGGGCTGGATGGCTTATTCCGCCGTTAAGGCCGGTAAAGACAGCCGCGTAGAAACGCGAATCGCCCGCTCTGACGACAACGGTCGCACGTGGCACCGGGTTGCAAAGGTGAACAGAGCGTCGCCTGCCGCGTCAACACTGGCAAATGGCGAGGCCGTCTCCGGGCGCTGGTGGCATGAAACGGCGAGCCTCGTTCACACGCCGGGCGACGCTGGCAGAGAGTGGAAGCTATTCTGGCACCGTTATCTTTCGCGACAACCATATCGCGGGCCCCATGATCGCAAGTTAGAAATCGGTTGGATCGCTTACTCCCATGCTCCATACCCGGAAGGGCCGTGGTTGGATGAAGTGGCGCTTTTCGGCGCGGGACCTTTCCCGGTTTCGCCTTTTCGAACGCGGTTCAAGCTCGGCGAAATCAATCGCGACCTGGCCGACTATATCATCTTGACTGAACCGGGAACGCTTTTTTACAAAGGTCGGCTCTATTTATCACTGCAGGCGATCCGCAATCCGGTGCTTCACGGCGGTAAGGTGCTCGCCGACACCATTCTCTTGGCGAGTGACCGCGCCGGCGAATACTGGAGTTATGTGGCGACGCTTCTGACGCCGGAGGACGCCGCGCCCTATGCGGGCGACTGGTTCACAGGCTCAAACCTCGCCGTTGAAAACGACCGCATCTTTCTCTTGGTTGCGCCGGAGCAGTTAGGCAACGCGCGCACAGGCCATCGCGGCACGGTGGTCTTTGAGTTCGACGATATAGCAACCGGGCGCCTGCGGCGCGGCGACGACGGCGCGCCTCAGCCCGTCAAATTCTTGCCGCCGCAGCAAGCGAAGGGCGGGCAGTCGGACTATGATGAAGCGAATGTAAATGGTGGAATCGTCATGCCGCAATTTGATCGAAAACACTTGCCGCGACTATTTGGGATCTACAGCACCGGTAAATTTATCGCCGATGACCGGAATTTGAAAAATCGGCCCGACCCTTGAGGAAGAATCTGGCTTAATTCGTCATATGAAGGCGGAGAGAATGAAACGCAAACGACTTAGGACTGAAAAGTTTGTTGGAATGTTGCCTAATGCCTTTATCTTGAACTGTTCAATAGCTTAATGGGGTCAAAATCGTCATTGAACGCTGGTGACGGCAATGCAACACAATCTGTCGGCCTCGTCAGTGCGCTATTAACCGCCAGCCCCAGAAACGATCCGTCCTCCGCGATTTGGAAGCTCCAGCCGGATCGGCCTTCCGTCGGAGCATCTTTATCTGTTACATAGAACCCGGCTGCGCACTCAGGAGCGGGTCAGAAACAGGGTCACGATAAAAGGCCACCGTCCGTATTAGGTGTGGTGCGCTTTCCATGTCAGATGACAATGTAGGGACCGACGAATTTTAAAGAAATTCACCGGTTGCATTGCCGTTAAGCCCGGCGCTTCGTCAGTGTTTATTGCGATTTCCGAGTGTGCTTTAGTCTTTATTCCTTCATTCGTTGATCAACGAAGTCGGCGACATTCATATTCAACGCGACCGCGCAAAACTGATCTGAAGCCTTTTCCAAGTGTTGTTTTGAAGTTTGTTTATGCCAGACGGGCGACCAGTTGAGGGCGGCGATCAGGGCGCGTCTACAAAATTCTGGGTCGCTTTTGAGGCGCTGGTGTTTTTTCAGATTTGTCAATTCGCCTATCCAGATATTTCGATATCGCTCATTGACTGCTCGCAAACGGTTTCGCGCTTTTTGAGACAAGGAACCCCATTCACGAAAAGAAACGTTATGCGCGTCTCCCGGAGGTCCGTTAAGCGCAAGTAAATGTGACAGGACTAAACCATGGAAACGCGAGAGCGGCCCGGTTAATTTTGACAGTTGCTTTTCAACGATGGATAGACCGCTGGTCATTCCGTGTTCGATTACCGCCTCAAGGAGCTGTTCCTTGTTATCAAAATGATAGAAAATGCTGCCCGATGTTATCCCGATTTCCTCGGCGAT
>NZ_JBHIXB010000002.1:0-1002793 GCF_041986965.1 Hyphococcus sp. | reverse complement strand
GCGCAGGCCTATGCGGACGTCAACGAGATGTTCGGCAATATCGTCAAGGTGACGCCGAGTTCGAAGGTGGTGGGCGATATGGCGCTGTCCATGGTCTCGGCAGGTCTGACACGCGCGGATGTGGAGAGCCCGAATAAAGACATTTCTTTCCCGGAGTCCGTCGTCTCTTTCTTCCATGGCGATCTTGGACAGCCTCATGGCGGTTTTCCCAAAGCGCTGCAACAGAAAATCCTGAAAGGCGCGAAACCGATCACCGACCGGCCGGGCAAGCATATGCAAGCGGTGGATCTGGAAGCCAAGCGCGCCGAAACCGCCGAAGCGCTTGGTGTCACTATCAGCGACAATGATCTCGCCTCGGCGCTGCTCTATCCGAAAGTGTTCGCCGCCTTCGCGAAGTTTCGTGACGACTATGGTGATATGAGCGTTCTGCCGACGGATGAATTTTTCTATGGCCTGCCGCCGGAAAAAGAGATTTCGGTGGAGATCGAACATGGCAAGACGCTGATCATTCAGTGCCAGTCAGTGTCGGACGCCGATGAAGAGGGTCTGGCGCGTGTCTTCTTCTCTCTGAACGGCCAGCCGCGCACCATCAAGATCCGCGACGCCTCGCGCGAGGATAAAAGCGTACAGCGCGAAAAAGTGAAAGCCGGGGACGTCAAGGCCGTGGGCGCGCCGATGCCCGGCGCCGTCACCGAAATCCGGGTTGCGCCCGGCGACAAGGTGAAGGCGGGCGATGCGCTCATCATCCTTGAAGCCATGAAGATGGAAGTCAAAGTCGCCGCGGAAACCGACGGCGTCGTCAAGCGCATCGCCGTCGCCGCCGCCGATCAGGTTGATGCAAAGGATCTCCTGGTGGAGCTTGAATAAGCTTTCCCGGAACGTCAGTCCATGCAAACGACATCGCCAGTGGCGGGGTCGACATCCAATGTCTCACAATCGGCGAGTGAGTCTGCATCGTCTGACGGAAGCGTTTCATAGTCGTTAGGCAAAGGCCGCCTTCGGGCGGCCTCTGTTTTTACGGACAGACCAATAATGCCGCATTTCCTGCTCAAGGCTGGCGTCCCCGACAGGATTCGAACCTGTGGCCCCCAGATTAGGAATCTGGTGCTCTATCCTGCTGAGCTACGGGGACGCGAGCAGCCCGCTTTCTAGCCCATATCGCGCTGCACCAAAACCGCCAGAGACGTCCGCCGCCTAAATTTCCCGAAAACGTCTTGGAATCGTTTTCCTTTAGTTGATTAACCGCCATAATTGACAGGCGGTATGCGCCGGGGCCGGCTGGCGGTCCAACCGGCGATGACGGGGTTAGGCGGGAGACGATATGATTGCGCGCAGACAATATGTAATCGCGGCGGCTGGCGTGCTGGCGGCATTTGCCCTGGGGCTTTTACTGGGGCGGACGATCGCGCCTGATTCCGGTTCTCGCGGCGCCCCCAACAGCCAACCGGTGGTGTCGGCGGAGCGGGGCCAGGCCCAGCGCCGTCCGTTTCAGGAGCGCCGGCCTGAAAACGCCGAACGGCCGGAAGACGAAGAAGTAAAGACCTTCGCCTATCGCCGTCTCCGCCTCGATACAGGAACTGCGACGCCCAAAGCCTGCCTTCAGTTCAATCGCGAGTTGAATGACGGCGGCGACGTCAATTATGGCGATTTTGTCCGCGTCAGCCCCGCCGATGGGTCGGCCATCGAGGTCGATGGAACCTCGCTTTGTCTCACCGGTCTTGAATTCGACAAGGATTATCGGGTGCGGCTGCGCGCCGGGCTTCCTTCCGCCAAAGGTGAACGCCTTGAACGCACGGAGGAAGTGACGGTCGCATTCGGCGACAAGCCTTCCTATGCGGGCTTCGCCGGAGACGGGGTGATTTTGCCCCGTCTTGAAGCGGACGGCATCGGCATCGAGACCGTCAATGTGGAGAAGGTGGAGATTGCCGTCTACCGTGTTTCCGACCGGTCGCTGGCAAGGAAAAACATCGTTGCGGGCGAGGCGAGCGCTGAAAACCAGTATTCCTATGTCTGGGATCGCGAAGACGGTCAGGATGTCGGTGTTGAAGTCTGGAAAGGCGAACTGGCGACCACGGGCGAGCGCAACGAAACCAAGACGACTGTTTTTGCGCTCGGCGCGGCGCTCGGCGAGTTAAAGCCCGGTGCTTATTTCCTGCGCCTTAAAGATGTCTCGCCCGGCGCCGATGATCGTCGCGCCGCTTCGGCCTGGCGCTGGATCGTCTTTACCGACATGGCGCTCACCACGTATTCCGGCGCTGACGGGATTGATGTGTTTGTGCGCTCGATTTCCACCGCGCGCGCGATGGCCGGCGTTGAGCTGTCGTTGATCGCCGCCAATAATGACATTCTTGCAACCGCCATCACCAATGGCGACGGCCGTGCGCGTTTTGATGAGGCGGCGGTCAATGGCGATTATCCGTTAACGCCGCGCATGCTCATGGCTTATGGGCCGCAGGACGATTACGCAGCGCTTGATCTTGACCGTGCGCCGCTTGATTTGTCGGATCGGGACGTGGGCGGGCGTGCTGCGCCGTCAAAGGTTGACGCCTTCGTCTATCTCGATCGCGGCATCTATCGCCCGGGCGAGACGGTGCATGTCTCCGGCCTTTTGCGTGACGATGCGGGCAAAGCCATTGAGGGCCGCCCTCTTACTGTCACTATTCGCCGCCCCAACGGCACCGAAGCGGACAAGCGCCGCATTGATGAGCTGACCATTGGCGGCTTCACCTTCGACTATGGCGTGCCGGCCTCCGCGCCGCGCGGCATGTGGTCTATCCAGGTCGAGGCGGACGGCGTCGATGGCTTTGTCGGTTCTGAGCAGTTCTCCGTCGAGGACTTCGTGCCGCAGCGCCTTGAGGTGAAACTTGAAGGTGATGAGAAAACACCGATCCGTCCCGGCGAGGCGCGCGAGCTTTCCGTGGAAAGCCGCTTTCTTTACGGCGCGCCGGCGAGCGGTCTTGCGGTGGAAGCCGAAGCGCGCCTCAGACTTGACCCCAATCCGTTCCCGGATTTTGGCGGCTATCGTTTCGGGCCTGTAAACGGCCGTTTTGACGAACGCTTCCTGACCTTGCCAAACACAACGACCGACGCGGAAGGCAAGGCGAGCGTCGCGGTCAATGTCGATTCTGCGCCGAAAGGCTATGGCGCGCCCATGCGCGCTGATGTGGTTGTCGGCGTTGTCGAACCCGGCGGGCGCGTCGTGCGCGAATCCGCGCGCATTCCGGTTCGTCCTGATGATAATTATGTGGGACTGAAACTCGCCAATGACGCCTCGAGCTTCGGGCAGGGTGAGGAAGTCGGCGTCAACGCCGTCCTGATGGACTGGCAAGGCCAGCCTGTGGAAGGCGAGCTTGAATGGCGCTTGGTCGAAGAAGATTACTGGTTCGACTGGTATCGTGAAAACGGCCAGTGGCGCTGGCGGCGGTCTTTCCGCGATATTTTGATCGCCGAAGGCCGCGGCAAGACCGGGCCGGAACAGATTGCGACCCTCGTCAATCAGCGTGTTGATCCCGGCACTTACCGCCTCACGGTTTCACAGGCGGGCGGCAAAGCGAATAGCGATATTCGGTTCTATGTGGGTTGGCGTTCTTACGCTTCGGGCGCCGATTCGCCTGATCAGGCCGCGCTGACCTTGCAAACCGATAAGGTGACGCCCGGCTCGCGCGCGCGCCTGTTCCTGAATCCGCCCTATGAAGGTGAGGCGACCATCGTCATCGCCACCGACAAGGTCCATCTCGTCCAGCGCATGAAAGTGGAGGCGAAAGGCCGCGAGATTATCGTCGATACGGATCCAAGCTGGGGCGCAGGTTTTTATGTGATGGCGACGGTGGTGACGCCGCGCGATCCCGGCGACCGGCCGGTGCCGCGCCGCGCCATGGCTGTTTCTTATGTGCCGTTCGATATGTCGGCGCGCAAACTCGACGTTGCTATCAATGATCCTGAGGTGTTTCGTCCGCGCCAGCGGCTCGACCTGCCGGTAACGGTGGGCGGCGCCGCGCCAGGATCGACGGTTATGATGACCGTGGCTGCGGTGGACGAAGGCATCCTTCGTCTGACAAAATTCAACTCGCCTGATCCGGTTGATTACTATTACGGCAAGAAACGCCTCGGCGTTTCGATCCGTGACGATTACGGCCGCATTCTTGACGCCAATCTCGGCGCGGCGGCGCGGTTCGGCGGCGACGCCATTGGCGGCGAAGGGTTGACGGTCGTGCCGACAAAATCGGTGGCGCTGTTCACAGGACCTGTGACCGTCGGCGCTGGCGGCAACGCAACAGTTCCGATTGAAGTGCCGGACTTTAATGGCGAGCTGCGCCTCATGGCCGTCGCCTGGTCGAAAGACAAGCTCGGCGCCGATTCCGAACCGCTCACCGTGCGCGATCCGGTGCCGGCGGAGCTTTCCCTGCCGCGTTTCCTTGCGCCGGGCGACACCGCCACTGCGACGCTTCTGATTGATAATGTCGACGGGGAGGCAGGCGATTATAACGTCTCGCTTACCGGGGAGGGGCCGGTTGGCCTTTCAACGACGGAAACCTTCACCCTTGCGCAGGGTGAAAAACAGACGAAGGCGTTTTCCTTCACCACAGGCGAAGTCGGCATCGGCGCGGTCAGTTTGAGCGTCGACGGACCGGGCGGTTTCTCGGTGTCGCGGTCCTATCCGATCCAGTCCCGCACGCCTTACTTCCCGGTGACGGAAGTGAGGACCGCAGCGCTCGATCCTGGCGAAACATTCCAGCTGAGCGGCGCCGTCACCGCTCCTTATGTGGAAGGCTCGGCGGACGTCGCCGTGTCGTTTTCGCGTCTCGACGGCGTTGAGCCGGGGCCGCTTCTCGATGCGCTTTACCGCTATCCTTATGGTTGCTCCGAACAGTTGACGAGTTCGGCCATGCCGCTCCTCTTCGTCGATGTGCTCGGCGGCGAGGTTGGCAAAGGGCCGGAGCGGGCCGTGCGCCCGCGTGTCCAGAAAGCGGTGAACGAACTCTTGAACCGGCAGTCACCGGACGGCGCTTTCGGCCTCTGGCGTGTGGGCGACCGGTGGGCCTCGCCCTGGCTCGGCGCTTATGTCACCGATTTTCTCTATCGCGCCAAGAATGAAGGCTATGGCGTACCGGAAGAAGCGCTCGATCGCGCCTATGAGTCACTGGCGGATATTGCGCGCGTCGACCGCTGGTATCTTGCCAGCTACCAGACGACCGTCCCGGAATTCACAAACAACAATGATACGCGTGAATTCCTGAAACGCCGCTCCGCCGCCTATGCGCTTTATGTGCTGGCGCGCGCGGGCCGCGCTGACCTTTCCGATCTTCGTTATTTCCATGATGCGTTGCTTGAAGGTACGCCGAGCCCGCTTGCAAGGGCGCAGATCGGCGCCGCGCTCGCCATGATGGGCGATCGCGCGCGCGCCAATAGCGCGTTTGAACAGGCGATGACGGCGGTGGGCTGGCAAAATCGCGGCGATTACTATCAGACCAATCTCCGCGATGTCGCGGGGCTCGTCGCGCTTGCCGTTGAGGCGGGTCAAACCGATAAAACGGAAGCCCTGATTGAACAGCTCAAAACCTATATGAAAGAACCGCGGCGCATGCACACGCAGGAAAAGGCGTTCACGCTGCTGGCGGCGCAGGCGCTCTTGCGCACTGCGGATGCAGTGGAACTGACCGTCAACGGTCAAAGTCTTGCTGACCTGCCGCCCGCGCCGTCCTTCGCGCCAAGCGAAGCGGAGATTGAGGACGGCGTCGCTTATCGCAATGACGGGGAAGGGCAGATTTTCCGCTCTCTAACGGTAACGGGCTCGCCGAGTTCGGCGCCGCCGGCGACGGCGCAAGGCTTTTCATTGACGAAGCGCATCGCCACGCGCGATGGCCGCCCGGCGGATCTTTCCAGCATACGCCAGAATGACCGGCTGGTCGTCGTGATCAGCGGAACCGCGACGGATCAGCGGCTACATCCTGCGGTGATCGCCGATCTTCTGCCGGCGGGACTTGAAATCGAAACGGTCCTTAACCCGGACGATGCGGGCGGGCCGGGAAACAACGGTCCCTATAAATGGATCGGCGCGCTTTCCTATCCGAAAGTCGCGGAAGCGCGCGACGATCGTTTTGTCGCCGCCGTCGACATCAGCGGTCGCAACCGCTTCACACTCGCTTATGTGGTGCGGGCCGTGACGCCCGGCGCTTTTGTGATGCCGGGCGCCGTCATCGAAGACATGTACCGGCCCGGCGAATTCGCCCGCACGGATGTCGGGCGTATCTCCATCGCCGCCGCGGAATGATTGCGTTCGGCGGCACCTTCAGATCACGCCGGCGCCGCATTTTCTTGGCGGCGCTGGCGGTGGTTATGTCCGTCGCCACGCTTGATCTTCTTTTTCCGCCGCCCCTCGATCACGCCCAAGACTTGTCGCCGCTGGTGACGGATCGCAACGGTGAATGGCTGCATGCATTTGCAACGCCGGAAGGGCGTTGGCGGTTTGAGGCCGATCTGGAAACCATCGACCCGGTATTCGTCGAACGCCTGATCGCGGTCGAAGACAAGCGTTTTTATGCTCACTGGGGCGTCGATCTGCTGGCGGTTTTGCGCGCCGGCGTCACGTCGGCGAAAGCGGGCCACGTGGTGTCCGGCGCGTCGACCATCACCATGCAGACGGCGCGATTGCTTGAACCGCGTGAGCGCACATTCGGCGCCAAGCTCGCGGAAATGGTGCGGGCTTTACAAATCGAACGGCGTTTATCGAAGCGGGAAATTCTCGAGCTCTATCTGACGCTGGCGCCTTATGGCGGCAACATCGAGGGCGTGCGCGCCGCATCGCGCATCTATTTCGACAAGGAGCCGACACGGCTCACCGATGCGGAACAGGCGTTGCTGATCGCCTTGCCGCAGGCGCCTGAGGCGCGCCGTCCGGATTTGCGGGCCAAGGCGGCGAAGACAGCACGAAAAGAAATCCTGCAAAAACTGGCCGCCGCCGGCGCCATGGATCAAACCCATGCAGCGGAGGCGGACGAGGCGCGTTTGCCGCAGTCGCGTCACCCGCTGCCGCGCATGGCCTATCACGCGGCGCTGGAGCTTGGGCGTGCTGACAAACCCGGCGTCATTCAGTCGACGCTCGACGCTTCTTTGCAGGCCCGCGCCGAAAAAATACTTAGTCAATATGTAAAGCAGTTTGATGACGGCGCCACGGCGTCGCTGATTATCGTCGAAAACAAGACACGCGCCGTGCGCGCCAGCGTTGGGTCCTCAGGGCTAGACGCAAAAGGCGGCTGGATTGATTTGACCAATGCGACCCGCTCCCCCGGTTCAGCGCTGAAACCATTTATTTATGGCCTTGCCTTTGAAGCGGGTTATGCGTCCGCCAATACCGTCATTGACGACATGCCGCGCGCTTTCGGCGACTATGCGCCGGAAAATTTCGACCGCACCTTCCGCGGCGAAGTGCGCGTAAGGGAAGCCTTGCAACATTCCCTGAATGTTCCCGCCGTGCGTGCGCTTGACCGCATCGGTGCGTCGCGATTTGCGGCGCTGATCCGTGCGGCTGGCATTGAGTTGAAAACGCCGACCCGGGCGGACAAATCGCCGGGCCTTGCCTTGGCGCTTGGGGGCGCTGGCGTCACAGCGCGCGAGATCGCGACGCTTTACGCCGGACTTGGGTCTGGCGGCGAGGTGGCGCCGCTTATCTGGAAAGCGAAAGATGAAACGCAGCCGGACCATGCCTATCGGCTTTTCTCGGCGGACACCGCAGCGCGCATATCATCGATCCTTGCGGGCGCCCCGGCGCTTGAGGGCCGGGCGCCTGCTGATCTTTCCCGGGAAGTGTCGCGTGTCGCCTTTAAGACCGGCACTTCCTATGGCTATCGCGACGCCTGGGCCGCCGGGCATGGCGGCGGCTACACGGTTGTTGTCTGGGTCGGCCGCGCAGACGGCGCGCCGCGCCCCGGCGCCACGGGCCGCAAGACGGCGGCGCCGCTGTTGTTTGAAATCTTCGACATGCTTGACCGCGACGGCGCCACCAAAGGCGATATCGAAGACATGGAAGACGATGCGCCCATGCTTGCGATAGCGCGCTTCGATAGAGTGCAGGAAAAAGCACCGCCGCAGATCGTTTTTCCCCGGGACGGGGTTGAGGTGTTTCTGGGCGCAGACCGGCGTGGATTTTCCCTCGCAGCCCGCGGCGGTGAGGGTGATCTTAGCTGGTATGTCAATGGCGAACCGTTGTCGCTCGAAGAAACAAGCGGCCGCTATGTCTGGCGGCCAGTGCGCGCCGGGTTTTACGATGTGACCGTCGTCGACAAGGCTGGCCGGAAATCGCGTTCGAAAGTTCGCGTGATTTCCGGGTGAGGCGTCGAGCGTTCCTGATCGCCGCCGCAGCTTGCGGCGTTTCCCGAAGTTTTGCGCAGACGCCAACGCCAAAGGCACTGGCCTTGTCTGGCGGCCGTTTCGCTATTGGTGACGACGAATATATGCTTTCGGATGTCATGGCGCCGCCGCTTTATGTGTTGGGCGATGATGCGCCGGCCCACTTCGAGCAATCGCGCGCCGCATTGCAGAGGCTGTTGGCCACAGATTTCGAGCTGGAGGATAGTCTGCCGCCGACGCGGTGGGGCGTTCGTCCCGTCATGGCGAAAGTCACAGGCGCTGACGAAACGCTTCAGGAATTGCTGACGGCGGAAGGCGCCGTGCGCATCGCGCCGCAGACAGATGACCACGACTTTATCCGGCGTCTCCTCATGCTCGAAAAACAAGCGCGGACGGCGCGAGTTGGATTGTGGGCGCTCGCCGAGTATCGCATCTTCGATGCGGCGCAAGCCGGCGGCGCTATTGGCGCTTTCAACCTGATTGAAGGAACGGTCTTGCGCGCGGAAAAGCATGGAAGCCGCTTTTACCTCAATTTCGGCTCCGATTTTCGTGAGGATTTTACCGTCAGCGCCGCGTCGCGTCTCTATTCGCGCTGGGCCAGAGACGGGCTCGATCTGGGGTCCCTGACCGGTTCGCGCATTCGTGCGCGCGGCCATGTTGAGGCGATCAACGGTCCGTCGATCGACCTCAAACATCCCTTGCAGATTGAGCGGCTTGATTAAGCTGCGGCAGCGGCGGCGGCTTTCTTTTTCAGAACGCTTTCAAGCTCTTCGATTGCATTGCCGAGATCCACATTGCGCACGGCGGCGACTTCGCGGGCCATTCGGTCGAGCGCAGCCTCGAAGAGTTGACGTTCGGAGTAGCTTTGCTCCGGCTGATCGTCGCCGCGATAAAGATCGCGAACCACTTCTGCGACAAGTTTGATGTCGCCGGAATTGATCTTGGCGTCATATTCCTGCGCGCGGCGGCTCCACATGGTGCGCTTGATCCGCGCGCGGCCTTTCAGCGTCGTGATGGCGTCTTTCACCGTCTTGTCGTCGGATAGGGGGCGCATGCCCGCCGCTTTGGCTTTGCCGGTAGGCACGCGCAGCTTCATCTTCTCCTGATCGAAATCAATCACGAACAATTCGATCGGGATGCCCGCGACCTGCTGCTTTTCAAGGCTGATGATCTTGCCGACGCCATGCGCGGGATACACAATCTTGTCGTTGACCCTGAAGTCCTGTTTGGCGTCTTTCGAGGCTTCGGTGTTCACCGAGGCTTCGGCGTCCGCCTGAGGCGCGTCCTTCACCGGGCTCGTGCTCGGTGTCGGGATCGATGCGGCGAGAGTGGTCTTGCGCGGCGCCTGGCCCACATTCACGGGCTTCGGCTTTGCGGGCGCCTTTTTCTCCGCTTTTTTCGCGGCCGTCTTTTTGGCGGGTTTCGCCGCCGGCGCCGCTTTCTTGGCCGATGTCTTCACCGTGGCCTTTTTCGCCGCTTTCGGCGCAGCTTTCTTGGCGGCTTTTTTGGCTGGAGCCTTCTTGGCCGAGGTCTTCACCGTTGCTTTCTTGACCGTTTTCTTGGCCGCCGCTTTTTTGGCGGAGGTCTTCACGGCGGCCTTCTTGGCGGTTTTCTTCGCCGGCGCCTTTTTGGCCGAGGTCTTCACCGACGCCTTTTTCACGGCCTTCTTGGCCGGGGCGGCCTTTTTCGCCGCCGTCTTTTTCTTAGCGCTGGTCTTCACCGCCGCTTTTTTGGCGGGAGCCTTTTTCGCCGCGGTTTTCTTTTTTGTCGATTTCGTAGCCATGTGAGACCTTAAGTTAGCGCCGCAAGCCAAGCTGGCGGACGGTCGGTGAGTGGATGCGTCAAACGGGCTCACGAGAGCGCGCCGGAGGAATTTTCCCCACGGTATGTCGCGGCTTTCGGGGCGCGCCGCCCTAGCGAGAACCAGCTGCCGTCCATTTAGAATGGAAGCGGAAAGACCAGCAATACCAAGGAATTATAGCTCAGTCCGAAGACTCCGGATTAACGGTGCGCGCCGTAAAACGATCCAAGATTCATCCAGAATATTAGCACAAAACTGCACGCTCCGCTACAGCTTTCGATGCGGGTGCGAGGGTCGAGCTGAAGCCCATCCGGGCGGGGTTTTGGGTCAGGACCCTTTGCCGGGCTTATCGGAGAAATATTTGTCGAATTTGCCCTCTTCCTCGGCCACGTCGTCCGCGCCGGGCAGGGCGTCGATCTTCTGGGTGATATTGGGCCATTCGGAGGCGTATTTCGTATTGATCTCCAGCCATTTATCGGCCCCGGACTCGGTGTCCGGAATGATGGCCTCAGCCGGGCATTCAGGTTCGCAAACGCCGCAATCAATGCACTCGTCAGGGTGGATCACCAGCATGTTCTCCCCCTCATAGAAACAGTCGACGGGGCACACCTCAACGCAGTCGGTGTATTTGCACTTAATGCAGGCTTCAGTCACCACATAGGTCATCTTCCGGGCGCTCCTTACTCCAGGCGGCGGTTTTCGCCTTTCTTACCCGCTCGCCGCCGGGAAGCAAGCCAGCTTTCCTGATGGGGTCGTCATTTTCCCTTGAGGTTACTTAAGGTAGCTTACTTGAGGCGAGCGGCGACCCGAGCCCGCGCTGCGCCGCTATCCTGGTCATCCACATAGATGAGGCCGCAGATCTGGCGCAGCAGCGTTTCCTCATAGGGATCGCGCGCGCCATCGGACAGGACGATCTCCCAGAGCTCTTCGATCAGTTCCACTTTTTCCTCGCGGCTCATGGCCTTGGCGATTTTGGTGAAGCGCTGGATGTCGGTCGCGTTCGCCTGGGCGGCTTCCGCACGCGCGCGCAGGGCGGCGGCCTCGGCGCCGTCGAGGCTGAAGCGTTTCATCAGCGCCCGGTCGATGATTGCGACTTCGCTCTCGTCGTAGTTTTCGTCAATGCGGGCGGCTTCGACCAGCAGCGCGGCGAAAGCCAGCTCAAGCTGCGTCTCCGCGTTTGCTTCAGGTTCTTCGGCTTGGAAGCGTTGGAAAAGTTTATCGAACATCCGGAATTCCTTAGTCGGCTGACTTAAGTGCGGCAAGTGCGCGGCGGTCTTTCTTGGTGGGCCGGCCAGCGCCCTTTTCGCGAGCGAAGGCGTTGCGTGATGCAGCGTCTTCTTTCGGCGGCGGGGGCGGAGAACGGTCCTCGTAAAGCGTCTGCGCTTCACTGGCGGGGCCCCGGCGTTCGGCGCAGGCGAGGACATGGATGATGCGCAGGCGTTCGTTCCGTGTAAAAACAACGATGTCGCCAGGCCGGATCGCTATGCTGGGTTTATCCGCCCGTTGCGTATTTTCATCGCGCGTAATGCGCACATTGCCGTCATTGACAAATTTGGACGCGAGGGTGCGGGTTTTGAAAAACCGCGCCTGCCAAAGCCATTTATCGAGACGCTGGGAGGGGGCGTTGGTCGCTTCGGCCGTCCCGCCCGTCATTCAGCCTTCTCTGTGGCTTTGTTAGTCTTGTCTTCTTTATTCGGCGTGCTTGAAAGCTCGGCCTTCAGGCCGGCAAGCACGGCGAATGGCGAATTGGGATCGGCTTTTTTCTCACGCTTCGGCCCAGCTGTGTAGACCGCCCCTTTGCCTTGCTGTTTGCCGCGGCGGGGGCCGCCTTTTGCGTTTTTGCCGCGACGGTCATTACGGTCGCCGTCGCGAGGCTTGCCGCCAGGTCGATTGCCGCCGCGATCACCCTGCTTGTCGTCGCGGCGCGCATGCTTGCCGTGCGGTTTTCCCTGAGGCTTCGGACGGCGCGGCGCGGGACGCCACAGCGTGACTTCAATTTCTTCCGCTTCGCTCGCCGGAACTTCTGGAGTTGGCGTGCTCGCTTCAGCGGCGGGCGCTTCTCCTTCCGGTGAGGTCTGCGGCGTTTCTGTTGCGGCGACCGGCGCGGCGCCAATGCCGGTGTCGAGGGTGGCCTCAACGGGCGGCGTTGCTGGCTCAGACGATTGGGCTTCGCCGGCGCTGGCCTGAGGCGCTGAGCCCGGGGCAGCGTCCGTTGCCGTGTCGGCTGCAGCGTCAGTTGCAGCTTCTGGCGCAGCCGCATCCACCGTTTCGTCTTTGGCTTCGCCAGCGGGCGCATCTTCCGGTTTGGCTTCCGGCTTCATCTCCGGCGCCGCTTCAGCCTTTTCAGCTTTGGGCTCGACCTTGCGCTTCACGACATTCTTGCGGAAGCCGAGAGAGCGCAGAATCGCTTCGAAGTCCTCGCCGGAACAGCCGACAAGCGACATCATCTGCGCATTGGTTGCAAAGCCTTCCTTGGTTCCTTCATTACGCGCGGTGCGAATAAGGCCGGCCAGACGCTCCAGCATGTCGATGCGGACAGCGCGCAAGCCCGACGGGCGATAACCGCCAGCGTAATAATAGGCGTGCGGAAGGTTTTCGTTCATCTCGATCGAGACGCGGCCCGCCGCCGGCGGCGGCACATCACCCGGCTTGCGGTCGGTCCACAGCGCCCAGAGAAGGGTCAGGAGCGCGGACGGCGCCGGTTTCAAAAGCCCCGGCATGTAAAGCGTGAACTCGCCGAAACGCATGCCAAGTTTTCTGAGCTTGGCGCGTTCTTCCTGATCGATCTGTTTAAGATCATCGCCAAACTGGGTGCGCGAAGTGGCGCCGAAATTTTCAACCAGACGATAGGCGACGCCCTTGGTCAAACCTTTCAGCCCGTCTTCGCTTTCCGCATTGGCCGCCGTCTGCAAAGCGACGAGCGGACCGAGCAGGCCTTCAATTTTTGCAGCGACAAAATCCTTGAGACGGTCTTCGACGCGGCCGCGCAAATTCGGCGTCACTTCAGCGAGGCCGGAGATAGCGAGTGACGGGCGCAGGGGCGCGGGCCCTTTTTGCAATTGAGCAACGGGTGCAGATCGCCACCAGACGGTCCCGTCATCATCGAGACGCAATTCGCCAGCCTCAGCGTTCGCAAGCGCAGCAGCGCGCGTCGCAAGAACAGGGCGCAGCGCTTTTTCGCCGGCGGCGCGCAATGATTTCGCTTCCGCTCCGCTCGCGCGCGGGTCGACAATGAATTCAAACCCTAAAAGGCGGCCGATGAATTGGCCTTCCACAATCACTTCTCCGTCGTCGGTGACACCCGCCAGTAAGGGCGTATCATCTTTCAAACGCTTTAACAGGGTTGCCGTGCGCCGGTCGACAAAGCGTTGCGTCAGTTTTTCATGCAGCGCATCCGAGAGCCTGTCTTCTATCGCGCGGGCGCGCTCTTGCCAATAAGGGGCGCGGTCGAGCCAATGGGAGCGGTGCGAAAGATAGGTCCATGTCCTGATATGGGCGATGCGCGCCGACAAAGCATCGATATCGCCGTCAATGCGATCGAGCCGTTCAACGCGCGGCGCCAGCCATTCCTCGGTTAAACGCCCGTCCGCCATTAAAAGTTCAAAGATATCGCCGAGAAGGCGCGCATGCTGATCGCCGCCGGTCTTGCGAAAATCCGGGATCTGGCAAATGTCCCATAACAGGCCAAGGGCTGCGCCGCCCTTCGCCATATCGCGAATATTCTCGCGCGCAGCAAGGCGATGGAGTGCGTCTTCATCATCCGCCCGGCGTGCGCGCATGAAATATTCGCGTGGCGGGGGCTTATCGAGCGAGCGCCGCAAGGCGGGCAGGGATGAAAAATCGATCTGCTCGGACCGCCACATCAGCGCCTTCACAGGATCGAATTGGTGATCTTCAATCGCGGTGACGAGTTCCTCGTCAAAGGCGGGGCAATCGGCGGTGACGCCGAAACTGCCGTCGCGCACATGGCGCCCGGCGCGCCCCGCGATTTGCGCCAGCTCCGACGGATTGAGATTGCGCGGCCTGCGTCCGTCGAATTTCCGCGAAGCGGCGAAGGCCACATGGTCGATATCCATGTTGAGCCCCATGCCGATGGCGTCGGTGGCGACCAGGAAATCGACTTCACCCGATTGATAGAGTTCGGCTTGCGCGTTTCTCGTGCGCGGGGAGAGCGCGCCGAGCACGACCGCCGCGCCGCCGCGTTGCCGGCGGATCAATTCCGCGAGCGCATAAACCGTGTCCGCTGAAAAGGCGACAATGGCCGAGCGCCGGGGCAGGCGTGTCGCCTTTTTAGGTCCTGTATAGGTGAGGCGTGAAAGCCTTTCGCGCGACAGGAATTCGATCCGGCCGAACATGCGCTGCAGGATCGGGCGCATGGTGTGCGAGCCGAGCAATAATGTTTCGCCGCGCCCGCGCGCATGAAGGAGGCGGGAAGTGAAGACGCGTCCGCGCTCCGGATCGGCGGCGAGCTGGATTTCGTCGATGGCGAGAAAATCGACCTCGCGTTCCAGCGGCATCGCCTCGACCGTCGCCACCCAATAGCGCGCATTGGGCGGGATGATCTTTTCCTCGCCGGTAACGAGGGCGACCTCGCGGGGATCGCGGATGGCGACGATCCGGTCATAGATCTCCCGGGCGAGGAGCCGCAGGGGCAGGCCGATCATCCCCGATTTGTGGGCCAGCATCCGCTCAAGGGCGTAATGGGTCTTGCCGGTGTTGGTGGGGCCCAGAACCGCACAGAGCCGGCCGCCGCCGCGGGCGGAAAAATCGTCGAAAGTCTGGGAAGAGGACACGGAAAATAACGGCTTTCGGCGGTTACAGGACTATTTATAAGAGAGTCGCGGTGAATCCCTCAAATCCGGGGGGTAAAGCGCTTGACGCTCCGCCGGGCCTCAGTTACAGAGCGCGGCTCATTTTCAAGGTTTCTAGGAACGGGCGGACGCCGCCAGATATGGCGCGGGCCCCTCAAAATGCAAGGCTAGATCGATGGCGCGGCGCTGTGAATTGACGGGCATTGGCCCCAAAGTCGGGAACAATGTCTCCCACGCGAAAAACCGGACCAAACGGCGTTTTCTGCCGAATCTCTGCAACGTGACGCTGCATTCGGACAAGCTCGGCCAGGGCTTCAAGTTCCGGATCGCCGCTTCGGCGCTGCGCACGGTCGACCATATGGGCGGCCTCGACGTGTTCCTCGCCAAGGCGAATGACGAGCAGCTCTCGCCGAATGCGCTGAAGCTCAAGAAAAAGCTGGCGAAAGCCTCCTAAGCGCTTCAAATTCAAATGATTTTACAAAGAGCGGCCTTCGGGGCCGCTTTTTTGTTTGTGCTCATTCAAAAAGAAAAAGCGCATCCTCTGATCATCCCGGCTTTCGCCGGGGTGGTCGGAATTTGATATCGAGCGCTGTTTTATACCCCAGCCCTCTGGGGGCGGGCGGCGAGTCTGTATAAAAGAACGCCGAAAGAGGAACGCCCAAGCAGGCCCCCCTAGAAGGACCAATGGAAGCCGCGGTCGAAAAGCATAATCCCCGGGAAACGGCGGTGGAGCGGCTGGCGCGCCATACGGGCGCCTTCATGACCGGATTCATGCGCATGGTGATGCTGGCGGTGATGCTGACGCCGCTTTTGCTGGCCGCGATTCTCACCGTCGACATTCCTGTCCATCTTTTCGACTGGATCGCAGGGGACCATATCGCCTCGCGCCCTTCAAACTGGCTGTCGCGGGGCGGGGTGATCATGGCGCTGGCGCCGCTCGCCGTCATTCTCTTCGCGCGCAAATATGGCGGCGACGAAGCTTCCCGCGCGGTCACGGCGTCCTGGGGCGTTGCGGCTGCGGCGGTCTTTGCGGAGCTATCGATCCTGGCGCCGTCTTTAGAGGATGGCGATCTGCCGGGCGTGCGCTTCACCGTCTTTTTCACGGCGAGCGCCATGGCCGCGCAATATATGGCGGCGAGCGCCTATGACATTTCCCGTGGCGGCGGGCGCTGGTGGCGCGCGCCGCTTTACGGCGCGCTGTTGGGATATGGAACTTACGCGCTGATTTACTTCCCCGGCGTCTATGCTGGCTCGGGCGTTCCGTGGATCAACTGGATGATCGGCGACTTCGCCATCAAGACGCTCTTTGCTTTATTGTTTTTGCCCGTATACGGATTTTTACGGCGCCCCCTGAAGCCGAAAGGCGGGTATGGGGGGATATAAAATGGCTGGCAATTTTTTTGACAAGATTGAGAAGAGGCAGCGTGAAATACGTGAAAGCGAGCAGTACAAGCCGTTCTTTGACTTCTTGAAAGTTGCCTTCGCTATTATCGCAGTCATATTTTTCTGCTTATTCGCTTTTGCGTTCTTCACGCGATAGTAAATCTAACACTATCTTTTTGTTGTAAGGTTCTTCGCCGCATCCGCCGCAAAGTAAGTAATAATCCCATCCGCGCCGGCGCGTTTGAACGCAAGCAAAGACTCCATCATCGCTTTCTCGCCATCCAGCCAGCCGTTTTGCGCGGCGGCCTTGATCTGCGCATATTCGCCGGAGACCTGAAAGACGAAGGTCGGCGCGCTGAACTCATCTTTTACGCGCCGGACGATGTCGAGATAGGGAAGGCCGGGTTTGACCATCACGCTGTCGGCGCCTTCGGCGAGATCGAGGGCGACTTCGCGCAAAGCTTCATCGCTGTTCGCAGGGTCCATCTGATAGGTGCGCTTGTCGCCTTTCAAAACGCCTGACGAGCCGATGGCGTCTCGATAGGGGCCGTAAAAAGCCGACGCGTATTTCGCGGCGTAAGCCATGATCTGCACATGGCTGTAACCGGCCTTGTCGAGTCCTGCACGGATTGCGCCCACGCGCCCGTCCATCATGTCCGACGGCGCAATAATGTCGAAACCGGCCTGCGCCTGGACAACGGATTGCTTGACGAGGATTTCGACGGTTTCGTCATTGAGGATTTCGCCGTCCTTCATCAGCCCGTCATGGCCATGATCGGTGTAAGGATCGAGTGCGACGTCAGCCATCAAGCCCACTTCGGGAACTTCGGCCTTGATCGCCCGCGCCGCGCGGCACATCAAATTGTCAGGATTGACTGCTTCTTCACCGCTGGGCGTACGGCCCTCGGCGTCTGTAAAAGGAAAAAGGGCGAGGGCGGGAATACCCAGCTCGCGCGCCTCCAATGCGGCCGTTACGGCTTCGTCAGGCGACAGCCTGTAAACGCCGGGCATCGCCGCCACCGGTTCGCGCACATTCTTTCCGTCTTTTAAGATAATCGCCCAGATCAGATCGTCAGCCGACAGCCGCGTTTGGGCGACGAGGCGGCGGGACCAGTCGGTACGGCGTAAACGGCGCAACCGCAGGGCGGGAAAGCGGGCCAACGGGGCGGAATGAGGGTGTTTGTTCATACTCTGTTATTATTCTCAACAGCTGTGAAAGCCCAGACTAAAGCCCGGTCCTTAGAATTTGATTTCAAATTGAACGGTCCGGCTTAACGCCGCTTTTAGACCTCGTTTGTATAACCGGGCTTCAGATTTTCGTTGAGTGAGTAATGATAATGGCGGTTAACGGGGCAATGCGAGAAGTTATTGGCGAAAGCGCGACTTCGGTCGAGAAGGATCCCGAAGTGCTGGAGTCCGGCTATCTGCAGCTTTTGCATCTGGTGGAGCGGCTGCACCGCCAGCTTCTAGACGTGATCAAGGACGAGCTGGAGCGGCTTGGCCAGACGGACATCAACTCCGTCCAGGCGCTGCTTCTTTATAATATCGGCGACGCCGAACTGACCCCGGGCGAATTGCGCTCGCGCGGTCACTATCTCGGCTCGAACGTCTCCTACAATCTCAAGCAGCTTGTGGAGAAGGGCTACATCAAGGATGAGCGTTCCAACACGGACCGCCGCTCCAAGCGCGTGTCGCTGACCGACATGGGGCTTGAAGTGCGCGACGCCATCACGGCTCTGTTCGAACGCCAGCTTCAGTCGGTGGAGCAGGTGGGCGGCGTCAACAGCCAGCTCATCGACGACACCAACAAGACGCTGCAGCGCCTTGAGCGTTTCTGGGCTGACCAGGTTCGCTATCGTCTTTAGAATCTTCAGCAAGCCAACTTTTTAAGAATCATTCTCAATTGGTGCGTGGAACGCGCCTCCTTCCGGGAGGCGCGTTTTCTTTTGCGCGGGTCAACGCAAGCGCGGACATTCTTTTGCTGCGCCAATAGAGGGCATCAATATAATCTATGGAAAAGGCCGCCGGGGCGCATTGTCTTGCCGACAAAAACATCTGATCTTCCAAAGCTGTGGGGCTTCCCGGTTATAAGGCGACCGGGATGCGGCGTTCGGTCCAGCGGCTTGGCACTGGCGTTTACCGACGGTAGTTGATTATGTGTCATTCTGAGTAAAAACGGGGCGTTAAGCCGAAAGAGCGCGATGGTCGATTATAATGAAGCTTTCCGGGCGGCGGTGGACGCGGTTCGGGCCGAGGGCCGCTACCGGGTTTTTGCAGACCTGGAGCGCATTCGGGGGCAGTTCCCGAAAGCCCTTTATTATGGCGGTCACAATGAGCGCGAGCGTGAGCCGCGGGAAATCACCGTCTGGTGCTCCAACGATTATCTCGGCATGGGCCAGCATCCGGCGGTTGTCGGGGCTATGGAAGATACGCTCCGCAAAGTCGGCGCGGGCGCCGGCGGCACGCGCAATATCGCCGGCACGACCCATTATCATATGAAGCTTGAGCGCGCGCTTGCCGACCTTCACGGCAAGGAAGCGGCGCTGCTCTTCACATCCGGCTATGTTTCCAACGAAGCGACGCTGTCGACGATCTCGCGCATCCTGCCCGATTGCGTGATCCTCTCCGACGAGCTCAACCATGCGTCGATGATCGAGGGCATTCGCGGCGGCCGTTCCATCAAGCGCATCTGGCGCCATAACGATCTTGAGCACCTCGAAGAGCTGCTCGCCGAGCTGCCGGCGGATCGCCCGAAAGTGATCGCGTTTGAATCCGTCTATTCCATGGATGGCGATATCGCGCCCATGAAAGAGATTTGCGATCTTGCGGAAAAATACAACGCCTTCACCTATCTCGATGAAGTGCATGCGGTCGGTCTTTACGGGCTTCGCGGCGGCGGCGTTTCCGAACGCGACGGCGTTGCGCATCGCATCGACATCATCGAAGGAACGCTCGGCAAGGCGATTGGCGTCATGGGCGGCTATATCGCCGCGAACGCCGATATCGTCGACGCGATCCGTTCCTATGCGTCGGGCTTCATTTTTACGACGGCGCTGTCGCCTGTTCTCGTCGCCGGCGCGCTTGCGAGCGTCGAAACGCTCAAAGAGTCCAATCATCTTCGCGAACAGCATCAGGAGCGCGCGGCGCGCCTGAAAAAGCTCCTCGCCGATGAAGGCCTGCCGGTGATGGAATCAGTGAGCCACATCGTGCCGGTGAAGGTCGGCGATCCCGTGCATTGCAAGCGGGTTTCCGACTATCTGCTCGAACAGCACAACATCTATGTGCAGCCCATCAACTATCCGACCGTGCCAAAAGGAACGGAGCGTCTCAGATTCACGCCGACGCCGCTGCATACGGATGACCATATGGGCGATCTCATCAAGGCGCTCGACGATGTCTGGACCGCGCTGAAGTTGAAACGCGCCGCCTGACTCACGAGAGCCTGACGGCCGTAACTCATCGCGTCGAATAATACCCGCCCGAATAGCGCACATATTCGCGCGCCTTGCCGCTTTCGATCATCAGCGCTGCGACGTCCCCGCCATCGGCGAGGAAGCACTGGCCGACGATCCGGCCATAGCGGTCAATGTCGACCTCTTTGCAGCGAAGACGCTCGCCATGGGCGATTTCGCGCAAGGCCCGCTTGGCGGCGTTGCCGCCGGGCTGGCCCCGTTCCGGCGCATCGAGCCCCCAAAGACGGATCCGCGTTTCGACGCCATCGAGATAGAGCGTGTCGCCATCCACGACCCTGGTGACGACACCCTCATATTGATGGGTCGCCGCAAAAGCGTGAGGGGCGGTATTCGCCGCCGCCCAGGCAAGCGGAAGCGCCAGCGCGAGCGTCAGGGCGCTCGACCGGAGCTTCATCGCCTTGTTCGGCCGTTTCCGGGCTTTGCCGTTAGCGGCGGCCTTTTTGGCCGCCGGTTTGCGGGCTGGTTTTTTTGGGCGCATCACGCAACTCACACTCAGCTTTCTCTCCAATTGGTAATGTTAGAGAGCGGCTCTTACGCGGGCTTTAAGAGACTGGTTAGAAATGTAACCAACGCCTTTACGGCCGGGACTGGTCTTCGGACCGCGCCGTCCCTATGTTCCGCCGCGAAATGACGGCCCTGAACGACATATCGACCATTGACGCCCCGCGGATCGACCTCGGCGTGCCTGCGGGCGCGCGCGTGATCGTCGCCATGTCGGGCGGGGTCGACTCATCGGTCACGGCGGCGCTCGCGAAACTCGCCGGCTATGATGTGGTTGGCGTCACCCTGCAGCTTTACGATCATGGCGTCGCCATCCAGAAAAAAGGCGCCTGCTGCGCCGGGCAGGACATCCATGACGCCCGCCGGGTGGCCGAGGCCATGGGCTTTCCCCATTACGTGCTCGATTATGAAAACCGGTTCTCCGAAGCGGTGATGGAGGATTTCGCCGACACCTATCTCGCCGGGGCGACGCCGATCCCTTGCGTGCGCTGTAACGAGCGGGTGAAGTTCAAGGATCTGCTTGAAACTGCGCGCGATCTCGGCGGCACCGCCATGGCGACGGGGCATTATATTCGCCGCGTCGTGGGCCCGAACGGGCCGGAGATGCGCCGCGCCCATGATGCGTCGAAAGACCAGAGCTATTTCCTGTTCTCGACCAAGAAAGACCAGCTCGACTATTTGCGCTTCCCGCTGGGTGACATGCCCAAATCGGAAACGCGGCGGATTGCATCGGAGCTTGGGCTCGTTGTCGCTGACAAGCCGGACAGCCAGGACATCTGTTTCGTGCCCGAAGGCAAATACGCTTCCGTGGTCGAGCGGCTGCGCCCGGGCGCCGCTGAGCCCGGTGAGATCGTCCATGTGGACGGGACGGTGCTCGCACGCCATCAGGGCGTCATTCACTACACGGTGGGTCAGCGTCGTGGCCTCGGCGTTGCGGCGGGCGAGCCGCTTTATGTGGTGCGCCTCGACCCGGCCAAGCGGCAAGTGATTGTGGGGCCGCGCGAGGCGCTGATGGTCTCGCGCATCGCCCTGAAAGACGTCACCTGGCTCGGGGACGGCGATGGTGAGGCGGCGGCGCGCAGCGGGACTAAAATCGCTGTAAAAGTTCGATCCACCCGCCCGCCGGCGCCTGCGAAACTCATCTGGGATGAGGGTTGGGCGGTGGAGCTTGCCACGCCGGAAGAGGGCGTGGCGCCGGGCCAGGCTTGTGTCTTTTACTCGCCCGACGCCGCCCATGACCGCGTCCTTGGCGGCGGCTGGATCGCCGCTACGAAAGCCGCTGCATGATCGCCGTTCGTAAAATCACCGCGGCTGACGAAGACGCATGGCATCGCCTGTGGGCGGACTATCTTGATTTCTACAAGATGGAGCTGCCGCAGGCTCATGCCGACAGGCTTTTCCACAGCCTGACCAAAGGCGCGCCTTATTTCGGTTTTGTCGCGGAACAGAACGGCGCCGTCATCGGCTTTGTCCACGGTCTGCCGCATCCGTCCACATGGTCGGAGAGCGGCTATTGCTATCTCGAAGATCTATATGTTGACGCTGATGTGCGCAGCGGCGGCGCCGGCCGTGCGCTCATCAACGCCGTCTATGAGGAAGCCAAATCCCGGGGCCTCAGCCGTGTCTACTGGCACACCGACAAAGGCAATCAAACCGCGCGTAAACTCTATGATAAGGTTGCAACCTTAAGCGACTTCGTTCACTACCGGATGGACTAAGTTTGCTGCGCGGGGCGTTTCATGGCGAAGAAATTATATGACTGTGTGAAGTGTTCAGCCTATTGCTGTTCCTACACACATATTCCGGTGAACAAGGCGGACATAAAGCGGCTCGCCAAGTTTCACGGCATCTCTGAAGAAAAAGCCGAGAAGAAATTCACCAAAAAGGGCGATAAGGAAAATCCGCGGGTCATTCGCCACACGGATGACGAGCATTTCGTGACATCCTGCATGTTCCTCGACAAGGATACGCGCAACTGCACCATCTATGAAGGCCGCATGAAAATCTGCCGCGAATTTCCGACGCAAAAGCGTTGCGGTTATTATGAGTTTCTGAAATGGGAACGCGAAGTTCAGGACGATCCGGACTGGGTCGCCACCACGGACTAAGGCGCCATGGCCGAGGCAGTTGACGCAGTCGTTATCGGCGCCGGCGTCATTGGCCTCGCGGTTGGGCGGGCGCTGGCCAAAGCCGGCCGCGAAGTTTTCATTCTCGAAAAAAACGAAGCGTTCGGCGAAGAAACTTCCGCCCGCAATTCCGAAGTCATTCACGCGGGGCTTCAATATCGCCCCGGCGGCGTGCGCGCATCGCTGGCGCTCAAAGGCCGCGACATGCTCTATGCTTTTTGCGCCGAGCACAATGTCAGTCATTCCCGCTGCGGCAAGCTTCTCGTCGCCACCAGCGCAGAAGATATTCCGAAACTGACCGCGCTCAAGGAAAACGCTGAAAATAACGGCGTTGACGATCTCACCATTATCAGCGCGGAAGAGGCCTCGGCGCTGGAGCCGGGACTGCGCTCGTTCGGCGCAATCCGCTCGCCCTCATCGGGCATTGTCGACAGCCACGGGCTGATGCTCGCGCTTTTGGGTGAAGTGGAAAACCATGGCGGCGCGCTGGCGCTTTCATCGCCGGTCACCGGCGGGCGTGTTGCGAGCGACGGAATTGAACTTGAGGTGGGCGGCGCTGACCCTGTGACGCTGAAGGCGAAGACCGTCGTCAATTGCGGCGGTCTCTGGTCGGATCGTGTGGCGCGTTCGATTGCCGGCATTCCCGATGAAACGATCCCGCATCTGAAATATGGCAAGGGCCAGTATTTCACCTATGCCGGCAAGGCGCCGTTCTCGCGGCTGATCTATCCCTTGCCGGCGCCGGACAGTCAGGGCGTTCACTACACGCGCGATCTCGGCGGGCAGGGCAAGCTCGGGCCGGATCTCAAATATGTTGAGACGAATACGGATTATTCCGTGGATGAAAGCCGGCGGAGCGCTTTCGCCGCGGCGGCGCGCAAATTCTGGCCCGATATTGATGAGACGAAGCTTCAGCCCGGCTATGCCGGCATTCGGCCGAAACTGAAGGGGCCGGGGGAGGAGGGTGACTTTCTGTTCTCCACGTCCGAACTCCATGGCGTTCCGTTTTATCTTGGCCTTTACGGGATCGAATCGCCGGGCCTTACCACCTCGCTCGCGGTCGCTGACCGCGCGGCTGCGCTGGTCGCCGCTCAGGCGCAATAAGACGGCTTGCTGACGGCGATGGCGAAGGGGCGAAAAGTCCAGAGAATTAGCCTTGCGGGGCCGGGTGCTCCCCGCTATAGACCTCCGCTCCCGGCGGATGCGGCCTTGGCTCCCCGGACCCTTTTGGCGGGGTAGCTCAGTTGGTGAGAGCGCAGGATTCATAACCCTGAGGTCGGCGGTTCAAATCCGCCCCCCGCTACCAATCCCACAAAAAATCCCACTGATATGCGGCTCGTCCGGCGGCGAGACGGCGTCTTTCAGGAAATTTTATGTGCAGCGCAGAAAAAATGCGCTTTCCAATCATATAAGGATATGTTTATATCCTGATAGTATATATGGTATATGTACTAACAGGATAAAAATCATAGCGAAAACAGTGAATTGGGCCGCTGCAGATGAATCAGCCAGAGATTTCCTTCGAATTGTTCCCGCCCAAGCGCCCTGAGGGGGCGCCTAAAGTCATCGACGTGGCGAGTGAACTGGCCACGCTCGATCCCGACTTTATTTCGGTGACCTATGGGGCGGGCGGATCGTCTCGTGAGCGGACATTGGGGATTGCGGCTGCGCTGGCGGAGAAAGCTCCGGCGGCGGGGCACATCACCTGTGTGGGCGCCTCCCGCACGGAAGTCGATTCGGTGCTCAAGGAATATTGGGCCGCCGGCGTCCGGCGCATCGTGGCGCTGCGCGGCGATCCGGCGGAGGGGATCGGCGCCCTTTATGAACCGCATGCGGATGGATACGCCTATGCCGCCGATCTTGTCGCCGGCGCGAAGAATGTCGCGGACTTTGATATTTCTGTCGGTTGTTATCCTGAAACGCACCCGGAAGCGCGGGGTCTTCACGATGAACTCGACAATCTGAAACGCAAATTCGATGCGGGCGCGGACCGCGCGCTGACGCAGTTCTTTTTCGAGCCGGAGGTCTTCCTGCGCTATCGCGACGCCGCTACCGATTTCGGAATCGATAAACCCATCACGCCAGGCATCATGCTGCAATCGAACTTCAAGGGATTGCAGAAAATCGCACGGCTTTGCGGGGCGTTCACGCCGCTGAAAATCATACGCATCTACGAAGCCTGCGGGGATGACGCCGATGCGCGCGATCGCGCAACGGTGGAGATCACAACGTCGATCTGCGCGCGCCTCGCCAGCGAAGGCGTCGAGGCTTTTCATTTTTACGCCATGAACCGCGCGCCGCTCGCGATAGAGGTCTGCCGAAATCTTGGCCTCGCCAAAGACAGGAGAGCCGCATGAGTGAACGTCAGGACAGGATCGCCGCCCTGAAAGACGCTGTGAAGCAGCGCATCCTCGTTCTCGATGGCGGCTGGGGCGCGATGATCCAGCGCAAGGGGCTTGAGGAGGCGGATTATCGCGGCGAACGCTTTGCCGATCATCCGGGCCAGATGAAAGGCAATAACGACATATTGTGTCTTACGCGCCCCGATGTGGTCACCGACCTTCATGATACGTTTTACGCCGCCGGCGCCGATATTTCCGAGACCAACACGTTTTCATCGACCGTGATCGCCCAGGCGGATTACGATCTTGGCGCCGAAGAGGTTGTCGACATCAATAATGAAGGCGCGCGTCTCGCCCGTGCGAGCGCTGACGCCTGGACCGCCAAAGAGCCGGACAAGCCGCGCTTCGTTGCGGGGTCTATCGGGCCCATGAACAAGATGCTGTCCATGTCGCCCGATGTGAATGATCCGGGCGCGCGCGCCGTCACCTTCGACGAAGTCTATGACGCCTATCGCATGCAGGTCGAAGCGCTCTGTGAAGGCGGCGTCGACATGTATCTGATCGAAACCATCACCGACACATTGAATTGCAAGGCGGCGCTGAAGGCGATCAAGGATCTTGAGGCCGAAGGGATGGAGGCGTTGCCGATCTGGATTTCCGGCACGATCACCGACCGCTCGGGGCGCACGCTTTCCGGTCAGACGGTGGAGGCGTTCTGGAATTCCGTGCGTCACGCCAAACCTTTTGCGGTGGGATTGAACTGCGCGCTCGGCGCCGACCTGATGCGCCCGCATATCGCGACGCTGGCGCGGATCGCCGACACCCATGTCGCCGCCTATCCGAACGCCGGCCTTCCCAACGCTTTCGGCGAATATGAAGAAACGCCGGAGACAACTTCGGCGATGCTCGGCGAGTGGGCGGAGAGCGGGCTTGTTAATATCCTCGGCGGCTGTTGCGGCGCAACGCCCGAACATATCGCCGCCATTGCTGAAGCCGCATCGGGCGCCGCCCCGCGCGAAATTTCCGAACGCCCGCGCGCCATGCGTCTGTCGGGCCTTGAACCCTTTGAAGTCGCTTAATCCATGACAGAACAAACAGCCACTTTCATCAATATCGGTGAGCGCACCAACGTCACCGGCTCCGCCAGATTTCGGAAGATGATTTCCGAAGACCGCTATGCCGATGCGGTGGAGGTTGCGCGCCAGCAGGTCGAAAACGGCGCCCAGATCATCGACGTCAATATGGATGAGGGGATGCTTGACGGCCCCGAAGCCATGCGCACCTTTTTGAACCTGATCGCCGCCGAGCCGGATATCGCCCGCGTGCCGGTGATGATCGACTCGTCGAAATGGGAGGTGATCGAGGCGGGCCTTAAATGCGTGCAGGGCAAGGCGATCGTCAATTCCATTTCCCTGAAAGAAGGCGAAGAGCCGTTTCTGGAACAGGCGCGGGCGATTCTTTCCTATGGCGCTGCGACGGTCGTCATGGCGTTTGACGAAAAGGGACAGGCGGAAACGGCGGATGAGAAGGTGCGTATCTGCAAACGCGCCTATGACCTTCTGACCGAGAAAGTCGGCTTTCCGCCGGAAGACATTATTTTCGATCCTAATATTTTTGCGGTCGCGACGGGGATTGAAGAGCATAACGACTATGCCCGCGCCTTTATTGAAGCGGCGGGGCGCATTCGCGAAGACATGCCCGGCGTTCATGTTTCCGGCGGTCTTTCCAATGTGTCGTTTTCTTTCCGGGGCAATGAGCCTGTGCGCCGCGCCATGCACTCGGTCTTTCTCTATCACGCCATCAAGGCCGGGCTGAACATGGCGATCGTCAATGCCGGCCAGCTCGACATTTATGACGATATCGAACCGGAGCTGCGGGAACGCGTTGAGGATGTGATCCTCAATCGCCGCGACGATGCGACGGAACGCCTCCTGGATATCGCCGAACGCTATCGCGGCCAGAAGGGGCAGGTGCAGGAAAAAGATCTCGCCTGGCGCGAAAAGCCGGTGAACGAACGCCTTGTCCATGCGCTTGTCCATGGCGTCACTGAATATATCAACGAAGACACCGAAGAAGCGCGGCTCGCTGTCGAGCGCCCGCTCCATGTCATTGAAGGTCCGTTGATGGACGGGATGAATGTGGTCGGCGATCTTTTCGGCGACGGCAAAATGTTCCTGCCGCAGGTGGTGAAATCCGCCCGCGTCATGAAACAGGCCGTGGCGCATCTCTTTCCCTATATGGAAAAAGAAAAGGAAGAGATGGGCCTTGTCGGCAAATCCAACGGCAAGGTGGTGATGGCGACCGTCAAAGGCGACGTCCACGATATCGGCAAAAACATTGTCGGCGTTGTGCTTCAGTGCAACGGCTATGACGTCATCGATCTCGGCGTCATGGTTCCTTGCGAAACCATTCTCGACACGGCGGAAGAAGAAGACGCCGACATTATCGGCTTGTCAGGGCTGATCACGCCGTCGCTCGACGAGATGGTGTTTGTCGCCTCGGAAATGCAACGGCGCGGCATGACGAAACCGTTGCTGATCGGCGGCGCCACCACATCGCCGGCTCACACAGCGGTGAAGATCGAACCCGGCTATAATGCGGCGCCGACAATTCATGTCGCCGACGCCAGCCGGGCCGTGGGCGTTGTCTCCAACTTATTGTCGGATGACGCTCGTCCCAAACTCTGGGAAGAAACAAAGACCAAATACGCCAAGATGCGAGCCTCGCGCGCCGGCGGCGGACCGAAAGAACGTCTGACGCTTGGCGCTGCTCGTGCGGCGCGGTTCCAGCCGGACTGGAAAGCGCATGAGCCCCAAAAGCCTTCCTTCACCGGCGCGCAAGCCGTTGATAATGTTTCTCTTGAGGATGTGCTGCCGTTCATCGACTGGACGCCGTTTTTTATGAGCTGGGATATGCCCGGCCGCTATCCGCAGATACTGGAAGATTCAAAACGCGGCGAAGCGGCGCGAGGGCTTTGGGCCGACGCGCAGAAGATGCTCGATCAACTGGTCACGGAAAAATGGCTGACCTTGAAAGCCGCTGTCGGCTTCTGGCCCGCCAACCGGGAAGGTGACGACATCGCGCTGTGGGTGGATGACGCGCGCGACGCTGAACAGGCGCGGCTCTTCACCTTGCGCCAGCAGATCAAGAAAAAAGAAGGCGCCAATGTTGCGCTTTCCGACTTTCTGAAATCCAAAGGTGAGGGCGTCGACTGGATCGGTGGGTTTTGCGTCACCGCCGGTCACGGAGAACTGGAACGCGCCGAAGCCTTCAAGGCGGCGTATGACGATTATTCCTCGATCATGGTGAAGGCCTTGGCCGACCGTTTCGCGGAAGGTTTTGCGGAATATCTCCATGCGCGCGTGCGAAAAGAATTTTGGGGTTATGCGCCGGAGGAAGCGCTGTCGAATGAAGATCTGATCTCGGAAAAATATGCCGGCATTCGCCCGGCGCCGGGTTACCCTTCGCAGCCGGACCATACGGAAAAAGCGACTCTGTTCGATCTGCTCAATGCGCCGGCGCATGCGGGCGTTGAACTCACCTCCAGCTACGCCATGAACCCGCCGGCGAGTGTATCCGGCCTTTATTTCGCGCACCCGGACTCCCATTATTTCGCCCTCGGCAAGATTGAGCAGGATCAGGTTGAGGATTATGCGCGCCGCAAGGGCTGGGACCTGCAAACGGCTGAACGCTGGCTCGGTCCGGTCCTCAACTACAATCCGAATCGGGAATTACTTTCCAAAGCGTCATAATCAGGCCGCTTTCTTGTCTCCTAAAACGCTTTGCCTGAGCGGCGGTGTCTGTAATGATGCCGCCGCTTTGGGTGGCGAGGGAGACAAGAATGAAAAAATGCCTGTTTGGCTGGGGGCTTATCGCCTTTTTGCTTTCCGGCGCTGCGGCTATGGCTGAAGATCAGGCGTCAGCGCCTGCCGTTGCCGAGGAAGTGATGGAAGCGGCGCCCGAAACCGTCTCTGACACGCCGCTTGCTCTTGATCTTCTGATCGCGCATCTGGGGGAGGGGGAAGGCCCCGTGCGGGTCAGCATCGAAACCGAAGGAAGCTGGTTCGTCGATGACGCTGAGCCGTTCCGCACGTTCACCCTGCCGCGCACGCAGGAAGGAGAGGTTGCGTTGCATGTGGATGACCTGCCTCCCGGCGACTATGCGATCAGAGTGTTCCACGACGAGGACGGCGATAATAAGCTGAACCGGCGGTTTTATGGTCCGCCGAAAGAGCCTTATGGATTTTCTGGCGAGAAAACAGACCGGATGATGCCGAAATCATTCGACTATGCGAAGTTTCACTTCGACAAGCCGATGAAGATGACAATCACTTTGCGCGGATAGGCTCTGCGACGCCTTTATCGGTTTTCATCAGCTGATCCCAGAACCGGAAATAAAGGCCGTAATTGGCGTTATAGTTTGTGTGGTGAACATTGTGGTGGCTTGCGGAAATGAAATGCGCGCCAAACAGTCCCTTCACCCAGCCTTCGGGTATGATTTCCCAGCCGGCATGATTGGCGACGCTGCAATAGGTCATGAACACCAGCACGAATAAAACCGCGCCGACATGGATCGGGATGAAAAGCGCCGCCGCCGGCAATATCCAGGCGGAGATGATCGCTTCCCACGGGTGAAAGGAAAAAGCCGCCCATGGCGTCGGCTGGCGCGAGCGGTGATGGGCGAGATGCGTCGCCCGAAACAGTTTCGGATGATGCATCAGGCGATGGGTCCAGTAGAAATAGGCGTCATGGATAAAGAGAAAAATGAAGATGCTGACGGGAACGTAAAGCCAGCCCGCGACGCCTTGAATCGGCCCGGCGTAAATTGCCGTGCCGCCATGGCGGAACATTTCGAACACGATCGCGCCGGGCGCGGCGTATATCGCTGATGAGGCGAGCGACATGATAATCTCGTGCCGCACTGTTTTTGCATCTGGCCGTCTTTCGGCGAGGCGGCGCGCGCCGACCTTTTCTTCAGGCCGTCCCCAGAGCAGAAAATAAAAGAGGCCGGCAATAAGGAAATAGCGCGCCCAAATGATCGCCGTCAGTTGGAGATAGGTTACGGCGAGGTCGGGTGCGGTCACGGGCGAAGAGCCTTGTTATCAAGCGCGAAGGTCAATTTTAATCGGCCAGACTATCGCCTATAACCTCCAACTCTGGCAATGGAGGCGGTGTGAGTATATCGGGCAAGGCAGAGATCGCGATTGCGGGGGGCGGGCTTTCAGGCGCGCTGATCGCCTATCGCCTTCGTCTTGAGCGCCCGGATGTGTCTGTCATCCTCATCGACCAGGGCGCGTCGCTTGGCGGCAATCATACCTGGTCATTTCATGGCGCTGACGTCAGCGCTGATACTTATTCATGGCTGTCGGCTTTTGTCGTTCATCGCTGGTCGCGCCAGTCAGTGCGCTTTCCTGATTATGCTCGCGAACTTCAAACCTCTTACTGTTCCATCTCGTCGTCGCGACTTCATGACGTCGTGGCGCCGCTGCTCGGCGACGGGCTGGCGCTGAATGCGACTATAGAGAAAGTTGCGCCGGACAGGGTCGAGCTCCTCAATGGCGATGTGATCGAGGCGAAAGCGGTGATTGACGCCCGCGGCGCAAAAGAGAGCAACCATCTTGCGCTCGGCTTTCAGAAATTTGTGGGCCAGGAGATCGAATTCGCCGCGCCGCACGGCCTTGATGCGCCAATTATTATGGATGCGACGGTTCCCCAGGAAGACGGGTATCGCTTTATCTATGTTCTTCCCTTCACGGACAGGACTGCGCTGGTGGAGGATACGCGCTATGCCGATGGCGAGGCGCTTGACCGTGACGCGTTGAGGCGGGGCGTCTCTGACTATTGCGCGGCGCAGGGCTGGGCGGTCGCGAAGGTCCTTCGGGAAGAAGAAGGCGTCTTGCCCATCGCGCTTGCGGGCGACATTGACGGTTACCTCAACGAAGCAGATAGCGGCGTCGCTCAGGCCGGCATGCGTGCGGCGCTGTTTCATCCGCTGACCGGTTATTCCTTGCCCGACGCCGCCGCTCTGGCGGAGTTGATTGCCGCGCAGCCGGATCTGTCGGGCCCGGCGCTGGCGCGCTTTTCGCGCGATCATGCTGCATCTTTATGGAAAAGGCGTGGCTTTTATCGCCTGTTAAGCCGTATGCTGTTCACGGCCGCCGCGCCCGATCAGCGTTATAAGGTGCTGCAACGATTTTACACTTTGCCGCAGCCGCTGATCGAACGATTTTATGCAGGTGCAACACATCTTGGTGATCAGGCGCGCATTCTGGCCGGAAAACCGCCGGTGCCGGTGGGGCGGGCCCTTGGCTGTCTCAGTGAAGACACGTATTTGAAAAGCGCCATGACGGCGCAACGATAAGGCGGGACATGTCCACAGCAGCAGTGATCGGTTCGGGATTTGGCGGGCTTGCGCTCGCCATTCGGCTACAGTCAGCGGGCATTCAAACACGGCTGTTTGAAAAACGCGACCGGCTGGGCGGGCGCGCCTATGTATACCAACAGGACGGTTTCACCTTTGACGCAGGGCCGACCGTGGTCACGGACCCGTCCGCGCTTGAGGAATTATTTGAACTCAGCGGCGCCAAGCTTTCCGACTATGTCGAGCTGTTGAATGTCGACCCCTTTTACCGGCTTTTATGGGAAGACGGTTATTCCTTCGATTATTGCAGCGACGAGGCGCGGCTTTTGGAACAGATCCGCGCCAAGAACCCGCCCGACGCCGAAGGCTATGAGCGGTTTCACGAATATTCCCTTGAGCTTTTCCGGGAAGGTTATCTGAAACTCGGCGCCGTGCCGTTTTTGAATTTCTGGTCGATGATCCGTGTTGCGCCGCAGCTTATCGGGCTTCAGAGCTATCGCAGCGTCTATGACCGGCTTGGCGACTTCGTGAAAGATCCGCAACTGCGTCAGGCGTTTTCCTTTCATACGCTGTTAGTCGGCGGCGATCCATTCAAGACGTCGGCGATCTATGCGTTGATCCATGCACTGGAGCGCAAATGGGGCGTGTGGTTTCCCCGCGGCGGCACCGGCGCGCTGATCGCAGGCATGGGTCGGCTCTTCACCGATCTCGGCGGCGAAATTCACATGAATGCGCCGGTGAAAGAAGTGACGGTCGAAGACGATCAGGCGCGAGAGGTTATCCTTGAAAGCGGAGACCGGTTTGCCGTCGACGCCGTCGCATCCAACGCCGACATTGTTCACACCTACGAAAAGCTTCTCGGCAAAACGCCATCCGCGGCGCGCAAGGGCCGGCAGTTGAAGGGTAAGCGGTTTTCGAACTCGCTTTTCGTCGCGTATTTTGGCTTGAAGAAAAAACACCCCGATATCGCCCACCACTCGATTATTTTCGGGCCGCGCTATCGTGAACTGATTTCCGAAATTTTCTCCGGACCTGATCTGCCGGATGACTTCTCACTCTATCTGCACCGTCCGACGGCGACGGACCCGGCGCTGGCGCCGCCGGGATGCGACGGGTTTTACGTGCTCTCGCCCGTGCCTAATCTCGGCAAGGCGAACATCGACTGGTCGGTGGAAGGGCCGAAATATCGCGATCGTATTTTCAGTTATCTTGAAGAGCGTTACATCCCCGGCCTGACGGAAGACCTCGTGACGTCGCGCATTTTCACGCCGGCGGATTTTGAAACGGAGCTGAATGCGCATCTCGGATCAGCCTTTTCCATTGAGCCGATTCTAACCCAGTCCGCGTTTTTCAGGGTTCACAATCGCGACGACCAGATTCCCAATCTTTATTTTGTCGGGGCCGGCACCCATCCAGGCGCCGGCATTCCGGGCGTTGTGGGATCCGCCAAGGCGACCGCCGGGCTTATGCTGGAAGCTTTTGGCGCCGCCGCGCCGTCAAAGGCGGCGGAATAGGTGAGCGTTTCCGCAGCACAAAGTGCGGGCTCTCGCGATGCGCTCTCCGCCTATGGCAAGCAAACCATCAAGCAGGGGTCGAAAAGCTTTGCGCTTGCTTCACTGCTCTTCGGCCGTGACATGCAGGCCGATGCGCAGATGCTCTACGCCTGGTGCCGCCATTGCGACGACGTGATTGACGGGCAGTCCATGGGCGAGGATGCGCCGGACGCAGAAATGACGGCGGCGGAACGCCAGCGCCGCCTGGAACGCCTTCGTGAGAAGACGCGCCGCAGTCTTAATGGCGAACGCATTGGCGAACCGGCTTTTGACGCCTTTGCGGAAGTGGCGGCGCGCCATCAGTTGCCGGAGCAATATCCGTTCGATCTCTTGGCGGGGTTCGCCCTCGACGCTGAAGAGGCGAGATTTGAAACGCTCGACGATACGTTGCGCTATTGTTACGGCGTCGCCGGTGTCGTGGGGATCATGATGGCGATCCTCATGGGCGTGGACCGCGACGACGAAGAAACGCTCGATCGCGCCTGCGACCTCGGGCTCGCCTTTCAGATCACCAATATCTGCCGGGATATTTATGACGATGCACGGGCCGGGCGGGTCTATGTTCCCGCTGCGATGCTGGCCGCGGAAGGCGTTGCATCAGAGCCGGCTGCGCTTCTTGATGAGGCGAACAAGGAAAGCGTCTGGCGTGTCGCTATTTCGCTGCTGGACATCGCCGATGAGTACTATGTTTCTGCAACTGCAGGCGTGCGGCGCCTGCCGCCGCGGGCGGCGGCGGCGGTGGCGGCGGCGCGCAATATCTATCGCGATATTGGCAGACGCATTCGCGATGGCGGGCCGGATGTCTGGCGCGCGCGCGTGGCTGTCCCGGGGCCGCGGAAAACTATGCTCGCGATCTCAGGACTTTTCACCGGCGCGCCCTCTGCGATTTTTTTGAAGACGTTGAAGACCCTGCCGAAAGGCGCGCTCTGGCGTCGCCAGTCTATGTGACCGGAGGCTGCTCGAGCGGCGGCAGATTGCTTTTGACCGATGCAGCGCGCAGTCTTGCGCCTTCGGTTTTTTTCATCATCTGTTTCAAATGTTGCGGGCTCGGTGCGAAGATAAAGCCGAAAGAAACGCAGCCTTCTTTCGATTCAACGGCATGATGGAGGCGATGCGCCTGAACCACGCGCGCAAGATATCCCTTCTTTGGCCGCAACCCGAAATCCATGCGCCGATGCACCAGAATGTCGTGAAAGAAAAAATAAATGAGGCCGTAGCCGAGAATGCCGATCCCTGCGGCGAGCGCCGCCGGCCAGCCATTCACGCCGATATAAATGAGCGCGATTGACGGAACCGAAAAGATCACCGCAAACCAGTCATTCTTTTCAAAGGCGCCCATGCGCGGTTCGTGATGGGATTTATGCAACGACCATAAAAAGCCATGCATCACATAACGATGTGTCAGCCAGGCGACGCCTTCCATCAACAGGATGAAGGCGATGACAATGGCGATGAAGGTAAGCGGCGACATGGGAATGACTATAACAGGCCGGATCCGCTTTCGCGACGCGGCGAAACGCGCTGAAAGCCTTTATGTTGAAAGGGGGCGGCGCTGTTTTACCTTTTCGGCGTCTTCCTCAATGGCGAGCACGCCGAATTTCTTGCCGATCTTGCGGGCGAGCGCGGCGAGCAGGACGGGCCGGCCGGGTTCTGCGCCTTCTTCCGACGCTTCGATGGCGCGGCCGAGCCAGCGCCCGGCCGAGCGGCGTGCGCCCTCACGCCCCAGAAGGCTGACAACCGTCGACTTGCCCTGATCCTGCGACACGTCCTTGCCGGTGCTTTCCATCGTGCCTTCGACGTCGATCACATCGTCAAACGCCTGATAGGCGAGACCGAGCGCTACGCCATATTCATGCATCTTTTGAACGCGCGCCTTGTCGGCGCCGGCGAGTTCGGCGCCGATGGCCGCAGCGGCTGCGAAAAGCGCGCCGGTTTTTTCAAGATGGCGCTGTTCGATTTCCTTCAGCGAGTTCGCGTCCGGCTCTGCGCCGCCGCACATGATGTCGCGTTCTTGTCCGCCGGCGAGGCCGTCCGGGCCAACGGCGTTGGTGAGGTGACAAATGGCGCGCATCTTCTCCGCCGGATCGCCGGCGCGCCCATTGGCGATCACGCGATAGGCTTCGTTGAGCAATGCAACGGCCGCCAGCATCCCTGTGCCCTCGCCGAACACCACATGGGTCGCGAGGCGCCCGCGGCGCAGGCGCGCATCATCCATGGAGGGGAGGTCGTCCATGATCAGCGAGGCTGCATGGACCATTTCAATGGCGCAGGCGGCGTCGACAGCGTCTTCAAGGTCGCCGCCGCTTTCAGCATGCGAGAGCAGTGTAATGATGGGGCGGAAACGTTTTCCCGGCGATAAAAGCGCGTGCCGCATGGCGCAAACAAGGCGCGTGTCTTTGGCGTTTTCCCGGTAAAGTTCGCTCAGCCGAATGTCGATTTTCTGACGCAGGACGTCGATCGCGCCGGCGCTAAGATTTTCAAGGCCGACTTCTACGCGTTTATCGAACGCCATGCTGCGGCTCCTTGGGGCGATATGAACAAGTGTGAGAAACATCTTGTGAGAACTATGATGCACTAATTCCGGGGGTTGGGGAACAGACAAAGTTTTGAAGGAGCGTTCTTTCGCCTTTGCACAATATACAAGGGCAATGGGACGCTTTTCACAAGAAACACTATTAACAGATGACGGTTCCGGCTTTGTTCCTGGCGGTTTTGAGCCGTTATACGCTCGCTTTTAGCTTAAATCCCGGCCGGTAATAGAGCTTCATGGTCGTAACATGCTGGTGGTCAAGCCATGTGGTGCGGTCGACCGTGAAGAGGGCGGCGCCTTCAGGGATATCGAGCGCAGCGGCTTCCCTCGGCCCCGCGGACGTTGCGGAAAAAACCACGTCGCCGCTTGAATAAGGTGCGTGTTTTAAAAGCCATTCATTGGCGCTGATCTCATGCAGCGGCGCCTCAAGAATGCCCGACGCAGCCTCAAGATTCACCCAGCGATCCTCGAAGGCGTAAGGCGTTCCGTCCGCCATGTGCACGGTCTGAAGGTGGAGCGCGCGGGCGCCCGCTTTCATGTGCATGCGCGCCGTGATGACGTCTGGCGCATCGAGCGTCTCCCGAAGCAGCAGGTGAGGGCGGTATTGCGCGCCGAGCGCTTCCACTTCCTGGCGGATCAATGGAATTTCAAAACGTGCGCGTTTGACCGGCAGTTCCTTGATACGCGTGCCGGCGCGGCGTTTGCGTTCGATAAGGCCATCATCGGCAAGGGATTGCAGCGCACGGTTCACGGTCGTTCGCGCGCATTGATACTCGTCTGCAAGATCCGCTTCACCGGGCATCAGCGCCCCCGGCGCCCATTCGCCGGAGGAAATGCGTTCGCGGATTGCTTCGCGGATCGTGTGATGGCTGCGCTCGTTCATAGCTCGCTCCGAAGGCGCAGCATGACCTTGTTGAAGCGAGCGGCGATGGCGTCGTGTTTGATGTGGCGGCCGTCTTTCACCACATGCCGTCCTGCCGCCCAGACATCGCTGACGAGATGGTCGCCGGCGGCGAAAATCCATGTATCGAGAAGCCGGTCGCCGGAAAGGCCCGCGAGCGTCGATGACGCCGTATCGAGTGCGAGAAGATCGGCGAGTGCGCCGGGTTCGATACGGCCTGCATCGCGCCCGAGCGCTGAGGCGCCGCCCTCCGCCACGGTTTCGAGCATCCGTCGCCCACAGGATTTGTCAGCCGTCGCCAGCACCGCCCGCTCGCGGTCCCGAAGCCGCTGGGAGTGTTCAAGCGCCCGCAATTCTTCCGACAGTGAGATGCGGATATTGGAATCGGACCCGAGCGCCAGCGCGCCGCCAGCGGACAAATATTGTTGCGCTTCGAAAATGCCGTCGCCGAGATTGGCCTCGGTGATGGGGCAAACCACAACGCCGGCGCCCGAAGCGGCGAGGGCGGCGGTTTCCGCATCGGTCATTTGCGTTGCGTGAACGAGCCGCCAGTCTGAATCGATCTTCATGTTATCGAGCAGCCACGCCACCGGTCTGCCGCCGAGATGAGTGAGGGCTTCATCCACTTCGCCGGTCTGTTCGGCTGCGTGAATATGGACTGGCGCAGTTCGATGAAGCCTGGCCGCAAAGGATAAGCCGTCCTCATCGACGGCGCGCAACGAATGGGGCGCGACGCCGAGGCGCGCATCGGCGGGCAAATCTTGAAGGCGCTCGCGCGCCTGTTCAAAAAGCGTTCCGAACTGATCGAGCGTATTGCCGAAACGCCGCTGACCGCCGGAGAGGGGGCGGCCGTCCATACCGCCGCGCATATAAAGAACGGGGAGATGCGTGTAGCCGATTCCCGTTTGCGCCGCGGCGGCGAACATGCGCGCGCCCAACTCGCCCGGCATGTCGTAAGGCGTGCCGTCTGGCTGATGATGGAGATAGTGAAACTCGCCGATGGCGGCGTAGCCCGCTTCAAGCATTTCCATCTGCACTTGCGCGGCGATCGCCTCGATGTCGTCGGGCGTCAAACGTTCCACGAAATGATACATGAGCGCGCGCCAGGTCCAGAAATCATCATAGGCCTGGGAACGATATTCAGTGAGGCCGGCCATGGCCCGCTGAAAGGAGTGAGAGTGAGCGTTGCCGGGAGCCGGGAGAAGGGCGCCGACTTTTACTTCCCCGGGAACGTCATCGGGTTTGGCGCCTGCTGTCACCCCCGCGATCCGGCCCTCGCCGTCGATGTCCACCCGAACATTCTGGGCCCAGCCTGACGGGGTGAGGGCTTCATTTGCGAACAGGGTCTGTCGGGCCACGGCTTGCGCCTCCGGTTAATATGTGCATACATAATATCCAATAACGTGCACATATCAAGCGGCGCCTGACCCGCCAAGAGGCTTTGAGGATTCTATGACAGCCATGCTGACGCCCGGCGCGGCGAGTCTTGATGCGCTTGAGACGCTCTATCGGAGTGGGGCGGCGTTCACGCTCGACCGGGCGGCTCGCGCGGGGATTGATTGGTCTGCGGATGAAATCGCCAGGGCGGCCGCGGGCGAGGCGCCGGTTTATGGCGTCAATACCGGCTTCGGCAAGCTTGCGTCGGTGCGTGTCGGTCATGACGAGCTGGCGCAGCTTCAGCGCAACCTTATTCTCTCCCATAGTGCGGGCACAGGGGCGCCGCTCTCTCCCGAAGTAACGCGCCTTGTGATGGCGTTGAAACTCCTGTCGCTGGGTCGCGGCGCCTCCGGCGTTCGCTGGACGGTCATCGAACAGATTGAAAACTTCATCGCTGCAGACATTCTCCCGGTTATTCCAGCCCAAGGCTCCGTCGGCGCGTCGGGCGATCTGGCGCCGCTCGCCCATATGACAGCGGCGCTGATCGGCGAAGGCTATGTTGTTCATCGCGGGATGCGAAAAAGCGCGTGCGACGCCATGGCGGCGGAGAATTTGGAACCGCTTGTGCTTTCGGCGAAAGAAGGCCTCGCCATGATCAACGGCACGCAAGTGTCGACGGCGCTCGCTTTGTCAGCGTTGTTCGATGCGTGGCGCCTGGCGATGGCGTCGGTCACCACAAGCGCGCTTTCCATCGAGGCGGCAATGGGCACTGCGGCGCCGTTTCATGCCGAGATTCATTCCCTGCGCGGGCATCGCGGCCAGATCGAAACCGCGCAACGGTTGCGGGAATTGCTCGACGGGTCGCAAATCATCACCAGCCACATGGAAGGTGATGAACGCGTCCAGGATCCATATTGCCTGCGCTGTCAGCCGCAAGTGGCGGGCGCCTGTCTCGATCTTCTGCGCCAGGCGGCAATGACGCTTCAGACGGAAGCGAACGCCGTTACGGACAATCCGCTTGTGCTGGCGGGCGGGGAGATCGTTTCGGGCGGCAACTTCCATGCGGAACCGGTGGCCTTCGCAGCCGACCAGATGGCGATCGCCCTGTCGGAACTGGGGTCGATTTCCCAGCGCCGCATCGCCTTGCTCGTCGATCCCGCGCTGAGCTACGGCCTGCCGGCGTTTTTGACGCCCAAGCCCGGATTGAATTCCGGATTGATGATCGCCGAAGTGACCTCGGCGGCGCTGATGAGTGAAAACAAGGCGCTTTCCAATCCGCGCTCCGTCGATTCGACGCCGACCTCCGCCAATCAGGAAGACCATGTTTCCATGGCGTGCCATGGCGCGCGCCGTCTGCATGAGATGAACGACAATCTCTCCGGCATTATTGCCGTGGAGGCGATGGCCGGCGCGCAAGGCGTCGAGATGCGCGCGCCGCTTGAAACAAGTCCGGCGCTGAAAACAACGATCGCCGCCATTCGCGAACGCTGCGCGCCCATGGGCGAGGACAGAATTTTGTCAGACGACATTGATGCGCTGAAAAAACTCGTGCGCGACCCGGCGATGTCAGAACATGCGGGCGTCACGCCACTTACATTGAGCGCAGCATGAGTCCGGTGACGGTCATAAGCGGCAAGGGGCCGCTCATTCTGGGCCAGCCTCACAGCGGGCTGTTTGTTCCGGACGAAATCATGGCGCGGCTGAATGCGCGCGGCCGGTCGCTCGCCGACACGGACTGGCATGTGGACCGGCTCTATGACGGGCTCTTGCCCAGCGCGACCATCGTGCGCGCCGATTTCCACCGCTATGTGATCGACGCCAACCGCGATCGGTCAGGCGCGAGCCTTTATCCGGGGCAGAATACGACAGGCCTCGTGCCGCTGACGGATTTTGACGGGGAAGGGATCTGGGATGCGCCGCCAACTGAAGATGAAATTGAACGCCGGCGCATGGACTATCATGCGGTCTATCACTTAACGCTTGCATCCGAAATTGATCGCGCGCGCGACTCCCATGGGGTTGCGGTGCTTTACGACTGCCACTCCATTCGCTCGCATATTCCTTATCTGTTTGACGGAACATTGCCCGATCTCAATATCGGCACCAACAATAGCGCGACCTGTGCAAAGAGGATTGAAGAGGCCGTTGCGGATGTCTGTGTCGCATCGGATTTTTCCTATGTGGTGAACGGCCGTTTTCGCGGCGGCTGGACGACAAGACACTATGGCGATCCTGACAACGGCGTGCATGCGATACAGATGGAAATCGCGCAAAGCGCCTATCTCGAAACCGAAGCGGCGCCTTTCACCTATAGCAACGCGAAAGCGGAAAAGCTGCGCGCCACCTTGAAACAGATTTTGGAGCGCATCGAACAGCTTGCGCTTGACGGACATTTGAACGGAGCCGGAGATGACTGACCGATTTGCCAACAAGCGCGACGTGAAAGCCCCCACGGGAACGGAGCTCAACTGCCTCTCCTGGACGACCGAGGCGCCGTTCCGCATGCTGCAAAACAACCTTGATCGCGACGTCGCGGAAAATCCGGATGAGCTGGTTGTCTATGGCGGTATCGGCCGCGCCGCGCGGAGCTGGGCGGATTTCGACGCGATCACGGAAACCCTCAAAACCCTGCGTGAAGACCAGACCTTGCTCGTGCAGTCGGGAAAACCTGTCGGCGTTTTTGAAACGCATAAAGACGCGCCGCGCGTCCTCATCGCAAACTCAAACCTCGTTCCCCACTGGGCGAATTGGGATCATTTTTCAGAACTCGATAAAAAGGGCCTGATGATGTACGGCCAGATGACGGCGGGCTCATGGATTTACATAGGCACGCAAGGCATCGTTCAGGGCACTTACGAAACTTTTGTCGAGGCGGGGCGGCGTCATTACAATGGCGACCTCAAGGGCAAATGGATTTTGACCGGCGGCCTTGGCGGCATGGGCGGCGCCCAGCCGCTCGCCGCGGTGATGGCCGGCGCCTGTTGTCTTGCTGTCGAGTGCAATCCGGATAGCATCGATTTCCGCCTGCGCACGCGCTATGTCGACGAGAAAGCCGAGACCCTCGACGAAGCGCTGGACATGATCGAGCGCTGGACGAAGGCGGGGGAGGCGAAGTCCGTCGGCCTTCTCGGCAATGCTGCGGATATTTTTCCCGAGATCGTCAAACGTGGCGTGAAGCCCGACATCGTCACCGATCAGACATCGGCGCATGATCCGGTGAACGGCTATCTGCCTATCGGCTGGACCATGGGCGAATGGCGCGCCAAACGCGAAAGCGATCCGAAGGCGGTCGAAAAGGCCGCGCGCGCCTCCATGAAAATCCAGGTTCAGGCGATGCTCGATTTCTGGAATGCCGGCGTGCCGACGCTCGATTATGGCAACAACATCCGCCAGGTCGCTTTCGACGAGGGACTGAAAGACGCATTCGATTTTCCCGGTTTTGTGCCTGCTTACATCCGCCCGCAATTTTGCCGCGGGATCGGCCCGTTCCGCTGGGCGGCGCTCTCGGGCGACCCTGAGGACATCTATCGCACGGACGAAAAGGTGAAGGAGCTGCTTCCCGACAATAAGCATCTCCATAACTGGCTCGACATGGCCAAGGAGCGCATTGCGTTTCAGGGCCTGCCGGCGCGTATCTGCTGGGTCGGGCTCGGCGACCGGCATCGGCTGGGGCTTGCCTTCAACGAGATGGTGGCGAAGGGGGAATTGAAAGCGCCGGTGGTGATCGGCCGCGATCACCTCGACTCAGGCTCCGTCGCCAGCCCCAACCGCGAAACCGAAGCCATGAAGGACGGTTCCGACGCCGTTTCCGACTGGCCGCTGTTGAATGCGCTCCTCAACACCGCCTCGGGCGCGACCTGGGTGTCGCTTCACCATGGCGGCGGGGTCGGCATGGGCTTTTCCCAGCATGCGGGCATGGTGATTGTCGCCGACGGGACAGAAGACGCCGCGCGTCGCCTCGGCCGCGTCCTGTGGAATGACCCGGCGAGCGGGGTGATGCGTCACGCCGATGCGGGCTATGAAGACGCCATTGCCTGCGCCCGGGAAAAACAGCTCAACCTGCCGGGCATATTGTAAGCTTTCCCAAGATTGTCCCAGCGACTGTCATCCCGGAAAACGCCAAAGGCGTTTATCCGGGATCTCCAGCGCAATCAGTATGGAGATCCCGGCTCTCCCCCCGGATCAGGTCCGGGGTCAGGCCGGGATGACATTGGGTGTTCTGACCCTAGTTTCATCTTTGCCACATTGCGGGCGCGCGGAATCGGCGCGACAATAAGGCCAAGCGGGAGGAAGGGATGAATCACATGGGGAAAACCATAAACAAGCTGGCTCTGACCGCCGCCGTCGCGGCCCTGATGGGCTGCGGCGCTGAAAATGGCGCGCCATCCGCCGCCGAACAGACGCCAGTGAGCCTGAAACAGGCCGTCACGCATGAAGCTGACCCAATGGCGGGGCGCACGCTCTTTGTGGAAAAAGGCTGTGTCATCTGCCACTCGGTGAACGGCGTGGGAGGCAAGGCTGCTCCCGCGCTCGACGCCCAAATCGGCGCTCCGCCTGTGGACCCGCTGGAATTCGCCGCCCGCATGTGGCGCGGGGCCCCGGCGATGATCGAGCTACAGTCCATTGAGCTTGGCTATACGATTTATCTGACCGCCGATGACATCAGCAATATCGCCGCTTTCGCCGCTGATCGCGACGCCCAGAAAGTGCTGACGATGGATGACCTGCCGGAGACGATTCGCTCCGGACTGCTCGATGAACGGTTCTGGGAAATGGAGAACTGGGACGATTATCTCAGTCAGGGGCAGGAGGGCGAATTCCCCGAAGAGATCGCCGAACCGCCGGTCGAAACCGAGTAGTCTCAGCCGGGCCATCGGGAAGCATCTCAAAAAGCTGCGGTTTTCGGTCTCATTTCCGTCTTGAGGGGCCGAAAACGCGCGGAATCGCGTTGCCTTTGGCGCCGCACCTTTCTAGGTTCCGCCCCGAGTCTGCCCGGCCTGCCGGGCGCAAGGCCTTTCTAGGAGATTTCCCTTGGCGACCGCCGATTTTTTGCTCGACTGGCTACCGATCATTGTCTTTTTCGCGATCTCGCTGGCGCTGGCGCTGGGCTTCCTTGTGGCCCCGGCGATCATCGCGCCGAACGAGCCCGACCCGGAAAAGAACTCCACCTATGAATGCGGCTTCAACGCCTTCGATGACGCCCGCATGAAGTTCGACGTTCAGTTCTATATCGTCGCGATCCTGTTCATCATCGTCGATCTCGACGTCGCCTTCCTGTTTCCCTGGGCGGTGATGCTGTTCAATCCGGAATTGGGCATGGACCGCGATTTCCAGATTTTCGCCTTCTGGTCGATGTTCGTCTTTATCGCCGTCTTCGCGGTGGGCTTTTTGTATGAGTGGAAGAAAGGAGCGCTGGAATGGCGCTAGACCAATCCAAGCTTCCCTACGGGACTGCCGCCCGGGCGGGCGCGCCCGGTTATAACCCGGATGCGAAAGATCCGTTTTTCGGAGAGCTGTCAGACCAGCTCGCCGATCGTGGTTTCATCACTGCGCCGGCTGACGCCCTGATCAACTGGGCGCGCACGGGTTCGCTCATGTGGATGACCTTCGGGCTCGCCTGCTGCGCCGTTGAGATGATGCAGGCGTCCATGCCGCGCTATGATGTGGAGCGTTTCGGTTTCGCGCCGCGCGCATCCCCGCGCCAGTCGGACGTGATGATCGTCGCCGGCACTTTGACCAACAAGATGGCCCCGGCGCTCAGGAAGGTTTACGACCAGATGCCGAACCCGCGTTACGTCATCTCCATGGGCTCGTGCGCCAATGGCGGCGGTTATTACCACTATTCCTATGCGGTGGTGCGCGGCTGCGACCGCGTCGTGCCCGTCGATATTTATGTGCCGGGCTGCCCCCCGACCGCGGAGGCGCTTGTCTACGGCATCCTGCAATTGCAGAAGAAGATCAGAAGAGAAGGCTCGATTGTGCGGTGAAACGACCGGTTTTTGACGTCGTAGGTGTCTTTCTGGCAACGGCTGCCGTGACGGTTATAGCGTTGTTCGGCACGATATTTATTGGCGTCAAAATTGGTTTGAGTGATCGATTGGTAAGCTCAGTTGCTTTGTTTGTTGTGTTTATGACTGGTTTGATGCTTTGGCGTTGGTTTTTGCACCAGCATGAAAAAGCTCTTCGCAGTTATGAAAGTGAAAAAAAGCAGCGGTCAGCCAAGATTAGGTGACAATTTTCAAAATGTCTGAAGAACTAAAAGAACTGGGCGAACATATCGCCGCGACCATAGACGCCGACATCCGCTCCTGGCGGGTGGAATATGGCGAGCTGACGATTGAAGTGCGCGCCGACCGCATCGTGCATGTGATGCAGTTTCTGCGCGACGATCCGCTGGCGAAGTTTCTGGTGATGATCGACCTCACGGCGGTCGACTATCCGCAGCGCGCCAAGCGGTTCGACGTCGTCTATCATCTCCTCTCCATGCACAATAATGCGCGCATCCGCGTCAAGGCGCAGGTGGGCGAAGACGAGACGATCCCGACCATCACCGATGTCTATCCTTGCGCAGACTGGTTCGAGCGTGAGGCGTTTGACATGTATGGCGTCGTTTTTTCCGGCCACCCGGATCTGCGCCGCATCCTCACCGATTACGGGTTTGAGGGCTATCCGTTGCGCAAGGACTTCCCGCTCACCGGCCATGTGGAAGTGCGCTATGACGACGAACAAAAGCGCGTCGTTTATGAACCGGTGAAGCTCGTTCAGGAATTCCGCAATTTCGATTACCTCTCCCCGTGGGAAGGCGCGCAATATGTTCTGCCGGGCGACGAGAAAGCGGAAGCCAAGGAGTAGGCCATGGCGGAGCGGACCGGACAGTGCCAATGCGGCGCGGTGAAATTCAAGGCGGCGCCGAAAATCGAGCAGGACGGCGTGCATGTGGACGCCTGTCATTGCAGCATGTGCCAGCGCCGTATCGGCGGGCCGTTGATGGCGATCAATCTCACCACTGCGCCGGTGATTGAAGATGACAGCCAGCTTGGCGTCTACGCCTCATCGGACTGGGCTGAGCGCCTGTTCTGCAAAACCTGCGGCTCCAATCTTTTTTATCGTTTGCGCGACGGCTCGCATCACAGCGTTCACGCCGGCGCGCTCGACGATCTGTCGGACGTCAACTTCACGATGGAGATCTTCATCGATGAAAAGCCCGATTATTACGCCTTTGCTGGCGACAGGAAGAAACTAACCGGCCCGGAAGTCATGGCGATGTTTACGGGCGGACAGGAAGACAATAATGGCTGACGGACATATCGCTCCTGAAGATTCAACTTCCGACGCTTCGTCGGAACGTAATTTCACCATCAATTTCGGGCCGCAGCACCCGGCGGCGCACGGCGTGTTGCGCCTGGTGCTGGAGCTCGATGGCGAGGTCGTCGAGCGCGTCGATCCGCATATCGGGCTCTTGCATCGCGGCACCGAAAAGCTGATCGAACACAAGACCTATCTGCAGGCGATCCCTTATTTTGACCGGCTCGATTACGTCGCGCCCATGAACCAGGAACACGCCTTTTGCCTCGCGGCGGAAAAGCTGCTCGGCATTGAGGTCCCGAAACGCGCGCAGCACATTCGCGTCTTGTTCTCCGAGATTGGCCGCATCCTCTCGCACATCCTCAATGTGACGACCCAGGCGCTCGATGTGGGCGCCCTGACGCCGCCGATCTGGGGTTTTGAAGAGCGCGAAAAACTCATGATCTTTTATGAGCGGGCGTCGGGCTCGCGCATGCACGCCGCCTATTTCCGCGTGGGCGGGGTGCATCAGGATCTGCCCGAAGAGCTGATCAACGACATCGACGCCTGGTGCGACCAGTTCCCGGAAAAGATGAAGGACATTGAAACCCTCATCACCGACAACCGCATCTTCAAGCAGCGCAATGTCGATATCGGCGTCGTCACGCAGGAAGAAGCGTTCCAGTGGGGCTTTTCCGGCGTCATGGTGCGCGGCTCAGGGATCCAATGGGATTTGCGCCGGGCGCAGCCTTACGAGTCCTATGATGAGTACGACTTCAAGATTCCCATCGGCAAGAACGGCGACTGTTATGATCGTTATCTTTGCCGCATGGAGGAGATGTATCAGTCCGTCTCGATTATGAAACAGGCGATCGCCAAGCTGCGTGAAACGCCCGGGCCGGTGATGACCACGGACGGCAAGGTCGCGCCGCCCAAGCGCGAAAAGATGAAAGGGAACATGGAATCCCTCATTCATCACTTCAAACTCTACACCGAAGGCTTTCATGTGCCGGCTGGCGAGGTTTATGCGGCGGTGGAAGCGCCCAAGGGCGAGTTCGGGGTCTATCTCGTCTCCGACGGCTCCAACAAACCCTATCGCTGCAAGATCCGCGCGCCGGGCTATCCGCATTTGCAGGCCATGGACTGGATCAATCGCGGGCATTTGCTCGCTGATGTTTCGGCGATCCTCGGCTCCCTCGACATTGTGTTCGGCGAGATCGATCGGTGATTAAACGCTACGCGGCATTCTGGGTTCAGGGAATTGTCGCAATCGTGTTCTCACTTGCTCCTGCATACGCCCACGATCAATTTCTGTTAAATTCGGAGTTTGGCGGCTGGGTTAGGCATTGCCATCAAGACTTGCTTTTTCGCAAAGAAGAATGTTGGAAAATCTATCAAAATTATACAGCGCCGGAGATTGGGCGTGGAACTAAATCGGGAATAGTGTTGCTTGTTCCTGACGACAGAGACCCTTTTTTCTTTGAACTCAGGCTCGTTCGGTTGCCCTACCACACTTTAAGTTTGTCAGTTGATGATAGGCCCTCCTCTTTGCGGTTCTCATGCGATTTCCTGAACTGTGGACCTCTCGAGCGCGATGGCGAAGAGAAGTTAATGTCTCAAATGGATTCTGGCGACATGCTTTACGTTCGGTCCAAGAATCCAATATCAGGAGTTGAAGTCCTGCTATTTTCGATCCCGCTAGCCGATTTGAAGTAATAGATCATGCCGTGGCTTTTTTGTGAGATGGATTATATCGCGCAGCAATCATTTCTCTTTAAGGCCGGCGTTATGAAGTTATGAAAGTCCCCTCTGTCACCTGCGGCACCCATGGCGAACAGCCCCAGACCTTTGTCTGCGTTCACATTATCGAGTCGATCCGCGAGGGCGAGCCCAAGGGGTTCTGGTGGAGCCGGGGCCCTGACGGCGTCTGGGACGCGGTCTGCGATCAGTGCAACAGCCTCTCCCAGGAGGCGTTCGACGCCCTTGGCCCCGACAATATCGGGGTCATCTGCCTCGGGTGTTTTGAGGATGCGGCGGCGTTGAATGAGGTGGAGCTGGAATAGGTTTTCCTCCCCCGTTTACGGGGGAGGTGGGCAACGCCGAGGGCGTTGGTCGGAGGGGGAAGCCCCCATCGGCCCTTCGGGCCACTTCACCCGCAAGCGGGGGAAGAAAAGGCGCCCGCATAGAGCGAAAAACACCTCAAATCTGTTGAATTCGGGCGTTTTTTTGAGCATCGGTGAAGAGTTATCCACCCCCTGCCGGGCGGGCGTATAGTCGCCGCTCACGCCGCTTCCGGGGCCTGAAAACCGGTTGAAAACCGCCCCTTGCGACGCCTTAAGCCCTTTTGTTTTGCGGCCAATCAGTTATGTGTCGCACCCACATTTGAGTTTGACGATCCCGATCAGGAGAACCGCCCATGGCGAGCCGCCGCCCCGCGAAAGACCAGCCCGCGTCCTTTGAGTGGACGCCCGAGAACAAGGCCTGGTGCGACGCGCAGATGAAGAAATACCCGGAAGGGCGTCAGGCCTCCTGCGTGATCCCGTTCCTGTGGCGCGGCCAGAAACAGGAAGGCTGGTGCTCGATCCCGATGATGGAGGCGATCGCCCGTCAACTCGAGATGCCTTACATCCGCGTCTATGAGGTCGCGACCTTCTACACGATGTTCAACCTCGCGCCTGCCGGCGAGTTTTATGTGCAGGTTTGCGGCACGACGCCGTGCCTGTTGCGCGGCTCGGACGGCCTTCGCGAAACCTGCAAAAAGGTGATCGGCGAGGAAGGTCATGTGTCGGCGGACGGCAAGTTTTCCTGGCTGGAAGTCGAATGCCTCGGCGCTTGCGCTAATGCGCCCATGGTCCAGATTTCGACCAAAGAGGGCGATCACTACTACGAAGATCTGACGCCGGAGATTCTTGAAGACCTGCTGGCGAAACTCGCCCGCGGCGAAGAGGTGAAAATCGGCACGCAACATCCGAACCGTCATTCCTCGGACCCGGAAGGCGACAACACCTCGCTTACCGATCCGTCTCTTTATGACGGCTCTTACGCACAGCCGTTGAAAGAGATTCCGAACTCCGCACCGAAAGAACCGGCGGAGTAAGCGCTACTGACAGGCTCGAAAGGCTCGAGGTGAAATGATGAAGACTATGAAAAAAATAGCGCGCAACGCCGCCATTGCCGCGGTCTTGTGCTTCGTGGCGCAACCGGCCTCGGCTGAAATGTCGGCGCAGGATTTCGCCGCCTGGCTCGATGGCTACAAGGAGGCGTGGGAGATGCGCGATGCGGAAAAAGCCGGCGCGCTTTTCACCGACGACGCCACCTATCAGGAAACGCCCTTTGACGACGCGATGGAGGGACGGGCCGCGATTGAAGAATACTGGTCCGGCGTCACCGCCGATCAACGCGATGTCCGTTTCACCTATGAAGTCCTGACTTGCGACGGCGACACCTGTCTGGCGCAATGGCATGCGGCGTTCACCAGCGCTTCCGGCGGGGCTGCGATCGAGCTTGACGGTGTGTTCTTGTGCGACTTCGCCGATGCGCAGACCGTGAAGTCCCTAAAGGAATGGTGGCACATCGAGGTCACACCGGCGGCGCCGGCGGAATAGGTCAGATGCAAACGCCCCACGACATCGACAAGCGCACCGCCGTGAAAGGGCTGATCAATATCGCCCTCATGGAAGGCGCTGTGTTGCTGCTTGTTCTGGGCGCCTATTTCTATACCGGCAATCTGTCGATCCTGATTGGCGGGATCGCCGGAACCGCGATCATTTTTGCGCCCATGTTTTTGCGCTGGGCGAAAGAACACGGGAGCAAGCTGAAAGCGAAGCCTGGCGAGGGCGGCCATGGCTGACAAACGCAATCAGAGCCCCCATTACATTCCGGAGCTTGATCCGGAGCATGATCAGTATGATGCCGCGCCGGACTATCCCTATGGGTTGATGGTTACGGCGGGCATGCTGTTGATCGGCGCCGCCATGACGTATCGCGGCGTCAGCGCGGACAGTAAGTTTAGCCTTTACATTGGCTTGTTCGTTCTCGCCGTGACTGCGTTTGAAGTTGTTATCGGCTTGGTTTTACATCGGAAGAGAAATTCCAGAGAGTCATGATGCTCGAAGATAAAGACCGGATATTCACCAATCTCTATGGCCTCCATGACTGGCGGCTTGAAGCGGCGAAGAAGCGCGGCGCGTGGAACGGGACCGCGGACCTGATCGCCTTGGGGCACGACTGGATTATCCAGCAGATCAAGGATTCCGGCCTTCGCGGCCGTGGCGGTGCGGGCTTCCCGACGGGCCTCAAATGGTCCTTCATGCCGAAGGAAGTGAAAGACCGTCCGCATTATCTTGTGGTCAACGCGGACGAGTCCGAGCCCGGCACCTGTAAAGATCGCGAGATCATGCGCCACGATCCGCATCTCTTCATTGAAGGCTGTCTCGTCGCGTCCTACGCCATGAAGGCGAACGCCTGTTACATCTATATTCGCGGTGAATATGTGGACGAACGCAACAATCTTCAGGCCGCCATTGATGAGGCTTATGCGGCCGGTTTGCTCGGCAAGAACGCCGCCGGGTCCGGTTGGGATTTCGATCTCTATGTCCATCACGGCGCCGGCGCTTATATCTGCGGTGAGGAAACGGCGCTTCTGGAAAGTCTTGAAGGCAAGAAGGGCCAGCCGCGTCTGAAACCGCCATTCCCGGCGGGCGCAGGGCTCTATGGCTGTCCGACGACCGTGAACAATGTCGAGTCCATTGCCGTTGCGCCGACGATCCTGCGCCGCGGCGCGGGCTGGTTCCGCAAATTCGGCCGCGAGAACAATCACGGCACCAAGATTTTCTCGATCTCCGGTCACGTCAATCGGCCGTGCAATGTCGAAGAGGCGATGTCGATCCCGCTGAAACAGCTCATCGACACCCATTGCGGCGGCGTCACCGGCGGCTGGGACAATCTGAAAGCGATTATCCCGGGCGGGTCGTCCGTCCCCTGTTTGCCGAAAGACATCTGCGATGACGTCCTGATGGATTTCGACGCCTTGCGCGACCATCGCTCAGGTCTTGGCACGGCGGCGGTGATCGTCATGGACAAGTCCACGGACATGGTCCGCGCCATCGCGCGGCTCGCCTATTTCTACAAGCACGAAAGCTGCGGTCAGTGCACGCCCTGCCGCGAAGGCACGGGCTGGATGTGGCGCGTTTTGGAACGCATGACGGTTGGCGATTCAACAACGGAAGAAATCGACAAGCTGCTCGAAGTCTCGACGCAGATCGAAGGGCACACGATTTGCGCCCTTGGCGACGCGGCCGCCTGGCCGGTGCAGGGGCTCATCCGTCACTTCCGCCACGAAATCGAAGAGCGCATCAACACCTACCGCAATGACCGTCCGCATGTGGCGGTCGCTGCGGCGGAATAGCGATGACGGCAATCAGGCGTGCGGGCGTCGCCGATGCACAAGCGCTGGCGGACATTGGCGCTGCGACATTCACCGATACTTTCGCGCATCTTTATGCGCCGGAAGATCTCGAAGAATTCCTGAAATACAACCACTGTGCGGCGTATTACGATGACTTCTTCGATGAAAAGGGGAGCGCCGCCTGGGTCGCCGAGGCGCCGGACGGCGAAGTGATCGGCTATTGCACGGTCGCGCCCTGCAGCTTGCCGGCGCCGGGTATGCCCGCCAATTCAGGTGAGCTCTGCCGGCTCTATCTTGACCAGAAAGCGCAAGGGCAGGGCCTTGGAAAAGCCTTTCTGACGCTCGCCCTCGACTGGCTCGAAACGCATTTCGACCACGTTTATGTGGGCGTTTATTCCGAGAATTTCAGGGCCCAGGAGCTCTATCGCCGCTATGGTTTTGAGAAGGTCGCCGAGTACCATTTTCTGGTCGGAAAGCACCCCGATCTCGAATGGATCATGAAAAGAAGGTCACAAAAGGCCTAAAAACATCGATTTTACGGGCATAAATGCGTTTTTTAGGGTCTCACTCTGCGCCGAATCATACGCAATAATGCAGGCACAGCAGGCGAAACCCCCGTGTTTTTGGCTGCTTTCCGCATTCATGGACTGATAAAGGATATTGAAAATGGCCGTTAAACGGAAAACTGCAAAAAAAGCTCCGGCTCGGAAGGCTCCAGCCCGCAAGGCGCCGGCTAAGAAAAAAGCAGCCGCTAAAAAAGCGCCTGCCAAGAAAAAAGTCGCCGCCAAAAAGGCATTGCCTGACGTGTTGACGCTCAAGCACCTCGCAGCGGAACTCGCTGAAGCTTATGAGATGCCGAAAAAACAGGCTGAAGAAATCGTTTCCGATTTCATCGACCGCATGGGCGGCTACCTGAAAAAAGGCAAGAAGCTGCGTATCTCCGGCCTTGGCATTCTCCAGGTTCGTCACCGCGCGGCGCGCATGGGCCGCAACCCGGCGACCGGCGAAGCGATCAAGATCAAAGCGTCGAAGAAAGTTGCTTTCCGTCCGTCGAAAGATCTCAAAGAGCGCGTGCTCTAGTTTTAAGTCTTGCGCGCATTTTTACGGAAAACCGCTTACACTTTTCCTGAATGCGCGCGGGCTTTCGGCAGACCCTGAAATGAAACGCCCGGCCTGTGCTCGTTCACGGCCGGGCGTTTTCTTTTAGCAGATGTTTTGTTGCGCTTCGAAAAGCAACAATAGAATGAGGGGCCTATTCTCTGCCATAGACATGCGCCGCACGCCATTTTTCCGTCGGCATTTCGCGTTTGCCTTCGACGCCATATTGCGAGATGCGAAAATGGGTCGCCGTCTTCTCCTCAAGCACGCAAAGACAGGCCGGGGTTGCGCCCGCCGGTCCGTCCTTCGCCAGCAGCAGGGCGTCATGGCCTGCTGCGGCGGGGCGGGCAGGGTTCGCCCAGACGACTTCACCAGTGTGGAACCGCGGCGCCATCGCGTCATCCGGCGCATAAAAGCCAAAGGTCATGTCGGCGCCGATGAAATCGGGCGCTTGCGGACGCCGTTCAATCGGACGCTGCATATCGAGAAGCCACAGGCCATTTTCGCCGGAGGCGCTTGCAAAAAGGCTGGCTGTGCCGTCGTCGCGCGGTTCTGACTGGAAGGGCTCTTCCGGCTCCTCAAAGCCTGCTCGCTCCAGGACAGCCGGGCTTACACCGAGATATTCAACAGCGCGCTGGGCTTCATCGAATTTCAGTCGCCGGCGGCCCTTCAGCATCCTTGAGACGCCCGACTTATCAATGCCCAGCGCCTCCGCAAGACCGGTCTGGGTCTTTGCCGGGTTTCTCTCCAGCGCTTCGATAATCCAATCAACTTCCCGTTGCATAGACAGCAACATGAAAGGCTTGCAGTTGATTTGCGATGGATAAAAACGCAACAATTTGAATGGTTTGTTGCGATTTTAGCAATATTTGCCGCTTAATTAGCGGCAAAGGGTAGTGTCTGGCGCGGCAAGGCTTCAAATGGCGGAGGGAGGGAAAATCATGGACGCGAAAAATGAAAAAGAAGGGGACGCCAAGCGCTTGCAGCAATCTCTGGATGCTTTCACTGCGAAGCTAGAGGCGATGTCCGCTTTGCTGGATCGCATGGAGGGGCGTTTGGATGTTCTGTACGAAGAATGCCAACGGATTGGCGGCTCGACGCAAAGAACACTTCTCCGTCAGGAAAGCCTCTCGCAGGAACTGACCCGGCTAGAGCAGTCGTTAAGAGATAAATAACACCGGCGCTTGTCTTCACCCCAGGCGCGGCAAAGGAAGACATGACGCAAACGCTGCTCATTTGTATCGGCGCCCAAAAAGCCGGCACCACCTGGCTTGCCGATTATTTGCGCAACCACCAACAGGTGCATGTGGCGCCGGTAAAGGAAGTGCATTTCTTCGACGCCCGCTTCGTTCCGCAGTGGTGCGCCAAATATGAAGAAGAAATGCTGACGGAGTTCCAGCGTCAGACGGTGCTGCTCACGACAGAAAATTGCGGTGACCCGGTCATTCAACAGCGGCTTCATGCAATGTTGCTGCGGTTCAGAATGATCTCAAATCCAAACGAATATATGCGTTTTATGAGCTGGGGCTCTCAGGGTCGTCCTGTCCTGTTTGAGGCGACGCCGGATTACTCCATGCTGGGAAAGGCCGGATTTCGGTTCATGCGGGAAATTCATCCCGATGTGAAACTTGTGTTTTTGATGCGTAACCCTGCTGACCGTTTCTGGTCGTCATTGACCTTTAATCGGACGCACAATCCGAAATTTGACATTGAGGCCATGTTTGACCGCCTCCTGGCGCGGGAAGATTTCATGCTGCTTGCCGACTATGGTCGGACACTCCAGGAGGCGGAGTCGGCCTTTGGGAAAGACCGTATTCATCTGGAATTTTACAAGCGTCTCTTCCATCAGGCGGCGGTTGACCGGATTTGCGGCTTCGCCGGGATTGGGGCCAAGCCAGCCGACATAAGGACGCGCTCCAATGCGTCGAGGGGCGGGGAGAACATGCCGACAGCGTTGCGGGCGCGCGCCTGTGCCGCTTACGCCCATATCTATCGGGCGATCGCGGGACGTTTCGCCAATGACCTTCCCGAAAGCTGGCTCCAGGATATGGCCCGCTTCAAACTGTGATCGGGCGCTTTTACCGGGCGAATCAGGGGGCGGCTGCGACCGAATGGAGGGCCCTCCTGCTCTAGCCTCGGCTGGTAAAGACGGCTAAACCACGCCCCGAATTTGGATTTGATCCCAAGAAGGTCCGGCATGAGCGATACGCGCGTCATCAAAGTCAACGACGAGGAAATCGAAGTCCCGTCGAATCTCACTCTTTTGCAGGCCTGTGAGGCGGCGGGAGAAGAAATCCCGCGGTTTTGTTATCATGAGCGCCTGTCGGTCGCCGGCAACTGCCGCATGTGTCTGATCGAAGTGAAAGGCGGGCCGCCAAAGCCTGTTGCGTCCTGCGCCCAGAATGTGCGTGATCTGCGTCCGGGACCCGATGGCGCCCCCCCGGAGCTGTTCACCAATACGCCCATGGTGAAAAAGGCGCGTGAAGGGGTGATGGAGTTCCTGCTCATCAATCATCCGCTCGACTGCCCAATCTGCGATCAGGGTGGGGAATGCGACCTTCAGGACCAGGCCATGGCCTATGGCCGCGACGGCTCGCGCTATGCGGAGAACAAGCGCGCCGTTGAAGAAAAATATATGGGCCCGTTGATCAAGACGATCATGACACGCTGCATTCAATGCACGCGTTGCGTCCGTTTCGCGACGGAGATCGCCGGCGTCGACGATCTTGGCCTCGTCAATCGCGGTGAGAACGCTGAGATCACCACCTATCTGGAAAAGGCGGTGGAAAGTGAACTGACCGGCAACCTGATCGATGTGTGTCCGGTTGGCGCGCTTACCTCGCGGCCTTATGCTTTCAATGCGCGGCCGTGGGAGTTGCGGAAAACCGACTCTATCGACGCTATGGATGCGGTGGGGTCGAATATTCGTGTTGATGCGCGCGGGCGTGAGGTCTTGCGTATTCTGCCGCGGCTTCATGAAGGTGTTAATGAGGAATGGATCGCCGACAAATCCCGCTTTGTTTGGGATGGCCTTAAACGTCAACGCCTCGACAAGCCCTATGTGCGCAAGGACGGCAAGCTCGTACCGGCGAGCTGGGACGAAGCGTTTTCTGTTGTAGCTGAAAAATTGAAGACGACGCCGAAGGAAAAAGTTGCAGCGCTTGCAGGTGACCTCGTTTCCGCCGAGGCGGTGAAGGCTTTAAAGGATTTGATGACAGCGGTTGGCACGCCGCATATGGATTGCCGTCAGGACGGCGCCAAGATTGGAACAGGCGATCGCCGAAATTATCTTTTCAACACGGGCATCGCCAATCTCGAAGAAGCGGATGTCATTTTGCTCGTGGGAACCAATCTTCGCGCTGAAGCGCCGATGATCAACGCCCGCATCCGCAAGGCATGGCTCAACAACCTGAATGTTAAAGTCGGTGTCATCGGAGAACAAAAAGACCTTTCCTACGATTATGATTATCTTGGCGCGGGCCCCGATACGCTGGCGAGCCTTGCAAAAGGCGAGGGCGCTTTCTTCGACACATTAAAGAATGCAAAAAACCCGGCGGTAATTGTCGGGATGGGCGGCCTCGCCCGCGACGATGGCGCGGCGGTGCTGAATATGGCCGCGAAACTCGCCGACAGCATTGGCGCCGTTCGCGGCGACTGGAACGGCTTCAACGTCGTGCACACAGCTGCAGGCCGTGTTGGCGCGCTTGATCTCGGCTTTGTGCCCGGTGACGGCGGAAAGGATTTCGCCGCCATTCTTGAAGGCTGCGGCAATCGTGAGATCGAGTTCGTCTATAATCTTGGCGCTGACGAATTTGATGGCGCGAAGCTCAACGGCGCTTTTGTCGTTTATCAGGGCAGCCACGGCGATACGGGCGCGCGCTACGCAGATGTGATTTTTCCGGCGGCGGCCTATACGGAACAGAGCGCGATTTTCGTGAACACCGAGGGCCGCGCGCAGCTTGCAAACCGCGCATGCTTCCCTCCGGGCGAAGCGCGTGAGGACTGGGCGATCCTGCGGGCGCTTTCGGATCGCGTTGGCAAAACGCTTGCCTATGACGATCTCTTTGCATTGCGTCAGGCGATGATCGCCGATGCGCCCTCGCTTGGCCGTATTGATCAAGTCGGCAATAGCGAAGAACGGTTCGATGCGAATGCAGTGGGCGAGGCCGCTTCGTTGAGCGCCGCGCCGTTCGTTTCGGCGGTCGCGGATTACTATCTCACCAATCCCATCGCGCGCGCTTCCAAAACCATGGCCGAATGTTCAGCCGTGATGAGCGGCGCAAACCGCCAGGCGGCGGAGTAACACACGGTTGCGCCGGGTAGGCGATCAGTCCGACGAACAGGCGACGATCGATCAGATCCGCATCAATGTTGCTTTTGAGCAAATGCTCGTGTCGGTACTTGCCGGCGCTGGCGTGGGCGGCGCCCTCACATTCGTCTTGTCCTTGGTGCGAAGTCTGATGGGCGGGTTTTCTGTCTTGGGACTGACGGGGCTGTTTTTGGAATCGCTGCTTGTCAGCATCCTGATTTTTCTTATTGGCTTCGGCACCAGCGTCATATTCGGCGCCTCGCTTTTTGCAGCGCTTGAAAAACGCAAGCGCCGAAATGTCTGGCCATATCTGGGTGCGGCGACGGGCATCGCTATCGCCGTGTTTGTCCTGCTCGCGATTGGTGTTCCGGGCGCCGGGAGTCTTGACCTCAAAGCCGTTGCAGCCATTTTCGCGCCCGCCTTGGTGATCGCTTTTGTCTTTGCACGTCGTATGCAGCCGCATTGGCGCGCGGCCGAAAAAGCCGAGGCTGAGGCGGAAGGGCCGATTACATTCCGGATTCACTAATAATCTTCGGCGGACTGCGCTTTCTTTGCGACAAGGCGAACTTCACGGCACAGCTTTAAAACGCTACATTCGTCGCAAGAGATGGAGGCGATCGATGAGAAACAAAGTTATTCTTTCGGCTTGCGCGATGGCGCTGCTCGCTGCGGGCGCATCATTGGCGCATGATGAAGAAACAGTGACGCAAAAGCTTGAGCTCACAGGTTTTAACGCCATCACTATCGCCGGCGTTTATGAACTTGATGTGCGCGTTGGATCGGATTTTTCAGTTGAGCTTTCGGGACCGGCCTATGAAATGGACAGGGTAGACGCCTCTGTGAAAAACGGCGCGCTTGTCCTCGACCAGCGCAAGCGCATGAAAGGCGAGAAAAAGCACAATCACCGTGACGGCGTTGAGGCGGTTATCACCATGCCAAGCCTGACAGCAGTCAAGATTTCCGGCGTCGTTGACGGCCATATTTCGGATGTCGATGCAGATAATTTTACTGTTAAAATCTCGGGAGTAGGCGACCTTGTCATCGACGGTGAGTGCGGCGCCCTTGAAGCGGACCTTTCCGGGGTCGGCGATCTTGACGCCCGCAATCTTGAATGCAGTGCGGCGGATGTGAAGGTCTCAGGCGTCGGCAGTGCGGTTGTTTTCGCCAGCGATGAAGTGGATGCGAAAGTCTCCGGCATGGGCGATATAGACGTCTACGGATCGCCTGAGAAAGTGCGCAAGAACAAGAGCATGTTTGCAGATATCAGCGTTCACTGACGCAATCGCTAAGCCTTATTGTTGCGCCGCGCTAATGCGCGGCGTTTTTTTTTGTGGCCCTCCGAACTCGATAAGGCGAAGGCGCGGCGCGGTTGGCTGCATTGGTTCTGTCACCTGGTGGTGCTATATTTATCGGTATTGGGGGACGGGGAAAGACGGGAGGCGACCCATGAGAATTTTCTTTGGAATTATTATCGGCCTGGTTCTGGCGATCGGCATTGCTGCGACAGCGGCTAATTATGCGTTTGGTTCACTCAGGGATGTGAGTGACCGTGATAAGAGCAAGGACGTCACCGAGACGTTTGATCTTACCGGTTTTGATGAAATCGATGTGGGCGGCGTATTCGAACTCGACGTGACTGTCGGCGGCGACTTTTCCGTCGTCATTTCCGGCGCTCCGTCGGAAATGGAGCGGCTTGAGGCTGGCGTTGAAAATGGCGTTCTCAAGCTTGACCGCAAGGAAGGCCAGCGAGGCGCGCATCGCTGGCGCGATTTCGGCCTGACAGCGGAGATCACCTTGCCTGCGCTGAAGAGCGTTGACATCGCCGGCGTCGCAGATGGCCGGATCGAAGGCGTTGATGCTGACAATTTTGAGATTGATCTTGCCGGGGTCGGCGATCTGAATATTGACGGCTCCTGCGGTCGGCTCGATGCGGATGTTTCCGGTGTCGGTGATCTTGACGCCAAGGGTCTTGAATGTCGTGAGGTGGATATTGAAGTCTCTGGCGTCGGTTCGGCCAGCGTCTACGCCAGCGAGGCGGTCGACGCATCGGTCAGCGGCATTGGCTCCGTGGATATCTATGGCTCGCCATCGAATGTGGAAAAGTCGAGCAGCTTCATCGCCAGCATTTCGGTGAAATAAAGATCGCCGGGATCCGGGGGAGGACGGAGCCAGTCTGCGACGGATTGGCCCGTTTTCCGCCCAAGCGCTCTCCGGTTGGCTCTGGAAAGCGCCCCAATCGAAAAAATCTGGAGCCAGCGCCCTGTGCAATCGCACGGAGTGCTTGCTCTGGAGGCGCGATCCCCGTTATGACGCGGGCCCATGGAAGAGATCTGGACAAATCTGGTGACCCGTCCAGCCGATCAGGGCTGGGGCTGGTGGCTCGCATCGACGGCTGCGGGCGCGCTCGCAATCCTTGTGACCCTGCTGGTGGCGCAGGCGTTCCTTATGTATTTCGACCGGAAGGTCTGGGCGGCGGTTCAGCTCCGCAAAGGCCCGAATGTGGTTGGCCCCTTCGGTCTGCTCCAGTCCTTTGCTGATCTCTTCAAATTTGTTTTCAAAGAAATCCTGATCCCGGCCGGTGTAAACAAGGTCGTCTTCATCCTCGCGCCGATCATTACCTTCGTTCTGGCCCTTGTGGGCTGGGCGGTGATCCCGGTTGGCCCCGGCCTTGTGGGCGCCGACATCAATGTGGGGATTCTTTACCTCTTCGCGATTTCGTCCCTTGGCGTTTACGGCGTCATCATGGGGGGCTGGGCCTCGAACTCGAAATATTCCTTTCTGGGCGCCATCAGGTCGGCGGCCCAGATGGTCTCCTATGAGGTTTCCATCGGCTTCGTCATCATCACCGTTCTCCTGCTTGTGGGCTCGCTCAATCTCTCTGAGATCGTCGAGTCTCAGGCCCGCGCCGGCGGCGGCTTCTGGAACTGGAATTTTATTCCGCTTTTCCCGATGTTTGTGGTGTTCTTCATCTCGGCGCTCGCTGAAACAAACCGTCCGCCTTTCGATCTGCCGGAAGCGGAATCGGAACTCGTCGCCGGGTATCAGGTGGAGTATTCCTCGACCCTGTTTCTGATGTTCATGATCGGTGAGCTCGCCAACATCGTCCTGATGTGCGCCATGTTGACAGTGCTGTTCTTCGGAGGCTGGCACTCGCCGATCCCGACGGACTGGGCGCCGTTCCTCGCATGGGGGCCCATGCCGGTTCTGTGGTTCATTCTCAAAATCGTCTTCTTCTTCTTCCTGTTCGCCATGGTGAAAGCGATTGTGCCGCGTTACCGCTATGATCAGCTCATGCGTATCGGCTGGAAGATTTTCCTGCCGCTGTCGCTGGTCTGGGTTGTCTTGGTGGCGGGCATCTTGTTGATGTTCCCAGGCGCCGTTGATTATCTGCAAAGCTGGAGGAGCTAGGGATGTCTCGCATCGCACAGGCGCTCAAAGGCTTCATGCTTTGGGACTTCGTCAAGGCGTTCGGCCTTGCGATGAAATATTATGTGCGGCCGAAGCCGACGCTGAATTATCCGTTTGAGAAAGGCCCGCTGTCCCCGCGTTTCCGCGGTGAGCATGCGCTGCGCCGTTATGCGAACGGGGAAGAGCGGTGCATCGCCTGCAAGCTTTGCGAAGCGATCTGTCCGGCTCAGGCAATCACCATCGAGGCTGAACCGCGCGATGACGGTTCACGGCGCACGACGCGTTATGACATCGACATGACCAAATGCATCTATTGCGGGTTCTGTCAGGAAGCTTGCCCCGTGGACGCGATTGTCGAAGGTCCGAATTTCGAATTCGCCACGGAAACGCGTGAAGAGCTGTTCTACGACAAGGACCGGCTGCTCGCGAATGGCGACCGCTGGGAGCGGGAAATCGCCCGCAATCTCGAGCTCGACGCACCTTATCGGTAATTTGTTTGGCTGCCTGGCTGGGCAGTGGCGCGGGTGTCGCCCTCATGCTTTAATTGTCCCCGGACAGCGAAGGGGACGTTGCATGGCCGGTCTTTCATCATTCACAAATCCAGCCTTTTGGGCCGCTTCGGGCGCGGCGCTTGTCATCGGGCTTGCGGGATGCGCCGCTGACGGGGCCGCCGCCGGCCATGTGGAAACCAGTGCGGCGGAGCTGGGCCTTGGCTACGCGCGGGAGGCGTGCGCCTCCTGTCATGCGGTTGAACCGGGCCAGGTCAATTCGCCGAATGCGGCTGCGCCGTCTTTCGAGGCGCTCGCCAACAGGCCGGACATGACCCGCACGGCGCTGGCCGCCTTGTTGCGGTCGCCGCATCGGAACATGCCGAGTCTCATCGTTGAGCCTGACCGCGTAGACGATCTCGCGGCTTATTTATCGTCGCTGTAATCAACCCGGCGCACCGGCTGAACCGATCGCCTGAACGCGGGAGCCATCCATTCTGAAGGCTCCCGCGAAGTTGTTATTCTCGCTAACCGACCTTGCTGATAACAGAGCTCTTGGTGTCGTCTTTCTTTTTCTGTACGGACGACGCCAATGTTTCAGCCTGATTGAACGTAGACATCAGGTCCTGGATTTCAAAATTGCCGAGCTTGTCTTCGGCTTCCAGATCCTTGAGCGCCTCATTCAGTTTCGCTTGCAACGCTGCGACGGCTTCTTTGGCGGCGTCGGCGTCCTTGACGGGCTCCAACGCCGCTTCCAATGCATCCGTATCGGCGATGGCGCGTTTCAATGATGTGAGTTGTGAACGCTTTGTAGCTTTTGGGCTGGAAAAGGTCTCAAGGTTCGCTTTGATGGCGTTGAGCTTCGACCCTATTTCATCTGCAGGCTGCGCGGTTCTCAAGAGCGTTTTCGAGCTCGATGATCGATAGGTTTCCGCCGCAGCATTTATGGGTGTCGCAGCAAGAAAAAAGCCTGCGCTGAGTGCGCCGGCCAATACAAGTGTGGTGATGTTGGTGTTGGTCATGATCTCCCCCATAGTGATCGCCCCGGATGGGGCGGTTACAAGACTGAGGGGTGAGTTTGACCAGTTAAAGGCCGGCTGCGTCTTTATTCCGCCTTATTCTCCGCCGGCAAGCGCTCGAATTTCATGTCCTGACCGGGCACGTCGATGCGCACAAGTTTGTGCGGCGCTTCAACCGTCAGATAAACCACATTGGCGGGCTGAGCGTTGAGCTTGATTTCATAGGTTTCGAAAACGCCGGCGGGAACCTCAATCGTTTTTCTGCCTTCCACCACAAGCTCCGCATCGGCGAGGGCGCCCCCAAGCTCGTTAAACCACTGGAATGCGAATGACGCGCCCTCCCTGACGGGCAGGCCCGCCATCAGGCCGAAGATCGACGCCCGGGCGACGGCGCCCTCGGGCAGGTCGATTTCAAACGGCCGGTCAGTCTTTTCGGTCTCGCTGGGACGCTTGATGCGATAAACGCCGGCGCCCTTGCGCCCGTCAAAGGCGAGGTCGATGTCGAGAACGGTCCGGCTGAAATCGCCGTCGATCACGACCCGCTTGGGCAAAAGAGTGTCGGCGTCGATCACCAGGGTCCCTGATTCGCGAATGTCCGGCAGCATGGTGGTGCCGTCATGAATGACGATCTCGCCGTCCCGCCGCTCCATGGAATAGAACATCTCGCCAACATTTTCCCCATGCTGGAGCAGCTGGAACCGGACCGGCGCAAACTCCACCCCGTTAAGATCCACGGGCAGGGAGGCGGCAAGCGCATGCCCTGCGGTGACGATTGCGGCGAGGCCCCCGGCCAGACCTGCCGTCAGCCCTGTTGAAAACATCTTTTTCACGACGCCCCTCCATTTTGATTGGCGGGCAGCTTAACCGGGCCGCCCCTCGCGTCGATGGGGATGTGACGAGCTGTTGGCCTCGTGCGGTGAACGGTCCCCACGGGCAGGGATGAGGGGGAAGACAAGGCGTGGCGAAAAGCCCCGGAATTCCGCTGATTTTGCGCGGCTATCCCTTTGCAAAGCCCGGCCAATGCCTCTAAAAGCGCGGCCAGTATCGCCTGACGTCTTGAGTCGCGCCGTATCCGGCGGGGAAGGGGCGCGGGAAACCAGTCCATAAGCGCCACTTCGGCGCGTTTTTTAACGAGCCACTTATCGGTCCGGGAAAGCCTCGCGCGCCAGCCTTATGTCCATCGCCGCCATTGCCTTTTATCTGTTCGCTTTCGCCGCCATCGCCTCGGGGCTGATGGTCGTGGCGTCGAAGAATCCGGTCCATTCGGTCCTGTTTCTGATTTCGGCCTTTATCTCCGCCGCCGGGCTCTTTGTGCTCATGGGCGCGGAGTATCTCGCCATGGTGCTGGTGGTTGTCTATGTCGGCGCGGTGGCGGTTCTGTTCCTGTTCGTCGTGATGATGCTCGACGTCGATTTCGTCGAGATGAAGCAGGGCTTCCTCCAATATCTGCCAATTGGCGGCGCGCTTGCGGCGGTTGTCGTCGTAGAGCTCATCATGGTGGTGTTCGTTTGGGCGTTCCCGTCCGATGCGGAGCTTGCGCGAGCGCACCCCTCGCCGACGGCGGCGCAGACGGTCGCCGATCCGAACGGACCGACCAATATCGAGGCGCTGGGACTGATCCTCTATACGGATTACGTCCATTATTTTCAGATCGCGGGCATGGTGCTTTTGGTCGCCATGATTGGCGCGATTATCCTCACCTTCCGTACGCGGGAGGGAATCAAGAAACAGGACCCTGCGGCGCAGGTTGGCCGCAAGCGCGAGGAAGGCTACGAGCTTGTGGACATCCGGCCGGGGCAGGGGCTGTCATAGGGGCGATGTCATGATCGGGCTTGGGCATTATCTTTCCGTCGCGGCGATCCTCTTCGCCATTGGCATGGCCGGCATCTTCCTGAACCGGAAGAATGTCATCGTCATCTTGATGTCGATCGAGTTGATGCTGCTGGCGGTGAATATCAACCTCGTGGCGTTTTCACAGTTTCTCGGCGATCTCGTCGGCCAGGTTTTCGCCTTTATGGTGCTGACCGTCGCGGCGGCTGAAGCTGCCGTCGGGCTCGCCATTCTTGTTGCCTTCTTCCGCAATCGCGGCGACATCGCTGTCGATGACGCCAGCCTGATGAAGAACTAGGGGCGCTCAAGTTTCATGGAACCCTTTGTCGTCTTACTGCCGCTTTTTGGCGCGATGCTTTCCATGCCGGTGGGCCGCGCCTTCGGCTATCGCGCATCAGAACTGTTAACGACCGGTCTTCTGCTGATTGCGGCTGTGATGTCGTGGTTTTTGTTTTTCGACGTGGCGGTCGGCGGCAATGCGCGCACCATCACGCTGTTCGAATGGATCGGCTCCGGCAATTTCCAGGCGAACTGGTCTGTGCGGCTCGACTCTCTGTCAGCCGTGATGCTGGTTGTCGTGAATTCGGTGTCGTTCCTCGTTCACACCTATTCCATGGGCTATATGAAGGACTATGGCGAGCAATCGCGGTTCTTCGCCTATCTGTCGCTTTTTACTTTCGCCATGCTCTGCCTCGTCACGGCGGACAATTTCCTGCAGCTTTTCTTCGGCTGGGAGGGCGTTGGTCTCGCCTCCTATCTCTTGATCGGTTTCTGGTTCAAGAAAAAGTCAGCGAACGATGCGGCGATCAAGGCGTTCATCGTCAACCGGGTGGGGGATTTCGGTTTCGCGCTCGGCATCATGGCTGTCTTCTACGTTTTCGGCACCATCCAGTTCGACGAAGTCTTTCAGGCGATCGCGACGAACGCGACCGCGACGCCATGGAACGCCGCCGAAGGCGCCCACATTCAGGAACTGACCATCCATTTCCTGAGCTGGGACTTCCATGCGCTCACCGTGATCGCGGTGCTGCTCTTCATTGGCGCCATGGGCAAGTCGGCGCAATTCCTCCTGCACACATGGCTTCCCGACGCCATGGAAGGTCCGACGCCGGTCTCGGCGCTTATCCATGCCGCCACCATGGTGACCGCCGGCGTATTCCTTGTTTGCCGTTGTTCTGTGATCTTTGAATACGCGCCAAGCGCTGCGGCGCTGGTGACGCTGGTCGGCGCGGTGACCGCGTTCTTCGCCGCGACTGTCGGGCTCCTGCAGGACGATATTAAAAAGATCGTCGCCTATTCCACCTGCTCTCAGCTTGGATACATGTTTTTCGCGGCTGGCGTCGGCGCCTATGACGCGGCGATGTTCCATCTCTTCACGCACGCTTTCTTCAAGGCGCTTTTGTTCCTCGGTTCCGGCGCAGTCATTATTGGCATGCATCATGAGCAGGACATCAAGAAGATGGGCGGCGTCAAAGAACTGATGCCCTTTACGCACATGCTGATGGTGATTGGCACCATCGCCATTACCGGGGTCGGGATCCCCGGCATGTTCCTGTTCGGCGCGCCGCTTGGCACGGCGGGTTTTGTCTCAAAAGACATGATCCTTGAGAGCGCCTTCTTCGGGGGCGAGGCGGGCGCCGCATTTGGTTATTTCGCCTTCACGCTCGGGCTGCTCGCCGCAGTGATGACGGCCTTTTATTCCTGGCGTCTTATCTTCCTCACCTTCTGGGGCCCGTCCCGTGCGCCGGAGCATATCCGCAAACATCCGCACGCCGTGCCGGACACCATGATGGCGCCGCTAATCCCGCTGGCGCTTGGTGCGCTTGTCGCCGGGATGGCCTTCTACGGTTACTTCGTCGGCGACAACTCTGACAAGTTCTGGAACGGCGCGCTTTATTCTGCGGAAGAGGTGCATCACGAAGATGAAGCGACGGTCGCCGATCACCTGAATGCTGGCGAAGTCGACGCCTTGCGCGAAGCGCATGAGGACACAAGCCATGAGCCAGCGGACGGGTATGCGGCCGCCGACGACCATGGCGCTGCGGAAGAAGAACATGGCGGCGGCCATCATGATATTCCGGCGTGGGTGTTGTGGGCGCCGTTCATCGCCATGCTGACAGGTTCGTTCATGGCCGGCTGGCATTATCTCAGAGGCGATCCGTTAAAGCCGGGCTGGTTGCGGCCGGGCGGCATGATCTACGCCTTTTTGAAGAATAAATGGTACTTCGATGAGATTTACAGCTTCATCTTTGTGAAGCCCGCTTACGCCATTGGCCGCTTCCTCTGGAAGGATGGCGACGGCAAGACCATCGACGGCGTCGGACCAGACGGCATTGCAACCGTTGTCGCCGCAGGAGCGCGCCGCATCGTGAAGATGCAGAGCGGCTATGTTTATCACTACGCCTTTGCAATGCTTGTAGGGATTGCGCTTCTCGTGACCTTCATTCTTATCCGGGCGGGGGGCGGCCAGTAATGACTGAAAGTTTCGCCAACCAGCCCTGGCTCAGCTTCATCACCTTTGCGCCGCTCGTGGGCGCTCTGTTCATCATCGCTGCGCGAATGGTGGCGCGCAAGAATGACGATGGCTCCATCGCCGCCGACGATCTTCCGACGGTTGAGCGAAATTCGCGCATCATCGCGCTCGTTGTCACGACGTTTACGTTCCTGCTCTCGCTCGGCGCCTTTGCGCTTTACGATCCATCTATCGCGGGCTTCCAACTTGTGGAGCAGTTCCCGTGGCTTGGCGGCGGGATCAGCTACAAAATGGGCGTCGACGGGATTTCGATCCTGTTTGTGCTCCTGACGACCTTCTTTATGCCGATCTGTATTCTGGCGTCTTGGAACTCGATCAAAAACCGCATCGCTGATTACATGATTGCGTTTCTTATTCTTGAAACGCTGATGATTGGCGTGTTCTGTGCGCTCGATCTCTTCCTCTTCTATTTCTTCTTTGAAGGAAGCCTCATTCCGATGTTCCTCATCATCGGCGTCTGGGGCTCCAAGGGGACGAAAGAGTTTGCGGGCGTCGTGATGCCGAGCCGCATCTACGCCTCGCTCAAATTCTTCCTCTACACGCTCCTCGGCTCGCTGCTGATGCTGATCGCCATGGCGTGGATGTATGCCCAGGCCGGAACGACGGATATTCCGGCGCTGCAGAATTTCGACTTCCCGGCAGGCGCCCAGAAATGGCTGTGGGTTGCATTCTTTGCTTCTTTTGCAGTGAAGATGCCCATGTGGCCGGTCCACACCTGGCTGCCCGATGCGCACGTTCAGGCGCCGACCGCGGGGTCCGTGGTTCTGGCGGCGATCCTTCTGAAAATGGGCGGCTACGGCTTCCTTCGCTTCTCACTGCCCATGTTCCCGCTGGCGAGCGCCGATTTCGCACCCTTTGTCTTTGCGCTCTCGGTCATCGCGATCATTTATACGTCGCTCGTGGCGCTCGCGCAGGAAGACATGAAAAAGCTCATCGCGTATTCATCTGTCGCGCATATGGGCTTTGTGACCATGGGGATTTTCACCGGCACGGAGCAGGGGATCGACGGCGCCTTGTTCCAGATGCTGTCTCACGGCTTCATCTCCGGGGCGCTCTTCCTTTGTGTTGGCGTCGTTTATGACCGCATCCATACGCGCGAGATCTCGGCCTATGGCGGACTTGTGCATCGCATGCCGCTTTACGCTTTCCTTTTCCTCTTCTTTACCATGGGCAATGTGGGCCTGCCGGGGACCAGCGGGTTTGTCGGCGAAATTCTCACCATGACCGGCGCGTTCAAGCTGAACTCATGGATCGCCTTCTTTGCTGCGTTTGGCGTCATCTTCTCGGCGGCCTATGCGCTGCGGCTTTATCGCGAAGTCATGTACGGAAAGCTCGAAAAAGAAGCGCTGATGGCGATCACGGACGTCAATACGCGTGAACTTGCAATGCTCGGCGTCCTGATGGCCTTCGCCTTGTTCCTTGGTTTCAATCCGGGGCCGGCGCTCAACGTCTTCAGCCCGGCGGTGGATCTTTTGATTGAGAATTACAACGCGGCGCTCGTTGCGGGCGGAGTGAACTGATGGGCCTTTTTGAAACCCTTTCCTTTGCGCGGCCGGAATTGGCGCTTGCAATCGGCGCCATGGCGCTCCTCATCACCGGCGTTTTTCTGGGCGACAAGGCTGCGTCGAAAATTTCCATCTCGGCGGTGTTGCTGCTTATTCTCGCCGGCGTCCTCGTGCTTGTCGCCCCTGGCGGCGGGGCGACCGCGTCTTTGTTTGACGGCGCCTTCCGCATCGACGCCTTTTCGACCTTCTGCAAAATTCTGATTTTCGGCGCAGCGGCCTTCGCCATTTTGATGTCGGACCGATATCTTGCCGGCGAACAGCTTGGCCGGTTCGAATATCCGGTGCTGATCGTGCTCGCTGCGCTCGGCATGTCGCTCATGGTCTCGGCGACGGACCTTATTTCGCTTTATATGGGCATCGAGACCCAGAGCCTTGCGCTTTACATTCTCGCCGCCTTCAACCGCGACAGCCGCCGCTCCACCGAAGCCGGGCTTAAATATTTTGTTCTTGGCGCTTTGTCTTCGTGCATGCTGCTCTACGGGGCGTCGTTTGTTTACGGCTTTACGGGATCGACCCTGTTTACGGAAATCGCCAGGGCTGCGACCGCGGATGCTGAAAACGCCGGTCTTGTGATCGGTCTCGTCTTCATGATCGCAGGGCTTGCCTTTAAGGTTTCGGCCGCGCCGTTCCACATGTGGACGCCGGACGTCTATGAAGGCTCGCCGACCCCGGTGACGGCTTTCTTCGCGGCGGCGCCGAAGCTTGCCGCTATGGCTTTGTTCACCCGCGTCCTGATGTCGTCTTTCCCCGGCATTGTCGATGACTGGCAGCCCGTAATTGCGCTCATAGCGCTGGCTTCGATGATGGTGGGCGCATTTTCCGCAATCGCGCAAACCAACATCAAGCGCCTGATGGCTTATTCCTCTATCGGCCATATGGGGTATGCGCTGATCGGTCTTGCTGCGGGCTCGTCTTCCGGCGTCTCATCGGTCCTGATCTATATGGCGATCTACATCGTCATGACGGTCGGAACCTTCGCCGTCATCCTGATGATGCGACGCCGCGGCGGCATGACGGAGAACATTTCCGATCTTTCGGGGCTGTCGCGAACGAATATGCCGATGGCGCTGATTCTGACCGTGCTGCTTTTTTCCCTTGCGGGCGTGCCGCCGACAGCCGGCTTCTTCGGCAAGTGGTATGTGTTTCTGGCTGCGGTCGATAATGGGCTCATCTGGCTTGCGGTTGCGGGCGTATTCGCCAGCGCGGTCTCCGCATTTTACTATTTGCGGGTCGTCTGGTTCATGTGGTTCGACGAACCGGCGCCGGCGTTTGAGCGCGATCACGGATCGGCTCTCGGGCTTGCGGCCTGGGGTTCGGCTGCTCTGATGTTTCCGGTGCTGACCATTGGCATGGGCTATCTGCGGCAGATCGCTGAGACCGCCGCGGCGTCTCTTTTCTAAAAAAGTGCGCAAGCTTCCGTCAGGAACGCTGATTGAAATCTTCGACACGCTCGATTCGACGAGCGCTGAAGCGCGCCGCCGCGCCGAAGCCGGAGCGAACGGGCCGGTCTGGATTCTGGCGTTGCGCCAGACGGCCGGATACGGCAGGCGCGGACGCCGCTGGGAGCAGGAGACCGGCGACTTTGCAGGGACGCTTTTTTTCAAGCCGGATGCGCCAATGGAGCGTTGGGGCGAGCTTTCCTTTATCGTCGCGCTGGCGCTCGCTTCGGCGGTTGATGAATCCATCGCCGAAGACAAGATTACGCTCAAATGGCCCAATGACGTCTTGATCGAGGGCGGCAAATGCGCCGGCATTCTTCTCGAAAATCTCGGCAGTCATCTTTCCATTGGCGTCGGCGTCAACATGGTGACGGCGCCGGACGGCATGCCATACGCTGTGGCCCGCCTTGTGGATCATGTCTCCCCGCCGCCAGGGCCCGGCGCTTTCGCTGCGTCGCTCGATGGGCATTTCTGGACCTTTTACAGGCAATGGAAAACGGCGGGGTTTGCCCCGATCCGGGACGCCTGGCTCGCACGCGCGGGCGGTCTGGGGCGAACCATCACGGTCCGCCTGCCTAATCAGGAGTTGAAAGGCGTTTTTGAAGGGATTGATGAAACCGGCGCGCTTGTATTGCGCTCGGAGGCCGGAACGCGGACAATCGCGGCTGGCGATGTGTTTTTTTCGCCGCAAAGTCAGGAATAACGGCATGCTTCTAGCCATCGACGTCGGCAACACAAATTCGGTGATCGCGCTTTATGATAAAGGCGAGCCCGCCGCGCAGTGGCGGGCGTCCACTTCGACGACCCGCACTGCCGATGAGTACGCCGTCTGGCTTTCTCAGCTCATGGAATTCGTCGGCTACGGGCTTGGCGACATAAAAGAGTGCATCATTTCAACTGTGGTGCCGCAGTCATTGTTTCATCTGCGCAATCTTTCGCGCCGCTATTTCAATTGCGAACCCTTCGTCATCGGGCATGACAATATTCCGGGCGTTGAGGTGCGTATCACGAAGCCGTCCGAAGCGGGCGCCGATAGGCTGGTGAATGCGGTCGGCGCCTTTACGGCCCATGGCGGTCCACTCGTCGTGGTCGACAGCGGCACTGCTACAAATTTCGATATCGTCGGCGCCGATGGCGGCTTTGAAGGCGGCGTCATTGCGCCGGGCATCAATCTTTCCATGCAGGCCCTGCACGAGGCGGCGGCGCGTTTGCCGCGCATTGCCATTGAAAAGCCGGAAAAAATCATCGGCACAGACACCGTCGGCGCCATGCAAACGGGTGTTTTCTGGGGTTATATTTCTCTCATCGAAGGGCTCCTCGCGCGGATCAAGGCGGAATATCCAACGCCGATGAAAGTCGTGGCGACGGGCGGCATCGCGTCTCTCTTTGAAGGACAAACCGACGCCATCGATATTTTCGACCACGATCTCACTATTCGCGGGCTCTTCGAAATCTCGAAACGGCTGAAGGCGAAATAATGTCGAAGAAGGAGCTTGTTTTTCTGCCGCTCGGCGGTTCCGGCGAGATCGGCATGAATATGAACCTTTACGGCGTCGGTTCCGCCGCCAATCGGCAATGGATCATGATCGACTGCGGCGTCATGTTCGGCGATCTGACGACGCCGGGCATTGATCTCATTTGTCCGGATCCGACTTATATCCTTGAAGAAAAGGAAGCGCTTCACGGTCTTCTTTTGACGCATGGCCATGAAGATCACATCGGGGCGGTGGCGCTGCTCGCGCCGAAGCTCGGTTGTCCCATCTACGCGACGCCTTTCACCGCCGCGCTCGTTGCGCGCAAGCTTGAGGAGTATGACAAGGCGGATGTCGAGCTGAATGTCATAAACATGAACGCCCGTTTCACGCTGGGGCCGTTCGACATTGAATATGTGACGCTCACCCATTCGATCCCTGAACCAAGCGGCGTCATTTTGCGCACTGAATTTGGAACGGTGCTTCATACCGGCGACTGGAAGATCGATAAATCACCTTCGCTTGGACCGCTAACGGACAGCGGCACGATCAAAAAGCTGGGGGACGACGGTCTTCTCGCCATGGTTTGCGATTCAACGAATGTTCTGTCGTCGGGCGAGTCCGGTTCTGAAACGGCGGTCAAGAAGTCACTGACAAAGCTGATTGCCGAACAGGAAGGCCGTGTTGCGGTGACGACCTTTGCGTCCAATGTCTCCCGCGTTGTTTCCATTTGCGAGGCGGCGGCGGCGGCCGACCGCAGTGTGTGTCTGCTTGGGCGCTCCATGTTGCGCATCGTGGATGCGGCGAAAGAAGTTGGAATTCTGCCCAGAGGCTTGCGTTTTGTTGAGCCGCAGGACGCCGGTCATCTGCCGCGCCAGCATGTGCTTTATCTTTGCACCGGCAGTCAGGGTGAACCGCGCGCCGCGCTTTCACGCATTGCTCGCAACGATCACCGCGATTTGACGCTCTCCGAAGGCGACACCGTCATATTTTCCTCGAAAATCATTCCTGGAAATGATCGCGAGATTTACAACCTTCAAAACGATCTTGTGGAGCTCGGCGTCAAGATCATTACGGAGAAGGACGAGTTTGTTCATGTTTCCGGGCATCCGTGCCGGGAAGAGTTGCGGGCCATGTATGAATGGGCTCGTCCGCGCATTGCGATCCCGGTGCATGGTGAGGCGCGTCATCTTGAAGAACATGCAGAGTTTGCGCTTGAGCTTGGCGCAGAGAAATCCTTTGCGCCTCGCAATGGTGACCTCATTCGCATCGCACCCGACGGGCCAGAGCGGATCGACGAAGTCCCGGCGGGACGCATTTATCTTGATGGCGATGTCCTTCTGCCGGACGGCGCAGCGCCTTTGCGTGAACGCCGTAAACTTTCCTATGCGGGCGCTATCGCGGTTTCTCTTGTGCTGGATCAAAAAGGCGCGCTTGCGGATGATGTGATCGTCGAGGGAATTGGCGTTGTCGATGATGACGAGACTGGCCCTGAGGATGCGGGGCTTGCCGACGACATCGAGGATGCGGTTCTGGCCCTGCCGAAAACAAAGCGCAGGGACGACGAGGCTGTCATGTTGGCGGTGAAGCGCGCAGCGCGGGTCTATTATGATGATGTCTGGGGCAAGCGCCCGGTCATTATTACGCATATTCACAGGACAGAAGCATGAATATCGCCGGCGCCGTTGTTATCTATGTGATCTGGTGGTGGATCGTTTTTCTCGCCGTCCTGCCCAGAAATGTGGAAGGGCGGTGGGAAGCGCCCGACGACGGCGTTGACGGCGCGGACCCCGGCGCCCCCACTGATCCAAAATTGAAGCAAAAAGCCTGGCTCGCCACGAAAATAGCCTTTGTCTTCTGGGCGATCACCGCCGCGATCATATTGAGCGGTGTTTTCAATTTTCGGGACTAGGTCCGGCGCTTTAACTTCTTAAAAAAATAGGCTTTTCCCGCTCTTGCGTTCATTCAAGGGCTAGAATAGCAACAGGTGAAGGCAATCCCATTCACCTGACTCCGGTCGCCAGCCGCGAGGGGCAGCCATGAGCGAAACTGCGCCCGTTGAAGAAGAAGCGCGCCCCGACGGTCAGCCGCCGGAAGGGGATGGCCAGTTCGCGGAAGACCAGACCCTGACGCCGGAATTCGTGCGTTCCGTCGCCGACGCCATCGAGGCGGAGGATGCAGAAGCCTTTGCAGGGCTGACGCGCGAACTTCACCCTGCTGATATCGCCGACCTTATTGGCCTCTTGCATGAGGAAGACCGTGAGGCGCTGATCGGGCTTTTGGGCGGCTCCTTGCCGTCGGAAGTGCTCGCCGAACTCGACGAAGATCTTCTCGAACACATTATCGAGGTGATGGAGCCTGAGAAGGTCGCCGAGGCTGTCGCCGAACTCGACACCGACGACGCGACATTTCTCCTTGAAGATCTCGACGAGGAAAAACAGGCGGAGATTCTTTCCTTCGCGCCACTCGAAGACAGGCTGGCTTTGCGTGCGGCCCTCGATTTCGAAGAGGAAAGCGCCGGCCGTCTCATGCAGCGCGAGTTTTTCGCGTCGCCCGCTTTCTGGACGGTGGGACAGATTATCGACCGGCTGCGCGGCACGGAGGAACTGCCCGACCGTTTTTACGAAGTGTTCGTCGTCGATCCCGCCTTCAAGCCGATCGGCTCGGTTCCCTTGTCGACTCTACTGAAGTCGCCGCGTGAAACCGTTATCGAAACCATTATGACTAGCCGGGACATGCGCACGGTGCCGGTCACCATGGACCAGGAAGAGGTCGCCTATCTCTTCGAACAGTATAATCTTATTTCATCGCCGGTTGTGGATGACGCCGACCGTCTGATCGGCATGATCACCGTTGATGACGTCGTTGAAATGGTCCGTGAAGAGACCCAGGAAGACATGCTGGCGCTGGGCGGCGTTGAAGCGGATACGGGCCTTAACGACACTGTGTTTGAGACTGTGCGGTCGCGCTTTTCCTGGCTGGCGGTGAACCTGGCGACGGCGATTCTCGCTTCGCTTGTTATTGCGCTCTTTGACGGCGCCATTGGTCAGATTGTTGCGCTTGCTGTCCTGATGCCGATTGTCGCCTCCATGGGCGGCAATGCGGGCACACAGACGCTTACCGTTGTTGTGCGCTCGCTTGCCACGAAAGACCTGACGGCGTCCAACGCCATGCGCGTTGTCTTCCGTGAAGCGCTGGTTGGTTTGTTCAATGGTGTTCTTTTCGCCATCATCATGGGCGGGCTTGCGGGCGTGTGGTATTTCGCAAGCGGCTGGGGCGGAGAGGATGATGCGGTTCGTCTTGGGCTCGTCGTCGGCGTCGCGATGATCGTCAATCTGCTCTGTGCAGGCCTTGCCGGCATTCTGGTGCCCATCGGGTTGCAGCGCGCCGGCGCCGACCCGGCGGTGTCATCCGCTGTCTTCGTCACGACGGTGACAGATGTTGTCGGATTTTTTGTATTCCTTGGGCTTGCTGCGGCTGTGCTCCTGCCGGCGGCGGGCTGATTTACGCCGCGGGCGGAGCTTTTTTCAGCGAGCGTTGCGTCCAGTAAACCAGGCCGCCCGCCAAAAGGATGAGGGGCAGGGTTGGTTCCGGCGCGTCCACGGGCGGTTCTTCCGGCTCACATTCCTCGTCATCGGGATTGTCTTCATCGCAAGGCGGCTCGACTGGCGGAATGACCACAACGGGCGGGATCACCGGCGGCACAGCCGGCCAGCCCGGGAAGAACGGCGGCGGCAACACCTCGACGGGCGCCGGCGGCGTCACAGGCGGTTCGGTTGGCGGAACCCGCCGCGTTTCCAGTGGGGCGACCGGATTATAACCGGCCAGCCGGGTCGGAACCGGACGGGGCGCTAAAAAGACTCGGCGGCGGCCCTCCTGGGGCCTTCGTCGCCGCAACAGCCGCAATTGACCACAATGTCATTGCGAATGTCGCCAACGGCGCGCGCATACCAGGCTTCAAACTCTTCATCGCTCATGGGGCCGCTATCGTTCCGGCCGCCAATCCCGCCTGTCCACAGGATCGCCAGAGCGATGATCGCCGCGGCGATGATGTTTGTGACGCCATTACCCAACATAAGTCACCTCAAACGCCCCCATGCCTATCTTAACACTTTTGGCGGGTGAAAGGGGGCTCTCCCGCAAGCCTTCTCACAAGTCTTGTGCCAGAATCGGGCGGCTCCGAATCTCGGGGAGCAGAATAAAATCCGTTTTGAATCAAGGAATTATCTTTGAAACAGAGGGGATGTGGAAAACCGCATCGGGACTGGAGCGTGCAAAAGCGCCACAGGACTGTGCCGTTTCGGCGCCGCGTCGGGGCGAAAATCGGCCAGATTCACGCCTCCGGCTACCCAATCGGGACCTCTCGTGGTAGGAATCGTTAACGACGTTTGACGGGGGAGTCGCGTGGGCGAACGCGCCGATAGGGCGCGGCTTCCAGAGTAAGCTCCTTGCGGGGAGCGAGGTCCAGAGGGGGTTTGAGCGGGTCTGATGCGGACGGGAGAGACCGGTCTTAATCTGATCAAGGGGTATGAGGGCCTGCGCATGTCTGCGCATTACGCTCCGACCGAACAATGGACGGTGGGCTATGGCCACACCGGTTCAGCGCGTCACGGCATGAGCGTTACCGAGGGTGACGCCGAGCGCCTTTTGAAGGACGACGTTAAGCCGATCGAACAATTGATTGGTGATACGGTGCGCGCGCCGCTCAATCAGAACGAACATGATGCGCTGGTTTCGCTTATCTTCAATATTGGCGAAGACAACTGGCGCCATTCGACCGTGCTGAGAAAACTGAACGCAGGCGACAAGATCGGCGCCGCGAATGCTTTTGAGCTTTGGACCAAAGCCTTCGTCAACAATGAGCTTGCAACGCTGGACGGGCTTGTGCGCCGGCGCGCGGCGGAGAAGTCCCTTTTCCTCATGCCGACAGATGCGGCGCTTGTTGTTCCGTCCTCTGACGTTCATCCTGCGTCGGAATGCGAACCGGAATTTATTTCCGACAAGGTCTACAACGCAAAGCCGCTGGTCGATTTTGACGAGTACAAAAAAGACGCCAAGAAAGCCCTTTCACCGGAAGAGCGCGCCGCGCGGACACGGTCGCTGTTTGCGGCGACGCAAGCGTTGTCGGGCGATCCGTCCAAGATGATTATCTCGAAAGCCGAAGAGCGCGCCGATATGGGCGTCACCGTCGGCGCGCTGCTCGCGGGGCTGCTCGCTTTCGCCATGACGGGCGTTGGCGCGTTGTTGTTGCTCGGTCAGGAAGCGCCCGGGATCGCGGAGGCCATGGGCCTGACTTATGATCGCTTCGCGACCATTTTTGAAAATCTCCCGATCTGGCTTTCCGGCATTGGCGCGGCGATGTCGTATTTCATCCTCTACATCCTTGTAAAACGCGCGGCGCGGCACGATCTGAAACGGCAACGGGCGCGCGATCTCGCGCGGCTGCGCGTCGCGGAATAGCCCGGCGCAAGATTTTGCCGGAATGACATTGCATTTTATCAAATTATGCGCCGGCGCTGAAAGCGTCGAAGACCTTGTTGCGCGGATCGACTATCGCTGCGGCGTCAATGAGGCTGCAGGTCATGGCCGTATTCATGATCATGTGACGCGCATGCATCCGAGGCGTGAGGAGGAGCTGCTGACTGGCGGCTCAATCTACTGGGTCATCAAGGGCGTGGTTCTTGCCCGGCAGAAAATTCTTGGTTTTGAGCGGCGGACCGGCAAGGATGAGATTGAGCGCACAGCGATCCTGCTAGATCCTGCCTATATCTTGACCGAGCCGCAGCCGCGTCGCGCTTTTCAGGGCTGGCGTTATTTGAAAGACGAAGATGCGCCGAAGGATTTGAAAATGAGGGGCAGGAAAGCGCCCCCGCCTGAATTGGGAGCGGAACTCGCGGAATTGGGGCTTTTGTAATGCAGATGATCAAGACCTTGATTATGGGCGCAGGCGCGGTTGGCGCTGCAGGCGTCGCATATATCGCCGTACCGGGCGGTGATTCCGAACACTCCATGACTACGGCTCCTGCCGGTTATGAAGTGTGCCTCAAAAGCGATCTTGGTCTGTTCGAAGCTGTTTCGGCGAAATGTTTTTCGCGAAAGGAATTGCTGACCCTGCGCGACCGTCAGGTGGTCGATATTGAGGGAAAACCGGTTTCTGTCTCCATGTCTCATCCGACAGATATGAGTGTTTCCGCCCAAGAGTGCAGGACCTGTCGCGATTATGGCGAGATGAGCTTTGATGGCTGGTATGCTTTAAGCTCGCGGGACATGCGTCGTGAGGCCTATTTTGTCCGCGCCTGTGGAACGCTGGCGGCGCTTTCGAACGCCCGGCCGGCGGAAAGGTCCTTTTTTAAAGAAGGCTCGCCCGAGGCTGAAGAGGTCGCCGCGCTCGCCGGGGCCATGAAATTCGGCGAGATGGGTTCCGGCGACGATGTTCACGTTGAAAAAGCGCAAGGCGCTGTGTGGCGCATATCTTCCGGCGCCATGACCTGGCGAATCCATGAAATAGCCAATGCTGATTTCGACAATGACGGTGTGGAGGAGATCATGGCTTTCACCTCCGGCGCCCTCCAAGGCGGCACAGCGTCTTTCTATGAGGTGGGTCTGATTGAGAAGGATACGGCCGGGGCGGCGCTCTCCTTCACGCCGATATCCTATGGGCGTGACAAGGCCGCCGGCGCGGGATTGTAAGAATCACGCCAGCGTGCCCTTTTCTTGCGGCTTTTTCTCCGCTTTTTCATCAAGGCATTGGACCCGAGGGTCGGGATGCTTATTATAGGTCAGCGATTCTGGATTCTCAGGGAGAAACCGGCCCTTGCCGATCATCAGACCTCTTGGCGCGTTCCTGATTTTGGGACTTCTTTCGGCCTGCGCTTCTTTTCCGGGCGGCTCAAGCGATGCTTCCGTTAGCGTCGAAGGCGACGCCGAGGCCGCACAGGTTCAGGTGGCGTCCCTCGAAGCCGAAGTTGCGAAACTCAAGTCGCAAAACGCACGCCTTGCAAACGAACTTCTGGCTCTAAAACGCGAGCGTGACCAGCAGGCGGGTGGTAATGCGCCTGAACTGAAAGATCCGGAGCCTGAATTGCCCCCGGCGCCGGAAATTACAGTAGATGACGGCGCGCCGCGCCCCAATGCGGTTGTTGATGACGCGGCTTCTCCCGCGCTCGCCAAAACTGATGTGCCTGTTGAGACGTCGCCGCGGCTGGTGCAGCCGACTTTCGCCTCCAATGAAACGGTTTTTGAAAACGAGGCGGAGGGCGATATTCAAACCGAAAGCGTGCTCTTCGGCGTTCATCTTGCTTCCTATCGCAAGATGGATGAGGCCCGCGCCGGGTGGCGGCAATTGCAGCGGGAAAACCCGGACGAACTCGGGCTGTTGGAACCGCGTGTTGAAGGCGTCAATGTTGAAGGGAAGGGGCGTTTTCTTCGGCTTATTGGCGGTGGTTTTGCCGCCAAAGACAAGGCGGAAGTGTTGTGCGGCCAACTAAAGGCCAAGGGCCTTTTCTGTTCTGTGGCGAGTTTTGAGGGGGATCGGTTGTCGCTTGCGGAGAATGGCGGCTAGTCGTTTTCCGGCGGTGCGATGTCAAAGGCGCGCTCATCGAATATGACGCCGGCAAACTCGGCGGCGCCCTCATAGCGAACAACAAGCTCGCCGGCGCCAAGAGAAACATAGCCAAGTGGAATTGTAACTTTGCGCAGCGTCGCATCTTTATAACCGGCGACATTGTCGCGCAGGCCGAGCAATTCCTTTTCGCCGCCTTTGGGCGTGTAGGTTGCAACCAGCCTTCCGTAGCTCGACCATTCGCCTTTGGGTTCGATCGATGTTTCAAGCATCAATGATCCGTCATCGTCGCGCAGCAGGCGAACGTCTGTAATCTTTGCGTCCGCCTTGCCGCCATTGCGCAGGATAACCGGCACCGACATGCCAAGGCTCACATCCACCTGAAGGCCGGTGCTTGCTTTGCGAAGGGCGGAGCGTGAGGCTTCTGTTTCTATCAGCAAGTGGGAGCGGCGTTCGCCTTTTGGCAGTTTCACGCCGCTTTTGATTTCGACGCGCACCGTCTGACGTGCGCCGGGCTTCAGTCGAAAACTCGCCGGCGAAACGACAAGCCAGGGCGCAGCGCTCAATTTTGCGCGTAACTCCGGATCTGCGGGATCGTAGCCGGTTTCCGTCGCGGCCAAATCAGTCCAGGTGACTTTCGCGTCCATAATCCTGTCGGAGGGGTTGGAAACGGTGAATTCCGCGACTGGCTCGTTTCGGCTCAGAACCTGACGCAGGGGCGAAAGACCCATATCCGCATGCGCTGCAGCCTGAACGGTTAACAGCAGCGCCAGCGCCGCGAGAAGGCGCGCCGGAAGGCTATATCTCTTCGCTATCGCCATAAGCCTCAGAATCGTCTCACAGTCGAAATTACACGGGGAGAGTTTCCCATGAGTAAGCAAAATCTATGAAAACCCGGCCTTCAGGGGCCGAGAGCGGACGCTTTCAATGACTCACGTAATCGTGCTCGGGAACGAAAAGGGCGGTTCCGGCAAATCAACGACCGCCATGCATCTGATCGTGGCGCTCCTGCGCTCCGGCAAGACGGTCGGGGCGATGGATCTCGACCTGCGTCAGGGCAGCTTGACCCGATATCTGGAGAATCGAAAAAAGTTCTGCGAAAACAATGATAAAGAGCTTGTTTTTCCGAAGGTTGTGACGGTTGAGCCGTCTTCTCTCGACAGTCGCGCCGAGTCCCAGAAGAAAGAGACGGAAAGCCTTAAAAGCGCGCTCAAATCGCTTGCAGGCTTTGATTTCGTCGTAATCGACTGTCCCGGCGCGAACACGCATCTGTCGCGGCTCGCCCATCTGCATGCGGATACGATTGTCACGCCGCTGAATGACAGCTTTGTGGATTTTGACCTGCTGGCCAAAGTCGATCCCGGAACGGGCAAGGTGCTCGGCCCCAGCCTTTACAGCGAAATGGTTTGGACCGCCCGCAAGCAGCGAGCCATGATGGGGGTGCGCGGCGGCATCGACTGGATCGTCATGCGCAACCGCCTGTCTGCGACCAGAGCCCGGAACAAGAAAACCATGGGAGACAAGCTGGAAGAGCTGTCCTCGCGGATTGGTTTCCGGCTCGCGCGAGGTTTTGGCGACCGGGTGATCTATCGTGAACTCTTTCCCATTGGGCTGACTTTGCTTGATCTCGGCGGCGTTAATTCGCCTGTCCGCCTGTCCACCATGAGCCATGTAACGGCGCGCCTTGAAATTCGCTCTTTGGTGGCGTCCCTCAAACTGCCGGTGGAAGACCATCCTGCGGCAGAATCTTCCGAGGACGGCGAGAAAAAGAGCGCCGCGGCGGCCTGATCCCTAATGGATGGCATCGCCCTTGGGTGATCGTGCGGCTATGTTCGTTTCATGTCTTTTGCCCTGATCGCGCTCTTCATTGCCTTCGTAGCTGCGGGTTGGCTGCTTTTTCGCCTTGCGGGAAATCGCGAGGAGGGAGAGGAGCGGCCGATGACCATAATGAAGCTGGTTGTCTGGCTCGCCCTGACAGCGGCGTTGTTGGCGGTGAAGCTCTGGCCGATTGCCTTCATGGTGTTGCTGGCGGCTGGCGGTGTGACTGCGATAGAGGCCTGGCGAGGCCGGGCAGGGCCCGTAGAAACGAATGAGGCGCCGCCGGCGTCGCCGCCAGCGCGCCGTATGAGTGAGGAAGAGGCCCTGTCTGTGCTTGGCCTCAAGTCCGGCGCCAGCGCAGAAGAAGTGCGCAGCGCTTATCGTAAACTCATTGCGCAGCTTCATCCTGATAAGGGGGGCACGGATTATCTTGCAGCAAAGATCAACGAAGCACGCGACCTCTTGCTGCGCAGCCTGGACGGTTGAATCTAAAGCTTATCGAGCGACGGCTTGATCGTGCCCGGGTAATAGGCGTTCGCCCAATGAACGATTTCGCGCAGCACCGGCCCCAACGCGCGGCCTTTTTTTGTTAGCGCATATTCATGGCGCACTGGATTTTCCTGATAGGCCGATTTCGAGATCAGGCCATGCTCCTCAAGACGCTTCAACCGGTCGGCGAGAATGTTCGTTGTCATATCTTCCGGTGATTTCAAAAAATCGCTGTAGCGGCTTACGCCACGAAAGAGATCACGGATCACGATCAGCGACCACTTGTCTCCAACAATATCGAGGGTCACCGCCAGCGGGCAGGGCGAGCGTTTGAAATCTGGCGTCTTGGACATGCGGATCTCTTATAGTCACTTTTTTATTGCAAGTTACGCGCGCCCATAGTAACTTGCAATAAAAAAGTTACTAAATGGATCCGCACACCACAGAAGAAAAGGGAAGCTTCATGCCGTCGATTCGCGTCTATCATTCATTTCGAAGCCCCTATTCCCGGCTTGGTCTTCATATTCTGGCGCGCGAAGGGGTAGAGGCCGAGCTCATCCCTTTCAGCGGCCCGCCTGAAGGGGTGGCGTTCAACGACCCCGTCGCGAACCCGCTTAAGCTTGCCTATTACATGCAGGATGCGCCGCGGATGACCATGCGTATGGGGTTGCCGATCAATCCGCCTCAGCCTTTCGACGTGGATCTGGCGCCCTCGTACAAAGCCGCTGTCGCTGCCGCGGGGGATGGCAAAGGGCTCGCCTTCGCGCTGGAGGTTTCAGACGCTCGGTGGGGCAAGGGGCGAGATATTTCTGATTTGTCCGTCCTTGAAAGCTGTGCGGAGAAAGCTGGTTGGGACAAGAGCGCTGTTGGATCAGCGCAGAATGATCAAAGCGTCGCCGCCGAGATGAAACGTCATCGCGACCTGATTGCGGAAGACGGCGTGTTTGGCGTTCCTTTCGCGGTCATGGGCCCCAAAAAATATTGGGGCCATGATCGCTTCGGACTTCTTGTCGACGATCTGAAAGACTAGGCTCAGGCTACGCCCTGGCGCGTTTCCGCATCCGGACTTTTAAGCTCTTTCTCGTCGCAGACGCGATTGCGTCCGGCGCTTTTTGCTGCGTAGAGGCAGCTATCTGCGCGATCGATCAAGGCTTCCATCGTGTCAGATCCGCTTAGTTGCGCAACGCCCATCGACATCGTGATGACGCCTAGATCTTCATCAGTTCGGCGTTTGCGCAGCCGCCGGGATTCAACGGCGCTGCGAATTCTATCCGCAAGTTTGCGGGCATTTTCCAATGTTGTGCCCGGCAGCACGACAGCGAATTCCTCTCCGCCATAACGGGCGAGCAGGTCCATGCCTTTGACATTGGCGTTCATGACTTCCGCGACAAGACGCAGAACCTGGTCGCCGGTCTGATGCCCCCAAGTGTCGTTAAACTTCTTGAAGTGATCGATATCGCCGAGCACAAGCGCCAGCGGTTCTCCGTTTTCAGTTGCTTCGCTCATGTGCTTTTCAAGCGAACGATCGAAGGTGGCGCGATTGGCCACACCGGTCAGCGCATCCTGCATGGCTTCGCGCTGAATGGCTTCGACGTCACGTTGCAGGGTGTTGACTTCTTCTATGGATGCGGCGAGTCGATCTTCAAGATATTTGTTTTCTTCCCGCATCGTTTTGGCGACCGAAATAACACCTTCGAGAAGGGCGCCGACCGCAGGATATTTTTCACTGGAATCACGAAGCTGATCGGAAATATCCGAAAGCTTTTCGGTATGGCCTTGAGCGTTTTCACCTGTCTGTTCGACAAGGTCGTAAAGATCTGTGACTTCAGTGTGAAACCGCGTCATCAGATCGATGACATCGTTCGAAATATCCGAGTGCTGGATCAGTTTTTTGTAGAGCAGGTCCGCTTTTTCCTGCGTAACCTTTCCCGAAGAATCCATGGCCTTTTGGATATGCGCTGACAGGGAAGGATTTTTCCCTTCAACATGCGCATACCAAAGCTCGTAATTTCGCGGCGTCGCGGCAAGGCCGGTCTTTTTCAACGCCGCCAGCGCTAATTCCGCAAATTGATGCGTTGTTTCGCTATTCACAGTCATGACGCCCCTGGATACTGCGCATGGGTGTCTTTCTCCCCGTTTCGGGAGAAACTAGGCGACTGCAGTAAAGGATTGCCTAAAGAGCCAGGTGCGGCTGTAGGCAAATCCTTTATTCGCTGACCTTAATGAGAAGTTAACGTGCGACTTCGCGCATCAGGAAGGCGGGGACATGATCGCCCAGCCCCACAACGGCTTCCTCGCGGCGGCGCGGGCTGCGCGCCTCTCCGTTCTTGCGCCGGCGGGACGGGGCGCGGGTCTCTCCGCGCTGCGACGCCTTCTGTGACGCGTCGTCTTCGGCGGATTTCGCGTCGTTTTCTGCAGGTTTCTCCGCTTCGGCCGCCGCGTCATTTTCAGGCTTGGGCTCTGACTTGCGGTTGTCGCGGCGGGAAGATGACCGCCGTCCGCGGCTCTCTTTCGCATCCTTGCCGCCGCGTGGGCGGCTTTCGCGGACCGGATTTTCTTCGAAGAATTTCGAGAAGTCGAGCGCCTCGATTTCTTCAGCGCCGATGGTTTTCAAGATGGCGTCATAATGCTTGCCGTCTGCAGGGGTCACCAGCATCATCGCTGCGCCCTTCAGTCCCGCTCGTCCCGTACGGCCAATCCGGTGCACATAGTCGTCGGAGTGGATTGGCACGTCATAATTGAAAACATGGCTCACGGCGGGAATATCGAGCCCTCGTGCGGCGACATCAGAAGCTACAAGAAATTGCACTTCGTCGCTGCGGAACTTATCGAGTGTTTCCGTACGGAAGGCCTGGGCGAGGTCGCCATGGATTGGCCGCGCATTGAAACCATGCTTTTGCAGCGACTTGGCTACGACATCTACTGTCGATTTACGGTTACAGAAGATGATGCCGTTTTTCACACCGTCCTGACGCAGAAGCTCGCGCAAGGCGTTGCGTTTCATCTTGTCGTCTTTTGTCGGCACCCGGACAATGCGTTGCGTGATGGTGTCTGCTGTCGTCGCCGGTTTTGAAACTTCAACACGCACCGGCTTATGCAGGAATTGATCGGTGATGCGCTGGATTTCCGGCGGCATCGTCGCAGAAAAGAAAAGGGTCTGGCGCGTCATGGGCGTCAGTTTGAAGATCTTTTCGATATCCGGGATGAAGCCCATGTCGAGCATCCGGTCGGCTTCGTCCACCACCATGACTTCGATGCCGGTGAGGAGGAGGCGCCCACGCTCGAAATGATCGAGCAGGCGGCCCGGCGTCGCGATCAGCACATCAACGCCGCGGGTAAGCTTGGCGTCCTGGTCGCCAAAGGAGACGCCGCCGATGAGGAGCGCCATGGAAAGCTTGTGATTGACGCCGTATTTCTCAAAATTTTCAGCGACCTGCGCGGCGAGTTCTCGCGTCGGCGCGAGAACGAGGGAGCGCGGCATGCGCGCCTTGGCGCGGCCTTTGGAAAGACGCTCGATCATCGGCAGGGTGAAGGAAGCGGTTTTTCCCGTGCCGGTCTGAGCGATGCCGAGCACATCATGGCCCTTAATCGCCGGGGGAATGGCTTCTTCCTGGATGGGGGTAGGGTTTTCGTAGCCAGCCGCAGCAATAGCTTCGAGAAGTTTCGGCGATAAGCCGAGATCAGCAAAAGACATCGAGTCTCCGTTTGGGTTTTTGCCGGCGTCGCGCCGCAGCGCTTTTAGCCGTTTTGTCGCATCGGCGGGTTGTTTCTCTCCAACGCCGCGCTCTTCCGCCGTGGAAGCGATGCGTCATCATAGGCAATGGGTCTTGATGACCGGATGCGGATGCAAAAAATGCGCTGCGTCTTATCTTGGGGCCGGCGGAAGATCATCCAGAACGGCCGATTGCGCGCGCTGCATCGCAGCATTGCGAGGCGGGAAGTAGGGGGCTTTCCCCGGCGAGTCAACGATTTCGGGGTATTTTGGGCTGGTTTTGGCTGGTCTGGGGCAGGGATGTTGCCTAAAATCCGCACATGAAGCCCCGATCGAAGACGCTCCCGGCCCTGACGATCATTGGTCTCTTATGGTTTCCTCAGGCCTCTGGAGGGGCTGACAGGCTCGATAAAGACGCCTGTGTCTTGAACGGATTTCCACTATATGGCGATGTGCAGGTGGTTGAGAGCTTTCCTGATATCCGCGTGCAGATTGTTACAAGCTTTCCTGATTTGAGGGTTGAGCGCGTAGACAGCTTTCCTGATGATTGCGGTCAATGGAGATTTGTCGACAGCTTTCCGGACCTTAAAATTCAGTATGTTGAGAGTTTCCCGGATCTGAAAATCGAGATGGTCTCGAGTTTTCCGGGGTGGCCGTAACCGGCGTCGGACGCCGCCAGAAATTCCACATCAACACGAATAGAATCATTCCGGCGGCGATGGTCATATAGAGATTGCCGCCAAAGGCCATGACGTCGTGACCATGCATAGTCGGCGGATTGGGCAAGTTCCCGGCGCGCGCAATCATCAAGAAAGCGCCGCCGCAAATGAGAGCCGAGGCGGTTCGAAGAGACAGACAATACAACACAAGGGCGCCGAATGACACGAAGCTGTAATAGTGCAGCGATGCAATGAAGAGTGTGGAGACGATCGCCAGCATCACGAGGTCAAGCGGTTGGGGCGGCGCTCTGAACTGGATGTACAAAGCGAGCGCCGCGATCAGGATGAAGCATAACGCCGCCAACTGATAAAAAGTCATGCCTGCATCGCTGCCGCCCAGGGTCCAGACGGCATTGCGCAGGCCGGTCGAAACGATGGCTGTATTAAATACCTGATCGCCATAGACCGAAAGGTTGTGAAGCAGGTCGGCGGTGACTTCGAAAGGCGACGCTATCAGGAAAGCCGGCGTCGCCATTGCGATCGATATCAGCGCAGCAAAAAAAACGATTTTTCGTCCCAAGGCGGAAAAGAGCAGGACCAGCGCCATCGCCACGCCTAGCTGCGGCTTCAGTATGATCAGCGCCAGGCCGATCGCGCCTGTGATGAGTTTCGCGCGCGATAGCGAATATACAAGCAGGCTCACGCCGAAATAGATAAGCGCTGATGACTGAGCGAGCTGGATGTTTTTTTCTGCGGACTGGCTAAGGCCCACAAGGCCAAAATGAAGCATGAAAAGCGTTAAAAACGGCAACGACAGGAGCATGCTGCGTATTGGCGAACTGGGCGCTAAGATTGCGCTGTTCCCCGCAAGAAAGCGAAACGATGCAACATTGAGCGCGCTTGCGGCGAGCAACAGTATAATGGTGATGACTCGCCATAATCGTGTCGCTGTTGAGGCGTCAGTCTGCGCTATGAGGGTGGCGATTGGAAACCAGCTTGGGGGATAATACCATGCCTCCGATATGCGAATGGCTTCGAACTCGGCGATGCGCCGGCTGAATTCATCCGTGTAAGGCGAGAGCCCTGCGTGCCACATATCGCCTGCGACCCACATGAAATGGAAGTCGGAATAAGGGATATCCCAGTTCTGCCCGAGCCTGTAAGCTAGAAGCGCGCTCGCCAGCATGAAGGCGGCAGGGGCGGCAAGGAGCAACACCCAACGTAGATGACGATGGAGCCTAACGAGTTCCGCCCCGCTCGGAGATGATGACAACTTCGCCCCGCTGTTGATGCTTTCAGTGGTTTTTCAGAAATGAGCAGTGACTTTTAAAGCGCGCCCTGGGCGTTGCGTTCATCGCGAGCATATAAGGCTTCGCGAGTTTCTTCCGGCATACGCATGGCGTCGATCCGGGCTTTTTCGGCTTTGAAGCGAGCCAGCGCTTCGCCTTCAAGGGCTTTGCCTGTCGTATCCATTTTCAGGCGCTGCGGGTTCACAGCAGACCCACGCAAGTGAACTTCATAATGAAGATGGGGCCCGGTTGAGCGACCGGTCGTGCCCACATAAGCGATGATGTCGCCTTGGCGCACCCGTTTACCAGCCCTGATGCCGCGAGCGAATCCATTGAGATGCGCGTAAGCCGTCTGATAGCCGTTGGCGTGCCGGATTTTGACGTAATTCCCGAAAGAGCCGTATCGGTTCGCGCGTTCAATGACGCCGTCGCCTGCGGCCTTGACCGGGGTGCCGCGTGGGGCGGCGAAGTCGACGCCTTTGTGTGCTCGGCGATACCCAAGGATGGGGTGTTTTCGCGTGCCGAAACCGGAAGACAGACGCGCGCCATCGATTGGCGTTTTCATGAGAAGGCGTTTGGCGCTTTGTCCAGTGGCGTCATAAAAGTCCGCGCGTCCGTCATCACCGGGGAAACGATAATATCCTTTTTCGCGGGAGCGGCCGCGCCAGTTGAGGCGCGCATAAAGTATATCTCCGGCGGAAACGAGTTTGCCTTCGTCATCATATTTGACCTCGAAGATCGCTTCGAATTCGTCGCCGCCAAAAATCTCGCGTTGAAAGTCAACATCGTAGGAAAATGCGTCAGCGAGATTGGCGATGACTTCGTCCGGCGCGCCGACATGCTTGGCCGAAAGGTAAAGGCTGCCATTGATGCGCCCGGCGACCGACATAATTCGGGTTGTTAAGGGGACGGTTTTCTTTTCGGCGATCATCTCGCCGCCACTGACGCGCTTTAAGAAAATCCGATTTTCAGGATCGGCGCGAAATTCAAGGCCGAGAAGGCGCGCATCCGGCGTTGCATGTTGCGACGCCATTTCAAAAAGCGTCTGGTTCGGCCAGCCGACGGTCAGCGCAAATTCCTGTCCGGGGAGAAGGCGGCGGAGATCCTGATGTTTGCCGAAGGCGTAGGCTGCGGCGTTAGCGTCAGCTGCGGTGATCCCGGCGCGCTTCAACGCCTCTACAAAATTCTCGCCTCGGCTGAGGCGAACGCGAATTTCTTCCGGCTCTTGGGCCATGTCAGCGGCGAGCGCGACCGCGGGTGAAATGCGGGTGATGTCTTTGCGGACAATGTCGCTTGCAAAAAAGACGGGCGGCGGACCGTCATCGGCCGAGGCGTATTGGGTTTGCGCAACCCGCATCATGCTGACAGGCGGCGTCGTCGGGGCCGCGGGCTTCAGGCTCGGTGCGACGCCAACGGTTTCGACGATCTCGGATTTCGCTGCGGCGACCTTTACTTCGGCGCCCGGTTTGATCCTGGGTGTGAAGCCCTGATCGGCGACGGGCGGCTCACCGCCCGCCAGAGGGAGGGTGGCGCGTGCGGCGCGGGACTCGGCCAACACGGCTTCAACGGAGTCTTCCCCGCTTGCGGTCTGTTGCGCGGTTGAGGCGCTTGCAGTGGAGGTGTGCTTAATGGCGGGCGTGGTTTTTTCTGCGCTGACCGGCAGCGCGGCGGCGATCGGCGCCTCAGGCAGCCGGGTCGGCGTGGAGGCGGCGGAAAACACCAAAAAAGTCCCGCCAGCGACTAGGACGGTCAATGCGGCGCCCAGCGCGGCGGGGCCGCGGCGCTTGCGCTCAAGCGGACAGTAGGCGTCGCCGCGCCCTGTAAACGTCTGACCTGTATGAACAAACTCGTTCGACATCTGCGCTTCGCCGCCGTTTTCTGCGCTACGATTTGCCTCTCGGCGGCCGTATTGCGCCTACCATCGCACGCCTCGCCAAAGCTCGCAATTTCTTGCATTCTATCGGCGACGCGCGGGGCTGATTAGACGAAATTGTCGTTAATCAATAGAGAAAAGCTGCGGTTGTGTTTGAGGGGTTGAGGTAACGCCATGCGCATAGCGCGATTTCTGGCGATTGTCCTGACGCTGTTAGTGATCCTGACGGCGTTGGTCTGGGTTTTTCGCTTACCGCTTGCAGGCTGGGCGGCGCGTACGGCCATGGCTTCTGCCGGGCTCGAAGCGCCGCAGGCCCGGGTGACGGCGTTAACCTTTGATGGCGTGCGGCTGGTGAATGTGGCCGCAGGGCCCAAAGCGGCGCGCGGCTTTTCGTTTGACGTTGTCGAGGTGGACTACGACTGGCGGCGTTTGTGGCGGGAGCGCGCCATTGATGCGGTGCGCGCCGGGCCCGGCGCTTTGCGCGTGCGTGTCGGTGAAGACGGCGATTTTTCCATTCCCGGCCTCCCTTCGGGCGGCGGAAGCGGCGGCAATCGTTCATTGCCTTTTGACAGTGTGAGCCTGAGCGAAGTCGCAATGGTGGTGGATGCGCCGCAAGGCGGCGCGACCGGTCGCGTCAATGCAACATACGATATCCAAAGTGGCGGCGAGGCGTCGATTGATTTGTCATCGGACGAAATCGTCTGGAACAATTTCCTGTTTCAGAATGTGAAGAGCGCGGCGCAACTTGATTTAGCGGCTGATGGGGCGATGTCGTTGTCTCTAACCTATGAAGGGGACGCCGAGACGGACATGATCGCCGCGCGCCGTGTCTTCTTCACGGCGACCGGCGACGCTGGCTCGTGGCGGGACGTTGTGACCGGCGGCGCTGAGCTTTTGAGCGGCGCGGTGCGCGTTGCGTTTTCAGCGCCCGAGATAGACCTCCGTGATGAGGACCTGCTGTCGCTGACCAGCGCTGCACAAATGCAGACGGTTTTTGGCGAAAAACTACAAAACGCCGCCTTTGCTGGCATCGCCGATGTCGCGTTTGAAGGGGGCGCTTTTCAAATCCGGCTTGCTGACGAGGGGGGGCCGCTTGCCCTGACGACGCCGGAAGGCGCGTCCCTGACCTTGACGCCGCAGGGGAGCGCGCCGTTTTACGCCCGCGCCGGCGGTCGCGAAACATCATCGTTCCAGTTCGCACTTGTTTCCGATGGCGCTGATGCAAAAGGCGCCGCGGATTTGGAGCGCGAAGGAGGCTTCTGGCGTGTCGCTGCGCCGATTGAAATCGATGCGTTTGTTTCCAGCGCGCTTTCTCTCGATGGCAGCCGGATCGACATTGAGGCGCAGTCGAACGGTTCGGAAATCATCGCCGATATTGGGCTTAAGTCCGGTTTGCGGAAAGCGACGATTGGCAGGCTGACGATTAATGATGCGCCGTTCAACGGCGCCTTTCGAGTCACCGCCGATCTGAACGCGCAGCGCGCGCAAGTCGTCAGCAAAAGCGACTGTTTCAATATCGAGCGCGGCCGCGGCCGGCTTGAAGGGCAGGACCTTGATGTCAGGCTTTCGGAAATTACGCTCTGCAACGCCGAGGGCCCGCTCGCAGTTTACACATGGACCGGAGACACGGCCTGCACCGTCTCGGGAGAAATCGCCGCCCGCGATGGATCGGTGCGGTTCGGAAAGACTGTCGCTAGAGGGCGACCGCCAGTCGTTCGTTTTGACGCCGCTTACCATCCGGCGCGCAAGCACACGATAATCAAGGGCGGTGTCGTCAATGGGGCGATGACAATCAATGATGCAGTCGAAATGTCGGGAGTGATCGGCGAATTCGATTTCGAACTTGACGCGCAAGGCATGCAGGCGGACGCCGCTGTCAACCGGCTGCGCATCGCCCAGCATCAGGGGCCGGAAAACCGCCTGTTAATGATTGCGCCAGTGATGGCGTCGGGTGAAGCAAAGCTTGAAGGCGCTGAGACGCGCTTTTCCTACGCGCTGACGACCCCTGAAGGCTACCGGCTCGGCGCCGGCGAAGGCGTCCATCACATGAAAACGGCGAGCGGTGAAACCGTGCTGACTCTGGAAAATCTGGCCTTTTCCCCGGTCGGCCTGCAGCCGAACCGGATATCTCCGGCGCTAAAAGGGATTGTGAATGCGGCCGATGGAAGCCTCGACGGGGAGGTTCGCCTTTCCTGGGCGCCGTCGGAGTTTATTTCAACGGCGGAGCTGTCTCTCGATAATATATCTTTTGCAGGCCCTACGCAGGCTGTCACCCGGACCCATGGCGTTAGCGGCACCGTTCAGCTTACGGATCTTTTCCCGGTTACGACAAACGGCTTCCAAACCATCAATGTCGCCAGTGTCGACATGGACGCGCTGCAGCTCGGCGCCGGCGACATCACATTTGAGTTGCCGGGCGACGAGACTCTCGGCATTTCAAACGCGGCGTTTCCCTGGTTCGGCGGTGAGCTAGTGGTCTCTGACGCAACGGCAGGATTTTCCGGCGAAGCGCTCATCCCGCTACAGGCGCACAATGTTGATCTTGAGCAAGTGTTCGAGTTTTTCGATGTTGAGGGGCTTTCCGGTGAAGGCATATTGAGCGGCGACCTGCCATTGATCTTTGAAGGCGGGCGGGCGCGCATCGAAAACGGCTTTATCCGGTCTCAAGGGCCCGGTGTCATCCGTTATGTGGGGCAGGCGGCGGAGCAGGCGTCAGCGGCGGGAGAAAACGCCAAGGTCGCATTCGACTTTTTGCGTGACCTTCGCTTTTCAGAGATGGAAGTCACCATCAATGGCGCGTTGGATGGCGAGATCAAGTTTGGGATGCGGTTTGAGGGAGTAGGCGACGTTACGGTCCGTAACCGGAATGTAAAGGATGTGCCTGTGCTCTATCGCATCAATCTTGCGGTGGAAAACATCGATCTCATCCGTCAGGCCAATATCTCGGAAGTTATCAAATCGAGGATACAAATGGAGCTCTCAGATGAGGAATGAGCCGGAAATGCGGCGAAAACCAGCCGCCGGCGACGAGAATAAGCCTATTTTTCGCCGCAGAGATCAGCTAATTTCATGGCGTTGCGTGTGACGGATATCACTTGGAAGGCGGAGGGCAAACCTTCATGATGAAAACGCGGAATTTGTTGTTTGCGGTATTGGCTCCGGTTGCGATTGGGCTTTCCGCCTGCAACACCGTCAAACTTGAAGGCGGAGAGAAGCCGATTGAGGTCAATCTCAACGTCAATGTCACCGGCGAGGTGCGGGTTAAACTCGAACGCGAGATCGAGGACGCCATCGCACAGAACCCGGACATTTTCTAAGGGGGACGCAACATGGAACACTCGATGAAAAAAACGTTCATTATGGCCGCTGCTGCTGTCGGGCTGGCGTTTTCGGCGCTTGCGCCGTCGGCTATAGCTGCGAGTGCGCTCGTGGAAAACGCCAAGAATAATTGCGTTATCGGCGAGCAGGCTGACGGTTATATTGGCGTCGTCTCCGGCGCTAATGCGGGGGCCGATCTGCGCCGCGAGATTCGCGACATCAATCAGCAGCGCAAGGCCGTTTATGCCGATATCGCCCGCAGAAACGGCGTCACCGTTGAGGTGGCGGCGGCGCTGACGGCTGAAAAGCTGATGAATCAGGCGACGCGGGGGCAATGCATCCGTGATACTTCCGGCGCCTGGATTAAGCGATAAGAACAAGCCAGCTCCGGCCGAATCAGGGATAAGAGAACTTTCAGCATTGTGAGAGTTCTCGCCCATGTCCGAAGCTTTTGACTTAAACCCGCCAGATGATGAGGGGCCTGACGCGCTTGCGCTGTCGGCCTTGCTTTCCTCCCGTGTCTGCCACGATCTGATCAACCCTGTGGGCGCGCTCAGCTCAGGGCTTGAAGTGCTCGATGATCCTTCCATGGAAGGGGCGATGCGCGATGCGGCGATGGACCTCATTCGCTCAGGCGCCCAGAAGGCCATCGCGCTCCTCTCTTACGCCCGTCTCGCTTATGGCGCAGCTGGCGGGTTTGGGGCGCAAATCAGCCTTGAAGACGCCCAAAAGGCGCTTACAGATCTCTTCGCGATCACCAAGGCTGAGCTTCACTGGCATATCGGCACCGGGCTGGCGGCGAAGGAGAACGTCAAAGTGCTGATGGTGCTTGCCTATGCGGCCGCAGATTGCGTGCCGCGCGGCGGTGATGTCTCCATTGAGGGGGATATTGAGAATTTCACCATCACGGCGACCGGCAAAAAACTGCTCCTGAACGACGACCTTGTCCGCGCGCTTGACGGCGACGACGCTGACATCACGCCAAAATACACGCCAGCCCTGATCGCCTCGCGTCTGGTCGAGTCGGCGGGCGGCGCCATCAAGGTCGAGCGTACGGAAGAGGAAGTGATTTTCCGAGCGGCGTTCGGTTCTTAATGCCGGTTAACGCATTCCTCACCATGACGTTAATCCTGTGCTAACGCGGTCAGGGCAAACTTGATCCGAACCTTTCAGGAACGGATTTTCTGACCATGACTGCATCGAAAACCTGCCTAGTCGTTGACGATTCTGACGTCATCCGCGAAATCGCCGGCCGTATTCTCACCGACCTCGGTCTGGAGGCGGAGGGCGCCGGCGACGCTTCAGCGGCGATCGAGTTTTGCCGCGCTGAAAAGCCTGCGGCTGTTTTTCTCGACTGGGATCTGCCCTCCATGGGTGCGCTCGACTTTTTGCGCGAGGCGGCGTCGCTCGAAGGGGACAGGCCGGTGATCATCCTGTGCGCGACGGAAAACGATCACCAGCAATTCACGCTCGCTAAGGCGGCAGGCGCTGCGCACCACATCCTCAAGCCTTTCGACAAAGGCGCCGTGGCGGCGAAACTTGCGGAAATCGGCCTGATCGACCCGGTTTCAGAAGCGGCGAACGGCTAAACGCCTGTCAAAATAATTCCACCGGGCCGCAATTTGTCATAGTGCGGTCACGGTGAATGGGTTTATCTCCTTGGCATGTCGCTTATCCAGCTCATCGTTCTTGCTGTCATTCAGGGGATTACGGAGTTTCTTCCAATCTCCTCTTCGGCGCATCTCATCCTTGCGCCGCTCGCGGTAAAGGACTGGACCGATCAGGGCCCTTTGATCGACATTGCCGCTCATGTGGGTTCGCTCGTTGCTGTTCTCATGTATTTCCGCGGGGAGACGGCGATGCTGTTTCGCGGCGGCGTTGATACGTTGCGGTTCAAGCCGAGCGATGACCGCAAGCTGTTTTTGTTTATTGCGGCCGCCACCATTCCGACGCTCGCATTGGCGGCTGTGTTTGTCCTTATGGATATAACGGACGCCTTGCGGTCGCCGGTGGTGATTGGCTGGACGAGCATCATTTTCGGCGTGCTTTTATGGTTTGCCGACAGGACCAGGGGTGAACGTGAAGGGCTTGACCGGATCACCTGGCGCGATGCGATTGCGATCGGTCTGGCGCAAATGATTGCGCTGATCCCGGGCGTCTCGCGCTCCGGCATCACCATGACCATGGCGCGCTTTTTGGGGATGACGCGCACAGAGTCGGCCCGGTTTTCCATGCTGCTCGCGATCCCGACCATTCTCGCGCTCGGTTTTTTCGCAGCGATTGAAATCGCCCGGGAAGGCGCGGGTGCAACCATGTCCAGCGCCGCCATTGTCGCCATACTTTCTTTTGCCTGCGCCTATGCGGCGATCGCCGCCCTGATGCGGTTGACGCGTAGCATCAGCTTCACACCCTTCGTCATTTACAGGGTTATTTTCGGGATCATATTGCTGGCGATGGCTGGTTCGCTGATGACGGGCTGACAAGCCTTGAGAGGGCCGCAAAAACGTCTTGGCTTTGACGGGTTTTCTGGTCATGACTCACTCGCAGTTTTTGAAAGCCCCTTATGGACGCCTCTCTTTTGAACTCCGCTCCCATCACTGCTGACGGCGTTCGCGCAGCGGCGGCGCGCCTTTCCGGAAAGGCGGTGCGAACGCCCCTGATCGAGAACCAGACCCTCAATGAAATTGTGGGGGGAAGGGTGCTGCTCAAGGCTGAAGTCCTTCAGCACTTTGGCTCTTTCAAGTTCCGCGGCGCCTATAACCTTGTTTCGCAACTTAATGAGGAAGAGCGGCGCAGGGGCATTCTCGCCTGGTCCTCAGGAAATCACGCGCAAGGCGTTGCGTTTGCCGCGCGTATGGCGAAGGCGCATGCGACAATCATCATGCCGGCTGACGCCCCTTCTATAAAAACAGACAATGTGAAAGCGCTCGGGGCCGATATCATCCCCTATGACCGTTATAGCGAAGACCGGGAGGCGATTGCCGAACGCATCATCGCCGAAAAAGGCATGATCCTGGCGCCGTCTTTCGACCATCCGCATATCATTGAAGGGCAGGGAACGACAGCGCTCGAAACTTTTGAAGACGCTGGCGCGCGCGGTTTGGCGCTTGACGCTTTTATTGTCTGCTGCGGCGGCGGCGGCCTCACGGCGGGGTGCGCCACCATTCTCGAAGAAGTCTCGCCGCAGACCGAAGTCTGGATCGCCGAGCCGGAGGGGTTTGACGAAACATGGGCGTCCATCCGCGACGGCGTGCGCCATCGGGCCGATGTCAGCCACCGGACGATTTGTGACGCCATCGCAACGCCTTCGCCGGGGCGCCTGACCTTGCCGATTATGGAGCGTCTGGTGCGCGGCGGGCTGACGGTATCGGAGGAAGATGTCCGCAAGGCGATGGTCTTCGCCTGGCGGGAGTTGAAGCTGGTGGTAGAGCCTGGCGGCGCGGCGGCCCTTGCCGGGCTCCTTTGCGGAAAATTCGACGCCAAGGGTAAGACAATTGCGCTGACGCTTTCTGGCGGCAATGTGGATGCGCCGCTTTTCGCCGCCATTCTGGAAGGTCGCCCTCTGCCGGCCTGATGCCGCCAGTCTGGTCTGGGGCCGATCCGCGTGTTCACGAATTTGAGTGGGAAATGGGCGGTTATTGAATTGTTACAATATATCCCCATATGAGGCCCATAGGAAAATGGCGGGTTGGCCACGAAAGGGTCAAAGGATCGTCATTTCCGAGTGGTAAAAAAAAACTATCGGATTTCATGTCCGGCGTTCACGCTTTGCTAGCCAGTTTCCCTGCAAAATCAGCAAGACGCCCGGATCCAGACGAGAGGGATCTGACAAAGGAAAAGACCCATGACTTTGATGAAAAACGGCGCAATTTTTAATGACGGAGAGCAAAAGTCCCTGTCTGCGCGTGATTTCGCAGAGCTCGGAGGGCGGAAACTCGTCTATGTGCGGACCGTCGCCGCCCGCGATGTCCTCGATGACCTTATCGATGATGAAGGCGAATTGACGATTGAAATCGAAGATGACGATATTCTCTATTCGGTCCACTCATCCAGCGGTGAACGATTGGCGCTTGTTGGCGACCGGGAACTCGCTTTCGCGGCGGCGCGCCAGCACGAAATGAACCCTGTCAGCGTTCACTAATACTCTAACGGTTTTTCAGGACATTTGAGTAGCGTTCAGGCCGCGTGGTGTTTTTGATCCGACGTGGCGATCGCGAACAAGGCTTCCGCCGAATCGGCGCCGCGGAGCGCATCCCGCGCATCCTCATCGCGGAGGAGGCGGGAAACTTTGGCGAGCGCTTTCAAATGCGCCGCCGTGGCGTTGGCTGGCGCCAACAGCATGAAGACGAGATCAACGGGTTGGTCGTCGAGTGCGTCGAAACTGACAGGTGTCTCGAGCCGCGCCAGCACGCCGACAATCTTGCCGAGGCCCTCGATCTTGCCGTGAGGCAGCGCGACGCCGTCACCGACGCCTGTTGAGCCGAGCTGTTCGCGTTCCAGGAGCGTCGACATGATATCCGCCGCCGGACGGTCGATCAGCGCGCTTGCCTTGTCAGCAATCGCCTGAAGCGCTTCGCGCTTACAGCTCGCCCGGAGGTTATGGATGACGCCCTGAGGGCTGAGAAGGTCTTCAAGTCCCATTACGCTCACGCAAACTCTTTCACTGGCTCCGCGCCCCTTACGAATAGTCCAAGCTGTTAAGAAGTTCCCTAAGTTCGGTATATCCGATCTAAAGGCGTCAGCCGCGCTGTGCCGCCAGCGAGGCCGCCTTTAGCGCTAAGAGGCCCCGGGATCAACCCACCCAATATGGCCGTCACGTCGGCGGTAGACCACGTTGATTCGGCCATGAGCGGCGTTTTTGAACACCACCGCAGGTTGTTCTGCGAGGTCGAGCTGCATGACGGCTGCGCCCACTGTCATTTCCCGCAAGGTGGTCTGGCTTTCCGCCACGACAACCGGGTTGGGATCGGCCTCTTCCTGATCGCCTTCCTCTTCCTCGCCCAGAGGCTGAAGCAGGTAATAGGAGGCGTTTTCCGCCGGCAGAGGCTCTTTCCCATTGGTATGGTGCTTTTTCAGCCGTCGCTTGTAACGGCGAATCCGTTTCTCGAGCTTTTCAAGGCTTTCCTCAAAGGCGCTGTAGGCGTCGCCGCCTTCGCCATGGGCGGCCAGAAACACGCCAGAGGCGAGATGGGCCATCAAATCACAGTCAATGAGATGACGCTCTTTAGAGAAGGTCACGGTCGCTTCCGCGCCGCGATCAAAATATTTGTGAACGCTGTCTTCGAGTTTGTCAGAAACATGGTTTTGCAGGGCGTCGCCCAGATCCATGTTTTTACCGCTGACCTGAATGTCCATTGGACCTCCTGAAAGTGGCGGCTCTCCCCCAAGGTACCGCGCCGCCATTATTATATTGGTTTTGGGGGCGCGGATTAAAGGGTTAGATCGCGGTTTGCAACATCGCCCGGCGGCGCTGGACCGAAGATGGAATATTCAATGTTTCCCGGTACTTAGCAACAGTTCGGCGAGCGATATCCACGCCCTCGGCAGACAGGATCTCAACGATCTTGTCATCCGACAGGACAGTGTCCTTGGTCTCGGCCTCGATCATCTCCCGGATGCGGTGGCGGACCGCTTCTGCGGAATGGGCCTCGCCCCCTGAGGAGGAGGCGATAGAGGCCGTGAAAAAGTACTTCAATTCGAAAAGGCCGCGCGGCGTCGCGATGTATTTATTGGAGGTGACGCGCGAAATTGTTGATTCGTGCATCTCGATGGCGTCGGCGACGATCTTGAGATTGAGCGGGCGCAGATGTTTGACGCCATAGGCGAGAAACGCGTCCTGCTGGCGCACGATTTCGCTCGCCACTTTCAGAATGGTTTGCGCGCGTTGATGCAGCGATTTTGCAAGCCAGTTGGCGCTCGCGAATTGTTCGGCAATGAAGGTTTTGTCTTTTTCATCTGCGCCGTTCACGGAAGAAATCTCGGCGTAATAGCGCTGATTAACGAGAACGCGGGGCAGGGTCTCGCTATTGAGCTCGACCTTCCAGCCGCCATCCTGGGATTTGGTGACGAAAACGTCCGGCGCAATCGCTTGAACGACGCCGCCGCCATAGGCGTAGCCGGGTTTTGGCGTCAGGGCGCGCACTTCGGCGATCATGTCGCGCACGTCTTCTTCGTCGGCGTCTGTCGCTTTCATGAGCCCTTTGAGATCGCCTTTGGCGAGAAGCTCAATGTTTTCCACGAAAGCCTGCATCGACGGATCGTAGCGATTGGCGTCGATCAGCTGGAGCTTGAGGCACTCTTTAAGATCGCGGGCGCCCACGCCGGAAGGATCGAAGGCCGTGATCATTTTGTGCGTTTCTTCAACATCGGCGAGTTCGGCGCCGAGACGTTCTGCAACGGTGGGCAGGTCTTCGCGCAGATACCCAGCCTCGTCGATCATGTCGATGATATAGGCGCCGATAAAAAGCTGCATCGGATCGCGCGTTGCGACATGTAGCTGCTCGGTCAGGTGATCTGCGAGCGAGATTTCCTTTTTCAGCGTCGCGCCGAATTCCTGATCGTCAAGACTGCGGCCCGAAGAGGCGGACGCCCAGTCATTGGGCTTATAGTCGCCATAGGCGGCGTCGCTGCCGGAGCTGTTGGGATCGACGTCATCATATTCGACATCAAGCGAATCGCGCGCTTCCTTGACGTTCGACTGATCTAATTCGCCAGAACTTTGAGATGCGTTCCCTGTTTCCGCTGGTTTCTCGCCGCGGCGTTCAGCGGGGCCGTCCGCAGGCGTTTCATCGCGTTCAAGAAAGGGGTTCTGTTCGAGCTGCTCGGCGACATATTCCGAAAGTTCGAGATTGGACAGTTGCAACAGCTTGATCGCCTGCTGCAATTGCGGCGTCATGACCAGCTGTTGGGATTGTCTGAATTCGAGTCTCGGAGCTAACGCCACAACGCCCCCTTGTCCTTCCTTTACATCTGGAACCGGTCGCCGAGATAAACACGGCGAACATCTTTGTCGCCGACGATTTCGCCGGGCGCGCCTTCCAGAAGCACCTCGCCTTCATGAATGATGTAGGCGCGGTCGATGATGTCGAGAGTTTCGCGAACATTGTGGTCCGTAATGAGGACGCCAAGGCCGCGGTCTTTAAGATGCGCCACCAGTTCGCGGATTTCCGCGATGGCGAGCGGGTCGATGCCAGCGAAGGGTTCGTCCAACAGCATGAAGGACGGGGCCGTCGCAAGGGCGCGGGCGATCTCCACCCGGCGGCGCTCACCGCCCGAGAGGGCGATGGCGGGCGCATTGCGAATATAGGTGATGTGAAACTCGTTCAGGAGATCGTCGATGATGGTCTGCTGCTTGTCCTTGTTGCGCTCCACAAGCTCAACGACGGCGCGCAGATTTTGCTCCACGGTCATGCCGCGAAAGATCGACGCTTCCTGGGGCAGATAGCCGACGCCGAGGCGCGCACGCTGATACATGGGCAGATTGGTCACATCATGACCGTCGATCATGATGCGGCCGCGGTCGGCCGGGATCAGTCCGGTGATCATGTAAAAGCAGGTGGTTTTCCCGGCGCCGTTGGGGCCAAGCAGGCCGACGACTTCGCCGCGTTTCACCGACATGGAAACGCCGCGCACAACCGGGCGGCGTTTGAAGGACTTGCCCAGATTCTCAGCCGCCAGCGCGCCGCCGCCCTCAATGACTTTGGGCTTCAGCTTCTGCGGCCGGGCGGTTTCCGCCGGGGAGATGTCGTTTGTCGGTTCCATCTGGTCGCTCATTAAGCGCGTCTCTCTTTAAAGTTCGGTGAAGGCGTCGGATCTTGGTTAATCGTTATTCAGGATTGCCGTTCTTTATGACTGTTCATCGTCCTTGCCGGTGAAAAACAGGCCGCGAATGCGTTTTCCGGCCTCAGGGGTAAACAAAACCTTACCGCTATCGACCCAGTAGGTGATCTTGCCCGCGGACATGACCTGCTTGCCTTGAGTGACGATGACATTATCGGTCATGACAATGGTGCGGGCATCGTTGTTGAAAACCGCCCGTTCTCCGGTAATGGCTTCCTCGCCGTTGGAGTAGCGCACCGAACCGATGGCGGTGATGGTTTCAAAGTCGCCTTCGTCCGTCAGCACCGCCTCTAGCCGGTCAGAGATGAGAATGGCCGGGCCCTGGACTACACGAACATTGCCGGTCCACACGGCGAGATTGTTTTCAAACTCCGCCGTGTCGCCGGTGATGTCGATCGGCTCCGTGCTGTCGCCGGCGGCGATAAGCTGCGCCGCAGCCGGCGTCATGGCGCTGAGGAGAAAGGCGGCGGCAAGGCATATTTTTTGAATCATTGCGGCTTCTCGATATCCACGTCTTTCAGCGCCGGTCTGTCGCTATTGGCGGTGTTTTCGTCCGGCTTGGGTCCAGCGTTTTTCGGGTAAATGCGCATATGCACATTGCCTTCGAAAACGACGCGTCCGTCGCCATTATAGGCTTTCATGCGTTCTGCGGTGAGTTCGCGGCCATTGGAGCCTTCGCCGTCGACGCCTGTATCGCTGGTGACGATCTCGTCCTTGATCGCGACCGAGGCGGACGGTGCGCGAAAAACATACACCTCCGAACCCACTTCGTGTTGCAGGGTCACCTGATCCTCAAGCTCCAGAATATTCTGTTCGGAGCGGTAAACGCCTTTGTCAGCGCTCACAACCGTGGAGCCGTTATTCTCGCCTTGCACTGCGTGCGGTCGGTCCAGCGTGACGATATCTTTCAGATTGGTGTTCTGGCGGGCCATCGCCGCCGTGATCTCAAAAGGCTTGCCCTTATTGTCGACCCCGGCGAAGCGGGGGCTCGCCATGCTCAGCTCTTCGGCCGATGCGTCGATATCCTTGAAGTCATCAAGAAATGCATCATCGACTTCATTAGACTGTGTATTGAAGAGGAATGCAGCGACGAGGACGAGCGCGAGGATTGGCAATGCGATGCGCAGGCGGCGGACCATGCGCGAACGGGCGGCGGCCTGATCGCCGGTGGTGCGCGCGCCGGAAGGCAGGCTGTCGAGAACGCGCCGCCTAGACGCGAGCGGCGTCGGTTCTGCCGGCCTTTCCTCATCGGTGACGAGAGTCGTCATATCCCCGTGCGATTTCCTATGAATTCCAAGAGCTTCGCTGCGCTGCGGCAAGCGCCGCAACGCATCTCTTCATATAGTCGCGCGGGCGCGGGAGGGAAGCAAGGGGCGTAAATTTCCCCGTAAAATCCGGCCTTTTGGGGTCAGAAACTCAGGAATGGGCGAAAATATCGACCTCAGGCCAGCCCGCGAGGTCCAGCGCCGCCCTTGTGGGCAGGAAGTCGAAGCAAGCCTCAGCCATGGCCATCCGGCCTTCCCGGGTCAGCATTGCGTCCAGTTTTTCCCTCAGCGCATGGAGGTGGAGGACATCCGAGGCGGCGTAATCCACTTGCGCGTCGGAGAGCTCATCGGCGCCCCAATCGGAAGATTGCTGCTGTTTGGAGATATCGACGCCCAGAAGCTCCCGGCAGACATCTTTCAGCCCGTGCCGGTCCGTATAGGTGCGGCAGAGCTTGGAGGCGATCTTGGTGCAATAGACAGGCGCCGTTTCCACACCGAGCCATTGCTTGAAGGCGGCGACGTCGAACCGGGCGAAGTGGAAGATTTTCAAGACCTTCGGGTCGGAGAGCAGCGCTTTCAGCCGCGGCGCGTCATAGGTCTGGCGATTGAGCTGGACGAGATGGGCGTCGCCGTCGCCGGCGGAAAGCTGCACCACGCATAAGGGATCACGATGGGGGATAAGCCCCATGGTCTCCGAATCGATTGCGACGACGGGGCCAAGATCGAGGCCCTCCGGCAAATCGCCCTTATGCAGATAATTGGTCATTGCGTCTTTCTACGCTGGTTATTCCAGTCGTCTTAACATTGTCGCGGGAATAGTGAAGGCCCGATTAAGCCACTTTGCGGATGATGACTGACCCGGCGGAATAGCCCGCCCCAAAGCCGCAAATGACGCCAATATCGCCGGCGACGAAGTCCGCCTTGTGTTTGTGAAAAGCGATAATCGATCCTGCGGAGGAGGTGTTGGCGTATTCGTCGAGCACGACCGGCGCTTCTTCGCGGGTTGCATCGCGCCCAAGGACCTTCCGCGCAATAAATTCATTCATGGCGAGGTTTGCCTGATGCAGCCAGAAGCGTTTGACCTGTTCGGGTGTGACGCCGACATCGTTCAAATGGCCGGAGATCAGTTCGCTGACCATGGGCACCACTTCTTTGAAAACCTTGCGGCCTTCCTGCATGAACAGCTTGTCTGTGGCCGGGTCCGTTTGCGGGTCAGCGGGCGCGCCGGTCTCCCTTTCGCAGTGATTGAGGAAGCCGAAATTGTTTCGGATGTTGTTGGAGAATTTGGTCTTGAGGCGTGTGCCGAGGATCTCCCAGGACTCTCCAGCGGCGGCGCCCTCATTGCTTTCCAGTATCACTGCCGTCGCCACATCGCCGAAAATGAAATGACAGTCGCGATTGCGGAAGTTCAAATGCGCCGAACAGATTTCCGGATTGACCATGAGAATGCGCCGTGCGCCAGCCCGAATAAGACCAAGACCTGTTTCAATCCCAAATGTCGCCGACGCGCAGGCGACATTCATGTCGAACGCAAAACCGTCAATGCCGAGCGCATCCTGAATTTCAACGGCGATCGCAGGATAGGCGCGCTGCATGTTCGAGGCTGCGCAAATGACGCCGTCGATGTCTTGCGGCTTGAGGTCCGCCGCGCGCATGGCGTCGCGCGCCGCACTCACGGCTATTTCGGCGAGCAGGGACAGGTCTTCGTTGGGGCGCGGCGCGATTTTCGGCGCCATTCGGGAGATATCGAGGATGCCGTCCTTATCCACGACGAAGCGCGATTTGATGCCGGAGGCCTTCTCGATGAATTCAGGCGATGAGGGTTGCAGCGGTTCCATGTCGCCCGCCGCGATGGCCGCGGCGTTCTTGTCGTTGAAGTCTGCGACATAGGCGTTAAGGGAGCTCACCAGCTCCTCATTCGAAATCGCATGGGGCGGGGTGTAAAGGCCGGTGGCGACGATACGCACGTCAGCGGCGACAGGATTGGACATGAGGCGTTTCCGGAAATGTTGTTTCCGGCAATTTGCGCCCTTCGCCCTTCCGGCGCAACCCGCCTATCGGGCGAGCTTCTGTACGGCTCTCCAGCGTGGACAGGCCGTCTCGTGGTCATTGACCATGCCCACCGCCTGCATGAAGGCGTAGACAATCACCGGCCCGCAGAATTTGAAGCCGAGGCGCTTGAGCTCCTTCGCCATAGCCTCGCTCTCCGGCGATTTGACCTGATGATCGCGATAGTTTTTCACTTTATTGACGATAGGCTCGCCATCGACGAAATCCCATAGAAGGCCGGAAAAGCCATCCGGTCTCGTCTCCATGATCTCGAGATATGCTTTGGCGTTGCCGATGGCTGCGTTGATCTTGGTCGATGAGCGGATAATGCCCGCATCATTCATCAGTCGTTCGATTTTTTTCGGTGAGTAGCGCGCAATCTTTTCCGGGGTAAAGCCGTCAAAGGCTTTGCGGAAATTGTCGCGCTTATAAAGGATCGTTCGCCAGGAGAGACCGGCCTGAAATCCATCCAGGATCAGTTTTTCAAACAGCGCCCGGTCATCATATTCCGGCACACCCCATTCTGTGTCGTGATATTCACGATAGAGCGCGTCATCGAGCGGCGCCCAAAGGCAAGAGGTTTGGAGATTGGGGGCTTTAGAGCCGGCGGACTTCACCACGGAAAACCTCGTCATTGTTTTCCGACAGGTAAGGCCGCCAGCCTCTTAAAATCAATATTGCAAGATCAATATTCGAATGTCGGCATCGCGCCGAAGTCAGGCGCCGTAACCACGCGGATGACGCCGGTGTTGTCGTCAACAAGCAGCGACGTCATATCCACAGAGACAAGGCGGTTGCCGAGCGCGCCGAGCCCGCCCACGGAGAGAACAGCCGTTTCAAAGCGACCGGGATCGGCAAGAATAATGTCAAACATGTCCGCGACCTTATCGCCATTTTCGTTGACGACCGGAGCCCCGATCAATTCCGAGACGCTCATCATATCGCCCGGGTTTTGAATCAGGCCGCCCGTGGGATGATAGGCGAGGGATTCAGTCATCTGGCGAAGTTCTCCATCGGTCATAGCGACCGTGACAGCAATATCGCCATCGCCGCTGATGGCGAAGGCGAACCGGTCCGCGGTGATTGTCGCCGGATCGCCGCCCAGGCCCAAAAACGCGCCATCTTTCAGTATGAAGGCGCGCAGGGCGCCATCCCGGCTGAACAGGAGATCGTCAATCTCGGCGATCGCCAGACGGTCTTCGCCGCGCACGGATTCACCGATGATATTACGCACCGTAAAGCCCCGGGCGTTCGCCTGGGACAATTCGTTTTCGATAAAGTCTCCGGCAGTATCGGCGGCTTCGCTGGCGGCGGCGGAAATTTCTTCGCCGACACGGGCGGCGCCTTCGCCGACATCCTCAGCGCTTTCCTCGACGATCTCGCCGGGTTTCGGTTCGTTTTCAACGGGTTCATCCCGCGCACAGGCGACGGCCAGCGTGGAACTGGCCGCGAGTAAAATCGCGTATCTCATCCTTTTCCTCTGTAACAGCGCCCAATCGAGCGTTGCTCAGCGAACAGGAGAAAAGACTGGTGGTTCCCGAACCCGCTCAGATGTGGTGGAAAAGCTTTAAGAGCCAGAAGATCAGGATAAGGACTTGCACCACGAAAAATGCAAATCGCAGAAAAACGAACAGCCGGTTTGTCGAAATGAGATGGGTGACGGATTGGGCGACGCGCGCGCCGAGAAACATATAGGCGAGGCCGTCGGTCAGCGCTGTTTGACCGGTTGCGATCGCATAAAGCAGCACCGCGGCCACGAGACCCATATTTTCATAACAATTGGCGTGCGCGCGGGTGAGACGCTTTGCGAACCCTTCCATATCGTCGCCGGATGGGGCGAAGGAATTCGATGCGCGCTTTCCCTGCATCACCAGCGATGTGCGCACGATGGCAAGAAACAGGAGCAGCAATATGAACCAGGACGCGTAGGCGAGCAGGGCGGTTGCGGTGGGCGTCATGACGGGTCCTCCTTATAGTTGTGATCTTCAGACCACCGAGGAACCTAGCCCTGTTCGAGATAGTCTGGAATCTCCAAAAGCAGTTGCTTGCCGCCGCATTCTATGGGCGTTCCTTTGGCTTTCGCCTTCTCCCAACGGTCGAGACGGATGATCGCGAGGGCGACGCCATCTGCGGCGCTCATCGTTTCGCCGAGGGTTGAGCCGCCTGCGGTGACTGGCGCGCCTTTCTCCGCCGCCGGTCCGTCAAACTTAGCGATCAGCGTCCGGCGCCGCACATCGCCCTTGCGCTTCATGCGGCTGGTGACTTCCTGACCGACAAAGCACCCTTTTTTGTAGTTCACGCCATTGAGCAGGTCGTAATTGACGTCGAGAAGAAAGACCTCATCGGCGCTGAAGTCTTTTCCGAAATCGGGGACGCCGAGCGCGATGCGCGCGCGGTCATACTCTCTGTTTGCGCCTTCTGCTGTTTCGCTAACGATAGCGCGCCAGCCAAGCTTTGTATGGCGCGGGTCAGGAAAGCCGTTTTCAATCTTCTCGGCGCTGGCGACGACCTTGAGGTCTTCCGCAAGATCAAGGCTGACTTTCGCCCTCAGCTTGTAGAGCGTGAGACGTTTGAGAAGCGCAGCCGCAGCATCCGTAAAACAGTCGATCAACAGCGCATCGCCATCGCTGGCGATGAAAAAATCAAACAGGATTTTCCCCTGCGGCGTCAGTAGGGCCGAGAAGATCGCCGGCGCGGTTTTGAGCCGCTCCACATCCTGGGTGATGATCCCCTGCAAGAATGAGAATCGGTCTTCGCCGGTGAGGCGAATGACGGCGCGGTCGGGAAGCGGGGCAGGGTTGGTCATAAGCGCGGATGTAAGGGGCTTTCGCCAATAATCAAAGGGGCTCTTGTGCGGCCGTCGTCCCCCGGCCTACAAGGCGGGCCATGGCGAAAACCAACGATCAGGAGACCGTGTGACGGACCGTCTTGTAATCCGCCGGCCCGATGACTGGCATGTGCATCTGCGTGACGGGGCCATGCTGGAAACAGTTGTGAACTACACCGCGCGCCAGTTTGCGCGCGCCATCGTGATGCCGAACCTGGTTCCGCCGGTCACAACTGCGCAGGCGGCTGAGGCCTATCGCAAGCGCATTATGGCGGCGGTCGACGAGGGGCTCGACTTCACGCCGCTGATGACCTGTTATCTGACCGACAGTCTTGACGCCAAAGAGGTCGAGCGCGGCCACGCTTCTGGCGTTTTCACCGCCTGTAAACTTTATCCCGCGAACGCGACAACGAATTCCAGTTTCGGCGTCACCGATATCGCAAACATCTATTCCGTTCTGGACGTCATGCAGCACATCGGCATGCCGTTGCTCGTGCATGGCGAGGTCACCGACGGCGATGTCGATATTTTCGATCGCGAAGCGGTATTCATTGACCGCGTCATGAAAAAAGTGGTTTCGGATTTCCCCGCACTCAAAGTCGTCTTCGAACATATCACCACCTCTGACGCCGTGGATTTTGTGAACGCCGCCGGACCGACTATCGCGGCGACGATTACGCCTCATCATTTGCACATCAATCGCAACGCCATTTTTCAGGGCGGCATCCGGCCGCATCATTACTGTCTTCCGGTCGCGAAGCGCGAACAGCACCGGCTGGCCTTGCGCGCGGCAGCTATATCCGGGTCGCCGAAATTCTTTCTCGGCACCGACACGGCGCCGCACGCGATTGAGGCGAAGGAATCGGCTTGCGGTTGCGCCGGCATCTTCAATGCGCCCTTCGCGCTGGAGAGTTACGCGGCGGTCTTCGAAGAGGAGGGCGCCCTCGACAAGTTCGAGGCCTTCGCCTCCGAATACGGGCCGCGCTTTTATGGACTCCCGCTCAATGAAGGCGAGGTTGCGCTGGAGCGAACGGAAATAATCGTTCCGGATGCGGTGGGGCCCGACGATGCGCGCCTGACGCCGTTTCACGCCGGAGAAAAACTGACCTGGCGGCTGGCCGGTTCTTAAAAACCGTCTCACGAAATCAGCTTATTGTTCCGTCGCCGGCGTTATTACATAAGGCGACGCCGTAAAGCTCTCGGCTTCCTGTTCTTGACGCAAGGCCTCGGTCAGGCGCGTGACGATGGCGTCGCCTTGCGCGGCGCGCCCGGCGGCGTAATCGCGCGCGCGACGGTCACAACCCGGATAACGCCGCTGCGCGTTGCGATAGCCTTTGTTAAATCCCTGCACGAGTTGTTCGCGTTCGGCGTCCTGGGGTTCTTCGAGCTCGATCATTTTTTTCATGCGCTCGCGCCAGACATCGGCCTCATAACGCGGATCGCAAGTGCGCCGGAGATGGTGCAATTCGCCAAAGAGCTCCGCGAGCGCGGAAAGATCGCGCTGACGCTGCTGATAGGTTTCAAAATCCTGCGCCGACGCCATGGAGAAAGGCGCGGCCAGCAAAGCGAGACCAGCGATGATGATGCGACGGGACATGGCGCTCCTAATTCACGGCAAATATAGCCGGATTATGACGAATTTCCGAATTTGCCGCGCCATGCGGCCGCGCGGTCCATGGCCCGGCGCGTAGTGTCCCAGGAAATCCGGGCTTTGGCCTCTTCAAAGCGGACAAATTCAGCCTCGTCTGCATCGTCCCCGGCGACCGGCTCGCCCGAGATCCATTCGGCCACATAGTCGATCATGACGTAATGCGGCGCGCCTTCCACGGCGGGCAGGCTCTCGAAGACGTCGAGAAGGCCCAGCACCCTGATCTCGATCCCGGTTTCCTCGCGCACCTCCCGGGCGACGGCGTCATGAAGCCGCTCGCCGTAATCCACCTTGCCGCCGGGGATCGACCACTGGCCTTTCAGGGGCTCGCGCCCGCGCCGGATCACGAGCGCCTCGTCGCCGCGAAACACCACAGCCCCGACACTGATAATGGCGCTGGTGAAAATATTTTCCCGGCTGCTCATAATTGTCCGTATTCTCCAAGAGCCCTGATCATAGGCAGGCAACGCCGCGGGGCAAAGATGGACAGATGCTCGCCGGCCGGATCTTCATGCCGTGCAGGCTCTTGTTCTTAAAGAATCGCGCCGGCGGCGTATCGTGATTTGGCGAGGAACGTCTGATCATCATTATCGTCATAGCGTGGATAGCAGAAGGGACAGGCGCGGGATGTGCGGACGGTTCTACCTCAAATCGGCCCCGGCGGAAGTCGGCGAGCATTTCGGCGTTCCCGTGCGCGATAATTTTCCGCCGCGCTACAATATCTGTCCGACCCAACCCGTGGCGGCGATCCGCATGAGCGCGCGCCATGCGCGGGAATATTCCCTGATGCGCTGGGGCTTCGTTCCGTCCTGGGCGAAGGGCGAGTTTCTGGAAAATCTCGCCAAGCGCCCGCTCATCAATGCGCGCAGCGAAACGGTGCTTGAAAAAGCAAGTTTCAAAAACGCTTTTCGCCGCCGCCGCTGTCTTGTTCCCGCCGACGGCTTTTACGAATGGCAGGCGCGGCCCGCCAAAGCCAAACAGCCTTTCGCCATACACAAACGCAAAGAGGGACTTATTGGCCTCGCCGGCATCTGGGAGACGGCGGTCGATCCCGATGGCGGTGAAATCGACACGCTGGCGATCCTCACCGTTGCGGCCGGCAAGGACATGGCGGGCCTCCATAGCCGCGAGCCGGTGGTGATCGCGCCGGAATCCTACAAGCTCTGGCTTGAAGCTGATGAGCGCGACATGGTCAGCCTTGAAGGATTGCTGACGCCGCCGCCGCCGGGTTTCTGGTCGTCCCACGCCGTTTCGACGGAGGTGAACTCGCCGCGCCATGACGGTCCGCATCTCATTGAGCCGCTTGCGGCGTGAGGGCCGCGTTCGTACGGGATTGGCTGCGTATTTAGGGTCCTTCATTTCCGATCACCCCGGCGAAGGCCGGGGCCCAGTCCAGATAAAAAGTCGGGCTTCGCCCGGCACATTCCTTAGCTGGATCCCGGCCTTCGCCGGGATAGTCGGAGCAATAAACACACCCCAACTTCCGCCGCGGCTCCGGCGAGCCCGAACGTAAAGAATAGAGAGGTGCGGGGCGTGAAACGTCCATCGCACTTTTAAGTTAAGGGCGCATCACGCCCCGCATTTGCGGCGTTGTTCAGCGTCGGCGGGCCCGGCCGTAATGACGACCCCTGACGTTTTCTACGCGCCAGAGTTAAGCCGCCAGAAAGCCCGAGCTCTGCGACCGGCCAGCGCGCGACGGTTTCCGTTTCGCAACCCTCGCGCCCTGCGCGCCGCAATCCGGACCGATGGGAACGGCAGGCCTCACCGCCTCTCAATGTCCGGACTGCCAGGCAGTATACGGCAGGAAAAAAGGTCGTGAAAATTTATCCACGGGTTCCGGTTTGGCCTTATACTACGGCCCGCCGCCGGTCGTTGTCTGAGATTGAGATCGTGACGGCAATGTCGAGAAGATCTTCGCTCAATCATGTAAAATCCACCGAGGATCTTTCGCCCTATACGGGTTTTACTCCTAAAAACTCTCCAGAGATCATGCCTAGACTTTGCGCTTGCGCTATGCAGATTAGCAAACGTTCAAACCAGCGAGAGTATTGAGAGCATCATGCGTCATTTTCTATTGGGTCTTGCCTTTTTCGTATTTGGTTCTGCGTCGGCGCAAGCTGCGTTGTTCAGGGTTACGGTCTCCGGTGAGGTGAGTCAGATATTCGCGCTCAGTATTGACCCTATGATAGTACCATTTGAGGTTGGAGACGCCTTTGAAATTTCCTTCGTAATCGACGACCAGGCAGCGGATCAAACACCGGCGAGTTCATATTCAAGCCGTTATGCTGGCGGTTCTTTTGATGGCTATGTTGGGTCGTATTTGATTCCGACGGTGCCTGTTACCGCGGGCGTCTTGAACAATGCGCCGCCAGACGGGGATGACTATCTTTTTGTTCAATATAGAAATTCTGCGCCGGAAGACTTTGATCTTGCTCTCATCGAACTGCAATTTAAGGATACGTCTGGAGCTGCACTCAACAGTAGAGACCTTAGCGCTGATCTGTTTAATCCGTCTTTATATACGGAGTTTATTATTACGTTGGCGTTTGGGAACGCCAGCAATGCGGGAGAATTTTACAACACACGCCTCGCATATGATCGCTTCATTGTAGAACAGATCGATTCTGCTGTTCCCCTGCCGGCGGCGTTTCCATTGATGCTGGCGGGGCTCGGGCTATTCCGCCTTGCCGGTCGCAAGCGGAAAGCATCTTGATCTCTGCTTTAATGCGAACCGAAGACAAAAAAGGGCGCCATCGGCGCCCTTTGTTTTTAACTGAAAGTGAAATCGCTAAATCGCGTCGCTGCCCGTTTCACCCGTCCTGATGCGCACGGCGTCGTCAATCGTTGAGACGAAAATCTTGCCGTCGCCGATCCGGCCTGAATGGGCGGCGTTCTTGATCGCCTCGACAGCGCGTCCGACCTGTCCGTCATCGACGACCAGTTCGATCTTCACTTTGGGCAGGAAGTCCACGACATATTCCGCGCCGCGGTAAAGCTCCGTATGCCCCTTTTGACGGCCGAAGCCGCGCACGTCGGTCACGGTCATGCCTTGAAGGCCCTGTTCCTGAAGCGCCTCTTTGACGTCGTCGAGTTTGAACGGCTTGATGATGGCTTCGATTTTCTTCATGACGGCTCGCGATCTGTTAGCTTGGGATTGGTCCCGGAACTTTGCTAAAGTCTTTTTACACCAGATTGTTCAATTCGAAAGGCGGCTAACCCTCGTGAATCCATATCTTGTGCTCTCGGCCGAGGAAATGCGCGCCGCTGAACAGGCCGCGATGGATGCCGGAACGGCGTCGGCCGCGCTGATGGAGACGGCGGGCGAACGCGCCGCCGAGCTTATTCAGCGCGCCTGGTCGCGCCGTCCCGTGGCGGTGGTCTGCGGTCCCGGCAATAATGGCGGCGACGGTTTTGTGGTTGCGCGGGAATTGGCGAGTGCCGGATGGAGCGTGCGCCTCGGCCTCATCGGCGATCGCGAGGCCCTGAAAGGGGACGCCAGGCTCATGGCCGATCTTTATGAAGGCGAGATCGCGCCTTTTTCACCGAATGTGTTGAACGGCGCCGGGCTGATCGTCGACGCCATCTTCGGCACCGGGCTCGCGCGTGAGGTTGAGGGCGCCCCCAAGGCGGCCATTGAGGCGATGAACGCGGCCCCCGCGCCGGTTTTCGCCATCGACCTGCCGTCGGGCGTCAACGCTGACACCGGCGCGGTGATGGGAACGGCGGTTCAGGCGGCGCGCACCATCACCTTTCAGGCGCGAAAGCCGGGGCATCTTCTGTTTCCGGGACGTGCGCTCGCCGGCGCCGTCGACATCGCCGATATCGGAATCAGCGATGAAGCGACCATGAAGGCGGGCGTTGAGACCTTTGAGAATCACCCGGCGCTTTGGGGCGCCTTGTTTCCGCGGCCGCAATGGGGCGGGCATAAATATACCCGCGGCTCTGTCATGGCGGTGTCCGGCGGGCCCTTGAACACCGGCGCGATCCGGCTTGCCGCGGAGGGGGCGCTGCGCATCGGCGCGGGGCTCGTGACCGTGTTGTCGCCGCAGGAAGCAGCGCCCGTTCACGCGGCGCATCTCACCGCGATTATGCTGCGTGTTTCGGATAACGCCGATCATCTCGCCGCGCATCTGAAAGATGCGGAGCGCATTCCCATGTGCGTTATCGCCGGTCCGGCAAATAGCGTTGGCGAGAAAACGAAAGAAAATGTGCTGGCGATTTTGAACAGCAAGGCGGGCGCCGTGCTCGACGCTGACGCGCTGACGAGTTTCGCCGACGATCCGGCGGCGGTGTTTTCGGCGTTACGGCCCGAGGATGTGCTGACGCCGCACACCGGCGAGTTCGCCAGATTGTTTCCTGAAGAGTTCAAGCTGTTGCAGGAAGGCGAGGGCAAGCTTGCCGCCGTGCGCGCTGCAAGCGCCAGGGCGGGGTGCGTGGTGGTTCTTAAAGGGGCCGACACCGTCATCGCCGCGCCGCCGAATGAAGCCGGCGCCCGTGTTCTCATCAACGCCAATGCGCCGCCCGATCTCGCCACCGCGGGGGCGGGCGATGTTCTTGCCGGCTTTATCGCGGGATTGCGGGCGCAGGGCATGGATGGCTTCGCGGCGGCCGGGGCGGGCGTCTGGATTCACGGCGCCGCGGGGCAGGTCGCCGGGCCGGGCCTCATCGCCGAGGACCTGCCGGGCGCGGTTCCGGCGGTCCTCCGCCAGCTTTTTGCCCCTCCACAACAACAGGCCCAGCAACAAGCGCCCCAGCAGGAGCCGCAGCAAGGATCACAGGCCGGGGCCCAGCCCGGCGGCGGCGGCGGCGCGCAACAATGAGCAAGGTTTCCGTCAGGCGCGCTGAGCGGCGCGACCTTGAGGCGATCACGGCGCTTTATAATCATTTCGTGGAGACGACGGCCGTCACCTTCGATGTGGGCGCCTTCACCACCGAGGCGCGCGAGCCCTGGTTCGCCCAGTTCTCGGAAGAGGGCCCGCACCGGCTTTTTGTCGCTGAACTCGAAGGGGCGTTCGCCGGCTATGCCGGGTCGATGGCGTTCAAGGCCAAGAAAGCCTACTCGACCTCCGTCGAGACGACGATTTACGCGGCGCCGGATCTCGCCGGGCGCGGGGTCGGCCGGGCGCTCTATGAACGCCTGTTTTCCGAGCTGGCGGCCGAGGACGTCCACCGGGCCTATGCTGGGATCGCCCTCCCTAATGACGCCTCGATCCGCTTCCATCAGCGGTTCGGCTTCAAGGAGATCGGGACTTACCATGAGGTCGGGCGGAAATTCGGCCGTTACCATGACGTCATGTGGTTCGAAAAACGGCTCTCCTAGCGTTTTCCGGTCAAGTGGAAGCCGGTTGGCCGCAAGAAAACGCGTAAACTGTAAACCCGGGCGAAATTCGCAGAATTTGGCCCGGGAACCGGGTTCCGACGCCTCGACAGGAAGGTTTTCTCTGCTATAGAAGCGCGCTCGCGAGGGGGCCGCCGCAGCCGCGCCGGCCCGCTTTTGCTTTGCGCGTGGATTTGGCGCTCCGAGCGTTGCGGATGTGGCGGAACTGGTAGACGCACCAGATTTAGGTTCTGGCGCCGTGAGGCGTGGAGGTTCGAGTCCTCTCATCCGCACCAATCGCCGCCGGCCGCTGGCCCGGCGGGCGAGACGAAAGACAGGAATCAGCCGGCCGAGACCGGCATTTTAGAGACGAGACAAAAATGGAAGTCATTGAGAAAAGCGCCGAAGGGCTCGACCGCAAGTTTCAGGTAAAGGTCTCCGCCGAGGAGCTCGACAAGAAACTTGTCACCAAGCTTCAGGAAGTGAAGGGCCGCGTCCACCTGAAAGGCTTCCGTAAAGGCAAGGCGCCGATCTCTCATCTCAAGAAGCTCTATGGCAAAGGGATGATGAGCGAGATCATCCAGGACATTGTCACGGAAACCTCGCAGAAAGCGTTCTCGGAGCGTGATCTTCAGCCGGCGACAACGCCGCGTCCTGAACTGACCTCGAAAATCGACGACGTGATCGAAGGCAAAGCCGATCTTGAATATGATCTGCACGCGGAAATCCTGCCGTCATTCGATCCCATGGATGTTTCAACCCTGAAGCTGACCCGTCCGGTCGCGGAAGTTCCCGACACCGATGTGGACGAGGCGCTTTCCAAGGTTGCCGAACAGCAGCTGAGCTACAAGGCGCGCGGCAAGACCGCCAAGGCCAAGGAAAAAGATCAGGTCCTGATTGATTTCGTCGGCAAGATCGACGGCGTTGAGTTCGACGGCGGCAAGGGCGAAGGCTTTGAGCTTGTGCTGGGTTCCGGCCAGTTCATCCCCGGATTTGAAGACCAGCTCATCGGCGCCAAGACCGATGACGACGTGGAAGTGAAAGTCACGTTCCCGGAAGAATACCACGCCAAGGACCTCGCCGGAAAAGAGGCGGTCTTTGATGTGAAGGTTCATGAAGTGCGCGCGCCGGAAGAGGCGGCGATCGACGATGAGCTCGCCAAGAAAGTCGGCCTTGAAAGCCTCGACGATCTGCAAAAGCGCATCAGGGAGCGCATTGAGAACGAGTACAAAGAGTTGTCGCGCAGCCATCTGAAGCGCACGCTTCTCGACAAGCTCGATGAGGCCCACGACTTCGAACTGCCGCAGGGCATGGTCGACGGCGAGTTCGACCAGATCTGGCGCCAGGTGGAATCGACAGAGCGCGATGAAGAAGACAAAGACAAGACCGACGATGAACTGAAAGAAGAGTATCGCAAGATCGCCGAGCGCCGTGTGCGCCTTGGGCTAGTCCTCGCGGAAATCGGCAAGCGCGCCGATGTGAAGGTTCCGTCAGAAGAGCTGCAGCAGGCGATCCAGCGTCAGGCGATTCAGGAAGCCCAGTATATGCAGATGCAGGGGCAGAACATTTCGCCGCAGGAAGTGCTGCAATTCTATCAGAAGAATCCGCAAGCCATTCAGCAGGTGCGCGCGCCCTTGTTCGAAGAAAAAGTCGTCGATTACATTATCGAGCGCGCTACAGTGACCGACAAAACCGTCAGCAAGGAAAAGCTGATGGAAGAGCCGGACGGCGATCTCTAATGGCGTAGCAAGGGTCACGCGCTTGCGTTGATCCGGGCCTTGAGGGCCTGCTATCCTGATTACTGAAGCGGCGGCGGATTACCGCCGCCGTTTTTCGTTAAAGGATTGGGCGGGAGGCGCGCATTCTCGACTTTGACGACATTCTGGCGCCGGTGAGCCGCGACGGGTTTTTCGCAGAATATTACCGCAAAAAGCCGCTTCATATTCCGGCTGCGGGCGCGCGCGCGGAAATCTTTTCCGTCGCCGACCTCAATCGTCTGGTGTCGCAAGGTTCGCTCTGGAATGAGCAAACTTTGAAAATGTGGGCTGACCGCGCGCCCATTCCGCAAGATCAGATTTTCACGCCGGTGCAGTCGCTTGAAGGCGTCGTGCGTCGCCCGGACCCGGCGCGCGTCGAGGCGTTGTTTGAACGCGGCGCTTCCATCGTGTTGAATGAAATCGAAAACACGACGCCCGCCTTGCGCGCGGTGGCGACGGCGCTCGAAGCTTCTCTTCTCGGCTTTGCAAGCGCCAATGTTTATTGTTCGCGCGGCGGCCATCAGGCTTTCGACAGCCATTATGACGACCACGAGGTTTTCGCCTTTCACATCGCCGGCGAAAAGAACTGGCGTGTTTATGAAGGCCGCATTGACAATCCTGTCGGCCAACCGTCGCCGCGGCCGAACCTTCAGGAGATGCATAACCAGGCGAAGGGCAAGGTTCTGTTTGAACAAGTCATGCGGCCCGGCGATCTGATGTATGTCCCGCGCGGGCAGTATCATGATGCGCTGGCCAGCACGGGGCTCAGCCTTCACGTCACTTTCTCGGTGTTTCCAATGAACGGGCTGGCGCTCTTCGATCTGATGGAGACCGCCTCGATCCGCGACAGCCTGTTTCGCGACGATCTGCCCAGTCCCGACCAGCCCGGCGGGCGCGAGGCGCTGGCCGAACGGCTGAAGGCGCTGGGGGCGAGGCTGGCGGCGCTGGCGGGCGATCCCGGCTTTCTCGATCAGGTCGCCGCCGCCCAGCGCGGGCGGGTGCGCCGCCGTCATGAGGCCCGGCTCTCGGATCCAAAGCGGGATGCGGCGGATTAACCCGGCATTTACGCTGCCCGATGCGGGACGCTTTTCGCCGTTGAGCCCAGTTCAGCTCAGTTCAGCTCCGGCCACATGCGTCCGATCGTTCCGGTTTCGGAACGGGAGCAATCAATTCCTTGCATTTTCAAAAGAATAACCCTCGCTTAAGCGGCGCGCGCTAGGCTGCGCAAAATGAGGGCTGGCGCCGCGCGCCGGAGCCCCCATCTTAAGGAAGAATTTTAACCGGAAGGACCCGCCTCACGCCTTCCGGAACTGGTGAGAAACAGGCCGCACAGGCATAAAGACGCTTAAGGAAGGATGTCGATGAAAGACCCCCTGGATATTTACATGAACACGCTCGTCCCCATGGTGGTCGAGCAGTCGAGCCGGGGCGAGCGCGCCTACGACATTTATTCGCGGCTCCTGAAAGAGCGGATTATTTTCCTCTCCGGGCCGGTGCACGACCAGGTTTCGACGCTCATCATCGCCCAGCTTCTGTTTCTTGAGGCGGAAAACCCCAAGAAGGAAATTGCCTTTTATATCAATAGCCCGGGCGGTTCGGTCTCGGCCGGCCTCGCGATGTACGACACCATGCGCTATATCCGCCCGGCGGTCTCGACCATGTGCGTCGGCATGGCCGCCTCCATGGGCTCGCTGCTCCTGGCGGCTGGGGAAAAGGACATGCGCTTCTCGCTGCCCAATTCCCGGATCATGGTCCACCAGCCTTCAGGCGGATTCCAGGGCCAGGCCTCCGATATTGAGCGCCACGCCCAGGATATTATCAAAATCAAGCGCCGGCTGAACGAGATTTATGTCCATCACACTGGCCAATCCTATGAAACCATTGAGAAAACCCTTGATCGGGACCACTTCATGGACCCTGAAGAGGCGGTTTCCTTCGGTTTGATTGACAAGGTTTTGAACGAACGCAGTGCGCCGGCGGAGTCGTAAGGAACGGAAAATTCACCATATCCGTTAAGGCAAAGGGGAAATGGTTCCTTGATTGGTTCGGGCGGAATATGGTCCTATGGCGGGTGGTCTGAGTGACCTTGGCGCCGATCGTGCAGCTAGGCGGGGTAGAGGCGACCGAAAGGCGTCATCTTCGCGGCGCCTAGCGCCAGTAAGATAATGAAGGGTGCGGCTCGTAAGGGATTCGGGCGCGGCGCCGACGAAGGAGTGCGGTTATAGTGAGCAAGATCGGCGGCAAAAGCAGCGGCGGTGACGGGAAAAACACCCTTTACTGCTCTTTCTGCGGCAAGAGCCAGCACGAGGTCAGGAAACTGATCGCGGGCCCGACGGTGTTCATCTGCGATGAATGCGTCGAGCTTTGTATGGACATCATCCGTGAAGAATCGAAATCCTCGCTGGTGAAGGCCACGGACGGCGTTCCGAGCCCTCAGCAAATTCACAAGGTTCTCGATGATTATGTCATCGGCCAGAAACAGGCGAAACGCGTCCTGTCCGTGGCGGTGCATAACCACTTCAAGCGACTGAACCACGCAGCGAAAAACAATGACGTTGAGCTCGCGAAGTCGAACATTCTCCTGATCGGTCCTACGGGGTCGGGTAAAACGCTGCTCGCGCAGACGCTGGCCCGTATTCTTGATGTGCCGTTCACCATGGCCGACGCCACGACGCTGACCGAAGCCGGTTATGTGGGCGAGGATGTCGAAAACATCATTTTGAAGCTCCTGCAGTCTGCGGACTACAATGTCGAGCGCGCACAGCGCGGCATCGTCTATATCGACGAGGTCGACAAGATTTCGCGTAAATCCGACAATCCGTCGATCACCCGTGACGTTTCGGGCGAGGGCGTGCAGCAGGCGCTGTTGAAGATCATGGAAGGCACTGTCGCTTCCGTGCCGCCCCAGGGCGGGCGCAAGCATCCGCAGCAGGAATTCCTGCAGGTCGACACGACGAACATCCTGTTCATCGTCGGCGGCGCTTTTGCGGGCCTCGAAAAAGTCATCGCCGGCCGCGGCCAGGGGTCGTCCATTGGCTTCGGCGCGGAAGTGAAAAGCGAAGACGATCGCCGCATCGGCGCCATTCTTCAGGAAGTCGAGCCCGAAGATCTCCTTAAATTCGGTCTCATCCCTGAATTTGTCGGCCGTCTGCCGGTCATCGCCACCCTCGAAGATCTCGACGAGGACGCGCTGATCCAGATCCTGACCTCGCCGAAGAACGCGCTGATCAAGCAGTATCAGCGTCTGTTCGAGATGGAGGATGTGAAGCTCACCTTCACCGACGACGCCAAATCGGCGATCGCCCGCAAAGCGATTGCGCGCAAGACCGGCGCCCGCGGCCTTCGCTCGATCATGGAAGGCATTCTGCTCGATTCGATGTTCGAACTGCCGACCCTTGAAGGCGTTGTGGAAGTTGTGGTCAACGGCGAAGTCGTCGAGGGCAACGCCACACCGCTCTACATCTACGCCGACCGCGACAAGGAAGCGATGGAGGCGGATGCGAGCGCGTAACGCGCAAGGCTCCGTTTGGGTAAAATTTGAGCGCCGCTCCCCCCAAGAGCCTGAGCGGAAATTCGGCTACAGACGCAGCACTTAGGTAATCAGACGTCTGTACGCCCGGACACGATGCGGCTCAGGCTCTTATTCTTTTTAATTGGAGCCCGAGACGCATGGGGTTTTGGCCTCAGACGTCTGACTATTGGCTTTCATAGAGTTTGTTGGTTTCCCGAACGGGCTCCGGGGCGGCGTTTTTCATGGAATTTGAGGAAAAACAGCGCGTTCCCGCCGACTTGAAATTGCGTCAAAGACCGCCACATTAACTGCGTATTCGCGGCCGTTGTCTTATGGTGGCGAGGAGCCTTTTTCACCGGCCATCCGCATTCTTCCATGCAAAAGGCGATTTCGGTGTCAGGCGCGGCGGCTTTCATCAAGCGTTGCGCAAAAAGGCGAACCGCCGCCCAATGTGGAGACGGGCGCGAGAAAATCCGGCGTGTGCTACTATGTCAGGCGCGCCTTCAAGGAGTGATGAATGAGCGATACCGTAACATATCCCGTGCTGCCGCTACGCGACATTGTCGTGTTTCCGGGCATGATCGTCCCCCTGTTTGTGGGGCGCGAGAAATCCGTGACGGCGCTCGAAAACGTCATGCAGAACGACAAGAAGATACTGCTTGTGGCGCAAAAAGACGCCAGCGACGACGATCCGGAAATTGAAGACATTTACGATGTCGGGGTTGTCGCCTCGGTGATGCAGCTTTTGAAACTGCCCGACGGCACGGTCAAAGTGCTTGTTGAGGGCGAAGCGCGCGCCACTATTCAAAATTATGTCCGCACCGATGACTATTTCGAGGCGGAAGCCGTTTATCTTGAAGAAGGCGAGAGCGATGAGGCGGAGCTTGAAGCGCTGTCGCGCTCTGTCGTTGCGCAGTTTGAGTCCTATGTGAAACTCAACAAGCGCGTGCCGCCGGAAGTCATCGTGTCGATCAGCCAGATCGACGATTATGCAAAGCTTGCCGATACGGTTGCGTCGCATCTCAACATCAAGATTAACGAAAAACAGGAACTGCTCGAGATCGCCGGCGTCGCCGAGCGGCTGGAGCGCGTCTACGCCTTTATGGAAGGCGAAATGAGCGTCCTTCAGGTTGAGAAGAAAATCCGCAATCGCGTCAAACGCCAGATGGAGAAGACGCAACGCGAATATTATCTCAACGAACAGATGAAAGCGATCCAGAAGGAGCTTGGCGAGACCGATGACGGCCGCGACGAGCTTTCCGAGATCGAAGACAAGATCAAGAAAACCAAGCTGTCGAAAGAAGCCAAGACCAAGGCCGAGGCGGAGCTGAAAAAGCTGCGCCAGATGTCGCCGATGTCGGCGGAATCGACGGTCGTCCGCAATTATCTCGACTGGCTGACCTCGATCCCGTGGAACAACCGGTCGAAGGTGAAAACAGACCTCGCCAAGGCGGAGGAGGTGCTCGACACCGATCATTACGGCCTTGAGAAGGTCAAGGAGCGGATTGTCGAATATCTCGCTGTGCAAAAGCGGATGAACAAGCTCAAAGGTCCGATCCTTTGCCTCGTCGGCCCGCCGGGCGTCGGCAAGACCTCGCTCGGCAAATCGATCGCCGAAGCCACGGGCCGCGAATTCGTGCGGGTGTCCCTCGGGGGCGTGCGCGACGAGGCGGAAATCCGCGGTCACCGCCGCACCTATATCGGCTCGATGCCGGGCAAGATCATTCAGTCCATGAAGAAGGCGAAGAAGTCGAACCCGCTCTTCCTTCTGGATGAGATCGACAAGATGGGTCAGGACTTCCGCGGCGACCCTGCGTCGGCGCTTCTGGAAGTGCTCGACCCCGAGCAGAACTCGACCTTTTCAGATCACTATCTCGAAGTCGATTACGACCTCTCCGACGTGATGTTCATTACGACGGCGAACTCGCTCAACATGCCGCAGCCGCTTCTGGACCGGATGGAGATCATACGCATTCCGGGGTACACGGAAGATGAGAAGCTGCAGATTGCACGCCGGCATTTGATTCCGAAGCTCTTGGAAAACCATGGGTTGAAGGAAGATGAATGGTCCATCGACGATGATGGTCTGATGGCCTTGATCCGCCTTTACACCCGCGAAGCGGGCGTCCGGAACCTTGAGCGTGAACTCTCCAAGCTCGTGCGCAAGGCGGTGCGCGATCTTGAAACCGGCGCGGCGGAAAAAGTTGCCGTCACCGCTGACAATCTCGGCGACTATGCCGGCGTTCAAAAATACCGTCATGGCGAGATCGACCGCGAAGATCAGGTTGGCGTCGTAACGGGCCTTGCCTGGACCAGCGTCGGCGGTGAGATTCTCACCATCGAAGGCGTCAAAATGCCGGGTAAGGGCAAGATGACCCCGACGGGCAATTTGAAGGATGTGATGAAGGAATCCGTCTCTGCGGCGTCGTCTTACGTGCGCAGCCGGGCGACCGCCTTTGGCATTGAACCGCCGGTCTTCGACAAGACCGACATTCACATCCACGTGCCCGAAGGCGCGACGCCGAAAGACGGCCCATCCGCGGGCGTTGCGATGGCGACCGCGATCGTCTCTGTCCTCACGGGCGTGCCGGTGCATAAGGATATCGCCATGACCGGCGAAATCTCGCTGCGCGGTCGGGTGCTTGCCATTGGCGGCCTGAAGGAAAAGCTCCTTGCGGCGCTCCGGGCCGGGGTTAAAACCGTGCTCATTCCGGAAGAGAACGAAAAAGATCTCGCTGACATTCCGGATAATGTGAAAGAGGGCCTGAAAATCATCCCTGTCTCGACGGTTGATGAGGTCTTGGGCCACGCTCTGACGCAAAAGCTCACGCCCATTGAATGGGCTGAGCCGGTGGAGCCTGCGCCGGGGTCAGAGGCCGGCGACGGCGCCTCTGTCGTCACCCACTAGGCTCGGCGGATTGATCGGCGGCGGCCATAAAGCAATTTTATGGTCGCGCCGGTTGCGCGAAAAACCGGTTTCCACTTTTTCGCCCGGCGCTCCAGGCGGCGTTTTTCGCCCTCAAAACGAATCGGCCGCCCCCTTTTGGGGGCGGTTTTTCGTTGGAAACCCTTGTTTTCCGGGCTTTTTCGCTTTTGCGAACGAAAAAGCAATAAATGAATAGCCAAGCAAAATCAGAGGCTTAACCCCTATGGGGAAAGGAAAGCCTTATTTTACGCCATTTTTCCTTGGCTTTGGCCTCGCGACGGCGAGTAAAACGCTCCGAGGTCGACAGTTTTCAACTCCCGAAACAACGGAAAGGCCGGAGGAATGAACAAAAACGAATTTATCGATCGTGTCGCCGACATGGCGGACATGAGCAAAGCGGAAGCCGGAAAAGCGGTGGATGCGGTCTTTGACGCCATCACCAACGCCCTCAAGGCCGGCGATGATGTGCGCCTCGTAGGCTTCGGCACCTTCTCTGCCGCCCAGCGTAAGGCCCGCGAAGGCCGTAATCCGCGCACGGGTGAGACAATCCAGATCCCGGCGTCGGTCCAGCCGAAATTCTCGGCCGGCAAGGGCCTCAAAGACGCGCTCAACTAGGGCCCGTCTTCATAACTGATTTCAAAACGTCGGCGGACGTCATAACCCGCCGGCGTTTTGTTTTGGGTGGTTTCTGCGTCATGGCGATTGATCCCGGACACACTCCACGCTAGGAGGAGCGCCCCGCGCGCAAGCATGGCCTCGCGCGTCCGGGGAGGGCGGTTAGCTCAGCTGGTAGAGCATCTCGTTTACACCGAGAGGGTCGGCGGTTCGAACCCGTCACCGCCCACCACGCCAGTACACAGAAGCTTGAACGAAATTGTGTCCAGGGGAAGCATTCATGCAGACAATATGCGTATTCCGCCTTGCTTGAGGCATTTAGGGCGTAAGCTCCACGAAAAGGCAGGTTTGGGCTATGATGCGAGGTCTCGACAACTAAAAGGCTTTGCCCCCATGCGCTTTCGAATTTCAGCGATAACGGTTTTGGCCATGGTTGCCTCTAGCAACGCCATTGCCCATGAACAGTTTTTTGCAGATGTTGATTTCGAAATTTGGCAACGTCACTGCCACACGAATGTCGATAAATATGGGCAACTGCAGGAGTGTTGGGCAGTTTATCAAAAACAATTTCAGCGTGCGGGGGAATATGACGTTGGGTTTGTCATAATCGTTGATGAAAGGTCTTGGGATTTTTCCTTTGAACTAAGAAGCATCAATCGTTTCGGTGAATCTATGGAGGTTAAAATAGATGGAAATGAGCCGTTCAAGCTTGCGTGTCATGGATATAGCTGTACTCCTTGGACGCGAGAGGGCGGGCCGAAAATTGTTGAGCAAATGAAAAAAGGCAACGAGATGCTCCTTCGTCGGAATAATAAGAACGATAAATTAGTGGTGATTGAAGATATTGTTTCATTGGAGGGATTTGTGAGCGCCCGAGGCCAGTAGGAGGCTTGCGAAAATTTAACCCTCCAATACTTACCGCCCAATAACCGTCTTCATGACAGCTGTGTAGCGTAGAAAATCCATTTCCTTTTCTTGAACATGACGAAGGCCGGGCGCACAGATCGCGCTTCGCCCAATATCGCTTCTTCTTCACGCTTTAAGCGCAAGCGCTTTCCCACCCTTTGTCATGACTGCTCCCAGTCCGGTGACAGAGGCGATGAGCCAGACAAGTCCCCCCAATATGGGAATGAGCGAGATCAGCGCGAGGACAATGATGGCCAGCGCCGACCATAGGACGCGCGCGGGAGCGCTGGGCGGGGAAACATTCTTGGTCATCGCCCGGCGCGCTTGCATGCCCGTGAAATAAGCGAAGGCGGCAATGGCGAGGGGCCAAGCAGCGGCGTAAATCACGACGATCAGAAGCGCGAGTGGAATGCCGAAAATGGTGGCGAGAAGAAACAGGATCACGACAGGCGCGGCGATGGAAATAAGAAAGCCGGTGCCGATCATGGAGAACGGCTTTTCCCGGATCACGTCGCTCGCGCTGTTCATAAGAGCGGGCAAGGCGAGTGCAATGACCATGACCAGCAAGGCGACGCCGACGAGAAAGGCGAGCGCGAACAGGGCGAGCGCCGCCGCCGCTTTCATGCCCCATGCTTCAAGGTCGGGTCTTGCCGGACGCTCGAGCTCTATGATTTCTCCCGACACGACAGCGGCTGGATCGATGTGGATGTTGCCGGACCGGTGGCGTAAGTCACCCCCAATCCTAGCGTCTGGTCCGATAAAGACTTCCTCGCCAACAATATGGGCGTCCTGTCCAATCTCGCTGTTCAGGCGCACGCTGGCGCCGGCGGCGCGGAGCTCTCCGCCGATTGGCGCGTCGATCGTGAGGTCGCCGCCTGAAAGAACCGCGGAGCCGTTGACCCGAAAATCCGCTCTTACATTAAGGTCGCCGGCTGCGGCGACGAGATCGTCAGCGATCACTGCATCGATCAGGTCGACATCGCCGCCCGCAACGACGAAATCGTGAAAGGCGGCTTTCGTAACGGTTATGTCGCCGCCTGCGGCGATCATGTGGTCGGCTTGTGCGCCGTTGATTGAAAGCTCTCCGCCGGCTGCGAAAATGTCGTCCGACGATTTTGCCGATACGGAAAGCTCGCCGGCGGCCAGGAACACCATATCGTCGGTGACGTCGCTGGCGTCGAGCTGTTCGCCGGAGCGGGCCGTCATCTGCGCGAACAAGGCTCCTGTTGCGAAAAGCAATGCAGCCAGAAGCAGGATGAAGATGAGGAGTCTTGTGCGTTTTCTTTGGGCGGCGGTCATAGACGCTTCCCTTTCCATTCAGAAGTATGAAACCGGTTACAGGAAACGCTACTTGTTCAGTCTGCGCTCGTAAGAGGCGTCTGTTGTTGATGTGGATCAAAAGGCGCAGGAAGCATCAATCTGGATGCCTCGGTAATGTGCGCCTGTCTCTTCCCCTGAGCGCGGCCTCCGGGCTTGATGCGTTTACCGCGAGGTCTCCCGCCTCATCAGCTCGTTTCCGGTTTATTCGCCTCAAATTTTACTGATAGCACAGCCACATGCGCGGCAAAGGCCGCCAAAAGGGCGGATCGCTTGAATGCCGCATGTTTCCTTATGAGAAGATTCAAATCACCATAGGATTGCTTTTCCATCACGGGGAGAGCGATGCGAAAACCATTCAATGTTGTTCAGGCGGCGATCCTGAAGGCCTTTACCGAAGGCTTGTTCCATGGCGCCGATATGGCGATCTCCTCGGATCAGGTGGTCGCCAATATCCAGCGCCAGTTCGGCATGATCGAGGGCAAGAAGCCGGGTGAGATCGGCCTTATTCTCTATGTGCTGTGTCTGGTGCTGGGCGGACCGTTCTTTCTGATCTTCGGACCGGAATGGCGCGCGCGGAGGATCGAGAAACGCCTGCAACGAACGCAGAATGACATGATGCAGGATCTCGCGCGCATCCGCTCCATCATCTATGCGGGCTATTACGGCCATTGGGAGGGTGTCAGCGAAGACGACAATCGCGCCAACCCGGTTTTGCAGCAAATCGGCTATATTTTGCCAGCCCATCGCGCTCGCGGCGGCGGCGAGGTGCCGGTGACGTTATTTCCGGGCCGCGACCTGACGCACAACGATATTCTGGAGCCGGATCAAATTCCGGAGGCCGCCGATGTCATCGTCATCGGCTCCGGCGCGGGCGGGGCGGTGGCGGCGGCGACGCTCGCCGATCATGGACATGATGTGCTGATCGTTGAGGCGGGGCCGCATTATCCGTCGACACGCATCACCCATGAAGAGCGCCGCATGACGTCACGGCTGTTTATCGATGGCGGCATTCAAACCAGCCGTGACAACGACATCGTGGTGTTTCAGGGACGCTGCGTCGGCGGGTCGACGGTCATCAATAATGGCATTTGCCTGCGCGTGAAGCAGGCCGGGCTGACCCACCCGCAAGCTGATGACGTGTTCGCCGACTGGGCCGCGCTTGGCGCCCCGGTGGATGAGGCGCGGTTTATCAGCTCCTATGAAGCGGTGGAGCATCGCCTCGGCGTCGAACAGGCCGAGCACAAAAGCGGCCGCAATAACGGCCCGCATCTTTTGGATGGCTGGCAGGGCTATGCGGCTTCCACCGGCGACCAGAAGGACATCGCGTCGCCCGCCACATGGTTCAGCAAGAATTACGGTCCGCGCTCCATCGGCGCCGATTGCGCCTATTGCGGCTATTGCAATACAGGCTGCCCCTACGCCCGCAAGCAGGGCATGGCCCAGTCCTATCTGCTCGACGCGCGCAAACGCGGCGCCAATATTCTGGCGGATGCGGAGGTGCGCAAGATTGTCTGGCGCGACGGCAACGAGCCCCGCCGCGCCGATGGCGTGGAGGTTTGTCTCAGCGACGGCTCAAGACGTTTCGTGAAGGCGCGCAAGGGTGTGGTTGTCGCCGCCGGCGCGCTCGCGTCCAGTAACATTCTGGGCCACAGCGGCGTCAGAAATACCGGCGAAGACATTTCGTTGAACATCGCCTGTCCCGTTGTTGCGTTGATGCCTGAAGGCGCGCCGCTCAACGCCTGGGACGAAGACCAGATGACGACCTATGTGGACCGCGGCGATTTCCTTCTGGAATCGCATTTCCAGCCGCCCATGAGCATGTCGACGCTGATGCCGGGCTGGTTCGGCGACCATGCGCGGCGCATGCGCAACTATAACCGTATGGCCTCGGCGGGCGTTCTTATTCCTGCAGACCGTCAGGGGCGGCTCAAGGGCGGGCGTCTTCGTTTCAAATTGCGCGACGATGTGGAGTTGCCGCTTCTGCGCCGTGCGCTCAGCGCCTTGTCAAAAGTGCATTTCGCCGCCGGGGCTGAGGAGGTTTATCCGGCTGTGGCGCGCGGGCTGGCACTAAAGCCGGGCGACGATATTGACGGTTTTTTCGACCGCGTCATCCGCGAGGCGGATGATGTGACGCTTTCAAGTTCGCATCCTCATGGCGGCAATGGGCGCAACGCCGATCCGGCGAAGGGCGTCGTCGATCTCGATTGCCGCGTTCACCGGACGGAGAATGTGCTCGTCACCGACGCCAGCGTTTTCCCGAGTTGCATCCGCGTCAATGCGCAGCTCACCACCATGGCCATGGCGCATTATGCGACCGCGCGCGACCCGTTTGCGGCGAGCGCATAATGCGCTGACATTCAACCGTGATTGCCTTCACGGCGGTTGCAAATTGCTGACAGCGATGCGCAAACTTCCGTTGGAACAACGTCCGGGAGAGATACATGACGCCCGAAACCCGCCGCGCCATTGAAGCTGACTGCGCGCGCCTTATCCATCATTACGCCAATCTCACCGACGCCCATGACTGGGAGGCGATTGTCGCGCTCTATACCGAAGACGGACTAATGACGCGGCCGACGGCGCCCGATGCGCCGATTGTGGGCAGAGAAGCGCTCATGGAGGCGTTCACCGCGCGCCCGCCGCGCATTTCACGCCATGTCTGCGCCAATGTGGTGGTTGATGTAACAAGCGAGACAGAGGCAACGGCGTTCAGCGTCATCCTGTTGTTCATGGGCGCGCAAGCCGAGGACGGCGGCCTGCCGGTCAAGGGCGAGGGCGCGCCGCTGGTCGGGACCTATCAGGACAAGTTCAGGAAAACGGCCGAAGGCTGGCGCTTTGCGGAACGCCGCGGCGCCTTGTCCTTCCGGCCGTAGGTTATTTGTCATTCCGGCCGTTACACGAGCCCAAAACCGTCAGGTTTTGGCGCGCGAGTGTTAGAGCCGGGATCTCACGTTCAGCAGTATGAGATCCCGGATAGCTCGGCTTTCCAGCCAAATCAGAGATTTGGGTAAAGCCGGCTTCCGGGATGACAGGTTGAAATTGTTGAGCGCCAAGCCCGCGTTTTAGTCTTTCTTGCGGTTGAATTCCGACGGCTGGTTGGCGAACATTTTCTTCGCCGCCGGGCGGTCATTGATCCGCCCCAGCCAGTCGAGAATCGCCGGCGTGTCTTTTTCGTTTACAAATTCCGGGAAGCCGTTCTGCATCCCGTTGGCGATGGCGAAGTTGCAGATGTCGGCGAGCGTGTACTGATCGCAGGCGAGCCATTTGCTCTCCTTGAGGCGCGCTTCGAGTTTCTTCACCGAATGGCCGATCTTGCGCATTTCTTCGTCGAGAAGGTCCTGCGGAAAGCCTTCGCGCGCCCGGCGCCATTTCACTTTCTGTTCGTGGATCGGCACCTTGTCGACCATGGCTTCAAATTCCTCGTCGGAAAGAGGTTTCACCATATTGCCGACCATGCGGTGCCAGCCGATGGTCGAAACGCACCAGCAGAAATATTCATCGACCCATTTGGTCCAGATGCGCATTTGCGCGCGCTCGAAATTGTCGGCGGGGCGCAGCGGGTTCTGATCGGAAAACTCGTCTTCGAGATATTCGCAGATCACCGTCGATTCGGTGATGATCTTGCCATTGTGCTCAAGCGCCGGGACCTGGCCGTTGGGGTTAAGTTTTTTGTACCAGTCGGCGTGATGCTCGAATTTCGCGGGATTCAAAAAGACGCTCTCGAACTCAAGCTCTTTTTCATAAAGCGCGAGCAGTGGTTTCAACGAATTGGCGCCGGGGCCGAAGCTGTAGAGTTTCAAGGCCGTTTCTCCTGAACTACTGGATTTTTGTTGGCCCGAGCCTATCCCAGCCGTCCGCGCCGAAACCGTCGCCAGAAGAAGTAAATGCCCTCGGTTTTATGAATTGCGTCGCCATGAACGCAAAAGCGCCGCCGGGATGGAGAAAACCCGGCGGCGCTTCAGATCGCGGGAGCGTTCCCTCCCTGTAAAAGAACTTAGCTGGCTGCTGCGAACTGGTTCATTGTGTTGTCTTTACCGCCCGCTTTCAGCGCGGCCTCGCCCGCGAAATACTCCTTGTGATCGTCGCCAATGTCGGAGCCCGCCATGTTCTGGTGTTTGACGCAGGCGACGCCCTGACGAATTTCCTCGCGCTGGACGTTTTTGACATAGCCCAGCATGGCTTCCTCGCCAAAATAGCGCTTGGCGAGATTGTCGGTCGACAGCGCCGCCGTGTGATAGGTCGGCAGCGTGATGAGGTGATGGAAAATGCCGGCGCGTTTCGAGCCGTCGCGCTGGAACGACTGGATGCGCTTGTCCGCTTCGAGCGCCAGTTCCGTGTCGTCATAATCGACGCTCATCAGCTTGTCGCGGTTATAGGCGGAAACGTCCTTGCCGTCTTTTTCCCAGGCGTCGAACACCTGTTGGCGGAAGTTCAAGGTCCAGTTGAAGGACGGCGAGTTGTTGTAAACGAGCTTGGCGTTCGGGATGACCTCGCGGATGCGGTCGACCATACCGGCGATCTGTTCCACATGCGGTTTTTCGGTCTCGATCCACAAAAGGTCGGCGCCATGCTGAAGCGAGGTGATGCAGTCGAGTACGCAGCGGTCTTCGCCGGTGCCTTTCTTGAACTGGAAAAGGTTTGAGCGCAGGCGTTTCGGGCGCATCAGCTTGCCGTCGCGCGTGATGACCACATCGCCATTGTTGATTTCGTTCGCGGCGACTTCCTCGCAATCGAGGAACGCATTGTACTGGTCGCCGAGATCGCCTTCCTTGGCGCTGAACGCGATCTGTTTCGTCAGACCTGCGCCGAGTGAGTCCGTGCGTGCAACGATGACGCCGTCATCGACGCCGAGTTCGAGGAAGGCGTAACGGCAGGCACGGATTTTGGCGAGGAAATCCTCGTGAGGAACGGTGACCTTGCCGTCCTGGTGGCCGCATTGTTTTTCGTCCGAGACCTGGTTTTCGATTTGCAGCGCGCAGGCGCCGGCCTCGATCATTTTCTTGGCGAGGAGGTAGGTCGCCTCTGCGTTGCCGAAGCCCGCGTCAATGTCGGCGATGATCGGCACGACATGGGTCTGGAAATTGTCGATCTTGTTGAGGATCTGCTTTTCCGCAACCTGGTCGCCGGCGTCGCGCGCAGCGTCGAGATCGCGGAAGAGGCCGCCAAGCTCTCGCGCGTCCGCCTGTTTCAGGAAGGTGTAGAGCTCCTCGATGAGGGCGGGCACGGATGTTTTTTCATGCATGGACTGGTCGGGCAGGGGGCCGAATTCGGAACGCAGCGCCGCGACCATCCAGCCTGAAAGATAGAGGTAACGGCCTTTGGTCTCGCCGAAATGCTTCTTGATGGCGATCATCTTCTGCTGGCCGATGAAGCCGTGCCAGCAGCCGAGCGACTGGGTGTAGTTGGCGGGATCAGCGTCATAGGCGGCCATATCTTCGCGCATGATCTTCGCGGTGTATTTCGCGATATCGAGCCCGGTGTGGAAGCGGTTCTGAAGGCGCATGCGGGCGACGGACTCGGCGTCGATGCCGTTCCAGCCGTCTTGGGCCTTGATGGTGCTGGCCGCGTTGTTCAGATTCTCCAGATAGGTCATGGGGCTTCCCTTTGATTCGCTTAGAAAATTTCACTGTGGCGGTCAGGGCGTAGAGGGCCGGTCGCGCCATTGGCCCGGAAAATAGAGGGCTCAGCGGGGTTTGTGCAGGCGCGAAAAAGTCTTATTGTCAAACTTTACAGAATTTTGCTGTAATGTTGTAAAGTTTTCACTTGTAAGGAAACATCATGGCCTCAGCAAAAGGCAAAGACCGGGCAGCCTTCATGGGCCCCCGCTTGCGCCGTCTCCGGCGGGAGATGGGGCTGACCCAGGCGGTCATGGCGGAAGACCTCGGCGTCTCGCCGTCCTACATCGCGCTGATGGAGCGTAACCAGCGGCCCATGACAGCCGAGATGCTCTTGAAGCTGGCGCAAGTTTATCAGCTTGATGTCGCCTCGCTTGCGGGTGAGCGCGGGGAGGAGTTCGCCGCCCGCCTCGACGGCGTGTTGCGCGATCCTCTTTTCACCGATCTCGAACTGTCGCCCATGGATGTGGAGGACGTCTCGCGCTCCTATCCGGCGGTGGCTGAAGCGGTTATCCGTCTGTACACCGCCTATCGCGACGGACAGCTTGCGCTGGCCGATCAAGGAGGGGAAGAAGGGCCTGATCACCAAAAAAGCGCGCCGGACCCGGTCGCCGAGGCGCGGCGGTTTTTATCGGCGCGGCGCAATTCCTTTCCGGCGATAGACGATCATGCGGAGCGGATCGCCACTCATATTGGCGGCGCTGATCAGTTTACGGATTATTTCAAGGAAAAGCACAAACTCGGCGTCAGGCGATTGCCGCCCGATATCATGATGGGCGCGGTGCGCCGTCTCGACCGCCATCGCAGGGAGATCGTGCTTGACGAAACGCTCGATCGCGCCAGCCAGAATTTTCAACTGGCCTTGCAGATCGCCTATCTCGACATGCGTGAGACGATTGACGAAGCGCTGGCGGAAGGCGGGTTCACGTCGGAAAACAGCGAGCGTCTGGGGCGGCGGGCCTTGGCGAATTACGCCGCCGGGGCGTTGATGATGCCCTACCGCGCTTTCGTCAAAGCGGCGGAGTCGCGGAAATACGATATTGAAGCCTTGTCGCGGCAATTCGGCGCCAGCTTCGAACAGGCCGCCCATCGCCTGACGACCTTGCAGAAAGCGGGGCAGGAGGGCGTGCCGTTTTTCTTCATTCGCGTCGATGCCGCTGGCAATGTATCGAAGCGGCTCGACGGCGCGGGCTTTCCCTTCGCCCGCCATGGCGGGTCGTGTCCTCTATGGTCGCTGCATCAGGCCTTTACGCGGCCGCGGGAGATCATCACGGAATGGGTGGAGCTGCCCGACGGCGAAAAGTTCTTCACCATCGTTCGCACGGTGACGGCGGGCGGCGGCGCCTGGGGCGCGCCGCGCATTGAGCGCGCCGTGGCGCTTGGCTGCGCCGCCAAGCACGCGCACCGGTTAATCTATACGCAAGGGCAGGATCTGAAATCGGTGAAACCGACGCCGATCGGCGTCGCCTGCCGCTTGTGTCACCGCATTGAATGCGCCGCCCGCGCCGAACCGCCCATCGGACGGCAGGTTTTACCGGACGATTATCGCCGAACGATCGCGCCGTTCGGATTTTCGGATCGGTGAAGTGTGGCGAATAACTCTCTGCTGTCATCCCGGACGCGATGCAGCATGAAATGACGCGCTGCAGACACGGGATCTCCGATATTCAGATATCGGGCAGATCCCGGATCAGCGAAGCAGCATTTCATGCTGCATCGCGTCCGGGATGACAAAGAGTGATTGCCTAATTCGCCGCTTTCGCCTTTTTCCGCCAGCGCGTCAGTAGAAACTCTGTATAGCCGTTGGGTTGTTCCGCGCCTTTGAAAACAAGATCGCAAGCGGCCTTGAAGGCCGGGCCGTTAAAGTCCGGCGCCATGGGCGTATAGGCGGGGTCAGCTTCGTTCTGTTTGTCGACGACGGCGGCCATGCGCTTCATCGCCTCCATCACCTGTTCCTCGCTCAACAGCCCATGCATCAGCCAGTTGGCGATGTGCTGTGAGGAAATGCGCAAGGTCGCGCGGTCTTCCATCAGGCCCACATCATGAATGTCCGGCACTTTCGAACAGCCTACGCCATGATCGACCCAGCGCACCACGTAACCGAGAATCCCTTGCGCGTTATTGTCGAGCTCTTCGCGAATTTCCTCTTCGGAAAAATTGACGCCATCCGCGTAAGGCGGCGTCAGCAGCTTGTCGAGATCGCCGGTGGCCTTGCCTTTCAGCTCGTCCTGACGCGCGAAGACATCAACCTCGTGATAATGCATGGCGTGGAGCGCGGCAGCCGTTGGCGACGGCGTCCAGGCGGTGGTGGCGCCGGCTTTCGGGTGGCCGATTTTCTGTTCCATCATCGCCGCCATCATATCGGGCGCCGCCCACATGCCTTTACCGATCTGGGCGCGGCCGGCGAGGCCGCAGGCAAGGCCGATCCCGACATTGCGCGCCTCATAGGCCTTGATCCATTCGGAATCCTTCACCGCATTTTTGCGGATGATGGGCCCGCCCTGCATGATGGAGTGAATTTCATCGCCAGTGCGATCAAGGAAACCGGTGTTGATGAAGACGAGGCGCTCTTGCACGGCGTGGATGCACGCGCCGAGATTGGCGGAGGTGCGTTTTTCCTCGTCCATCACGCCGATTTTCAGTGTGTTTTTCTCCATGCCGAGAATCTCTTCGACGCGGGTGAACAGCTCGGCGGCGAAAGCGGCTTCTTCCGGTCCGTGCAGCTTCGGTTTGACGATGTAAACCGACCCGGCGCGCGAATTCAGGCGCTTGCCCTTGATGTCGTGGAGAGCAATCAGCGACGTCACCGCCGCGTCCATGATGGTCTCGGGAATCTCTTCGCCATTCGCGTCACGGATGACATCTGTATACATGTGGTGACCGACATTCCTGACCAGCATCATGGACCGGCCATGGAGCGCGAAAGCCTTGCCGTCCGGCGCGACATAGTCGCGGTCGGGATTGAGCTTGCGCGTCATGGGCTTGCCGTTTTTCTCGAAGGTGTCTTCGAGATCGCCTTTCATCAGGCCAAGCCAGTTGCGGTAGACATTGACCTTGTCTTCGGCGTCCACGGCGGCGACGGAATCCTCGCAATCCATGATCGTCGAGACGGCGGCTTCGATAATCACATCCGCAACGCCCGCCTTGTCGGTCTTGCCGATGGCGCTTGACGGGTCGATGACAATTTCGAGATGCAATCCGTTGTTTTTCAGAAGGATCGCGGAGGGCTTGGCGGCGTCGCCTTTAAATCCGGCGAATTTCTCAGGACTTTTAAGGCCCGTTGCGCCATTAGCCGTTTCAACTACCAGTGCGCCATCCTTCACGGAATAATTTGCAGCATCGGTATGCGAGCCATTTGCGAGCGGCGCCGCCAGATCGAGCAGCGCACGGGCTCTCGCGATGACTTTGTCGCCGCGTTTGGGATTGTAGCCTTTGCCTTTCTCTGCGCCGCCGTCTTCGGAGATGGCGTCCGTTCCGTAAAGCGCGTCATAGAGCGATCCCCAGCGGGCGTTGGCGGCGTTCAGCGCGTAGCGGGCGTTGGAGACCGGCACGACAAGCTGCGGTCCCGCGACGGCGCGCAGCTCCTCATCCACATGAGCGGTAGAGATTTCGAACGGCGCCGGTTCCGGGACGAGATAGCCGATCTCTTTCAGGAACGCCGTATAGGCCGCGACGTCATAATCGCCTTTATGCGCGCGGTGCCAGTCGTCGAGTTTCGCCTGTAAGGCGTCGCGCTTCGCCAGCAATTCCCGGTTCCGGGGGGCGAGATCGGCGATGATCTTTGCAAAGCCGCTCCAGAAATCATCAGCGCTGACGCCTGTTCCGGGCAGGGCCTCTTCCTCGATAAAAGCGGCGAGTTCAGGTGCAATCGTCAGTTGCGCACGGTTCGTCATCTTACTTCCCTGTCGGCTACGGCATCGGTTACGAAGCTGGTTGTGGGGCGCTACCAATAGGCATCCAGACGCGAAATGGAATAGGCGGGGGTGGAATCTGTTGTTATTTCTTCTAATAGGGTCTTTGAAAAAGCGGTGGTGACGGACGATATATCATGACGGTAGAGCGCATAGTGATCATCGGCGCGGGGCAGGCGGGCGCGCAGGCGGCTGTTTCCCTGCGTCAGGGCGGCCATAAAGGCGCGATCACCATGATCGGCGCGGAGGAAGCGCCGCCTTATCAACGTCCGCCTTTGTCCAAAGCTTATCTCAAAGGCGATCTCGACGAAGCGCGGCTCTATCTGCGGCCTGCGGAATTTTATGAAAAACAGGAAATTGCGCTTCACCTCGGCGTGCATGCGACAGCAATTGACCGCAAGGCGAAGACTGTCTCGACCGACGATGGCGAGGCGCATGCCTATGACGTCCTGTTGATCGCAACGGGCGCCCCGCCGCGGCGGATCACGGCGCCCGGCGCCGATCTGACGGGCGTTCATTATTTAAGGACGCTGGCGGACTCCGATGCGCTGCGGCCGATGCTGGCCGCGCCCGGGCGGGTCGTCATTGTCGGCGCAGGATATATCGGGCTCGAGGTCGCCGCCGTTGCGCGCCAGGCGGGCCGCGAGGTGAGCGTCCTTGAGATGGCGCCGCGCGTTCTCGCCCGCGTTGCCAGCGAACCCGTTTCGGCTTTTTATCAGGAGCTCCACAAAGCCGCCGGCGTCGATCTGCGGCTTGGCGCTGCTTTTGAAGCCTTTGAAGGAGAGGGCCGCATTCACGGCGCGCGCCTCGCCGATGGTGAAATCATTGAATGCGAAACCGCCCTTGTCGGCATCGGCGCCGCGCCGGAAGTTTCACTGGCGACGGAAGCGGGCCTCGACATCGAGAACGGCATTGTCGTCGATGAATATGCGCGCACATCCGATCCGGCGATTTTCGCTGCGGGCGACTGCACCAATTTTCCGTCGCCGCGATATGGCCGGCGCATGCGCCTTGAATCTGTGCCGAACGCCATCGAACAGGCGAAAGCGGCGGCGGCGAACATACTTGGCGGCGAGGTTGTTTACGATGCGTTGCCATGGTTCTGGTCGGACCAGTATGATGTGAAGCTGCAAACGGTGGGCCTCTGCGAAGGTCATGACGATCTAGTGGTGCGCGGCGATCCGGCGGAGAAAAAATTCGCTGTCTGGTATTTGAAAGACGGCAAGGCGTTGGCTGTGGACGCGATTAACGATGCGATATCATTCGCCATGGGCAAGAAATTGATCACAGCCGGCGTGACGCTCGATCCTGCAAAGCTCGGCGACAGGAACGTCGATCTGAAAACGCTTGTCTAATCGTACAATACGCCTGGCAGCCAGGTGGCGATCTGCGGCCAGAGCGCCAGCACGCCGAGCGCGAGAAGCTGCACGCCGATATAGGGAATGGCGCCGCGATAAATGTCTGCGGTTTTGACTTCCGGCGGCGCCACACCCCTCAGATAGAAAAGCGCGAAACCAAAAGGCGGCGTCAGAAATGACGTCTGTAGGTTGATCGCCATCATCACGCCGAGCCAGACCGGATCGAGTCCCATGGCGAGCAGCGGCGGACCAACCAGCGGCACGACGACCAGCGTGATCTCGATGAAATCGAGAAAGAAGCCGAGCACGAACATCACGATCATCACGGTGAGAACGGCGCCGACAACGCCGCCCGGCGTTGCGGCGAGGGCGCGGTGCACCGTGTCGTCGCCGCCGAGTCCGCGGAAGACGAGAGAGAAGAGGGCGGCGCCGATGAGAATGGTGAAGACCATGGTCGTCACCCGCGCAGTCTGGTCGAAGATCGGCGCCATCGCTTTTTCCCGGTGCAACTGGAAAAGGCTGGCGACGACGCCCCAGGGCGTCAGCGCAAATAGAAGAAACGCGATTGCGATGCCTGCTGTTTCCATGATGGAAATACTGTCGCGGCCAAGACGCAGATCAAGCGCAGACGTCAGGATGAGAAGTCCGATGATGGCGATGGCGGACACAAGAACCGCAAAACGCCCCGCAAGCAGCGAGCCTTTGGGGGCAAGGCGCATGCCGGCGATCAGCAATGCGCCGATGGCGCCGACGCTGGCGGCTTCTGTCGGCGTCGCGACGCCTGCGAGGATCGAGCCCAAGACGGCAATGATGAGAATGAGCGGCGGCGGCAGGGTTTTCATGGCGGCGGCCCAGACTTCCTTGCGGCTGCCGAGTTCCGCCGCAGGGATCGCCGGCGCTTTTTTGGGCGAGGTCAGCGCCACGAATAACTGCCAGCAGATGTAAAAGCCCACCAGCATAAGGCCAGGCAAGAGAGCGCCGGCGAAGAGATGGCCGACGGATACCGTGTCCGGCGACATGATGCCTTGCTGCAGCTGCGCGCGCTGATAGGCGTTGGAAATGACGTCGCCCAAAAGGATCAACACGATCGACGGCGGAATGATCTGGCCGAGGGTTCCGGCCGCTGCGATAGACCCCGAGGCGAAAGCGGGATCATAGCCGCGCCGGAGCATGGTCGGCAGGCTGAGCAATCCCATGGTGACGACGGTGGCGCCGACAATGCCGGTGGACGCTGCGAGCAGCATGCCGACGATCGTCACCGACAAGCCGAGACCGCCGGGCAGCGAGCCGAAAAGCTTCGCCATTTCGTCGAGCAGTTCTTCGGCGATCTTCGATTTTTCCAGAATGACGCCCATGAGAATGAACATGGGCACCGCGATCAACGTCGTATTGGAGACGGCGCCGAAGACGCGTTGCGGAAAAGGAATGAGGTAAGAAATGTCGAAGACGCCGAACGTCAGGCCGAGAACGGCGAAGAGGAGGGCCGTTCCGGCGAGACTGAACGCAACCGGATATCCCATCACCAACACGACGCACAGAACCAGCACCATCAAGATGTCGAGCCAGCCCGCGATAGCGCAGGCGCAAAAGGCGACATTGCCGATCTCGAACTCCATCAGCCGCGCTCCTTCAAGGTCGCGACGGCGCGCGCGGCGATGACGAAGCCCGCCATCATCATCAGGACGGCGAAAGCGGGGATGAAGGATTTGATAATGAAGAGGGCCTGTATGCCTGACGATTCATTCGAGCCTTCGCCGACCGCCCATGACCGGGCCACATAAGGCGAGGCCGTCCAGATCAGGAGCAGACAGACGGGAGTGAGCAGGAGGTAGGTTCCGAGAAGGTCGACAAGCGCTTTTCGCTTCGGCGTCGCCTCGCGATAGAAAATATCGACGCGCACATGATCATCCGTCAGCAGCGCATAACCGCCTGCAAGCAGGAACACGGCCCCGTGCATATAGGTGATCGATTCCTGCATGAAGATGTAGTTGAGGCCGAAAACATAGCGCAGGATGACGACGCTGAACTGGATCACCGCCATGGCGAGAAGCAGCCACATAACGCCGCGGCCGATGCTCTTGGCGATCACTTCGAAAGCGCCGGAAAGATACCAGGATGTTTTTTTCAAGCCGATGACGGCGGCCGCCGTCACTGTTGCGGCGAACAGTCCCGCGAACCACATCATTTTGGCGGGCGACGGCGTTAGCGCCAGCACCGGCGTGAGGCGGACGAAAAGGAGCCCGGCGCACACAATAAGCGCAGTGAACGCCGCCCAAAACAAGCTGGGCCGTTTGTCCGAAATCAAAAGCCCCAGCGGCAGAAACAGCAGCGGAAAGAAAACTCCCGCAGCCGCCCAGTTGAGAATGTCCCCAGCGAGATCAAGCATGGCTTACAGATTGAACGCTGTGCGGCGCGCGGCCATATAAGCTTCGTCAGAAATCCGGCTCCATTCCATGGACCGGACGAGAGACTCCCGGAAGCTCTGATAAATTCGGTTCGTCATGTCGTCTGTGGCGGCGGCTTCCTGAAGCACGGTTTTGCTGGCGTCTGCGAGGGCGGCCATGACATCCTCCGGCATCTGGCGCAGTTGGACGCCGTGCTCGTTGAGCAATTGTTCCAGCGCGATAGCGTTGTGATGGGTGAATTCGGCGATGGAAATATTGTTCGCGCGCTGGCAGGCGCCGATGACGATGGATTTTTCCGTCGCCGTAAAGGTGTTCCAGAGATCAAGATTGATGCCGCAGGCGAGCTGTGAGCCCGGCTCGTGAAACCCCGGCCAGTAATAATATTTCGCTTCCTGATAAAAACCGAAAGCGAGATCGTTCCACGGGCCAACCCATTCCGTCGCGTCGATGGCGCCCGATTGCAGAGCGGGATAGATCTCGCCGCCGGAAATGGCGACGGCGGAAGCGCCGATGCGGCGCAGGACTTCGCCGCCGAGACCCGGCATACGCATTTTGAGGCCGCGCAAATCTTCGAGCGAGTTGATTTCCTTTTTGAACCAGCCGCCGAGTTGATGACCGGAATTGCCTGCTGCGATTGGCTTAATATTGAAGCGCGCGGAGAGTTCATCCCAGAGCGGCTGGCCGCCGCCGAATTCCGTCCACGCCATGATTTCCGAGATGGTCATGCCGAAAGGAACGGCGGTGAAAAAATTGAAGCCGGGCGACTTGCCGACCCAGTAATATTCTGCGCCGTGATACATGTCTGCGGCGCCGTTGGAGACGGCGTCAAAACTTTCAAAAGCGCTGACAAGTTCGCCCGCGGCAAAAACGCGGACAGTCATGGCGCCGCCGGACATTTCTGTAATGAACTGCGCGACGCGTTCCGGCATGGCGCCGAGGCCGGGGAAATCCTTGGGCCAGGTGGTCACCATTTTCAGTTCGCGGGAATTGATGGCGCCGGGGATTGCGGCGCCGCCGGCGGGAACGCCGCATTCACATCCAGCCACGAGGCCGGCGGCGCTAACGGCGCCGCCTGTGAGCAATTGTCTGCGTTTCATCATCAGGCGCTTCGCCCCCTCGGTCGTGGTTTTTTATTTATTCGACGACTTCGATATCGACATCGCTTTCGCCGGACTCCATACGCTCGCGCTGACGTTGCGCGCGCCATTCTTCATAGGCTGCTTCTTTTTCTTCTTGCGAGCGCGCCGCGCCGACGCCGCTGTCCACGGCGAGGGACGATCCTGTTCCGTCATAACCGCTGCTCCGGCATCTATCCTCAACCGCATAGCAGCGCTGGATGCAGGCCGAGCGCGCGGCTCCATCATCGAGATCCGTGCAGCCGGCCTGGCAGGCATTGTGCTGGCCGGTGCAGCGATCGCTGGCGTAGCTGAACGGCGCAGAAGAACAGCCTGCGGTGACAACGGCGAAAAGGACGGCCCCGGAAAATATCTTGATGCGCATGACAACTCCCAAAATGCGACAAAGCCCCGCCCATTTGCTGGGCGGGACGGTACAATGACCCGGCGCAGGGTCAAAGCAGTTTGGGGCGGTTTGGAAGTTTCCGGCGAGAAACCGCGCTAGACTGTGGTGTCAGAGGGCGGCGTCGGCGGGCGTCGTCTGGCGATCCATCCGGGTCCAGCCATTGGGACCCAGCATTTCCAGCGGCTGAAATGATTTCTTGTAGTTCATCTTGTCCGAACCATCCACCCAGTAGCCAAGATAGACATAGGGAAGCCCGAGCTCGCGCGCGAATGAAACGTGATCAAGAATCATGAAGCGGCCGAGGCTGCGCACGTCGTCTTCCGGCTCGAAGAAACTGTAGACCATGGAAAGCCCATCGGTGAGGCGGTCGGTCAATGCCGCGCCGATGAGCCTTTCGTCGCCGGTTTCTTCATCCTTCAAACGATATTCGATGATGACAGTGTCGACCGCCGTTTCCTCCACCATGGAGGCGTAGTCGAGCACGGTCATGTCGGCCATGCCGCCATCGCCGTGCCGCTCGTCGAGATAGGCGCGCAGCATGGAGAATTGCTCGCCCGTGGCGCGCGGGCCCTTAATGCGGCGGATGATGTCGGCGTTGCGCGAAAGGGTGCGGCGGCGCGAGCGCGACAGATCAAAATCGTCGACAACGATGCGCACTGGCACGCAGGCGTTGCACGCTTCGCAAGCCGGCAGATAAATGAGATTTTGCGACCGGCGGAAACCGCGGCGCGTTAACAGTGCGTTTGTGGAAGAAGCGCCTTCACCGGAAAGATAGGAAAAAATTTTCCTTTCGCGTTTGCCTTTCAGATAGGGGCAAGGCGCGGGCGCTGTGATGAAAAACTCACCCCCGTCTAGACCGAACCGTCGCGCGAAATCTTCGTTACTCATGTGATCCAACGTAAGGGCTAAACCTTAGCGGGCCATTATCGCAACTGCAATGAATCCGTTCTTTCCCAGAGCCCTGTTCGGATACTAAAACAAGCATTGAGTGGGATACACAGACGTTCATCGGCCAGAAATCCATGCGGTCAGGGCTCTGAGGCAATAAAAGTGAGGCGCCGAAGCGGCATCGTGACGCTGGCCTTAACGTCTGATCCGCAACCATCCGATTTTCGTAAAATTGCGAGGATCAGGCGCCGTGTCAAATAGGCATTAATTGAGGCCAAAATAAAAGCCGGCGGTCACTGTGTAGACAATCCACAGGAGAATAATGAGCGGCCCGCCCACCACCATGAAATCCCTAAATTTGTAATGACCGGGACCCATCACCAGCAAATTGGTCTGATAGGCGATCGGGGTCGCAAAGGAGCAGTTCGACCCGAAGATGACGGTGAGGACAAGGATGTGCTCGTCGATCCCCACCTGCTGGGCGGCGGCGACGGCGACCGGCGTGAAGAGAACGGCGGTGGCGTTATTGGAGAGCACATTGGTTAACGCGGCGCACATGATGAAGAACGCCGAGATGAGCACGATAGGCCCGAAGCCGTCGGACAGCGTCGCCATGGCGTGACCCAGAAACGCCGCGCCGCCGGTGCGCTCAAGCGCAATGCCCATGGCGAGCGACGCGCCGATGAGGAGATAGATGCGCCGGTCGATGGCGCGCGCCGCCTGACGCACATTGAGACAGCCGAACGCCACCATGGCGGTGGCGCCCCCAATCGCGGAGACAGCAATGGGCGCAAGTCCGGTCGCTGTGAGCGCAATGACGCCGGCGAAGATGAGGGCCGCGACATTGGCGTTTCTCGGGTCGGGGAGCCCCTGCATGGACCACTCGAGCAGCAGAATGTCGCGGTCGGAGCGCAGCGCGCGAATGTCTTTCAGATCGCCGAGGATCAGGAGCACATCGCCGGCTTCGAGCCTGATCGTATTCATCTGGGTGCGGATCATACGGCTGCGCCGTTCGATGCCGAGAATGACGCAATTGGTCTGGGCGTGGAAGCTGATCTGCGCCACTGACCGGCCAATCAGGCGCGAGCCGGGCGCGACGATGGCCTCGACCAGGGTGAGCTGGGTCGAGCGTTGCACCGACCCGTCTTCCTCGTCGGCGAGGGATGTTTCGGCCATCAGGCCTTCGAGCATTTCCGGGCTCGATTTCAACAGCGAGGTGAGGGCGGAGCGGGTCGCCGCGACAATGACGACGTCGCCGGCGCGGAAAGCGAAATTCTCAAAGGGCGGCAGCATTGCGCGCTCGCGCCGTTGCACCATGCGCACGGTGATGTCCGGCAGATCGACGAAGAGCCCGGCCACTGGCCCTTTGCCGACGAGCGGGTGTCCGCGCGTGATTTCTATCTGCGCAATGAAATGCTTGCCTTCGCGATCATTGACGCCCGTCTGGTTCGGGTTGTCCCTTTTTGGCAGGAGCCAGCGTCCGGCGGTGGCCATGTAAATGATGCCGGCTGAGGCGAGGATAAGCCCCATGGGCGTCAGTTCGAAAAAACCGATCTCGCCGCCGGTGGTGGCGCGATAGGACTGGGCTGCGAGAAGGTTTGTCGAAGAGCCGATCAGCGTCGTCATGCCGCCGAGGATCGACAGATAGGAAAGCGGCATCATAAAGCGCGAGACACGGATTTTACTCTGCTGCGCAATCGCCGCCATGATCGGAATAAACATCACCACGACAGGGGTGTTGTTCAAAAAGGCGCTGATCAGCATGATGAAGACGAACACCGAACCGGTGACGATCATCGGCCGCTTGTCGAAGGCGCGAAGCAGATATTCCGTCGGATGTTCAAGCGCGCCCGCCTGGAACATGCCCTGACCGATGATCAACAGGCCGAGAATGGCGAACAGGGCGGGGCTCGCAAATCCGGAAAGCAGGACTTCCGTGGACAGCCTGTTCTCGCCGTCGGCTTCAAGCGGCGCGATGAGAAACAGCACCAGAAGCGCTACGATCGCGCCTGCGGAGACAAGCTCCAGCGGGAAGCGGTCGAGCGTATAAAAAACGATCGTTACCGCGATAACCGCCATGGTGGCCCACATCTGCCAGGGGGCTGCCAGTAAAGTTTCCATCATGTCAGATTGTCGTGACCCGGCCCTAATGTGAACCTAGAGCCCGAACGAATATCTATCAAAGCCCTGTAAACGAGGACTTTCAGACGTTCGCCTACCCGAAAACGATGCGTCTCGGGCTCTAAGACTTATGAATAAGAGCCAGGCGCCGCATCGTGCCGGGGCTGGCTGACGTCTGATCATCTTAAATTCTGCTCCACCGCTCGATTGTCATTAAGGCTCCTGGCGCCGCCGGCAATCCCGGGACGCGCCTGTTAACTTTGTATTTTCGCGATTTGGTGCTAACGCCACAAGTCCTAAATGTTTCAATATGTTGTGGGAAGCCCCCCATGAGGCGGACCCGACAATGCGGATGCCAGCGATGACAGACAAATACAGGCCGCTCAAGAACGCCTTTGGCCGTTTCGCCACCGGAATTGGCGTCGCCGCCTGCCGCAGTGAGACGGGCGAGATTTCCGCCATCACCATCAATTCTTTCACGTCTGTGTCGCTGGAGCCTCCGCTGGTGCTCTGGTGCCTGGAAAACCGGGCTTCCACCTATAGCGCCTTCATGAACGCCGACAGCTATGGCGTTTCGATTTTGCGAGCCGACCAGCAGGCGGCGTCCGATCGCTTCGCTCATTTCCTGCCTGACGGCCCGCGTGAGGATGAATTCGAAAACTGGGTCACAGGTTCGCCGATCCTCAAAGAGCGTCTCGCCGGTTTCGACTGCAAGATCGCTGCACGTCATGAAGCCGGCGATCACGTTATTCTGGTGGGAGAAATTGTGCGCTTTGACAGCGTGGAAGGCGCGCCGCTTCTCTATTTTGCGAGTCATTACATTCAAGGGGTTCCGGCGCCATGACCAAAACCGCTTTTCTCGGCCTTGGCGTGATGGGATTTCCCATGGCCGGTCACCTTGCCGCGAAGGGATATGACGTCGCCGTTTACAACCGCACCCGTTCCAAAGCAGATCAATGGGCAAAGCAGCACAAGGGCGTTGTAGCGGAGACGCCGATGGAGGCGGTAAAGGACGCCGATCTCGTCTTTGCGTGCCTTGGCGACGATCCGGATGTGTCCGCTGTTGTCGGCGCTGCGCTCGACAGTTTGAAAGACGGCGCCGTTTTTACCGATCATACAACCGCGTCGCCATCGCTGGCGCGCCAGCTTCATGCAGCCCTGGCGCAGAAGAATGTCGGTTTTGTCGATGCGCCAGTGTCGGGCGGACAGGCGGGCGCCGAAAACGGAAAGCTCTCCGTCATGTGCGGCGGCGATGAGCGCCATGTCGAAAAAGCGCGTCCCGCCATGGAGGCTTATGCGGCGCGGATCGTTCATATCGGGCCGGCGGGACATGGCCAGCTCTGCAAGGCGGTCAACCAGATCTGTATCGCCGGCGTCCTGCAAGGGCTGTCGGAAGGCGTTCACTTCGCCTCCCAGGCCGGGATCGATATCGACCGGGTGCTGGAGGCGATTTCCGGCGGCGCCGCCCAGAGCTGGCAGATGGAAAATCGCACCAAGACCATGGCGGCGGATGAGTTCGATTTCGGGTTTGCGGTGGACTGGATGCGCAAGGACCTTCGCATCGCCCTGACCGAAGCCCGCGAAAACGGCGCGCGCCTGCCGCTGACGGCGCTTGTGGACCAGTTTTACGGCGATGTTCAGGCCATGGGCGGCAGCCGGTGGGATACGTCTAGCCTGATCCGCCGTCTCAATCATGGCGATTGATTAAGTAGACGGGCGCGGCGAACCCGCCCAGAACCCCTCACATCTGCGTTTTTTTCCGTCCGGTTTACGGATTGGAAAGGCGATTCGCAGAGGTTTCGCCGCGCGTCCCCATGAGGGCGCCCGCTCTCGCCAGAAGGGCGTCAATAAAGAGAAAGTTCGAGGGGCGTTTAAATGCAAATCCAAAAAATGTCAGGTTCAGGCCGGCTCACAATCACGCCTCTATCGCTGATTGCCTTAGCGGCAAGCGCGACGCCGGCCATGGCCTCCGGGTTTTCGCTTAACCTGCAAAGCGCCGAAGCGCTGGGCGCGGCGACCGCCGGCGCGCAAGCAACGCCCGCCACGCCCGCCAACGCCTATTTCAATCCGGCGTCGATCACCGGCGTCGAGGGGATTGAAAGCTCCTTGTCGTTTATCGGCGTGTTGAATGACACGTCTTATGAGAATGCGAGCGGCTCCCTGTTCGGCGTCGCGCCTGTGGCGGGTGACGCTGAGGGCGAGGCGGTCATTGGCGACGCAATTTTTCCGACCGGCGCGATCTCGGCCAAATTGAGCGATCATCTTTTCGCCGGCGTCGCGCTTTATGCGCCTTTCGGTTTCAACACCGATTATGAAGACACATCGGTCCTGCGTTATCACGGGACATTCTCTCAAGTCGTTTCCGGTGTGATCCAGCCCATGGTGGGCGTGTCGGCGGGCGGCTGGTCTCTCGCGGCGGGACCGAAATTTCAGTATGTCGACATCGATCTTGAAGGCGCCATCGACGCCGCCGGCATTGAATCGGCGCTGTTGATGACCGCTGCTATTCCGGGCACGGATGATGCATTTGTCGATGTGTCGGCGGATGACTGGGGAACCGGTTTTGTCGTTGGCCTTCAGGGCGCGGTTGGCGACCGGCTGACGGTTGGCGCCAGCTTCTCCTCCAAGGTTGAACACACGCTGAGCGGAACCGCTGAATTCGATATCTCGACATCGACCTCCGGTCAGACGCTCGCAGGGCTTGCCGGGCTGTTTCAGGATACGGGCGTTACGAGCGAGTTCACGACGCCTGCGAATATTCAGTTTGGCCTGCGCTATGAAGTGAATGACAGGACGCGCGTGCTTGCCTCGGGGTCGCAGACGCGGTGGAAAAGTTTCGATCAGCTCGCGCTCAATTTCGAAAATCCGTTCCAGCCGGCCGAGACCACCACCCAGAACTGGCAGAACACCTGGGCGGGGGCTGTCGGGGTCGAGCGCGATTTTGGGCCGTCCCAGACCTTCCGTCTCGGCGTTATGTATGAGGAAGATCCGGCGAATCCCGCTTTTTCCAGCCCGAGGGTGCCGGGCGCGAGCCGGGTCTGGGTCGCTGGCGGTTATTCGCGCAAGCTTTCCGACCGCGCCGATCTTCACCTCGCCGCGTCTTACGCCTTCGCCGATACGACGCCGGTGAACGAGTCCGCGGCCTATCCGGAAAATCTCTTCCGGGGCTCGGCGAACGCCGATGTGGATATCGCCGGCTTCGTCGCGGCGGTCGGCGTCGACTGGCGATTCTGACTTCCCTCATGACGGCGTAACGGACTGCGCGGGGCCATTGCCGCGCGCCATCCCATATGCGATTTACTCTGGAAATTCAGTCAATTCCGGAGCCTGCCCATGTCTGTTCTGCAAACCCCGAAACCCGCATGGAAGACTGACGATCTCGAGCTTTTCGAAGATGAGGTCGGCAAGTTTTTCTCGCGTGAGCTCGCCCCTCATGTGGAGAAGTGGCGTGAACAGGGAAAGGTTGATCGCTGGGCGTGGGAGAAAGCGGGCGAAGCGGGCCTCCTTTGTATGTCCATGCCGGAGGAATATGGCGGCGCAGGCGGTAATTTCGCCCATGAACAGATCTTTCTCGAGCAGCAATGTTATGCGGGGGTCGAAGGGTTCGGCGCCGGTCTCCATAACTGCATCGTTGCGCCCTATATTCTGCATTACGGCACGGAAGAACAGAAAAAGCGCTGGTTGCCGCGGATGGCGTCAGGCGAACTGGTCGGCGCCATTGCGATGACAGAGCCCGGCACCGGTTCGGATCTACAGGCGGTGCGGACGACAGCGATCAAAAGCGGAAATCAATATGTGATGAACGGGTCAAAAACCTTCATCACGAATGGGCAGACCGCAAATCTCATCATTGTTGTGTCTAAAACCGATCCGTCGGAAGGCGCAAAAGGCGTGTCGCTGATGGTGGTCGAGACCGACGAAGTTGACGGCTTTGAACGCGGACGCAATCTCAAGAAACTCGGCAACAAGGCGCAGGACACTTCGGAGCTGTTTTTCAACGATGTGAAAGTCCCGACGGAAAACCTTCTGGGAACGGAAGAAGGGCAGGGATTTTTCCAGCTCATGGAGCAATTGCCACAGGAACGCCACCAGATCGCCGTCGGCGCAATTGCACAAATTGAACGGGCACTAAAACTGACGATCGAATACGTGAAAGAGCGTCAGGCGTTTGGAAGGCCCGTCATGGCGTTTCAGAACACCCAGTTCGTCCTCGCCGAGTGCAAGGCGAAAGCCACCATGGCGCGGGTGTTCGTCGACAGCTGCACCCAGCAGCTTCTTGACGGCACGCTCGATGCGGCGACCGCGTCCATGGGCAAGATGCTGCTCACCGATCTTTGCGGCGAGATTGTCGACAAATGTCTCCAGCTCCATGGCGGCTATGGCTATATGGATGAATATCCGATCAGCCGCCTTTATGCGGACTGCCGCGTGGAGCGTATCTATGGCGGCACCAACGAAATCATGAAGCTGCTGATCGCTCGCACCTTGTAAGTGATCGCGCTACGCCCGGCGACGAAAGACGACATCCCGCTATTGAAGCGCTGGGATGAGAAGCCGCATGTCATCGCTGCGGGCGGCGGCGATGACTGGTATGACTGGGACGCCGAAATTCCCCGCAACGCCGATTGGGGCGAGCTGTTGATCGCGGAGGAAGCAGGGCGCCCGGTCGGCGTTATGGAAATCGCTGATCCGGCGAAAGAGCCCACCCATTATTGGGGCGAGATTGAAGATAATTTTCGCGCTATCGACATCTGGATTGGCGAAGAGAAAGATCTCGGCCGCGGGCTCGGCACGCAGATGATGCGCGCCGCGCTCGATCGCTGCTTTACTGATGAAAAGGTGAAAGCGGTGGTGATCGACCCGCTGGAATCGAATGTCGACGCGCGGCGCTTTTATGAACGTCTCGGCTTCAAATTCGTCGAACGCCGGACATTCGATGAGGACGAATGCATCGTCTATCGTCTCTCCCGCGCGGATTATGAAGCGCTGGCGGCGAGACGCTAAAGCGCAAGGGAAAGCGACACCGACAGGACGTGATTAAGTGCGTCGGGCGCGTTCTCGCGGTTAATGTGGTTCAGCATGTAACCGGCTTCGATCGCCAGATGGTCCGTCGCCCTGTAATTTATCCCGGCAAAGTTCCGGCTCTGATCATAACCGCTCGCCACGCCCCAGTCGGTGTCATTAAGGGCGATGAAGGTTTCGTTTGAAAGAACCGCCGAATAGGGCGTGCCCTTGAAGGGCCGGCTGTAGCGAAGCGACTGGCGCACCCGCCAGCCTGTGTCACTGCCGCCTTGGATGAACCGCTGTTCAAGGCGCGTGCGCCCGGTAAAGGAACCTCCCAGCGCATGCCCGATCTTGTAGGTCGCTTGCTGCCAAAGACGGTTTTCAGTGACATCGGCGGCGGCTTCCTGACGCGAGATGACGCGCGCATAGCCCGCCCATAGAGAAAGCCCGTCATCGATCCGCCAGCCGAGGCCGGGCCGCAGGATGGAGACGCCGAGATCGCCGGCGTCGTCGCGAAATCGCGCATGACCGTCAAACCAGACGAGAAGTCGGCCGTCCTCTTCCAGAGGGCCATTGGCTGAAAACGCCGTCCAAAGCTGAAAGTCGTCCGCTTTCGCGAGATCAAGCGGCGCTAAAGCGAGAGCGGCGGCCAGTGATACTGTGAACGGGGTCTTCACCTTGTCTTTTCTCCAATTTTCGGTCGGGGTTTTCTTCAGGGGGGAAAACACGACATAGAAACCCTGCCGCCAGTTTCAAGAAAAGGCGGGAAACAATCGGATTATCCTATGGAAACCGCCCATATCTTCGCCGCGCTGAATATCATCGGCCTGTTTGTGTTTGCGATTTCGGGCGCGCTCACAGCGCTTCGAAACGACATGGATGTTTTCGGCGTCGCCATGATCGCCTTTGTAACGGGCGTCGGCGGCGGCACGATCCGCGATGTCCTGCTGGGCTCATTCCCGGTCTGGTGGATCGCTGCGCCCTCGGCCGTCCTGATCTGTCTAGCCGGCGCGGTGACGGCGATCCTTGCGCAGCCCCTGATCGACTCGCGGCTGAAAGCGCTGATCTGGGCCGACGCCATGGGCCTTGCGGTGTTTTCCGTGTTGGGCGCGCAGGCGGCGCTCGCCGCTGAGGCTCCGGCGGTGATTGCGATTTTCATGGGCGCCGTGACGGCGACGTTTGGCGGCGTGGTGCGCGATGTCCTGCTCAATGAACCGCCATTGATTTTGAAACAGGATATTTACGCCACGGCGGCGCTCATCGGCGCCGCCGTCTATATAGGGTTATTGTCTCTCGGACTTGGCGGAAGTCCGGCGGCGGTGATCGCCGCGCTCGCAACTTTCGCCATCCGCGCTGCGGCGATCATCTTCAATATTCCGTCGCCGAAATTCGCGCGCCCCAGAAAGAATGAACTGTAAGCGCGCGTTAAGAGATTAGGCCGCGGCCTTGGCGAGGAGGGCCGCGATCTCATCCTTCAGATGCATGCGCTGCTTGCGCAGTTCCTCTTCGCGCTCATCGCTTGCCGCCTCGACCCGCGTTTCAACGCGGTGAATGTCCCGGTTCACCTCATGATAGGCGTCGGCGAGTTTGGCGAAATGAGCGTCTTCCGTTTTCAGCTTGTGAATAAGGTCTGCATGCTCGGGAAACTCTTCGGCGAGCTCGTGAGGCGTATGGGTCATCGGCAAGGCTCCTTTTTGTTGGGCTTATTTTGGCGAGGAGCGGCGTCATTTCAATTGACGCCGCTCAATTTCATACAATTTAGGCGTTAAGCCGCTTTGAGTTCGCTGGCTTGTTTGAGGGCGCCCGAAAGCGCGGCCTCGAATTGCTCGGGGCCGATTTTCAGTCCTTCGGCGATGATGAATTCCGGGTTGTCGATCCCGATAAACGCCAGGGCGGCGCGCAGATAGGTTTCCACATGTTCAGCCGCCGCCGACGGCGATCCGGGGCCGTAAAGTCCGCCGCGGGAGACGGCGATGATGACGCGCTTTCCGCCGGCGAGCCCTTCGGCGCCCTTGTCGGTGTATCGGAACGTCTTGCCGGCTGTCAGCACGCGGTCGATCCATGCCTTGAGTTGGCTTGGGATGGTGAAATTATACATGGGCGCGCCGATGACGACGATGTCGGCGGCGAGGAACTCGTCGAGCGCTTTCAGGCTTTCGGCCTGGTCGGGGGACCCGTCGCCGGGCATATGGGCGAGGGTGAGGTGGGGCAGCGGCTGGGTGGCGAGGTCTCGATAAACGACATCGAGCGAAGGACGCTCGCTTTTGAGGCGCTGGACGATTGCGGTGGTGATCGGCCGGCTTGCGGCGTTGTCACCGAGGATGCTGGAGTCGATATGGAGAAGTTTCATGGTCTGGTCCTTTTAGGTCTGGAAATTTTAGGTCTGGAAAAGTGACCTGGACTAATTATGTGAGTATCTGGTAAGAGCAAGAACGCATAATGATGGGACCAGGTCACACTAATATGACTGCCGAGGCTGACGAGCTTTTTCACGAAGAATGCCCGAAGGTGAGCCGGGTGCTCGCCCGGCTCGGCGATAAATGGACCGTTCTCATTGTGGTCCTGCTGCGCGAGCGCGCCTTCCGGTTCAATGAAATCAAGCGTGCGGTGAGCGGCATCTCCCAGCAGATGCTGACGCGAACCCTGCGCAATCTTGAGCGGGACGGTCTGGTGAGCCGGACGATCTATCCCACGAGCCCGCCGCAGGTTGAATATGCGCTTACGGATCTGGGCCGGTCGCTCAGCGCGCCGGTGCTGGCGCTTGGCGAATGGGCGAAGGCAAATCTCGGCGCCATCGACGAGGCGCAGGCCCGCTTCGATCGCGAAAGCGCAAAGTAAACGGTAAGCGCCGAAGGCGAATCGGCGGCGTCAGAAAGCCGGGCAAAAAGTTGAAACAATACATTGTATTCCGGGAGTGATGGAGTATTTTCCCGGCTCGGCGCGGGTATAGCTCAGTGGTAGAGCCGCAGCCTTCCAAGCTGAAGATGCGGGTTCGATTCCCGCTACCCGCTCCAGGCTTTCCAGCCAGAAATCCTAGCAATGTCAACATTCTGTGCAGCTCGCTGCGGCTGCGGGCGATTGTCTTTCGCCGTGACCGACGATAGGTCTTGGCGCTTCGGTTCTTCCCAACACAGGTTCATTTCATGTCGGGCAAATATGATGCGGTGCTGGTCGGCGGCGGCCACAATGGGCTCGTCTGCGCCTATTATCTCGCGCGGGCGGGGCTTTCGGTCCGCATCTGTGAGCGGCGCGACGTTGTCGGCGGCGCGGCGGTGACGGAAGAGTTTCACCCCGGGTTCAGGAATTCCGTGGCGAGTTACACGGTCAGCCTTCTGAACCCCGTCGTCATTCGCGATATGGGGCTGGAGGCGCTGGGCCTTAAAGTCATCAACCGGCCGATCTCGAATTTTCTGCCGACAGAAGACGGGCGTTATCTCAAAGCCGGCGGCGGTCTAGAAAAAACACAAGCCGAGTTTCGCAAGTTTTCGAACGCGGATGCTGAGCGGCTGCCCGAATATTATGAGCGGCTTGAGGCCGTCGCGGATGTATTGCGCCATGTCGCCATGCAGACGCCGCCCAACCCGAAACGTAAATTGTCGGCGGCCTTGTCGGCGGCGTCACAGCTTTTTCCCGTGGCGCGGGGCGATCTGCAACTGCATCAGGATATTCTCGATCTTTTCACCAAGGACGCCCGCAGTTTTCTCAACGCCTGGTTCGACTCCGATCCGGTGAAGGCGGTGTTCGGTTTCGACGCCGTCGTGGGCAACTACGCCAGCCCCGACACGCCGGGCTCGGCCTATGTCTTGTTGCACCATGTTTTCGGCGAAGTGAACGGCGTCAAAGGCGCCTGGGGCCATGCGGTTGGCGGGATGGGCGCGATCACGCAGGCCATGCGCAAGGCGTGTGAGGCTGCAGGCGTTGAAATCACGACCGATGCGCCGGTGAAATCATTGCTTGTCGATGATGGCGAAGCGGTTGGCGTCTTGCTCGAAAATGGCGAAGAGATCGCAGCGACCCGCGTCGTTTCCAACGTCAATCCGAAACTGCTTTACGGTCGCCTGACGCCGGCGGATGCGCTCGATCCCGAATTCAAACGCCGCATGGAGGGGTGGCGCTGCGGCTCCGGCACCTTGCGCATGAATGTGGCGCTGTCGGAATTGCCGCAATTCACCTGTCTGCCGGAAGCGGGCGAGCATCATCAGTCCGGCATCATCATTGCGCCGACGCTTGATTATATGGACCGGGCTTTCACTGACGCAAAGCAATTTGGCTGGTCGCGCAAACCCATTGTTGAAATGCTGATCCCCTCGACAGTCGACGACAGCCTGGCGCCGCCGGGCCAGCATGTCGCCAGTCTCTTTTGCCAGCAATTCGCGCCGGAACTTCCCGATGGCAAGTCATGGGCTGATTTCCGTGAGGAAGTTGCAGATCTCGCGATTGAGACCGTCAACGACTATGCGCCGAATTTCAAACAGTCTGTTTTGGGGCGGATGGTGCTGACGCCTCAGGACCTTGAAGATAAATTCGGACTGATCGGCGGCGACATCATGCATGGTGCCATGTCGCTCGATCAGATGTGGGCGGCGCGGCCGGCGCTGGGCCATGGCGATTATCGCGGCGCCCTGAAGCGGCTCTATCATTGCGGCGCGGGCGCGCATCCTGGCGGCGGGGTCACTGGCCTGCCGGGTCGCAACGCCGCGCGGGAAATCCTCAAAGACGCCCGCAATCCGCTCGCGGCCTAGCTTAACCAAGCCCCGGGAGTTGCGGGACTTTTGCCCGCCCTCTAAGCTTTTCCGGAATCGGAAAAACAATGAGCACCACTGACGCCACAAAGGATGCAAAGGCCACCGGCAATCTCGCCGATGCGCTCACCCATGGCGCGGCGCTTCTGGAACAATCGCCCAGGCACGCTGCTGAACAGGCGAAAGCGATCCTCGCGGCGATCCCGGGCCAGCGCGATGCGCGCGTGCTTCTCGCCGCGGCGACAAGGCGGCAAGGCGACGCCAGGGGCGCTTTGGATCATCTCCAGCAGATGATTGCAGAAGACGCCGGTTGGGCCGGCGCCCATTATGAAATGGGTCTGGCGCTTGGCGCGCTGGGCGAGGGCAAGGAGGCGGTCCGGTCGCTTGAACGCGCGCTCAGCCTCGATCCTGATCTCGCCAGCGCCTGGCGCGCGCTCGGCGATCAGCTGACCATGGCGGGAGATGAGGCAGGCGCCGACCGCGCCTATATGCGCCATATCAAAACGGCGGCGAAAGATCCGCGTTTGCTGGAAGCGGCCGACGCCCTGGCGGGCAATGATATTCCCGTCGCTGAACGATTGTTGAAGAGTTACCTCAAGCAACACCCGACCGATGTCGCCGCCATCCGCATGCTTGCCGAGCTGGCGGCGCGGATCGGGCGTTATCAGGATGCGGAGCATTTGTTGTGGCGTTGCCTTGAGTTGGCGCCAAGCTTTACCGCCGCACGGCATAATCTCGCAATTATCGAGCTGCGTCTCGGGAAAGCGGAGGAAGCCTATAGCGAGGCCGAGACCCTCCTCAAGACGGATCCGAAAAATCCAAATTACCGCACGCTCTATTCTTCAGCGCTGGTGCGGGTCGGCGAATATGAAAAGGCGATCGAAAGCTATGGGTCGCTGTTGCGGGAATATCCAAAACAGCCAAAGGCGTGGATGAGTTACGGCCATGCGCTCAAAACAGTAGGGCGCACGCCGGAGTCTGTTGACGCGTACAAGAAAAGCCTCGATTTGCAGCCGAGTCTCGGCGAGGCTTATTGGAGCCTTGCCAACCTGAAAATATTCCGCTTTGAGCCCGCCGATATCGCCGCCATGAAGGCGCAGCTCCAGCGTGGTGACATCGACGATGATGACCGGCTGCATCTTCATTTCGCGCTGGGCAAGGCGCTCGAAGATGCGAAGGAATATGAAGAATCCTTCCTTCACTACGAACAGGGAAATGCGATCCGGCAGAAACAGATCGTCTATGATGAAGACGAGATGGCGGTGCGGCTGGACCGGTCGAAAGCGGTGCTGAGCCCGGCGTTGCTCGCCGCCAAAGCAGGCAGAGGGTGCGAAAAGTCCGATCCGATATTCATTGTCGGCATGCCGAGGGCCGGGTCGACCTTGCTTGAACAAATTCTTTCGAGCCACAGTCAGGTCGAAGGCACGATGGAGCTGCCGGATATTATCGCTATCGCTAAACGTCTTGGCGGCAAGGCCAAGCGCAGCGAAGAGTCCCGCTATCCTGAAATCATCGCGGAGCTTTCCGATGATCAGCTGAACGCGCTTGGCGAGGAATATCTGGAGCGCACGCGCATCCAGCGGAAAACCGACAAGCCGTTCTTCATTGACAAGATGCCCAACAACTTCATGCATGTGGGGCTTATTCACCTGATCTTGCCCAACGCAAAAATTATTGATGCGCGCCGCCACCCCATGGCCTGCTGTTTCTCAGGGTTCAAACAGCACTTTGCGAAAGGGCAGGGGTTTTCCTACGGGCTTGAGCGGATTGGGCGCTACTATCGCGACTATGTTTTGTTGATGAAACATTTCGACGAGGTCGCGCCGGGCGTTGTTCATCGCGTGATCTATGAGGAGATGGTCGCCGATCCGGAAACGCGCATCAAGGCGATGCTCGAACATTGCGGGCTGCCTTTTGAGGAAGCTTGTCTCAATTTCCACCAGACGGAGCGCGCAGTCCGGACCGCCAGTTCCGAACAGGTGCGTCAGCCAATCTATAAGGGCGGGGTAGACCAGTGGGTGAACTACAAGCCATGGTTGAGCGAGCTTGAAGCTGCACTCGGCGACGTCCTGACGTCCTATCCCGATGCTCCTTAGGGGAATGGTTTCATTCTTCAAGCTGATGAAATAGCCATATTCATCTAATCCATAGGCGCGGATTGGCAACACTCGCCATGTTATTGGCTCGGTTCGCCGCGCCGTGGATTGCCGGACTCCGTAAATTCATACTAGCGTCACAATCAGGGTTCGTGCGGCCAGGGCTCGGGGCATGCCGCCGAACGAGGGCTGCGATCTTGAGAACAGGTCGCGAAATCTGAGTGGTGACAAGATGAACAACGCGAATTCAAGACTGACCCTTCTGGGGTCGCGCCCAATGATGAAAACGGCGCTTCTGGCGTCCTCCATGTGGACCGGCGTGACCGGGGCCGCCATGGCCCAGTCCGAACGCGACACGATTGTCGTGACCGCGCAAAAGCGCGAACAGAACATTCAGGATGTGCCGATCTCCCTGATCGCCATCGGCACGGAGAGGCTGGAAGAACTCGAAGTGTCGTCCTTTGACGACTACGCTAAATATCTTCCCTCGGTGACGTTCCAGTCGACGTCGCCGAATGCGACGTCGGTTTACATGCGCGGCGTTGTTTCCGGCGGCGACGGCAACCACTCGGCCTCGCTGCCTTCCGTCGGCGTCTATCTCGACGAACAGCCCGTCACGACCATTCTCGGCTTCCTGCCCATCCATATTTACGACATCGAACGGGTTGAGGCGCTCGCCGGCCCGCAAGGCACGCTGTTCGGCGCTTCATCTCAGGCCGGCACGCTTCGCATCATCACCAATAAACCAAAGCTCGGTGAAGTTGAGGGCGGCTTTGACGCCGAGGTCAACACGATCAAGGATGGCGAAGTCGGCTTTCAGGTCGAAGGCGTTTATAACCAGCCGCTCGGCGATAACGCAGCCGTGCGCCTTGTGGGATGGTATGTCCGTGACGGCGGTTATATCGACAATGTGCTCGACAGCCGGGCTTTCCCGTCTTCGGGGATCACCAAGACAAATGCCGGTCTCGTTGAGGATGATTTTAACGACGGTGAAACCGTTGGCGCGCGCATTGCGCTGAAAATCGACCTTGATGAAAACTGGACAGTGACGCCGACCCTTCTCGGTCAAAGATCGAATTTCGAAGGACGGTCAACCTATGATCCGAAGCTCGGCGATCTCAATGCCGGCCGTTTTTACGATGAGCTCAATGAAGACAAGTTCTTCCAGGCGGCGATGACGGTCGAAGGCAAAATCGGCAATTTCGATCTCACCTATGCCGGCGCCTTTTTGAAGCGCCAGATCGATTCATTCTCGGACTATACCGATTACGCCTATTATTACGACGTGCTTTACGGTTACGGCGCCTATTTCTACGATGACATGTATAATCTCGTAGATCCGTCGCAGACCTATCAGGGCGATGACAGCTTTTCGAAATATTCGAATGAAATCCGGATCTCGACGCCGCAGGACAAGCGCATCCGCGCCGTCGCCGGATTCTTCCAGAACCATCAAAAGCACTACATTCACCAGCAATATGTCGTGGAAAATCTGACCTCGCTGTTTGAGGTGACGGATCATCCGGACACGATCTGGCTCACCGAACAGAAAAGGACGGACCGCGACCTTGCGCTGTTTACCGAGGTCGAATTCGACGTGACCGACAGCCTGACGCTGATCGGCGGCGTTCGTGGATACCGTTACAACAACTCGCTTGTTGGCTTCTTCGGCTACAATGCAAACTTCTCAAGCCGGACGGGCGAGGCGGCCTGTTTTGAGCCGTCCATTGTTCCGGATTCTCCGTGTACAAACCTTAACCGGACCACGAAAGATACAGGCGAGACTCATAAGCTGGGCGTGACCTATGATCTTGATGACGACAAGATGGTCTATTTCACCTATTCCACCGGCTTCCGTCCCGGCGGCGTCAACCGCCGAGGCACGCTGCCGCCATATCTGGCGGACTCGCTGCGCAATCTTGAAGTCGGCTTTAAAACGGCCTGGGCGGATAACCGCGTTATTCTCAACGGCGCGGTCTTTACCCAGAAATGGAGTGACTTCCAGTTCCCGCTGCTGGGGCAGAACGGTCTGACGGAAATCCAGAACGCGGCGCAGGCGCGGATCAACGGTTTTGAAGTCGATCTCAATGTGCGCCCGTTTGAAGGGCTCTCGATCAACGGCGCCGTTTCCGTGATTGATGCGAAGCTTACCGAAGATTATTGCGGCTTCTTCGACTTCACGACCGGTGGTCCGGCGACGGTTTGTCCGCAGGCCGTGGATGATCCCATGACCTCAGCGGACGAAACATCCCCGCCGCAGGCGTTGGACGGCACGCGGCTGCCTGTTGTGCCGGACTTCAAGGGCACGTTGACGGCGCGCTATGACTTCCCAGTGGGGGGTGAGTTGATGGCCCACCTTCAGGGCTCGGTCAGCGGTCAGACAGAGTCTGCGGCGGGTCTCACTGACGCGGATGTCGCGACGCTTGGGCCGCAGCCCGGCTATGCAGTGTTCGACTTCAGCACGGGTCTTCGCAATGAAGAAGCCGGATGGGAGCTGGTTGTCTATGTCGCCAATGCGACTGATGAGCGTGCGCGTCAATTGAACCTCGTCGCTTGCGGCGTTTGCGGCTCGCGCGTTCAATATGGCGTCAACATGCCGCGCACCGTTGGCGTCCGCTTTGGCCAAGATTTCTGAGGCGGATAACAATGTCTATGTGATGAAAACCGGCGCGCCCTGGCGCGCCGGTTTTTCTTTGGCGACCTAGTCACAGCGACGCGTGTCGAAAGAAGAGGGGCCTTTGACCCAAACCGCCGTCCAACCCGTCAAACAGGATAAGTCGCTTGGCTTCTGGATGGCGACGGCGCTCGTCGTCGGCAACATGATTGGTTCTGGCGTATTTCTGTTGCCCGCGGCGCTGGCGCCTTTCGGGTGGAGCGCGATCGCCGGCTGGGTCATGACGATCGCCGGCGGCGTTTGCCTTGCGGCGGTGTTCGCGGCGCTGGCGCGAACATTTCCGAAAGCGGGCGGACCTTACGCCTATGCGCGCGAGGCCTTTGGCCAGGCGCCAGCTTTTATGGTGGCGTGGAGCTACTGGATTTCCATCTGGGTCGGCAATGCAGCGGTGGCGACGGGCGCGGTCAGCTATTTGAGCGTGTTCTTCCCGCAAATTGCCGATACAACCGGTCTTCATGCCGTGATTACGTGCGGGGCGATTTGGACGCTCACCGCAGTCAACTGCCGGGGGGCGTTTCTCGCCGGCTCCGTACAGCTTGTAACGACGGTGTTGAAGCTGATGCCGCTTATCGCGGTTATTATCCTCGCCGGGTTTGCGCTTTCGGGCTTCAGCGACAAGCCGGCCATAATCCCCGAATTCAACGGTTTTGTTGATTTCAAACTTGCGAGCGTGACGGCGGCGGCGACACTGACGCTCTGGGCGCTGTTGGGGCTTGAATCCGCGACCGTGCCCGCAGAGCATGTGGAGAATCCGTCAAAAACAATCCCGCGCGCCACCATGACCGGTATGATCCTCGCCGGGATTATCTATCTTTTCTCCTGCTCGGCGGTGATCCTTCTTCTGCCTGCAGATGATGTCGCAGCGTCCAATGCGCCCTTTGCAGATTTTGTCAGCGTTTATCTCAGTTCTGACGCCGGCAGGCTGGTTGCGCTGTTCGCCGCCATCAGTGGTTTTGGCGCGCTTAATGGCTGGATCATGGTGCAGGGGGAATTGCCTTACGCAATGGCCAAAGGCGGCGTGTTCCCGCGCTGGCTGGCGAAAGAATCCGCTCGCGGCCTGCCGGTGCGCGCTCATGTGACGTCGAGTCTGTTGCTGACCGGTATTGTCATGCTGAACTACGCGAAGTCCATGACGGAGCTTTTCACTTTCATTGTGCTCCTGTCCACCACAGCGTCGCTGTTCATGTTCCTCGCCAGCGCGCTTTCCGCCCTTCAGCTTCAGCGCGCCGGACGGCTGAAATCATCGCCCTTGCTGCTTGCGGCGGCGACGGCCGCCGTTCTCTATGCAATCTGGACGATTTACGGCGCCGGCGGTGAGGCCGTTGCGTGGGGAACGGCGCTCTTATTCGCCGGGCTGCCGGTTTATTTCTTCACCCGCTGGCAGAACGGCAAGGCCAGCCGCTGATCAATCGCCGCCGGCAAGCTCTGTGATGAGCGTATGCCAATGGTCCAGCGCGCCGTCGATCGTCGCCACGGGCACACGTTCATTCAGGCCATGGGCGTACATATCCGACGCTTTCATGAAGATGCCGGAAACGCCATAGCTGTCGATCCCGTGGGCGCGGAAGTGAAGGCTGTCGGAGGCGCCGGCCGACATTTCGGGCACAATGGGAAGGCCCGGAAAGCGCCGGTCGACGGCTTTCCTGACGGCGGCCACAACATCGTCGCGCAAGGGTGAGGCGTCGGAATAATGCACCTCATCAGCCAGTTCGATGGTCGCGTCAGGATTGTCGATGAGTTCCACAAGTCTTGCTTCAACATCTGCAGGGTCGACGCCCGGGAAGATGCGGCAATTGACGTTCATGACTGCGCGCTGGGGCAGGGCGTTCGGGGCATGGCCGCCGTCAAGCTGCGTCGCAACACATGTCGTCCGCAACTGGCCGGCATATTCAGACTGAGCGGAAAGCACTTTGACCGCTTTCTTGTTTTTAGGGTTCTCTGCAAAATCGACCATGGCCTCGCCAAGCGCTCCGCCGGTCTGGGCCGCAGCCTGGCGGAAGCTTTCCCGCGTGATGTCGCTCCACATGACCGGAAATTCGTATTCTGAAATGTTGAGCGCCGCCTTGGCGAGATCGTAAATCGCATTGTCCTTGCGCGGCCGGCTCGAATGGCCGCCGGGATTGGTGAAGGTCACCATATAGTCGGCATAGGTTTTCTCAGCGCCTTGAAGGTAATAGGCGACCGGCTCTCCGTCTTCGCTAAGGCTGCCGCCGCCGCCATCGCTGTTGAGGACGATATCCGCGCCTTCCAACTTTTCCGCGAGCGCCATCGTTGTTTTCATCTGGGTTTCTTCGTCGCCGGAAAGCGCAAGAATGAGATCGCGGTTCGGCGTGAAGCCTTCCTGTTTCAGGCGGATAAGGGTTTGCACCATCATGGTGAGGCCGAATTTGTTATCGGTGACGCCGCGCCCGAACAGGAAGCCGTCCTCTTCAATCATCGTGAAAGGATCGCGCGTCCAGTCTTCCGGGTTGGCGCCGACCACATCCATATGGGCCGAAAGCAGGATCGGTCCTTTCTCGCCGGTCCCCTTATAGGTTGCAATGAGGGTCGCCGTTTCGCCGTCGCGCTCAATAACAATATCTTCTGCGGCGAAGCCGCCTTTGCGCAATTCGGCGGCGATATAGTCCGCGACGGCGGGAACATTGCCTTTGCCTTCGACGGATTCAATCGAGATTGTTTTGCCGAGCATCTCGACCGCCTGCGCCGTCATGTCAGGCGGCGTGAGGAGCGTGTCATCGGCATGGGCGGCGAAGGGCAGGGCGCTGACGAAAAGCGAAAGCGTGGCGTGAGAAAGTTTGCGCATGAAACACCCTTTTATGTTGGTCTGCGTTGCGATGCTCGCCGCTTGCCTCGTATTGCGGGGCAGGCGTAGGATCGTAAAACTATAGCGCGAAATGCGCCGGTAAAGGAAAGCTTTTGCATGATGGTTAGAAAAATTGGCCGCGGCGTCGCCGCCTTCTGCGCTATTGCGGCATTCGCCTCGTCTATGACTGTTCACGCGGAAGAAGCGGCCTTCATCCGGGCCGGACGCCTTATCGACGTCGAAAAAGAAACCGTCCTCACTGACCAGTTGATTGAGGTGCGAGACGGGCGAATTGTTTCTGTAAAGCCCTTCGCGCCGATGCAGGATGTCGCGATTATCGATTGGTCGCACTATACAGTGCTGCCGGGGCTTGCGGATATGCACACGCATCTTGTCGGCGATATTCAGGGCGGCATCATCGATCCGCTCTTATATACAGGCGCGGAAGATGTGCTGGCCGGCGCCGGCAATGCGAAGAAAACGCTCTGCGCCGGATTTACGACCGTGCGCGACGTTGGCTCCTGGCGGGCTTTTACGGATGTCGCCCTGCGCGACGCCATCAATCGCGGCGATGTTGAAGGACCGCGCATGGCGGTCGCCGGCGGCTATTTCACCATTCCCGGCGGCGGCGGCGCGATTACGGGTCTCGCCTATGACGCCAAGGCGCCGGAGGATATGACGCGCGGCGTCGTGCGCGGTCCGGAGGATGCGCGTCAGAAAGCGCGGGAGTTTCTTCAGCATCGGGTCGATCTTTTGAAAATGATTGCGACAGGCGCGGTTCTTACGGTGGGGACCGATCCGGGTCTGCCCGAACTTTCTGAAGAAGAAATGCGGGCTATTGTCGGTGAGGCGAAAAAATACGGGAAGAAAGTGACCGCCCATGCTCATGGCGCTGAAGGCGCGAAGATGGCGGTGCGCGCAGGGGTCGATTCCATCGAACACGGATCGCTTCTGGACGACGAGGCGTTGCGCATGATGAAATCGCGGGGCGTCTTTCTCGTCGCCGATATCTATAATGGCGATTACATCAATGAAGTCGGAACGGCGGAAGACTGGCCCGAAGAAACCATGCAGAAAAACCGCGACACTACAGACACGCAGCGCGAGGTTTTCAGAAAAGCGGTCAGGATGGGCGTCAAGATCGCCTATGGCACGGACTCAGGCGTTTATCCGCATGGAGATAATGCGAAGCAAATGCCATATATGGTTCGCTACGGGATGAGACCCATGCGCGCCATTCAGTCCGCGACGCTGCATTCGGCGGCGCTTCTCGGCTGGGAGAAGGATACAGGCGCATTATCCGCCGGCCGGTACGCCGATATGATCGCCGTTGAAGGCGATCCGCTCGAAGACATCTCGATCCTTTCTCACGTAAAAGGCGTCATCAAAGGCGGCCGGGAAGTTCATTGCAAATAGGCGGTTTATGAAACATCTCTTCTTTCTCGTCGCGGCGTTGGCGCAACTCGCAACTGCTCATGCAGATGACGCGCCGCGCGCGCGCGATCTTGGCGTGCCTTTTGACGGAACGCCGGGTCCCCTGAACGCCATCACCGATGTTGATGGCGTAATGGTGGGGCATGAAACCATCATGAAGGATCTGCGCGGAGGGCGTGCGGTTCGCACCGGCGTCACGGCGATCCTGCCGCGTGGGGACAAGACGTTGGATGACCGCGTCTATGCAGGTGTTTTCGCGCTCAACGGCAATGGCGAGATGACCGGGTCCCACTGGGTCGAAGAGTCTGGTTATCTCGAAGGTCCGGTGATGATCACCAACACCCACAGCGTCGGCGCCGTTCATGAAGGCGTTATCCGATGGCGGGTGAAACAGGATGGGCCCGATGCCACGGGCTATTGGTGGTCGCTGCCGGTCGTCGCCGAAACCTGGGACGGGCATTTGAATGATATTAACGGCTTTCACGTAACGTCAAAACATGCCGCCAGTGCGATTGAAAGCGCGAAAGCGGGCCCGGTCGCCGAGGGCAATGTCGGCGGCGGCACAGGCATGATCTGCCATGAATTCAAATGCGGGATCGGCACGTCCTCGCGCAAGGTTGAAATTCGCGGCGGGGAATACACGGTTGGCGTTCTTGTGCAGGCGAATTATGGCGTGCGCAGCGAACTCAAGATCGCCGGCGTTCCTGTGGGCGAACATCTGACGGACAATCTCGCCTATGACGAACCCCAGGGTGATACGGGGTCGATCATCATCGTCGTCGCCACTGACGCGCCCTTATTGCCGCATCAATTAAAGCGGATGGCGAGACGCGCCTCGCTCGGCCTTGCACGCATGGGAAGCTATGCCGGCAACGGCTCAGGCGATATTTTTATCGCGTTTTCGACAGCAGAAGAGACGATGCGCAAAGAAACGCCGGTCTCGGATGTATCCTCGGTTGGCTTCGAGGCGATGGACGATCTCTTTCTCGCGACCGTCCGCGCGACAGAGGAGGCCATTGTAAACGCCATGGTCGCCGCGCGCGATTTGACCGGCGATCAGGGGCATCGCGCCGTCGCCATCAATCATGAACAACTGCGCGAAGTGCTGAAAGACTATGGAAGGCTTGCGGAGTAGGCCTCACTCCGCTTTCAGATAGTTGTCATACCAGTCGAGAGTGCGCTGCATCCTGTCCTTGATAAAACTCGGGCGCGTCAGCCCGTGATCCTCGCCAGGATAGATGACAAGCTCAGTTTCGCGCTCAAGCGAGCGTAGCGCCTGATACATCTGCTCCGCGCCGACGCAGGGAACATTTTCATCTGCGCCGGCGCACTGGAACTGCGTCGCCGCTGTGATCCGGTCTGCATGAAAGAACGGGTAGGAGATACGCTCATAGGCTTTCCGGTCGCGCCAGGGCAGGCCCACTTCGAATTCATATTCGAGCGCATATTGATCGACGCCATAGCCACCCAGAAAGTTTGACATGCCCGCGCCGCTGACCGCCGCCTTGATACGCTTGTCGCTGGCGATCATGTAATTGGTCAGAATGCCGCCATAACTCCAGCCGCCGACGCCGATGCGTTCCGGATCTGCGACCCCGAGTTCGATCACATGATCGATGCCGGCGGAAATATCCTTCACGTCGACATTGCCCCAATCGCCATAGATCGCTCTGGCGAAATCAAATCCGCGGCCTGACGATCCGCGCGGGTTGACCGCGAGCACGGCGTATCCGTTCGCCGCGTAAAGCTGCCAGTCGACCATGAATTCATGGCTGAATTGATAGACGGGGCCGCCATGAAGACGAGCGATCAGGGGATATTGTTTTCCTTCCTCATAATCGAGCGGCAGCATCAGGATGCCGTGAATTTCCTCCTTGCCGCTGTTGAAGGAAACGTCGCGGGTTTTTGCAAGGCGGCGTGTTTTCAGCCAGTCATTATGTGTCGTCATGGCGCGCCGTCCATTGTCGATGGCGGCCAGTTGATAAGGTTCGCTCGCACCGCCATCGAGCACCGCAACGCGGCCGTCTCGCGCGACGGCAAGATCGAAAGCAAAGCGCGCGCCTTGCGTCAGATAAGTAATCTCCCCGGTGTCGACATCGATCTTCGCCGCCCATGTGTCGCGATCCTGTTCGATCAGCGCGTAGACAGTTTTTGAATCTTCGCCCCATTGCGGGGAATAGAACCAGCGATCAATGCGCGCGAGCGGCTTCACCTCGCCAGTCTCGAGATCGGCGACGGTGAGTTCGAAGGGTGAGTAATAGATCCACTTGTCTTCGCCCATTTGCAGCCAGACAAGTTTCTTGCCGTCCGGCGACCAGCGCGGGCGCGCCCAGGTGTCCGGGTCGGCGTCCGACCCTTCATAGGTGGATATTTTGCGGGGCTCGGCGCCTTTGACCGGCGCCATGATAAAGACGTCAAAGTCAAAATGGCGGTCTTCGCGCTCTCGCCGTTTCGTGACGAAAGCGATCTGCGAGCCGTCCGGCGCCCAGACAGGAGAGAAATAATCCGCGCCGCCATCGGTGATCTGTTGGGTCTCGCCACTTTCAACATCGACGCGAAAGAAATGAATGCGCCGGTCGTCGATATATCCCCGCGCGTCATCCTTGAACCCGAACCGGTTGATGACGATGGGAAGCGGTTTGTCGGCGTCGGCGCCGACCGTTGCGCCGACTTCGGCGGCGACGATCAGCGTTGTTCCATCAGGGGAGAGGGCGAATTCTGAAACGCCACCCTTGATCCTTGTCACCTGTCGCGCCTTGCCGCCCGCCGCCGGCATGACGAAAATTTGCGTTTCTTCTTCTTCCGCGCCGTCGCTCAAAAAAGCGATGATGTCGCCGCCATAAGCGGGCGCCCATTCGCTGATCTCCGGCGTTTTGGTGAGTTGTTCCTGCTGGCTGTCCCAGGAGACGCGCCAGATATCGCTGACGGTGGCGTCTATATCGAGATTGTGAGTCGAAAGGGTGTAAGCGATCAATTCGCCATCCGGTGAAAAAACCGGTTCGGTGATGTCGGCGATTTTGTGCATGTCCTCGACGCCAAGCGGTTTTTTCTCCTGCGCAAGAGCCGGTGTGACGAAGGAAATGAAAATCACAATATAGATTATGCGCATGAAGGCTTCCATAGATCAGCGCCGGCTTTCATATCCGCCGAGGAATGAGGACAGATTGGTTCCGAGGTCGTCGCAAGGATAACCGCCTTCCTGAACAAGGACTGTCGGAAGTTTTAAGGCGGCGCCGATCGCTTCGCCGATGCGGGCGAACCCGCCGGTGGTGACGGCGAGGCCCGCGATCGGGTCGCCTTCAAAGGCGTCGAGACCAAGGGCGATGACGAGGGCGTCCGGTTTGAACGACTGGACCTTCTTCAGCCCTTGTGACAGCGCTTCCATGAACGCGGCGTCATTGCTCCCGCGCGGCAAAGGAAGGTTCAGGTTGCAGCCTTCGCCTGCGCCGCCGCCGGTCTCGTCCCCATAGCCCCAGAAGAACGGATAGAACCGCACCGGATCGGCGTGGATGGAAACGGTCAGGACATCGCCGCGCTCATAAAAAATATCCTGCGTGCCGTTGCCGTGATGAAGATCCACATCGAGGATCGCCACACGATCATAGGACTTGTGCAAGGCGCAGGCGGCGATCGCCGAGTTGCTGAGATAACAAAAGCCACCGGCGGTCTCCGCGCCCGCATGATGGCCGGGTGGGCGGCAAAGCGCGTAGGCCGCATTCTCTCCGCCGAGAACCAGTTCGGCGGCGTGGGCGGCGGTCCAGGCGCTCCATTGTGCGCTCTCCCATGTTTCCGTTGAAATCGGCGCGGAGGCGTCAATCATGTGCCAGCCGGCTTGAGCGACCACAGAGGCCGGATAGCCGTGCCGGTGAATGGGATGAATGTTCGGCGTCACAGCTTCCGACGCGCCCTTGATGCGCGACCAGCGTTCATGGGCGCGCTCGAGAAAGGTCAGGTAACGCTGCGTGTGGGCGGCGAGGATCGGTTCTTCGCCATAATTTTCTGGCCGCACGATCTCGCAGCCCGCTTGTTCGGCGCCGCTGCGCAGCATGGCGATACGTTCTGGCGTTTCCGGGTTCGGCTGCATGACGCCGTTGACGAGATAAGGCGGCGGATAATGTCGTTTTTGTTCTTTTTCGGCGAGGACGGCTTTCATGATCTATCCGTTGACGGGGAGTTTCAGATCGGCGGCGAGCCGGTGAAGCGATTTCGTCAGTTTCTCCATGATTTCGTCCACATGGGTTTCATTTGTCACCATGGGCGGACAGATGAGAAAGTGATCGCCTTCATGACCGCCGCGCGTGCGCCGGGAATAGATGATGAGTTGCTCCTCATAAGCGTATTCAACCAGCTTGGCGAAAACGTTCAGCTCTTTCGCCAGCGGCGTCATGGTTTCGCGGTCGGCGACAAGTTCGAAAGCGAGGAGAAGGCCTTTACCGCGGACATCGCCAATGAATGGAAATTCCGTCATCAGGTCTTCGAGCCGCCGCTTCAAAAGCGCGCCGATATGCGCCGTGTTCGCCATCAGGTCCGCGTCGAAAATTTCCTGTATGACGGCGAGCCCGGCGGCGCAGGCGAGGGGGTTGCCTGCATAGGTGTAGCCATGCATGAAACCGCCGCCGCTCACGACAGCGTCGACAATATCGCGCCGGGCGATCATGGCGCCGAGCGGAACATAACCGGCGCCGAGACCTTTTGAGAGCGCGATGATGTCCGGCGACTGCCCCCAATGTTCAGCGGCGAGAAATGTCCCGGTGCGCCCGACGCCGGTCATCACTTCGTCATAGATCAGGAGCACGCCATAGTCGTCGCAGATGTCGCGAATGCGCTGGTAATAGCTGTCCGGCGCGACGAGGGCGCCGGTGGAGGCGCCGCCCACAGGCTCCATGATAAAGGCGAGCACATTTTCAGGGCCGGTCTCTTCGATTTTGTCGCGCAGCATGTCGGCATAGCGGCAGCCGCGCGCTTCGTCGCTAAGATTGTCCCGGTCGAGATAGGCTGTGGGCGCCGGGATTTTCGGCATTTCACGGATCATCGGTGCAAAAGGGTCGTTCAACGGCGCATAGCCGGTGACGGCGAGGGCGCCGAAAGTAGAGCCGTGATAGGAGGGAAAACGCGAGATCACCTGGGTGCGTTTCGGCTCGCCTTTCGCGATCGCATATTGCCGCGCCAGCTTGATGCAGCTTTCAACCGCTTCCGATCCGCCGGACGCAAAGAACACCCGGTCGAGCCCTGTCGGCGCCAGTTTTGACAACACCGAGGCGAGGCGCTCCGCCGGTTCATTTTCGAAATGCAGGCGATAGCCGAAGGTGGTTGCATTCATCTGCGCGCGCATGGCCTCAAGCACGCGGGCGTTGCCATGGCCGATATTGGAAACCATGGCGCCGGACGAGCCGTCCAGAAAGCGCCGCCCCTGTTGATCCCAGATGTAAACGCCTTCTGCGCGGGCGATGAAGGGGCGCCGTCCGCCGGTCTGATAAAACAGATGCGATGGGTCTTCCCTGGACCAGTTGAACATGTTTTCAGCGGCGGGGCGCATAAGGGCTCTTCTGGAAATCAGGCGTGCGCGGATTTTTTTTGCGCCGCTCCGGCGGCGCCATAGACACGCTCCGTCAGGGGCGTCGTTTCAATGCGTGCGATCAGCATCTTGACGAATTCCTGTTCCGCGCGGTTGAGATGGGTTTCCGGATTGGTGACCGCGAAAATATCGACCTCCGGCGCGCCGTCATGGGGCGGCAGGCGCCAGAGCAGGCCGTCGCGCACATCGCGCTCCATCACATGAACCGGCAGCGCTGCGACGCCGAGCCCGGCGATGCACATGCGGCGGACTTCCTCGAGATTGTTGGAAACGCCCGCGGGCGGCGAAGCGAAGGCTGCGCCTTCACGCAAGATAGCGACCGGACGAAGCACGTCTTCAAGCCTGTCAGTGTCGAAAGAAACGCTGCGCTCTCCGTGCAAATCTTCAACGCTCAGATCGGACCGCCCAAAGAGACGGTGCGACGGTCCGCAGAAAAAGCCGAAATATTCACTGAATAGATGATGATAGTCGAGCGCGGCATCCTGTTCGCGCACAAGACAGACGCCAAGCCCGCAGCGTTTGGCGCGGATCATGTCGATGATGTTGCGACTTGAGTTGACGTTGATGGAGATGGTCGTATTGGGATAGCGCTGTTGAAACTCGGTCAGGGTTTCATCGACCAGCGGCGTCGTCACATGGGTCGCCATGGCGATGGAGACGGTGCCCGAGACATCGTCCATCTCTTCTTCGAGAATGGCGGTGAGACGTTCGATCGAACCGAACATCTGCGTCACCTGCTCGTAAAGCGCCTGACCGTGCGCGGTCGGCTCAAAACTGCGGGGGCCGCGTTCAATGAGCCGGCGGCCAAGGGTTTCCTCAAGGCGGCGCAGCGCGTTCGACACTGTGGGTTGCTTCAGATCGAGCCGGCGCGCGGCCTCGGTGATGCTGCCCACATCCATGATTACCATGAAGGAGCGCAAGAGGTTCCAGTCGAGCCGCCAGGCGAGGTCTTCCTCGTCCCGCGTGAAGGCCGCTTCGTGCCCCGGCGTCATAACTTCATTCCTTTATACTATAATTGAAAACCGCTCCATTGATTGACAGAATGCCTGAAAAGGGTGCGTTCAGGCAATATGAAAAATTCAGGAAACGGCGTTTCGGCAGCACAAACTCGCGGTTTTCCCGGCCGCAAGGTGGTCATCACCTGCGCCGTGACGGGGTCTATCCATACACCGACCATGAGCGGGGCGCTGCCGGTGACGGCCGAGGAGATCGCCGAGGCGTCAATCGCGGCGGCGCAGGCGGGCGCGGCCATCATCCATCTTCACGCCCGCGACCCGGAGACGGGCAGGCCCAGCGCCGAGCCCGATCATTTTCGTCCATTCCTTGAAAAGATCGCGAAAGAGACCGACGCGATCATCAATATTTCGACCGGCGGAAGTTCGGTGATGGCGCTTGATGCGCGTCTTGCGCCGGCGCGGGAGATGGCGCCGGAGATGTGCTCGCTGAATATGGGGTCCATGAATTTCGGCACGTTCCCGATGCTCGATAAATATTCCGGGTGGAAACATAATTGGGAGCCGGAGTTGCTTGAGGCGACGCGTCGCACTGTTTTCAAAAATACGTTCGAAGACATTGAGACGATCATTGAAGATCTTGGGGAAGGGCGCGGCGCCAAATTCGAATTTGAATGCTACGACCTTGGCCAGATCGAAACGCTTGGGTTTTATGTGAAGAAAGGCCTCATCAAAGGACCGCTTTATCTTCAATTCGTGCTGGGCGTCCTTGGCGGCGCCGGAGCGAGCCCTGAAAATCTTGTCGCCATGAAAACTCTCGCCGACCGGGTTATTCCGGGCGACTATCATTTTTCCGTGCTGGCGGCCGGTGGAAAGCAGATGGCCATGGCGACCATGGGCGCCATTATGGGCGGCAATGTCCGGGTGGGCCTGGAAGACAATCTTTCCATTGCGCCGGGGGTTCTGGCGGATTCGAACGCCCAGCAGGTTGCGAAGATCCGGCGCATCATCGAGGATCTGGGACTTGAACCGGCGAGCCCCGATGAAACGCGTTCTATGCTTGCGTTGAAGGGCCGGAACAAGGTCAATTTCTAGCGGATGGCGAAGGACGTTTTCATACGCGCGGCGAAACTTGGGGACGCGGCTGAGATACAGGCGATGATCGCCGCGCTGGCGCTGGAGGCGCATGGTCCTGCGCAGGTGCTGACCATTGAAGACGTCACGAAATATGGTTTTGGCGCCGAGCCCGCCTTTCAGGCGCTTGTCGCCGAGATCGACGGGGCCGTTATGGGGCTTGCGATTTTCTTTCCCGAATTTTCAACCTGGCGCGGGCGTCGCGGGATTTATCTACAGGATATTTACGTGAAGCCAGAAGCGCGCGGGCGCGGCGTCGGTAAAGAGCTTATTGATGCGCTCACACGGGAAGCAAAAGAAATGAGCGCTGTTTATCTGCGCCTCGCCGTTGATTCAGACAATCATGACGCTGCGCGCTTTTATGAACGGCTTGGATTCGCCGAAGCTCATCGCGATCGTATCTTCATGCTGACGGATGACGCCTTCGGGAAGGGTGCGGCCCAGAGTTCGCGCGGCAAAGGGGATGACACATGATCGGGTATTTGCGGCTTGGCGTTCTGGCGGTTCTGTCGGCGTTGACCCTCACGTCGCCGGTTCAGGCCGAAGTCCGCGAACCGGTGATGAAACAGGTCAAGGTTCCCCATAATTACTACTGGCGTGAAATGTATGTGCCGCATCTGACCAGCGGACCGTCGTCTCTTGACTGGACGGCGGATGGAAAAAGCCTCGTCTATTCCATGCAGGGGCGGCTGTGGCGCCAGCGGATCGGGGATGACACGGCGCATCAACTGACGACCGGCGACGGATATGAGTATCAGCCAGATGTATCTCCTGACGGACGCCGCATTGTTTTCACGCGCTATCTGAATGACGCCTATGAGATCGTTATCCGCGATCTGCGTTCAGGGCGGGAAACAAAACTGACCGAAAACGGCGCCGTCAATCTCGAACCGCGCTGGTCGCCGGACGGAAAGCGCATCGCCTATGTGACGACGGACGAGACCGGCCATTTCCATATCGCCATTGCATCCCTCGAAGGCGGCGTCTGGAAAAGCAAACGCTGGCGAGAAGAACGCATCAGCGAAACGCCGCGCTATTATTATGCGCAAGTGGATCATGAGTTGAGCCCCACATGGTTGCCGGACGGGAAGACGCTTGCGTTCATCGCCAATCCGGAAATCGGTTACGGAACCGGCGCGCTCTACCGTCAGCCGGTCGACCTGTCGGCGCCGGCCGAGATGCTGGTCAATGAGGAAACCGCCTGGCGCATGCGGCCCGACTGGTCTCCGGACGGAAAGCGCATTGCGTTTTCATCTTTCGAGCGACGCCAATGGCATCAGCTCTGGATTACTCATGCGGAGCCTGGCGGCTATCCGCTCGCTTTTTCCTACGGTGATTATGACATTGACACCGCGCGCTGGTCGCCCGACGGAAAGCGCATTGCCTATGTCTCCAATGAGAGCGGGACCGGTGAGATCATCATTCAGGACATGACGAGCGGCGCCAGAGAAAAACTGATGGTCGAAGAAAAACGCTACGCGCAACCCATGGGCGCGGTGCAATTGCGCATCCTCGACGAGAAGGGGCAACCGGCGCCGGCGCGGATTTCCATCATGGGCGCGGACGACCGCTATTACGCACCGGACGGCGCCATGATTCATGCGGATGACTATTATGACCGCGCTGAAGCGTCGGCTGAGACTATGTATTTTCATACTGACGGTGACTCATTCGTGGTCGCGCCTGTCGGTGACACAAAGATTACGGTCTGGCGCGGCTTTCGTCATGAAGTCGTTGAGGCGTCCGTCGCTGTCGCCAAGGGAAAAACCAGCGTTGACACGATAACGCCGGACCTCTTGCCCAACGCCACAGCATTTGATGGTTGGCGCTCCGCCGATGTTCATGTCCATATGAATTATGGCGGGGTTTATCGCATGACGCCTGCGAGGCTGGCGCAACAGGCGGACGCCGAAGACCTCGATCTTGTTTTCAACCTGATCGTCAATAAGGAACAGCGCATTCCCAATGTTGAGGATTTCACGCCGGAACCGTTCAGTCCTGAAGGAACGGATGCGACGATCCTCCATGCGCAGGAATATCACACCAGTCTGTGGGGGCATCTGGGCCTGCTCGGACTGAAGCAGCACTACCTGCTTGGCGACTATGTCGCCTATCCGAAGACCGCGCTGCACAGCTATTATCCCGACAATGCGGCGGTCGCGGATATGGCTCACGCGCAAGGCGCGTTGGTTGGTTATGTGCACCCTTTTGATCCGCCCGCGCCTGAGCCGGCTTCCGACCGCAAGCTTTCCCATACGCTGCCCGTGAACGCCGCATTGGGCAAGCTCGATTATCTCGAAATTGTCGGCTTCGCCGATCCGCTGACGACGGAAAGCGTCTGGCACAAGCTGTTGAACACCGGGCTGCGTATTCCGGCGGCTGGCGGCACTGACGCCATGACGAATTATTCGTCCTTGCGCGGGCCGCTCGGGCAAAATCGAACGCTGGTGAAAGCAGTGGATTCTGGAGACCCCGGAGAAGAAGTCACGACATGGCTTGCCGGTCTTAAAGCCGGAAACAGCATCGCCACAAACGGTCCGCTGGTCATGCTGACACTCGACGGCGCCGGGCCGGGGGCGGAGCTTAAAAAAGGCAAAGGCGTTCACACGCTGAACTTCAAGGCGGCATTGTCTTCCATTGCGCCGGTCGATAGCCTCGATCTCATCGTCAATGGCGAAGTCGCCCAATCCATTCCGCTCTCCGGCGACCGCATGTCCGCCTCCTATGAGGGAGAGATGAAGCTGGAGGAAAGCGCCTGGGTGACCTTGCGCGCCTATTCGAAAACGGCGTCGCCTTATGTCCTCGACAATTACCCTTTCGCGACGACGTCGCCGATCTATGTGACGGTAGGCGGCAAGCCGGTGCGCTCACGCGCGGCGGCCGATCATTTCATCGCCTGGATCGACAAGTTGACCTGCGTTGCGGAGGAAGGCTCCTACAACACGGATGAAGAGCGCGCCGCCGTTCTCGCCAATCTCAGGAAAGCGCGCCGGGAATTCGAAAAACGCCGCTGAGCGGGGTGAGAGGAGCCGACATGACGCCCAAGCCAATCCCGTTCGCTGTCGCGCTTATTCCGGCGTTTGTTCTGATCGCACTCATGGGAATGGCCGTGTGGCTGTTCGGCGACGCGTCCGCAGCCGGTCCGGCGCAGATTGCGCTGCTTGCCGCCGCCGCCGCCGCCAACATCATTGGTCTTTTTCACGGCATCAAATGGTCAACGCTTGAAGAAGCGGTGGTGCGCTCCGTTTCGCGCGCCGTGCCTGCCTCGCTTATCCTTCTTGCCGTCGGCGCGCTGATTGGCGCATGGATGATGTCGGGCACGGCTCCGGCAATGATCTATTACGGGCTCGGCATGATCAGCCCGCAATGGTTTTATCCTGCCGCCGCCATCATTTGCGCCTGCGTTTCCGTTTCCATCGGCTCCTCGTGGACGACTGCCGGCACGGTGGGGCTCGCGCTTGTGGGCGCAGCGACGATTATGGGATTATCGCCGGAGGTCACAGCGGGCGCCGTGATCGGCGGGTCTTATTTCGGCGACAAGCTATCGCCCCTGTCGGATTCGACAAATCTTGCGGCGGCGATTGTCGGCGTCAATCTCTTCGATCATGTGCGTCATATGCTCACGACAACGATTCCGTCGCTGCTCATCGCGACGCTGATCTTCGCCGGGTTTTCACTGACGCAGAGCGGCGAGGCGGCGCCGGTGGAAGTGATCGAGCAAACGCGGGAGACGTTGAGAGCGTCCTATGATCTCGGTCCCCTGACCATGCTGCCGCTCGCCGCCGTCTTCATTCTGGCCATTCGAAAGTTTCCGCCTTATCCGACGATTGCAATTGGCGCGCTGCTTGGCGGGCTTGTCGCCATCATTCGCCAGCCGGAGATTGTGCGTGCTTTCGCCGATCCAGCGGGGGAGTTGCCCTATGTCGCGGCGATGGTGAAAGGCGTGTGGCAGGCGCTGGCCACAGGATTTCAGTCGAATCTCGGCGTCGCTGAACTCGACCGTCTTCTGACACGCGGCGGGATGGCGAGCATGATGACAATCATCTGGATGGTGATTGCGGCCTTGAGTTTCGCTGCATCCATGGAAGCGACGGGCTTGCTTGAGAGGCTGACCGCGCCCCTCCTGAAACGCATTCGCGGCATCGGCTCGCTGGTGACGGCGACGGTGTTCAGCGCCATCGCCATGAATATTTTCTCCGCCACGCAATATATGGCGATCATCATTCCGGGGCGTATGTATGCGAAGGAATATGAAAAGCGCGGACTGGCGCCGGTCAATCTTTCGCGCACCGTGGAAGACGCCGGCACCATGACGTCGGCGCTTGTGCCCTGGACAACTTGCGGCGTCTTCATGGCGGGGGCGCTCGGCGTGCCGACGCTCGATTATTTGCCTTACGCCTTTATGAATCTTTTGAACCCGACGCTCGCTATTCTTTACGGGTTTTTCGGCATAGCACTGGTGAGGCAAAAGAAAACGGCGCCCGAAGGCGCCGCTGTTTGAAGCATGTCTTAGTCGACATGCTTTAGATTTTTATTTTATCGCGTGTCTTTTGCGCATAACCGGTGGCCACTTATGCGCAACACGCTTTGGCTTACGCGTTAAACGCTTCGCGTATCTTGTCAGCCGAGGGTTTCTCGCGCGACTTTGCGACCGGGATCGCTTCGCGCATCGCCTTGGCGAAGTGGCGCAAACAGATTTCAGACGTGCCGAGCGGGCCTTGGGCGAAGCTTAAGGACCCCATGCCGTCCTGAACGCGCTCAATGAGATCCTTGTCCTCGCGGTTCACATTGCGATTAATGCGGATGTTGAGATAGCGCGCCAGCTTCATTTCGCGCCGGTCGTCATCCAGCGCATAGGCGCTTTCGCGCAGGATGCAGGTGGTCGGCGTCAGCGGAATGAACTGCATGAAATCAATCTGGTCCGCATAGAAATCGAACATCAGATTCGGCCAGAGTTTGTAATAGGTCCACATATGCTGGCGGTCTTCGGGCAGGTGATCCACAGAGGGCAGAATTTTGCGATAGGCCCGGTTGGAGGGCAGCGACATTTGCTTGGTTTCCACCTGGCTGAAAATCTTGTGAACGCCGCGATCAATCGTCAGCTTGTAGCTGGAGCCGAGAAGTCCGTGGAGCCCGTCATGGGCGATCGGAATATGAAGCGCATCCACATAATTATCCGTGGCGTTTTTCCAGTTTACTTCGCGCAGGCGTCCGCCCGGCTGGCGAAGCGGCTTCATCTCTTTCGTCTTGTAGAGAGCGAATTCTTCCGCAACCGGCGCCAGATACTCTTTCAGTGACGGGCCGCCGGGAATGAAACGAAGGAAAACGAAGCCGGCGAAACTGTCGACCTCGACCGGCGTCAGCCCGTGTTCGGCTTTGTCGAAATTCTCATATTGCTCAAGATAGGGAACGCCGGTCAGCGTGCCGTCGAGCTGGTAGGTCCAGGCGTGATAGGGGCACACAAGATTGCGTCCGCAATTGCCATAGTCGCCGTCGACCATCCGCGCCGCGCGGTGGCGGCAGACATTGTGAAAGCCGCGAATCTCACCGTCCTTGCCGCGCACGACAAAGGCGATCTCGTTATACATTTTGAAGGTCAGATAATCGCCAACGTCCTGAAGGTCATTTTCATGGCCCACAAGGTGCCAGGCAGGCAGAAAGATTTTCTCTCGCTCCAGCTCGAAGAAGTCCTGGTCATAATAGGTCCAGGCGGGCAGGCTCTGGGCGTCCTGATCTGCGACCAGTTTTGGTTTCGCGTGCTGTTCTGCTGTCTGGCTCATGGCTTACTCTCCGTGCGAACCGGTTGCGGTGGTTAGGCTATCATGTTCTTCGCCGCCTGCCGATATGACGACAAAATCGCCGGCGGCGAAATCGGGCAGAAGGCCGCGCACCTCGTCGAGCGTGACGGCGTTCACGGCGGCGGTGAAGTCGTCAATCGTGGTCAGGCCGGGCCCGGCCCAGTCACGGGTCAGCGCCGCAGTGATTTCTGCGTTGCTTTGCGCGGCGCTGATCTTGCGGCCGATCAGATGACGCTTGGCCTCGGCGAGTTCGGCTTCGTCCGGCGGTTCCGAGATAAAGTGCGTAAGCTCGGCTTGCAGGGTTTCGAGAAGCGCCTGCTGTTTGTCAGGATCGACGCCGATATTAAGCGTGACGAGCCCTGCGCCTTTCCCGCCGCGGTAGTCGGCGCCGATATAATAGGCGAGACCTTGGTTCGAGATCGCCTCTTCGCCCAGCCGCCCGCCATAATCATGGGCGAACATGTAAAGGGCGAGGCGCCAGGCGAGGGCCGCCTCATCGTCCAGCGCCGGCGCATCCGCCATATAGCCGAGCGCGGTCTGCACCTTGTCTTCAGGAATGTGGATCCAGATATCGCCCTCTGACGGCGTCAGCGTCACCGGCGCTTGCGCGCCCGCAGAGGTAGTGAGGGAGCCGCCGATGACCGCTCGCGCTTCGTCGGCGGCGAGATTTCCGGAAACCGCGATAAAGCTGGGCGCCGCGATGTCTGGCGTTTCGGCGCCGGCAAAACGCGCGGCGAAAATCTCTTCCAGCCGCGTGTAGGGATCACTGCTTTGCGGTTCTGTAGGCGGCGCGGCGTGGGCCTTTGTCATGGCGTCGCGCAGCGTGTTCGTCAGTTCTGCAAACTCGCCCGGCAATCCGCTGAGTGAGAGGCTGGTCATTCCGGGCGCGGGATCGTTCACCGTGCAAGGACCGCACGCATAAACCCCGGGCAGGATGGCGCGGAGCGAAAGTGTGGGCGAGAGCGGCGAGGAGACGACAATGATGTCACTCCCGGTTTCGGTAAAGCGGTTATCCACCGTTTCCGAGATCGGCGCCTTGCCCGCGCGCGCCGGCGGGGACGCCATTACTTCGGCGGCGGCGACAGGCGCCGGCGCGCCGTCGCTGTCGGGAACGAACCACCCCACCGTGCGGCGGTCAGCGTCGAGATAGATTTTTGCGACGCGCTGAATGTCAGCAGCGGTGACGGCGGAAACGTCTTCGTTGAGAGACAGCAACGCATCGAGCGCGCCGATGGCTTCGAAAAAGGCGAGTTGATGGGCTGCGTCCTCGATGGTCTGGAGATCGAAGATCAGTTCGCGCTGCACGTTCTGTTTCGCCGCGGCAAGACGTTTTGCGGCGACAGGTTCGGCGGTCAGTTTTTGCAGCGCATTTTGAATGGCGTCCTCTATCGCCGTTTCATCGGCGCCGGGGCCTGCGGATCCGGCGATGAGGAACACATAGGGCTGTGCCGTTGGAATGAACCATGTGCTGATGTCATCCGTAACGCCGGCAAGCGCCGATCCGTCAGCGGCCGGCGTGCCCCAGTCATTTTGCAGGAAAGAAACGCCGCTCGACGCGCCCGCGAGCGCCTGTAGCACCAGAAACGCCGGATAGTCATCGCTCGACGCCGCCGGCGCCGGATAGGCGATGCGGAAAAGTTTTTCTTTCGCTGCGCCTTCAAGGCGGATGCGCTTTTCGCCCTGATAGTCCGGCTCGCTCAGGGGCGGCAGTCGCGGCGTCGCGGATTTTTTGAATTTGCCGAAGAGTTTTTTGACCTGTGTTTCGACCGCATCCGCGTCTACGTCACCCGCGACAGCGAGGACGGCTGTCTTCGGCCCGATGCGCTTGTCGTAGAAGTCGACAATGTCATCATGGGTGATCGCTTCAACATCCGCCGCATAACCGATGGTGTTTTTACGGTAGGGATGGACCTGAAACGCCGCGGCCAGCGTCGCGTCAAAAAGAACAGTTGAGGGGTCATTGGCGTAGCCGTTCATTTCGGCGATCACGGCCCCGGTTTCCGCCTCGACATCATCAGGGTCGAGGGTCAGTCGCCCCAGCCTGTCCGCCTCGATGCGCAAAAGAAGCTCAAGATCGCCTTTCGGCGCCGTCGCAAAGAAAGTGACGGTGTCGATCCAGGTATAGCCGTGCCATTCGCCGCCCACGGCGTATATGTCGCCTGCGAGCGATGTGCCCGGAAAATTCTTCGATGACCGGAAAGCCATATGTTCGAAAAAATGCGCGAGCCCCATGCGCCCCTCCGGGTCGTCGCGGCCGCCGGTCTTGTAGGCCATCTGAACGCTGACGACGGGAAGGGCGCGTTCTTCTAGGATGAGCAGCGTCAGCCCGTTGTCGAGATGGGTGACCCGCACATTTTTCAGATCAAGAGCGTTGGCGGCGCATGGCGCGAGCGCCAGCGTAAGAAAAAGAAGCCTATGTAAAAGCCGCGTCAAAGCGTGGCCGCGCGCATTTGCGGCCCGCGCCCTTTGCCTCCTGAGCCCTTGCCAATGTCGCGCAGGATCTCCCGCGCGGCGTTGTGGCCGGGAAGTCCCGTGACGCCGCCGCCGGGATGGGTGGACGACCCGCACATGTAAAGTCCTTTGAACGGCCCGCGATAATCGGCGTAACCGAGCACCGGCCGGGCGCTGAAAAGCTGATCGACGCCGAGTTGTCCGTGGAAAATGTCACCGCCGACAAGGGAAAGCTTTCGTTCGAGATCAAGAGGCGACAGCGCCATCCGTCCGATGATCGAGGATTTGAAATTCGGCGCGTAGTCATTGATTGTGTCGATGATGCAATCGGCGGCATCATCGCGGTAATCATCCCAGCTTTTGCCGCCCGCCAGTTCCGGCGCGAAATGCTGGCAGAAAAGACTCGCCACATGCTGGCCCGGCGGGGCGAGGGAATCGTCGATGGTTGAGGGGATGTGCATTTCGATAACCGGCTTTCGCGCCCAGCCATGGCGGCGCGCATCCGTATAGGCCGTGTCGAGATAATCGAGGCTCGGCGCGATCATGATGCTCGATTTGTGGTGCAGCCCGGCGCCGTTCGACGGAAGCGTCGTAAAGTCCGGCAATTCGGAAAGCGCGACATTCATCCGGAACACGCCGGAGCCCGAACGCCAGTTGCGAATACGTTCAGCGAACTCGTCCGGCAGCGCGCTTTCCTCTATCAGATGGCCATATAGCAATTGCGGATGAATATTCGACGCGACAACACGGGCGCGCAGCGTTGTTCCATCCTCGAGGACCACACCTTGCGCACGGTCATTTTCAATAATGACTTCTTTCACCGGCGCATCGGTGCGGATTTCGGCGCCGGCTTCACTGGCGGCGGCGGCCATGGCCTGGGTGATCGCGCCCATGCCGCCGACGGCATGACCCCAAGCGCCCTTTATCCCGTTCACTTCGCCGAAAACGTGATGCAAAAGCACATAGGCCGAGCCCGGCGTATAGGGACTGCAATAAGCGCCCGTAATCGCGTCGAAGCCGAGAATGCCCTTGATGACATCGAGCTCGAACCAGTTGTCGAGAATTTCGCCGGCGCTTTTGCCAAACAGGTCGATCAGATCGCGCTGGCCTTCAAGACCGAGCTTATGCGCGCGTTTGGCCAGCATCGCCGCCGAGAACATGTGGCGCACGCCGCCGCCAAGATTGGGCGGCGTTTCAAGCAACGTCGAGCGGAAGAGGTCAACGAGTTTGTCGAGACGGTCATGATAGCGCGGGTAAGCGTCGGCGTCTTTCGGCGACAGGCGGCGAATGGTTTCGATATTCTGCTTGTCGTCGCGCCCGAGCAGCAGATGCTTGCCGTCGGGCGTGGGCGCGAAATAGGACGCCGGGCGGATGAGCACTTCGAGACGGTGGCGCTCAAGTTCCATCTCACGAATGATTTTCGGATTGAGAAGGCTCACAGAATAACTTGCGACGGAATTGCGAAAGCCGGGATGAAACTCCTCGGTCACTGCGGCGCCGCCGACAATATCCCGCTTCTCAAGGATCAGAACGCGCCGTCCCGCTTTGGCGAGGTAAAAGCCGCAGACAAGGCCGTTATGGCCGCCGCCAATAATGATAGCGTCATAGTGTGCTGACATGAGCCGACGTTCTTTCCGGGAATGCCTCTATTCACAAAGGGAATAAAATCCCTTGTTTTTCAGTATATTATGGCGTTTTCGGAAAGGGAAGGGGCGCGCGTTCAGCCGCGTGTGCGGCGCCAGTCGGCGAAGCGTTTCAGGCCTTCGGTAATCGGCGTTGAGGGATTGAAGCCGTAATCGGCGGAAAGACGCGTCACATCCGCATAGGTTTCTTTCACGTCGCCGGGCTGCATGGGCAGCATTGTTTTCTCCGCCGTCTTGCCAAGCGCGGCTTCAAGCGCGGCGATGAAATCCATCAGCGGCACAGGCGTATGATTGCCGATATTGTAAACCCGGTGCGGGCGGTCTTCGCCGGTAAAGTCCGGCGCCTTCGCCGCCATGCGTTCGATGGCTTCTGTCACATCGTCGATATAGGTGAAGTCCCGCCGCATCTCGCCGTGATTATAAACGGGGATCGGCTCGCCTTTGAGGATTTTGTCCGTAAACGTCCAATAGGCCATGTCGGGCCGCCCCCAGGGGCCATAGACGGTGAAAAAGCGCAGGCCGATCTGCTTGATTCCGTAAAGATGCGCATAGGTTGCGCTCATCAGCTCATCGGCGCGTTTCGTTGCAGCGTAAAGAGAAACCGGGGCGTCCACAGGATCGGTTTCGCTGAAAGGCGTTTTGGTGTTGCCGCCATAGACCGAGCTGGAGGAAGCGTAAATCAGGTGAGAGAGCCCTTTTGCATGGCGGCAGGCTTCGAGAACGGAAAGATGACCTGTCAGGTTTGCATGCGCATAGGCGAAAGGATTGTCGATCGAGTAGCGCACGCCGGCCTGCGCCGCGAGGTGGATGATCACCTCCGGCGCCGTATCCTGCACCAGTTTCGAAAACGCCTCGGGGTCAGCGATGTCGACCTCGTGGATCTTCGCCGCATTATCCAGTTCTTTTACGCGGGCGCGTTTTAGCGCCGGATCGTAATAGTCATTGAAATTGTCGGCGCCGATGACGCGCCAGCCAGCCTGCGCAAGACGCGCAGCCGTATGAAAGCCGATAAATCCGGCCGCCCCGGTAATCAGAACGGTTTTCACCGCATGTCCTTTGTTTGCCCTTCAGCCTATATGGAGGCATCCGGCGCAAAGGCCAACTGTTTCCGTTGGTTAACGGGTTGAAGAGTCAGCCTGCGATGAAAGCTGAAAGCGCGGGCAGGGTTTTCGGCGCGCTGTCGCCTGCAATTCCGGCGGCAAGACGCAAAGCGCCAACCGGCGTCAAGGAATCAGGCAAAGCGCATTCCTTGTGTCCGAGATTGAAAACGCAAAGCAGTCGCTCTTCTTCCTTCTCGCGGAAAAAAGCGAGGACGCCTGGCGGCGCTTTCACGATGGTGATGTCGCCGGCGCGCAAGGCGGGAGAGGCGCCGCGCGATGCAATCGCTTTTCGTGCAAAATTGAGGACCGATTGGGGGTCTGTGTCCTGTGCGCCGGCGGCGAGGGGTAGGTGGCGCCTATCCATGGGCAGCCATGGTGTTGCGGTGGAAAATCCCCCACTTTGCCCCATCTTTTCCCACGGCATGGGCGTGCGCGCGCCGTCGCGACCGAGGGTCGCCGGCCAGTTGGCGATGGCTTCGGGGTCCTGCAGCGCTTCGAAAGGCACCTCCGCCTGCGGCAGGCCCAGCTCCTCGCCCTGATAGACAAAGACATGGCCGCGCAGGCTGAGAAGCAGGAGGAGGTAGAGTTTCGCCGCTTGTTGTGGGTCCGCGCCCCGATTGCCGGAAGTTGGCGCCCAGCGGGAGATGCAGCGCGGGGCGTCATGGTTTGAAAAGGCCCAGGACGGCAGGGCCTCTCCGGGCGCGCCGGACCAGCCGGCGAGAGATTTCGCCACACGCTCAGGCGTCAGCTTGTCTGCATACAGAAAATCGAAATTATAAGCGGTGGTGAGATGTGTCTCGCCTGCAGTGAACGCCTTCATTTCTTCAAGCGCATGTGCGCCGACAACTTCGGCGACGGTGAAGATATTCGGATACTCGTCGGTGACCGCGCGAATGCGTTCGAGAAATTTTGGAATGTCGGCGTGTGACTGGTTGTAGCGGTGTTCCTGAAAGTCGAATGGCCGCGACGGACGACGGGCGCCGTAATTCGCTGGCGGATTGTCGCGTAATTGCGGATCGTGCATGGCGAAGTTCAGGGCGTCGAGGCGGAAACCGTCAACGCCGCGATCGAGCCAGAAACGGGTGACCTGTAACAACGCGTCCTGAACCTCGCGGTTGTGCAGGTTGAGGTCGGGCTGGCTCGTCAGAAAATTGTGCAGATAATATTGCCCGCGCCGCGCATCCCACTCCCAGGAAACGCCGCCGAAAACCGACATCCAGTTATTGGGCGGCGAGCCGTCGGCTTTCGGGTCCGCCCAGACATACCAGTCGGCTTTTGCATTGCTCCTATCCTGACGGCTTTCTGTGAACCATGGATGCTGGTCAGAAGTGTGGGAATAGACCTGATCGATGATGATTTTGAGATCGAGGCCGTGCGCCTTTTCGATCAATGCGTCAAAATCGGAAAGCGTTCCGAATAACGGGTCCACATCGCAATAGTCGGCGACATCATAGCCGAAATCGCGCATGGGCGAGGTGAAGAAAGGCGACAGCCAGATTGCGTCGACGCCGAGGCGGGCCGCATAATCCAGCTTTTGCGTTATTCCCTTGAGATCGCCGACACCATCGCCATTGGAATCGCGAAAGCTGCGCGGATAAATCTGATAGATGACCGCGCCTTCAGGCCATGGTTGTGGGTGCTGGAAATTACGGCTCATGCAAATAGATGACGCGCGCCGCGGCTGAACGTCAATCGGGCATCATTTGGCTTTCCGGCGAGAAGAACAGGGCTATGATCCATGGTCCATGACGCGCTTTGAAAAAACCGTTCTGCAAGTTGTGCCTCGCCTCGATGCGGGCGGCGCCGAGCGTACGACGCTGGAGATTGCGGATGCGGTCGTCAGGAATGGAGGCCGGGCGCTGGTTTTCACCGAAGGGGGCCGGCTCGAAGAGGATATCCGCAATGTCGGGGGCGAGATTATCCGTGGGCGCGCCGCCTCGAAAAATCCCGTCACCATGTGGATGAACGCCGGGCTCCTGTCGGAGATCATCGCCCGGGAGAAAGTGGATATTCTCCACGCCCGCTCGCGCGCGCCCGCCTGGAGCGCCTATTGGGCGGCCAGGCGCACCCGCGTCGCCTTCGTCACCACCTATCACGGCGCCTACAAGGCGGCGGGGGCGGCCAAGCGGTTTTACAATTCGTCCATGTTGCGGGGCGAGCGGGTGATCGCAAACTCCCATTTCACAGCGGACCGGATCGCGGGATTGCGCGGTGCGGAGGCGGACCGGATCGTCGTTATTCCCCGGGGCGTCGATATCGATCTCTTTGATCCCAAAAAGGTTTCCATTGAACGGACGGCTCGCCTCACGCGTGCGTGGGGGCTTGGGGAAAACCAGGGCTTTAAGCTTCTTTTGCCGGCCCGGCTCACCCCCTGGAAGGGGCATGAAACGGCGATTGCTGCGGTTGCGGGCCTGGCAAAGCGCGGTGAAGCGCTCAAGGCTACTGGCCAAAACCCCGCTTTGACGCTAGTTTTTTGCGGGGGTGCGCAAGGCAAGGACGCTTATGAGCGGCGCCTGCGCACGGTGGTGGAAGAGTCTGGGGTCAGCAGCATGATCCATCTCGTTGGCGACTGCGCCGACATGCCGGCCGCATACGCTTGGGCGGACGCGGTCTTGTCGCCGTCGATCGAGCCGGAAGCGTTCGGCCGGGTCGCGGTGGAGGCGGGCGCCATGGAAAAACCGGTGGTGGCCGCCGATCATGGTGGTGCGCGGGAAACCGTCATTCACCGCGAAACCGGGTATTTGACGACGCCGGGCGACGAAAAGGGGCTGGCGCGGGCGATCGAAACGCTGATGGTGATGAGTGATACGGGACGGCAGGTGATGGGGGAAAAAGCGCGGGAGCGGGTATCGAGTCTTTTTTCTTCAGCGGCGATGTGCGACGCGACGCTTGGGGCTTATCGCGCGCTGCTGACGGAAAGGGCGTAACGGGGCGGCATGTTAGGGCGTAAGAACAGCAATATTCTTGTTATCAAGACCGACGGGCTGACGGGCTTCGTGGCGGCGGATGCGGCTTTCGAGGCGATCCGCGAGGCGCATCCCCACGCAAAAATCAGCCTGCTGACGACCCCCGGGCTTCAGCGCATTGCGCGCGCCTCTCCTTATTTCGACCAGGTCGCCGGCATGCCGAATATGCGCGACGGTGAAGCGCGGCGCGAGTTTGTGCGCCAGCTCAAGAGTTCGAAATTTGAGAAAGTCTATGATCTTTCCGGCGACGACGCCGCACGGCGCCTGAAAGGCGCGCTCGGTCCCTTCGGGCCGAAATGGCATATGGCGGAGTTCGCCGGCAAGCCGTCAAAGGGCGCTGCGCCGAGCTTCGACAAACTTGCGGAGACGGCGGGGCTGTCGATCAGCGAGCGGCTGCCCGACCTGTCCTGGGCGGTGACGGCGCGCAAGGACAGCGCGAATATGCAGCCGAGCTGGTACGGGATTTCAGGCGCCTTCGGCCTTTTACTGCCGGGCGAGGCGCCGGATCGGCGCTGGAGCGCCGCCGGCTATGCGGGCGTCGCTCGGGAAATGTCGCAGGCGGGCATTATGCCGGTCCTGGCCGGCGCGAAGTCTCTCCACAATTTCGGCGATGAGATCGCTCATGACGCGCCTCAGCTCGTGGACCTGACGGGCAAGACCGACCACCTTCAGCTTGCCGCGCTCGCCCGCGAAGCGCTCTTTTTCGTCAGTGACAGTGCTGACGAAATGCAGCTGGCCCTGAGTGTCGGCTGCGAGGGGGTGGTGATCCGCTCACCCAAAGATCCGTTTGAGATCACCGGCCGGCATGTGGTCACGATGACCGCGCCTGAAGGCGTCCGGGGCGCCGGCCTCGGCGAGGTTGAGCCGGTCTTCGTCTGGCGCACCCTCAACAATATGGGTCTGATCAATCTTCCCGAGGGCGAGCCGATATCGGCTCAAGCCCGTTGATAGATGGCCCGAAAGCCCTATATACCCACCTCTCTGTCGCATTTTGGGATTACGGTTAACCGTTTCTCACCGAAATGGGCGCAGAGATTCGACCTTTAGCAACCGATGGAGAGAAGTCCATAGCACGCAGACCCTTCGCCGCAGCCCCGACCAAGTCAGAGGGCCCACGCATCAATGATGAAATCGACGTCCCTCAGGTTCTCCTGATCGACCATGAAGGCGAAAAGCGCGGCGTCATGAAAACGCCCGACGCTATCGCCATCGCCGCTGAAGCCGGCCTTGATCTTGTGGAAGTGTCGCCCACGACCACGCCGCCCGTATGCAAGATCCTCGATTACGGCAAATTCAAATACCAGCAGCAGAAGAAAAAGGCGGAAGCCAAGAAGAAGCAGAAAGTCGTTGAGATCAAAGAGATCAAGATGCGGCCGAATATCGACGACCATGATTATCAGGTGAAGGTCAAGGCGATGAAGCGCTTCTTTGAGGAGGGCGACAAGGTCAAGGTGACCTTGAGATTTCGCGGCCGGGAAATGGCGCACCAGGATCGCGGCGCGGATTTGCTGAAGCGCGTGCAGGACGATTTCGACGATATCGCCAAGGTTGAGCAGTATCCCAAAATGGAAGGCCGCCAGATCATGATGGTCATGGCGCCGCGCTAAGCGCCGGCCTTCCTGTTAAGCAAGTTTCGCCGCCCGCATGTGAAATGCGGGCGGTTTTGCTATTTTGGAACAGCTTTGGCCCGGCCCTTGCTTCAATGTGACCTGAAATGACGGCGCCGGGACCCTTGCCGGGTGCGAAGCGCATGCGTCAGGTTTAATGTCGATGGGTGTATGGACGCGTTGATGCAGATGATCGCCATAGGATGGCCTCTCGGACTGGCGGGATTTATTCTCGGCGCGCTGGTTGGCGGCCTGATGGCGCGCGCAGGCGTGGAAGAGGCGAACGCCCGGCCAAGACTGAAACCCGGCGAGGACAACCTTTCCGCGCTTGCCGCTGAGCTTAAAGCGGCGAAAGAGCTCCTCGAAGCGGAGGAGGCGGAAGCCGGCGAGGTCGCTGAGACGCTCAAAAATCTCGATGAAGCCATCAAACGCGCCAATGGCCGGCTGAAGCTTCTCACCAAGGCCGTCAAACAGGCGAAATAGATTTCCGCGCGCGACTCCTGTTAAAAAACAACGCAGGAGGGCGCATGGAAGACGGCGGCATTTTTCATCAATTAGCGATCAACAGCGTCATCATCTCGGCGACGACGTTTGTTCACGGCGTCTTTGTCGCGGCGGCGGCGGCGGTGTTCCGCGCGGCCAAAACCAGGACCCGCGGCGCCGTCCGGTTTCTGCGCGATACAGCCGTGCTCGTGGCGCTCGTCTTGTGGCTGATGCTGGCGCATATGATCGAGATCGGCATGTGGGCCGGCCTGTTTCATGTCTATGACATGTTCGATAATTGGGAGACGTCGCTTTATTTCGCCGGCGCGTCGTTCACGACGCTGGGTTTTGGCGATGTCTTGTTGCCGCAGGAATGGCGGCTTCTCGCCGGGGCCGCAGCGTCGAACGGTCTTTTATTGTTCGGTCTTTCCGCTGCGTTCCTGTTCGATGTCGTCGGCAAGCTGCATCTTGGCGGGCGCAGAGACTAGATCTAGCCCGCCGCGCGGCAGGCGACGCTGAGCCGAAAAGCTTCGCCCGTGTCGCGTCTCACCGCATAGCAGTCGCCGCCGGATAGCACGATGTCGAACACCACCGGCGTCGCCATGCTGCGGTCCTCGCGCGACGCCAGCGGCGGCGGCAGGACGGTGATGAACGTATCCTTGGCAGGTTCGCCCGCGCCAAGCTCGATCGACGCACGGCCGACAGCTTCCGCCAGCACTGATTTCACCTGTGCAATCGTCCGGTCATCCGCCGCTGCGAGAACGGCCTCGGTTTTCGGCGCCGCCGTCTGACAGGCGCCAGTCAATATTGCGGCGGCGATCAACGAGACGGTCTTGCAGCGGATCATTCGCCCGGCATCCTCATGTCGCGGTTTTTCTCCATCATGCGCAGGCCCGGCATGACATCCACCGGGGGCTCGACCGATTTCGTCGTGATGGAGAAAGGCGGCGGCGTCGGGCAAGTTCCGAATTCCCGATATTGCAGGGCTGCGGCGAGCATCTCTTCATTTTGGTCGCCCAATTCATGATCGAGATCGTCATCGACCACGCAACCGGGCAGTTTCACGCCGAAACTGGCGCTTGAATTCATCGGAACAAAGCCATCGGCGTAGTCGCCGAAATTCTTCTGGTTCACGCCCTGGAACTGGACCGTGTAATAGGTCTCCCCGCAATTATCTTCCGGGTAGAACCCATAGGGTTTGCCGCAAGTGGTGCGGCCGATGAGAATGACTTCAACGTCAATGCCGCGCAGACCATTGATCACCGCCTCACTGGCGCTGCAGGTCCAGTCCGTGGACAGAATGAAGACGCGGCCGAGATTAAGGTTCGGAAGCGCGCTGCCGCTGACAAGAGAAAAGCCGAGGCCGGTGCTGTAAAACGGCGTGGAGTTATTTGTCTCGCCGGTCACCGGATTGACGCCGCCTGCATCGGCGTTGAAGCGCAATCGCTCGAAAGTTTTACCGCTGGTGCGTGCAGGGCCTGCAACCATGTAGCCAAGCTGCGCTGAAATCGCGAGCAGGCCGCCGCCATTATACCGCAAGTCCAGGACGATGTCGGAGACGCCGGCGCTTTGCATGTCGGTGATGGCGTCCGCGATGTCCTGTTCCGAGGCGAAGGGGCTGAACGTATTGATCAACACATATCCCACATCGCCGGACGCAGTGTTGATGACAGCCGTGCGGTTCACCGCCGGGGTGGAGATGTTTTCCGAGATCATCATGATCGTGCGTGTTGATGCTGCGCCCGGGTCCTGCACGACAAAAGTGTGAAGCTCGCCCGCGGTCGCCGGGAAGAGGCCGTCATTTAAGGTGTCGATTGCAGCCTGAGAGTTCGCGTTGACGAGATCAACGCCGTCGACTTCGAGAATGCGCGTCCCGCGGATAAGGTTCGGCACGCCCATGACGGTGTCGGAGGCCGGCGTTCCGGCCTCAGTATAAAGAACGCGGAAATCGCGCGGTGGTGTCAGCGAATAGGCGATCAGGCTCGCGCCATATTCCGCCACCGGCGCCGAGTTGCGTTCGCGCAGAAATTCATCCGTTGGCTGGCTGAAATGAAAATCGTCCTTGTCTTTACCTGATGGCGTGGTCGCCGTGGTGCGCAGACGATTGAAATAAGTAATCGGGTCGGAGAAGTTTGCGGGGTTCCGGTCAACGACTTCGTCATTCCAGAGATAGGTTTCGTGGGTCCAGGAGCGCAGCCAGAAATTTTCTTCAAGCGTTGACCCCGCCCGGTCGGGAAACGGATTGCCTTCAAAGTCGAGGCCGGTGCGCACCACTTCGCAGCGGTCCTTGAACCGGCTTGCGGCTTCATAAACGCCGGCGGTCCAGGTTGGCCCGGTCGAGCCGGTTGGGGCCGGTTGATTGACATTGGCCGGCGCGCCGCCGCTGCCGCCGCAGGCGGCGATGAACAAAAGCGCAAAAAAAGCAGAGGAGGCCAACCCCAAAAATCGCGCCCAAGACTTATGTCCGGTCATCGGTTCAATACTCTGACACTTGTCGCCCCCCGCGGCTGATCGTCCCCATTTGCCTGATATAGTCAACGGCTTGCGTGTGGCGGCGCTGTTTTTTCACCCTACGCGCTAGGTTGAGCGCGGGCTTTCGCCTAAAACCCGGCCTATGAGCTACGCGGTCAAGGAAATCTATTACACGCTGCAGGGCGAGGGCGCGCAGGCCGGCCGGCCGGCTGTGTTCATGCGCTTTGCCGGTTGCAATCTGTGGTCGGGGCTGGAACGCGACCGTGAAAAAGCGGTCTGCACCTTTTGCGATACGGATTTTATCGGGACCGACGGGCCGGGCGGCGGAAAATTTGCTGATGCGGCAAACCTTGCGCAGGCGGCGGCGGCGCACTGGCCTGACCTTAAAGCCGGCAAGCCCTATGTGGTCTGCACCGGCGGCGAGCCTTTATTGCAGCTGGACGCCGCGCTTATCGACGCTCTCCATGAGGCCGGATTTGAGATCGCCGTGGAGACTAACGGCACCATCGCGGCGCCGGCGGGAATCGACTGGATCTGCGTCAGTCCGAAATCGACCGCGCCTCTCATTCAGCGGTCGGGCCAGGAGCTGAAGCTCGTTTACCATCAGGCCGACGCCCCGCCGGAGGCTTTTGAAACCCTCGCATTTGACTTTTTCTTTTTGCAGCCTATGGACGGGCCCTCGCGCGAAGGCGAAACCGCCGCCGCGATTGAATATTGCCGGGCCCATCCGCAATGGCGCCTCAGCCTTCAGACCCACAAGCTCGTGGGGATTCCCTAAGGCGCCGCGGCGAATAACGGAGTGAAGAGGACAAGGTCATGCGCATCGTCAAGTCGATGAGTTTCGACGCCGCGCACTATCTGGATCATGATCCGGATGCGCGCCCCTATGCGCGTCTCCACGGTCATTCCTTCACGCTGGAAGTCGTGATTGAGGGCGAACCCGATGCCGAGACCGGCTGGGTCGTCGATTTCGGCGATGTCGGCGAAGCGCTTCAGGAGCTTCACGAAGCGCTTGACCATCGCCTGTTGAATGAGGTCGAGGGGCTTCAGCGGCCGACGCTTGAAAATATCTGCCAGTGGGCGGCGAAAAAGCTGAAGACACGGTTCCCCGGCCTCGCCGAAGTGCGCGTGTCGCGTCCTTCTATCGGCGAGTCCTGCGTCTACACGATTTAGTCTTTTCGGGATTTATAGCCCTTCAGTAGTCATCCCGGCCGTACCCCGGACTTGATCCGGGGGAAGAGCCGGGATCTCCATAATATCCAAGCTGGAGATCCCGGATAAACGCTTTCAGCGTTTTCCGGGATGACAGACAAACCTAATCGATTTTGGATGGCCTATGCGGCGTTGTTCGTCAGGTCGGCTTTCATGCGCGCGATGAGATATTGCGCGTCCCGGCAATAGCTCCCGGCGGCGCGGTCGGCGTGTCCCAGCGCCTTGTCGAGCTGGTCGAGCACATTGTCGATCTCGTCATAGCTTGCGAACGCATCCACCGGCGGGGGCAGGTCGAGGCCCTTTTCGCTCACATCGAGACGGATCGGCGAGACCGAATAGCGGGCCCGCCCGCCCAGCGTCACGTCGATATGGCGTTGTCCCTTGCCGATAAGAACAGCGGCGCGCGGATCGATTTTGTCGAGCGCTTCGTTGATCGAAAGCCGAAGCTCGTCATAGCTCTCGGCGAGAAGGGCGCGGCCGCCGACTTCTTCCACATCTTTTGCAGACAGCGCGACTTCGCAAGCCTGTTCAAGAATGTCGCGAACCCGGTCGATGGCGTAGAGAGCGGCCTCGATGGCGCTCAACGCTTCGCGCACCGGATTTTCCTGCTCCTCATACGGCGTTTCGTCGACCACTGCGCGGCGATTTCTGAGCGCACGGTCAAGCCCGCCCGCCACATCCATGGCCGGCATTTCATCCGCATCCGGATCGTTTTTCTTGCCGAGCCAACCGGCCAGCGGGCTGCGCCGTTTTTCCTGGCCCCCGCCATTGTTTTTGTTCATTGCAAACGCCACGAGAACACTCCCTCAGGCATGATTGATTATGCGACACCGTAGTGCGCCCTGATTTTCAGCGCCGTTAAACAATTGCGTAAATTTTGCGAAGCGTGGAAGGGATAACAGGGTTGATTGGCATTAACCCTGTTGGCTTTTTCGGGTGAAACGCCCGCCTTCAAGGCCCCAGGCGGCAAGCAGCGCCGCCGCTATGATGAACAGCCAGAAAAGAGCCGGCGCAAGGGGCGCATCCTTCACTGTTTCAATCCGCTCCGCCCGCCGTTCGGCGATCCCGGCCCAGGACGCGCCAGACCGCGCGATGTTGTCGCCGCGGACCCGTCTCAGTTCGGGAAGGGCGGCGCCGCCGCCATTTCGAACAGCGTAAACGCCGCCGCCGGTTTCCTCAGCGAGAGGCGCAAGGAGGCTTCCCGTCGAAATCACGTTCTGGAACTCCGGCGCGGCTTCGAGGCCGATGACGCCGATGGCGAAGAGATCGCCCGAGGCGGCGCGATAAAGACCCCGCGCTGGCTGATCGATGCGCGCGGTGAACCGCCCGGGCGCTGTTTCACGGAGCTCGATATTGCCGGTCTCACCGTCAGGCTGCGTCAGGGCGACGGCGGGCGCCTCTTCTTCGATGCTGCGCCGTTCGACGATGAGATCGCCATTTTCTTCGCGCAGGGAAAGCGCCTCTTCTTCAAGCTCCGGTTCTTTCATCAGCCAGTGGGCGATGCGCCGGAGCAGCTCCGCATGAGGGCCGCCGCCGTCAAACCCGCGCGCCCACAGCCAGACATGATCGGACAGGAAAAGCCCGACGCGGCCTTCGCCGATACGGTCGAGAATCAACAGCGGCGCGCCGCCCGGACCGTTCATCAGGGTTTCGCCGCGCCGCTGGGTTACCGGCATGACGCGCAGCCAGCGGCCCCAGATATCACTGTCGGGAAGATCAGCCGTCACCGGATGGCGCTGGCCCAGTTCCGTCACTTCGGGCCTGAAGGCTTCTTCAATGGCGCTACCCGCCGGCAGGGCCGGAAGAATGAAGGTGAGGTTGCGGCGGTTCGCGAGGCTGAGGGACCCATTATATTCCGGTCCCGACGCAATGAGGACAGCGCCGCCATTGTCGACAAAGCGCGCAATATTGTCGAAGTGGAAGGACGACAACACGCCGCGATAGGCGTAGCGGTCGAAAATCAAAAGGTCGAATTCGTCGAGCTTGTCGATAAAGAGTTCGTCTTGGGGAAACGGGATGAGCGCAAGTTCATCGACCGGCGTGCCGTCATTCTTGTCGATGGGCCGCAAGATCGTGAAGTGAACGAGATCGACGGCGGGATCGGATTTCAACAGATTGCGCCACACGCGCTCGCCGGGATGCGGCTCGCCGGAGATGAGGAGCACGCGCAACCGGTCGCGCACGGCGGTGATGGGCAGGACGGCGATGTTGTTGCGTGTCGTCAGTTCGCCTGACCGTTCGGCGACTTCAAGTTCGATTATCGTTTGCCCCGGCCGGGTCAGCGGCACGTCGAAACCGGCTTCGGCGTCGACGGGGACGGCCTCGCGCAGGATTTCCTCGCCATCCATGCGCAAGGTCACCATGGGCGCGCGCGCATCGGTCAGCGTTTCGCCGTCGCGGCCAAGATCGTCAATGCGGAAGGTCACCCGCACAGGCTGGCGGACAATGCCGTAGCGCGGCGCGTTGACGAGGGTGATCTTGCGGTCGGATTCATTCGCCGCCCCGGTGGTGAGAATGTGGACCGGGGCTTCCGTATCAAGCGCGTCTGCGGCGTCGGCTGAGTCTGCGGCCTGACCGTCGGTGATCATGAAAACCGCGCCGAGGCGCTGGCGCGGCGTGTCGGCGATGGCCTGCCTTGCTGCGTTAACGGCGAGGGTTTCTTCCTCGCCGCCGAAGCGGATGATCTCGCTGTCGACGCCGCCCAGCGCGTCGATGCGGGCGGCGAGTTTTTCGGCGGCGTCTTCGCTAACGCGATCACGGTTATCAAGGGACTGGCTGGCGCTTTCATCGATGAGGATGAGGGCGATGTCATTGAGCGGGGTTGTCTCCGCTTCGCGGATCATGGGGCCGGCGAGGAGGGCGAGAAAGGCGGCGACGGCGACGGTGCGTGCGATGCCGCTTTTCCAGTTGCGCAACAGCGACAGGATTGCGAACCCGGCGCCCGCAAGGACGGCGATGATCAGCGCCCATTGAGGCAGCATCGGATCGAGCACGATGTTGAAGGGGAGCGTTGTCACTTGCCGAGCCGCTCCAGGAGGATGGGCGTGTGGACCTGATCGGATTTGTAATTCCCGGTGAAGGCGACCATCACCATGTTGACGCCGGCGCGGTAGGCGAATTCGCGTCCGCGCGGACCGCCCGTTCCCATAGGCCGCAAGGGTCTGCCGAAACTGTCCGCCGCCCAGGCGCCGGCCCAGTCGCGCCCGCCAATGATGAGCGCGGTGACGCCGTCATTGGAGCCGCTTGAGTCCGCCTCTACCCAGACCGGATTGTTGTTGTTCCGACCGTAAAGGGAATTCAGCAAATAAAATGACCGTGTCAAAACATGATTTTCATCGACGGGTCTTAAAGGCGGTATGTCGAGCGCGCCAAGAATGCGCTGCAAGGCCTGGCCTTCCGGCGTCGATCCCGCGCCGACCGCGCGCTCATCGTCGCGCGTGTCGATCAACAGGAGCCCGCCGAACCGCATGAAGTTTTCGATATTGGCGAGCGCTGCGTCTGACGGCGTTTCCGCACCCGGCGCGATGGGCCAGTAGAGAAAGGAATATACCGACAGGTCATCAATATCGGGATTGATGCGTTCGGGCGGCGCCGGTTCGATGGCTGTGCGGCGGTAGAGTTCGCGGCTCAAGGCGGCGAGGCCCTGTTCCGCCAGCGTGTCGACGGCGCTGTCGCCACTGGCGATATAGGCGAGGCGGGTTGTCAACGCCGCCTCTGCGGTTTTTTCCTCAATGGGCGCGTCTAGCGGTTGCGCGTAAGCGCGGTCCACCGGCGCGGACATAACGCCAAGCGCAAACACAGCCGCCGCGGCGGGGCGCCAGTTGAGGCGGCCGCTCAACATCAGCGCGATGACGCCATCGGCGAGAAGGAGGAGGAACGCCGCGACGATGAGCGGCGGGCTCAGGGAAACCGGCGGCGCAACTTCATAAGACTGTATGGAAACGCCCGGAATAGAGATCGGGTCGAAGGAGGCGTTGGCGGGAACCGCGTTTAGGGCGAGCGGCGCTTCCGGCGCGCCGTAAAAACCGGGCGCGCGCTCCGGCGAGGGGGCGAGCGCCAGCTCGGCGGCGGTCAGCGCGCGTGCGGCGTCATCGGGCCGGGTCATGCGGCCTTCGCCGGTAATCAGGCGCAACGGCGCGTAACGGGCTTCGGCGCCGTCCGCGGCGGTTTCGGGGCTGAGCGCCGACAGGAAGGTCAGTCTGCGGAGCATATCGATGAAGAGCCCGGAGAGAGGCAGGTCCGACCAGTCAGGCGTTGCGGTCACATGAAAGAGCGCGATGACGCCTTTGCCCTGACGCGCACCGGTGACAAGGGGAGTGCCGTCTTTTAAGCGCGCCCAGGTGCGTTCCGTTGTTTCGCCGCCCGGTTCGGCCAGCACCTGACGCCGGATCAAGACGTCCTGCGCGGCGGTGAGGCCCGCGAAGGGGCTTTCCGCCGGAAAGACATCGAGATGTTGCGGCGTGTCCCAGGTGAGCGCGCCGCCAAAGGCGCGGCCGCCGCCGCGCAAGGGCGCCGGGATCAGCTCGGGCGAGCGGTCCTGTGCGACTTCGGCGAGCACGGGTCCGGCGAAACGGATCAGCACGCCGCCGCGCTCAACCCAGCCGGTGAGGTCCTCACGCTCATTCGCGCGCAGGCGGCCAATATCGTCGAGCACGATGACCGACACATCCGACTGCAACAGCGTTGAAAGATCGTCTTCAAGAAAGGAGGCATAGGGGCTCAGCGCTTCACGGATATAGTGATCGCCTTTCAAAAGATTGTCGCTGGCGCTGTCGGCGTTGCGGGCGAGGCCGATCAGCGCGCGCCGGTCGCGGGCGTCGGAAAGCCGCACGGCGCCTGCGGACGAAACGCCTTCGATGCGTGTGATGGAGAGCTCGTTGGCGAGGGCCAGGGGCAGGTTTAGCGTAACGTCGCGCGTCGCTTCGCCGGGTGCGAATTCAAACTCTGCGCGGGCGAGTTCGCGCCCGTCGCGCGCGGTTGCGGCGACGGCGCCTTCCGCTGGCGCAGAAGCGTCAAGCCGTTCAATACGAAAAGCGAGGGCGTTTTCCGCCGCCGGCAAGGGACGCAGCAAAACTTTCGGCGCGCGCGCATCGTTGAAGACGGAAAGTTCGCCGCGCGACGCCAAGGCTTCGGCAAGCGCTGCGTCGCCGTCGCCGGCGATTCCGTCGGACAGCCAGCGGATTTCTGCGCCCGAGGTGAAATAGCGGTCAAGATCGGCAAGGCGGGCGGCGGCGCCGGCGCGGTCGGCGGCGAAAGGCGCCGGCGTCATGGCGTCAGCCATTGCGCGCCCAGCTTCGCCGGTGATCGGTTCCAGCGGCGCATAAGTCCGCTCCGGCGCTGTCGTCAGGATGAAAACCTGACGGTCCGATTGCGCAGCTTCCGCAGCCGCTTCGCGCAACGCGTCCCGCCGCAAGCGCCAATGCTGCGCCGCCGCCCAGCTATTGTCGACGACAAGCAGCATCGGCCCGGTCTGCGCGCCCGGCGTCGGCGCGTTCAGGACAGGGCCCGCAAGGCCGATAATAATCAGCCCCGCCAGAAGCAGCCGCATCAAGAGCAGCCACCATGGGGTGCGGTCCGGCGTTTCTTCCGCGGTCTTCAATTGCCTCAGAATGATAAAGGCGGGAAAATTTTCGCGCTTGGGCGACGGCGGCGTCGCGCGCAGCAAGAGCCAGATGAGCGGCAGCGCAAGCAGTCCGAGAAGAAGCAACGGTGATGTGAAGCTGAGCGCGCCCATGAATTACGCCTTCCAGGCGCGCATATCGGCGATCGCCGTAAAAAGCGACAGGAGCGCCGTTTGCGGCGCGTGATCCGTGCGATGAACGAAGAAGCGCCAGCCGCTTTGCTGGGCGATGGCTTCCAGCGCGCTGCGGTGGGCGGCGAATTTCGTCTTGTAAGCATCGGCGAGCGATGCGGTCTGACCGAAGATCAGGCGTTCTTTGCTTTCAAGGTCGCGGAACTCGACGCGCCCTTCGAAGGGAAAATCTTCTTCCGCCGGATCGCAGACCTGCAACAGCACGCCTTGCGCGCCGCTGGCGGCGAGCGCGGCGACTGCGCGTTCGATGGTCTCGGGCGCCGTGAAAAAATCGCTGGCCATGACGACGCGCGCGCCCGCCGGGACCGATGCGATTGGCGGCGCGCCGGTCTTGTCGTTGAACTCGCCAATATGCAGCGCTTCAAGCATGCGTTCCGGCGCCGTGCGGCCCTGAAACGGCCGGCGGTCTTCCCCTAAAACCCCAATGCGTTCGCCGGCTTGAGAAAGAAGGATTGTCAGCGCCGCCAGCAAAATGTCGGCGCGCCGGCGTTTTGTCGGCAGGACTTTCTGCGACGCGTAATCCAGCGAATGGGAAGGATCGCGCCAGAGATAGGCCGCCGCCGCCGCTTCCCATTCATTCTGACGCACATAGAGCCGGTCGGCCGCGCGCGCGGACTGGCGCCAGTCAATCGCAGAGACAGGATCGCCAAACGCATAAGGGCGATGCTGCCAGAACGTCTCGCCGGGGCCGGCGCGCCGCCGGCCATGAAGCCCGGCGCTCACCGCCTGCGCCATGCGTTCGGCCTCGAGCAGCATGGGCGGAAAGAGGGCGGCCGCGCTTTCCGCTTCGTGACGAACGGCAAGCGTTTCTTCTGTCTTGTCGGATGACTTGTTTGGCATCGGGCGCGGCTTCTCCAAACTCTAGAGCGCTTCGCGGATAAGTGTGAGCGGTTATCCGCAATAGAAGCGCGACAAACAAAAACCTGGATCCCGTGTTCCGATTTTATCGGAACACGGGATCTAATTACGCCCCCGCAACCAGTTCCTTGATGAAATCGTCCGTTGTCAGACCTTCTGACCGCGCCGCGAAGTTGAGCGCCATACGATGACGCAGGACTGGCCCGGCGAGGCGTTTGACATCGTCAAGCGACGGCGCGTGGCGCCCGTCAATCAGGGCCAGCGCGCGCGCGGCGAGCGAGAAAGCCTGACTGGCGCGCGGGCCGGGGCCCCAGGCGACAAATTTCCGGACGCGGTCTTTAGCGTCTGCTGTCGGGCGGGCGGCGCGGGTGACGGACAGGATCATCTCCACCACCTGTTCGCCAATCGGCATTTCGCGAACGAGCTTTTGCGCTTCAATCAAATCCTCGGCGGTCATAACCGAATCCACCTGCGCCGTGTTGGCGCCGGTGGTGGCCGCCAGCATTTTCCGTTCAGCCTCAAGATCGGGATAATTCACGTCGATTTCGAGGAGGAAGCGGTCGAGCTGCGCTTCGGGCAGGGGGTAGGTGCCTTCCTGCTCGATCGGGTTCTGGGTGGCGAGCACATGAAAGGGCGTCGGCAAGTCATGGCTTGCGCCGGCCACGGTCACATGATGTTCCTGCATCGCCTGGAGGAGGGCGGACTGGGTGCGGGGGGAGGCCCGGTTGATCTCGTCGGCCATCAAAAGCTGGCAGAAAACGGGTCCCGGAATGAAACGGAATTCCCGGCGGCCCTCGGCGCTTTCCTCCAGAACTTCGGACCCCAGCACATCCCCGGGCATCAGATCGGGCGTAAACTGCACCCGCTTGGCCGACAGGCCCATCAAATCGGCGATGGAGGTGACGAGGAGCGTCTTGGCGAGGCCAGGAGCCCCCACCAGCAGCCCATGGCCCCCTGCGGCAAGTGTAGCAAGGGTGAGGTCGATCACCTCGTCCTGGCCGAAAACCACCTTTCCAAGGGCGCTTCGGGCGCGCCCGAATTTTACCGAAATCTCATCAAATTTCCGCAGGATATCTGGGTCAGGCTGGGTGTCGGTCATAGGGCTCGCGTGATGTTGAAGATCTGGGAGTTGGTTCCGGCGATTCGGGGCCAAATATTGAGATAGCATGGCTTGGTGGGGGTTAAAGAACTGCTTGGCAAGGAAACCGCTCGGATTGTCGAAAAACTCTTGCCCCTTGCGGCCTCGCGCCCGATGTCTTTACCATGCCGCTGATCGCGCGCCGCGGGCTTTCGCGGGCGGATTTAGCGGGGTGATCGTCAGTTTTGGCGCTTTTGCGCGCCGGAGCCTTGAAAACGGAGGAGCCGCCTTGGTTGGCGGGTCCATTGAGCCGGCGTTCGCGCCGGAAGTGTAAAGGGGACCTTTGTGTCGGAACACGAGTCGCATTTTTCGGTCTGGGGATTCATCAAGGGCTTCGCCAAGCTCATCATCGGCGTTCTTTTGATGCTGCAGGGGCTTATCGGCCTCGTTGTGTTGATCCTCATTGTCGGCGTCATGGTCGAAGTCACCAATGGCATCGCCGGCAATGGTGAAAAGGTTTCGGTCTCCATCCCCGATGATGCGGCCCTGGTGCTCGATCCCAATGGCGTGCTCGTTGAAATCGCCGAAGACGTGAACCCGCTCGAGGTGCTTCGCGAGGAAGCCTATGGCATCAATGAACCGACCCAGATTGAGGTCCATGACGTTGTTCGCGTGATCCGCGCCGCCAAAGACGACAAGCGCATTAAGGGGCTTGTTCTTGATCTCGGCTCTATGGGCGCCTCACCGTCGAGCGCATCGAAGCTCCATTACCTTGTCGATGAAATCACCAAGTTCAAGGAAAGCGGCAAGAAGGTCATCGCTGTCGGCGACTTCTACAGCCAGGACCAGTATCTCCTCGCGGCGAACGCCGACGAAATCTACATGAACGATTACGGCAATATCTTCATTTACGGCTACGGCGCCTATGGCACCTATGTGAAGAGTTTGCTCGAGAAGCTGAAAATCACCAGTCACGTCTTCCGCGTCGGCACGTTCAAGTCCGCGGTGGAGCCGTTCCTCCGGGACGACATGTCGCCGGAAGCGAAAGAAGCGAACACGGCTTACCTCTCAGTGCTGTGGCGCGATTATGTGTCCGTGATCGAAAAGGCGCGGGACATGAAGCCCGGCGCCGTTGAAAATTACGCCAACAATCTCAACACGCTTCTGGAAGAAGTTGACGGCGATCTCGGTAAGGCGGCGATGAAGGCCGGCCTGGTCGACGAGTTGCTGTCACGCGCTGAAATGAACGACAAGCTGAAAGAGACCTTCGGCGCGGCCAAGGACGGCAAGTCATTCAGGAAAGTCAGCTTCAAGCGTTACCTGACCTCGCTCGACAAGGATAATGACGATGGCGACCCTAATGTCGTGGTCATTACGGCGGCCGGCGCCATCATCGACGGTGAAGCGCCCACGGGCCGCGCAGCGGGCGGCGACACCATCGCCGCGCAACTGAGAAAAGCGCGCGAAGATGACAAGATCAAAGCGGTCGTGCTGCGGATCGACAGTCCGGGCGGCTCCGCCTTCGCTTCGGACATCATTCGCGACGAAATCCTTGCGCTCAAAGCCGACGGCAAGCCGGTGGTCGCGTCCATGGGCTCGCTTGCGGCCTCGGGCGGATACTGGATTGCAGCGGCGGCCGATGAAATCTGGGCGGCGCCCACGACCATCACTGGCTCCATCGGGATCTTCGGATATTTCAACACGTTCGAAAATACGGCGGCTGAGGTCGGCGTTTATGTTGACGGCGTCGGCACCACCGATCTCGCACCGATCCTCGCGACGGGTCTCGGTCCCTTGCCGGCGAATGCGGCGGACATCATCCAGCAATCGACGGAAAACGGCTATGACCGCTTCCTGACGATCGTTGGCGAGGGCCGCCATCTCGACAAGGAGTATGTGGACTCTATCGGGCAGGGCCGCGTCTGGATTGGCGAAAAAGCGCTGGAGCTGAAGCTTGTGGACAAGCTTGGCGATTTTGACGACGCCACGGCGGCGGCGGCGAAACTCGCCGGTCTTGAAAAATATGATGTCGTCGACATGAAACAAAAGCGCACGACATTCGAGATGTTCATGAGCAATCTGTCCGAAACCATGATTGCGAAATTTGGCGGTGAAAAACAACGCCAGACAGAAGGCGCGGTTGCGCAGATGGTGCGTGCGGCCGAAAAGCAGGCCGAGTTTTTCGCAGAATTCAACGATCCGAACGCCGCCTATGCGCGCTGTCTGACCTGCGAATAGGCTCGCCTGAGTCTTACGCAGGGACGGGCGCTAAGAAGAAAGAGGGGCCGGCGCTAAAGTGATTTAGCGCCGGTTTCGTTTATGACCGATCTGATGCGATACGCCGCGGAACTTGAGGGCGCAGGGGAAAAAGGCCTGCCGCCTGTCGAGAAATGGCATCCGGACTTTTGCGGCGAGATCGATCTGACCATCAAGCGTGACGGAACCTGGGTGCATGAAGGAACGCCCATCGGCCGTGCGCGATTGGTGCGCCTTTTTTCAACGGTGCTGCGCCGTGAGGACGATGACTATTTCCTTGTGACGCCGGTCGAAAAAATGGCGATCGAGGTTGAGGACACGCCTTTCGTCGCCGTCCTGATGCGCCGGGAAGGCGAGGGAGAACAGCAAAAACTCATTTTCACGTCGAATGTGGGAGACGAGGCGGCGGCGGGCCCTGAACACAAGCTTGTCTTCCGCGCAGACCCTGAAACCGGCGAGCGCGCGCCCTATATCGATATGCGGTCGCGGCTTGAGGCGCGCATTGCGCGCGCCGTTTATTATGATCTTGTGGCGCTTGGCGAAACCCGCGACATAGACGGTGAAGAGATGTTCGGCGTTTTTTCGGAGGGCGTCTTCTTTCCTTTCGGGCCTGCAAGCGAAGTTTACGAATAGAGCGGCGATGACAAGCAAGGCGACAGCACCGGACGAGTGGCGCGCGCGGATTGAGCGCAATCTGAAGAACGCGACTGCTGCGCGCGTGCGTGAGCTGTTCAGCGAAATAAATCCGCATCTGGTGGGCGACAAGCTGTTTGAAAAGCGCTGGGGCGCGAAGCGCACAGACGCCGCCGTCCTGGTGCCGCTGATCATGCGTGAAGAGGGTTTGCGCGTTGTCATGACCGTGCGCTCATCGACCATGCCGTCTCATGCGGGCCAGATCAGCTTTCCGGGCGGCAAGACCCACCCGGAAGACAAAACGCCGGTCCATACGGCGCTGCGTGAAGCCCATGAAGAAGTGAATATTCCCCCCGACGCGGTCGACGTGATCGGCTCGCTGGGCATTCACAAGGGCGGGCTCGGCTTTTCCGTGACGCCGGTGGTCGGCCTTGTGAACCCATCGGCGCCGCTGCGTCCTTGCCCGCGCGAGGTCGATGAGATTTTTGAAATTCCGCTCGATTTTGTCGCTGACCTTGCGAACCACGTCACCGAAGAGCGCACGCTCGAAGGCGTTCCATACAAAATGTATGCGGCGCCCTATGGCCGCTATCATATCTGGGGCCTGACGGCGGGAATTTTGCGGTCCTTCGCGGAGACCTTGCAGACAGAAGACGCCGCATGAGCGGCGACGCTCCTGAGATGTTTCGTCCTTTGACGGAGGGCGAGCGTAAAAGCTTCTCCTGGCTCGATGCGCCGCACCTGAATCAGGTGATTGCAGCGCTCGATGCGGCGGAGCCCGGCGGCGCACGCTATGTGGGCGGCTGCGTGCGCGACAGTCTGCTCGGGGTTGCGCCAAAAGATTTCGATGTGGCGACGCTATTGACGCCTGACGCCTCGACGGCGGCGTTGAAAAAGGCGGGCCTTGGCGTTGCGCCGACAGGGATCGACCATGGCACGGTGACGGCGATCGCCGATCATAAAGGCGTTGAAGTGACGACCCTGCGCGCGGATGTTTCGACCGACGGGCGCCGCGCGACGGTCGCGTTTACGCGCGACTGGGCGACGGACGCCGGGCGGCGTGATTTCACCGTCAACGCCATTTACCTGACCCCGGATGGGAAGCTCTACGATCCGGTCGGCGGCGTTGCCGACGCAGCGGAAAAGCGCGTCCGGTTTATCGGCGCGCCGGAAGCGCGCATTCGCGAAGACTATTTGCGCATCCTGCGTTTCTTCCGGTTCTCCGCACGGTTTTGCGAGCGCTTTGACGAGGCGGGTCTCGCCGCCTGCGCCGCCTTGAAAGACGGCATGGGACAGCTCTCGGCGGAGCGGATCGGTGCAGAGATGACGGGCATTCTTTCCTTGCCGCGCGCGGCCTTTGCGCTTGACGCAATGGAGCAATCGGGCGTGCTCGCAAAGGTTTGGCCGGAAACGCCGGACCTCGACGCCGCGTTAAAGATGAAAGAGGTTGACCCTCACGCGTCCGCGCCCGTGATGCTGGCGGCGCTTTACGGCGAATCGGGGCAGGGCATCGGGTCGGCGTTGCGCCTTTCCAATGCGGAAAAGGCGGTGCGGTCAAGCGCGCTGAAAAATCTCGGCGCCATTGCGCCGGCAATGAGCGATCATAAGGTCCGTGAGCTGATCTATCGGTTCGGCAAGGACGGGCTCGCCGACGCGGCGCTCTTGGCCGCCGCCCGCGGTGTTATCTCCGCTGACGACCATGCGTCCCTGAAAGACCGGATCGACCGGTTCGCCGCTCCGTTGCTGACGGTTTCCGGCAAGGATGTGGTCAAGGCGAGCGTAGGGCCGGGTCCTGAGGTTTCCAAAATCCTTTCCGAGACTGAACAGCGCTGGATCAGCGAAGACTTTCCGGGAGAAGCGCGTCAGCGTGAAATTCTCGGCGACGTTATAAAACAACACAAAACCGCCTGATCAACAGCGTCAATCATTTGACCCGGCGCACAAGACCGGATTTTATGGTCTTTAAGGGACCCCAGGGAGGAAACAAGAATGATGGGATTGATGATGGACCGGCCGTTATTGACGACCGAGATCCTCAGACATGCAGTGCGCAATTACGCAAAAACGGAAATCGTTACGCGCACGGTGGAAGGGCCCGTTCATCGTTACACCATCGCTGATTCCGCCAAGCGTATCGCCAAGCTCGCCAATGCGCTTGCGAGCCTTGGCGTGAAAAAAGGCGACCGTGTCGGCGTCATCGGCTGGAACACCTATCGCCAATTCGAGCTTTATTATGCGGTCGGAGGACTTGGCGCTATTTTGCATACGGTCAACCCGCGTCTCGGACCGGAAAACGCAGCCTTCGTCATCAATCACGCTGAAGATGCATTTCTTTTCTATGACACGACCTTCGCGCCGCTGGTCGCGGCGCTGAAGCCGAATTTGAAATCGGTGAAACATTATTGCGCGCTGACGGACAGGGATCACGCCGGGGAAGCGGGCGAGGGCGCGCTGATCTATGATGATTTTGTCGCGACAGGCGATGACGCGTTCGACTGGCCGGAATTTGACGAAAACACCGCCGTCGCCATGTGCTACACTTCGGGGACAACGGGCGACCCGAAAGGCGTCGTTTATTCCCACCGCGCCCTTGTGTTGCAGTCTTTCGCCTGTTGTCTGCCGTCTGCGCTCGGTCTTTGTGAAGGCGACGTTTTGTTGCCGGTTGTTCCCATGTTCCATGTGAATGCGTGGAACACGCCCTATTCAAGCCTCATGACTGGCGTGAAGCAGGTGTTTCCGGGACCGCGTCTCGACGGCGAAGGCCTTTACGAGATGCTCGACAGTGAGAAGGTTACTTTCAGCGCCGGCGTGCCGACGGTCTGGCTCGGGCTTTTGCAGTATCTCGAAAAGACGGGAAAAGAACTTCCCTATTTGAAGCGCGGCATGTGCGGCGGCTCGGCGCTGCCGGAAGCGCTCATTCGCGGCTTTGCAAAATATGATGTCGAACTCATTCAGGGCTGGGGCATGACGGAAATGTCGCCTGTTGGAACGGTGAACGCACTGCCGCCGGAGATACAGGCGTTGCCGCTCGACGAACAAATTCCTTACAAACTGAAGGCCGGACGCGCGCTCCCCTTTGTCGATATGCGCATTGTCGACGCCGAAGGACATGTGCTGCCCAATGACGGTGAGGCGGACGGGCATCTTCAGGTGCGCGGGCCCTGGATTATCAGCGAATATTACAAGACCGATCAGCCGACGCTTACGGCTGACGGATGGTTCGATACGGGCGATGTGGCGATCATTGATCCTGAAGGGTTCATGCAAATCACCGACCGCTCGAAAGACGTTATCAAGACCGGCGGAGAATGGGTGTCGTCGATCGATATCGAGAACGCGGCGATGCTGCATCCGGGTGTTGCGCAGGCAGGCGTCATCGGCGTTTATCATCCGAAATGGCAGGAACGCCCGCTGTTGATCGTGGTGAAAAAAGAAGGTCAGGATCCGACCGAAGACGAGATCAAGGAGTTTTTGAAACCGAAACTCGACAAGATCGCCTGGCCCGATGCGGTGGAATTCGTGAAGGAAATCCCGCTTGGCGCGACAGGCAAAGTGCTGAAGACGGAACTCAGGAAGATTTTCAAGGATTATCAATTGCCGGCGTAACTGACGCGCCTAGACGTTGCCGTTCTCGCCTGCGTCTTCGTCGTAATAGGGAACGAAAGTCAGCACCGTCTGGAACGCCGCCGCCGCGCCGGCGCCGCCCGAAATACATAGAAGCAAAATGCTGATCAGTTTCGGATCGATCGCTTCAGCAAATTTTCCGGCGAACAAAATGACGCCGAGGCCCAGCGCTGCTTTCGCGTAAAACCGCAGAAGCTTTGAAAAAGCATCGCCGCGACCAGAAAACTGCGCGGCGAAGCGGGGGCGCGCGAGCCACACATACATCCAGCAGCCGAAGCCCGCGGCGACCACGGCCGCGATAAGGCTGGGCCCGTGAAACAGGCTTGCGGCGTAGATGCGTGCATCGGCGAAGCTGATGGCGGCGACCGAGGCGCCAATGACGCCGAAAACGGCGCTCACAAATAGCGTCATCACGGGCTTGGCCGTCCGCGCGTCAAGAAACGCCCGCTTTCCCGATCTTGGCGGCAGTCCCCAGTTTCGCGTCATCAAAGCTCCCTAGGCCGAAGGGCTTTCCTGTGGCGTTTTCCGCTATGTTGTTCCGTCGGCTTCAGCCGAGCCTAGCGCGAATCGCCGCGAATACGGACTCAAACATTTCCGGCGTCAGCCGCCGGGTGTTCGTATTGTATCGCGAGCAGTGATAGCTGTCGAACAGCCGCGCTTTCCCGCCTGGAAGCTCATGTTCGGCGCCGTGACCGAATGGCGCGTCCTTCGCTTTCACGCCGAGCGCCGCCAGGGTCGAGTCGTGGGAAATGCGGCCGAGACACATGATCGCCTCCAGCGCGGGCAGGGCGGCGATGCGCGCCGTCAGGAACTGGCGGCAGGTTTTGATTTCCGCGCCGACCGGTTTGTTTTGCGGGGGCACGCATCTGACGGCGTTGGTGATCATCGCGCCTTTGAGTTTCAGGCCGTCATCGGGCCGCGAGTCATATTTATTGTTGGAAAAGCCGAACTTGCCGAGCGTCGCGTAAAGAAGATCGCCGGCGTAATCGCCGGTGAAGGGCCGCGCCGTGCGGTTGGCGCCATGAAGGCCGGGCGCAAGGCCGACGATCAGGAGCTTTGCCTTCGGGTCGCCAAAAGAGGGCGCGGCGCCATTGAAATAATCGGGATAGGCGGACTGATTTTCCTCGCGAAACGCGACGAGCCGCGGGCACAGGGCGCAGTCGACGGGAGGCTCGGCGGGAACCGCGTCAGCCGGTTTTGCGCGTTTTGCTTTGGCCACGGAAATTAATCGACGTCCTCGAAGTCGTCTTCGTAGTCGTCCTCATAATCGTCATCATAGCTTTCCGCCGGTTTCGGTTTCCGGGGCGCTCCGCCGCGGCGCCCAATGACGTTTTCGAGATCGGCGAGATCGATGAAACAGTCGGCCTGACGGCGCAACTCATCGGACGCCATGGGCGGCGACGATTTGACGGTGGAGAGGACGGTGACGCGAACGCCCTTGGCCTGGATGGCTTCGATCACCCGGCGGAAATCGCCATTGCCTGAAAACAGGACCAGATGGTCGAGCCGGTCGGCGAGGAGCATCATGTCGACCACAAGCTCCACATCGGTTGAGCCCTTGTAGCGCTTGCGTCCCTGCGGGTCGGTGAACTCGCGGGTGGTCTTGGTGACCATGGTGTAGCCATTATAGTCGAGCCAGTCGACGAGCGGGCGCAGGGGCGAGTAATCCTGATCCCGATCTTCTTGGATGGCGGTGTAGTAGGAGGCGCGAATGAGCTGGCAGGCTTCCTGTGCTTTCGCCAGCAAGCTTTTGTAATCGATATCGAAACCCAGATTTCGCGCAGCTTTGTAAAGATTTGCGCCGTCAATAAAAAACGCGGTCTTTTCCTGCTCGCGCAGGCCCATGAAGTTGGTCATAATCGCCTCAGCCTAATGTGGATTCTTAGTAACGCCGCTTTCTGCGCGATATCCATTTGAGAAATAAATGATTTTAATCGCCGCCGGCTCCAATCTGCATTTTTGCGGCCTTGATTCGCAAGATATTGTTTTAAGGGCGTTTCAGGCACTTGGCCGAGTGTCGCACCTGAAGAAGGTGTCCTCGCTTTACGAAACGCCCGCCTGGCCGGATCCCGCCGATCCGCCTTTCGTGAACGCCGCCGCAGAGATCGAAACGGATATGGGCCCCGAGGCGCTGATGGCGGCGCTCCACGCCATTGAGGCGGGGTTCGGCCGCCGTCGATCGGAGCGCAATGCGCCGCGGACCCTTGATCTCGACCTGTTGGCTTATCACGAGCTTGTCTCCGGGGAGGACGAGCCGGGCCCCGTTCTGCCGCATCCCCGGCTTGACGCGCGCGCCTTTGTCCTCGCGCCGCTGGCCGAGATTGCCCCGGATTGGCGCCATCCCGTGAGCGGTGAGAGGGCGGCTGCCCTTCTTCAGGCGGCGGATGCGGGCGGGGTTCGGAAAATCGCGTAAAATCAGCGGTTTTTTGCGCTGCAACGCTTGATTTCAGGGGGCGTCTGGCGATATGGCAGGGAGCTCGCTCCGGTCTGCAAGGCCGGCGCGCCTGAATTCTATACGATCAAATTTACCGATCTGGAGATCCTATGGCCCGCGTCACCGTTGAAGATTGCGTCGATAAAGTCACGAACCGTTTCGATCTCGTGCTCCTCGCCGCCCATCGCGCCCGCGTTTTGTCGTCCGGCGCGCCGCTTCTCGTTGACCGCGACAATGACAAAAACCCGGTCGTCGCGCTGCGCGAAATTGCAGACGACGAACTCGTGCCCGATGAACTTGAAGAAGATCTGGTGACCTCGCTCCAGAAACAGGTTGAGCTTGACGAAAGCGAAGATTCCGAAGCCGCGCCGGAAAAAGCCGATGCGCCGGAATTCGATACGATGAGCGAAGACGAATATCTCAAAGCCATTCAGGCTGCGGGCATGACGACGCCGCAGACCCTGCCGAAAGGCTAATCGATTTTGGCCGGCGGTTCCGGACTGTACTGTTGATCAGCGGCCCATTCCCCGGCGCGTTAAAGGCGACAGCCGGGAACTCATGGCGGACCATCAGGCGGCGGGCGACACAAATATCGACCATGCAAGTGCGGGGGACCCGGCTCCATCGCGCCAGCCCATCGGGTTTATCCGCCAGGTAGAGCTGGTGGATCGCGTCAAGGCGTATGACCCCGACGCGGATGAAGACCTTCTCAACAAAGCTTATGTTTACGCCATGAAGGCTCATGGCGGACAGACGCGCGCATCGGGCGACCCGTATTTCTCGCACCCGCTTGCGGTTGCGGCGATCCTGACGAGCCTGCGCGCCGACCCCGCGACGGTGGCGACGGCGCTGCTTCATGATGTTGTCGAAGACACGGATGCAACGACCGACGATATCCGAAAACTCTTCGGCGGTGAGATTGCGCGACTTGTCGACGGCGTCACCAAGCTTTCCCAGATTGAACTGAAAAGCGAAGCCTCGAAGCAGGCGGAGAATTTCCGCAAGCTCGTGATGGCCATGGCGGACGATGTGCGCGTGCTCCTCGTGAAGCTCGCCGACAGGCTCCATAATATGCGTACGCTCCACTACATCCCGAAGCCGGAAAAACGCCAGCGCATTGCGCGCGAAACGATGGATATCTATGCGCCGCTCGCCGGCCGCATCGGCGTTCAGCGTTTCCGTGAAGAGCTTGAGGATATTTCCTTCCGCGAATTGAGCGCTGACGCCCACGCCACCATTGCAAGCCGTCTTGAAGATCTCCAGAAACATTCTCTCGGCGGCGTTCTTGAGCTTGCGAATGTGCTGCGTGAAAAACTCGCCGCCGCCGGCATCAAGGCGCAGGTGATGAGCCGCGAAAAGCGGCCCTATTCCATCTGGCGCAAGATGACGCAAAAGAACGTCTCTTTTGACGAGCTTGCAGATATTTACGCCTTCCGTGTGCTCGTCGATAAACCGGAAGACTGTTATGCGGCGCTCGGGGTTATCCATTCGAACTGGCGCATGATTCCGGTCGAGTTCGACGATTACATCTCTGCGCCGAAGCCGAACAATTACCGCTCGATCCATACGGCGGTGATCGGACCGCCGTCCCCTGACGGCCGCCGCCAGCGCATCGAAATCCAGATCCGCACTTACGAGATGCATGAAACCGCAGAACGCGGCGTCGCCGCGCATTGGCAATATAAGGATTCAAGCGCGGGCGGCTCCACCGTCGAGATTGTGACGCGCGGTCAGTACGACCCCTATGAGACGCCGCGCCGTCTCGTTGAAATGTTCCAGTCGGGCGAAGACCCGGACGAGGCATTGCAATACGCCAAGCTTGAGCTGTTTCAGGACCAGGTTTTCTGCTTCACGCCCAAGGGACGCGTCATCGCGCTACCCAAAGGCGCTACGCCCCTCGATTTCGCCTATGGCGTTCACACCGATGTGGGCGACCAGTGCATCGGCGCCAAGATCAACGGCGTGCAGCGGCCCCTGCGCACGCCCCTTAACAATGGCGACGTCGTTGAAATCCTGCGCTCCGATCATGCGCCCGTCCCGGCGGAGTGGGAAAGCATCGCCGTCATGGGCAAGACCAGGAGCGCCATTCGTCGCCGCATCAAGAAATTGGAGCATGAGGATCATGTTGCGCTTGGCCGCTCCATTGCGGAAAGCGTTTTCACCGGCGCGCATCTTGAATTTTCATTGAAAGGCGTGCGCGAGGGGCTGAAGCGTCTCGGTAAGAATTCTGTTGAAGATGTGCTGATTGCGATCGGCAAAGGCGAGCTTCCCGTCGCCGATCTTGTCGAGGCGGTCTATCCGGGCGCGTCCGTGGAGAGTGACAGCGAAATTCGCGCAGCTTCGTTGCAGGCGTTCCGTCCGCGCATGGCGATTGCGGGCCTGACACCCGGCGTCAAAGTGAAGATGGCGGGCTGCTGCACGCCGTTGCCGGGCGAGCGTATTGTCGGCATCCGGCAGGATGACGGTTCGGTCAGAGTGCATGCGATTTATTGCGAAACCCTCGCCGAGGAAGACCCGCCCCAGGATCGCTGGCTTGACCTTAAATGGCGGGACCGCGAGGAGGGGGCGACCGCTTTCACGAGAGTGGTCACGACGGTGATGAACGGCGTCGGCGTGCTTTCGGAAATCGCCGGGATCATCGCCCGTTATGGCGTTTCTATTGCGAATATCCGCATACAGAATCGCTCAAAAGAATTCGTGGATTTTATTGTGGATGTGGAGGTGAAGGATGCGCGTCAATTGACGCAAATGCTCGCCGGGCTGCGCGCTTCCCCTCACGTCATTGACGCAGAACGCATAGGAGCCGGAGACAATGACGAACTTTGACGCGCTGAAAGAATTTGAAGAAGCCGGCGCGCTGATGAAAGGCCATTTCATCCTGTCGTCAGGGCTGCATTCGGACACCTATCTGAACAAGTCCATCGTCTCCATGTATCCCGACCGCGCCGAACGTCTTTGCCGCGCGCTGGCGGAAAAGATCATGGGCCAAGTGAAGGACATTGATTACGTCATCTCACCGGCCATGGGCGCGATCATTTACGGCTATGAAACCGCGCGGCATCTGAAAACGCCTTTCATGTTTCTAGAGCGCGTCGACGGCGAGTTTCAGCTTCGCCGCGGGTTTTCCATTGAAAAGGGATCGCGGGTTGTCGTCGTTGAGGACATTGTGTCCACCGGGCTTTCCGCGCGCGAGGCGATCACGGCGGTCAAAAAGGCTGGCGGCGATGTTCTGGCGCTTGGTTGTCTTGTGGACCGTTCGGCGGGCGCCGCCGATATTGGCGCACCGGTGATCCCGCTTGCGGAAATCAAGGTGGAGGCGTGGGAGCCCGACAATCTGCCGCCGCATCTGAAAGGCACCCCGGCGGTGAAGCCCGGCAGCCGCGGGATCAGCCAATGACGGATAAGAAACCGTTGCGCCTCGGGGTCAATATCGACCATGTGGCGACCATCAGGAACGCCCGCGGCGGCCCGCATCCCGACCCCGTGCGGGCGGCGCTTCTGGTTGAAAGCGCCGGGGCGGACGGCATCACCGCGCATCTACGTGAAGACCGCCGCCATATCCGCGACGACGACATGCGCCGCCTCAAGGAAGAAATCGGCCTGCCGCTCAATTTCGAAATGGCTTCGACGGCGGAGATGCTGCAATTGTGCACACAGGTGCAGCCTCATGGCTGTTGCATCGTGCCGGAAAACCGCAATGAGCGCACGACCGAAGGCGGGCTTGATGTCGCGGGCCAGCATAATTTCATTGCGCCTTTTGTTCGTGAGCTGACGGACGCCGGCATTCGCGTATCGCTGTTTGTCGATCCGGAGCCGGAGCAAATCCACGCGGCGAAATCCGCCGGCGCACCGGTGATCGAAATCCATACCGGCGCCTATTACGAAGCGACGATGAAAACCGAACCGGCTCTATATAAGGCGGAGCTGGAGAAAATTCGCGCCGCCGCAGAACTCGCTGATTCCATCGGTCTTGAGGTTCATGCGGGCCATGGTCTCACATTCTTGAATGTGCAGCCGGTCGCCGCGATCCCGCAGATTGTCGAATTGAATATCGGTCATTTCCTCGTCGGCGAGGCGGTGTTCATGGGCCTCGCCGAAGCGGTGAAGGAAATGAAGCGTCTGATGCAGGATGCGCGCACCGGCGGGCTTTATTGATGATTCAGATCATCGGATCTCCGATTTCGCCTTATGTGAAAAAGATTCTCGCCCTTCTGGTGATGAAAGGGTTGGAGTTTGAAGTCGATCCGATCACACCCTTCTACGGCGATGATAGGTTTTCCGAATTGTCGCCATTGCGGCGAATTCCGATCTTTATCGATGGCGATATCGTGCTGAACGATTCTTCAGTTATTGCTCAATATATAGAAGAAACATGGCCGTCGCCGTCTGCGCTTCCCTCAACGCCGGCGGCGCGGGCGAAAGCGCGGTGGCTGGAGGAATATTCCGACAGCCGCATGGGCGAAGTGTTCATCTGGAAGGGTTTTGCGGCGAAGGTGGTGCGTCCGCGCGTATTCAAAGAACCGTTCGATGAGCAGGCGTTCAACGACAATGTGCAAACCGGCGCAGTGGAAGTGATGGATTATCTGGAAAGCATCGCGCCTGATGACGGTTTTCTGGCTGGCTCGTTTGGCCTTGCGGATATTTCCGTGGCTGCGATGTTCTGCTGCATGCGGTATGCGGAGTGGACGCCTGATGCGAAGCGCTGGTCGAAATGTTGCGTCTGGCTTGCGCGCACGGAAGCGGAGCCGGTCATGGCGAAAGTGAATGAATGGTCCGACGCGCTGATTACTGCGCCCATTCTCGAGCGCCGCAGGATCGCTGCGGAAATTGGCCTTAGACTGACGGAAGAGACATTCGGCCTGAAAACACCGCGCCGTGCGGCGATGTCGCAACTTTAAGGGACGGCTCATGATCATCGGTCTCGGCAACGATCTCATCGACATCCGCCGCGTGGAAAAGACGCTGGAGCGCCATGGCGAGCGCTTCACCAATCGCATCTTCACGGACGTCGAACAGGCGAAATCCGACCGCCGCCTGAACCGGGCGGCGTCCTACGCCAAGCGATTCGCCGCCAAGGAGGCTTGCGCCAAGGCGCTGGGGACCGGCATCGCCCGGGGCGTTTTCTGGCGCGATATGGGGGTGATTAACCTTCCGGGCGGAAAACCGACCCTGGCGCTCACCGGCGGGGCGGCGGAAAGACTGAGGGAAATCACGCCTGAAGGGCATATCCCCGACATTCACCTGACGATCACGGATGACTTTCCCCTGGCTCAGGCCATTGTCATAATCTATGCGCAGGCTAAATAGGGTTCTCTTAAAGGTCGGGGCGGGCAAAAAGGGTAGCGTGATGTCAACAAGCGAAGAAGGCGGCCAGGTCGCAGGTAAAGCGGCGACCAGGAAAGGCGCTGAAAAGCCCCAGCAGGCGCCGATGACCGCGGCCGAAGAGGCGTGGGATCTCGCCAAAACCGTTGTCTTCGCCGTGGCGATCGCTCTGGTCTTGCGCATCCTTATCTTCCAGCCGTTCAATATTCCTTCCGGCTCCATGAAGCCGAACCTTCTTGTCGGCGATTTTCTTGTCGTCTCGAAGCCGACTTTCGGCTATTCGCGCGCGTCGCTCGTTTATCCGTTAACGCGCATCCCTACCCATGGCCGCGTTCTTTCTTTCGCCAAGCCGCAGCGCGGCGACATTGTCGTGTTCAAAAACCGCAAGGACGGCAATAAGGATTACATCAAACGGGTGATCGGGCTTCCCGGCGACACGGTGCAGATGCTGGGCGGGCATCTCCACATCAACGGCCAGCCGGTGGAGAAGGAACTCATCAACGCGAATGTGCCGGATGTCTGCGGTCCCGGTTACGGCGCGCCGGCCTATCGCGAAACCCTCGATAACGGCGTTTCCTATGTGGTGCAGGAATGCGCCGGCGATGAAGGCCATCTCGACACCACATCCGTCTATCATGTGCCCGCGGGCCATTATTTCATGATGGGCGACAATCGCGACCAGTCGCAGGACAGCCGCGTGATCGCGCTTGTGGGCTATATTCCTGAAGATGCGGTGGTGGGCAAAGCCGAACGGCTTTTCTTCTCCGTAGACGGAACGAAGACCGGCCTCCTGACCGTTTGGAACTGGCCTTTCGCCATCCGTTACGGCCGCATTTTCGATCCGGTCAGATGACGGCGAAAGATACGAAGGGGCTCGAGGAACGCATCGGGCACATATTCGCCGACCAGTCGCTTCTGACACGCGCTCTCACTCATTCGAGCCTTTCCGGCGGCGACCGCGTGGTGCGCGATCTTGAACGGCTGGAGTTTCTGGGTGATCGCGTTCTCGGTCTCCTGACCGCCGAAACGCTGTGGCGACAATATCCGCAATATGATGAAGGCGATATGGCGCCGCGGTTAAACGCCTTGGTGCGTAAGGAGACTTGCGCCAAGGCGGCGCTTCATTTCGGCGTTGATAAATATATCCGCATGTCGGAATGGGAGGCGCAGTCGGGCGGACGCAAGAAAAAAGCGATCCTCGGCGACGTGATGGAGGCGTTGTTGGGCGCCCTTTATATTGACGGCGGGCTGGAGGCGGCGCGCAATATTTATGATCAGTTCTGGACGCCGAATCTTGAAGACCTGTCGAAGCTGCACAAGGACCCGAAAACCGCGCTGCAGGAATGGTCTCAGAACAAGAAACTCGGCACACCCGATTATGACGTGCTCGAAGCTGAAGGCCCGGCCCATGCGCCCGCCTTCACCGTAGCGGTGAAGGTGAAAGGCAAGAAACCGGCTGAGGGCCAGGGGCGCTCCAAGCGGGAAGCGCAGATGGAGGCCGCGAGAAATTTTCTCGTGCGCGAAAAAGTTTGGACAGAAGATGAGTGAGCCTGAAACCCACTGCGCCATGATCGCCGTAATCGGCGCGCCAAATGCGGGCAAGTCCACGCTGGTCAACGCGCTTGTGGGCGCGAAAATTTCCATCGTCACCCAGAAAGTGCAGACGACGCGGGCGCGGGTGCGCGGCATCCTCACCGAAGATCAAACACAGCTCGTGTTCATCGATACGCCGGGGATTTTCATCCCCAAACGCCGCCTCGACCGCGCCATGGTCGCCGCCGCCTGGGAAGGGCTCGACGGCGCGGATATCACGCTGATGCTGATCGACGCGCCCGGCTATCTTGCCGGAGAAAGCGAAAAGGGCGCGGCGGGCAAGTCCCGCCTTGACGCCGACCGCATCATCGAAGGGCTGAAGAGTTCGAACCGCAAGGCGGCGCTCATCCTCAACAAGATCGACGACATTGCGCGCCCGAAACTCCTCGCGCTGGCGCAGGAGTTAAACGATAGCGGCGTCTTCACCGATGTCTTTATGATCTCGGCCAAGAATGGCGACGGTCTCGGCGATTTGCGCACGTTCCTGATGGAAAAGGCGCCGGCGGGTCCGTGGCTTTATCCCGAAGATCAGCTTTCGGATATTACCGACCGGTTGATGGCGGCTGAGGTGACGCGCGAAAAAGTCTTCCTGCGCCTCCATCAAGAGCTGCCTTATGACTCCACTGTCGAAACCGAAAGCTGGAAGGAAACCAAATCCGGCATTCGCATAGACCAGACAATCTATGTGGCGCGCGAAAGCCAGAAGCCAATCGTCCTCGGCAAGAATGGTCAGACTTTAAAAGTCATCGGCCAGGCGGCGCGCGAAGAACTGATCGATATTCTGGGCGTTCCCGTGCATCTCTTTCTTCACGTCAAAGTCCGCGAAGGCTGGGACGAAGAAGCGGCGCGGCTGAGGAGCATCGGGCTTGATAGCGTGGAGTGACGGCCAGCGCGGTGGCTGATTCAGTATTTAGTTTTCTCTGATGCGACGCGGGCTTTTCCAACGAGATCGTGAAAAGCAATAAAGCCAACTTGGGAGATGACGCGGCTGTCCATGGACTGGTCGCGATTGTCGCCCATCATAAAATAATGACCGGCCGGAACGTGATAGACAGCGGTATTGTCGAGTTGGCCTTCGTCGTCGGCGCATTCCTGCACAATATAAGAAACGCCATTGTCGAGGGTTTCCCGATAGGTGGGGGCGCCATACACAGGGCCGCATATATCGGGAATATATGCTTCGACAAGTTCCTTTCGCACCGGCTCGTCATTGATATAGAGACGGCCGTTCAGCATCTGAACCGTGTCGCCAGGCAGACCGATGATGCGCTTGACGTAGTCCTTATTGCTGTCTTTCCGGTTTTTAAAAACGACTATATCGCCACGCTGCGGGGCGTGTGCGAAAATGCGCCCTCGCGGAAGAGCCTTGCCAAATGGGGCTATCGAGGCGCCGCTATATCCGTAAGTCCATTTTGAAACGACGAAGTGGTCGCCTGTCTGCAGTGTCGGTTTCATCGAAGCTGCAGGGATATTGTATGGCTGCAAAAGGAAATTGCGCATCAACAATCCAAGAACGACCGTGGCCAGGACCGGTAATAACCAGATGCCGAGATAGCCCAGTAGTCTGGCGGGACCGGCTTTCTCCACGACCTTTTCGCGACGTGACACATAGAGCCATATGCCGACGGCGGTGATCGCTGCGAGTCCAAAACCCATGAGATCGGTGACCGCGAATCCTGCGGGCCTCATAATGGCGAGCGGTGCAGCGCCGGAAAAAAACAAAAAGCCGACAAAAGCAGCGCCGAACAATGCGCTTACAGCGATTTGCAGCAGTGACATGGTAATGGCGGCCCGCGTTTGCCGCGCATAGAAAAGCCCCAGCCCCCAGCCAAAAAATGTGAGCAACGCGGCGATCCATGGACGGACCCGTCGTGTTGAAACAGGTGACTTTTGTTCTGTATCAGTCAAGATAGATTTTAAGTTGCCCCATGGCTTAATAGCACGAATTTCCAGAATTGTCCTCACCTCATGAACTTCACAGACACCGGCATTATTCTTGACGCGCGCGGGCATGGGGAGACCCACGCCATTGCCGATGTCTTCACCGAAAGCCATGGGCGCTGGGCGGGACTCGTTTATGGCGGGCAGGGGCGCAAGATGCGCCCGCTCTTGCAGCCCGGCAATGAGGTGACGCTGGAATGGAAAGGCCGCGGCGACGACAGCCTCGGTCATTTTGCGCTGGAAATGTCTCACGCGCGCGCCGGCGAGGCCATGGGTGAGCGGTTGTCCTTGTCGGCGTTGTCGGCGGCATGCGCCGTTGCGCTCGCGACCTTGCCGGAGCGTGAAGCGCATTCACGCGCTTATATGGCCATGTCGATCCTGCTCGCCAATCTCGATGACATTGACGTCTGGCCGGCGCTCATGGCGCGCTGGGAGTTGGGGCTTCTGGCGGAGCTTGGTTTCGGCCTGACGCTTGACCGTTGCGCGGCGACGGGGGCGCGCGAAAACCTCATTTACGTCTCGCCGCGCTCCGCCTGCGCCGTGTCGGCGGAGGCGGGCGAGCCGTATAAAGACAAGATGTTGCCGTTGCCGCCATTCTTGCGCGGCGCTTCCAGCGAAGCGACGCTGGCAGAGGCGATCGATGCGCTCAAAACAACGGGCCACTTTCTCGAAACGCGCATCCTGCATATTTCCGACAAGCAATTGCCGGAAGCGCGATTGCGCGTTGTGGAGCTTTTGACAGCGCGGCTTTAGGCGCTGGCGTTTGCTCTTTCATAGATGAAAATATCCATCATGGCGCCTTCAAACCGGCGTTCGCGGATGTCTTTCCCGTCGACATAGTGCGATGGATCTGCGGCCAGCGGATGACCGGGGTCGTCGACCCAGATTTTTTCCAGCAAGGCGTGTCGTGGTTCGAAAAAGACGGCGGCGCCATTTGGTTTGACCACCCGCAACGCCTCGCTGAAAACCGCAGCGCGTTTGTCCTCGTCGACATGATGCAGAACGCCGAAAAAGAAAACGGCGTCGAAGCACTCTTTTTCAAACGGCATATTGCTGGCGTCGAACGCCTGAAACCTGATTTTATCTTGAACGCCATAGGCCGCTGCATTCTCTTGCCAGTTCTGGCGAGCATAGTGCGTGGCGTCACTTTCAGGTTCGCCGGTCAAAACATCATAGCCTTCGAGTGCGAGTGCGATGGCGAAATTGCCGGCGCCCGTGCCGACGTCGAGAATGGACGCCTCTTTGGGCAGGGAGATCGCCTCCAGGGCGATGGCGGCGTCATTGCGGATCGGCTTCAGGCTGTCATCTCTTTCTTTGTGTTCCATTTTCGAGTACCTATAATGTGATAATTAAGTGCGTGCGCACGCATATATATGCCGGAAAGCGGGAGAGTCAATATGAAAACCGGGAAGGGACGCGATGTGGACAATCACCTCGTTCTTTATGACCTGATCGGGACGCTCGCCCGGCGGCGTTTTCAGGACGCTGAAAAGTGGTTCGCCACGCTCGGGCTCAACCACACCGAGGCGCGTCTATTGAATCTGGTGCATCAGGAAGGCGGTGACGTCGCCCAGGATGTTTTGTCGGGCATGATTTTCATCGACCGCACGAATGTGGGGCGCGCGCTGAAAAGCCTTGAGGCGTCCGGTTATATTGAACGGCGCAAGGGCGAGTCCGACAAGCGGACCTATATAGTGCGGATTACCGCCAAGGGCCGTAAAATCATCGCCGAGATCGGCAAGCTGCGCAAAAAAATGGCCAAAGGCTTTTTCGGTGACCTTAGCGCGGATGACGCCGGGCGTATTCTGCGCCTGCTTGAAAAGTCTGTTGAGTTGGGCTGACGACCGCTTGCTACATCAACACCAGTTCGGCGTGGAGCGCGCCGGCGGCTTTCACCGATTTCAGGATGTCGATCAGCTCGCGCGGGCCGACGCCGAGGGCGTTGAGGCCTTCGATCAGATCTGACAGCGAGACATTTTCATCGACTTCCGCGATTTTCCGTTCCGAGTTGGTGTTCACCTCGATGGACGTGTCCGGCAGGACGATGGTTTCACCATTGCGCGAGAAGGGATTGGGCTGCGAGACGAAAGGCGTTTCGCGCACCGTGATGGTCAGGTTGCCTTGCGTCACGGCGAAGCGCGAAATCTTCACATCGGCGCCGAGCACGACAGTGCCGGATTTCTGGTCGATGACGATGCGTGCTTTTTGTTCCGGCGTGACGCGAATGTTCTCGATGCGGCCGATCAGGTGAACCGGGCTCAACGGCGCCCCCGCCATGGCGAGTTCGATGGTGCCGGGGTCGAGAATTTTTGCAATCGGCTGGCCAAAGGCGTTGTTGATCGCGCTTTCGACACGCGCCGCCGTCGTAAAGTCAGGCGAGCGCAGGGCGAGGCGCAGCGTTTCCATATCTTCGAAATTGAAGTCGATTTCGCGTTCGACCCGGGCTCCTTGCGGGATCGAGCCTGTGGTCGGCGCGCCAAACGTCACCGAGGCGCCGTCGCCTTCGGCGGAAAAGCCGCTGGCGAGGACCGGGCCTTGCGCAACAGCGTAGATCTGGCCGTCGCCGGCGTGAAGCGGCGTCATGATCAGCGTGCCGCCAAGAAGGTTCGATGCATCGCCGATGGCTGACACCGTAATATCGATCTGTGAGCCGGCGCGCGCAAATGGCGGCAGGGTGGCCGTGACGACGACAGCGGCGACGTTGCGCGGGCGGAAATCCTCACCCTGCACATTGATGCCGAGACGCTCCAGAAGGCTCGACATCGCCTCTTCAGTGTAAGGCGAGTTGCGCAGGCCGTCGCCCGTACCGTCGAGACCGACGACAAGGCCGTAACCGACAAGGTCGTTGCCGCGCACGCCCTCAATATTGACGATGTCTTTGAGGCGCACATCTGCCGATGCGTCGGCGACAAAAACAAAGCCGGCGAGAATGGCGGCGACGAAAATTTTCAGGCGTTCAAACATTCTTATCTCAGGTAATTGGCGAGGGAGAGAAGCGAAATCCGTGACGTGACGATGTAGGACGCTTCCAGCTGCGATTCGATTTGCTGCATGCGGGTCGCCGCTTCGTAAGGATCGCGCGCGGTGTGCTCGTTATAGGTGAGGCTATAAGCCGTCTCTTCAGCCTCAAGGCGGGTCTGCGCTGCGGCGATGCGTTCTTCCGAAGCGCCGATGCGTGCGCGAACGGCGATGATGTCGCTGGACGCCTGAATAAGGCCGCCGGCGGCCGTAGAGAGCGCTTCATTGCGGTCCACAAATCCGGTTTGTTCATCGGCGACAACGACCGTGGCCAGATGGCGCAACAGATCGCGGACAGCCTGTTCGTCAGCCTTGGCGCTGTAGTCGACCAGTTCCCCGTCGGCGATTTCCGTGCGCGCAGCGTCGCCCGTTCCACCGGTGTAGATGGTCGTTTCAAAGCCGCCTGCCGGATCGTTGAAGTAGAAATCGAGATCGGTCTGCAATTGCGCGTTATCGGCTGCGCCGGTGAAAATGGCGCGAATGTCGGTGAGCAAGGTTTCCGCATCGGCAAGGGCCGGAAGATCGGCGGCGTCGCCTGAGAAAAGGCTGCGCCCTTCATAACGGGTGTTGAAAGCGGAAATCGCAGCATCAAGCTGCAGCTTGGCCTTGGTGCCGGCGATATTGATGCTGGGTTCATGGTTTTGACCGACAGCGCTCAAAATGTCTGCGCCCATGGTCACAATGCCGTCTTCAGAGAGGGTCAGTGCGGTCTGGGAGGCTTGCGCGCGGCCAAGAGCGCGGGTCGCCGCGTCCTGACGGGCGGTCACATCGCTGATCGCCTTGCTGAGAAGATGAACGTCGCCGACCTTGCCGCCGAGTTCGGCCTTGAGATCGGCGATACGGCCGGTGACCATCTCCGTGCGCGCCTGTTCGGCCCGCGATTTGAGGTCGGCCGCTGCGTTTGTCAGGCGGCTATATTGAAGCAGTGTGGGAAAACCGTAACCAGACATATCAGATTTCCATCAAACGGCGGATCATTTCGTCGACAGTCTGAATGACGCGCGTGTTGGCGGCGAAGGACTGCTCGATAATGATGAGGTTCTGAAGTTCACGGTCTGTGTCGACGCCGGTCTCGAATTTCTCGGCTTCATAAAGGCTTTGGGCCAGCGCCGAAGAGGCGGTCAGCTGTTCCGTGGCGTTGGCGCGGGCGCCGCCGGCGAGGGCCGCGAGATGGGCTGCGCCTTCACTGGCGTTAAGGTCGCCAGGCGATTGAAGCGAGGCGTGAGAGGGGCGGGAATCCGTCATCGCAGAGATCAGCGCGCGCACAAAAGCGTCGGCGCCGGCGGGGCCCGGCGCCACGGCCTGAACGCCGTCGCGCACGCGCCAGACTTCGCCGCCCTGGGCCGGGTCAACAGCGGCGTTGAGTTCGATGCGGCCGGCGAAGCCGTTCAGGTTCAAGACGTCTGAAGCGGCGCCATTGTCAGTAAATAAGCCCGGATCGCCCGGATTAAGCGTTGGATCGACCGCCGGGTCTTCGAAGCGGCCGATGAGATCGAAAGCGAGGGCGTCAAGCGCTTGCGACATTTCCGGTACGGTATTGTCGCGCACATTGAACAGCCCGGCGATGGCGCCGTTTGTAATCGGCAGCGAGCCGGGGCCGCCTGGCGTAATATCTTTTCCGTCGACCGAGATGCCGGAGAGAGAGCCTGCGCCGCCAAGATATTCCTGGCCGGCCGTCACCAGAGCAGCGGGCGAGAATTCGACCGTGCGCGCGGTGCCAGACAGAAGGAAAACACCTTCCGGCGTCATCAGATCGATCCGTCCGCCTTCGCGAACGAGTTCGCGCACGGGGATGGCTTCGTTAACCTTGTTGATCAGTTGCTGGCGCTGGTCTTCGAGCGCCGTCACGTCTGCGCCGGCGGCGGCGCCGCGGCCGATAGAGCCATTGAGCGCTTCGATCTTCTGAAGCGCGTCATTCACTTCATCAACGCGCAGACCGATTTCCTTGTCCGCTTCGGTGCGGATCTGCTGATAGCTCGATGCGATCCGGTTAAATGTCGAGGCGAGATCGTTCGCTGTTGCAACGACTTTTTGCTGTAACGGCGTTGAATTCGGCGTTTCGGCGAGGGCGCGCATCGCCGATTCCAGATTGGCGTATTTCTGGAACAGGGACGTGGGATCATCCGGCCCGCCGAGGAAATTGGAAATGCGCGTCATCGCGTCGGCATTGGCGCTGTCGAACGCAAAGCTGGCGTCCGCGATACGGCGCTCATAAGTGACGGCGGAATTCGTCGCGCGGCTGATGCCGGAAACGGAAACGCCGGCGCCCGCGCCGTCGGTGACGCGTTCCGAGAGGTTTACATCGCGGCGGCTGTACCCTTCGGTCAGCGCATTCGCAATGTTGTTTGAGGCGACGCCGGCCCGCCGCGAAGCCGCGGTCAGGCCGGAAGCTGCATTGTTCAGCGCCTGGGAGATTGTCATACCGACGTCCCCTGTTCCTACTCGTTACTGGCGCGCCTAGCGGATGATGTCAGTTGTTTCCTGCAACATCTCATCGACCGTCTGGATGATTTTGGCGTTCGATGAATAGGCGCGTTGGGTTTGGATAAGATCCGTCAGTTCGGCGGCGATATCCGTTGTCGATTCCGTCAGCGAATAGCCTTCGGTCGTGCCCGTGGGGCCGTCGCCGGCGTCCCAGAAATAAACGTCGCCGGAATTCTGGGTGATGGCGAAGGCGGAGTTGCCCACAGCGTCAAGACCAGCGAAGTTCGGAACGTCCGCAACCGGGATCTGGAAGATCGTGCGGCGGAAGCCGGTATCATAGACAGCCTGCAAGATGCCGCGTTCATCGATTTCAATCGAGCTCAGATTACCGATCGGCGCGCCGTCTTTCGTCACCGTCAGCGGCGAGAAGCTGGCGGAAAGCTGGGTGAGCGCCGATGTGCCGGAGGAGGTGCCGACGAAAATGTCGACGGCCTGGCTCGCTGTGGTGATGGAGATGTCGCCTGTCACCGGGTCGTAAGCCGCGCCAGCGCCTGGCGTTACAGAGGCAATTGAACCGCCGGCGGAAACCGTGTCGTCGAAGACAACAGTAAAGGTCGCGATGACGGTCGCCGGGTTACCGGCTTGGTCATAAATGTTCACAGTCCATTCGTTTGTCGCCGGATCGCCGGGATTGGCCGGAGCGGTCGGGATAAATTCAAAGTCGAGTGTCTGCGAACGGCCGAGCGTATCGTAATATTCAATCGGCAGATCATAAGTGTTCGCCGGTGCGCCGTCTTCCGTTTCCGTCGCGGGCAGGTTGACGCCGAGCGTGATGTTCTGGGTCGGTGAAACCGCGTTCTGGTTGAGGTTCGTGCGAACCGGCTCAAGGCCTGCGATCGAGTCGCGAACCGGCGCAGTGACATTGCCGTTCACGTCAGCCGGCCAGCCCAGCAGGTGAAGACCGCTCTGGGTGCGCAGGTAACCGGATTCATCGGTATAGAAAGAACCGGTTGAAGTGAGCATCAGCGTGCGGTCGCTGGCGGCCTGATTGAGGCTGGCGCCGTCTGTAACGGCGAGCATGCCGCGGCCGGAGATCGAAATGTCGGTTGCATTGGATGTCGTGACGAGGGAGCCTTGCGCGCCGGCGTCGCGATAGGTGAGAGCGCGCACACCGCCGGCGTTATAGTCGCCGTTTGACTGCGCCAGAACCATGTCGGCGAACTCTGTATCGGCCCGCTTGTAGCCGTAGGTTTGCGAGTTCGCGATGTTGTCTGAAATCGTGCTGAGCTTAACCGCATTCACAGCAAGCCCCATAACCCCGGCGTTAAGCGCAGACGAAATCCCCATGTCAATCTCCAGTCGAGAAAAAATTTTACTACTAGCGTTAGTTTTATCGCTGCTGTGTTTAAGGAAGCCCTAATGAACAAGCGACTTTTTAGGTTATTTTTTCGTCAGCAGGGTAATTGCAATCCGCCGGTTTTGCGGCGCTAGGGGATCATTAGAGAAAGGTTCGGTCGCGGCTTTGCCCGTAACCTGAACAATCTGTTCACCGGAAATGCCGTTTTTTATGAGTTCACGGCGGGCTGCGAGCGCGCGGTCAGTCGACAGCTCCCAATTGGTGTAATTTGCGTTAACAGAAAAAGCGCGCGCATCAGTGTGACCAACAATCGCCATGTCGTTTGAGACAGTCGCGAGCACCGGCCCGATGACTTCCAAAAGATTATGCAACAATGTCGAAGGCGTCGATGAGCCAAGATTGAAGAGCGGTTCGCCGTCAGCGTCGACGAGTTCGATGACAAGACCGTCCGGCGTCATGCGCGTATGGATATGTTCGGAAAGACCGCCTTCAAGCGCCTGGACGGACTGGGCGTCAATCTGGTCCTGAACGTCTTCTAGGCTGTTGGCGGCGGCGCCTTCATTGAGTTCCTGGTTCTTTTCCGCGCCTTCGTCTTCGCCGTCGCCCGCGCCGAGATCGTCGTCCATCCCGCGGCCTTCCTTGGCCCCGTTGAGGTCGAATTCGTCGCTGTCCCCGTCATTTTCGAGGACTTTCGACTTCGGGAACTCATTATCCGAGCCGGCGCGGTTGGAAACGGCGCTGTCTTCGGAAAAAACGCTTTCGCCATTGAGCGCGCCGTTGCCGCCGCCGGAAACGCGGCTCACCGGAATGGAGGGATTGAAATAGTCGGCGAGACCCTTGCGCTGGTCTTCGGTGGTGGCGTTCAACAGCCACATCAGGAGAAAGAAAGCCATCATGGCCGTGACGAAGTCGGCATAGGCGACCTTCCACGCGCCGCCATGGTGCCCGCCGCCGGCGATCACCTTTTTCTTCTTTATGATGATCGGCGCTTCGCCCTTACTGCGGCCAGCCATCCAGTCCACCCGATTGCAATCGAATGAACGGGTTAACCTAAACTCCTTTCGGCGAGTTTTACGCGTTTACGCAATTTACAACTATTGATGGTTGATATGGTTTCTCAGATGTAAACGAGAGTTCCGGGGTGCTGGCGCGCATGAGCGGCGAAAATGCAAAAATCATAAAAAAGAAAATGGCCGCCTCGGGAAAAGATCCCGGGCCGCTTCATCTCATCGCCGATTTGCCGCAGCGTCTGGGCGCCGAAGCAGCGGGCGCTTTTACGGAATTCTATGGCGAAAAGTGCCAGCTTGCGGAGACCGAGGCTGCGCATTTCGCCAATCTCGATGATGAGCTCGGCGACTATGCGGGCAAGGCGGCGATTTATCATTTCCGCTACAATGTCGAACAGGACTTTATCATCGTTCTCGACCTTGAAACCTCCATGCGCGCGGCCGGCTGGTCGTTGGCGGGGGCGAGGGACCTGCCGGAGCCCATGCCGGAATCGGTAAGCGCCATTGACCGGCGCCTGGCGAAAAAGCTGGCGATCCGGTCAGCCGAACTGATTTTCTCCAAGGCCGACAGCGCCGGTGTTGTTCGCGGCGGCGTGGAGCTGATGGCCAGCGGCGACGATCCGCGCCGGTTTGACTTCACTGACGACAAACAGCGGGTTGTCTGTGCGACCTATTCAATCAAGACGCTCGAAGAAGAAGTTCTCGGGACCATCCGCGTCATCGCGCCCGAGAAACTGACGGTCGCCATGCGCGACTATTACGACAAGGCCGTGCCGCTCGCTGAAGCGAAATGGAAAAGCGATCTTTTGAAACTTGCGGCCAGATCGCCCGTGGCGCTGCGCGCGGACTTGACCGAAGAGGACATCACGCTCGGCATGCTCATGAATTTGGCGCCGGGGCAGGTGATCAACCTCTCGACCGCGACTATCGACGAAATTACCGTCTATTCGGCGCTTCCCACAGAGTCGAAGCTGTTGATCGGTGCGGCGCTGGGCAATCGGGACGGCGCAAGAGCGCTTAGAATCAAGTCTGTAGCGTACTAATTCGCCCGTTTGACTGTGGCTCTTTGGGCAGGCAAAGTCCGGCCCAAGGAATCTCACATCAGAGGGTTTTTTCATGACATTGCGACTTCCGGCTGCGCTCGCAGCCTTCATTCTCCTATCCGCCTGCGGCCAGAACGCATCGGCCCCCGAAGCGGCTTCATCTGAATCGGGCGAGGCTGATGTTTCGGTCACGGCGGACGAGGTGACGCTGGCGCCGGTCAGCGAGGAAAACCTGCGGGCGCGGATTGCGACCCTTGCATCGGATGAATTTGAGGGAAGAGCGCCGGCGACGCCGGGCGGGATGAAAACCCGCGAATGGCTCATCAATGAAATGAAATCGATCGGCCTAGAACCCGGCAATGGCGACTCTTATGAACAGGAAGTGCCGCTGGTTGAACTGACGGTGCAGCCTGACGCGTCTGATCTTTCCATCAATGGCGAGCCGCTCGACTATGGGCCGGACGCAGTGTACTGGACGAAGCGCGTCGAGGAAGACGTCGCGTTTGAAGACAGCGACCTTGTTTTTGTCGGCTATGGCGTCGTGGCGCCGGAATATGGCTGGAACGATTACGAAGGCGTCGATGTGACGGGCAAGACCGCTGTCATTCTCGTCAACGATCCCGGTTATGTGACGGAAGACCCGGAGCTCTTTAACGGCCGCGCCATGACCTATTACGGCCGCTGGACCTACAAATATGAAGAGGCGGCGCGTCAGGGCGCAGCCGCCGCGCTCATCATCCACCAGACGGCGCCGGCCGCTTATGGTTGGGGCGTTGTCGAAGGCAGCTGGTCCGGACCGCAACTCGATCTGGAACGTCCCGATGGCGGCGCAGGCCGCGTTGCGCTTGAAGGCTGGGTGCAGGAAACGGTCGCCCGCGATCTGTTCGCCACCGCCGGTCTCGATTTTGACGCTGTGACTGCGTCCGCGCATCAAGCCGGTTTCGAGGCGATGCCGATGGAGGGCCTTAAAGCCTCGGCGACTTTGAAAAACAAGATCCGCCGCTCGAATTCGGCGAATGTTGTCGGCGTGCTGCCGGGAACCGAGAATCCCGATGAATATGTGCTCTATATGGGCCACTGGGACCATCTCGGCGTCGGTCCGGCGGATGAAAACGGCGACACGATTTCCAATGGCGCGGTCGACAACGCCACCGGTACGGCGGCGATCCTTTCCATCGCGGAAGCCTTCGCCAACTCAACGCCGAAACCGAAACGCTCCATTATGGTCGTTGCAGTAACGGCGGAGGAATCCGGTCTTCTCGGATCGGCTTATCTTGGCGAAGCGCCGATCGTGCCTTTCGCGCAAATTGTCGGCGGCATCAATATCGACGGCGTTCTGCCGCTGCCGCCTGCGAAAGACATCATGGTTGTCGGCTATGGCGCGTCCGAGCTCGAAGACCTGCTCAAGATAGCGGCGGACAAGCGAGACGTTTACCTGCGTCCCGATGCGGAGCCGGAGAAGGGCTATTTCTATCGCTCCGACCATATTTCTCTCGCCAAGAAAGGCGTGCCGATGCTTTACGCCGATGCAGGGCTCGATCTTGTTGACGGCGGCGAAGAGGCGGGTAAGGCGCTTGCTGACGATTACACAGCGAACCGGTATCACAAGCCAGCGGACAATTACTCGCCAGACTGGGATCTCACCGGCATGACGCAGTCCATGAACACCCTCATGGAAGTCGGCGCGCAAATGGCTTACTCGGACGCTTGGCCGAACTGGTATGAGGGCAATGAATTCCGCGCCTTGCGTGACGAACAGCGGGCGGCTGCGGAATAAAGACTTATGAAGCCTTGGCGCCAAGCGCGCGGCAGCGGCCGAAAAGGGCGCCTGCGCGCTTGTCGCTGAGCTCGCCAACACCGCCGATGAGCGTTTCCCTGACCGGTTTGAAACCGGCCATGCCGAGAATGCCGTTTTCAAGACTTTTTACGCCATGCGCGCCGAAGAAGATTTTATAGGCGGCGGCAGGCATGCCCATAGTCACGATCACCCGGGCGGATTTGCCCTTGAGCATTTTCAATGGCCAGCCATGTTCGCTTTCCTTGAGGGCGAACCCGCCGCGTGCAAGCTGCTCGAAAAACGCTTTGACGAGCGCCGGCATCGCGCCCATCCACAAAGGATAGATGACCACCACATGACTGGCGGCGCTGACGGCTTTCTGCGCTTTTAAAATGTCAGCCGACGCCGGTTTTTCAAAATCGGCCGGATCGCGCAGAAAGTTGATGTCCATCTCGCTGAGGCAAAGGGTTTTGACCTTGTGCCCAGCGGCTTTTGCGCCGGCTTTGTAAGCTTCCGCCAGAGCGTGACAGAGATGGTTTTTATCGCGGTGCGGATGGCCGTCGATAATGCAGATAGTCTCGCTCATAAGGTCTCCTTAATGGAGGCGGCCGCGCGCTCCCATGGCGACTGTTTCAAGGCTGGCGAGATCGGCGATGGCGAAAACACGCGCCGATTCCATCACGATGATCTGGCGCTTTTTCAGCTCCGTCAGCGTGCGGCAAACGGTTTCGATAGTGAGGCCGAGATGATCGGCGATGTCCTGGCGGCTCATCGCCAGGTGGAACTGGGCGAGATGCGCATCGTCTTCAGCATCCGCGTTGTCGGCAAGGCGCAGGAGGAACGTGGCGACGCGCTGCATGGCGCTCATCCGGCCGATCATCACCATCCGCTCACGGGCGCGGTGAAGGCGGGTCATCAGCGTTTCAAGAAAGCTTGCCGACAGCGCCGGAGAGGCGGCGACTGTTTTCATGAAGGCTTCGCGCGGATAACACCGCACGGCGCAAGCGGTGATCGCCTCGGCGGTGTGGAGCTGGTCATCGCTTTCGGAAAAGCCGAACATGTCGCCCGCCTTGTAGAATTCCGCAACCTGACGTTTGCCGTCTTCGAGCGTGTTATATTCCTTCATCACGCCGGAAACGGTTTCATAGCAATAGTCTGCGCTTTCACCCTCGACATAGAGGGTTTCGCCGGCTTTCAGATGTTTGATGCAGACGCTGGCGCCCATGCCGTCGACGAGCGCCGCCCTGAAGATCATGGGGGCCTCGAGGCCGTTGCGGTCAAGCTTGTCCATCGCCGTTTCCTTTTCGCCGGTTGCGGGTGTGACCTAACCTTGGAACGGCAGGTGGTTGAATCGGGGCGATTGCGTATTGTCGCCGAGGGGAGAACGAGGGGCTACGTAGAACTACGTAGCCGTGACTTGGGGCCTCAGGCGATGAGGCCGAGGGCCAGCCCCATGCGCACCAACTCGGCGACGGAGCCGGCTTCCATTTTCGTCATGACTTTCTGGCGATGGACTTCGACCGTGCGGGGGCTGACATCAAGGGTGCGGGCGATTTCCTTATTGGCGCCGCCCTTGACGATTTCGATCATGACTTCGCGCTCGCGCGGGGTGAGGGTCTCAAGGCGGGCCGTGAGGGCCTCCGGCGCCGGACCTGCCGCGCCGCCGCCAGCCAGCGAACGGTCAAGGGCCCGGTCAAGCGCGGCGGTGACTTCGTCGACGGTGAAAGGTTTTTCCAGAAAGCTGGCGGCGCCGTTCTGCATCGCCCGGACAGCCATAGGTACGTCGCCATGTGCGGTCATCACCACAACGGGAAGCGTCACGCCGTCGGCGCGCAGCTTTTCCTGAAGCTCCAGGCCCTGAATGCCTGGCATGCGGACATCGACGAGAAGGACCGCGCCGCCAAGATCGAGATCTGAAATCGCGTCGAGAAAAGCATCGCCGGACGGGAAGGCCGTAACGGCATAGTCAGCGGCTTTCAAAAGCGCGCTGACGCCGCGTTGCACAGCGGGATCGTCGTCGACCAGAAAGACTTTTCCTTTTGAGGCCATGTCAGGCGTCTTCCTTCGCCCCGTCTTTGGAGGCTGGTAATTTCACAACGAAAACTGCGCCCGCCGGGTGATTATCCATGGCGAACAGCTCGCCTTTATGGGCTTCGACAATGGATTTTGAAATGGAAAGACCGATGCCCATGCCGTCTTCTTTTGTGGTGGCGAAGGGTTCGAACAGGCGTTTTTTCATTTCGTCCGTGATGCCCGATCCCGTGTCGGCGATGCGGATCTCCACGAAGTCTCCGGCGCTCGCCGTGGCGATTGTGAGCTGTTTGTTCCGCGTTTCCTGCATGGCGTCTACAGCGTTGCGAATGAGATTCACAATCACTTGCTGTAGCTGGATGCGGTCAACCATGGCCGAACCGGCATGATCGTCAAGGGCGCTCGCAACCATGACGCCGTCCGTTTCGGCGCCGATCAAAGCGATCAGACAACTTTCTTCAACGATGCGGTTGATGGAATGAAGCGCTCTTTCGGTTTCGCGATTGCGCAGAAAATCGCGCATTTGCCGGATGACGCCGCTGGCGCGGCGTATTTCCGAGACCGCATCGTCTATCAGCGTGAGCGCATCGTCCTTGCCGTCAAAGGACGCTTTTTTCAGGGTGAGCGAGGCGGCGCCGGCGAGGCTGGCGGCGGCGGTGAGGGGCTGGTTCAATTCATGCGCGATGGAGGTCGCAATCTCGCCCATGGCGCCGATGCGGCCTGCATGTTGAAGCTGAAGCTGTGTGTCTTCCAGACGGCGTTCCGTCGCTTTCTGACGGCTTACATCCTCGATAAAGCCAACAAAAATCCGTTCTTCTTCATCGAATTCGGAAATATGAAGCACGGCCGGAAAGACGTCGCCGTTTTTGCGCCTTGCAGTCACGGGCCGGGCCCGTCCGATCACATTGGCCTTTCCGGTTTCGATATAGCGCCGCATATAGCCGTCATGAAGCGAGTGGTCGGGCTCAGGCATTAAAACCCTTACATTCTTGCCGAGCACTTCAGATTCGGCAAAGCCGAACATCGCCTGCGCCATGCGGCTGAAGATCAGGATTTCTCCTGATTCATTGATCGTGATGACAGCGTTGGGCGAGGCGTTGATGACCGAGCGCAGGAATCGCTCGCTGTCCATCTTGTCGCCGCCTTTTGCCGTCATGGGCTGAGCCGTCCCTGGTTCAATCGTTAACGAATGGGCCTTTCTACGCGCCGCCGCAAGAGGATAGGCGGGGGCGGCGCCCGGTGCGGTTACTCATTTTGTCGCAGATGCGAAGAAAAGCAGCGCCGGTTGATTTCAATCAACCCGAAAATACGATTGAATCTCCATCTAGATTCAAGGCATGCGGGAGTCTCTAGGGGCGCGTTGCGTCGCTCTGCCCGCTCTCACCTTTGGCGCCGCTTCCGGCGCAAACCGACGGGGAACAAGATGGCTAACACTCGCGTCGCCCAACGCGGTCTCGGCACTGACGGAATGCTGATCGCGCTCTTTCTCGGCATCGGCGTTTTCTACTGGCTCCTGGTCGCCGCGCGCGCCATGGATCCGTTAATATCATTTCACGCCTATGTTTTTATCATGGCGTTCACGGCGGGACTTTTCGGTCTGGTCATGTATGCGACCAAAGAGCCGGGGGATGAAACAGGGTACCAGACCGCAGTAGTTAAAGCCGGAACATTCGCCTCGATGTTCTGGGGCGTCGCCGGTTTCCTTGTGGGCGTCATCATCGCCTTTCAGCTGGCCTTTCCGAACTTTCTTTATTTCGAAGGGCTGGGCTGGACCAACTTCGGACGTTTGCGGCCCTTACACACATCCGCGGTGATTTTTGCTTTTGGCGGAAACGTTCTCATCGCAACATCGTTTTACGTGGTGCAGCGCACATGCCGCGCGCGTCTCGCCGGCGGGCTTGCGCCATGGTTTGTGTTCTGGGGCTACAATCTTTTTATCGTCGTTGCGGCGACCGGTTATCTTGCAGGCGTCACGCAGTCGCGTGAATACGCCGAGCCGGAATGGTACGCCGATCTCTGGCTGACGATAGTCTGGGTCGTTTACCTGCTCACTTTCCTCGGCACGATATGGAAGCGGAAAGAACCGCATATCTATGTGGCGAACTGGTTCTATCTGTCTTTCATCGTCACCATTGCGATGCTGCACATCGTCAACAATCTGGCGTTGCCTGTGTCGATCTTCAGCTCGAAAAGCTATTCCCTCTTTGCAGGGGTTCAGGACGCGCTGACCCAGTGGTGGTACGGCCATAACGCGGTGGGCTTCTTCCTCACCACGGGCTTCCTCGCCATTATGTATTACTTCATTCCGAAGCGGGCGGAGCGGCCGGTCTATTCCTACCGCCTTTCCATCGTCCACTTCTGGTCGCTGATTTTCATCTATATCTGGGCGGGCCCGCACCACCTTCATTATACGGCGCTGCCCGAATGGGCGCAGACGCTCGGCATGACCTTCTCGATCATGCTGTGGATGCCGTCCTGGGGCGGGATGATCAACGGCCTGATGACGCTGTCGGGCGCTTGGGACAAACTGCGCACCGATCCGGTCCTGCGAATGATGGTGGTCTCCGTCGCGTTCTACGGCATGTCGACCTTTGAAGGGCCGGTGATGTCGGTGCGCGCGGTGAACTCGCTGTCGCATTACACCGACTGGACCATCGGTCACGTTCATTCCGGCGCGCTCGGCTGGGTCGGCTACATTTCCTTCGGCGCGCTTTATTGTCTCGTGCCGTGGCTGTGGAAGCGCAAGGATCTTTATTCGCGCGCGCTCGTCGAATGGCATTTCTGGATTTCGACCATCGGCATCGTTCTTTACATCACGTCGATGTGGGTCTCAGGGATCATGCAGGGTCTGATGTGGCGCGCCTATAACGCTTTCGGGTTCCTCGAATTTTCGTTCGTCGAAACCGTGGAGGCGATGCATCCCTACTATATCATTCGGGGCACCGGCGGGACCTTGTTCCTCGTTGGCGCCCTGATCATGGCCTACAATTTGTGGCGGACGGCGCGCGGCGATCTGCGTGCAGGCGAAAAGCGGCCCGCCATGGCGATGCAGCCGGCGCTGGCGGAATAGGGAGATTTCAATGCTGAACCGTCACGAACTTCTCGAAAAGCACGGCTGGCTTTTGACTGTCGCCATTCTTGTCGTCGTTTCGATCGGCGGCGTCGTCGAAATCGCGCCGCTGTTCTATCTCGAATCGACGATTGAAAAGGTGGAGGGCGTCAGACCCTATTCGCCGCTCGAACAGAAAGGCCGCAACATCTATATTCGCGAAGGCTGTTATGTCTGCCATTCGCAGCAGGTGCGCCCCTTGCGCGACGAGGTGGAGCGCTATGGCCATTACTCGCTCGCGGCCGAGAGCATGTATGATCACCCGTTTCAGTGGGGATCGAAACGTACGGGGCCCGACCTCGCGCGCGTCGGCGGCAAATATTCCGACGAATGGCATCGCCAGCACATGATCGACCCGCGCAGCCTTGTGCCGGAATCGGTCATGCCGCCTTACAAGTTCCTGGCGGAAAACCGGCTCGACTTCGAACATATCGAGGCGGATTTGAAAGCGCTGCGCGCTGTCGGCGTTCCTTACACCGATGAAATGATCGAGGCGGCGAAATCGGATATCGCGACCCAGCTCGATCCTTTCGCGGATGACTATGACGGCTTCATGGCCCGTTATCCCAAGGCGCAAGTGCGCGACTTTGACGGCGATCCGCGCAAAATCACGGAAATGGATGCGCTCATCGCCTATATGCAGATCCTCGGCACGATGGTCGATTTCGAGACCTACAAGGCCGAAGAAAATTACCGGTAGGGAGGGCGCAATGTACGAAACCCTTTCATCCTTTGCGCAAACAGGCGGGCTTATTCTTTTCATTATCGCCTTTGTGCTGGTGCTGATTTACGCGCTTGCGCCTGGCAATCGTGAACGATTTGAACATGCGCGGCGAATTCCGCTCGAAGATGAGGAAGATGGCGATGTCAGATAAGGAAGTCGACGAGCATTCAGGCATCGAAACTACGGGCCATTCCTGGGACGGCATCAAGGAATTGAACAATCCGTTGCCGCGCTGGTGGCTGATTGTGTTCTGGGTCTGTGTCGCCTGGTCAATTGGTTACTGGGTGCTCATGCCGTCATGGCCGGGCATTAGCGGTTATCTCAAAGGCACGCGTAATCATTCCGAGCGCGCCAATGTGGAAATGGCGGTCGCCGATCTCGACGCCCAGCGCGCCGATGCGACGCGCCGGCTCCTGACAGCCCCCAATATGGAGGCGATCGAGAACGATCCGGATCTTCAGGCCTTCGCACTCGCCGCCGGGGAATCGCTTTTCGGCGATAACTGCGCCACTTGCCATGGCGCCGGCGGGCAGGGCTTCAAGGGCTATCCCAACCTCAATGACGATGACTGGCTGTGGGGCGGCAAGCTAGAAGATATTCGCCAGACGATCCGCTACGGGATTCGTTCCGGCCATGAAGACGCCCATATTTCTTTGATGCAGGCTTACGGGTCCGGCGGGCTGTTGCCGCGCGATACGGTGGACGACCTCGTTCATTATGTGCGCAGCCTTTCAGGACAGGAGCACGATGCGGAAGCTGCTGCGCGCGCCGCGCCAGCCTTCGAGGTCCAATGCGTGCAATGTCATGGGGCTGACGGAAAAGGCGATCAGTCGCAGGGCGCTCCGAACCTCACCGACCCCATATGGCTTTATGGCGGCGATGCGGCGACGATCCGGGAAACGCTCTGGAATGGCCGCGGCGGCGTCATGCCCACATGGGAAGGGCGCCTGAGCGAAGAAGAAATCCTCGCGCTCGCGGTTTATGTCCACTCACTTGGCGGCGGCGAGTAACCGCCCGAAGGCAGAAAAATGTCAGTAAACGAACCGGCGCCGTCGTCTGATCTCAGCGGCGGCGTCGTGCGCCATAATGTCGAGGCGGTCAACGCCGCCGGGACGCGCACACTCTATAAAGCCCGCGAGCCGATCTATCCGAAGCGCGTCAAAGGCACGTATCGCAACCTAAAATGGATCATCATGGCGCTGACGCTCGGCGTCTATTATTTCGTGCCGTGGATCCGCTGGCCGCGCGGGCCGGGCGAACCCGATCAGGCGGTGCTGGTCGATTTTGCGGGACGCCGCTTTTATTTCTTTTTCATCGAGATCTGGCCGGACCAGCTCTACTTTCTCACCGGCGTTCTCATTATCGCTGCTCTGTCCTTGTTCCTGGCGACAGCGCTCTTCGGGCGCGTCTGGTGCGGCTATTCCTGTCCGCAGACCGTGTGGACCGATCTTTATGTCTGGGTTGAGCGCAAGATCGAAGGCGACCGCAATGCGCGCATGAAACTCGCCAAGGCGAAATGGACGGCCGACAAGATCCGCAAGCGTGTGACAAAACATGCGATCTGGATTCTGATCGGCATGGCGACCGGCGGCGCCTGGATTCTTTACTTTCATGATGCGCCGAGTCTCGCCCGTGACTTTTTCAGCGGCGACGCGCCGTTCACCTCCTATTTCTTCTTCGCGCTTTTGACGCTGACGACCTATCTGTTCGCCGGCTCCATGCGCGAGCAGGTCTGCACCTATATGTGTCCATGGCCGCGCATTCAGGCCGCGCTCACAGATGAGGAGACGCTGGAGGTCACCTATAAGGTTGATCGCGGTGAACCGCGCGGGCCGCACAAGAAGGGCGACACCTGGGAGGGGCGCGGTGATTGTGTTTCCTGCCGCGCCTGCGTCATTTCCTGTCCCATGGGCATCGACATTCGCGAAGGGGCGCAACTTGAATGCATCAACTGCGCGCTCTGTATCGACGCCTGCGATGACATCATGAAAAAGGTCGGCCGCCCGACAGGGCTGATCGCCTATGACACCGACGCCAATATTGTCCGCCGCCAGAAGGGTGAAACGCCCACCGTTAAGCTGTTTCGTCCGCGCACCATTCTTTATGGTTCCGTGCTGGCTTTTGTCTGCGCCTTGATGATTTACGGCCTGTCGACGCAGGCGACCATGGTGGTCAATGTGCTGCGTGACCGCGCGCCGCCCTTCATCCTGATGTCCGACGGCTCTATCCGCAACGCCTATACGGTGAAGATCGTCAATCGCGAAAATTATACGCGCGATCTCAAGATCACGGTCGAGGGGCCTGACGGCATGACCGTCGGCGCTGTCGGTGAAGAGGCTGAAGGCGCGACCGTCACGCTCGATGCCCCGGGCGATACAGTCCGGTCTGTGCGCATCTTCGCGACGATGCCGCCGGGCGCGGCCAAAGGCGCGTCTGTGCCGGTCATTGTGCGGGTTCTCGATCCCGACACGGGTGAGGAAGTGCTCAACCCCACCGTCTTCATGGCGGGGAGGGAGTAATGTCCAAAGCCGGCAATGAAAAAGGCAAGCTCACCGGACGGCATGTCCTCATCATGGTGATCGCCTTTTTCGGGGTCATGCTTGTCGCCAATGTGATTTTCATTCGCGCGGCGGTGAACACTTTTCCGGGCGTGTCGGAGGAAAAATCCTATTTTCAGGGGCTCCATTATAACGACACGCTGGCTGAGCGCGCTGCGCAGAGCCAGCTCGGCTGGGCGGCGGAAGTGGCTGAAGTCGCCCGCGACGGCGACACCGGCCGCATCGTGATCCGCATGGTCAAGGACGGCACAGCGCTGACAAGCCTCGTCCTGACTGGCGTTCTCAAACGCCCGGCCCACAGCACCGAGGATCAGGCCCTTGCCTTTAATCCGCTAGGTGAGGGACTATATGTGGCGGAGGTCGCCGCTTTCGGTCCGGGCGCATGGGACATGGTCCTGCGCGCGGAGAATAACCTTGGCGAGACCCTTGACGCGGAAGCGAGGATTATCGCGCCATGAGCGCAACTGAAACCCTGGAGCAGGCGCCCGGCTGTCCCAGCGGCCTTGAACCGGCCGCTGACGCCGGGGTGATTGACCCGGCGCCTTTCGTGCGCCGCACAAAGGACGGCGCGAAGGCGCTGGAGCTGTCCGTCTATGGCGCCAAATGCGGCGGCTGCATTTCGAAAATCGAAGGCGGCTTGAATGCGCTGCCCGGGGTTGAGAACGCACGGTTGAATTTGTCGACCGGCAAGCTCGCCGTTTCATGGCGCGGGGAGGCGATCCGTCCCCGCGACATTACCGAAAAGATTTCCGATCTAGGCTATCGCGCTGCGCCGTTCGATCCGCATGTCGCGGCGCAGGAAAACGATGCGGAAGGAAAATTCCTGCTGCGCTGTCTGGCAGTGGCCGGTTTCGCCATGGCCAACATCATGTTGTTGTCGGTCGCTGTCTGGGCGGGCGCGGGCGGCGAGATGGGGCCGGCGACGCGGATGATGATGCACTGGATTTCCGGCATGATCGCGATCCCGGCGGCCATGTATGCAGGCCGGCCGTTTTTCCGGTCCGCCTGGAGCGCGCTTCGAAAGGGAAGCGCGAATATGGACGTGCCGATTTCACTGGCCGTTCTCTTGTCGCTCGGCATCTCAATCTACGAAACGCTCAATCACGGGACGGAAGCCTATTTCGATGCGGCGGTGATGCTGCTCTTCTTCCTGCTGATCGGGCGTTTTCTCGATCATCGTCTGCGCGCCCGCGCACGCGAAGCGGCGCAAAGTCTGCTCGCCTTGCAGGCGACGACCGCAAGCCGGTTCAAAGCCGACGGCACGCTCGAAGCTGTCTCCGCGCGTGACATCAACCCTGAAGATCGCATCCTGCTGTCGCCGGGCGACCGCGCGCCGGTGAACGGCGTCGTTGAGGACGGCGCCTCGGAAGTCGATGTCTCCCTCGTTACGGGCGAAAGCGCACCAGCGCATATGAAAGCGGGCGACACGCTTTATTCCGGCGTTCTCAACATGTCATCGCGCCTTGTCATGCGCGCAACGGCGCGGGCCGAAGACTCGCTCATCGCCGATCTGACGCGTCTCATCGAGGCGGGGGAGCAGGGCAAGAGCAAATATGTGCGTCTCGCCGACCGTGCGGCGGCGCTTTACGTGCCGGTGGTGCACACGCTGGCGCTCGCGACTTTTGTGGGCTGGCTGGTCATCGGCGACGCCAGTTTGCGCGTCGCCGCCATGAACGCCATCGCCGTGTTGATCATCACTTGCCCATGTGCGCTTGGGCTTGCCGCGCCCGCGGTGCAGGTCGTCGCGACGGGACGGTTGTTCAAGGAAGGCGTGCTTGTTAAATCCGGCGACGCGCTGGAGCGGCTGGCGGAAGTCGACGCCTTCGTCTTCGACAAGACCGGCACCTTGACGCTCGGCCGCATGCGCCTTTCGAACCGTAACGAAATTTCAGACGAGACTTTGATGCAAGCCGCCTCACTCGCGCGCGCCAGCCGTCACCCGCTGGCGCGCGCCGTTGTGATGGCGGCGGGGGCGGGCAAGCTTGCGGACGAGGTTCACGATGCGCCCGGCTATGGCGTCGAGGGCGTCATCAATGGCGAAAAAGCGCGCTTTGGCCGCGCCGACTGGGTTGGCGCGACAAGCGATGGCGACAACGCTGTCAGCGAGGCGTGGTTCAAGCTTGGCGATCGCGCGTCAGTGCGGTTCCTGTTCGAAGACTCATTGCGCGGTGACGCGGCGGACACCATTGCGGCGCTCGATCACAGGGGCGTCGCTTCTGAAATGCTGACCGGCGACCGTATGGCGCCGGCCGCGCGCATCGCCGAGGCGGCGGGCCTTGCCGCCTGGCGTTCGGAAATGACTCCCGCAGATAAAATCGGACGCCTGAAAGAACTCAGCGACAAAGACGTCAAAACCGCCATGGTGGGCGACGGCCTGAACGACGCCCCGGCGCTTGCGGCGGCGCACGCCTCCTTGTCGCCGGGCACGGCGGCGGACGCGAGCCAGGCGGCGGCGGATTTCGTGTTTCAGGGTGACAGCCTCGCGCCGGTGCTGACGGCGTTTGATGTCGCCAAGCAGGCGCGCCGCCGCGTGCTTGAGAATTTCGGTTTTGCGGCGCTTTACAACGCCTGCGCCATTCCGCTTGCGGTTTTCGGATTTGTCACGCCGTTGATTGCGGCCCTCGCCATGTCAGGCTCATCCGTCATTGTGACACTCAACGCCCTGCGCATGAAAACGAAACGGCGGCAGACATGAGTGCGCTTCTCTATCTCATTCCCATTGCGCTTTTGATGGGCGGAGGCGCGCTCCTCGCATTTTTCTGGTCCGTGAAGTCCGGGCAGTATGAGGATCTCGACGGCGCGGCCGAGCGCATTCTCCTCGATGACGATCTGGAAGACGACAGCGAAATAAACTAGACGCCGAGCGCGTCGCGCATGCGGTACCAGGTCATGCCGAGCGCCAGCATGGGGCCGCCAATCGCATCAGCGGCGGGAATGCGGAAATGGCGCGCGGCGTCAAAGAGATCGACGCCGGTTTCCTTGCCGCGAATGGCGTCGGCGAACATCTCCCCGACAATGTGGCTGCAATTGACGCCGTGCCCGGCATAGCCCTGGGCGTAGAAGACATTGTCGCTGACTTTTCCGATCAGCGGCACGCGGTTTAACGGAATGCCGATGACGCCGCCCCAGCCGAAGTCGACTTTGGTGTTTTGAAGCTGCGGGAAAATCTTGCGCATACGCGGCGCCAGTTCGCCCTCAATGTCTTCGATGTCGCGATTGGAATAGGTGCACCGTCCGCCGAAAAGCAGGCGCTTGTCGCCGGTGAGGCGGAAATAGTCGAGCACCCAGTTGGAATCGCAGATCGCGAGATTGTCCGGCAGCAATTCATGAGCGAGTTCATCGCCAAGCGGCGCTGTTGCAATGACATAGGTTTTCGCCGGCAGCATCAGCCCGCGCAGTTTGTCTTTTTCGAGCAGGTGATAGGCGTTGCCCGCGAGGATCACATGCTTTGCTCTTACGCTTCCATTTTCCGTTTGCACGGCAGGCGAGGGGCCATGATCGATAGTTGTGACCTGCGTTCCCTCGAAAATTTTGACGCCGTTTTTCTCCGCCGCAGCGGCTTCCCCCAAAAGGAGGTTGAGCGGATGGCAATGGGCGCCGCGGCGGTCAATCAGTCCGCCAATATAGGCGTCGGTGGCGGCGTGGCGCCTGAGATGCGGCCCGTCCACAAGCTCCAGAACGTCGCCGGCGCCATGCTCGACGCAGTTGGCGTATTCTTCTTCCAGTGCTTTCATCTGTTTGGCGTTGAACGCCACCGTCGCCGCGCCATGGGTGTAGTCGCATTTGATGTCGTATTTCTGAAGGCGCGCCTCGACGATCTCATTGCCGAGATAGCGCGTCTTCCATAAAAATTCCTCCGCCTTCGGGCCGAGTTGTTTGACGAGCTCGCTTTCGCCGGACCAGCCGGCGAGCACTTGCCCGCCATTACGGCCAGACGCTCCCCAGCCGATGCGGTTCGCCTCGAGCAGGACAACGGAATATCCGCGCTCGGCGAGCGACAGGGCGGAGGCGACGCCTGTAAAGCCGCCGCCGACAATCGCGACATCCGCTTCAAGATGGTCGTTTAACGCCGGGCGTTCCGGCGCGGCATGGGCGCTCGCGGCGTAATAGGACGGGGTATGAGCTTGTCTTGCTTGCATCAGAACGCCTGAAGATAGGAATCATATTCGAAATCGGTGACGCGCTCATTCGCTTTTTGCATCTCCTGACGCTTTAGCGCCGTATAGACGCGGGCGAACAGCTCGCCAAAGAGCGGCGCCAGAATTTTTCCCTCCGCGAAAGCATCGGTCGCATCGCCCCACGCCGTCGGGACTTTCAGCGCGTCCGCTTCATAGGCGTTGCCCTCCGTCGCCGGCGGCGGCGTCAGCTTGTTTTCAACGCCATGATAGACGCCGCCGAGCAGAGACGCCATCAGGAGATAGGGGTTTGCGTCAGCGCCGGCGATGCGGAATTCAAAGCGGCGGTTTTGGGGCGCGTCATTGGGAATGCGGATGGCCGCCGTGCGGTTCTCATATCCCCAGGTGAGGGAGGTTGGCGCGTGGCTCGCATCCTGAAACCGGCGATAGGAATTTAAATGCGGCGCGAAAAAGATCATCGCTTCCGGCGCAGCGGCGAGAAGGCCTGCGACCGCCTGGCGCAGCACGTCCGAACCGGCGTCGTCATTTCCGGCGAAAACATTCTCGCCCTTGTCATTGAGCATGCTCATGTGAACATGGAGGCCGTTGCCGGCGAGGTCGCCAAAGGGTTTGGCCATGAAACTCGCGATCAGGCCATGCTTGTCGGCGACGCCCTTGACCGTGCGCCGGAACAACACCGCCTGATCGGCGGCGGCGACAATATCGGCCTGGTGCATGAGATTCACTTCGAACTGCCCGGCGCCGCCTTCGACTATCGCGGCGCCGAGGGGAAGGCCCTGCGCCTCGCAGGCCGCGTAAAGATCGCTGAAAAAGCCGCCGAAATTATCGAGCTCGCTCATGGCGTACATGCGTGCATCGCCAATGCGCCGCTTTGTGGCGTTGCGCGCCGGCGTCAGGGGGCGGCCAAGTTCGTCGGTGTTTATGGAAAGAAGATAGAATTCAAGCTCCATCGCCGCCACGGGGTGAAGGCCGCTGGCGGCGAGACGCGCTTTCATGTCGATCAGCAACTGGCGCGGGTCGGCGGCGAAGGGCCCGCCATCCTCATCGCCCATCATCAGCATGATCTGTGCGGCTTCGCCGTCGGTCCACGAACAGGGCAGGAGGCCGGTGCTGGTGGGAAAACATAAACCGTCCACATCGCCGGTTTCCAGCACCAGCCCGTTTTCCATGACGTCATAGCCCCACACATCGACGCCGATCAGCGAGCGGGGAAGGCGCAGGCCGCTTTTGAAAATCTTGAGGGCCTGGCTGGCGGGCAGGCGTTTGCCGCGAAGCACGCCATTGAGATCGGCGAGAAACGCGTCGACGAATTTGATGTCCGGATGCTCCTCCAGAAATGTTTTCGCCTGCGCTTTCAGTTGTTGATCCGGTCCCGCCATGATGCCTGTCAGACGCTGAGTTCTTTCGCTGTTTTATCAAGCGCTGTGCGCACGAGGTCAAACAGTTCGTCGATTTCGGCGTCGGTGATGACGAGGGGCGGGCACAGGAACATAGTGTCGCCAACGGCGCGCATGACGACGCCGGTTTCAAAACAATGACCGCGACAAACGACGCCGGCATGTCCGCCGGGCGAAAACCGCTCCTTCGTGTCCTTATTTTTGACAAGCTCGAGCGCGCCGAGAAGGCCGACGCCGCGCGTCTGTCCCACCAGCGGATGATCGTCGAGGGTCGCTAGTTTCTCCTGAAAATAACGCGCGGTTTTTTCGCCGCGCGGGCCGACAAGCCCCATCTCGTCGATCAGCTCGATATTTCGGATGGCGACGGCGGCGGCGACCGGGTGTCCGGAATAGGTGAAGCCATGGGCCATTTCGGAATCGGCGTTGATGATCGGCTCCGCCATGCGCTTGTTGAGCGCGACGGCCGAAAGCGGCTGATAGCCGCTGGTGACGCCCTTCGCCATGGTCATGATGTCAGGCGTGAACCCATAGGTCTGGCAGCCGAACCATTCCCCGGTGCGGCCGAAACCGCAGATCACTTCGTCCGACCACAGAAGGACATCATATTTGCGGCAGATGCGTTCGATTTCCTGCCAATACCCTTCAGGCGGAAGCATCAGTCCGCCGGCGCCCATTACCGGCTCCCCGGCGAAGGCCGCGACATTGTCAGGGCCCAGCTCAAGGATTTTATCCTCAAGCGCTTTCGCGCAGCGCATGGCGAAATCGCGCTCGCTTTCGCCGGGTTCGCCGTATTCATAATAATGGGGCGTCGGCGCGATATGATGAAAGCGCGGCAAAGGCAGATCGAATATGCCTTGCATGAAGGGAAGCCCGGAAAGGCTCGCCGCCGCCGCGGTGGAGCCGTGATAGGCGCGTTCGCGCGCGATGATGGCTTTCTTTTCGGGTTTGCCTTCGAGGTTCCAGTAATACCAGATCAGCTTGATGGCGCTGTCGACGGCTTCGGAGCCGGAACAGGCGAAGGTGATCTGGTCGAGACCTTCCGGCGTTTTCTGTGAAATGAGGTCGGCCAGTTTCGCGGCGTAAGGCGTCGTGGTCTGGAAAAAGAGATTGTAGTAACTCAGCGTTTTCATCGCCTCAGTGGCGACGTCGACCAGTTCCTGCCGGCCATAGCCGAGCTGAACGCACCACAGCCCGGCCATGCCGTCGAGAATGCGCTTGCCGTCTGCGTCGTAAATATAGACGCCGTCGGCATGGGTGATCACGCGCGGACCCTTTTCACGCAGCTCATGATGGGTCGTGAACGGGTGCAGGTGATGGGCGTTGTCGAGAGCCTTGATATCGAGATTCGATTTCATCATTACACATTGACCATAAGGTAGCGCACATCCCACGGGCTCAGGACGCTTGAGCGGTGTTCATATTCGGAACGCTTGATCGCGGTGTAGGTGTCGACGAAACCTTCGCCCAGATAGTTTTTCAGGACCTCTGAATTTGCGAATGTTTCGACGCTTTCGGTCAGCGTCGCGGGCAGGGGGCGTTCGCGGTCCTCATAGCCCTGGCCCACATATTCCGCACGCGGCTCAGTCTTGTCGACCATGCCGATATAGCCGCAGACGAGCGAGGCCGCGATGGCGAGATAGGGATTGATGTCGGCGCCGGAAATGCGGTTTTCGACGCGGCGCGCGCCGGGACCGCTTGAGGGAACGCGCAAGCCGACCGTGCGGTTTTCGCGGCCCCAATGGGTGTTTGTTGGCGCGCTCATGAACGCTTCGAAACGGTTATAGGAATTGGTGTAGGGCGCAAAGAGCGGCATCGCCGCCGGCAGATGCGCCTGAAGGCCGCCGATATAGTGGCGGAACTTGTCCGTGTCTTCGGCATTGGCGTCGGCGAATATGTTCTTGCCGGTCTTGGCGTCGACAACGCTTTGATGAAGGTGGATCGAGGAACCGCTCTCATCGGCGTAAGGCTTCGCCATGAAGGTGACGAACATGCCGTGCCGTTTCGCCACATGCCGGGCGAGCCGTTTAAAGAGAAAGAGCTGATCGGCGACTTTCATCGCTTCGCCATGGCGGATATTCACTTCGAACTGACAGGGGCCGTCTTCATGGATGAGCGTTTCCAGATCGATATGCTGAATATCGCAGAACTGGTAGATCTCTTCGAACATCTGGTCGAATTCATCGATGGCATCGAGTGAATAGACATGCTGTCCGAATTCGCGAAGCCCTGACGCGCCGTCGGGCGCGCGCGGCTCCAGCACCACATCGGTGAAACGGGCGATGAGATAAAACTCAACCTCCGGCCCGACAATCGGCGTCCATCCTTTCTGGCGGTAAAGATCGACCACATTGCGCAGCACCTGGCGCGGGGCGAGGTTGAATGGCGCGCCCTGATCGGTGAAGGCGTCGCAGATCACCGCCGCCGTTGCGTCCGTGTTCCATGGCGCAAGGTGGATCGTTGAAAGGTCGGGCGCGAGCACGAGATCGCGCTCGGTGCCGGCGACATGTTGATTATAGCTCATCTCGCCGTGAACCGAGATGGTGTAGGTCGCCTCCGGAATGCGGAGGCTCTTGTTTTCCAGACTCGACAGAAACAGACCGGGGGTCATGTTCTTGCCGCGTGCGGCGCCGCTCATATCCGGCGTCAGGCACGACACATCGCCGATGCGGCGCTCGCGCATCCATTCCTTCAGATCGCTTAAATCCATAAATCACCTTGAGCGGCCGCGCCGCCGGACTGGCTGCGCAGATACGCCCGTTGATACTCATTTCGTTGTTCCGGGGCTTTGCACCCGGGAAGGCGTTCCCGACGGCGCCCGCCGCCGGGACGGGCTCCATTCTCGCCTTTTGAAGCCTAACAAAGGGCGAACCCGGCGCAAGCCGTCAGAATGTGATCACGTTTAATCCCGGCCGCAACGCCGCGCAAGGCCCATTCGGGGGCCATTCGGCGAGCGGGACGGCAGACGCGCCGGGGCGGACTTTATTTTGCCCGGAAAGACCGTAAGGTCCCCACCCAACATGCGCGGTCACGCTGACGGGGAAGCGGGCATGGCTTTAACAAAGGCGATGATCATGACGGCGTTTGCGGCCCCGGATAAATCTTCACAGGACAATAGCGCCTCCCGTCCGGCGGCGGTGCATGAGGAAGTTTATCAGCGTCTTCGGCGGGCGATCATTTCGGGCCAGCTTGAACCGGGCCGCGCGCTGTCCGTGCGCGGGCTCGCCGCCGAGTTCGGGGTGAGCGCCATGCCGGCGCGCGAGGCGATCCGCCAGCTCGCCGCGCAAGGGGCGCTGGAGATTACGCCGACAAGACGCGTGGCCGTCGCACGGATGACCAAGGTAAAGTTAGACGAGCTTTGCGATGCGCGCCTGGCGCTGGAGCCTTCGCTTGCGGGCCGCGCCGTGAATGCGCCGCCCGCTGCGCGTGAGGCGTTGGCTGCGAAACTTACGGACATCGACGAGGCGCTCGATCAGGCGATTGGGCGCGGCGACAGCGCCGATTATGCGAAATACAACAGCGAATTTCACTTCACGCTTTATGAAGCGGCCGAGGCGCCGGTTTATCTCGGGCTGGTGGAAAGTCTCTGGCTTCAGACCGGCCCGTTCATGCGCGTTGTCATCGGCCGGCTTGGCACATCCTCGCTTGACGACGACAAACACAAGGAAATCGTCGCCGCCTTGCGCGCCGGCGATGCGGCGAAACTCGAAGTCGCGGTGCGTGAAGACATCATGCAGGGCATGAGCAACATCGTTCGCGGTTATTCACCGGACGTATAGACTTTCTTTCCGGCGAACCAGGTTTCCAGCACTTTCGTTTCGCTGATATCGGCGGCGTTTCCGTTCTCCGCGAGATCAAAGATGTCCTGATCGAGAATAATGAAATCCGCTTTTTTGCCAGGCTCCAGCGACCCTGCGACATCGGCCTGTTTCAGCGCTTTTGCGGCGTTGATCGTATAGGCGTCAACGGCCTCATAGATGGAGATCGCCTGATCTTCATTGAGCGGCGCCAGACTGAAAATGGAACGGGAAACGGCGCCTTCGATATTGATGAAGGGGCGGGGGTCTTTTGTGTCCACCGGCGCATCGGATCCGGCGATGATGACGGCGCCGGCGTCGCGTAAGGACGCGGCCGGGTAAACATTGCGGAAATAATAGCCGTCAGGGTCGTACATGCCGTTCGGCCCGTCGGCGCGATCAATAAAGGGGATGACGGTTGCGTCATATTGTGTGTCGCGTGACGCCCAGGCGAAGGTGAAGGACGCATAGACGTCATTGGCGGCGAAGCGGTCGAAGTCTTCGGGCCGCACAAGCTGCAAGTGGGTGAGGATATGTTTGTTGGCGCCGCCATTGGCTTCACGCGCCGCCTCGATCGCGTCCAGTGAGTGTTGAATGGCGCGGTCGCCGATAGCGTGGATGTGCCAGGTGAAGCCGGCCTTATCGCCTTCGCGCACATAATCCATGATCATATCTTCAGGATGCTGAAGAACGCCGTTGCCTTCGAGACATTGCAGCGGATGAAACCCGTTGGCCGCCTTGAAGACGATGGCTTCCGGCGTGTTCCCGGCGGCGATCGCCGCACGCGTTTCCGCGCAAAGCGCGCTTGAGGTATCCACATAACCGGCGACGCGCACCCATTGGGCTTCATCGTCCCACTCATAGATAGGCTGCAAATAACTCCGGGAAAAAGCGGCGTTGGGGAGCATTGGCGGGTCGGAGAGGGGGTCGCCTTCCAGAACGCCGTCAGCAAACAGTTTTAAAAAGTCAGCTTCAATCAGGGGATCGTCCGCATATTTCTCCCGGATCGCCTCCGCCTTGCCGATCAGCGTTGCGTAATCGACCGTGCCGGTTTCGTCGGCATACTCGCTCGGATCGAAATAAAGCGCGAGATGGGCCCGCGCATGGAAACCGTCTTTCGCGCGCAAGGCGTCGTAAATGTCGAGCGTTGCCGGATTGGCGGCGGCGTCGAGAAAAGAGGTGATGCCTTTAGGCAAGGTGACTTCCATCAACAGTTCCGGCGCTTCGCGGGATTTCGCAATCCCCGAATCGAGAAGACTGCCTGCGCCGATGGCCGTCAGCGCATAATCCTCGGTAAGGCGGCCATTGGGTTCGCCGGTCTCGTCAACGCCGATATAGGCCGCAAGCTCTGCGAAGTCGGTCGCCAGCGTTTCCTTCGTGAAGCCGACGGTTTCGCCATCGGCGTTTTTGGCGCGCGCGAGAGCGACGGAATTGACGCCGTAATGATGCCCGTCGCTGCCGCGCAAAATGACGGGCTCCTCCGTTGAAACGGCGTCGAGCGCCTCCCGGATTGTTTGATACTCTTCACCAGGCTGGTTGCCGGCGGCGAAGTTCCAGGCCAGCACGACCCGCCATTCGCCTTCGACCATGCTTGGATCGGACGTGCAGTCGCTGGCGTAAGCGGCGATTTCCGCCAGAGTTACAGGCGCGTTTTCAAGGCTGCAGACGGGAACCGGCATGGCGCTGATCGGATGAATATGCGCGTCATGGAGGCCGGGAAGGACGAGACGGCCTTCAAGATCGATGATTTCCGTGTCAGCGCTTTTGAACGCCTCAAGGTCGCTATTCGCGCCGATGGCGACAAGCTCGTCACCGCGAATGGCAAAGGCTTCCGCAAAAGCGCGGTCATCGTTCGCCGTATAAATACGGCCATTCATGAAGATGGTATCGGCCACTAAGACAGTGTCGGCGCTTTGCGTCGGCGCCGCTTTATCTTTTGAATCACATGCGGCGAGGGTTAGCATCGTTAAAGCGGCGAGGCTGAGCGTCTTGATTTTCATGAACTCTCTCATTTTTTCCGCGCCGGCGGCGTCTCTTTCATCGCCCGGCGAAATCTTCCATCATGGGCCATGATGATCACGGGCCGCGTTCCTCCACAAGAGGGCGCCCCAGCAGGATGCAGGGATGAGCGACAATAAGCAGCGGATTGCAGGGCTTCTGCGCGACGGCTTCGACGCCTTGAATAAAGGCGACGCTGCGAAGGCCGCCGAGTGTTGCAAGGCGGCGATGATGATCGACCGCGCCCATCCGGAAATCCACTTTCTTGTCGGGCTGACGGCGCTCGACATGAACGATCTGAAGACGGCGGCCAGCGCTTTTGGGTCGGTGGTGAAGCTCGCCCCTGGTCACGGCGCCGGCTGGGCCAATCTGGCGCGCATTTTCATCCGGCTGGGCCAGCCTTTGCGCGCCGAACAGGCGCTCGAAAAAGCGATCGCCGCCAAGCCGGGCGATGCAGCCTCGGCGGATCTCATCGGAGTTGTGTCATCGGCTCTCGGCGATCAGCAGCAGGCGAAAAAATGGTATTCGCGCGCCGTCCAGCGCGCGCCGGACCAGCCCGCTTTTCAGGTCAATCTCGCCAGCGCCGAGATATTTCTCGGAGAGCGGGAGGCTGCGGAAAAGACCCTTACGGCGCTCCTTGCGCGCCATGACAGTATCGCTCAGGCGGAGTGGCTGTTTTCGTCTTTAAAGAAAGCCGAAAGCCCGGCGCGCGCCGACATGCTCATGGAAAAAGCGGCCAAGGCGCGGGACAATTCCTCCCGCGCTTTTCTCGCCTACGCCGCCGGCAAGGACTATGAGGACTGTGAAGCGTGGGAAGAGGCGTTCGGCGCTTTCGAGGCTGGCGCGAAGGCGAAACGCGCGACCATCGACTATAACGAAGCCGCCGAGAAAGCGATGTTCGCAGCGCTTCAGGAAACGTTCAACGCCGGCTGGGCGGCGGGCATCCGCGCAGGTCATGACGATCCGTCGCCGATCTTTGTCGTCGGCCAGCCGCGCACCGGCACAACCCTGATTGAGCGCATTATCGCCAGTCATTCCATGGTGGAATCGGCCGGCGAGCTTCAGCAGTTCGGTCTTTCCGTCCGCAGGCTGACAAAAAGCGATAATCCTGACCGCTGGGCGCCGGAAACAATCCGCGCCTCGGCGGCGGTCGATCCGGCCGCGCTCGGCAAGGAATATTTGCGGGCCTCGGCGGTGATGCAGGGGAGTGCGCCGCGGTTTGTGGACAAGCTGCCCGGCAACTACCTTCATATTCCGTTGATCCTTGCGGCGTTGCCCAACGCCAGGATCGTGCATCTGACGCGCAACCCCATGGATTCCTGTTTCGCCAGCTACAAACAGCTTTTTGCCGAAGCCTATTTTCACTCCTACGATCAGGCGGAGATGGGCCGCCATCACGCGCGCTATCTGAAACTCATGGAGCATTGGCGCCGGCTCTTTCCGGGCCGGTTCTTCGACATCTCCTATGAGGCGACGGTCGCCGATCTGGAGCCGCACGCCCGGGCGCTGATCAGCCATCTTGAGCTGCCCTGGGAGGATCAGTGCCTGTCCTTCCATGAGCAGAAATCGGCTGTGGCGACGGCGAGCGCTGTTCAGGTCCGCGAAAAGCCCCACACCCGCTCCGTGGGGCGCTGGCGGCGCTATGGGGCCGCGCTCGATCCCATGGCGGCGGCGCTGCGGTCGGCCGGGGTGGAAATCGAATCAGCCGGCTAAGAATGTGATCACAAAAGGCTTTTTCGGTTGTCTGGCGCCAGCCCGGAGGGGGTGGGCGGCGCACCCGGATAAATTGGCGTAAAATGCTGACATTCCAGCATAAAATAGGGCCATAGCCTGGCGCGGCGTGGTATTTTCGCCGCGCCGCCATAAAAATCGTGCGCATTGAGATCGCAAAATGAGGTCGCTCGTTGTTCGAGATTGCCTTTAGCGTTACGAATCTGAGAGATTCTTATGCGCGTATAGCGCCTTTTTGCGCCTCTCCTCCGGCGCTCAGCGAAAGGGCCTTTTGATGAAACGCCTCTCTCTCCAGAAACGGTTTCTCCTCACCGGCTGTTCGGCGGCGGCCATGCTCACACTTCCGGCTTACGCCCAGGGCGATGAGATCATCGTCACGGCCCAGAAGCGCGAAGAGTCCATTCAGGACGTGCCGCTGGCCATTACCGCCGTGACCGGCGACTTCACCCGCGAGGTCAATCTCGACGATGTGAAGGACCTCGTGAAATTCACGCCGGGCGCGACGGGCAATTCGCAGGACAGCTTCATCGACACGCTGTCCATGCGCGGCATCCTGACGAACGACTTTGGCGCCGGCGGCGATCCTTCGATCGCGCTCTTCAAAAACGGTCTCTATCAGGGCCGCAACGGCGCGGTGGTGACGAGCCTTTACGACATGGAGCGGGCGGAAATCCTGCGCGGGCCGCAAGGCTTCCTGTTTGGCCGCAACGCCATCGGCGGCGCCATCAGCGTGCATACAGCCAAGCCCAATTTCGACGGCGTCAATGGCTACGCCGAATTCGACATCGCAGAACGCAGCCGCTTTTTCGGGGAAGGCGCGGTCAACATTCCCCTGTCAGACGTCTTCGCCGTCAGGATCGCAGGTTATGGCGGTCATGAAGACGGTTTTGTGGATAATCTCGCGCGGCCGGGAACGGACCCGCAAATCGAGCCGGAAAAATACGCCGGCCGGTTCTCGGCGCTTTATTCGGACGGCCCCTTTGAAGGGCTTTTCACAGCTGAATACGAAACCCGCAAGCAAAGCGGCTCCGTCTACCGCGCTACGGAACTCGGTGAAAGCTGGGAGACGTTGCAGGATATTTTCGGCATCACCACGCTGCGCGGCGACGGCCGGGACATTGATTCCGATCAGGGCTTGGGCGAGGGCGACGACAGCGACATCTTCAGCCTCGGCCTTGAGCTGAATTACGATCTCGGCGCCGTCACGCTGACATCGCTGACCGGCTACAAAGATCACGAATATACCTACGCCGAAGATTTCGACGGCACGCCGCTGCGCATCAACGACTATGCGCAAGATCAGGAAGGCAAATACTTCGAACAGGAAGTGCGCGTCGTTTCCAACAGCGAGGGTCCGCTCTCCTGGTATGCGGGCGCCTCCTATTATCACGAAGAAATCGACGTTCTCTTCACGCAGGCCTCCAGCGAAGAGGTGATGTGCGACTACTATCTCACCTATTACGGGATTTATTCCTGTTCGGAATATTTCGCCTATTACGCTTATGCCTTCACGCCGACGCCGGAAGGGCTGGTTGAAAGCAACCGGGTGCGCGGGCGTTATCACGGCTGGGCGGCCTATGTGGATGCAACGCTGAAACTTTCCGACCAGTTCGATATCGGCGTCGGCTTGCGCTACTCCAAGGACGTCAAGAAGTTCGGCATTGAGGGGCTGCCGGTGGCGAGCCAGCTCGGCCCTTATTTCGCGCTTGGCTTCACATCAGACGGGCTTATCGAAGACAAGGACAGCTGGGATGCGTTTACGCCGCGTTTCATCGCCCGCTATTACCCGAGCGACGACTGGATGATTTTCGCCAGCGCCACCCGCGGTTTCAAATCGGGCGGTTATGGCAGCTTCACCATCCTGCCGGACAGCATCACCTATTGCGGCCCCTTTGACGACAGTTGTCTGAACTTGACCGACGCGGAGGCCATGCCGGACCCGTTCGATCCGGAAAAAGTCTGGTCCTATGAAACCGGCGTCAAGGGCACGCTTTTCGGCGGAGCGACGCGCATCGACGCCAACGCTTACTACTATCAGTATAAAGACCTTCAGGTGACCGTTGGCGGACAAGGCGGCGGCATTCTTGTTGAAAATGTCGGCGACGTGAAAGGCTGGGGCTTTGAGGGGTCGGCGACGACCGATCTCGGCGAGTATCTCGAACTTTATCTTGCCGGCGCCTATGCCGACACCGACGTGACGGATGCCGCGCCTTTGTGTGACGGCACGCTCGATTGTGAAGGCGCCTCGCTCGGCTATGTGCCGAAATTCTCCGGCGCAGCGCGGCTCGGTTTCCATTATCCGGTCGGGCCCGGTGAAATTCGCGCGGCGGCGGAGATTTTCGGACAGACGACGACCTACGGCAATCTTCTCCACACGGCTGAGGCGGTGAATGACGGCTACGCCGATCTTTCCCTCCGGCTTGGCTACGCCTCTGAAGCGGGGTGGAGCGTTATGGGTTATGTGGAGAATGTCACCGACGAGCTTTATTATGACGGCGTCGCGGATGGTTCTGGCATTATCCCGGCGCATTATTTCGGGCCGAGCCGTCCGCGCACTTTCGGCGTTCTTCTGAATATCGAATTCGGCGACTGAAGTTGATCAACATGTTCGACAGTCGACACTAATCGTTGCGCCGGTCATCCTCGATGGCCGGCGTAATTATTTGGACGACCCATGATCGTAAAAACCGGCAAGCTCTACCAGACATTCAAATATCTCGTTTACGCCGCGCTGGCCGTGAACACCGGGCATTTTTTTGTCGAAAACTTCACAAGCAGCGCCACGACCTATGAAGGGGGCGTCAGCTTAAGCGACATCATTGTCGCCTATACCGACTCAATCGATACGGCGGCCTGGCTTGTCTTGTTGCTCCTGCTTGAGCTTGAAACATTCGTGCTGCCTGATGATCGCATCAGGGCGTGGATAGAATGGACGATCAACATCCTTACCGTCCTTTGCGGCGCCATCATTCTCTACGCGCTTTACGGCTACTGGGCGACGCTCTGGATCCCGCTGGGCTTTGAGCTGTATTCTGGTCCCGATCCCTGCACGCTGATTGGCGGAGAGTTAAGCTTCGCGGTCGATCTCGACGAGTTTCTGCCGATTGACGCGCAAAATTGCACCGCTCTCGCGGGTGAGGCTTATATTAACGCCAAAGCCAACCTTATGGCGACGCCTGAAAACCTAAGCCTTTTGAAAAGGCTCGCCTGGACCGATGTCATCAATGCGAGCGTCTGGGTGATCATCGTGGCGGTGCTCGAGGCGGAGGTTTATCTCCAGTCCTCGAAACTTTTCGGGACCAAATTCTTCTTCGCCTACAAGTCATCGAAAATTCTCCTTTACGGCATTCTCTTTGTGTGCGCCTTCTATTGGGGGATGCTCGGCGAGCCATGGGATGCATGGGACGCCTTCTTGTGGCTGGTCGCATTCTTCTTTATCGAAATGAACATGCTCACCTGGCAGGAAGAAAACGCGGAGCGCCGCGCCGCAGGTCTCATCAAATAACTGCGTTGATTGCATAGAGAGAAGTTTATGTCGTTTGCCGAAAGCGTCGCCCGCGCCAAGGGCCGCGTCACCATTCGAACCGGCGCTTTTATCAATGGCGCCTTCCGGCCGTCGAAGAGCGGCGAAACCATGGCCTGCCTCACGCCGATCGACGGCAGCGAGCTCGGACAGCTCAGCGCCTGCGACGCATCGGACATTGACGACGCCGTCGCTGCGGCGCGGGCGAGTTTCGAAGCCGGTCACTGGCGCACTATGGCCCCGCGCGCAAAGCGCGACGTCATGCTCGCCTTTGCGCAGAAGATCGACGACAACGCCGAGGAGCTGGCGCTTCTTGAAACCCTCGATATGGGCAAGCCGCTGGCGAACACCACGCGCGCGGATATTCCCCTGGTGGCGCAGGCGATCCGTTATTACGCCGAAGCCATCGACAAGGTGAATGACGAGTTGGGGCCGTCGCCCCACAACGCTGTTTCCATGATCGTGCGCGAACCCATGGGCGTTGTCGGTGCCGTTGTGCCATGGAATTTTCCCCTACTGATGGCGTCATGGAAATTCGCGCCCGCGCTTGCGACCGGAAACAGCATCGTCGTTAAGCCCGCGGAGCAGGCGAGCCTCACCATGTTGCGCACGGCGGAGCTCGCGATGGAGGCGGGGCTTCCCGAAGGCGTCCTGAATGTCGTGCCCGGGCTTGGCGAAAAAGCGGGCAAGGCGCTGGCCCTTCACATGGATGTGGACGCCATTGTCTTCACCGGCTCGACAGCGGTAGGCAAGCTCATCATGGGCTATGGCGCGCAAAGCAACCTGAAACGCGTTGCGCTCGAATGCGGCGGCAAGAGCCCGCAGATCGTGATGGAGGATTGCCCCGATTTCGAGGCGGCGGCGCAGGCGGCGGCCTGGGGCGTCTTTTACGATCAGGGTCAGGTCTGCACGGCGGCGACGCGGCTTCTTGTGCAGAACTCCATCAAGAAAGACTTTCTCGAAAGGGTCGCCGCCATCGCCAAAGACTTGAAACCCGGCGATCCGCTCGATCCCGACACGTCTTTCGGCGCCATGGTGGACGAAGCGCAGATGAACACCGTCCTTTCCTATATCAACAAGGGCGAGGCTGAAGGCGCAAAACTTATCTGCGGCGGCGAGCGTGCGCTCGGCCAAAGCGGCGGCTTTTATGTGGCGCCGACGATCTTTGACGGCGTCGACAACAAGATGACCATCGCGCAGGAGGAGATATTCGGGCCGGTCGTCTCCGCCATTGGTTTTGACGATTTCGAGGATGCGATGCGCATCGGCAATGATACGATTTACGGGCTCGCGGCGGGCGTGTGGACATCCGACATCGACAAGGCGCATCGCGCCGCGAGAACGCTGCGCGCCGGTAATGTCTGGGTCAATTGCTGGGACGGCAGCGACATCACCACGCCTTTCGGCGGGTTCAAGCAGTCAGGCTTCGGGCGTGACCGGTCGCTCCATGCGCTCGACAAATACACCGAACTCAAAACCATCTGGATCGAACTGCGGAAATAGAAAATGGCAAGCGAAACGCAACCCGGCCAAAACGCCGGCAAGAATGATTGGCTGCAATCCTACTGGATGCCGTTCACGCCCAACAAGGCGTTCAAGGCTTCCCCGCGCATCAATGAGCGCGCCGAAGGATTTTACTATTACACCAGCGACGGACGGAAAATTCTCGACAGTTTTTCGGGGCTATGGTGCTGCAATCTCGGTCACCGCCATCCGAAAATAACCGAGGCGATGAAGGCGCAGATTGACGAACTCGATTATTCGAACGCGTTCAATTTCGGCCATCCGAAAATCTTTGAACTGGCGAATGTGATCTCCGCGCAGTTTCCGGGCGATCTCGACAATGTTTTCTTTGTCAATTCAGGTTCGGAAGCCGCCGACACGGCCCTGAAAATCGCCATCGCCTATCAGCGCCTCAAAGGCGAGGGAACGCGCACCCGTCTGATCGGCCGGGTCAATGGTTATCACGGCGTCGGCTTCGGCGGCATAAGCGTCGGCGGCATGGTCAACAACCGCAAATTCTTCGGCAGTCTTCTGCCCGGCGTCGATCATCTGACCTTTCCCTATGACATGGGCGCGCAGGCGTTCACCCGCGGCGAAGCGGAGATCGATGTCGAGCCCTTCATGCGCGAGCTGGAAGGGATCATCGCGCTTCATGACGCCTCGACCATTGCGGCGGTGATTGTCGAACCCTTCGCCGGATCGGGCGGCGTTTTCGTGCCGCCGAAAAATTACATGAAGCGCCTTCGTGACGTGACGAAGAAACACGGCATCCTGCTGATCGTCGATGAGGTGATTTCGGGCTTCGGACGCATGGGCGCGCCGAACGCCGCAACCTATTTCGGCGTTGAACCCGACATCGTCACCGTGGCGAAGGGCATCAATAACGGCGCCGTGCCCATGGGCGCCGCCATCGTGCGCAAGGAAATCTACGACATGTTCATGGAAGCGATGCCGGCGGGGGTCGAGTTCTTTCATGGCTATACCTATTCCGGCCATCCGCTTGCCGCGGCCGCCGCGCTCGCGACGCAACAGGTGTTCGCGGAGGAGGGCGTCTATGATCGCGCGAAAGAACTCGCTGTCTATTTTGAGGACGCGGTGCATTCCCTCAAAGGCGAGCCGCATGTCATCGACATCCGCAATATGGGCCTCGCAGCTGGCGTGACCGTGGAAGCGCGCCCCGGCGCGCCCGGGGCGCGGGGAACCGAGGTGTTTCTCAAAACCTATGAGAAGGATGTGGCGATCCGCGCCAATGGCGACAATCTCGCCATCGCGCCGATCCTGACCATGGGCAAGGCCGAGATTGACCAGACTATCGAGGCCGTTCGGCAGGGGCTCAGGGCCGCCTCCTGAAACCGGTCTTCCGGCTCGAAATCGCCATCTTTGTCCCTGACTTTCGGACGACTGGCGGAGGCCCCGACCCGTCGTAGAGCGATCCTTGTCCCATCGTTGCCCCATCGTTGCCTATGGCCTCAAAGGCCGTTAGAACCGGCGCTCTCCGGGGCTGACTGGCCGACCGGGCGGGGCCGCGTAAGGTCCTGACGCGCATAAGGCAGGAAATCAAAAGTGGCCAACGAAGACAGCGTATTATTGAAAGAAGTGGACCAGGCGCTTGAAGAAGACCGGACCTGGGACTTCTTCCGTAAGCATGGGACGGCCCTTATTGTGGGCGCTGTGGCGATCGTCGGCGGCGTCGCCGGCTGGCAGATCTGGGGCCATCTGAAAACCGAGGCCGCAGAAGAACAGTCGCTTGAGTATAGCGCCGCGCTCGACCTTCTGGGCGAGGATGCGGATGCGGGCCGCGCCGCGCTCGACGCCGTGGCGGCGGAAAAGGGCGGCTACGGGGCGCTTGCCGCTCTGCGCCGGGCGAGTTCTTACGCTGCGGGCGGCGAACGCCTCAAGGCGCTCGAAATTTACCGCGGCGTCGCTGCGGGCGACGCGCCAAAGCGCATTCGCGAATTGGCGAGCATTCGCGCCGGGTATCTGGCCCTTGCCGATGGCCGCGACGCTGTCATGGGCGATGTCAGCGATCTCGCTGAGTCAGGCGGACCGTTCAGCTATTATGCGCGCGAAATTCTCGGCGTCGCGTCCCTGAATGCGAAAGATTATGAGAGCGCTGCGGCGGCCTTCAACGCCCTGTCGCTCGATCTTGAAACGCCTGCGGGCATACGCGACCGCGCGGAAGAATTTGCGGCGCTCGCCGAGTCCGGCCGCGCCGGCGTCAATATTTCCGGCGAGCTTCGGATTGACGATCTTGTGCAGTCGCTTGGTCTGGATGCGGCGCAGGAGAGTGTGACTGAGACGGAAGACGACGCAACCGCAGGAGAAGCGACCGAAGAAACGGGCGCTGTTGACGAAATTGCCGGGGACGCAAGTGCTGAAGACGGCCATGACGACGGCCACAATCACGAAGAGTAAAATATGAAATCTCTCTCGCTATCCTTCTGGCGCGCGATCCTTGCAGCGTCCGGCTTTGCGCTGATTTCCGCCTGCGGCACCTTTGGCATCGGCGGCGGTGATGACGACGATAAAAAAGCCGAGGAAGAAGATGATGAACGTATTTCGATCCTCGCGCTCGACACGGCGCTGACAGCCGATCCGCGTTACGCCGACACGACGATTGAAATTCCCCCGTCTTATGTGAATGCGTCATGGACCCAGCCTGGCGGCGAAGCCGATCACACGCTGCACCATTTGAGCGCGCCGCTCGAGCTTGAAACCGTCTGGAAAGCCGATGTCGGCGACGCGTCTGCAAAGCGTGCGCGCCTGACCTCGCCGCCGATCGTCGTCGACAACAGGGTTTTTGTGCTCGATGCGGAAACCAAGGTGTCTTCATACGACACGGAGACGGGCGATCTCGTCTGGCGCAAGGAGCTTGCGCCGGATCTGGACCAGCGTTTCCGCCTTCGGGAACTTTTCCGCGGGCCCAACCCGGCGGAGATCGGCTTTGGCGGCGGCGTCGCCTTTGAAAATGGCCGTCTCTTCGTAACGTCCGGCTTCGGATTTGTTGCAGCTCTCGATGCGCAGACCGGCGATGAATTGTGGCGCGTTGAAACAGAGGCCCCGGCGCGCACGCCGCCGACCGCCTATCGCGGCCGCGTCTATCTTTCGACCAACACCAATGAGTTTCTTGCGTTGAACCAGGAAACCGGCGCCAAGGACTGGACCTTCCAGTCTTTCGAAGAGGCGGCGCGGTTCCTCTCTTCATCCAGCCCTGCGGCGGCGGGCGATCTTGTGGTGGCCCCGTTTTCTTCTGGCGAGCTTGTGGCGTTTCTCGCCGATAGCGGCCGGTCGGTCTGGGACATGACCCTGGCGCGTCAGGCGCGGCTCACCTCGCTTGCGACGCTCAACGACATTGCCGGCAGCCCGGTTATTGACCGCGGCCTCGTTTATGTTGTCAGCCATGGCGGGCGTTTTTCCGCAATCGATATCCGCACTGGCCGCTCGGTCTGGGAGGCGTCGATCGCGTCCCTGCAAATGCCGTGGGTTGCGGGTGAATTTATTTATCTCGTTTCTGTTGAGGGCGAGCTGGTCTGCGTTTCGCGCAATGACGGTGCAATTGTCTGGGTGACGCAGCTTCGCCGCTACAAGAAAGAGAAAAAGAAAAAAGGCCGGATCTCCTGGGCGGGGCCGGTTCTCGCCGGCGGCAATCTGTTGCTTGTCTCCACCGAAGGCGAGATCGTGAAAGTCGCGCCGGAAACGGGCGAAGTGCTTCTTACCGACAAGATCGGCGGCAGCTCTGTCGTCTCGCCGGTCGTCGCGGGAGAAAAAGTCTTTATCCTGACGGAAGAGGGCAAGCTGATCGCCATGCGCTAAGGCGCGTGCGCGTCCGCTTGGCGAGGACATGCCGGTGAAAATTGCTCTTGTCGGCCGTCCGAATGTAGGCAAGTCCACCTTGTTCAACCGGCTTGTGGGCAAGCGCCTTGCGCTTGTCGACGACACGCCGGGCGTCACCCGCGACCGCCGGGAGGGGGAAGCCAGGCTCGGCGATCTGAGCTTCACCGCTGTAGACACGCCGGGCCTCGAAGAGGCCCCGGAGGCGGCGCTTGAAGGCCGCATGCGCAAACAGACGGACGCCGCTGTCGCCGAAGCCGCGGCCTGTCTTTTTCTGATTGACGCCCGCGCCGGCGTCACGCCGCTCGACCAGACATTCGCATCGCTTTTGCGCGCCAGCGGCAAGCCGGTGATCCTGCTCGCCAACAAGGCGGAAGGCAGCGCCGGCGAGGCGGGGTTTTATGACGCCTATGCGCTGGGGGTTGGCGATCCCATTGCGATCTCCGCTGAGCATGGCGAAGGCATGGCCGAGCTTTACAATGCGCTGGAGCCGTTTCTGGCTTCGCTCGACAGCGAAGAGGAGCTCGATGAAGAAACCGAATGGGATAATCCGTTAAAGCCCCTGCGCGTCGCTATCATCGGCCGGCCCAATGCAGGCAAGTCCACGCTCGTCAATCGCCTGATCGGCGAGAACCGCTTGTTGACCGGACCGGAGGCGGGGATCACCCGCGACTCCATTTCCGTCGAATGGACATGGCGGGGGCGTGACCGCGACTGGCCGGTGAAGCTGTTCGACACGGCGGGCATGCGCAAGAAGTCGAAAGTTCAGTCCAAGCTTGAAAAGCTGTCCGTCGCCGATGCGTTGCGCGCAATCAAGTTCACCGAGGTTGCGGTGCTTCTTCTGGATGCGGAGCATCCTTTCGACAAACAGGATTTGCAGCTCGCCGATCTGGCCCTGCGTGAGGGACGTGCGCTCGTGATCGCCGTCAACAAATGGGATTTGATCGAAGACAAGGATCAGAAAATGCGTGAGCTGAAGGAGACGGCGGGCCGTCTTCTCCCTCAGGCGCCCAATGTTCCGATCACGCCTTTCTCAGCCCTGACAGGCGCAGGCGTCAATCGCCTGATGCCGGCGGTGGTGCAGGTTTATATTGACTGGAATGCGCGTGTGAAAACGCCGGAACTGAATGACTGGCTGCAGGAGGCGGTGCATCGCCACGCGCCGCCCGCGGTTTCCGGCCAGCGCATCAAATTGCGTTACATTGCTCAGACGAAAACGCGGCCGCCGACTTTTGTGGCGCAATGCACGCGTTCCGATGAACTGCCGGAGTCCTATCGGCGGTATCTCATCAACGGCATTCGCGACGCCTTCGATATCAAGGCCGTGCCGATCAGGCTGATCCTGAAAAAACCGGCCAATCCCTACGACAATAAAGACAAACGATAATTTTGAAGTTAGTCGTCATCCCGGACGCGCTGCAGTATATAATGCTGCTGCGCAGAGCCGGGATCAGTTCCCGACATTTGCGATAAGGAGATCCCGTGTCTGCAACGCATCACTTTGTGCTGCGATGCGCACGGGATGACGCTGTGGTTATGCCTTTTAGCCTTGCCACTCTTTGAAGGAAATCCGCAAGGGCTCGCGCTCTTCCCGCGTCAGCAGGTGATAGACAAGCGGCAGGAGTTCGTCGGGGTGCGGCAGTGTCGCCGGGTCTTCGCCGGGCATTGCGAGTTTCCTCATATCGGTGCGCATGGGCCCCGGGCTAATGAGGGAAATATGGACGGCGGTTTTCGCGGTCTCTTCGGCGTAGGTTTTAAAGAGCATGTCAAAAGCGGCTTTTGTAACCGCATAGCTTCCCCAGAACGCTTTCGCGGCTTCGCCGCCGACCCGCGAGGACAGGCCGATGACGCGCGCATCCGCCGATTTCCGGAGCAGGGGATCGAGCGCGCGCAAGAGCCGCCAGTTCGCCGTGACGTTGAGATCGAGCGTGTGCTTCCAGATTTTCGGATCGATGTCGGGCAGCGGCGCCAGTTCTCCGAGCGAGCCTGCGTTCAGCACCAGAATATCAAGCGCGGGAAAGCGTTCGGTCAGCGCGCCGGCGAGGCGTTCAATCCCGTCATCGCTGACAAGGTCCATGGGGATGAGCGACGCCTTGCCGCCGGCGGCCTTGATCTCGTCATCGAGCTCTTCGAGCGCGCCGGTCGTGCGCGCCAGCGCCAGGACATGCGCGCCGGACTTCGCGAGGCCAAGCGCAATCGACTTGCCGATGCCGCGGGAGGCGCCGGTGACGAGCGCGGTTTTGCCGGAAAGGTCGGGCTGGGTCATGGGGGTTCGGGTCCTTATCTTTGCGCGCTCAATAGGGCGGATGCGATCTCCTTCGCAACCCGTTCAAATGTCGCGCTGTCAAGCTCGCCAAGGTTATATTCCGCCAGCGCCGCGCCGCAGCGTCCGCGCTGGCGGCTGCGTTCATACGCCGGATCGTAATGGGCGCGCATCAGGTCCGCCGCGAGACCGCGCCAGTCGGCGGCTTCTGCGAGCGCGCGCCAGTCGGCGAGGGTTTCCCTTGAATGAAACGGCTTCAGCCGGTCGATGGCGGCAAACGCGGCGGATTTGTCGCCGGTGATGTCCGGGTAGGCGGTGAGGAGATAGGCCGCGCGCGCGGCGAGCGGCGCCGTGAGCGTGATGCGCGGCGCGTTTTGCATGGCGGTCCAGAGCCGCTTTGGGATTTCGCAGCGGCCGATGCGGTTGGATTCGGCTTCGACGAGAATTGGCTTTGAAAGATCGAAATCGCGCAACCGGTCGAAAATTCGTGTTTCGAAATATTTTTGCTCCGGCTGCGGATTATTTATGTAGCCACCGAAGACGGAGCCGCGATGGTGCGCGAAATCTTCAAGGTCCAATGTCTGAACGCCTTCGCGCGTCGCTGCGCGCAACACGTCGGATTTCGCTGTGCCTGTCTGGCCGTCGAGGAGAATGACAGGCAGGGCTTCCTCGCTGTTGCGCAAGCCCGCCGTCACGGCGCGCCGCCAGGTCTTGTAGCCGCCTTCAAGAACGCCGCAGCGCCAGCCCACCTGGGCGAGGATTGTCGCCATGGCGTTCGACCGCATGCCGCCGCGCCAACAATATATAAGCGGATGAAATCCTTTCGGCCGGTCCGCCAGCGCGTTTTCTAGATGGCGGGCGACATTGCGGGCGACATAAGCCGCACCGATGCGGCGCGCCTTGAACCGGGATTCCTGCTTGTAGACGGTTCCGACTTCCGCCCGTTCCGCGTCATCCAGCACCGGCAGGTTGATCGCGCCGGGGAGGCGGTCTTCGGCGAATTCCGCAGGCGAGCGCACATCAATGATCGCGTCAAAGCGCGCCAGCGTCTCCGGCTCGATATTGCTGACAGTCTCGATCATGTCCTGCGCCTGAAAGCGCTTGCGCGCCGCTGAAAGGAGTGTTCTAGACTGTCCGCCGTCCGCTGCAAGGAGGCGGTCCCGGGAGCAGGAGCCCATGTCTGCAATGTCCTCAGAACCCCGTCTTACGTCGCTCGCCCATGGGGGCGGCTGCGGGTGCAAGATCGCGCCTAATGTGCTGCAGGAGATATTGAGCTCCATGCCTGTGGCGGCGACCCATGTGGGGTTGATGGTGGATGCGGCCAAGAGCGACGATGCGGCGGTCTATCGGATTTCGGACGATGCGGCGGTGATCGCCACGACGGACTTTTTCATGCCCATCGTTGACGATCCTTTCGATTTCGGCCGCATCGCCGCGACCAACGCGCTTTCCGATGTTTACGCCATGGGCGGGCGCCCGATCTTTTCCCTCGCCATCACAGGCATGCCCATCGGCAAGATGTCGACGGAAACGATCCGGCGCATCCTCGATGGCGGCCGCACGGCGAGCGAAGCGGCGGGGGCGCCGGTGGCGGGCGGTCATTCCATCGATTCCGCCGAACCGATTTACGGGCTTGTAGCGCTCGGGCTGGTTCATCCTGACCGGCTGATGAAGAATGACGGCGCGCGCGCCGGGGACGTTTTGATCCTCGGCAAGCCTCTGGGCGTCGGCGTTTTCAGTGCGGCGCTGAAAAAGGAAATCCTGCCGCCCGAAGGCTATGAAGCGATGATCGCCTCAACGACATTGCTCAATCGTCCGGGAGCGGACATTGCCGAGATCGACGGGGTGCATGCCATGACAGATGTCACGGGCTTCGGTCTTCTCGGCCATCTTTCGGAAATCTGCATTGGCGGCGGCGTCGCCGCAGTGGTCGATGAAGGCGCCGTGCCCGTATTCGATCTTGCGCGCAGTCTGCTTTATGACGGCGTCAAAACCGGCGCGAGCGGGCGTAACTGGGAAAGCGTGAAAGGCTGGGTGGAAGCGCCGTCGGGATGGGCCGAACAATCGCGCGACATGCTCACCGATCCGCAGACTTCCGGCGGCCTTCTCGTCTCCTGCACGCCTGAGGCGGCTGACGCAGTTCTGGCTGCCTTTCGCTGTCACGGTCACGCTTCCGCCACCGTCATCGGCGCGGTCAGCGAAGGCGCGCCGGCGATCAAAATTCGTTAGCGGGCCTTAGACGAGCGTACGGCGGAGGGCGTCTGACCAGCCGGCGAGATTGCGGCTGCGGGCTTCCGGCGCCATGGCGGGCTGGAAGCGGGCGTCGAGACGCCAGCGTTCGGCGATCTCTTCCGTATCCTGAAAAACGCCGGCTTTAAGGCCCGCCAGATAGGCGGCGCCCAGCGCTGTCGTTTCGAGAACTTTCGGCCGTTCCACGGGCAAGCCCAGAATGTCGGCGAGGAACTGCATCAGCCAGTCATTGGCGACCATGCCGCCGTCAACGCGCAAGGTGTTTGTCGACGCGCCGTCGCGGGTGATCGCTGTCATCAGGTCTGCGGTCTGATAAACAACGCTTTCAAGGGCGGCGCGGGCGATTTCCGCACGGCCGGCGCCGCGGGTAAGCCCGGCGATCAGGCCGCGCGCGTTCGGCGCCCAATGCGGCGCTCCGAGGCCGGTGAAGGCCGGCACGAGATAAACGCCGTTATTCGTTTCGATGCTCTCGGCGAGTTCGGCGGTTTCCTTCGCGGATTTGATGATCTGTAATTCATCACGCAGCCATTGAATGGCCGCGCCTGCGATAAAGATCGACCCTTCGAGGGCGTAGGTGGTCTTGCCGTTAAGGCGCCAGGCGATGGTGGACAACAGCTTGTTGTGGGACGTGAGCGGTTTGTCGCCCGTATTGATGACGACGAAACAGCCTGTGCCATAAGTGCTTTTGATGTCGCCGGGCGCGAAACACGCCTGACCGAACGCCGCCGCCTGCTGGTCGCCGGCGACGCCGCATATAGGCACGGCGCGTCCGAACAATTCCGGATCGGTCATGCCGAAATCGTCGGCGCAGTCACGCACTTCGGGCAGCGTTTCTTGCGGCACGCCGAATTTTTCAAGGAGGGCGTCATCCCAGCGATTGTCGTGAATGTTGTAAAGCGATGTTCGGCTCGCATTCGTTGCGTCGGTGACATGGCTTTCGCCGCCGGTAAGGCGCCAGATCAGAAAGCTATCGACCGTGCCGAAAGCAAGCTCGCCATTTTCCGCCCGCGCCCGCGCGCCTTCGACATTGTCGAGAATCCAGGCGGCTTTGGTCGCCGAGAAATAAGGATCAAGCACGAGCCCTGTGCGCGCCGCAACATGCGTTTCCGCGCCGCCGTCGCGCAAGGTTGCGCAAATATCCGCAGTGCGCCGGTCCTGCCAGACAATGGCGTTATAGATTGGCGCGCCGGTTTTGCGGTCCCAGATGAGAGTCGTCTCACGCTGATTGGTGAGGCCGATGGTGACAATTTCGCCGCCGGTTTTTTCCGCCGCAGCGAAGGCGTCCTGTGCGGTCTTCAGCGTTGTTGACCAAATGTCCTCCGGGTCATGTTCGACCCAGCCGTCATCGGGATAATGTTGCGGGAACTCCGATTGCGCGGAGGAAACGATGCGTCCTGCGCGATCGAAAACGATGGCGCGGCTCGACGTCGTGCCCTGATCGATGGCGAGAATGAAGGGCGTTTCAAAATCCGTCATGTGATGTCTCTTGGCGCTCCCTGCCGGCTTGTTTGCTTTAGTCTAGCGCGAATTGGCGCTCGCCCAACACCCTTTTACCGCTGCTCATGCCGGGGTTCCGATTGTTCCCAAAAAGGGAAAACCCTGATAGTGAGGCCAGCCAGATCTTTTGGAGGGCGAAATGAAGAAAGCTTTGTCGATAATGGCGCTCGGCACGTCGTTGATGCTCGGCGCCTGTTCTCAAGGGGACGCGCCGGCGGCCGGCGCCAAAGAGGCGAATGTGAAGCTCTACACCTTCGATTGCGGGCGCATTCAGATGAACGATCTTTCGCTGTTTACGCAAGGCGATGAATATGACGGGCGCACCAATGCGGCTTCGGTCATGTGTTTCCTTGTTCGTCATCCGGAAGGGGACCTGCTCTGGGATGCGGGCATCCCGGCGGCGATTCACGAGGCGGGTGAAGAGGGCGTGACGTCCGGCCCGTTCGGTATGACCATGCCGAAAACAATTGAAGGTCAACTCGCAGAAATCGGATTGACGGTGGATGACGTTGATTATTTCACGCCGTCTCACTCCCATTTCGATCATATCGGCGATGCGGGCCGCTTTGCCGGCGCAACACTGATCATCGACAAGGATGAGCGCGCACATATGTTCCGCGAGGAAGCGCGGGCTGATGAACAGGTGTTTCCGTTATACAGCGCGCTGGAAGAAGCGGAAACGATCGAGTTTGACGGCGATTATGACGTCTTTGGCGACGGGACGGTGAAAATTCTCGCCATGCCCGGACATACGCCGGGACACACATCGCTCTTGTTGCAGCTCAAAGATGAAGGGCCGGTGCTCTTGTCCGGCGACCTCTATCATCTGCAGGAGTCGCGTGAAAAACGCCTCGTGCCGAAATTCAACACGGATGTTGAGGACACGCTGGCGTCCATGGACCGCTTTGAAGAGATTGCGGAAGAGACCGGCGCGCGCGTTATCATCCAGCATGTCATGGCGGATTACGACGCGCTGCCGAGATTGCCTGACTACTTGGACTGACAGAAACTGTCATCCCGTGCGCGGCGCGGCATGCAATGGCGCGCTGCTGACACGGGATCTGCGTTATCATAATGAAAAGATCCCGGACGCGCTGCAACATTTCATGTTGCAGCGCGTCCGGGATGACACTTGGTGTTAATAGCTGACGCTTACACGCGCGCCATAGGTTGCAGGCGCGCCGGGCGCGGCGATGTCCGCTGCGCCGCCGGTGATGAAAAAGTTGCGGGTTTCATCATAATCGGCGTTGAAGATGTTCCGGCCCCAGAGCGCCAGCTCCCAGCGGCCGTCATCGGGACCGAACGCCACTTGCGCATTGGCGAGCCAGTAATCGCCAACCGCATAAGTTGCGCCAAGAAGCGGCAGGGCGAGCGTGTCGCGATAGGAATAATCAAACCGCGCGCGCGCCGACCAGCCGTCGGCGACCGATGTTTCGGCTTCGACAAAGCCCTGATAGCTGATGTTGGGAAACCCAAGGTCCTGGCCTGAGCGATCGGTCAGCACTTCCATGCCCGCAAGCGTCGAGGCGGCGATGTCGAGATCCATGAAGTCCGTGAACTCGCCGGTCTTGTAGCCGATGCTCTGACTGATAGTGAGCCATGGCGCCGGCGTCAGCACCGCTTCAAGCTCGGCGCCGTAGATTTCGCTGTCGGCGTTGACGATGCGGCCGACAACAGCGCCGGTGCCGGCGTCATAAATCGCCGACTGCACTTGCTGATCCTTATAGTCGTAATAGAACGCCGCGCCATTCAATTGCAGCTTGTCATTGAAAGAGGTTTTGAACCCGGCCTCGAACGCATTGAGTTTTTCCGGCTGGAACGGCGTCAGCGCATTGGGGTTCAGCGTATTGTAGGCGGTGAAGCCGCCGGATTTTACGCCGCGGCTGACATGCGCATAGAGCAGCACGTCGTCAGCGGGCGTCAGTTCAAGACCGATCTTGCCAGACAGATTATCGGAATTGAGATCGCGGTTTTCCAGCGTGAAATCGGCCGTTCCATTGGCGAAGTTCACCGGTCCCGTGGCGATTGCAAAAGTGCCGAGATCGCGCAGTTTTCTTGTCTCGTCTTCGTAACGCAGGCCTGCGACGACCGAGAGGAGCGGCGTCAGCTCATACTCACCGTGAAGATAGGCGGCCATGGTGCGTACATTCTGATTATAGGGCGTCGTCACCGCAAAGCCGGGACCAAAGCTCGCCGCGAAGTCGGACTGGTACAGTTCGCCGAGGTCTTCTTCAGAATAGTAAACCCCGCCGACCCAGTTGAGCTGCGTCGTTTCACCCGAAAGGCGAAGTTCGTGCGACATGACATCAGCGCTCGACTGGAAGAAAACGCCCGCGGCGCCGAGCTCAAGCGCGTCGTAGTCGTTGAACTCCTTGCGGTTCAACACCTCATAGGCGCCGATATAGGTGAGGGTCGCGCCGCCAAGGCCGGCATTGACCGTCAGGCTCGTTCCCCAGCCTTCATTGTCGCGGAACGGCGCTTGTGTCTGCGATATTCCCGTCAGCGCCGAGAATTCAGGAGAAGAGCCCCAGCTTGTTTCGCGGCGGGCATGGGCGAGGGGGCCGAACGCGGAGTCATTGAAGAGTTGCAGGCCGAGCCCGTCAGACTGGTCGATAAAACCATGCAGGTTGAAGATCGCTTCCACATCCGGCGCCAGATCAACCGCCACAAGACCGCGCAGGGCGTATTGCTCTGCATCGCCAAGCTCTTCACCGGTTTCGCGGTTTGTTTGCCAGCCGCCGCCATGGGCCGTGGCGCCGGAAAGGCGCACGCGGATATTTTCCGCGACAGGACCCGAAACGAAGGCTTCGGTGTCAACGCGGCCGAAGCGTCCGCCTTCGATCACGGCGCCCGCGGAGAATTCATCTGTCGGTCTGGCGCTGATGATCTTGATGGCGCCGCCGGTTGTGTTGCGCCCGTAAAGCGTGCCCTGGGGACCGCGCAGGACTTCCACGCGTTCGACGTCGAACAGGACCCCTTGCGTCATCACAGGGATCGGGTAGGCGACATCGTCCACATAGACGCCGACAGTGGGCGCATTGTTGGTGGCGTAATCGCGGAAGCCGACGCCGCGGATGGAAAAGCTTGGCTGGCCCGACCCGAACTGGCTTTCAATCTCAAGGTTCGGCGCGAAGTTTTCAAGCGCGTTCACGTTTCGCGTTCCTTGCGCGATCAGGTCCGCGCCGGAAAAGACATTGAGCGCGACGCCCACATCCTGAGGCGATTGTTCGCGCCGCTGCGCGGTGACAAAGACTTCGTCTCTGCGCAGATCAGCGAAAAGAATTTCTTCACCTTCGTTTTGTGCGAGGGCGGCGCTCGACATAACGCCGCCGGAGAGGGCGGTTGCCAGTATCAGTTTTTTCATTGGGCGTTTCCATGACTCACATTGGCGAAGAACCGCGCGCGCCGTTTTACTCGGAACCCGCCGTCTCCAATGCCTTGCGCCGATCCGTCCGCGCTCCAGCGTTTTACTCGCCTTCCGGACGCTCCCGATTTGGATATCGCCCCTTTTTGTAAGGACGCCGATTTACCCGGCGACGATATCCACGCACAGTTGCGCAAGGCGCCTCATGTAACGCTTTTATGAAACGCAATCAACGGTCGAGAAATGCGATCACAGTTGATGAAAACCCCGCGGGATTATCCCAGTGGAGGGAATGAGCCGCGTCGGTGAGAATGTGAAGCCGCGCAGCCGGCGCGGCGGCGAAAGCGGCTTTTATCTCTTCAGGCGAAAACATGAGGTCGTATTCGCCTGCAAGCAGCAAGGTTTCCGATTTCAATGCGGCGGGCAGCGCCGACGCGTCATAGCTGCGCAGCGCATCCACTTGCTGGCGCATATCCTCGACGGACTGTGCGTAAGGATAGGCTATGGACAGCGCAATCGCCGCGTCAACGGCGTTCCTGTTCTCAAAAAATTGCGGTTTGAACAACCAGTGAAAGAATGAGCGCAGCCAGAGCTCCTGACTGGCGCCGCCCTCCCGCAACATGAGCAGGTTGTCGATGACCGAAATAGCGCGCGCCGGCGTTCTGGCGCAGGACGCGGCGAGGACGAGCCTGTCGATGCGATCAGGCATGCGCGAAGCCAAGGTCATGGCGATGATCCCGCCCATGGAATGGCCGAGCGTATGGGCTTTTCCAATTTCCAGATGATCGAGAAGGCTGGCGTAGTCAGCCGCCATCGCGCCGATGGACAAAGGCGTTGAAGAGCTTGTGCGTCCGGCCCCGCGATTGTCGGGCATGATCAGCGTGAAATGCTTTGACAGGAGCGGCGTTACCGGCCCCCAGCTTGCGCTGTCGCTCGCAAGCCCCGCGATCAATAACAGCGGCGGGCCGTCGCCGGTGACTTCATAATGGATGTCGGCGTCATTCGTCGTGAGCGTGGGCATTCAGGCGTTCCGGTTTGTTTGCGCCCGCAGCCGGTAATAGCGGAACGCGGCGCCAGGCGCGCCGAGCATGGGGTGGCGCCGCTCCCAGTCGGTAATCTGAAGATCGACGCCGGAATGGCGTTTAATCTTCCAGGCGATGTAATCAATTCCGCCTTTGAATGTTTGCGTTCCCTTCAGAAGCCGCAGGACCGATAGAAATGCGCCCTGAACGCCGCGCAGGCGCCAGGCGCGCGCCGTTTGCGGCGGCGTTTGTTTCGGCCGGATCACGGCGCCCTCAAGATCTGTCTCAATGCCGGCGTAAGTAAGGGCGGGCGCCGTCACGCTCGCCGCCCAGTCGCCGTAACTTTCGATCAGTTTGGCGGCGCGCGTTGTGTCTTCTGCGCGCAGCTCCGCCTTGTAGGAAACGCTAAGCCCCGCAAGCCATAGCTCGCGCGCCGTAAAGGGCCCGTCAAAGAGGCCGGCGGCGCGCTTGCAGAAGGTGGCGATTGCGGTCGCGAGCGCGGTTTCAATACGCGCGGTCATCTCCGCCGACCCGCCATGAATGCGGCAGGGCTGGGCGAAGCGCGCCCAGAAATAGGAATGAAACGTTTCCTCGCTGACCAGTTTTTCAAAATGATCGATAGAAAGGACGGCGTATTTTGCGCGCAAGGTTCCGAAAGGCGACGGCGTTTCGAAATAAAAGACATTGGGCGGCACTAGCCTGTTCGCCAGCTTCATCGCCCCTGACGTATAAAGCGCGTCATAGCTGTCGCCGATGATGTAGAAATCGAAAATGATGCTGGCGGGGTCCTCTGCGCGCGCCACGCTCGCGCCGGAGCCGTAAAACAGGGCCGATGCGCCGGGATGTTTCGCCAGCAATGCATCAAGAAGGATTTGCGCGGGTTCATTGAGCGGCGGGGCCGACACGGCGCGGATATTTTCACGCAATGTCGAAAGCGCAGTTTCCTGCGCCTCTGTTTCTGACGGGCCGAACTGCATCAAATCAGGAAGGCTGCTTTTTCGGAGACCTTGAGGATCAGGTCTTCGCCCGGCGTTGTATGGAAAATCTCGCCGTCAAACACGACGGGGCCATCGAAACGCATGCGGATCTCTTCACTTTTCCAGCTGTGATAGCCGGCGTCGGGGAACCAGGGTTTCGACTTGCCGCGAAGAAGGGGCAAGGCGGCCTGCAAAAGTCTGTGCCGCGGATAATCGATGGCTGTGACATTCATGGGCTCGCCGCCTTCACCCCAGAACGGGAATATGCCGGAAGAGAGCTTGTTCAATGTCGTCATGGCGATGAAGGAAAGGTCCCGCGCTTCGAAATCGCCGTCCTCATTTTTCAAGTCAGCCGTCAGCGGCGGCGGGCCTTCTGCGTCATCGAAAGCGCATTTCAGCAGGAAGCCGGCAACCGACAGGGCGAGGGCGAAAGAGCGCTTTGCGCCGATGGCCTGAACGTTCTGACGGCTGAACTGCACCGCAGTGTAAAAAAGGCCGGCGCCGAGGAAGAAGCCATAGATCGGGTCCTGCCGGTCGGAGAGCTGCATGCCGATCAGCGGGCGTTCAAGACGCGAGACTTCGCCGCGGTCGCGCCGCCAGAGAAAATTGTCGAGCGATGAGGCGGGCGGGCCGTGAAGACCGCAATCATTGGCGATGACATTGGTCATGCCGCAGGGAAGGGCGACGTAATTCGGCTGGGTCTGAAAACGGCGCCGGTTAATGGCGCTGGTGATCGCCGCCTGCATCGTGCCGTCGCCCCCGGCGAGGATGAGCGTGCTGGAGTCGCCTTTTTCGATATCTTCGAGCGCCGGCACGAGGTCCTCAATGCGCTCAAGCACATAGGGCCGAATGCCGTTATGGCGTTTCGTGACATAGAGGAGTTCGTCCGCAAGCGAGACGTTGCGGCTACTCTTGGCGTTGATGATCATCGACGTAGTCGACATCTAAAGACACTCATCACGGCTTCCAGCGCCAATGCCGCCGGAAGGAATTTACAAAATGCGTCGGGCCCCGCCTTCGCGCCGCGCTAAACGGCTGGCCGGCGCCTGTCCCCGCATGGCGCGACCGATACCTATAATGTCACAAAACGGCCATATTTATCTACTGGCCGGCTGTGCTTTTCAATCGCCAAATAGGAAGCCCGAAGTCCCGGCTCCAGCGCCGGTTTTTCAAAGCTTTGTGATAGGCGCACAGGCTGCGCGTTTGCTGGCGGATCAGTCTGCAAACACCCGCCGGATAAGGGGATTGGCCCCAATTCCATAGGCCAGTTCCGCCGGGTGGCGCGCCCGCCAGATCGCGAGGTCAGCCCGCCGGCCGGGGGTGACGGTCCCGGCGTCGTCGAGGCCGAGGGCTGTGGCCGCGTTGCGGGTCACGCCGGCCAGGGCTTCTTCGGGCGTCATGCGAAAGAGGGTGGACCCCATATTCATGGCCAGGAGAAGGGAGGTCATGGGCGAGGTGCCGGGATTGCAGTCGGTCGCAAGCGCCATGGAAACGCCGGCGCTGCGCAGTGCGTCGATTGGCGGGAGTTTCGTCTCGCGTAGAAAATAAAAGGCGCCGGGCAACAGCACGGCGACCGTCTTGGCGTCGGCGAGGGCGTTCGCATCTTCCGGTTTCAGATATTCGAGATGATCGGCGGAAAGAGCGCCGTAATGCGCCGCAAGTTTTGCCCCGCCAAGATCGGACAATTGCTCCGCATGAAGTTTCACGCGAAGGCCGAGCGCGGCCGCCTTTTCGAAGACGCGTTCGATCTGCGCCGGAGAAAAGCCGATCCCTTCGCAGAACCCGTCAACCGCATCGGCAAGGCCTTCGGCGACGACCGCAGGCAGAATGTCGTCGCAGACATAGGCGATGTAATCATCCGCATTGTTGAATTCCGGCGGCAGGGCGTGCGCGGCAAGCAGTGTCGTCTTGATGCGCACGGGCCTGATCTCACCGAGACGGCGCGCGGCGCGCAGCATTTTCATCTCGTCTTCAAGCGTCAGTCCGTAACCGGATTTGATTTCGATCGTGGTCAGGCCTTCGGCGATCAACGCATCGAGACGGGGGAGGGCCGCCTCGACAAGGCCATCTTCGCTTGCAGCGCGCGTCGCCCTGACCGTGGAAAGAATGCCGCCGCCGGCGCGGGCGATGTCTTCATAGGATTTGCCTAAAAGGCGCGCTTCGAACTCAGCTGCGCGGTCGCCCGCATAGACAAGATGCGTATGGCAATCGATGAGGCCGGGCGTGACCAGGGCGCCGCCAAGGTCTTCCGTTTCTGTCGCGTTGGCGTCAGGCAGCTTCGCCAACGGCCCCGCATAGGCGATCCGGCCGTCTTTGACGGCGATGGCGGCGTTTTCAATGAGGCCGTAAGGCTCCGGTCCGGCCATGGACGCCAGCGTTGCATGGGTCAAAAGAAAGTCGTGCATAGGGCGGGGTTATAGGCGCCGCCGCGCCGCTTGGAAATGACGGCGCGGTTTTTGCTGATTTCAGGGCGGCGCAAGGTTAAGATATGAGCGGGGCGCCGGGTAAAGGGTGAGCATTATGACGGCGGGAATCCAGTTGAAATCGGCTTTGGCGGGCGCGGGCGCGGCCATTGCGGTTCTTGGCGCAACGGCCAATGCAGAGACATTTAATCTCAGCGATGTATCATTTCGGGACGTCACCGGCACGGTGGACATTAAAACCACCAGCGGCGATGAGGTCGACATCACGATCCGTCAGGGCAAAACCTACGCTCCGTTGAAGCTCGAAGAAAAAGACGGCGTTCTCATCATTACCGGCGAGAAGTGGAAAGATTCTGACGGCCTCGATTGCTGCGACCGCCGGATCACCCGCCAGTTCGAGCCGCGCGAAGGCCGCAAGCTTTCCGATGGCGAGCCCGTCAATCAGGCGCTGTTCGACGCCTATCCGACGATTGAAATCCTGATGCCGTTTGAAGGCGATGTTGAGTTTATTGACGCGCGCATCAAACTCGCCATGCAACGCCTTGGCGGATCGCTCAATCTCGACGCCTGTTATGTCTATGGCGAGACCAGCGATCTGGGCGAAGCGGTGATTGGCGTTGTGGAGGGCTCGCGCCTTGTCACCGGCAATATTGAGGGCGGTCTGGAAATCGATGTTTCGGGCGACGCCGATGTGCGCACCGGCGACGCCTCCATCGTCGATGTGGATGTGGCGGGACCGGGCGATGTGGTTCTCGGCGATGTCGACGGCATGCTGGATATCTCCATCGCGGGCTCCGGCCTGGTGCGCTCGACGCGCATGGACGGGCCCATGACAGTGCGGATCGCCGGGTCCGGCGCGGTCGCGGTCAAGGCCGGCCGCACTGACAAGCTGCGCGCCTTCATCGACGGCTCCGGCGGGGTTTTCTTCCGCGGCGCCGTCACCCAGCCGGAGCTGACCATGTATGGCTCATCGGAAGTGCGCATGGACAGCGTCAATGGCCGCATCACCCGTCACGGGCGCGGCGGTGCGGTCTATGTCAACGGCGTCAAGGTTGAAGACGACTAAGAAGTTTTTATTCTGACAGTCTGTATGCAGTGCAACATAGCCTCATGTTGCGCGAAGACACCGACTTGCGCTCTAATGCCTTGAATTCCGGCGATTAACGTTTGTCGGCGTCCGGAATGTTTCCATAAAGACGGTTGCTCAACAAAAGAAAGCAACGAGACGAGGAGAGGGACGATGACAATATTGCTGACGAATTTAAGAAATGCGGTGATTACGGGCGTTGTGCTCGCCATGCTGGTGGCGGGCCTTTATCTGACAATGGGCGGCGCGCTGGACGCCAATTACTGGCGGTTCTTCTTCCGCTGGCTGCATGTCCTGTCCGGCGTGATGTGGATCGGGCTTCTCTGGTATTTCAATTTCGTGCAGATCCCGCTGATGCCGTCGATCCCCGATGAACAGAAACCGGCGATCGGAAAACATATCGCACCGGCGGCGCTGTGGTGGTTCCGCTGGGGCGCCATGTCGACCATTGTGACCGGACTGATCCTCGCCATGCTCAACGGTTACATCGTGCAGGCATTGTCGCTCGGGCTTTCCGGCGGCGGCGCGGTCAGGACGACGCTGATCGGCATCGGCATGTGGCTCGGCGTGATTATGTGGTTCAATGTCTGGTTCATCATCTGGCCGAACCAGCAAAAAGCGCTGAACATCAACAACCAGCATCCCGACCTTGCGCCCGAGGCGAAGGCCGCTTCGGCGAGAACGGCGATGCTGTTTTCGCGGACCAACACCGTGCTCTCGATCCCCATGCTGTACTGCATGGTCGGGGCGCAGAATCTCTAGGGTTGAGGCCAGATCACAGAAAAGTGAGCGGCGGGCGCCAAGGCCCGCCGCTTTTTCGTTCGGCGGGATCTTGAAAGAGGAATGCGGTGCTCCATATGGCTGCATATCTGCAAAAACATGCAGATATGCAGATGCGTGGCGGTGTGATAGAATAGAGAGTGCATCTCATCCGCCGCGCTGATGGAGAGAAATGGAATGCCAGGTCGAAATCTCGTCGCCAGAGAACTCGCCGAAATCTTCAAGATCATCGCCCATCCGGACCGCATCCGGATGATCGAAGAGCTGAGGACCGGTGAGAAAGACGTGAACACCCTGGCCGAAACGCTCGACCTGCCCGGCGCCCGCGTATCACAGCATTTGAGTCTGATGCGCGCGCACCGCCTGGTGGAGGAGCGCCGGGACGGCCGTCACCATTTCTATCATCTGATCCAGCCGGAAATCGCCGACTGGATTGTAGACGGTCTGGATTTCGTGGAGGGCCGTCTCAGCGGCGTTTCCAAATCCAGCATCACTCAAGCGCGGCGCCTGTGGACGGCGCCAGCGAAAGCAGCAAATTCCTGATGATGGAGAAAAACAAAATGCCCCGTTTCGCCGCCGGCGTCGTTCGCTTCCAGAACGAAGTCTATCCGGAAAAAAAAGACCTGTTCGAACAATTGAGCAAAGGCCAGGAACCGGAAGCGCTCTTTATCGCCTGTTCTGATTCACGGGTTGAAACAGCGATGATCACCCAGACGCAGCCAGGTGATCTTTTTATCGTTCGCAATGCAGGCAATATCGTTCCGCCGCACACCAGTCACACAGGCGGCATCACCGCCTCGATCGAATTCGCCGTGGCGGCGCTGCAAGTTCCGCATATCGTCATTTGCGGCCACACCGAATGCGGCGCCATGAAGGGCGCCCTTAATCCGGACTCGCTGGACAGCCTGCCACACGTCAAGGAATGGCTTGGCTATTCGTCGGCGGCGGTGGAGATCGTCAAGGCGCTGGGTGAAAACCTCAATGAGGAAGAGCGGATGCACAAGCTGCTGGAGCAGAATGTCATCCTTCAGCTTCAACATTTGAAGACCCATCCGAAAGTCGCCATGCGTCTGGCGAAAGGCGATTTGTCGCTTCATGGCTGGGTCTATGACATCAAGACCGGCGGCGTGAACGCCTATGACGAAAAGCAGGATAAATTCCTGCCCGTCGATGTGCGCTACGCAGCGGAGATGGCGAAGCTCGCAACCAATGGCTGCGCGGCGTAACGCGTAACAGAATTTCGGAGAACACTCATGGCTACTACAGACGCCCCGCGACAGCGGGCGCCTTTCTTTGATTTATCCAATATGCGCGGCGATATTTTCGGCGGCCTGACCGCCGGCGTCGTTGCGCTTCCCCTTGCGCTCGCCTTTGGCGAGGCTTCGGGCGCAGGGCCCATCGCCGGCCTTTGGGGCGCGATCTTTGTCGGCTTCTTCGCCGCGGTGTTCGGCGGCACGGGCGCGCAAGTGTCCGGTCCGACCGGCCCGATGGTTGTTGTCTTTGCGGGCGTCTTCGCGTCGCTCAGCGGCAATCCTGCACTGGTGTTTGCGGCGGTCGTGCTCGCCGGCGTCATCCAGATCCTGTTTGGCGTGTTCAAGCTGGGTCAGTATATCCGGCTTGTTCCATACCCGGTCATTTCCGGATTTATGAGCGGCATCGGCTGTATCATCATCGCGTTGCAGTTGTCGCGGCTGTTCGGCCATGAGCCTGACGGCGGCGGGACCATCCCGGCGCTCACCGCCATTCCGGGCGCCGTCATGGACCCGAACTGGTCGGCGCTCACCATCGGCGCGGCGACCCTCGCCATCATCTTCGCCTGGCCGAAATCCTGGGCGAAATTTGTGCCCGGCGCGCTTGCGGCGCTGGTCATCGGCACGCTGATGAGCCTTGTGATTAAGGGCGCGCCGATCCTTGGCGACATTCCGACGGGCTTTCCGTCCTTCATCATGCCGGCCTTTACACAGGATACCTTCCTGATCGTTCTGGAAGCAGCGTTCATCCTCGCCGTGCTCGGCGCGATCGACTCGCTTCTGACCTCGCTCGTCGCCGATAATATGACGCGCACGCGCCATAACTCTGACCGCGAACTGATCGGCCAGGGGATCGGCAACACGGTCGCCGGTCTGTTCGGCGCCATTCCCGGCGCCGGCGCGACCATGCGCACGGTCGTCAATATCCGCACGGGCGGCCAGACGAAACTGTCGGGCATGCTCCATGCGGTGCTGCTCTTCGCAGTTGTTGTCAGCCTTGCGCCGCTCGCCTCGCAAATCCCCCATGCGGTGCTGGCGGGCATTCTCGTCAAGGTCGGTTATGACATTGTCGACTTCGCCTATCTGAAGCGCGCTCATAAAGGCCCGCGCTGGGACCTTGCGCTGATGGCGCTGGTGCTCGGCCTGACGGTCTTTGTCGACCTTATCACCGCGGTTGCGGTTGGCGTTGTTCTCGCCGCGCTCGCCTTCGTGAAAAAAATGGCGGACGACCAGCTGGCGCATTTCCGCGCCGGCGATCCGGTGCTGTCGGGCGATGAGGAGCGTGAACTTCTTGCACGCGCCAAGAACCGCGTCATGCTGTTCGATTTTGGCGGACCGTTGAGCTTCGGCGCCGCCGCTGATCTCGGCCATCATGTGCGCGACCGCGTGAAGGAACATACGGGCGCGATCGTGCTCGATTTCTCCCGCGTTCCGTTCCTTGACGTTTCCGCCGCGCGCGCGGTGGAGACCATTGCCTGCGACGCCAAGCAAGCCGGCAAAACGGTCTATGTCACCGGCATGTGCGACAATGTCAGAAAGGTGCTCGCAGGTCTCAACGCCGATCACTGTCTGCCGGCGAACACCTGTTACGACACACGGATCGAGGCGCTGCGCGCCGCGGTTGCGGAAGTGACGTCAGGAGGAGATGCGGGGGGAGAACCCGCAGCTGGTGGAGCGGTGCAGCCGGCTTAAGGCCAGCGCAGTTTCATTCTTACAGAACCGGCGTCCTTCGGGGCGCCGGTTTTTGTTTTCACACTAGCGGCTTTCCGCACGGTCTATTGGGCATTATCAAGGATGCATGGCCGACAGCGCATCCACTCCGGCGCGGCGATTGCCGCCTCACTTCAATGACTGGTTCGCCTCGCGCGGCTGGACGGCGCGCGCGCATCAGCTCGATTGCCTTGCCGCGGACCGGGAAGGGCTGTCCTGGCTTCTGATCGCACCCACCGGCGGCGGCAAGACGCTGGCCGGCTTCCTGCCAAGCCTGGTGGAATTGAGTGAACGAACGGCGCTGCCGAACAGCCAGGAACAGGGGCGTCTCCACACGCTGTACATCTCGCCTTTGAAAGCGCTCGCTGTCGACGTTGCGCGCAATGTGGGAACGCCGGTCGCCGAGATGGGCCTCGACATCTCTATCGAGACGCGCACCGGCGACACGCCGGCGGCGCGGCGCCAGCGCCAGAAATATCTGCCGCCCGACATTTTGATGACGACGCCGGAAAGTCTTTCCATCCTCATCGCCTCGCCGGACGCGCGCGATTATTTCAAGGGATTGAAGCGGGTCATTCTCGACGAACTCCATGCGCTGATCGCGAACAAGCGCGGACATTTGTTGTCGCTGGCGCTGGCCAGATTGCGCGTACTGGCGCCGGAAGTGCGGTTTTGCGGTCTTTCCGCGACGGTGCCCGACGCAAAGCCGCTGATTGATTATCTGACGCCGCAAAACCGGGAAGGCGTGAAATCCGCGAAACTCATCCGCGGCAAGGCGGGGGCCAAACCCCAGGTCGATGTTTTGATGTCCGAGGAGCGCATCCCGTGGTCGGGCCATACGGGCCGCCATGCCTTTCAGGAAGTCTATGACAAGATCAGGGACGCGAAGATGACGCTCGTCTTCGTCAATACGCGCTCCCAGGCCGAGATCACTTTTGCTGCGCTGTGGCGCATCAATGACGATAATTTGCCGATTGCGCTCCATCACGGTTCTCTCGAAGTGGACCGGCGCCGCAAAGTGGAAGCCGCCATGACGCGGGGCGAGTTGCGCGCCGTTGTCTGCACCTCGACTCTCGATCTCGGCATTGACTGGGGCGATGTGGACCTTGTGATCCAGATGGGGGCGCCGAAAGGCGCATCGCGCCTGACCCAGCGGATCGGCCGCGCCAATCACCGCATGAACGAACCCTCGCGGGCGCTCCTGGCGCCGGCGAACCGCATGGAGGTGCTGGAATGCATCGCCGCCAAACAGGCGATAGAGGAGGGCCATCTTGACGGCGACCCGCCGCGCAAGGGAACGCTCGATGTTTTGTCGCAGCATATTCTCGGCATGGCGGTCGCCGAACCGTTCGACGCCGATGACCTTTTCGCTGAAATCCGCTCGGCGTCGCTTTACGCCGACCTGCCGCGCAAGGATTTCGACGATGCCGTCGAGTTCGTCGCCTGCGGCGGCTATGCCTTGAAGCGCTATGAACGCTATCGCCGCATCGTCAAAAACGCCGAGGGCAAATGGCGGGTGCGCGACAAGCTCGCGGTGCAACAATACAAGATGAATGTGGGGACGATCACCGCCGCCGAGGAAATCAATGTGCGGCTTGCGTCCTCGCGCGGGCCGAAACGGCCGGGACGCAAGCTCGGCACGGCGGAGGAATGGTTTTTCGAAACGCTGAATGTGGGCGACGCGTTCTATTTCGCCGGCGAGGTCCTGCGACTTGAGCGCATCGAGGGCAATGACGCCATCGTCACGCGCACCGCGGCGGAATCGCCGAAGCTGCCGAGCTGGGGCGGCAACAAATATCCCTGGTCCACCTATCTCGCGGACCGCGTGCGCCACATGCTTTACAATGTCGATGACTGGAAAGCGTATCCGGAACAGGTGCGCGACTGGCTGGAAAAGCAACGCGAGGTCGCCCATGTCCCGAAACCCGACGAGTTGATGGTGGAAACCTTTCCCTATCAGGGGCGCAATTTCCTTGTCGCCTACGCCTTTGAAGGCTGGCTGGCGCATCAGACATTAGGGATGCTGGTGACGCGCCGGTTAGAGCGCCTCGGCAAACAGCCTATCGGTTTTGTGCCGACCGAATATGCGCTTTCCGTCTGGTCGCGTCAGGATATGAGCGATGTCGATATGGCGGCGCTCTTTGATGAAGACATGCTTGGCGACGATCTCGAAGCGTGGACGTCGGAAGCGGTGGTGATGAAACGCACCTTCCGCAATTGCGCGCTCATCGCCGGGCTTATTGAAAAGAAATATCCGGGTCAGGAAAAGACGGGACGACAAGTCTCTTTTTCCGCAGATCTTATTTACGACGTGTTGCGCGAGCATGAACCGGATCATCTTCTCTTGCGTGCGGCATGGGACGATGCGGCGGGCGGCTTTATGGATATTGCGCGCTTGCAGGCGACCCTGACCCGGGCGAGGGGCAGGGTCGTGCATTCGCCTTTGGATCGCGTGTCTCCGCTCGCGGTTCCCGTCATGCTGGAGATCGGCCGCGAAAGCGTTGCGCGTTCAGCGTCGGAAGAGATGTTGAAAGCGGCGTCCGATGATTTGATTGCAACGGCGATGGGATGAACCGGCCCGTGAAGCAAACTGATATGCTTGATCTTGCGAAAGCGCAGACGAAGGAAGTCTATGAACGCCAGGCCGCTGTATGGGACACGCAGCGACCGCGCAGACTTTACGAACGGCCCTGGCTTGACCGGTTTCTGAACGGGTTGCCGGAGGAACGCGCACGCTTGCTTGATCTTGGTTGCGGCGCCGGTGATCCATTGGCGGGCTATTTCCTCAGCAAGGGCCATGAGATCCTTGGCGTTGATTATTCACAGGCGATGATCGATCTTGCGAAAGCGCGATTCCCGAACGCCGAATGGCTGGTGCAGGACATGCGTGCGCTTCGCCTCGAAGGCGATTTCGATGGCGTCTACAGTTGGGATGGCAGTTTTCATCTCACGCAGGATGAACAACGCGCGCTTATTCCAGCGCTTGCCGCGCGCATCCGGCCCGGCGGCGCCATGATGATGACGGTGGGGACGGGCGATGGCGAGGTGACGGGGACGGTCGGCGGCGAGACGGTTTATCACGCCAGTCTTTCACCGGATGAGTATCGCGCGCTGTTGTCTCTCGCCGGCTTTGACGAAATTATTTTTACACCTGAGGACAAAAATTGCGCTGGACGTTCGATTCTCCTGGCGACGGGGAAGGCCGGCTAGATTGCAACCCTGAGGCGAAGCAGGTAAGTCTCGCGCCATGCCGCACATTCGACTCAACGACGAAGTCCTGACCCCCGATCCTCTTGGCGCCACTTACTGGGCGCGCGAGGCAACGCTGATCGTTTCGGATCTGCATTTTGAAAAAGGGTCGAGTTTTGCGGCGCGGGGCGTCATGCTGCCGCCTTATGACACGCGCACGACCCTGATGCGCCTCGCCGCGCTGATGCGCCGCTACAAACCGAAGCGCGTCATCTCCCTTGGCGACGCTTTCCATGACGGCGATGCGGAAAACCGCATGGATGATGAAGATGCGGCGAGCCTCGAAAGCCTGATGCGCGCGACCGAGTGGGTTTGGATTCTCGGCAATCACGACCCGGAACCGCCCGCGCGCTTCGCCGCTGAAACGACCTTCAGGAAACGAATCGGCGCGCTCGTGTTTCGCCATGAGCCAAAAGCGGGGCAGGCGAAAGGCGAGATCGCCGGACACCTTCACCCTTGCGCGCGCGTTCTGAGCGAAGGCCGCGCGCTCCGCCGCCGTTGTTTCGCTGTGGGTGGAGACCGGATGATCATGCCGGCCATGGGCGCCTATACGGGCGGGCTCAATATCCTGGATGAGGCTTATGCGCCGATCCTGCCAAAGCCGGTCGCCTGGGTGATGGGGGCGGAGGGCGTCTATCCCATCGCTGGTGAAAATCTGGCGCCGGATGTCTATGGCGCCGCGAAAGCGCGGGCTTAGGGATTCTGTTTCTCTTCCCCCGCTTGCGGGGGAAGTGCCGAGTGCAGCGAGGCGATGGCGGTGCTCTAAAAAACAACATTCACCCCCTCCGTCAGCTTCGCTGACACCTCCCCCGTAAACGGGGGAGGAGATTCCGCATAAAAAACGATCACCCCAAAAACGCGAAAAACACCTCAAATCTGATGAATTCGGGCGGTTTTTTGAGGTTTGGTGAAGAGTTATCCACCACCTCCCGCGCGGCCTTATGCTTTCCCTCGTAAGGCTCTTTGACATTTTAATATGAGACGGCGGGCCGGCGATCTGGCTGGGTCGCCCAGAGCGCCAGGCGAAAAAGTGGAATCCGGTTTTTCGCAAAACTGGCGCGACCACTCATAACTTAAACCGTCACCAGATCCGTGTGCGCGAAGCCTTTTGAGTAATCGAGGATCGAGATCACTTTCGGCGTCACGCGGAAAACGGCGACGTCTTCGAATTTCGGCGGCTCAAAGGGGATGCCTTTTTGTTCCGGATAGTTCGAGAACATAAGGCCCATCATCATCATGCCTTCCGCCCGGTCAGTAAGGCGTTCCGCATGGGCCGCCATGGAGAGGCCCTTGATGTCAATTAACTGATCCGCATCGCTGTCGATGGTGAGGGAGACGCGGTTGTCCTTCGCGAGATTGGCCGCCTTCTGGCTATCCGTCCCGCACACGAAATATAGAATCAGCCCCTCATTGGCGTAGCCGACCGTCGTCGCCTGAGGCCAGCCGTCGGGCCGGAGTGTGGCGATCGTCATGATCCGATGCTTGCCAAGGAGGTCCAGGATTTCACTTTTCAGCGTCTTGTCCATTGTGTTCTCCCTTTGCTGCGGAAGCTGTAATCATTATGAGAGCAGCAATTACCGGGCATGATATGGCTCAATCATGAAAAGGCCTAGAATGGGCTTAACTAGGGGCGTGCAGCTGGTTGACAGTCCGCCCCGGGTTGACTATCTCCCGGCGCTCCGGATCAATCGAAAGCCCGTTGAAAGCTAGACCGTCATGAAAGTCCGTTCGTCGCTTAAGTCCTTGAAAAACCGTCATAAAGACTGCCGTGTGGTGCGCCGCAAAGGCCGCGTCTATGTGATCAACAAGACCCAGCGCCGCTTCAAGGCGAAGCAGGCTTGAGCCCTGTTCAACAGTTCGCAGCGCATTTTGTTGGGGCTGGACAGACGTTAATTTGCTGAAAATTCATACGGCTAAGGCTCTTCTTCTTTAAAAATGGAGCCGGAGCCGCATCGTGTCGAGGCGGCAAGCATCTGATTTTCCGCGTTCTTCCGGTTTTTCAGGTTTTTGCGATCAGGCTCCGGTCTTCACGCGAAAATTCCTTGGTTTTTAAGGGTTTGAAGATTAGGCTTTCGCTTATGCGAAGGCCTTTTTGCTTGATTCTGCTATGCCTTGCGGCCGCCACGCCCGCCGCCGCGGATCAGACCGATCCGCGCCTAGACGGGCTGTTCGAGGAGCTTCGGGTGGGCGACGCCCGGCGGTCCGAGGAAAATACAGCCCGGATCATCGATATCTGGTCCGACAGCCAGAGCGATACGGTGGACCTCCTTTACGAGCGGGCCAATCTCGCCGCCAATAACGGCGCGTTCGATCTCTCGCTGGCGCTTCTCGACCATGTCACGGGGCTCGCGCCCAATTTCGCCCAAGGCTACGCCCTGCGCGGGACGGTGCGGCTGACGACTGACGACCGGGCCGGGGCGATCGAGGATTTCTCCAGGGTGCTGGAGCTGGAGCCGCGCCAGTTTGAGGTGCGGGTCGTCCTCGCTGAACTCCTCCTGTCGGGCGGAGAAGACCGGGCCGCCTATGAGATGTTCCAGAAGGCGCTTGAGTGGAATCCCCATGACGAGAACGCCCGGCAGCGCGCCCGCGAGCTTCGCCGCGAGATCGACGGTCAAGAGATATAGGATCTTTGCGAAAAAGTCCCTCGCTTCGCTCGGTGTACTTTTCCACAAAAATATAATGTGAAAGCCAATCTCGGGGCGGCCCTTCGATTGTCTTTCAAGTTTTTCCGCCCGCGAAGCGGGCAAGAGAATGTAAAATTTGGTGTAGAACCGCTTCAAGCCAAATTTTTCGTTCCGAAATCGGTGAAAAGTACACTGAAGCCGACCCCGGATATAACCGGGGGAGACTGAAGGACTTTTCGCCGAAGGTACATTTAGTTTTCCACCTGTGGAAGGTTCGCGCTTGGCCTTTGCCGCGACCATTTCTATTCCTTGAGGTCCGGCCGGACATGGGCGCTTGCTCCGTATCCGGATGAATTCAACATCAGGAACTCGGGAGCGACTCCAGTGGCGGACGGATCAGCAGCAAGCGTCGAAGGCGCAACCACCATCGCGGCGGATCGCCTGCGGTCTTTTATCGAGCGCGTCGAGCGTCTTGAAGAAGACAAGGCTGCGGTGATGAACGACATCAAGGAAGTCTACGCCGAGGCCAAAGGCGACGGCTACGACGTCAAGACGCTGCGTCAGGTTGTGAAAATCCGCAAAATGGATCGCGCCGACCGCCAGGAGCAGGAAGCCATGCTCGACCTTTACCTCGCCGCGCTGGGCGAGGCTTAGGCCGGCAAGGCGGGGCGAGCCTTAGCTCGCCCGTTTGATTTCCAGATCGTGCTCGCGCAATTTGCGGTAAAGCGTTGAGCGGCCCATGCCGAGGCGGCGGGCGACTTCCGACATTTTACCTTCATAAGTGTCGATGGCGAGCTCGATCAGGTCTTTTTCGATTTCCTGAAGCGAGCGCAGATGACCCTCACGGTCGAAGATCGCCACGACCTCACTGCCGCTGTTGCTTGACGGCGCCGGGCGCGAGGTGACGCTGGCGCCTTCTTTCGCGGCGTCTTCGGCGTCATTATCGCTGAGCAAGGGCGGGCCGGATTCGATCCCGGCCGCCGCGAATTCATCCGCGAGAAGCGGGAAGTCTTCCGCCGAAAGATAAGGATTGTCCGCAAGCACAACGGCGCGGAAGATCGTGTTTTCAAGCTGGCGCACATTGCCCGGCCAGTTGAACGAGGTCAGCACTTCCATCACTTCATGACGGACGCCGCGCACATCGCGGCGTTCCTCCGCATTGTAGCGGTGGATGAAGTGATCGATCAGCGCGGGGATGTCTTCGCTGCGATCGCGCAGCGCTGGAATTTCCACCGGAAACACGTTGAGGCGATAGAACAGGTCTTCGCGGAACCGGCCGGCTTTGACTTCCTCGCCAAGATCGCGATTGGTTGCGGAGATGACGCGCACGTCGACCTTCACCGGGCGCTTCGATCCGATCGGGTCGACTTCGCCCTCCTGAAGAACGCGCAAGAGCTTCACCTGCATGTCGGCGGGAAGTTCGCCCACTTCGTCGAGGAAAATCGTGCCGGTGTCGGCTTCCTGAAACTTACCGATATGCTTCGCCGAGGCGCCGGTGAAGGAGCCTTTTTCATGGCCGAAGAGAATGCTTTCGACGAGGTTTTCAGGGATCGCGCCGCAATTGACGGTGATGAACGGACGGCCGGCGCGGTCGGATGAGCCTTGGATGGCGCGGGCGACCATTTCCTTGCCGGTGCCGCTTTCGCCGGTGATCAGGATCGGAATGTTCGACGCGGCGGCGCGTTCGCCGAGTTTCATCACATGGCGCAGCGCCTGGGATTCGCCGACGAGGTCTTTAAAGCCCATCGCGCCTTCGCGCTTGCGCTTCAAGCGCGAGACTTCGCCCTGAAGGGTTGTGAGATTGAGCGCGTTCTGGATCGAAACGATAACGCGTTCAGGTGAAGCAGGCTTGACGAAAAAGTCTGCCGCGCCCGACTGCATGGCTTCAACGACGGTGTCGATGCCGCCTTGCGCGGTCAGCACGATGACGGGGAGTTCCTCACGGAAAGATTTCGCGCGTTTCAGCGTTTCCATCCCCCCAAGGCCCGGCATTCTGAGATCGAGCATCATCAGCGCGACTTCGGAGCCCTGCTGGCTTTGCAACAGCGACAGTGCGCTTTCGCCGTTCGCCGCCTGTAGGACAGGGTATCCCGCTTTCTCGCACACGGCGCGCATCAGGCGGCGCTGTGTCGGATCATCATCGACGATTAGGATAGTTTTCACCATGGGAGGCGGACCCTTCTGAAAAAACATTACACGCGGAAGAGAAAATGGCGCCGCCAAGTAAAGATCGGTTTAACCCGTATCATTACGAAACGATTTCAGCCGTTTTTCGCGTAATGATTTGTTTACGGATTAATATTCTGTTTACGATGCCTGAAGGCCCCCGAATATCCGCCCGGGCCCTGGCGAAAGCGGGAAGGCGGCTACATCACACCCTTTGCCTGCCGTGACGGATCGTCTATCGAAATGGAGGAAATCAAAGGCTTCGCCCCATGTCTGACAAAAAAACCGACAGCAAACCCGACAAGAAAGACCTGATCCGCCCCTTGAGCGCGCTGGGCGGGCAAAAGCCGCCGGCGCCCGACTGGTTTGAAAAGGCGATCGCGACGCCGTCCGAGGAAGGGGCGGTGGAGGTCGCGGGCGCGCGCATCCGCTATTCGGTCTGGGGCGAGCAGGACAGCGAAAAGGGCGGCCGGGGGCTTCTTTTCGTCCATGGCGGCCGGGCGCACCGCAACTGGTGGCGGCCCTTCGCCCCATTTTTCTCCGAAAACCGCCGGGTTGCGGCCCTCGACCTCTCCGGCATGGGCGACAGCGACTGGCGGGAGACTTATTCCCTCGATCTCCTGGTGGACGAGGTTTTTGCGGTCATCGACAAGGCCGGGCTGGCGACCCGGGGACGGCCAGTCATCGTCGGCCATTCCTTTGGCGGCTGGGTCACCCTGGCGGCCGTGGAGCGCGAGGGCGAAAAGCTCGGCGGGGCGGTGGTGGTGGATTCGCCGCTTGGCCTGCCGGATCCCCATGAGGGCTATACGGTTGTGAAGGCCAAGCCCGCCGATTCCGGCGACGCGGCGGGGAAAAAACGCAGCGCGCATATATATCCCTCGAAAGAAGAGATGATCGCCCGCTTCAGGCTGCTTCCGAACCAGCCTGCGGAACATCTTTATTTAATTGATTATATCGCCCGTGAAGGGCTGCGCCCTGCGCAGCCTTCAGAATGCGGGGAGCAGAATGGCGAAGGCTGGACCTGGAAATTCGATCCCGGCGACAAGGGCGCTTTTGAAATCCATTTCGAACGGGACCTGCTGCGCGCCGCACGCTGTCCCCTGGCTTTCATCTATGGGGAAAAATCGGCTTTCGCCCAGGGAGACGGGCTGTCGCACTTGCGGGAACAGGCGCGGGGCCGGTCACCCTTCGTGATGATCCCGGACGCCTATCATCATCTGATGATGGACCAGCCGCTGGCCTTTGTTTCAGCGCTCAGAACGCTGCTTTCCGCCTGGCCAGTGCGGTTCGGCGTCTAGCGCCGTCCCGCTCGCAGTGAGAAGATGAGGGCTGAGAAGACTTGCCCAAGCCTTTGAATTCGGCCAAAAGACGGGAAAATTCGCAAACGGGGTTACCATGACTGACGAAGCCACTCAGCGCGCGCATGACGCCGAAGAACACAAAAAATCCTATAACGCCATTATGGGCGCGGCGACAGCGGTCGGCGTCCCGTTCTCCATGGCGCTGGCGATGTTTTTCACTGGCCTGGTCACCCGCTCGGGTGTGCTCATGGCTATCCTTATGGCGGTTGTTGTCTATGTGTTCGCGCATATCGTCGTGAAGATGTTTTTCTCGCACCACGAATAAGACTGCGTTCCGCGCCCCGGAGGCCCGATGAAACTAGCCGTTCTGAAAGAGACGCGGTCCGGAGAGACCCGGGTTGCGGCGACCCCGGAGACCGTCAAAAAATTCATTAGCCTCGGCGCTTCTGTGGCGGTTCAGGCCGGCGCCGGGGACGAGGCGCGTTTTGCCGACGCGGACTATCAGGCGGCGGGCGCTTCGATCAGCCCCAGCGCCGCCGATGCGGCCCAGGGCGCCGACATCATTCTGAAAGTCCTCGCGCCCTCGACGGAGGAGTTGCGCGTCATCGGCCGCGGGTCGAAGCTGATTGCGATCCTGTCCGCTTATAAAGATCCGGATTCTGTCGCCGCTTATGCGCGGCTTGGCGTTGACGCCATGGCCATGGAGCTGATGCCGCGAATCACCCGCGCGCAATCCATGGATGTCCTGTCGTCCCAGTCGAACCTTGCAGGGTATAAAGCGGTGATCGACGCAGCCGCTTATTACGGCCGTGCGCTGCCGATGATGATGACGGCGGCGGGCACCATCGCGCCGGCGAAAGTCTTTATCATGGGCGCGGGCGTCGCGGGGCTTCAGGCGATTGCGACCGCGCGCCGTCTTGGCGCCGTCGTCTCCGCGACCGATGTGCGCTTCGCGGCGAAAGAACAGGTGAACTCCCTCGGCGCAACCTTCGTCACCGTCGATGAAGAGGCGATGAAAGAAGCGGAAACCGAGGGCGGCTACGCCAAGGAAATGTCGGCGGACTTTCAGAAGCGCCAGGCGGAGTTTGTCGCCGGCCATATCGCCAAACAGGATATCGTCATCACGACCGCGCTGATCCCGGGACGTCCGGCGCCGCAGCTTGTTTCCGCCGATATGGTCCGCTCCATGAAGCCGGGATCGGTGATTGTCGACCTTGCCGTTGAGGCGGGCGGCAATGTGGAATTGTCCCGCGCGGGCGAGGCGATCGAGACCGGCGGCGTTACCATTCTCGGTTTCAACAATGTGCCGGGGCGCCTCGCGGCGGATGCGTCGAGCCTTTATGCGCGCAACATCTACAATTTCATCGCGGCGTTTTTCGACAAGGATACCAAGAGCCTCAACGCCGATCCGGAAGACGCCATCATCAAGGCGATCACGCTGACCCGCGGCGGCGCCGTGGTCCATGACGCCTTTATTACGACCGAAGCCGAGCCCGTGCTCGAGGCTGAACCGGAAGAGACGCAAGCCGCGGAAGACACAACAGACGCCGAAGACGAAGATTAGGTTCTGTATTTAACTCTTTGGAGGAGCCGGATGGCCGCCGACAAACGCGAACAGGTTGAAGAAGCCGCCAAGGCCGCCGAACAGGCCGCGCAAGCCGCTGAAGCCGCGGCGGCGAACGCCAGCGGTAATGCCGACGCGGCGACGCAGGCCGCTGCGCAGGCGCGCGACATCGCCGATCAGCTCGCGCTCATCGCCGCATCGAGCCCGATCTCTGACTTTGTTTTTCTCCTGACGATTTTCATCCTGGCGATTTTCGTCGGCTATTATGTCGTGTGGTCGGTGACGCCGGCGCTGCACACGCCGCTGATGTCCGTCACCAATGCGATCTCTTCGGTCGTCATTGTCGGCGCGCTGATCGCGCTTGGCGCCGACCTTTCGGAATCGGCCAACAGCTTCTGGCCCAAGCTCTTCGGGTTTCTCGGCGTTGCGCTCGCCAGCGTGAACATCTTCGGCGGCTTTATGGTGACGCAACGAATGCTCGCCATGTACAAGAAAAAAGAACGGTAGGGACGACGCATGGCTGATAACTTACCAGCGCTCCTTTACGTCGCTTCGGGCATTCTCTTCATCCTCGCCTTGCGCGGGCTGTCGAGCCCAGAGACGTCCCGTCAGGGCAACCGCTTCGGCATGATCGGGATGGTGATCGCCGTCCTGACGACGCTGTTCGTTCTGGAAGACAAAGGCATCGGCACCTGGTTCTTCGTGCTTGTTGCGATCGCCGCCGGCGCGGTTCCGGGCGTTTATATCGCCCGCAAGATCCCCATGACCGCGATGCCGCAGCTTGTGGCGGCGTTTCACTCGCTGGTGGGTCTTGCCGCCGTCCTGATCGCCTGGGCGGCGTTTCTCGCGCCGCGCGCCTTCAATGTGGGCGAGCCGGGACATATTCACACGGGCTCCGTGCTTGAAATGTCGCTCGGCGTCGCCATCGGCGCCATCACCTTTTCCGGTTCGCTGATCGCTTTCGCCAAACTGAACGGCAACATGTCAGGCAAGCCGATCCTCTTGCCCATGCGTCATCCGATCAATCTCGGCCTCGGGCTCCTCATGCTGTTGTTTATCGGCATGCTGATGACGGGCGAGCAGTCATCGACGACGTTCTTCCTGCTGACTCTGGCGGCGTTCGTGCTCGGCTTCCTCCTGATCATTCCCATCGGCGGCGCCGACATGCCGGTGGTTGTCTCCATGCTGAACTCCTATTCGGGCTGGGCGGCGGCGGGCATCGGCTTCACGCTTGAGAATATGGCGCTGATCATCACCGGCGCCCTGGTGGGCTCGTCCGGCGCGATCCTTTCCTACATCATGTGTAAAGGCATGAACCGGTCTTTCGTGTCGGTCATTCTCGGTGGCTTCGGCGGCGATGATGCAGCGGCGGCGGCAGGCGGCGAAGAAGAACGCCCGGTGAAGCAGGGGTCAGCGGACGACGCCGCCTTCATCATGAAGAACGCCAACAAGGTGATCATCGTCCCCGGTTACGGCATGGCGGTGGCGCAGGCCCAGCATGCGTTGCGGGAAATGGCCGAGATGCTGAAAGAAGAAGGCGTCGAAGTGAAATACGCCATCCACCCCGTGGCGGGCCGGATGCCGGGGCATATGAACGTGCTGCTGGCTGAGGCGCAGGTGCCATATGACGAGGTCTTCGAGCTTGAGGACATCAACTCCGAATTCCGCACCGCCGACGTGGCTTTTGTCATCGGCGCCAATGACGTCACCAACCCTGCGGCGAAGACCGACAAGACCTCGCCGATCTACGGCATGCCGGTGCTCGACGTTGAAAACGCCGGTACGGTGCTGTTCGTCAAGCGCTCCATGGCGTCAGGTTATGCGGGCGTCCAGAACGAGCTTTTCTTCCGCGACAACACGATGATGCTGTTCGGCGATGCGAAGAAAATGTGCGAGGAAATCGTCAAGGCGCTTTAGTCTCTATCCGGGATTTCTTTTTGATGCCGGAGATCCCGGCGCGCGCATCGTCAAGGATGTGATGACAGGTTGCGAGCTGGCCCACATTTGCGTGAGGTCCATTGGCGGCGCGATCGGGCGCCGCTAGATTGCCACATCAGGGCAACCCAAGGGGAAACACCATGAAATATTTGATGCTGGGCGCAGCCGCGCTCGCACTCGTTGCATGTTCGCAGGAGTCATCATCCGACACTGCAGCGGAAACGCCGACCGATGCAATGGCCGCCGGCGACGCCGAACCGGGTATGGACAATGAAATGGCCGGCGACGGCATGGAGCATGACGCCATGTCCGCCTCCGAAAAACTCGATGCGGTGCTTGCAGCCGAGTCCGATGAAGTGAAGGCGCGCTATCCATATCGCCACCCGAAAGAAACGCTGGAGTTCTTCGGCGTCGAGCCGGGCATGACCGTTGTCGACACGCTGCCGGGCGAGCCCGGCTGGTACGGACAAATTCTGGTGCCTTATCTCGGGCCCGACGGGGTTCTGATCGGCGCCGATTATTCCATCGAGATGTGGTCGAATTTCAGCGGCCGCTATTCGAGCGAAGAGTTCCTGCAAGGGAAAGAAAGCTTCGTATCGGATTACATCGCGTCCGTTGACGCGGTCCGTGATGAAGAGGGGGCCGAAGGCGCCGCCTTCCAGATCGGATCGCTGCCGGACAGCCTTAAAGGCACGGCGGATGTCGTGTTGATGATGCGCGCCGCACACCATTTCAACCGGCTCGCAGACGGCAAGTTTTTCACCGAAGCGCTGGCCGACTTCAATGATGTGTTGAAACCCGGCGGCATCGTCGGCGTGGTGCAGCACCGCGCTCAGGAAGATATGCCCGATGAATGGGCGGTCGGAAACGCCGGCTATGTGAAACAGTCGCACATCATTTCTGTTTTTGAGGACGCCGGTTTCGAGTTCGTTGAAGCCAGTGAGATCAACGCCAACCCGGCTGACCGTCCGACCACGGAGGATGTTGTCTGGCGCCTGCCGCCGTCCAATCCCGACAATGCGGAAATTGGCGAAAGCGATCGCATGACCTTAAAGTTCAGGAAACCGGAATAGGATACTATTCTGGTCATCCCGTGCGCGGTCGCGTCACGAAGTGATGCGCCGCAGACACGGGATCTCCGTCCATTGACAAAAGATCCCGGATAAACGCCTGTGGCGTTTTCCGGGATGACAATATTTATATTGTGGCAGTCTTACTGACCGGTGCCGCCGAAGGTGAATTCCCGCATAATGTGAAAGCCCACCGTAAACTGGTTGCGGTCGCCATAATCGGCGATGATCGGTGAGCGGGCGTAATCGCGGAATACATATTGATACGTGGCGTAGGGGTTCAGGGACCAGCGATCGCCGATATTGATATAGGCGTTGACGCTGCCGCCGACATCGCGGAAGCCGGAATCGACATCATAAACGCCGACCCGTCCGCCGGTGTTCGCCGATTGCTCCGGCGTGATGGAAAAATAGGCGTCGGCGAAATTGTCGTCGATCCAGGTCGCCTGTCCGCCGGCGGCGAGGGAGACCGGCCCCGCGCGGAACAGGAGGGCCGTCAGATATCCGTCGACAACCGTCCCGTGGTGACCGGTTTTGATGGCGTGACGGGCTTTCGCCTTGAACGCGAAGCGGTCAAGAAAGTTGGTGGCGATGAAGCCGCCCATTTCAAATGTTGTTCCGACGTCGCCAAGACCGGCGAGGGCGGGGTTGTCATCCTGATCGCGGCGGCCGCGAATTTTAATCGAAGGACCAGCCCGGAAGCGGGAAAATCCGATAATGCCGAAATCGGCGCCGTCATCGTCAAGGAAGACGAAGTTGCGGAACTTCACATAGACTTGCGGGTCTGCGTTGAACTCATAATCGTCCGAGCCGAAATAGTCCGGCTTGTAAATCGGCCCGACGCCAAGCGAGAGGTTCGTCTCTTCGGGGATGAGAAAGTTCAGGGCGCCGAAGAAACCGCGATTGTCGTCTTCCTCGCCCAGGGTGACGCGGCCCGCGACGGGGTCATCGTTTTCCAGGGTGTCGCCAAAGATCAGCGGGCGGACTTTCGGATCGTCAAGTTTGTTGGCGTCGCGATCCTGCTCGGCGGTGAGGATGGCGGCTTCTTCCTGCTCGCGCTGGTCCCGTCTGATTTTGTCGCGCTCTTCTTTTTTGGTCGGACCGAACAGCATCGGGCTCAGATTGGGATCGTCAATCTGACGCTGCGCCAGCGCCGGGCCGGCGGTGAGGCTTCCCGCCAGAAAAGCGGCAAGCGCTATCGCGCGTCCTGGGCGGCGCATACTCAAACTCATATTCCGGTCCCCGCGTCCATGTTTTCGCATGTGATCCCCAACCCGCTTGCCGCCCGTTAAACCCTGTCCCTTACCGGGCGTATCACCTCATCACGGCGCCAGCCGGCGCCAAGCCGACTCGCCGCCATGATCGCCCCCATTTTAGCGGCCCAAACCCGCAAGGCCAGCCAAAGCTGCGGGCTGAACCCGGCAAGAATGGGGCAGGAGGCATATTTTTCGGTGACGATGGCCGATTCGCCTCACTTACAGCCCTGCTGGGGAAAAGTTCGGCCGGGCGCAGCAATCCCGGCAAATAAAAAAGCCGGGGCTTTTCAGCCGCCGGCTTTGTGACCCCGTTATCAGGAGGCTCTGCCTAGTCTTTGTCCACGGCGTCGTCGATCGCTTCACCCGCATTCGTGATGTCGCGGCCGGCGCCCTTGATGGTTTCGCAGGAAGTAAGGAACAGGCCAAAGGCCAGAAGAAGCGTAAGGAAGCGCATCATAAACCCCTGATGGAAATTGTGTTTCAGCGGCCGCACTATGCCCCGCCGCGCGCCGGAAGAAAAGCGCGCAGGCAGGAGAAGCCCTAAAGGGCGCCTTCGCGCTGCAACCGCTTGCGAACGAGCTTGCGGGCGCGGCGAACGGCTTCCGCTTTCTGGCGGGCCTTCTTTTCCGACGGTTTTTCGTAGAACTTCCGGCGTTTCATTTCCCGGAACGTGCCCTCGCGCTGCATCTTTTTCTTCAGCGCCTTCAGGGCCTGCTCGACATTGTTGTCGCGGACAAAAATTTGAACCAAGGCCTTGAGCCTCCTTTGAAAATAAAAGCGCCACGGAGCGGCCGCGACGCAAATCCTGCTAACCAGTCCCGGCCCGCCTGTTTCCTGCAGGGGGTGGGGCGTTGGGGCCTATACCAAAAGGGCCCTATATTGTCTACACGAGCCTTAATGCGCGGCCCAAAAAAGGACGCCCCTTTCGCGCAGTCCATAGATGGTGACGAAGTGGTTGAAAATCAAGGATATTCCGGCGGGTTTGAGACGGAAGGCCGGGCCATCCTGAAGGCGATGCTCTCACGCGCGGCGTTTGAGGGCTGGACCGCCTCGGCGCTTGAGGGCGCGGCCCGGGAATCGGGACTGGACCGGTCCGTTGCGGTGGCGGCGTTCCCCCGCGGCGTCGCCGATGTGCTTCGGGCCTGGTCCATGGAGGCGGATAAGACCATGAGCGCGGCGATGGCCGGGCCGGACTTTGAAGGGCTGAAGATCCGCGAAAAGGTCGCGTTCGCGGTCGAGGCGCGGCTTGCGGCGATCAGACCGCACAAGGAGGCGGCGCGGCGGGCGGCGGCGGCGCTGGCCCTGCCGATTTACGGAACCCTCGGCGCCGAGCTCGCCTGGAAAACCGCGGACGCCATCTGGCGCGGCCTCGACGACAAATCGACGGATTTCAATTTCTATTCAAAGCGCGGCATCCTCACCGGCGTCTGGCTTTCGACCCTGACGCACTGGCTTGGCGACGATAGCGAAGACGAGGCGTCGACAAAAGCGTTCCTTGCGGCGCGCATCGAAAACGTCATGCAGATCGAAAAGTTCAAGGGAAAAATCCGCGAACTGAATATCGATCCGGCAAAGCCCATCGAATGGCTGGCGCGGTTGCGGTATCCGGCGCCGCCCGCCGCAAAGGACGACGACACATGGGACGAAGCGGAAGTCGACGAAGCGCTTGACGAGTCCTTTCCCGCCAGCGATCCGCCGGGATGGACCCCGGGCAAGGCGTAGCTCCCGCGCGGCCTTATATTCCCATTCGGCGATGATTGTGCTCAACTGGATGTCATCCAGAGACGCGATCAGACGAGGGAGACGGGCTGATGTCGGCGGCAAGGTTTTCAATACATTGGCTCGTGCGGCGAGCTTTTATCATCACAATTGCAGCAGGATATGCGCTGTTTGGGCTCGCGCAGGCGCAAACGGTTGTGTCTCCGCATCCGGAAACCGGTTTGACGGCGGAGCAGCGCAGCGTTCTGGATATGTTGCGGCAGGTTGTCGGCCGCATCAACGCCATGAGCGATCTCAGCGCGGGCGATCCCGGCTATGTGCCGCCAGCCTGGGTGACGCTTTATCAACCCGGTTTCGACAGCCCGCCGGGCCCCGGAAACCAGACGCGGCTTGCGGGCGATCCGCGCGACGCCACCGTCACCATGGTGCTGGTGAGAAGCGGTCCGTCATTATACTACGAAGAAGTCATCCCGGATCGTTACATGTCGAGTCGGCAATGCGTGATCCGGTTTGCAGATGATTTCTGGGCGCTCAGTGCACAGAATGAACGCCTTTCGCATATCGCCCATGAGGCGTTTCATTGTTTTCAGCAACGCCATAAATCCTATTGGCAGCCGCATGAGCAATGGATCTATGAAGGCGCCGCGCAGTTTGTCGGCGACTATTTCGGCGTGCATGGCCTTTCAGGCGGCGGTGGCGGCGCTGTGCCGGAGGTGGGGCGGCGCATGTTGTCGGACTATGTTCATAATAAAAAGTCGCTTCAATCGCGCGACTATGACGCCACGGGATTTTTCAACCATCTTGCCGAGCAGACAAACATCAATGAGTTGCTGCTGCGGTTGCAGCGCGTCTTCGCGCTCATGGCGGGAAGCGAGGCGAGCGTTTCGCAAATCTACAGAACGCTCGTGCCGGCGTCGGACAAAGAGCATCTGGAAGAAACATGGGCGGCGGGTCTCTGGCAGGCGCGGGAGCCTTTCTCCGGCGAAGGCGATGACTGGGATTACGATTATTTCGGCATGAAGGCGGCGCCCGCCTATGAAACACTGAAATATGATTTCGCCGAGGAAGATGACGACGAACATGAGTTCGATCTTCCCTCGCTTCAGCCGGAACTTATCGAACTGCGGGTGCAGCCAAATAATTATTATCGCGTGACGTTTGAGAATGCGGAGGGCCGGTCAATCGGCGCCGCTGGCGGTTCGTCAACTGTGCGCAGCTACCTTGAAGAAAAGACATTTACGTTCTGCGTGGGCGACAATTGCGAGTGCCCGGGCGGCGGCGCCTATGAGTTCGAAGTGCTGGATGATCCGGAAGATGAAGACACGCCGCATCTGGTGATTGCGGCTGTTGCGACTGACGCCAACGAAGTTGGCGGCGTCAGATTCGGCAAGGTGAAGGTTGAACGTCTGCCGGAGCCGCCTTGCTGCACCGGCGGCCTGCGGGCGGCGGACGGCTTTCCCGATATTACCGGGGAATGGCGGTTCCGCGAGCGCCGGCTTCAGGTCTGGGCGGATAAAATCCGCGACACCAAAATTGAACCCTATCTGACGGGCCGCGAGGCGGACTGTACGCGCGCGCGGGTCGACAACCGGGCGAGTGTGCGGATCCAGACAAATGGCGGTTTCCTGGTGGATTTCGGCGGCACATCGGTCGAGTTTACTTGTGAGTATGTCGCCGATAGCGGAACCAATCCGGTCGAACGGACCTGGCGCTATGAATGGTATGGCGGCTATCAGGCGTGCCTGACGCTGCAGGAAGCCGACAGTTTCCGGCTTGGTTATCCGGAGCGCTCCAATCCCGTCATGAAGCGGCTGGTGGAAGGCTGGTTCCAGCAGATGAAATATGCCGAAGCCTATAATAGCGGGCTCGATGAAGATGAGGGGCCGGTCACCATGGGCGCCTATCAGCCTTCGGCGACGGCAAATGCGTTCTGGGAAGAGGCGAGCGGCGATCTCGATTACCGTCAGGAAGTCACGATCCGCGACAATGACGGTGAAACGGTGAGGGTTGAGGACAATTGCAACATCAACCTTCAAAGACCGCGATGCGAGGTAGGCGAGCCCCGCATCATCGGCGAATATTTCTTCTTCGCGCCAGGCGGCTTGCCGTCATGGTTCGATGTGTTCGGCCCAAAGGATGCGCCCACCGGCATCTATGCGCCGCTGCCGTTTTATATGCCGGAGTTTGAAGGCGCGACGGTCGAATATCCGAATCTGGTGCGCTAGAAGCAACAAAAGGCGTCAGCCGTTTTTGACGGCTGACGTCCTTGGTCGAGAATACGACCGTTTTCGTTAGCTCACATCCGCCGTTAAAAAGGCGTCGCTGGCGGCGCCGAGGCGCTCTGTGAAATGTCCCGCAAAAGTGAGGACATCCTCGACCGTGACGCCTTGATGATAAAGAAAGATCGCGAGACCGGCGGCGGCGAGGCCTGCAAAGCGGGCGATGCATTGTCCGGCGGCGAGAAAGATAAAGACGGCGGCGCCGATCTGGGCGAGGCCCGCATATTCCCCCTGCATCAAGGTCGCGAGGATGCCTTCGACAGAAGAGAAGTCGGCCATCACCGGCGCCGTCGCCGCGGTGGCGGGGCTCGTGATCGCGCCGGCGCCGTTAAAGACAAGAAGCGCCGAACCAATGCCCTGTATGAATTTTCGCAAGGCGGCGAATGTGTAATGCGAATGCGGCGCGCTGTAACGCGATGGCGAGGGCGCCGGATAAAACGGCAATGAAACGGCTTTCGATGCTGCGGCCATGACGGTGCTACCTTTCTACTGGACCTGAGATTACGTGTTTCAGTCTGTCCTTTGCCTAACATTCGCCCCGATGTTGAAAGGGTCTGCCGCAAGTATGGTCATTCTATGGCGGCGTGCTGTGACGCCGCGCACAGTTCCTTCACGTTTGGTTGAGGAGGGATTGCGTTACCGGGTTTTGAGCCGGGTGACATGACCCATCTTGCGGCCTGCGCGCGCATCGCGTTTGCCGTAAAGATGGACGCAAGTTTGCGGCTCTGCGGCGAGGGTGCGCCATTGATGCACGTCGTCGCCGATAAGATTTTCCATCACCGCATTTGAATGACGCGCAGGATCGCCGAGCGGCCAGCCCGCAACGGCGCGGATGTGCTGTTCGAATTGCGAGACCGCGCAGGCGTTCTGCGTCCAGTGGCCGGAATTATGAACGCGCGGCGCATATTCATTGACGATGACATCGCCGCTTTCGAGCACGAAAAACTCGACGCCGATCACGCCCACATAATCAAGTTCATCGAGCATTTTGCGGGCGACGGCGCGCGCTTTGTCTGCGGTTTCATCGCTGACCTTTGCGGGAACGGACGAGGTCGCAAGAATCCCGCTCTTGTGAACATTCTCCGCCGGGTCGTAAAGTTTAACATCGCCATCGGCGCCGCGGGCGCCAATAATGGAAATCTCGCAGGTGAAAGGAACGAAGCCTTCAAGGATGGAGGGCGCCGCGCCGACTTCGGCCCAGGCGAACTCGATGGCTTTTTCAAAGGCGGTGGAAAGATCGGCGTCATCCGCGGTGATGCGCGTCTGGCCCTTGCCGTCATAGCCAAGGCGCCTGGTTTTTAAAATTGCGGGACGGCCGACTTTTTCAAGTCCGGTTTTTAAAGCGGCAAGATCGTCCACCGGATGAAAGGCGGCGGTCGCCGCGCCAATCTTGTTGACGAATTCTTTCTCAAAAAGCCGGTCCTGCGCCATGGACAGCGCTTTCGCGCCCGGCCGGACAATGGCGCCATTGGCGGTGAGAAAATTCACCGCCTCGACCGGCACATTCTCGAATTCATAAGTAATTGCGTCCGCGGCGGCCGCGAGTTTTTTCAGCGCGGTTTCGTCTGTGTAGGACGCAACAATATGATCGGATGCGACGTCGAAGGCGGGCGCCTTGTCTTCAGGGCAGTAGATGATTGTTTTCAGACCGAGCTCGGCCGCCGCTGTCGCCAGCATCCGCCCAAGCTGGCCGCCGCCAAGAACACCGATCGTTCCATTTGGCTCGACGACGAAGTTTTTTGCGTCTGTCTTACTCATGCGACAATCTCGCGGCGGCGCATCTTTGATTTTGCGCGCGTTCGCGCGCGGGCGCCGAGTATCCCAATCGTTCCATTTGACTCGACGATCATTTCCCGGGTCAGTCTTCCACAGTTTCGGCGACGCTTGACGTTTGCGCCGCGCGCCATTTGTCGAGACGCTCCGCCACCTGGTCGTCATGGGTCGCCAGGATTGACGCGGCGAGCAGGCCGGCATTCGCGGCGCCCGCTTCCCCGATAGCGACGGTGGCGACGGGAACGCCCGCCGGCATCTGGACAATGGAGAGGAGGCTGTCGAGGCCCTTCAAGCTTTTCGACTGCACCGGCACGCCGATAACCGGGAGCGGCGTCATGGACGCTGTCATGCCCGGCAAATGCGCCGCGCCGCCGGCGCCGGCGATGACGACCTTGAGGCCGCGGGTCTTCGCGCCTTTTGCGTAGTCATAGAGCCGGTCGGGCGTGCGGTGGGCCGAGACGATTTTGGTCTCATAGGCGACGGCGAGGGCGTCCAGCACTTCAGCGGCGCGGGCCATCACCGGCCAGTCCGAGCGCGAGCCCATGATGATGCCCACTTTGGGGTCTGTCTTCGCGCTCGCCATGAAGTATCTCCGGCCTCTGAAAAGCGGGGCTTATAGCAGGCGTCGGCATGGGTGCAAGGAAAACAGGCCCGGAAGGAGGAGACGCCAGCCACATAGACGGGGGCGCGAGAGCCAGCGCCTCCTCTCACCGGACGCGGGAGCTGGTCGCGTTGTTCGAAGGGGACTTCGCACGACCTTTCCGCAAGACCCAAACTGGGCGCGCGCGACCTTTGTCACAAGGGCCATTCGGCGAAGCGAGCGGTCCGCGCGCCGAAGCGACAGGCTGTCCTAAAGGCCCGGAATAGCAGGGCTAATGAGTAGGAATTTGCGCCGCCCCGCACGAATCGCGCTCACTGGCGGGAACGGGTCAAATCAGGTTAATCAAAAGCCCGGGGAGACGAGTGGCGCAATAGCTGACATTGTGTGCGCCGGATGCGGGAGGGACTGATGAAGATTGGCGACGCGCCCAAAACCCCGGGGGCGGGGCGGATTGAGCGCAAGCGGGCGGCGGGCGTTGGGACGGCTTCTGCGGCGGCCAATTCCGCGGCGCCGTCGGACAAGATCATGCTTGCGGGCGTGCCGGACGCCGAGTTAACGCCGCGTGTGCGCGAAGCGCTGACGTCGCTGATGCAGGAGGTGCAGAGCCTGCGCGATCAACTGACCTGGTCGCAGGAGCGCATCAACGAGCTTGAGCGTCTCGCCGACAGCGATCCCATGCTCGACATCTATAACCGCCGGGCGTTTGTGCGGGAGCTCGACCGGGCGCTCGCGATGATTGATCGTTACGGCATGAAGGCGAGCCTCGTTTTTGTGGATCTCAACGACCTCAAAAAAATCAACGACCAGATGGGGCATGGCGCCGGCGACGCCGCGCTTGCGCATGTGGCGGAAGTGTTGACGGCGAATGTGCGCCAGACCGATGCGGTCGGCCGCCTTGGCGGCGATGAATTTGGCGTTCTTTTAACCCAGGCCGATCAGCAGACGGCGGAGGTGAAAGCCGCGCATCTCACCAGCGCCGTTTCCGCGCAAGCGGTGGCGTGGAAAGAGGGCGGCTTTGTCGCTCATGTCTCCTGCGGCGTTGTTGAAATCGCGAAGGGTTTGTCGGCAGATGAAGCCATGGAGCGGGCGGATACGGCGATGTATGAGGTCAAGGCGCGCAAGAACAGCGGCTAGGCGATAATATCCGGCAGCATGGCGTCCTTGATCTCCTGGATCAGGTCTTTCAGCGCCAGTTTTTTCTTTTTCAGCCGCGCAATGGTGAGCCGCTCATAGGGCGAGTTCATCTCAAGCGAAGTGATCGCCGCGTCGAGATCGCGGTGCTCCTGTTCGACCATGGCGAGCCGGATCGTCAGGGCTTCGTCATTGGCGCCGTCAAAGTCCCTGTCATTCGCCGCGAACCGTTTGCGGGAGAGGAGGTCCGCATTCAGCGACGCCGCCGGAGCCGACCGTTCCGGTCCGCCGTTTTCGTCTTCGCCGTCGGTCATTAAGCCTGCCCCGCCGCCTGCTGGTTTTCATCGGGAAAAATATGGTCGATCAGGTCGCGAAGCAATGCGCTGGAAAAGCCGTCGCGTCGCGGCGCGTCCATCAGGCTCGCGTAAAGCGCGATATTGTCTCTCGCCGCCGCCAGCATGGGCTCACGCTCAACAGGCGTCGCGGGGCGCGAGAGCTTGAACAGAATATCCTGTTCGTGACGTTCGCCGGCCAGCTCTATTTCCTTGAGCAATGTATAAAACTCGGCGGGACCGATTTCATGCGCGTTGATGCGCGCCTCGCGCAAGGGCTCGACGACGCCATCCGCCCATTCCGTTGTGGCGCGGATAGCGGCGCGCAGCGCATCCTCGCTTAAGGTTTCACCTTCGCTGGCGCGCCAGACGCACCAAAGCGCGAGATTGACGTCAAATCCGAAATCGTCCTGAAGATAGATCAGCCGGTTTTTCACTCCCGGCAGTTCGTAGGTGTTGAGAGACCATCGCCAGAACCGGTGCCCTTTCGGTTTGCTCATCCGCGCCTCCCTTTTTCGAGGTCTTCGCCCCAGCGTTTGACCAGAGGCGTTTCGATGCCGAAGAGGTCGAGCGCGCGGCCGACCGACTGGTCGACAAGATCGTCGACGCTTTGCGGTTCCGCATAGAAGGCGGGCAGGGGCGGCGCGATGACGGCGCCCATTTCCGCAAGTTGCGTCATGGTGCGAAGATGGCCGAGATGAAACGGCGTTTCGCGCACCATCAGGACGAGCTTGCGTTGTTCCTTCAGGACAACGTCGGCGGCGCGCGACAACAGCGTTCCTGTAACGCCGGTTGCAATCTCCGACATTGTTTTTACCGAGCAGGGAGCAATCAACATGCCGAGGGTTTTGAAAGAGCCGGAAGAAACCGGCGCGCCGACATCGCCGATCGCGTAGCGGCAGTCTGCAAGCGCTGCGAAATCCGCAGCCGATTGATCGAGCTCATAGCGAATCGTCATTTCGCTCGCTTTGCTCAAAATCAGGTGAGTTTCCACATCGGTTTCCCGGAGCGCCTCAAGCGCCCGGCGGGCGTAGACCGCGCCGGAGGCGCCGGTTACGCCGATAACCAGTCTGCGGGTCGTTTTCATAGCGAACTCAATATCTTGACCGTTATTTCATAGCGTATTGGTGAACATACCGCCAACAAATTCGACTAACCGGCGTTAATCCAAGAAACCGTGACAGGGACGGGCTTTTTATGCTTATATAGCCCTTGTCATTTCCCAACAAAGGAGGCCGATTATGGCGATAAAAGCTCACATGGAAACGCTCAACAGGCGGCACCAGGAGCTGGAGGCGGCTATTACCGCCGAAACGAAATCTCCGGGTTACGACGAGATGCGCGTGGTCGAGCTGAAACGCCAGAAACTTAAAATCAAGGACCAGCTTGAAGAACTCCGAACACAGAACAAATTGAACTGACGGAGTTCCCGCCAGCGGCAATGGCCGGCTGGAAACACATTTTTGAAACTGAATTTCTGCAATAAGCTGCGGCGCACAGGATGTGCGCCGTAGTGTTTTAAGGAGCCGCTTTTATGGGCCAGAGAACCGTCATCATCACTGGCGCGGCGCGCGGCGTAGGCGCGGCCTGCGCGCGCCGTTTTGCGCAGAACGGCGACAGGCTTTTGCTGGCCGACCCCGAAGAAGAAGCGGGCAAGGAGTTCGCCAAGCAACTCACCGAAGGCGGCGCCGAGGCGGCGTTTGTTCACGCCGACATGACCAAGCGGCTGGATGTCCATAATGTCATCGCCGAAGCCATCGACAATTACGGGCGCATTGACGTGCTCGCCCATACGGTGATGGCGCAGTTTTCCGCGCCATTTCTGAAGACCACAGAGGATGATTTCGACCGCATTGTCGCGGCGAATATTCGCGGCGCCTTTCTGATCAATCAGGCGGTGGCGAAACAGTTCGTGAAACGCCTCGACAGCGAAGACGCCAACCCCGAGGCGCCGGGAGTGATTGTCAATATCGGTTCGGTCGAGGCGGTGACGGCCGCCGCGGACCATGTGGCCTTCGCGACCTCTCAGGGCGGCCTTCATCAGCTCACCAAAGCCGTCGCGATCGCCATGTCGCCTCATGGGGTGCGCGCCAATCTCGTCGGCGTCGGCGCGATCAAAGGCGATCTTGAAGAGGCGGAGCGTGAAGGGGAGCGCGAGGCGACGCCGCTGAAACGCATCGGCGACCCCGATGAGGTCGCCGAAGTCGTCTTTTTCCTCGCCAGCGAAGCGGCGTCCTACGTCACCGGCCAGACCGTTTATGTGGACGGCGGCAAGCTTGCGGCGAACGCAAGCGGGTCGAAAAAGAAAAAGACCTAGTCTTCGTCGTTATCGTCATCGCCGCCGCCGGTGAAATCGGCGAAGACATTGGCGAGATCGACTTTCTTTTCCTTGTCCTCGTTGGCTTCGTCTTCGGCGAGCGTGGTTTCTGCAAGCGGCTCAAGCGACGGGCCGGCGTCAGGCTGCGGCTGATCTTTCATGAGCTTGGCGCGTTTTGCGGCGGCTTTGCGAACGACAGCGTCAAGATCCATCTGTGTGCACAAACCCAGACCGACCGGGTCCCGCGGCTCAAGATTGGCGGTGTTCCAGTGCGAGCGGTCGCGCACGGAGGTAATTGTGGTTTTCGTCGTGCCGAGAAGCTTCGCGATCTGCGCATCGGAAACTTCCGGGTGGTTGCGCACCATCCAGGCGATGGCGTCAGGACGGTTCTGGCGCTTCGACACCGGAGTGTAGCGGGGGCCCTTGCGCGGCTTTTCAGCGACAATGGTTTTCGGCCGCGACAGTTTCAGGCGATAGGCGTCGTCCCCTTCGCCCTTGTCGATTTCCTCGCGCGTGAGCTGGTGGTTGGTGATGGGGTCAATGCCGCGCACGCCTGCCGCCACGTCGCCGTCGGCGATGCCTTTCACCTGCAACGAATGCAGGCCGCAGAAGTCAGCGATCTGGTCAAAGCTCAAGGACGTGTTGTCGATCAGCCAGACGGCGGTTGCAATCGGCATCAGCGGACGGTCGGCCATGTCATGTCTCCGTAAAGTTATCCAAAAAGCCTTCGGCGGCGGCCTCCCTTCGGGGAAGCCGCGCTAACCGCCGGATTTTCGGGGAAAGCGACGCGATAAACGCGATTGGCGGGGCATATAAACCGTTTGGAGGCTTCCGCCAAGGAGCTCTCCTCCAATTAAGGAGCCTTGAGGAGAATTTTCCCCATGTGAGCGCCGGATTCCATGCGTTTATGCGCCTCCGCCGCGTCGGCCAGAGGGAAGACCCTGTCGATTGTCGGCCGGAAATCGCCGCTTTCGAGCTTGGGCCAGACCATGGCCCGGATGTCGGCGGCGAGGCGCGCTTTTTCCTCAAAGGGCCGCGACTTCATGGTGGAGCCGGTGAGGCGAAGCCGCCTTTGCATGATCACGAAGATATTGATTGTCGCCTCCGCGCCGCGAAGCATGGCGATGGAGACATGGCGTCCGCCGAAATTGAGGCAGGAAAGATTGCGATTGACGAAATCGCCGCCGGCCATGTCGAGCACTACGTCGGCGCCGCCGGACTTTGCAATCTCTCCGTCCCAATCGTCGTCATCGTAGAGATAGGCGGCGTCGGCGCCGATTTTCAGCGCGGCGTCGCATTTTTCTTTCGTCCCGCAAGTGGTGATGACTTTTGCGCCGAAGGCTTTGCCAAGCTGGATTGCCGTTACGCCGATGCCGCTCGTCCCGCCATGAACGAGAAGGGTCTCACCGCTTTTGAGTTGGGCGTCGTCGAACATATTCGCCCAGACGGTAAAGACGGTTTCGGGAAGGCCGGCGGCGTCTTCAAGGGAGATGTTGTCCGGAACGGGCAAACACGACCCTGCATCGGCGATGGCGTATTGCGCATAGCCGCCACCGGTAAGAAGCGCGCAGACGCGATCGCCCGGTTTCCAGCTTTTGACATCAGCGCCCACAGCCGCGACTTCACCGGCGCATTCGAGGCCGGGCAAATCGCTGGCGCCCGGCGGCGGCGGATACATACCCTTACGCTGAAGCACTTCCGGCCGGTTGACGCCGGCCGCCGCAACACGGATCAGCACCTCATTGCCGTCCGGGCGCGGAACCGGACGCTCTGTCATTTTCAGGACCTCTGGTCCGCCGAATTCGGTGATTTCAATTGCCTGCATGGTCGCGGGAAGGGCGTCGTCCATCAGAATCGCTCCCTGTTTTCCGCCATTCTTGCCTTAACCGCCATGATTTCGCAAAGTGCCGGACCGCAACGCCAGAGAGCGCCTATGCCTGCGCCAAAAGGGAGGTTCCGTCATGGACGATCAGCCGCTCAATGAAAAACCCGACATGACGCTGGGTTTTCTAGCGAAACAGGATCTCTACGGGATGTCGGTTGGCGATCTGGAAGAACGTATTGACGCCCTGAAGGCGGAGGTCGCGCGATGCGAAGCTGCGCTTAAAGATCGCGGGGACACCCGGTCGGAAGCGGAAAAGCTGTTCAAGTTTTAAGGCGGGTTCATCTCACGCCAATTATCGTGAAGCGCCCGGCTGGCTCTTATTTAAACAGGAAACTCTCAACGAGGGTCGAGATAAACGCCAGCACATAAAGCACCGAGAACACCCACAAGGTCCAGAACAGGATCGCCACTGGAAGGTTTCTTTTGGCGAAGACGGGGTTTTTCTTCAAATCCTGTCTCAGGCGTTTTTTGTTGCGGCGTTCCTTGCCCGCAATGATCCGGATAAAATATTTTCCGAGATAAAGCCTCAGATCCGCCGGCCGAGACTCGTCAGCGGATTTCGCCATTGCTTTTTCAATGGCGATTCTCTGCTCGGGCGACAGCGTCGCGCGAACATCGGCTTCCATCTCTTCCCAGAACCAACTTATCTCTTCGTCGTTGGGCAGGGCCTGGCTCTCAGACATACATCGGCTCGCATTTTACAGCGCAACAACAGCTTTCCTGCGCATTTTTTGAATGCGCCGGACCGTTTGCATTATGCCCATCAAGATAAAAGCCGCGCGAATATGGTCTGAGGGATTTTAACGAGCGTCTTGAGATTTCGGTCATGACTGCAACAGGGGCCTGCCTCTGGTTGCAGTGTCGAAATGATTGCACTCTCGTTTGCGATTATTGGCGCCGCCGGCGAAGCAGACCGGAGTGGGGCGGGTCTCCACGCTATGAGCACTCATCCCGGCGGCGGGTATTTCGCATTGTAAAAACGTGAAGATGCTCTAGCGTCGCCTCAGCTTTTTGCGCGGGGGAGCAAGCATGAAACTGTCGAAAATCGCCCTTTCAGGGGTTGCTTTTGTCTTGAGCCTTACGATTGGCAAAGCCTTCGCCTATAGCGGCGAAGACTTGTTGAGCGGGCGTCCGTTTCATCACTTTGACATCACCTACCGGGCGCTCGCCGGCGACCGAGCCATCACTGCAGACGAGATGCAGCAGGTTTTCCCGGGGCTCGGGTTTAGCCGCGAAGCGGCGACCGCCATCGCCTGGCATGCGGATTTTATCGACGCTTATCTATACAGCCCCATCTTCTGGGCGCAGGGCGTGCCCGACGGCTACGACAAGCGCCTGAAAGCAAGTTTGGCGCAGTTCGACGAACTGGCGAAACTTCACTTCGACGACACGTTTTCATCCGCGGGCATCGAAAGCACCTGGGTGCGCTATGGTTCCGGCACACTGGCCGGGTTGTTCTGGGCGGCTGACAATAACGATCATGCGGCGGCGTATAATATCTTAGGCGTCAGCGTTCATGCGGTGCAGGATTTCTATTCGCACTCAAACTGGGTCGATGACCCTGAACGACGCAAAGGCGCCTGGCATGAGATGCTTGCGGCGGACCGGGCAAAGCATACGCTTTACAGCGGCGCCTATGAACTCCCCGCGACAACGGCGCCCGCCAGCCATGGCAAGGTCTCGTTTGAATGCAGCCTTTTCGGGCGTCCGGAAATCGCCCCCGTCATGGAGCAGGTTTGCACGGGGCTAACGCCCTTCGCCGAAGCTCCGCAATGTCAGTCCTATCGCCGCTATTGCCGGGGCGGACAGGCGACAAAGATTTCGCTGGAAGGCGCCAGCGCAGAAGCGCTGGTTCTCGCGCCGCCGGGCATCGCGCTGGACAATAGCTGGCTGGCGAAAGTTGGCGGCAATGTGCGCGGTTTAACGACTGCGGAAGGTAATTTCGCCCCGGGCCGGACGGATGGCTGGTTGTCGCTGGCGCAGTGCAATGCTGTCGCCAATCTCGGCGTTGCCTGTAATGAAGAGACGCCGTCAGCAGGAGCATGCCAGAAGATTCAGCCGCGCGCTTGCAGCTCAGATGCCGACCGGCTCTTTGCAACGTCGAAATTTCTGGCGATTGAATCGACGACACAGTGGGTGGCGGTGCTGGACGCTATCATGAAACAGCGTCACGGAAAATTCTGGGCTGAAGTCAAACAGGGAATGAATTCCTCTGTCGCTCAGCGCGAACAACAATTCGAAGACTTCGACAAATTGCCGTTCCAGTTCCTGTCCGCCGGCGACTATCCGGTGCAGGGGTCTGAGTCGGATGGTTACTATATCCGATTGCGTTTGCGTACAGCCGATAGTCAGGGCGCCGGGACGGATGCGGACATCAGCGCGCGTGTTGAATATCCGGGCGGATCGAAGGAATTCAAACTCGACTACATGCCGACCGACAAGGATGCGGGCCTGCGCTCTAACCGGCTGCTCGTCTATAATGATTTCGAAAAAGGCGATAATGACGTTTATACGATCGGCCCGTTCCCGCAGCGGCCAACCTGGCTGACCCTGATCAATGACGCCGCCGATGGCGGTGAAGTGCTCGAGGCGCTTGGGGAGCAGATTTACGAAAGCATCGTCAGCATCTTCACCGATCCGGAAGAAACTTTCCTGCCGCTGATCAGCGGGGAGGCGGATTATGTCGGAGAGACGACCGTCAGATTGTCTTATGCGCAGCTCAGTGAAGCGGCGAATGGCGCCGTCCAAAAGTTGAATATCGATGCGGCGAAAGACGGCGACTATGATCTGCAATATTCGCTGTCATCCACCACAAACGGTCTCACTGAGGAACAGCGCAGCAGGGGCTGGAAACGGTTCACGCTCAATGTGCAGACGCTGAAATGCAACGCTGAGTCGCAATGGGACAGGTCGTCCGATTCCGACGAGCCGTTCTTTTTCTTTTCCGCCAGCCCGCTGAACGGCGCGAGCAATGCGACCCAGTATTACCGTCAGGAGCCTTTGGAGGATGTGGATACGGGCGAATCCGTGACGCTCTCGTCGCAGCCGATGAGTTTTGACCTGTCGCCTGAGGGCGTTCTGGTTCTCGCGTTCCAGCTTTATGAACATGATGAAGAATCGAAAGACTCGCGCGACAGCTTGTTTAACGTCTTCAAGACCGGCGTCGATGACTCCGCCGATTCAGCGAACAGCAAATTTCTCGATGAACTTGGCCGCTCGCTCGCCGCCTCATGGACGGTTGGCGAGATCGACGCTTATGGCTTCAGCCGCGGCGCCCGTGTTGATGTCGGCAATATCTTGAATGTGCGCGGTCCGATTGAAATCGGCGGCGATGAAGCGCGGCGGTTCCAGCTTTTCCCGGCGCGGCTCTATGTGGCTGCCGTTCCGGAATGGCCGTCGAGCCCGGCGAACTGGCGTGCGCCCCGGCGTTACGCGAATTTCGCACCGTCTTTGCGTCAAACACAAAGCGCCGTTGGCTTGCGGCGGCTGACAACGATCCCTGCACCCAATGCGCGCATTCAGATCAGAGTTGCGTCGACAGGAAAATGCGTTGGCGTTGCCGGGGAATCGGTTGCGCTTGGCGTCGCCATTGAGCAACAGACCTGCCGCACAGGCGCGCAGAAATGGGTGTTGAATGCAGCAGGCGCAGACAGTTTCCTGATCATCGCGCCGCATAGTTTCACCGCCGCCCCGGCAGGCCCTAAATGCATGCTTCCCGCCGGTCAGGATGTCAGTGACGGAACAGCGATCCTGCATCAGGCCTGTACCGTGCAGGTGGATCGTCTTTGGCGCCTGGAGCCGGTCAATAATGGTTTCAGATTGCGCTTCGGCCGGCTCGGCAAATGCCTTGAGGTGCAGAACGGTTCAACCGCCGATGGCGCAAGGTTACAGCTGGCGACCTGCGTTGACGGACGTCAGTCGCAGCTCTTCGAGCTGTTCGGCGACTAGAAGCCAAAGAGCGGGCGGTGATTACTCCGCGGTCCCGAGATATCCCGCCAGCTCATCGAGTTCTGAATCCGTGATGGCGGTCGGCTTGAACGGCGGCATGCCGTTGAGGCCGTTGCGGACGATGTATTTCACATAATCCGCCGTCAAATCCTCGCGCTCTTCGAGAACGGCGTAGTCGGCGCCGCGCGTTGCGTTGAGCTGGAACGTGCCGGGATGTTCAACGCCTGCCATGTGACAGTGAGAGCACTGGGCGTCGAAGATCTGTTTGCCGGTGAGGGCGGGCCGCGCCGGATCGTCAGGTGCGACGAAAGCGGTCCGCCCCGGTTCGGATTCGGACATTGCGGCCTCAGCGTCAGCCGCCGGTTGCGACGCCGTTTCAGATGACGGCGCCGGCGCCGGCGTGATGACACGGGCGTTGTCATCATCCGAGCCGCCGCATGAGACGGCGAGAGAGACGAGACCGGCGAGGGCGGCGAAGGAGAGAGTGCGGGTCATTAGGCTTTCCTCCGCTTGCTGCCCCAGATGCCGGATTTACCCGGCGCGAGAATGCCTTTGGGGTCGAGCGCGTCCTTGATCGTGTCGTGCATTTTCCAGAGCGAGCCGTTGTTCCAGTTATAGGTCTGGGCGATGCGGTCCATGTAACGAATATGGGTGCGGTATTCGCCGTAACCTTCCGCCGCCGCTTCATCGACGAGCACATTGAAGAGATCGTCGAGCTTCTTGCGCTCATCCGGGTTTTTCTTGTCGTAGACGATGACGGTGACGTGATGGAGGTCGCGCCAGCCGATCGCGAGAAGGCCCATATAGTCAAAGCCATATTCGCGCACCCGGGAGGAGACCATCTGATATTGCTTGATGGCGTCCGCGCCGGTGATGGGCGAGACCGGCGAGAAACCCACATGGCCGCCGCCGCCCGCCCAGTTCAGGAAATTGAACTCGGTGAGTTTCGGCACGCCCTTCATGGTTTCGGCGCGGTGCAAGAGAAGATCGAATTTGTGCCGCCGGTCTTCGGGGAAATAGAATTTGACGCCCGGAATATCGGCGAAACTATCGCGGATCGCCGTCCATAAGGTGTCCATCAAGGGCGGCGGCCCGTATAGCGCGCCGCAAAAATTCCACATGCCGAGATCAAGATCGGCCATGATGGTCTTCGCGACGCTGGGCGGGATCGGTCCGTCGCCGTCATAATAGGCGCTTCTGGTTTTGGTGATCGCGGCGTCGAGCACGAGATTGCGCACGGTGGCGCCGTTCTGGATCACGCCGCTGACCTTCAAGGGCCGCAACCGTTCCGTGACGGTTTCAATGTCGTCTTCATTTTCGAAGGTGATGAGATAGGGGCGGTAGCCCGCAGGTTCTGGCATCAACCAGATGCCCATCTTCGTCACGATGCCGAAGTTGGATTGCGAGAACATGCCATCGACATAGGGCCCGAAGCCATATTTGAAGAGCTGCCAGGTATTGTTGCCGGGCATGGCGCCCATGCCGGTGCGGATCACCTCAGCATTCGGAAGCACGACTTCCATGCCGCATTGCATGGCGAAGTGATCGCCATAGGGCGTGTAGCCGATGCCGTGATCGAGGGCGTTGCCGACGACCGATCCCCAGCCGGGATCCGGCACATCGATCCAGAGTTTCAGACCTTTTTCCTGAATGTAGTTGTAAAGATCGAAATAGCTGACGCCGGGCTCCACGAGGGCGTAGCCAAACTCCTCATTCACTTCGAGTATGCGGTTCATGCGATTCAAGTCGAGAACGATCGTTCCCGACATCACCGGCGCCGCGCCGCCATAGGCGAAGTTCTTGCCGCGCGAGACAGGCCAGAGCGGCACGCCATATTCATTCGCCACACGGACGATTTCCTGCACCTGCTCTACAGAGTGGGGCGCCACGGCTGCGTAGGCTTTATAGTCGTCTTCATTGTTGGAGATCGTGTAGGGGTCGTCATAGGGCGCCAGGTTTTCATCCATGAACACCCATTCATCGCCGACAATGCGGCGGAAGCGCTCCATGGCGCTCGACATCGCTTCGGCGGAAACGCCTTCAGGTAAAGGTGCCGTCATGTTCAGACCATCCCGTCTTTAGTTGCAACGCCTGTTCTGATTTCCCAGGCGTGCAGGTCGCGGCCGACACGCTCAATTTGCGCGACCGGGAGGCCGTGCGGTTGAAGCAGGGTTTGCAGGCAGAAATAAAAGGATTCCGTTGTCACGCCGCTCAAGGCCAGCGGGCCTCGCGCGGCGGCGATCCTGAGTTCATTGACCCATAATGCGGTGACGTCGCCATTGATTGGGGTCAAGGCGCCCCCGCCTGAATATTGGGCGGCAAGGCGGCCGGCCAGCGTTCGCGCTTGTGAAAAGCGCTTGTCGTAAAAGATCCGCCCGCCGGCGTTTATGTGGACTTGCGGTGCGCTTGCGCGCGCAAGCGTCGGCGCGGCGAGCACGGAAGACATGGACGATTTCAGAAAGAGACGTCGTTTCATTGCTTGCGCGAAGCCGCTTCGCTTTGAAGCTGACGCGGCTTTCTTTCGCCCTCCCTCTCGCTTGTTCTTATGCGCGATTTATATGCCTGCCAGTATTGGCGGGTTTGGAAAACTGTCAATGACCGCAGGCGTAAGGCACTAGGACGATTGCGCAAGGGCGCCATGCCCAAGTGCGCCATGCCCAAGGGCGCGATGCCCAAGGGCGCGATGCTCAGGGGCGCATCAGGTTCATGCGCCGCCTTATTCCGAAGGCAGCGGAATATGTTCCGTTTCATCCGGCGGCAGGGTGAAGACTGTTCCTTGAAAATTTTGCGACGCCGAAGACGTCCAGTCCGCCTTCGCCTGTTCGATGCGCTCCGGCCGGGAAGAAACTAGGTTCCACCAGATATGTCGTTTGCTCATGGGCGCGCCGCCGAGCAGCATGAGGCGTGACTTTTCCAGCGCCGTTATTTCCGGCGCGGCGCCGGGTTCAAACACGATCATGCGCCCATGGTCATGGCGAACGCCATCAACGGAAACAGCGCCGCTTAAAATGTAAACTGCGCGTTCTTCATAGTCTTCAGGCAACGGGATCGCCGCATCCGCATCGGCTTCGGCGCCGAGATAAAACATCGGCGAAAAACATTTCGCCGGCGAGGTTTCGCCAAAGGCCGATCCGGCGATGAGCCGCATTTTCAGGCCCGGGCGTTCAATCACCGGCAGGCTCGCTTTGGGATGGTGATGAAACTCCGGCGCGGTTTCCTCATCTTCTTCCGGCAGGGCGAACCAGCTTTGAATGCCGTGCATGGTCTGGCCGTTTTCACGCGGCGCGTCATCGGTGCGTTCAGAGTGAACAATGCCCCGGCCGGCGATCATCCAGTTGACGTCGCCGGGGCGGATCACCTGATCGAAGCCAAGGTTGTCGCGATGGCGTAACTCGCCGTCAAAAAGATAGGTGACGGTGGCGAGACCGATATGCGGGTGCGGGCGCACATCGATGCCGGTTCCGGGCTTGAATTCCGCCGGCCCCATTTCATCGAAGAAAATGAACGGGCCAACCTGGCGGCGTTTGGCGTAAGGGAGAACGCGTCCGACCGTGAAGCCGCCGAGATCGCGCGTGCGCGGTTCAATAATGATGCTGACAGTCATGTCCGTCAGTTTGCGCGCTGCCGGCGCGGTGATCAAGCGGCCTGAATGATGCGTTTTGTAATCACGCGAATGTCATTTTCCGCGGACTGGATAGCCGTCGATGAGTCAGGCCCCATGCCGATGAACAGCTTGTAGCCTTCTTCGAGGCTGAAGATCTGCAGCACCGCCTGGCGCACTTGCGCGTCGGTCAGTTTCGGATTGGCCGCGCGCACAAGATAAAAAATGAATCGGCCGATGGGCCGGTAAAGTTCGCGCACCATATCGCGCGCGTCTTCGCCGGAGCCGGCGAACCCCCAGAGCTGGTAGAAAAACTGATAACTCTCGCGGGCGTTGCGCACATAAAACTCGACGACATTGAGCAGAATATCGAGCGGCGTGTCGCGGTCGGCCTCGAATTGGGAGAGGTGCTCTTCCACATAATCGGCGAGCGCCTCGCGCATCATGGCGTCGATCAGGGAATTTTTGGTGGGAAAGTGATAGGTGAGGTTGCCCACGGCGATGCCGGCTTCATCGGCCACTTTCCGCAAGGACAGCCCCGCATGGCCGTTCTGCGTGAACACGGTATGGGCGGCCTTCAGGATCTTCCCGATAGTGTTGCGCGTACGGTCGGTCTTGCCGTCGCCGATCTGAACCGTCGGCCTCGCTCCGCGCAGTTCATTAAGATGAGTGAGGATTGCATTCAGCGCCTTTTCAGTCTCGGCGTCGTGATTACTTGCGGAATCCATTCCAGTTTTTGCCGGATTCTCGGCGTGGTCTGTTGACGACGGCATAACTCCCCCTTAAATCGCCGTTTCTAGGTCACCTGACCTAATCAGTTTTCTGCGTACTAGACAAGTCGGTGAAGATCGCGGCTAACTGGTACTCATCAGTTTCCCGGCTGTGCGGTGTTCTCCCCCTGCTGCACGTCGGGGGGGCCGCGGCGGGGCGACTCGTCGCGGCCCACTCGTGACGCTAATTAAGAAAAAACTCTTTTTATTCAGCAGCTAAGGCTGTTTTTCGGAGCCAGCCTTCCAGGTCCGCAAGGGCCCGTGCGGACAGGGCTCGCTTGCGCGCAAACCCCTTTTGCTTGCCCTTTAGCCGTTTGCCTTCCGAGTCGGTTTTTGGGGTCTCGATCTCCGGGAACAGGCCAAAATTGACGTTCATGGGCTGAAAAGTCCTGCTGCCAGCATCGGTCATATGATCGCAGGTTATGTGGCCCAGCAGGGCGCCGAAGGCGGTGGTGGCCGGCGGCATGGAAACTGGAATGCGTTTCGAATCCGCGGCCGCGAAGCGCCCGGCGAGAAGGCCGATGGCGGCGCTTTCGAGGTATCCCTCTACGCCGGTGATCTGACCTGCAAAGCGCAGCGACGGCCTGGCGCTGAGTTTCAGCGAGCCGTCAAGCAGGCGCGGGGAATTAAGAAAGGTGTTGCGGTGAATGCCGCCCAGCCGTGCGAACTCCGCTTTTTCAAGGCCGGGGATCATGCGGAAGATTTCCGCCTGTGCGCCATATTTCAGTTTCGTCTGAAAGCCGACCATATTGTAAAGCGTGCCGAGCGCATTGTCCTGACGCAACTGGACAATGGCGTGGGCCTTGACGCCCGTATGCGGATTGGTGAGGCCGACCGGTTTCATGGGGCCGTAGCGCAGCGTTTCGGGACCGCGCTCCGCCATCACTTCGATCGGCAGGCAGCCTTCGAAATAGGGCGTCGATTTTTCCCATTCCTTGAAGTCGGTTTTCTCGCCGGCGATCAGCGCGTTCAAAAACGCTGTGTACTGACCTTCATCCATAGGGCAATTGACATAATCCGCGCCGTCCCCGCCAGGACCTTTTTTGTCATAGCGCGACTGCATCCAGGCGACATCGAAATCAATGCTCTCTTTGTAGACAATCGGCGCAATGGCGTCGAAGAAGGCGAGGGAGGCCTCGCCGGTGAGCGACAGGATTGCTTCTGCAAGGGGCGCCGCCGTCAGCGGACCCGTTGCAATAATGACATTGGTCCAGTCTTCAGGTGGCAAGCCGTCGATCAGCTCGCGGCGGATTTCGATATTCGGGTGGTCTTCGATGGCGCGCGTCACGCCCACAGAAAACGCGTCACGATCGACGGCGAGGGCGCCGCCGGCGGGCACTTTGTTGGCGTCGGCTTCGCGCATGATGAGCGAGCCCGCCCGCCGCATCTCTTCATGCAAAAGGCCGACGGCGTTGTTTTCCGCGTCGTCGGAGCGGAAGGAATTGGAGCAGACTAGCTCCGCAAACCCGTCGGTCTGGTGCGCTTCCGTGCCGGTGAGGGGGCGCATCTCGTGGAGAATGACCTCAGCGCCGGCGTTCGCCGCCTGCCAGGCGGCTTCCGATCCGGCGAGGCCGGCGCCGATAATATGGATAATGTCTTGATTGCTCATGGCCCGCGCTTCTAGAGCCCATTGGGAAAAGTGGAAACCGGTTTTGGGACAAAATGCGCGTAAAAAGAGCATTTGCGCGGGGCGCGCATGCTGCAACGCGCGCCATTGGATTTCCGGGCCTTTTCCGGTTAGCCTCTGAAGGAGAAAGCCGCGCGTAACGGCTATGGGGCCAATCGGGGTAAAAGGGCGGGCGCTGGATGGAATTGCGTATTTTTTCTGTCATGGGCGAGGCGCTTCATTTCGGCGGGCGCCGCCTTGAGACAATTGCGCGCGTCGCCTGGCTGCCGTTGGTCCTCAGCATGGTGGCGACCATGGCCGCCGTTTTCGCGATGCTGTCGGTTATCGCCGGCCGGCTGATCACCTTTTCCGAGGTTCCGACTTTTATCAACGCGCAGACCCTGGTCGTTCAGAATACAGCCGCCGGGTTTCAGAACGATCCGGCCGCCATGTGGATGATCATGGGCGCCAACCTTGCCGCGCAAACACTGCTGACGGCGTCTTTCATGGCGCCGCTGATCCGTTACGCCGGGCTTGGTGAGAAACCGGCGCGGGGATTTGTCCGCGCGCCATTCGGGCCCGATCAAGTGCGTTTCGTCGTTTCAAGCCTGTTCGGGCTTTTCTTTGTGGGCGTTCTTGTATTCGGTCCGCTGGCGGCGGCGAGTTATTATACGCTGAAATATGTCGCTGAAGCCTTGTCGCAAACACTGGCGACATTCCCGAATCCCGACAGCCTTCATACAATCGAAATCAACAAGGCGAGCGATCAGATCGCGGCGGCCGGGCGTGAGTGGATCTATAACCGCGCGATTCCGCTCTCCGGCGCCTTGCCGGTCGCGCTGTTATTCTGGGCGTTATTGTTTTTTCATTTCGCCCCTCACAACCGTCCAAGGGCGCCAGCCATTGGCAGGACAGTGCTGCGGGCGCTTACAACGTTCATCGTCGCTGCGGGATTGATGCTTGTCACCTATTTCTTGTTCGACGAAGTCGTCCTGAACGAGTTTCGCACCAACGCCACGTTTTTGGGCGTCCTTTCGGCGGCGGGGGCGCAATTCACCAGTTTCGATTTCAGCGGGCTGGGTGATGCGATCGATTTTCTCCTGCGCTCACCTGAAGGGCGGCTGATCTTTTTCGGGTTGGCGGCGTTTTTTGTGGTCAACTATTTCAGCCTGCGCCTGTTTCCCTATCCGGGCGTCGCCGTGTGTCACAAATCGCTGGCGCTCGGAAATACGCTGGCGATTACGCGCGGCTGGAACATCATCCGGCTTTGGGTCATCGTTACGGTGCTGACGCTGTTTCTCGTGCTCATTCAGATCCTGGTTATCAATCAGCTTCTGTTAAGCGCGTTGCTGCCGAAGGTCCTGACATTGCTTTATAATGCGACCGCGGTTTCAACGAAACTGGTTAACAGCGGAGAGGCCGCCGAATGGGTGCGCCCATTCTTTGTCTGGGTCTGGAACTTGACGAAAATCGGCATAAATATCTTCTGGTCGTTCTTTTCTTTCGGCGTGGCGGCGGGGCTGTATGGCCGCCTGTACCGGGAAGGCGAAGCGGCGTAACAAAACCGCTTTTGAGAGGGTATCCATATGTCGCACAACATTCCCGTTGGGGACGTCCTCAATGAAGCCTTCCAGTTTGGTCTGAAGCGATGGGGAACGGTTCTGCGGCTTGGCTGGGCGCCGGTTGTGGTCAGCCTTCTCCTTGCCGGCGGTTACTTCGCGCTGATCCTCGATTTCGAGGTGCTGTCGAGCGCAAATGAGAGCCAGACCTTTCCGGGGTTTTCAGAAATCTTCAAAATGCCGGTGTCCGCCGTTGTCGCGCTCGGCGTCGTTTTTTATGTGCTGATCGGATTGATCTATTGCGGCGTCATGGCGTCGATCTTCCGCCTTGTCGCGCTCGGGGAGGAAAGTCCCGGCTTTATTCATGTCCGGTTGGACGGTCCCGCCTGGCGCGTCTTCTGGGCGTCGATTATTTCCGCCCTCATATCGTTGGCGATCTGGTGCGTCGCCTTCCTGATTGCGCTGCCGATCACCGGCAACAGCATCGGGTCTTACCTTAGCGAGGCGGGCGCGGCGTTCGCCGGGATGATGGCGGCTGTCGAGAGCGGGTCGGAGGACGCCGCTGCGGTGCATGCCTCCGGAATGTTCAGTTATTGGCGCACCTTTATGTACGCCTTCGCCATTGCGTTCATTCCGCTGATTTACGTCGGCGTGCGTCTACAGCCCTTCATTGCAGGGTCGGCGGCGGAAAACCGGCTTATCCTGTTTGGCTCGCTGAAACTGACAGAAGGAAAGTTCTGGCCGGTGCTCGGCGCCATGTTCCTGATGGGCCTGATGATTATTCTTATCAGCATCGTCTATGAGCTTTTCAGTTCCGTGATTGAGCTGTTGATGGGGCTTGGCGGCGCCGGCGGCGCCTTCGCCATTATCGCAGCGTTGATGGGGTTCATCTATTTCGCGGTGACGGTGTTTTACTACGCGGTGGTCTACGGCGCGCAGCTCGCCTTCTCAGCAATTATCTATCGCCGCCTCAAGACCGGCGAATAGGTTTCACCCCCATATTTCCATGACGAGGCCTCGTGCGTCGCGCGCCTCATCGCCAAGACGCAGCGCCTTTCCTTCAAGACGGGCTTTCGCGGTGAGGGCGAGCGCGGCGGCGTCGTAAACATCGTCGCGGCCGATCGCTTTGTCGCCATGGCCTGTGCGCAAGGACTGGTAGATGTCTTCAGCTTGGGAGAGGCCTGCGCGTGTTAGAAGCGCGCGCCGCTCCGCCTGTCCTTCGGGTTTGCGCTTCGGATAGGTGCAGGGCTTTGCGTCATTCAACCGTGTGAACGCGATTTCGGGATGGCCTTCGCCAAGACGCGCCTGATCGGCGGCCGTGATGACTTCATCGATTTCACGGATCTTCGGCGCGATCATCCATGCCTGTTTCGAAAGCCCTTTACCGCAATGACGTTTGCCCCAGGCGTTGGCCTCTTCATATTGGGTGAAGGAAAGCATGGGCCGTTTGGGAGAGGAAAAGACGCTTGCATGGCGCAAGGGGCTGAGCAGCTTGCGCGCCATTGTTTCACACGCCCGCGGCGAGTCGTCAGAAAGTCCGATGGGCATGTCGACGATCATCATCGCCGCCTTTTCGAGATTCAAAACTTCTGTAAAGGAGGGGACGATCCATCCGCTGACGGAATTGTCATAAAGGTTAATGCTGACGACCGCCCAGCCGGCGCGGCAGCCGTCAACGCCGAGAACACACCTCTTGGCGTCAGAAAGGCGTCCTTTTCCCTTCATGGTTGCTGGCATGGCCATTGCTCACATTGCTCCAGGAGCCTTTCCCCCGTGTCCTTTCGGTCATGGCGGGGCGACGAATTAAGGGCAAGCGGGAAGTCCCGCTTGTCAGCCGCCTTTCGGGGCGGCATCCTAGAGAAAGCGGAACGAATGAGAATTATGGGCTTTCAAGACTCTGAAGAAGCCGGGGCGGGCGGCGCGGAGAGTTTCGTTCAATCGGAACTGTTTGCGCGTACTTTCCGTGAGGGGATGGCGCTGGTCGAGGAGACCGCGAATTATCTCGATGGCGAAGGACGTGATGCGTCGAAGCATCTGTCCCGCGATGTGGCGCTCGCCTATGCCGGCGCCTCCATGCGGTTAACCACGCAATTGATGCAGATCGCCTCCTGGCTTCTGGTCCTGCGCGCCGTGCGCGAGGGCGAGATGGTGCTGGGCGAGGCGAGCGACGCCAAATACCGGTTGACGCCCTCGGAAGCGGCGTCGGTGAAATTCAAGACTGAGGGGCTGCCGGAACGGCTTGTCGGCCTGATCGACGCGGCGCACCAGCTTTACAGCCGCATCAGCCGCCTCGACCGGGAGCTTTTCACCGAAGGCGCCAGCGCTGACGATAAAAACGACGCCGCCGCGCAGCAGCGGGCGCTGATGAAAGCATTTGGCGGGCGCTAGGCTCAGCCCATCAAAACTGGCGACACAAAAAAAAGCGGGCCCCAGAGCCCGCTTTTGCTTTTAGCGCTGTGGCGACGCTTATTTTTTAAGGCCGAAAGAGCCGAACTTCTGGTTGAATTTCGACACGCGGCCGCGCTCGCCGACTTTCGCCGGACCGCCGGTCCAGGCCGGGTGCGAGGTCGGGTCGATATCAAGGTTCAAGGTTGCGCCCGGCTCGCCATAGGTGGAGCGGGTCTCATAGGAGGTGCCGTCGGTCATCACGACTTTGATCGTGTGGTACTCCGGATGGATGTCTTTTTTCATGACGGCGGGTCCTCTGGGCGGCAAATCGGCGAATTGTTGAAATGAGAGCGGGGCATATACGCGGGGTCCGCCCCCTTCGCAAGCCCCGAAACCGCAAACTCGGCGGTAAAAAGCCGTGCTGGCCTCTTCGCAGGTGCAATGTTATGGTTTTGTAAGGTCTTTTGGTCCTGAAGTTCCCCGGAAGTCCCCCAGAAGCCCCCTGTACCCGTTCTCACAATTGGCCCTGTTTTGATGCGTTACTGGTTGATTTTGCTTGCTGTTCTCCTGGGTTTTGGCGCAGCGGCGGGCCTTCGCCTGCATGAGTTCAACCAGTTCGCCCCGCTCGAACCGGTGGCGCTCGCCCGCTGTGAGCCGGTGACAGGCATCGCCGGCCCTGAAGATATTGAGGTCGACGAGGCGGGCAGCCGCGCCTTCATTTCCTCTCTCGACCGGCGCGGGGACGGCGACAAGACAACAGTCAGGGGCGCGATCCATGTTTTCGATGTTGACGATCCGCTCTCCGCGGCCGGATGGCGCGACCGCACCGGCGGCGTCCCCGAAGCGTTCCGTCCCTACGGGCTCAGCTATTACGAGGCGGGCGACACCCGGCGCTTGTTCGTCGTGAACGAGGCGGCGAAGGCGGTGGAGCTTTATGAGGTGGCTGCAAATGGCGACCTTGAGCATCTGGAGACGTTCCGGGAGCGGCGCCTCACCAGTCCCAATAATGTGGTCGCGGTGGGGCCGCGCCAGTTTTACGTGACTAATGATGTGCGTCCGGGCCGCAATGCGCCGGTCGCAGACCTGCATTTCCTCATGAATATTGGCTCGGGGGAGATCTTCTACGTGGATGGCGATGTCTGGCGCGTGGCGGCGGAGGGTTTGCGCTTCGCCAACGGGCTCGCCTTGTCCGCAGACGGATTGACCCTTTACGCCGCGGAGACGGCGGCGAACGCGCTGAAAGTCTTTGACCGCAATCCCGAAAGCAGCGCCTTGACCCTCGCCAATACTATTCTGCTCGGCGCCTCGCCCGACAATATCAATATTGACGCTGCGGGCGCGATCTGGGTGGGGGCGTTGCCAAAGCCCCTTGCCGTGCCGCGGCTGGCGCGCGACGCCGCCGCGACTGCGCCCTCGGAAGTCCTGAGAGTGACCCCCGACGGCGCCGCCCATACGGTTTACCGCAATGATGGCGGCGAACAATCCGCTGTTACGGTCGCCGCCCGGGTGAAGAACAAACTTCTCATTGGCGCCCTTTACGAGGAAAAATTCCTCTACTGCGAATTGCCGAGGGCGTCGCGATAAGCCTTTTGTTTTCCGCGCATTTTATCCGAAAACCGGTTTCCACTATTCGGAATGCCCTCTAGAAGACCGCCCATGAAATACGTTTCCACCAGAGGGGCTTGCCCCGCCGTTGATTTTGAGAGCGCGCTGCTCGCCGGACTCGCGCCCGATGGCGGGCTCTATATGCCTGAGACCTGGCCGCAGCTTTCCGTGGGCGACGCGCGCCGGATCGGGCGTTTGCCCTATGCAGAAGCGGCGGCGGAAATCCTGTCGCTCTTCGCCGGAGCGAGTTTTACGAAAGAAGAACTCTCGGCCATGGCGGCGGACGCCTATGGAACGTTTACGGATAAGCGCGTTGCGCCTTTGGTGAAGCTCGGACCTGAAGACTGGATGCTTGAGCTCTTTCACGGGCCGACGCTCGCCTTCAAGGACTTCGCCATGCAAATCCTCGGGCGGCTGTTCGATGCGGCGCTTCAGAGAAACGATCGGCGGTTGACCATTATCGCGGCCACTTCCGGCGACACCGGTTCGGCGGCGATTGAGGCGCTGAAATCCTGTTCGCGCGTGAATGTCGTTGTGCTCCATCCCGAAGGCCGTGTCTCCGCAGTTCAGCAACGCATGATGACATCGGTGACGGCGCCCAATGTCATGAATATCGCCGTCAAAGGCTCCTTCGACGATTGTCAGGCGATTGTAAAAACCCTTTTCGCTGACGATGCTTTCGTGCGCGATGTGCGATTGTCAGGCGTCAACTCTATCAACTGGGCGCGGCTGGCGGCGCAGACGGTTTACTACTTCACTGCCTGGGCCCAACTCGCCGAGGGCGACGAGGCGGTGAACTTCGTCGTGCCCACCGGTAATTTCGGCGATGTCTTTGCGGGCTATGCGGCCAAGCGCATGGGACTGCCCATCGCCAGGCTTGGCGTCGCCGCCAACGCAAACGACATTCTCCATCGCGCCATTGCCGAAGGGGATTATACGCCCGCCTCAGTGAAACCGACGGCGTCGCCTTCCATGGATATTCAGGTGGCGAGCAATTTCGAGCGGCTTTTATTTGAAGCGAAGAACCGCGATGCGGCGGTCTTGCGCAAAACGATGGAAGCCTTCGCGACAAACAAGGGTATGAGGATCGACACTCAAACGCTTGAGGCGATCCGCAAGGACTTCATCTCCGACGCGGTCTCCATGGAAGAAACGCTCAGCGAAATCGCCCGACACTATAAAGAGACCGGCGCCCTTATTGACCCGCATACGGCGGTAGGCCGCGCCGCTGCGATCCGCCTGCGCGAGACTGGCGCATTGTCAGGCAAGATCGTGACGCTCTCAACGGCGCATCCGGCTAAATTCCCCGAAGCGGTGGAAGAGGCGACGGGTGAAACACCGGCGCTGCCCGATTTCTACGCCGATCTTTTTGACCGGCCGGAAAAGATGGAGCGCGCGCCGGCCGATCCGGAAGCGGTGAAGTCGCTTGTCGCCAAAGCATTTGCGAATTGATGACAAGCATTCACACTTTAGCGAATGGCGTGCGCGTCATCGCCGACCCCATGCCGGGATTGAAAACCGTGGCGCTTGGCGTCTGGGTCAAGGCGGGCTCTGTTGATGAAACGCCTGAAGAACACGGCGTCGCGCATCTTCTTGAGCATATGGCGTTCAAGGGAACGAAGACGCGGTCGGCGCTCGCCATCGCCGAAGAGATCGAAGGCGTCGGCGGCTATCTGAACGCCGCCACAAGCCATCAGCGCACCGGCTATTATGCGCGCATCCTCAAAGACGATCTTGCGTTGGGCGCCGACATACTTTCGGACATTCTCGCCAATCCGCTTTTCGATGAGGCTGAACTCACAAAGGAGCACGAGGTTGTCGTACAGGAAATCGGCGAGGCGGCCGATACGCCTGATGATGTTGTGTTCGAACGCCTGACGGAAGCGGCCTGGGGGGCGCATCCTTTGGGACGCCCCATATTGGGGACGCCGGACAGCGTCCGCGCGCAAAAACCGGCGAGCCTTCGCGGGTTCATGGCGCGCTGTTATCGTCCCGAAGACATGGTTGTAGCCGCCTCCGGCGCCGTTGACGACGACCTGCTCCTAAAAATCGTTGAACAGCACTTCTCCGGCTTTTCTGCAGGTGATGCAGGCGTATCTCGAACGCCGCCCCGGTTCGAGGGCGGCCTTCTCCATGATCCGCGCAAGATCGAACAGACCCATCTCGCCATTGCGTTTCCGGGCGTCGCCTCAAGCGATGAGGACTTTTTCGCAACCCGTCTTTATGCGGATGTTCTGGGCGGCGGCATGTCTTCGCGTCTCTTTCAGAAAATCCGGGAGGAGCGGGGGCTGGCCTATTCCGTCTATGCGTTTGCTGATGGGTTCGAGGAGGCCGGCCTTCTCGGCGCCTATGTAAATGCAGAAGCCAAACATATTCCCGAAGCGGCGAAAATTATTCGTGATGAGCTGGAAGCGACCGCCAAGGCCATGACCGATGAAGAAGTGGCGCGGGGCAAGGCGCTGTTGCGGTCGTCGCTGATGATGGGTCTAGAAAGCCCCGCCAACCGGATCGAGGCTGCGGCGGGCCAGTTTTTCACTTTCGGCGCACTGATGACCGCCGATGAAATCCTTGCACGGATTGACGCCGTTACGATTGCCGACATGCAGCGCTGTGCGAAACGCGCGCTCGCCGGACCTTGCGCCCTGTCTATTGTCGGGCCCTGTAAGGCTTCGGCGGTGGAAGACGTCTTTAAGCTTTCGTAAAGCTTTCCGACCATCTGGTCACTCATTTTTAGGTAATAACTGTTACTTCTCATCCGTGAGAGCCGGGGGGCAACTGCGGGTAGAGTAAAGATGAGTGACTACGATCTGATCGTAATCGGCAGCGGACCTGCGGGTCGCCGCGCCGCCATTCAGGCTGCAAAATTCGGAAAGTCGGTGCTGGTTATCGAGCGTGGACGTCGCGTAGGCGGCGTTTCGGTGCATACCGGCACGATCCCGTCAAAAACATTGCGCGAAACGGCGTTGAACCTGTCCGGCTGGCGTGAGCGCGGATTTTACGGACGGTCCTATCGCGTCAAGCAGGATATCACTGCGGATGATCTGAGCGCGCGTTTACGCATGACGCTGACGCACGAAGTTGAAGTTCTCGAACATCAGTTCGCGCGTAACCAGGTTTACACTCTGAAAGGTGAGGCGCGGTTTAAAGATCCGAACACCGTCACGGTTCACAAGGAAAATGGCGAAATTTCTGAAATCACCGCCGACCGGTTTCTGATTTGCGTCGGGACCATTCCCTTCCGCCCGGACTACGTGCCGTTTGACGGTAAACATGTGCTGGACAGCGATGAGATTCTCGATCTCACCGCCATGCCGAAGTCACTCGCCGTTATTGGCGCCGGCGTTATCGGCATTGAATACGCCACGATTTTCTCTGCGCTCGATGTGCCGGTGACGCTGATCGAGCCTCGTCACAAGATGCTCGATTTCATCGATCGGGAACTGGTCGCCGATCTCACCCATCAGCTTCGCGATCGCGGGGTGCAGTTGCGTTTTGGGTCGCAGGCCGAAGAGATCAAGCGCGTTGGGCCGGAGCGTTGCCAAATCACACTCGAAAATGGACGCGTCGTGCGCTCGCATATCGTCTTGTTTGCGGCCGGCCGCATGGGCGCCACCAAAAGTCTCAATCTTGACGCCTGTGGTCTCGGTGTCGATCACCGCGGACGTCTCAAGGTCAATCCGAAAACATTCCAGACGGAAGTTCCTCACATTTACGCCGCTGGCGATGTCATCGGATTTCCGAGCCTTGCTTCGACCTCGATGGAGCAGGGGCGCATAGCGGCCTGTCACGCCTTTAATGAAAAAGCGCACAAGCCGCCTGAGTTTTTCCCTTACGGCATCTACGCTGTGCCGGAAATTTCAACGGTGGGCCTGACTGAAGAGGAAGTGCTTGAGAAAGGCATTCCCTATGAATGCGGCGTGGCTCGTTTTCGCGAGACCTCGCGCGGTCACATTATGGGCCTCAATAACGGCATGCTGAAAATGCTGTTCAGTCTGAAGACGCGCAAGCTCCTCGGTTGTCACATTGTCGGGGAAGGGGCGACCGAACTCATCCATATCGGACAGGCGGTGCTCAATCTTGGCGGCGGTCTCGACTATTTTGTCGAGAACGCCTTCAACTATCCGACGCTTGCGGAAGCCTACAAGGTTGCTGCGCTCGACGCGTTCAACCGCATGCCGAAAGTCGAAGAGATCGCTGACGAGCGTCCCGAGCCGCACAAGATGGTCGAAGAGATCGAGGCCGAACTGAAGCAAGCCTAGGACCAGGATAGTCCCGTTTGCGATCCCGGCTCTCCCCAAAATGGCGCTACACGCTATAAAGCGTGGATGCTGTTTGCCACTGAGCCGCCCAATCCCGCCTTCAACCCAGTGCTTGTCCACGATTCCGTGATGCTGCGCCGGGGGACCATCACTGACTATCCCGCCTGGCTGGCGTTGCGCGAAGAGAGCCGGGCGCACCTGACGGCGTGGGAGGAAAGCTGGACGACGGAGCAGGCCACGCTCTCGGCGTTCAAGCGCCGGCTGAGAACCTATGAGCGTGATGCGCGCCGCGGCGGCGGGCTGTCCCTGCTTGTCTTCCGGCTTAAGGACAATGCGCTGGCGGGCGGCGCGACGCTAACCAATATCCGCTATGGCGCGTCCCGTTCTGGTATTCTCGGCTACTGGATCGGCGCGCCTTACACGCGCCGGGGTTATGGCGCTGCAGCCGTTGCGGCCATGAAAATCCACGCATTTGAACGGCTTGGCCTCAATCGCCTCGTCGCGGCGTGCCAACCGGAGAATATTGCATCGCAAAAACTGCTTGAAGGCAGCGGATTCGCCCGCGAGGGGCTTGCGCGCGATTATCTGAAGATCAATGGCGGTTGGCGGGATCATTTTATCTACGCACTCACTGCCGCTGATTATGGAAAGACCGGGCCGAGCCCGTCCTAATCAGGGTTTTTGCGGCGAACCGAGCGAAAAATTATCCCTAAGGCGGCGGCGGCCCCTTGCGATAAAGTCACGCCCGCGTGAAGATGCTTAAGGGCGATACGCGCTGTTATCCGCAGTGCGGGAAGCGGGCTGTAAAAAACGCGACCAATTCTGGGGCGGTCGAGGCGTTTTGGCCCGTTTCTTGTGGGGAGACGTTCATCCTGGCCGCGTTCGCGGCGCCGTTGCTTTAGAGTCGAGGGGTTCGGGGCGTAACGATGCTAACAGTGGGTGTTTTCGGGTTGTCAGAAGGTTTTACAGGGCTGGCGCAGGCCGAATTGATGCGCGGCGCAGTGGCGGGCGCTTTTATTGTCGCCATGGCTTTTCTGGCAGGCTATGCGGCGATCCGCCGAAGCGGCCTTGCGGTTTGTGCGCTTCTGATGGTCGCCGGCGCCGCAGCGCTGGAATTCTCCTGGCTTGGTTTTACAGCTGCCCTGCCGGCCGAGGCTGGCGTGATGATGCAGGCGCTTTTCGCAGCCGCCGCTATCGTTTTCCTTTCCGCTTCGATCGGCGCGGCGCGATATAACCCGCTGCTTGGCGGCGTTATGTTCACGGTTGCGCTGGTGATCGGCGGCATGGGCGTCATCAATTTCTTCGACCGCATCGACCTTGCGCCAATGATGCGCTGGGCGCTGATCGGTGTTGGCGGTCTCGCGGTTGTCCTTTCTCTTACCCAGGCGCTGCGCGGCGATTCCGGTGCACGCCTTATTCTTCCGGGCGTGCTCATGGCCGCTGCGGCGCCGCTTCTCGGTGTCTTTGCCGCTGAAGGCTCGGCGCTCGCCACCTTTGCGTCCCACGGTCTTTTCACCCTCGGCATCCTCGCCGCCAGCATCGTCGCCCTTACGGAAACCGGCGCCTCGCAAATGGCTGCGCCGGCGCAGGCGATGGATTTCGGCATCCGAACTTCTCATGACGCGCCGTCGCGGCAGCGCGAAGTGCGTTCCCAGCGCGAGCGCGCAGAGATTGTGCTCGACAGCCAGATCGCCCGGGTTCTCGATTATTCCGGCGTGGGCATCTGGGACTGGAGCCCGGACGCCGTCGATCAGACCCAATCCCTGCCGTCGCTTCTCGGCGCCGATTCGGACGCCCCGTTCACGCCCGAGGCTTTGCGCAATTTCGTGCATCCCGAAGACGCCGAGCGTTTTGACTCCGAACTTCTCGCGCCCGTGGACGGGCCTTTTGATGTGTCCCTGAAACTCTATGACGGGCGCATTATGCGGGTGCGCGGCGCGCGCGCGGCGGATGAGCAGTCCGGCGCCATCGAGCGCATCGTCGCTTTTGTGGAAAGCGTTTCGACGGGCGGCAATGGCGTCAATGAAGAACGTCTTCGGTCGGCGACGACGGCCGCGGTGGTGCCTGCGGCTACTGATCCGATCACCGCCAGGCTTTCCGCAGCGCTTGCCAATGGCGATATCGTCGCCGCCTTCCAGCCGATCGTATCGCTCGATAATGAAAAGATCGCCGGCTATGAAGCGCTGGCGCGTTGGCGCGGTCAGGAAGCGGGCGCAGAAGAAGGCCCGGAACGTTTCGTGCGCGCGGCCGAACGCATCGGCGAGGGCGGCGCGCTCGCCGCGACCATGCTCAATCAGGCGGCGGCCTTCCTTTCTGACGCTTTGAAAAAAGAAAAGCGCAAAGATCTTTTTGTCGCCATGAATGTTTCCTGGGGACAGATGCGTGAGCCGTCCTTCCTTGAAGCGGTGCGTGAGGCGGTGTCGACTTATGACCTGCCCAAGAAAGCGCTGGTGCTGGAGCTGACGGAAGCCGACGCAGTGACGGACGCCAAGCTCGCAGGCGAAGTTTTCCGCAAGTTGAAAGCTTCCGGCGTGGCGCTCGCCTTCGATGATTTCGGCGCAGGCTTCACCTGTCTTTCGAATTTGCGCAAATATGATTTCGACTATCTCAAGATCGACAAGTCCTTCGCCAGCGACATTGAATCCGGCGGCGACGGCGCCAAGATCGTCGCTTCACTGGCGGGGCTGGGCAAGGATCTCGGCCTGAAAGTGATCCTCGAAGGCGTTGAATCCAAAGCCGCTTCGTCCAAGGCCCGCCAGATCGGCTGCGCCTATGGTCAGGGCTATGCTTTCGGCAAGCCGGTTTCCGTTGAGCCGGAAGAAGCGCCGGAAGCCAATGAAACGCCGGCTGAGGACGAGCCCGAAACCAAATTCGCAGGTGAACCGGCAGAGGAGGTCGAGGCGTCCTCCGAAACTGAGATATCCGCTCAGACGGCGGAAGAGGAGGCCTCATCAGAGGCCGCTGCGGGAGACGCGGATGCGCGTGCCGACAATCAGGCCTTTCAACCGTCTTACGCCGGCGCTGATGATGAGGATGATCCCAAACCGCGCCGCTGGCGTCTATGGGGTGGTGAGCGCGATTTGCGCTAATCCCGATACGGAAGTGATCAACGAATAGCGCTGTCTCAGTTCAGAGGCTGATTTTCGTCGCGCACCGAAGCCCATTCAGGCGACAGCATGGCGCTCGTTACGCCAAGTTTCGCCAGGGCTTTATTCCACAAGGGTTCATGAGCGCCGGAGAAAATCATTTCTTCATCGGGTTCGCAATGAGCCCAGGCGTTCATGGCGATTTCTTTTTCAAGCTGTCCGGCGCCCCAGCCGGCGTGACCGATAGCGAGCAGGAACCGGCGCGGCGCCGGGCGCTCGGGCTTTTCTCCCGCAATATCGATGAGAATGTCACGGCTTGCGGTGAGGCCGAGCTGTTCATCCAGGGCCAGCGTCGTATCAAGCTTGTAATCAAGCGTGTGCAGCACCAGGCCGCGCTCGGTTTGCACCGGTCCGCCGAAAAACACCGGCGTTTCATCGGCGTCGACCTGCGGTGCAATTTCCAGCTGTTCCAGAAGTTCCGAAAGACCGATATCGTCGAGCGGTTTGTTGACGATCACGCCCATGGCGTGCTCCTCGTCATGGGCGCACAAGAAGACAACTGATCGCTCAAAACGCGGGTCGCCCATATTGGGCATGGCGATCAGAATCTGGCCGCCGAGAAAATCCCGGACTGTATCTTCGGGCGCGGATGGTTTCTTACCCATGACCTGTAAGGGTAAGGCTCGTACGAGCCCGATGCAAGAGGCGTGTTCCGGTGGACGTAAGGGCTCGCGGAGCCTAAAACCCGCCAACCCTAGGAAAAGGAGACATAAAAGTGAGCATTTCAGTTGGCGATAAAATTCCTGATGTAAAAGTAATGGTGGCCACGAGCGAGGGCCCTCAGGCGGCGCAGACCGGCGAGTTACTGGGATCGGGCAAGGTTGCGCTCTTCTCCGTACCCGGAGCATTCACGCCGACCTGTTCGGCCAAGCACCTGCCGGGCTTTGTGGAGAAGGCCGGCGATTTTAAATCCAAAGGCGTCGACAAGGTTGTCTGCATGTCGGTCAATGACGCCTTTGTGATGGATGCATGGGGCAAGAACCAGAACGCCGGCGACAAGGTTGTTATGCTGGCCGACGGCAATGGCGATTTCGCCCGGGCGCTCGGCCTGACCATGGACGGCAAGGGGTTCGGCATGGGTGAGCGTTCACAACGCTTTTCCGCAGTTCTTGAGAATGGCGTCGTGAAGCATCTCAATGTCGAAGCGCCGGGCGCATTCGACGTCTCCAGCGCCGAGCACATGCTGGGCCAGCTTTAGTCGACTCTTTCGAGTAATATCCCAATGTCATCCCGGAAAACGCCGTGAGGCGTTTATCCGGGATCTTCAGGCTTTGTCTGGTGGATGGAGATCCCGGGTTCTGACTTCGTCAGCCCCGGGATGACAAACATAAAATTTCTGCTGTGATTTATTTCAAAGCTTAGACGGCACCCAGACGGCAGATGGCTTAAACGAAAGTCTGCGCCGCTTTTCTGGCGAGTTCGTCGACGCGTTCGTTTTCTACGTGACCGGCGTGACCCTTGACCCAGCGCCAGTCGACATTGCGTTCGGCGGCGAGCGCATCAAGTTCTTCCCAGAGGTCTTTGTTTTTCACTGGCTGCTTTGACGCGTTCTTCCAGCCATTGCGCTTCCAGTCCTTGATCCAGCCGGTAATGCCGTTCTTCACATACTGGCTGTCGGTGTGCAGGACGATCCGCGCGCCTTTTGGCGTCGCCTCGAGGGCGCGGATCGCCGCCAGCATTTCCATGCGGTTATTGGTCGTGTCCGACTCGCCGCCATCGAGCTCGCGGCGGTCGCCGTCTTCAATGATAAGAACGCCCCAGCCGCCGGGGCCCGGATTACCGAGACAGGCGCCGTCCGTGTAGACTTCAATCATGCTGTTTCCTTGCTGGCGAGACCTTAGCTTGCAAGACGAAACGGCGTGTTGAAGACGACCTGCTCGCGTGCGGTTTCGATGTGATCGATGCGCAAGGTGCGGCGCGCCGCCAGCGCGGTCAAGAACGCCTCGACAAGGCTTTCCGGCGCCGAAGCGCCGGCGCTGAGCCCGATCGTCGTCACGCCGTCAAGCTGCGGCCAGTCAAATCCGTCCGCATCTTCGGCGAGAACCGCCTCTGCGGCGCCGGCGATTTTCGCCGTCTCCACTAGCCGGGTCGAATTGGAGGAGGTGGCGGAGCCAATCACGACAAAAAGATCGCAGCCGATGGCGGCGGCCTTGACCGCTTCCTGGCGGTTCGAGGTGGCGTAGCAGATGTCTTCTTTGGCGGGGCCGGCAATATCCGGAAAGCGCGCCTTCAAGGCTGCGATCATGTCCTTGGTTTCATCAACGGACAACGTTGTCTGGGTTGAATAAGCGAGCGGGCCGGGTAGGTCGGGCAGCGCCGCGATGTCGTCCAGCGTTTCCACCAGGATGACCGCGCCGTCTGGGGCCTGTCCCATGGAGCCGACGACTTCCGGGTGGTTGCGATGACCGACCAGAATAACTGTGCGGCCTGCGGTGTGATGACGGCGGATCTGCGTGTGGACTTTGAGGACCAGCGGGCAGGTGGCGTCGATCTTGATCAGATTGCGCGCCGCCGCGTCCTGATGGGCTGATTTCGGCGCGCCATGGGCGGAGAAGACCACCGGGCGGTCCGTCGGCACAGCCTCAAGGTCATCGACAAAGACGGCGCCCATGGCTGAAAGACGCGCCACTACATGCGTGTTGTGGACGATTTCGTGGCGCACATAGACCGGCGCCCCATGCAGCGCGAGCGCCTCTTCAACGGTGCGAATCGCCCGCTCAACGCCGGCGCAGAATCCCCGCGGCGCCGCGAGGCGCACGGCCAGCGGCGGTTTGACGGTTTCAGCTTTTTTGGGTGCTGATCTGGGCACTGGGATCGCCGGTCCTTATTCATGGGCGTTCGGGGGCGTTTCGTCGCGTCAGCCTCATCCGCCGCCATTTGGGACATTGCGCCGTCAGCGGTGAGAGGCTACGAGATGATGCCCCGCAAGCGGGGCCTCCTTGCGGCGGATATGGGGTTCTCCCAAGGCCGTCTCAAGGCGGAATTGTGCTTTGATATAAGGGTTCTGGCTAATGAAGAAACTCTCCGCCGCAGCGCTTTTCGCCGCACTCGCCGCCACCGGATGCGCGAGTGATGAGGCCCGTGAGCGGCGTGCGGCCCGCGAGGCCAACCCGGCGCCATGCCCAAATATCGTGGTTTTGAACGAAGCCTCCCGTTTTATCGAGTTCGATGGCGACCAAACGCTTGAAAATGTGGCCTATTCCGGCGAGGTGCTGGATGTGACCTCGACCTGCCGGTATTTCGAGGATGAACCGATCGACGCCGGTCTCACCATCGACCTCGCCTTTGGCAAAGGCGCGAAGGGCGTGGAAGGCAAAAAAACCTTCACCTATTTCGTGGCGGTGACCCGGAAAAATTCGGAAGTCATCGCCAAGTCGGAATTTCCGATTGAAGTGAATTTCGGCGATCGCCCGGTGGAGACGGCGCGCGTTGATATCGACAAGATCATCATCCCGCGCGCTAACGAAACGATCTCCGGCATCAACTTCGAAATCATTATCGGCTTTTCGGTGACGCCGCAGCAGGCGATCTTTAACCGTTCCGGCAAGAGTCTGAAATTTCCGAATCTGAAATGACCCTGAAAGATGAATTGTCCGAAATCGTCGGCGAAGCTTTCGCCGCCGAGGGGCTGGATCATGCGCTGGGCGCTGTCAAAGTGGCGGACCGCCCGGACCTTGCACAATTCCAGTGTAATGGCGCGCTCGCTGCGGCGAAGGCCGCCAAAAAAAATCCGCGCGAGATTGCAGGCGCCATCGCGGACCAGCTTTCCGCCCGCGCCGAATTCGCTGATGTCACGGTCGCGGGCCCGGGCTTCATCAATCTAAAACTGACTAAGGACTTTCTGTCTGCGCGCCTCGATGCGCTGGCGGCGGACGCCCGGCTCGGCGGCTGGTCCAACGCGTCGCCGGAAAAGATCGTCGTCGATTATGGCGGGCCGAATGTGGCCAAACCTCTTCATGTCGGGCATTTGCGGGCCGCGATTATCGGCGAAAGCCTGAAACGGATCATGCGGTTCGCCGGCGACGACGTCATCGGGGATGTGCATCTCGGCGACTGGGGCTTGCAGATGGGCCAGCTCATCTCGGAACTGTGCATTCGCCAGCCGGACCTTGTGTATTTCAATGCGGACGCCAAGGGGCCTTTCCCCAAAGAGTCGCCCATAAGTCTTTCAGATCTTGAGGAAATGTACCCGGCCGCTTCGGCCGCATGTAAGGCCGACAAGGCGCGCACCGACCTCGCGCGCAAGGCGACTAAAGAGCTGCAGGCCGGGCGGCCCGGCTATCGCGCGCTGTGGCGGCATTTCGTGGATCTTTCGGTCAACGCCATGAAGCGCGATTATGCCGACCTCGATGTGGAGTTCGATCTCTGGAAAGGCGAGGCGGACGCCGATCCCTTGATCCCCGAGCTGACGGAAGACCTGAAATCGCGCGGCATTGTCGAAGAATCTGACGGCGCGCAAATCATCCGCGTCGCGCGGGACGACGACAAGAAAGAGATGCCGCCCATCATCTTCGTCAATTCCGAAGGGGCGGTAGGCTATCACGCAACGGATGTCGCGACGATTGTCGACCGCAAGCGGGAGCTCGATCCAGACCGCATTCTCTATGTGGTGGATGCGCGCCAGCGGCTTCACTTCGAACAGGTGTTCCGGGCGGTCGACAGGGCCGGCTATTTCGACGAGACGCGGCTGGAACATCTCTGGTTCGGGACCATGAACGGCAAGGACGGCAAGCCGTTCAAGACCCGTGAGGGCGGCACGCTGAAGCTGAGGGACTTCATCGACATGGTGACGGACCGGGCGCGGGAACGCTTGACCGAAAGCGGCTTCGCCGAAGGATACAGCCCGGAGGAGACGGAAAAGGTCGCCCGCCAGGTCGGGATCGCGGCGCTCAAATTCGCCGATCTCTCCAATCCGCGCACCAGCGATTACATTTTCGATCTCGACCGCTTCATGGCTTTTGAGGGCAAGACGGGCCCGTATCTGCTCTACGCCAGCGTGCGGGTGCGCTCCATGGTGGCCAAGGCCAGGGCAGCCGGAGCGGGCGAGGCGGGGCCGGTGAAGATCTCGGCGCCGGAAGAGGCTGATCTCGCGCTGACGCTGCTGGCTTTTGCTGACGCTGTTCGCGACGCCTATGGCCGGCGTCTGCCGCATCTTCTCTGTGACCATGCCTTTGCGCTGGCGCAGGCCTTTTCGAAATTCTACGCCGCCTGCCGGATCGTGGATGAGGCGGACGCGGATTTGCGCGCCTCGCGGCTGACGCTGGCGACGGCGGCCGGCGGTCAGCTCGATCTCATTCTTTCATTACTGGGTTTCTCGGCGCCGGAGCGGATGTAACGCGCCGACCCTGTTGCATTGCGCACACACTCGTTGCCTATTTCATAAACCCGGGAGTGGAAGCTGCTGTGATGCTATATCAGCCGCGCGCTAACCTCGCGTGAATCCACCAATATTTTTCCACAATATCGCGCCTTCGAAGTTTCCCCAAAAACGTCGCAGAAGTTTCAGCAAAACCAAGCCTTCCTGTCACAAGTTTGTCATCTAATGTGACTAGGCCCAGTCGCGTATTTCGCGCCGCACAGACGGGGTTGCGGCATATCAGTTCCAGCTTGGGGAATATCAACATGAAGCTAATGAAAACGCTCTCCGCCGGTGTGGCGGCGGTAGCAATCACGACCGCCTTCTCGACGGTGGTCGCGCCGACGCCTGTCCATGCGCAGCAAACGACATCTGACGTTCGCGGCGTTGTCACCGACGAAGCCGGCTCGCCAATCAGCGGCGCTTCGATCACGGTTGTCGACACGCTGACCGGCACGACGCGCCGGACCTCCACCGACGGGCAGGGCCGTTTTGCCCTGCAAAACCTGTCCGCGACCGGCAATTACTCCGTTACCGCGACCGGCGCTGGCTTTCAGGGTGAAGCGGTAGAAGGCGTTCGCCTGTCGCTCGGCGACACGACAACGCTTTCCTTCAGCCTTGCACGCGCCAGCGCTGGCAGCGATGAAATCGTCGTTGTCGCCACGCGCTCCGCTGTCGGCGAAGTGGCGCTCGGCCCGAACGCAACTTTTGATTTCGATGATCTCCAGTCCACGCCGGCCGTCAGCCGCGACATCAAGGATATCATCCGCGCTGACCCGCGCCTCTTCATCGAAGAATCCAACGGCAACGGTCTGCAGTGCGCCGGCGCGAGCCCCCGCTTCAACAGCCTGACCGTCGACGGCATCAAGCTGAACGACAATTTCGGCCTCAACGCCAACGGCTATCCGACCGAACGCCTTCCGTTCCCGTTCGACGCCATCAACCAGGTCGCCGTCGAGCTCGCACCGTTCGACGTTGAATATGGCGGCTTTACCGGCTGTAACATCAACGCCGTCACCCGGTCCGGCTCTAACGAATTCCACGGCACGGGCTGGTTCGACTACACCAATGACTCGCTCAATGGCGGTTCCATCGAAGGTTCTTCCTTCGATAAGGGTGACTTCAGCAACTTCCGCTTCGGCGCGACGCTGTCCGGCCCGATCATCAAGGACAAGCTGTTCTTCTTTGCCGCTTACGAGAAGATCAACGAAACAAACATTATCGGTCGCGGACCGGCGGAAGCCGGCGCGATTGGCGTTCAGGGGGTTTCTCAGGCGCAGCTTGACCGTATCGTGGACATCGCACAGACGCTTTACGGTTACACGCCGACGCCGTTGCCGAGTTCTGTGGGCGAAGATGATGAGAAAATTCTCGCCAAGCTCGACTGGAACATCAATGACTTCCACCGTGCTTCTTTCACCTTCAACCGGAACACTGGCAACAACCTGACGGCGTCCGACGACGATCCGGATGAGTACGAATTTTTTGACCATTATTATAACCGCAGCACCAAGCTGACGTCTTATTCCGGTCAAATTTTCTCAAGCTGGTCAGACAATTTCTCGACGGAAGCGCGCGTTTCCTACACCACAAACGACACCCGTCAGGAATCAGTTGGCGGTACAGATTTCGGCGAGGTGCGTATTCGCACGTTCAACAATGGCGAAGGCGCAAACGTTTATCTTGGCGCTGATGACTCCCGTCATTCGAATAAGCTCGACACCAAAACCCTGAACATGAAGTTCAAGGCCGATTACCAGATGGGCAACAACCTGTTCACCGTTGGTTTTGAGCGTGAAACGGTCGATATTTTCAACCTCTTCATCCAGCATACGGAAGGCGAATATCGCTTCGACAGCGAATTTTTCCCGACGATGGATGAGAATATCGACGCCTTTGAAATGGGCCTGGTTGACGACATCTATTACGGCAACGCCGGCGGCACCAACAATCCGGACGACGGCGCTGCGAGCTTCAAGTTCGCGACCAATACGCTGTATGTTCAGGACGAAGTTGATTTCGATGAAATCGGCCTTTCTTTCACGGCCGGCTTCCGTTGGGATTTCTATGGCTCAAAAGATTTCCCGGCGCTGAACAACAATTTCGTTGCGCGTAACGGCTATGCGAACACGGAGACCTTTGACGGCAAGGGGCTTCTCCAGCCGCGTTTCGGCTTTAACTGGGAAGCCACCGACAACTTGACCATTCGCGGCGGCGGAGGTCTCTTCTCCGGCGGCAACCCGAATGTCTGGCTGTCCAACAGCTATCAAAATGATGGCATCACCACCATTCAGGTCAGTGACCGCGACACGACGCTTGGCGCCTTCACCTTTATTGAAGACGAAGGCGGCATGGGGCGTCCGTTCTGGGGCGTGCCTGAAAGCTTCTACAACGACGTTGCGGGCGGTACGGCGAATGTGGGCGTGAACGCCATTGACCCGAACTTCAAGGTTCCGTCGCAGTGGAAAGCTGCTCTCGGCGCAACCTATGTCTTCGGCGATAACTATAACCTGATGGTCGATTTCATCTATACGGATGACAAGGACGCCGCAGGCATTGTCGATGCAACGCTTGAGCCGGTTGGCACGGCGCCGGATGGCCGTCCGATCTACACCAGCATCGACCGTTCGGACCCGGATTGTGTCGATCCGCTTTCCGCCATGTGTGATGATCGCGCGTTCAATCAGGACTTCATCCTAACCAACAATGACGGCGGCAAGCAGAAAGTGTTCTCTGCGGCTCTGTCGAAAGACTATGAGTTCGGCGCCGCTCGCGCCAACTGGACGCTTGCTTACGCCTACACGGATGCAAAAGACCGCAACCCGATGACGTCTTCGGTCGCGTTCTCGAACTTCGTGAACTTCTCGACATCCGATCCGAATAATCCGGGTCTGGCCAATTCGAACTATGAAGTGCCGCATCGCTTCACCGTTCGCGCTGGCGTCGATTTCCCGATCTTCAGCGACTACTACACCAGCATCGATCTGTTCGGTGTAATTTCGCAGTCTCGTCCCTACAGCTTTAACTTTGTGGGCGGCGGCGATCTCTTCGGCGATGGTCTTGATGACCGTCACCTCTTCTATGTACCGACCGGTCCGATGGATCCGAATGTGATCTTCGACGCCGGATTCGACACAACGGCATTCTTCGCCATGATTAACGATCTTGGTCTTGACGAATATGCCGGTCAGATCGCACCGCGTAACGGGTTCCAGTCTGACTGGTTCTCCCAGTGGGATCTGCGCATTGAGCAGGAACTGCCGGGCGTTCTTGGCGGTCACAAAACCAAAGCGTTTGTTGTCCTCGACAACATTGGCAACCTCATCAATGACGAATGGGGTGTCATTAATCAGGCTGGCTTCCCTGGAAGCGTTGAGCTGGTTGAACTTGACGAGTCCGGTTTAGGCCCGAACGGCGAATATATCTTCACGGACTTCGAAACCGTGACGCCGGAATCGATCCAGTCGCCGGTGACGCGTGCTTCTGTCTGGCAGATCCGCGTCGGCGTGAAGTACGAATTCTAATCTCGCAAGAGATATGGTGGGGAAAGGCGGCCTTCGGGCCGCCTTTTTTTTTGTATTACAGGGACAAATCTCGACCCGTGGTTATTCGGAGCGCTTTATGCGATCCTTGGAGCGGTAATCCTTTTGGCTCTGTGAACTTTGGGAGCAAAAGCCATGCGAATGCTCTTCGTCCTTATTGTCTCCATCGTGCTTTTGACCGGCCCTGCAGGCGCTGAAGACCGCCGTCTCAGTATTGCTCTTCTGACAGATTTCGTTCCCGGGAAAGAGTTTATCGCCGCGGAGATGGTTATCGAAAAAACGTTTAGCGACGGAAGGCCTACAGGCGAACGCTATGTCGGCCATCGTCCGGCGACGACAGGCGGCGTTTACGCCATGGAGCGTCTGGATAGCGGATATTGGAGCGCCCGTTTATGGGATGCGAGCGTTGATCCGGATCATGAAAATTATCTTGCGACCGTTAATTTGCTGAATGAAAAAGGCGAGCGCATTGCGGCCGGATCGCTTGACGTGGTCGTTGAGTCTGGCTTCACCGTCACCGTTCCGGTCTTGAGAAATGCGCGCGCTGCACTGGCGCTTTCTCTTGTCGGCGACCGGGACGGCAACCGCATGCTTTCCTATGGCGATACGGCTCGCGTCACAGCGTCAGGCGCGCTCGCTTTGGCTGGACATGCCGGGCGTTACAAAACGAAGGCGGTGGATAACGCTTTTCGCTATGTCGATAATTTTGAGTCGGGCCATATTCTCTGCGCCGGCTCGGTGAAGGCGCCGGGCGGAACAGTCATTTCGGGAAACCGCTCTGGCGATGAAACGGTGTCGGTTCGTTATTCCGCCGCAGGGCAAAAAGACTTCCAGCTACAATATGATATCATCATTGCGCCAGGCATCGCAGTCCAGGGCGCCGTGATGTCAAAACATGGGACGGCGATCGGCGTTAGCGAGATGGCGTCGAAAACCGACGACATCAAAACGCCGGCGCTGCTCGACCCGACAACTGCAAAAACTTCTATTGCAAAGCCGGCTGACGGCGAGTGCTTTTACGGTTTCGCGACGCTTGATGATGCGGCTACGCGCGGCGGCGCAACGCAGGTTCCTGACCGGCGGCTTGGCGGTCCGATAGAACCCGTTGAACCGCTTGATCGGAAGCCGCCGCCGGCGGCTGATCGCAAGATTTGTCGCAACAGCATTCAGGATCGCATCGTCTGGGGTCCGAGCGGCGAAAAGCATTGGGCGGAGGCAAATCTCAATCGCCTTTGCGCCGGCGCCGAGAATTCGCTTGAGCCGGGGCGTTGCTTTGAAAATATTATCTCGAACAATGTGAGCCGCGGCGACGGGTCCATATGGCCGTGGTCTGAAGCAGTCGCCTTATGTGCGGGAACGCTTAATCACCAGACGACCGTGAGCTGTTTTCAGGCGCAAATTCGCGCCGGACGAAGCGCCGCGACGGCAATTGACATGTGTAAAACGCGATGAGCCTTGATCAGTTTTCGTTCGGGTTGTGAATGAAGAAGGCTGCGCAGGCGAGGGTCGCTGCGCCTGCACCGTAAATAATGAAGATCGGCGAAAACCCGCCGAAGAGATCGCCAGTCAGCCCTGTCAATGTCGGGCCGAGCATGGCGACAGTCGCGAAGAGATTCATGGCGCCGAGAATGGCGGGCGAGTGTTTAAGCCCGAAATATTCGATGGTCAGCACGGTCGTCGCGAACAGGATCATGCCGAAGGCGAAGCCTTCAAAGACCGCAAAGACTACAGCGATGGCGGTGTTCGAGGCGAAAGAAAGCGCGAGCATGCCGACGGCTTCAGCGCCAAGACCTGCGATCAGCAGATGGCGCGCCCGCAACTGTTTGACGGCGACGCCGCCGGCGGCGCGCGCGACGGCGTTGGACGCTGCGTGTAGACTGAGCATGCCGCTGGCGAAGCCTGCGGACAAACCGAGGCCCGTTAGATGCGTCACCGCCCAGCTTGAAACGGAAACGCCGCAGAAATAAGCAGCCATCAAAGCGCCGCCGATGAGATAAAAGGCAGGCGCGCGCAGTGTTTCTTTCAAGGTCCAGTCGCGAGGCGCCGTTTTGTCGGCTTCGGGCGCGGCCTCTTCTGTTCGCTCCGGGGCGCGAGACAGAAATCGGCTGTCGGCGAAGATAAAGAACGCAGCCGTCAGCGCCAGCATGAGTCCCATGGCGAGGCGCCAATATTGGCGCCAGTCTCCGCCCCCCTCAATGAGGGCGTGGGCGAGGAGCGGTCCTGCAACGCCGCCAGCGCCGCCGGCGGCGAGATAGGCGCCGATCATGAAATTGCGCCTTTTCACCAACACGGTCTGTGCAATGACATAGGTGCTCGGCACATTGGCGAGGAGGGCGAAGCCGGCGCCGAGCAACGACGTCGCAACAAGATAAGGCAAAAGGCTATGAGCAGCGGCGAGCAACGCAAATCCGGCCGCCATGCTCATGCCACCGGCTGCATAATTGCCGCGCAGGCCAAGCCGTTTCAGGCTCTCCGCTGCGACAGGGCTGAATAACCCGGTGAAGAGCGCCAGCGCGGTAAAACCGAAGCCTGCTTCCGTCCAGCTCCACTGCAGCTCCGCGATCATCGCAGGCAGGACAACGCCAAGCGACGCGAAAGTCGACGCGGTGATGTGAAAGAAGATCAGGCTGAGGACGAGGAACAGTCCGGCCGCCCGTTTTGAAACAAACATGACGGCTCCTAGAACTTCGCTTGTAAGGTGATGGTGAATTCGCGTCCGCGCCCGGGCAGGACGCCGACTTCTTCATAGACATTCTGGACGGGAATGAAATGACGCTTGTCGAAGAGATTGTCGACATTGGCGATCACAGAAACATTGCCCATTTCGTAAAAGAGCGCCGCTTTCGCCAGTACATAGTCGGGAAGGGTGATGGCGTTTTCAATCTTGCCGCCGGTCTCGCCCACATAAACCGCGCCAAGCGACGCGCCAAAGGCGCCGAAGCGCGTTTGCGGGCCGGTATAGGTGACGAAACCGGAGGCGAGCCATTCCGGCGCAGTGTTGCGCGCATACCCATCCTGAAGTTCCATCAGGCAGGAGGCGTTAAGCGCCGCAAAGAGGCCGCCATAGCCATCGGTGGGCGCGAGGCCGGCGCGAGCGGGCGGGATGACCACGAACTCGCCATTGCCGGAGCCACAGGCGCCGGGCGCGCCGATGCGCGTTTCCTGCCAGGTGACGGCGCCGTTGACAGAAAAACTGTCGGACAGAAGGTACTTAAGTTCCGCCTCAACGCCTTTCGACGTTTCCTCATCGAGATTGCCGAACGGGTCTGAGCGCTGGCGGGTCTGGCGATAAAAAGCGAGAGAGCCTGCAAGGTCACGGCGTGAGAGTTTCAGGCCGGCTTCATAGAGTTCGGAATCGGCGACAAAATTTTCCTGGTCAATGCGATCCACCTCGATACCGCCGCCGTCATTGGTTTCGAGCGCGTTGTTCTCTGCGTAAGTGGCGTAAAACGACAGGGCGTCAAACGCGTCGTAACGTAAGGACAGCTCATAACTTGGCTGAAAGTCACTGTCCTTGAAGCGTGTGAATCCCAGAGCCGGATTGAAGATCGTGTTCCCGGTGTTGATCGAGGAGGCGGTGAAACGGTCAAGCCTCAAGCTCGCCAGAAGGTGCAGGCGTTCGTAAAAAGCGAGGTCGGTGACGGCGAAGAAAGCAAGGTCAGTTGTTTTTGAATCGAGATCGGTGTCGCAACCAATGCCGTTTACGTCTTGTGAAAACGGATCGTCGAAAATATCGCTTCCGGTCGGCCCGACACTCAGGTCGCGCCGGTCGACGGCGAGATAGCCGGAAAGAAATGTCTGTCGGGTTTCATTGTCATAGGAACGATAGGATGCGCCAATCAGTGCGTCGAGGGTCAGCGGGCCTGAGCCGATATCGAACGCGTAGCTGCCGCGCAGTTCGTAAACGTCGGCGACATATTCCGCTGCGAAGCCGTAGCTCACATAGAGATCGCTATCCATAGAATCGTAAAAGGCTTGCAGGCGCAGCGTGTCGTCCCCCAACGTCCAGGCGACATCGGCATAGGCGGTGAGGGTCTCAGCGTCGGCGATGTCTTCGCCGGCGATATAAACATTGCGCGGGGAGAGGGTCGTCTCGCCAACGCCCTGATCGAGCGCAAATGCAGGTGAGGGGAAGACGCCGAAATCGACCAGCTGACGGATATTGGACGTGCCAAAAAACGACCCGACCGCGGCGTCGACCTCATCCGGCGTCAACTTGCCGTCGCTATTGAGGTCCGCGAGGTCGGTGTCGCGGCCGGTGATATATGTTCCGTTGTCTATGAGGTCCTGTGTGACGCGGTTCCAGCCGATCGTTTGTTTGTAGCCGCTGGAGTTGAAATACGCGCCGCCAATCTCCGCCTCGAAATTGTCGTCGGCCAAGGTGAAGGCCGATTGCACGAGCGTTCTTTCCGGCGATATGCCGCGATAGAAGCTGTCTGAATTTTCGTATTCGCCGTGCGCGTAAAGCCCGCCGTCGCGCCCGCCCAGATCGAAGGCGAGGCCTGCGTCGCCGCGAATGATGCGCTTGTCATAAGAGCCAACCGTTCCTTCAAGCGCCAGGAGATGACCTTCAGCGTTCACGTCTTTCGCCGTGCGCGCCGTCAGAGGCGTGATATTGAGGAAACCGCCGACGCGGCCCGCGCCATAGATCGCCGGCGTCGGGCCTTTAACGATCTCGATGCGTTCGCTGGCGCCAAGCGGCGTCGGGAAAGTTCCGGGATTTTCGATGCGCTTGAAGCCGCGAAAATAAGTGTCGGCGCGATTGCCGCGTAAGGACACCGCACCCGGCACGCCGAAGAAACTGCCGGTAAAGGTTCCGGGCGCGAAGGCGGCGAGATCGTCGACGGTTTCGATGGAGAAGCGGTCAATCAGCGCATCGGAGATGACATTCACGGTTCGCGGCGCTTCGGCGTAGGAAAGGTCCAGCCCCGTTACCGCGCGGCTGGCGTTGAGTTCGACCAGTTCCAGCGGGTCCGCCACCACAATGATTTCATCGCGGGTGGAGGCTTCCTGCCCCCACGCCGTTCCCGCAGCGAAACAAAGGGCAAAACTCAAACCAGCCTTACGCATCACATTATCCCCTGGCGCAAACGCGCCGTTTCGAGCCCTGGCGCGAAGGCGCCGTTTCGAGCCCTGGCGCGAAGGCGCCGTTTCGAGCCTTGGCGCAAACGCGCCGTTTCGAGATCGGGGATGAGGAGGGAAGGCGAACAAGGTTCGCATTAACGCCATATGCGCGCAGCAGGACGGAATCCGCCTGCATGCGTGCCTGAAAGGCGGACGCAATGATGCATCCTCCTTCCTGCGTCAATCTTCTCTCATCCGGACTGTGACCGTCGGCTCCGGGCTCTCACCGGAATCCTGCTTTGGTTAGCGGCCTTGGAAGGCCGTTTCGCCTCGGCTCGCGGGCTCGTCGAAAGCGTAAATCTTTCGCATTACCGCCGGTGGGGACTTTCACCCCGCCCCGAAGATTTCTATGTCGCGGATCGCTCCGCAGACGCCTATATAGGGCGAAAGCCGCGGAGCGGCAATCGAATGAGACAGTTTTAAGGACCGCTTATGCTTTCCTCCCGCCGCCAGCCTGCCGAATGGGCTCCTCATGAGGCTGTCTGGATTGGATGGCCCAGCGCCGCCGATCTGTGGGAGGACGACCTTGGGCCCGCTCGCGCCGAAGTGGAGGATTTCATCCGGGCGATCCTGTTCCCCGGCGGCGGTCTTTATGGTGAGCCGGTGCGCCTGCTGGCGCGTGGGACCGACGCCATTGCCGCCGCGGAGATCATGCGCTCGCGCCTGCCGGAGCCGGACATGCTGACGATCCATGAGGCGCCGATCGGCGATATCTGGCTGCGCGACACGGGACCCGTCTTTGTGAAGGATGAAGGCGGCGCGCTGGTCGCCAGCGCATTTTGCTTTAATGGCTGGGGCGGGAAATACCAGCTTCCTGAAGATGACCATATTGCGGACATCATTGCCGAGCGCGCGGATGTGCGGTTGCGCCGGTTCGACGATTTTATCGGGGAGGGCGGCGCCCTCGAAACAGACGGCGAAGGGACATTCATCACGACCCGCCAATGCCTGCTCAACAAGAATCGAAATCCCGGTATGAGCGAGCGGGACGTGGAGGCGGTGTTGACCGCCGCGCTCGGCGCGCAAAAAGTGATCTGGCTCGATGAAGGGCTTTTGGGCGATCATACAGACGGCCATGTGGACAATCTCGCGCGTTTTGTTGCGCCCGGAAAAGTTGTCTGTATGCGTCCGGCAGGCGACGACCCGAATGCGGCTGTACTGGCAGCGATTGAGAAAACGCTTTCCTCGTCGACCGACGCGTCAGGGCGTAAACTTGAAGTCATCACTGTTCCGTCGCCAGGGCGGGCGGAATTCGATGGCGAGCCTGTCGCGGCCAGCCACATGAATTTTTATATCGCCAATCATTCGGTGATCATGCCGTCTTATGAAAAGCTGACCGGAAGCGCTGCGGCCGGGCTTGAAGCGGCGGAAGTTCTGAAGGCGGTGATCGAGCGGCCTTATTTTTGCGCGGTCGATTCTTCTCACATTCTCACCGGCGGCGGGTCTTTCCACTGTATTTCCCAGCAGCAGCCTTCTTTGTGAGGGCGCGAGCCGCCGATGAAGCGAGGGGATTTTGCGGTGAACCGTTTAGAGCCCACCCCTTCAGGCTTGCAAGGGCCGCCGCAGCCGATCAGGATACCGCCCAACTTAGGGGCCGCTTTTGCTGGGCGTGAAGGCGGGTTTGGGCATAGCTGAATATCAGATAAGGAAGGAGCCGCACCTATGCGGATGAAAACTCTTGTATCGACAATGACGGCCATGGGAGCGCTGTCAGTCGCTCTTTATGGCTGCGGGCGTGAGGGCGCGACCAATGATGCGGCGGCGCCGTCAGAAACAGAACAGGCGACGATGACCCAAGACGTAAACGAAGACATTGGCGATCTTTTCGCCGGGCTGGAGCCGGCGACGGCGGACAGCGATGCGGCGAACATTCTTCTTTCGCCGTTTGACGGCCCCTATAACGGCGTGCCGCATTTCGATCAGTGGGACATTTCCGGCGTCAAACCGGCGCTCGAAGCGGGCATGGAAAAGAACCTCGCCGAGGTCGACGCGATTGTAAACAATCCGGAAGAACCGACCTTTGCGAACACGATCATCGCGCTTGAAAAAACCGGCGATGAGATTGGCCGTGTTTTTTCCTATTGGGGCATCTGGTCGTCCAATATGTCATCGCCGGAGTTCCGGGAAATCCAGAGCGAGATGGCGCCGAAGCTTTCGGAGTTTTTCTCGAAAATCAGCCAGAACCAGGAGCTCTTCGCGCGGGTGAAGGCGGTTTATGAGGGCGATGAGTATAAGAGCCTCCGTCCTGATCAGCAGCGCCTTGTCTGGCTGACTTATGACGGGTTCGCTTCCAATGGCGCCACCCTCGAAGGCGAAGCGAAAGAGCGTTATGCGGACATCAACAAGCGTCTTGCAGAGCTTCACACCAAGTTCGCCAACAATGTTCTTCACGACGAGGAAGAATATGCGGTCTATTTCGATGAGGACGAAGCGGGCGGGCTGCCGGCCGATTTCATGGCGGCGGCGAAGTCGGCTGCGGAAGCAAAGCCCGGCGACGGCGCCTACGCCGTCACCAACACGCGCTCTTCCATGGACCCGTTCCTGACGTTCGCGGACAATCGTGAACTGCGCCAGAAGGTTTGGGAGATGTATTACAGCCGCGGCGACCATGGCGACGACTATGACAACAACGCCATCATCGCGGAGATCCTTCAGCTTCGCGACGAGCGGGTTAAGCTCCTCGGTTATGACAATTACGCCTCGTGGCGGTTGCAGAACCGCATGGCGAAGACCCCGGAAGCGGCCTTCGGTTTGATGGAGGCGGTGTGGCCGGCGGCGGTCGCGCGCGTTGAGGAAGAAGTCGCTGAAATGCAGGCGATCGTTGACGCCGAAGGCGGCGATTTTGAGATCGCGCCCTGGGACTACCGCTATTACATGGAAAAGGTCCGCAAGGCGAAATACGACCTTAATTCCGATGAGGTGAAGCAATATCTCCAGCTCGATAAGCTGCGTGAGGCGATGTTCATGGTCGCCGGCGAGTTGTTCAATTTCGAGTTCACGCCGATTGAAGACGGCGTTGTGCCGGTGTGGCAGGAAGACGTTCACGTCTGGGAAGTGACCGACAAGACCTCGGGCAAACTCGTTGGCCTGTGGTATCTCGATCCGTTCGCCCGTCAGGGCAAACGCTCCGGCGCCTGGGCTTCCGGTTTCCGAGGGCATGAGACATTGGACGGGATTGAGAAAACGGTGTTGGCGACGAACAATTCCAACTTTGTCGAGCCTGCGCCGGGACAGCCTGTCCTCGTTTCATGGGACGACGCGGAAACGTTCTTCCACGAGTTCGGTCATGCGCTTCATTATCTTTCATCCAATGTGGACTATCCGACGCTCAATGGCGGCGTGCGCGACTACACCGAGTTCCAGTCGCAATTGCTTGAGCGCTGGCTGTCCACCGACAAGGTGATCGACAACTACCTTGTGCATGCGGAAACCGGCGAGCCTATGCCGGAAGAGCTTGTGAACAAGATCAAGGCGGCGTCGACCTTCAAGCAGGGGTTCGATACGACAGAGTATCTGGCGTCGGCGCTCGTTGACATGAAGTATCACATGGTCGATCCGACGGGCATCGACCCGGACCAGTTTGAGCGTGACACGCTTGCAGAGCTCGGCATGCCGGATGAGCTGCCCATGCGCCACCGGTCCCCGCATTTCGGGCACATCTTCTCAGGCGAAGGCTACTCCGCCGGTTATTACGGCTATATGTGGGCGGACGTCCTGACATCGGATGCTGCTGAAGCCTTCGCCGAAGCGCCGGGCGGTTTTTATGATGAGGAAGTCGCCAAAAAGCTCGTCGACAACCTTTTCGCACCACGTAACGCCGTCGATCCTGCGGACGCCTATCGCGCATTCCGCGGGCGCGACGCCAATATCGAGGCTTTGATGCGCGATCGCGGCTTCCCGATCCCGGGCGCCGACAACGAAAAGCAGACGATCGAATAAAAATCGGCTTGCGTCACATTTGAAAACGCCGCTGCTTTGCAGCGGCGTTTTTGTTTGGGCTAGTGGTCTCCCCAGACCTTTTTCACACGGCGGTCGCGCCCGCAACTGGTGCGGTAAAAGCGATAGCGCACAGGATTTTTCTTGTAATAATCCTGATGATAATCTTCCGCATCCCAGAACTGAGTGAACTCAACAAGGGGCGTCACCACGTCCTGGCCAAGTTCTGCTGACGCTTCTTCTTTGGAAGCGAGGGCGGCGTCATATTCATCAGCGTTGGCGTAGAAGACTGCGGTTGTATAGGCATGGCCGCGATCACAAAACTGTCCGCCGTCATCCAGCGGGTCCACATGGCGGAAGAAATAATCGACAAGCTCGCGATAGGTGATGACGGACGGATCGTAGGGCACGCGCACCACTTCACGGTGGCCTTCATGGTCTTTGTAGGTGGGGTTCTGTTTCAGCCCGCCAGCATAGCCGGAAACCACATCGCCAACGCCGTCGAGTTTTTCAAAGTCCGATTCCATGCACCAGAAACAGCCGCCGGCGAAGACGGCGCTGGCGGTTGTCTCAATCGACTGGTTCTTGTCCGATGCGTCCTCGGCGCAGGCGGCGGCGCCGACAAAGGCGCAGGCGGCGAGGGCGGAAAAGAACGTCTTCATGGGCTGTCTCCTTCTTATTGAACCCCATATGCGGGCGCATGGAGGGATAGGCCAGAGAGGATTGCCGGGTCTCACCGGATTGTTATGGGCGCCGCCTCTTTCGCTGTCTGAAGACGGTAAGGAAAATCTATGAAAAACAATGACCTGAATAGATTGCTTCAACCCCTGCAAGCATACTAAGTCTGGCCGATAGGAAAGCCTGTCCTCATGGACCAAGCCGGTAAAAAAAGAGAACATCATGCCTCAGCGCGACCCCTTCGAAGAAGCGCGCAAGATCGCTGCGCCCGCTACTGAAAAGCGCCCTGTCGACATTACGCAGCATGGCGTAACGCGCGTCGACAATTACGCCTGGCTGCGCGACGACGCCTGGCAGGATGTGTTGCGCGATCCGTCAAAACTGACCGCCGACATCCGTAAAATGCTGGAGGCGGAGAACGCCTATTATGGGTCGGTAACCGAAGATCTTGAGCCCTTGCGCAAGAAACTCTTTGAGGAGATGCGCGGGCGCATCAAGGAGGATGACAGCTCGGTTCCGGCCAAAGACGGTGACTGGAAATACTGGACGAAGTTCCGCGAAGGCGGGGAATATCCCGTGTTCATGCGCAAGTCAGTGACGGGCGGGGATGAACAGGTCATCTATGATGGCGACGCCGAGCGGGGTGATTCCGAGTTTTTCTCCATTGGCGATGTGGCTCATAGCCCCGATCACAAGCTTGCGGCTGTCGCCACCGACCGGCTGGGATCTGAATATTATTCAATCCGCATCCGCAATATGGCGACCGGAGAGGAATATCCCGAAACCATCGAAAGCGCTGATGCGGGCGGCGCCGTCTGGGCGGCCGACTCCGGGAGCTTCTTCTATGTGGAGCGCGATGACAATCAACGTTCGAAATGGGTGAAGCTGCATCGACTTGGCGATGATCCGGCAAATGACGCAACTGTCTATGAAGAGCCGGATGACGCCTTTTTTCTCGATGTTTCAAAAAGCCAGAGCGGCGCCTATATTTTCATTTATTCCGGCAATCACGTCACCAGCGAGGCCCGGTTTATTCCCGCCGATGCGCCTCAAACGGCGCCCACGCTGATCGCCGCGCGCGAAGCGAACGTGGAATATGCGCCGGAGCACCATGGCGATCATTTTTTCATCAAGACCAACGCCGACGATGCTGTCGATTACAAGATCATCACGGCGCCGGTCACGGCGCCGGGCAGGGAGAACTGGAAAGACTGGCTGCCGCATAGGCCGGGCAGTCAAATCGTCACTTTCACAACCTTCAAGGATTACATCGTCCGGATGGAGCGGGAGAACGCCCTGCCGCGCATCGTGATTTCTACTTATGAAGGCGACGCTCACGAAGTGTCCTTCGATGAGGCGGCTTACGCCCTCGGCATGGATGAAGGATTTGAATACGACACCAGCGTCATTCGTTTCACTTATGAATCGCCCTCAACGCCGGAACAGACCTTCGACTATGACATGGCGTCGCGTAAACGCACGCTCTTGAAAACACAGGAAGTGCCGAGCGGGCACGACGCATCCCTGTATGCTGTCGAGCGGATCGAGGCGGAAGGCGAAGGCGGCGCCAAAGTGCCGGTGACCATCCTGCGTCTCAAGACAACGCCAAGGGACGGCTCGGCCCCGGCGCTGATTTACGGCTATGGCTCCTATGGCTACGCGACAGCGGCGTCCTTCTCGACGAATATTTTGCCGCTCGTCGACCGCGGCGCCGTTTACGCCATCGCTCATATCCGCGGCGGCGCCGACAAGGGCCGGCAATGGTATCTCGATGGCAAGCTCGACAAAAAGATGAACACCTTCACCGACTTCAATGCGGCGGCGGAGGCGCTGGTCAAAGACGGCTATACGTCGGCGGGCCGCATCGTCAGCTATGGCGGCAGCGCCGGCGGATTGCTTGTCGGCGCGTCACTGAACCTGCGGCCGGATCTTTATGGCGGCGTTATCGCCGCGGTGCCGTTTGTGGATGTGATCAACACCATTTCTGACGCCGACCTGCCGCTGACGCCGCCGGAATGGGAGGAGTGGGGCAATCCGATCACCAGCAAGGAAGAGTATAACTGGATCGCCGCCTATTCCCCTTATGATAATATTCAAGATGCGACCTATCCGCCAATCATGGCGACTGGGGGGCTCGCCGATTATCGCGTCACTTATTGGGAGCCTGCGAAATGGATCGCGCGTCTGCGCGATGAGGCGACGGGCGGGCCATTTGTGTTGCGGATGAATATGGGCGCAGGGCATGGCGGTTCGGCGGCGCGCTTTGAGCGCCTTGATGAGCGCGCGCATCTTTACGCCTTCGCGTTAAAGGTTTGGGGGCTAGAGAACGCTGAGCCTGTCAAGCACAAGGCGTAGATAAGTCTAGCCCCGGCGCGGCTTGGCGTTTGCCTTGCCGCGCTTTTTCTTTGCCGGTTTCTCGCGCTTGCCTTTTGACGGCGAGCGTTTTTTGGCTTTGGACTTTTTGCCATAGCCCGGCTTGGATGGCTTTCCTGAACGGCCCTTGCGTTTCGGCGATCCGGGCAGGGGATCGGACAGCATTTCGAAGCGAAGCCCGCCCGTTAACGGCGCCGCCTCCGCAAGTTTCACCTTGACCGGCTGGCCGAGGCGATAAATCCCGCCCGTGGTTTCGCCGATCACCGCGTGTTCCTTTTCCTCAAACCGGAAGCGTTCGAAGCCGATGGAGCGCATGGGCACGAAACCATCGGCGCCGCTTTCGTCGAGCATGACGAAGAGACCGAATTTGGTGACGCCGCGAATGCGCGCCTCGAACTCGGCGCCGACTTTTTCTTCCAGATAGCCGGCGAGATAGCGGTCATTGGACTCACGCTCTGCGGCAATGGAGCGGCGCTCGAGATCGGATATGGTTTCGGCAATCTTGGGAAGCGCTTTTGCTTCCGCTTCGGTCTGTCCGTTGGCGCCGAGTTTGAACGCCTTGACGAGCGCGCGATGGACGGTGAGGTCGGCATAGCGGCGGATGGGCGAAGTGAAATGCGCATAGCGGCCGAGATTAAGACCGAAATGGCCCACATTCTCGGTGTCGTAAATCGCCTGGCGCTGCGAGCGCAGGACCACTTCGGAGACCATTTCCTTCTGGTCGCGCTCGCCTGCAATTTTTAAAAGCTGGTTGAAATTCGCGGGCCGGATTGCGCCCTTGGATAGTGAATAATCGAGCGTGTCCAGATAATCGCGCACGGAATCAAGTTTTTCCGGGTCGGGCTCGTCATGGACGCGATAGATCAGCGGCGTTTTTGCGCGCTCTAGCGCCTCGGCCGCCGCCACATTTGCAAGGATCATGAACTCTTCGATCACGCGATGGGCGTCGAAACGTTCGCGCTTGATGACTTTTTCAACGTCGCCATTGTCATCGAGAATAATTTTGCGTTCAGGGAGATCGAGGTCCAATGGCGCGCGTTTGGTGCGTTCCTTCATGCGCGCGTGAAAGGCGTCGTAAAGCGTTTTGACAACGCTCTGGATCTGCGCCGAGGCAGGCCCCCCGTCGCTGATCTCCTGGGCTTCTTCATAAGCGAGTTTCGCGTGTGAGCGCATAAGAGCGCGCATAAAATGATGACGCTTCTTTACGCCGCCCGAGGTGATGGTCATCTCTACAGCGAGGCAGGGCCGGTCCTCATCGGCGCGGAGCGAACACAAGTCGTTCGACAAACGCTCCGGCAGCATGGGAACGACACGGTCCGGCAGATAAGTTGAGTTGCCGCGTTTCAAGGCTTCCTTGTCGAGGTCGGAGTCCGGTTTCACGAACCAGCTCACATCGGCGATGGCGACGATGACGCGGAAGCCGCCCGGATTTTCCGGATCGTCATCAGCCTCGGCGAAGACGGCGTCGTCGTGATCCTTGGCGTCCGCCGGGTCGATGGTGATGAGCGGCGTCTCACGCAGATCGGTGCGCTCGCCCAGAGGCGGCAGTTTCGCCTTTTCCGCCTCAGCGAGGACTGCGGCGGGAAAGTCCGTCGGGATGCCGTGATTGGCCAGCGCGATGGTGGAAAAGGCGTGCTTGTCGTCAATATGCCCTGCGATAGAGCGCACGCGCCCTTTCTTTGGACCATAGCCGCGGGCGTTTTTGGTTTCGATCCAGACGAGATCGCCGTCCTTGGCGCCGCCTTCGTCGCCATCGTCGATGGTGAAGTTGTCGCGCGCCCGCCGCTCCACCGGCTCGGCGACGCCGCCGCGCCGTTTTTTGTGAAAGACGGCGAGGAACCGGTGTGCGCCTTTGCCGATGGCCTTGATGACATCGGCGTCATAGCCGTCATCGCCTGCGGGAAAGAGCCGTGCCAGGAGGCGGTCGCCAACGCCGGGCGACGGTTTCACTTTGGCGGCGCGCCGCGCCGAAAGGCGGATCAGGGGCGGCTCGGTCTCGCCGCGCCAGTTCGCCGGCATGCACAGAAGGTCGCCGTCATCATCCACCGACATGACGTCGATCGGCGCTACAGGCGGCAGGGCGTCGGCGCGTTCGATGCGCTTGCCGCCCTTCAAGTTGATGGCGCCTTCTTCGTCGAGTTCCTTCAAAAGCCTGCGTAAATCGGCGCGCGCTTCGCCTTTCACGCCAAAGGCACGCGCAATGTCGCGCCGCGCGACTTCGCTATCGGCGTCTTTCAGATAGGCGATAATGTCTTTTTTAGAGGGAAGGCCGGTCTTTTTCGGTCCGGATTTGGATTTTACGCGCTTGGCCAAATGTCTGCTTTCAATTTGAAGTTGTAGACATCGGTTAGCACGCTTCGCCTCAAAGCGCGAACGCTAACGCTGGCCCACCGTCAGGGGGTTATGGTGCCGTCCGTCCACTAATATTTCGTAGTGGAGATGAACCGCCGTCGCATTGCCGGTGTCGCCGGTTCGGCCAATGTACTCACCCATGGAGATACGTTTGCCGCGTTTCAGTCCCGGCGCATAGGCGGACAGATGCGCATAGCGTGTTTCGACGCCGCGCCCATGGCGGATCAGCACCGTTTTGCCATAGCCGCGCAGGCTTTCGACGGCTGCAACAACGCCGTCACCGCCGGCGAAGATTGGCGCAGGCCGCCCCGTATAGAGATCGACCCCATGATGAAAGGAGCCCGCGCCGCCGCGTCGCGGCCCGTAACCGGATGATACGCACGCCTCCACGGGCGCCCGCCAGAGCGTTGCGCCTTTCACCGTCGCTTGCGGGTCGTAACCAACGATACGCCTTGCGCCGTCAGTTGCGGGCGCATTCGAAATGGAGACGCCGGAACACAGGGCGAGAGAGGAAAACGCCGGGCCGCTGGATGGCGAGGACGGCGCCGAAGCGCATGCGCCGATGAAATTTAAAAGAACCAAAACTGCGGCGGCCCGATACATTCGCATAGTCTTTCATATCCGGGGACAGGCGCAAGATGCGCCGCCCGAACGTTAAAGACATGAAAGATACGAGCGGGTTAAGAAACGGCCGAAAATTCAGAAGGTTTCCGGCGGCGTCTGGCGCCGCCGCCGGAACGCCATGATTTAACTGGATAATCCGTGCGTGAAGACGAGCAGTTCGCCGTCTTCCGCGATTTCGATATCCACGGGGCGGCCTTCATAGGAGCCATCGAATTCATAGACATAGATCGGCGCCGTCTGGCGAACGGAGAACTCCACATAGTCCGGTTCAAAGCCCGGGACCGTATCGTTGAGCGTTGCAGCGACGACATCCGGAAGGTCGTCAAAGTCATGCTCCATTTCGATTTCTTCGAGATCGCCGTTTTCAGTCACGTCGATTTCAATATGTCGTCCGGCATGGTCGGTTGCTTCGAATTCGTAAATGGAGACCCCGTTTTCGGTCTCGATGCTGACGCGATCGAAGGTCACGCCGGGGGCGGTGCGGATGGCCGTGTCGAGAACTTTTTCCGGCACGTCGTCAATAGCGATGTCGGTATTCGCCGAGGCAAGGCTGATGTTTAAAAGAGCGACGCTAGCGGCGGCGGCGAGGGCGCGGGTCATTTGCAAACTCCTTCTCGGGGTTGTCATGAGAGCCAGCCGGGCTTGCCGGCTCGCCGCGCGAGATAGGGAGCATTGGTGACAGTTCGACGATGGTTTCGCGAACAGACGATGAAATTATTTTGCGCTGCACAATTTTGGGAATCGCAGCGTTAACGCCGATTTAAAATGCGCAAGCGATGCGCTTAAGTCGCGGTTTTTTTCTTCGTCGTCTTTTTCTTGGCGGCGGTCTTTTTCGCAGGCGCCTTTTTAGTCGCGGCCTTTTTCGTTGTCTTCTTGGCCGCTTTTTTTGTCGCTGCTTTCTTGGTCGCTTTCTTTTTGGCGGCCTTCTTCTTTGTCGCTTTTTTCTTCGCCGGTTTTTTTTCTTTCGCCGCGATCAGTTCCAGCGCTCTTTCCAGCGTCACCTTTTCCGGTTCGGTTCCGTTGGGCAGGGTGGCGTTTGTCTTCTGGTGTTTCACATAAGGCCCATAGCGCCCGTTCATGACATTGACGGGATCGCCGGTTTCCGGATGCGCGCCCAGTTCCTTCAGCGGTTTCGCCGCCTGGCCGCGGCCGGCGCGCGGATTGGCCCGCTTCTCTTCGATCAGGGTGACGGCGCGGTTGAGGCCAATTTCGAAAACCTCATCGATTGTCGGTAGGTTCGCGTAAAGCTTGTCGTGCTTGACGAAGGGGCCATAGCGGCCGAGCCCGGCTTCGATCATTTCGCCGTCTTCGGGGTGCGGGCCCACTTCGCGCGGCAGAGAGAGAAGCATCAGCGCTTTTTCAAGGTCGATATCGTCAACATTCCAGGTTTTCGGAATGCCGGCGCGCTTGGGCTTTTCTTTCGACCCTTTTTCCTGTTCGCCAAGCTGAACATAAGGGCCGAAACGGCCAAATTTCAGCGTCACGTCGAGGCCGCTTTCAGGATCGAGCCCGAGTTCGCGGTCGCTTGTGTCTGCGGCGTCTGCGCCGTCGGTCATGGCCGCAAGCTGGCGGGTGTAGTTACAGTCGGGATAGTTCGAGCAGCCGATAAAGGCGCCGAACTTGCCGGTCTTCAAAGACAATTTTCCGTCGTCGCAGGAGGGGCAGGCGCGCGGGTCCGAACCGTCTTCTTTTTTGGGAAAGATCAGCGGCCCGAGGGATTCATTGAGCGCGTCGAGCACTTCAGAGATCCTGAGTTCGCCGATGTCTTCGACTGCGGCGTGAAACTCCGACCAGAAATTTCTGAGAAAGGTTTTCCAGTCCGCTTCACCGGCGGAGATTTCGTCGAGCGTTTCTTCGAGATCCGCTGTGAAGTCATATTCGACATATTTCTTGAAATAGTTTTCAAGAAACGCCGTGACGATCCGGCCTTTTGAATCCGGAATGAAGCGGTTCTTCTCCATGGTCACATAGCCGCGGTCGCGGAGCGTGGAGAGAATGGACGCATAGGTCGAAGGCCGGCCGATGCCGAGCTCTTCAAGCCGCTTCACGAGGCTCGCTTCGGAAAAGCGCGGCGGCGGCTGAGTGAAATGCTGGTCTGCAGCGACATCGGAAACATTCGCTTTGGCGCCTGCAGAAAGTTTCGGCAGAACGCCACCGCCGTCTTCGGATTCCGGATCGTCCTGGCCTTCTTCATAAAGCGCCAGAAAGCCGTCGAAGAGAATGACCGAGCCGGTGGCGCGAAGGCCGGTTTTCTTGTCGCCTGACAAAAGATCGATAGTTGTATTTTCAAGCCGCGCCGATTCCATCTGGCTGGCGATGGCGCGCTTCCAGATCAGCGAATAGAGCTTGAATTCGTCTTCGCTCAAGCCCCGCACCTTGTCCGGCGCCCGGGAGAACGCCGTCGGGCGAATACATTCGTGGGCTTCCTGCGCGTTTTTCGCCTTCGATTTATAAACACGCGGGCTATCCGGCACATATTTCTCGCCGAATTGCGCGCCCACGGATTTGCGGGCGTCGCTGATGGCTTCCGGCGCCATATCGATCCCGTCTGTCCGCATATAGGTGATGAGGCCGGTCGTCTCGCCGCCGATGTCGATGCCCTCATAAAGGCTTTGCGCCGTACGCATGGTGCGCTGGGCGTTGAAGCCGAGCTTCCTCGCCGCTTCCTGTTGCAGGGTCGAAGTGGTGAAGGGCGGCGGCGGGTTGCGCTTGCCGGGTTTGGCTTCGACGGACTCGACGGTGAAGCTGGCGCTCTCAACGGCGCGTTTGGCGCCCATGGCGGCCGCTTCGTCGCCAAGCGTGAATTTTTGAACCTTTTCGCCTTCATGAAGAACAAGCCGCGCTTCGAACGGCGCCGTATCGCCGGAGACGGCCTGTGCTTTGACGGTCCAGTATTCCTGCGGAATGAAGGTTTCGATTTCGAGTTCGCGGTCGCAGATAATGCGCAGCGCCACGGACTGAACGCGGCCCGCCGAGCGTGAGCCGGGCAGCTTGCGCCACAGCACCGGCGAGAGTGTGAAACCCACCAGATAATCAAGAGCGCGCCGGGCGAGATAAGCGTCGACGAGATCTGCATCGATCTCGCGCGGATGCGCCATGGCGTCTTGAACGGATTTTTTCGTGATCGCGTTGAACGCCACCCGGTCGATCCGAACGCCCTTGAGCGCCTTCTTCGCGGCCAGCGTTTCCAAAAGGTGCCAGGAAATCGCTTCCCCCTCGCGATCGGGGTCAGTCGCGAGCACGAGCCGGTCCGCGCCTTTAAGGGCGGCGGCGATATCGTTCACCCGGGTTTTCGATTTGGAATCGAGCTCCCAGACCATCTCGAAATCCTCGTCGGGCTTTACCGACCCGTCTTTCGAGGGCAGATCGCGGATATGCCCGTAAGAGGCGAGCACCGTGAAGCCGGAGCCCAGATATTTATTGATGGTTTTGGCTTTTGAGGGCGATTCAACAATGACGACTTGCATGTGGTGAGGCGTCCCCCAGACGAACAGCGGGTAAATTGGCGTGGCGCGCCCTATGGGGCGGGCCCATGGCCCCTGTCAACTACAGTAAGGTTACGGGCCGGGAAGAGGGTGATAATGGTTTTGCGGCGAATTTCCACCGGAGATTGTATCGGCGTTGCTGAATATAGGTTAAACCCCGGCCTGTGGAAAAGAGATAAATTCTCGAAAAATCAGCGGGATGGGGGAAAAGTCTAACCTGCATTCAAGGAAAAGCGCCCGCCGTCATGCTCTTGAGCTTCGCCCGCCAGGACAAGATCGAGGAGGGCGTCAGCGATCAGGCCGGGCGGCGCATCAGCCTCCCGCAGGATTTCATCGCGGTGCAGGGGCGTGAAGCTGAGAAGCTCCAGAATTTGGCGCCTGAGCGACGCCATCGCCGCCGGATCGGGCTCGCGCTCGCTCATTCCGCCGGCCCAGTCAAAGAGGTCGCGGCCGGACGAGGCGACGCCGCTTTGCTGGGACAGGACGTCGATAATATCCTGCGCGGTTTCAACCAGTGTTGCGCCGTCGCGAATGAGGCGGTTGGCGCCCTGACAGCGCGGATCCAGAGGCGAGCCCGGCACGGCGAAAACCTCGCGGCCCTGGTCGAGGGCGAAATTGGCGGTGAGCAACGTGCCGGATTTTGCGGCGGCTTCGACGACGACAACCCCCCGCGACAGACCGGAGATAAGCCGGTTGCGTTTAGGAAAGTCCCGCGCGGTCGGTTGCGCACCCATGGGGCATTCAGAAATAACAGCGCCTTCGCGCGCGATGCGGTCCGTCAGTTCGTCATGTTCCGGCGGATAGACGACATCGACGCCGCCGGCGACGACGGCGATGGTGCCGGTTTTCAGGGCGGCGTCATGGGCTGCGCCATCAACGCCGCGCGCCAGTCCCGACGTAATGACGTAACCAGCTTCGCCGAGATCTGCGGCGAGACTGCGCGCAATCTTGCGTCCAACGCCTGACGCGTTGCGGGCGCCGATAATGGCGACAGCGGGTTTGTCAAACAGGCTTGCATGGCCGCGGACATATAAAAGCGGCGGATGATCGGGAATGGCTTTCAGCGCTCGTGGGTAATTGTCGTCGCAAGACGCAATAAGCTCGGCGCCGTGTTTTTGCCCTTCTTTCAACTCGCGCTCACATGCGCTGCGGTCTGCGGCTTTCAAGGGCCGGGCGCGACCGGCCTTACGCGATAAATCGGGCAGTGCTGCGAGCGCTTTCGCCGCGGTTTCGTATTTGGCGATGAGGCGATGAAAAGTAACCGGGCCGATATTCTGGGTGCGAATGAGTTGCAGCCAGTCAAGGCGATCCCGTTCCTCAAGCACCAGCGGTTTCCGCTTCTTTCTTCGCGCCGATCTTTGGCTCTTCGCCGGAAAGCAGTCTCACAATATTCGATTTGTGGCGGATGAAGATCAGCAGCGTCATTACAAGCGCCGCAATGGCGTAGAACGGTTTTCCCATGGTGTAGAGAACGACCGGCGTCGCTGCTGCGGCGACCAGCGCGGAGAGGGATGAATATTTCAGGACATAGGCGACGCCGAGCCATGTGGCGCCCGCGAAAATCCCTGCCGGAAAATGCAGGGCGAACAATGTGCCCATGAAGGTGGCGACGCCCTTGCCGCCCTTGAAGCCGAGCCACACCGGAAAGCAGTGGCCGAGAAACGCCGCGGCGCCCGCGACCTCCGGCCGCCAGCCCATCAGATAAGCAACGCCGACCGCAATGGCACCTTTGCCGCCATCGAGCAGCAAGGTCGCCAGCGCCAGATCTTTCCGGCCTGTGCGCAAGACATTCGTCGCGCCGATATTGCCCGACCCGATGGCGCGAATATCGCCAAGCCCCGCCGCTTTGGTGATCACAAGACCGAACGGAATTGAGCCGAGGAGATAGCCGAGCACGAGAGGGAGGAGGATTGTCATAAAAATCTATAAACCCCGTTTTACCCACCATGCTTCTGAAAGCATTTCCAAGGGGACGCACTTTTCAAAAACATCGTCCATAGTAGGCTCATCAAAACTATGCTCATTTTTCAATGTGTCAAAATATTGCTGCCTTAAACTATCTGGAAATTTTCGGCCACTCCATGGGCAATATTCCATTTTTTGCGTTGCTACACCGTCGGCCAGCGTAATCGAAAATTCTCGAAAGTGCTGCGAATAACTAATATTGACTTTGCCTTCGCGAAGAAGGCTAAAAAATTGAGGGAATTCGTCTTCTAAGTAATATTTTTTCGGATGGTTCCCCATCCTATTCACCCCTTGTTAGCAACGCATCCAAACACGCCATGCGCATGGCGACGCCATAAAAGACTTGCCGGAGAATGAGTGAATGTTCCTCATCATCGGCAAGCGCCCCACAGATTTCGACGCCGCGATTCATCGGGCCCGGATGCATGATGCGCGCGCCGGGCTTGGCGAGTTTCAGGGTTTCATGCGTTAGCCCATATTCCTCGAAAAAGCCCTGAGCCAGCGCCTTGCCGTCACCTTCCATGCGTTCGAACTGCATGCGCAGCGCCATGGCGACATCGGCGCCGTCGAGACCGTCTTTCAGCGTGTCAAAACGGGGAATGTCCGCAAACTGATCGTCCGGCGGCATCAGGTGTTTCGGGCCGACAAAACGGATATTGGCGTTAAGGCGCTGGAACAGGCGGGCGTCGGAACCGGCGACGCGCGAATGTCTGATGTCGCCGCAGATCGCGATGGTAAGGCCCTCGAGCGTGCCGAACTCCGACCGGATCGCCACCGCATCAAGGAGCGCCTGAGTCGGATGCTCAAGCTTGCCGGCGCCGCCATTGACGATGGCGCAGGAGAGCGCCTCGTCGAGGGCGTAGTGAAGGTCTTCCTCTTTCGCGCGCACGATCATCACATGGGCGCCCATGGCGGCCATGGTCTGCGCCGTATCGATCATGGTCTCGCCCTTGTGGACCGAGGATGCGGCGACCGGCACGTTGATGACGTCGGCGCCGAGTTTTTTTCCGGCGAGCTCGAAGGACAGATTGGTGCGGGTTGAGTCTTCGAAAAACAGATTGATCTGGGTTTTGCCCGCGAGCCGCCTTGGCGGCGGCGCGGCCCGGCGCAGATAACCGGCGTAATATTCCGCGAGTTTCAACAGATAACGGATGTCGGCGTCCGTCAGATCGTCAATGGCGATCAGGCGGCGCGCGGAAAACCCGCCTTTCGGCGGCTGGGGGCGTTCAGCTGTTGTCATTAAAGCGGGAGCATTACCCCGTTGGCGGGGGTTCGGCAATGGCCTTAGCGGCGGTGTTTCACCGTCAGTTTCATCAGCCACATCACGCCAAGGACGATAACAGCAATATCGATGGCGAACATCAGGATCAGCGCCGGCGGGTGGCCATTGGTGAGATAGGCGCGTCCGCCGAGAATGAGCCCCGCTGAACAGGCTGCGATGGCCGCGAGAACCGCGTTGCGGCTGTGGGATTTCGAACCGTCATTGGTGTCGTTGCGTACAAAAAATCCGATAATGACAAAAAGCAGGCCGAAGCCGGCAAGCGGCAGGCCCAGCCCCGGCGCCGCGTTCAGGAAAGCGACGAGAAGATGAAAGACGCCCGTGCCGGTCAGAAGACCGACGATCAGATGGCGCATGGTTCTCAGTTTCATTTGGCGAGTCCCCTCAGGCGGTCGATGGCGCCCTGGAGTATAAAGGTCGCCGCCATTTCGTCGATCTTGTCTGCGCGCTTGGCCCGGCTGGTGTCCATGGCGATCAGATCGCGTTCCATGGCGGCGGTGGAGAGACGCTCGTCCCAGAAGGCGAGCGGCAGGTCGAGGACTCTCGGCAGGTTGCGGGCGAAGGCGCGGGCGCGCTGGGCGCTGGGCCCCTCGGTCCCATCCATATTGAGCGGCAGGCCGATCACGATTCCGGCGATTTTGCGCTCTGCGGCGAGGGCCGCAAGGCGTTCCGCATCCATGGTGAATTTCTTGCGGCGGATGGTCTCCACCGGCGTCGCCACCATGCGGTCGGGGTCGCAGATTGCAACGCCGATGGTCTTTTCCCCGAGATCGAGGCCGAAAAGCGCGCCCCGCGGGCCAAAGGCGCTGGCGGCCTGTTCAAATTCCTGGCTCATGGGCCCATAGTAACAGGCTTGGTCAAGTTGGGTCGATAATGCGTTGGATTGTTCTTTTTGCGGTGCTTGCGGGGCTTTCGTTCGCCGCTTTCGCCGCGCCCTTCGGCAAGTCGGCGCCGGATATGCGCGTTTCCGTCCGGCAGGTCTCGGATGCGGATGTCGCCGTCGCCTATGAGTGGCGAAAGCCCCGCCGGGAGATCATCTTCCAAAGCGTTGCGGGCGGCTATCGCGAACGGCGCTGGGAAGTTGCGACGCCCGGTTTCAAGCTGATCCGCCTTGAGGATGAAGACAGGATCGTCCGCAGCGACGGCAAAAAATTTTCGCGCGTAGAGATCGCCGCGAAACCGGACCTTGTGCGCATCCAGAAAGAATATCAGCCGCTGGCGCGCTACGGCGCCGGCGGTGCGCTGATCTATACAGGCCATTTCTGGCCCATGACCGGGAAGGGGGGCCGCGTCAACGCGACTTTCGATTTCACCCCGGCGGATGGCGGCCATGCGGTCACGTTCGGCGCAAATGAACCGTCGCTCGCCGACTGGCGCAGTCCCATGGCGCACCCGGCATTTGTCTATCTCGGGCCGCTCGATCCGGTGGAAACCGATCATGTGATGGCGCTCATTGATCCGGATGCGCCGCGCTGGATCGTTGAGCAATTCAACACGCTGGTGCCGGCGAGCTTTGACAAGCTTGCGGCGTTGTTCGGCTTTTCGCCGGAAACGAAGCCCAACCTCTTTCTCGCCGCCCCGCTGGGCCGGGATGAAGGGCGGCTCAGCTATGCGGGCGACGCCTTGCCGGCGCAGTTCCAGATCACGCTCGAAGGCGGCGCCTGGAAGGCGCCGTCTGACAAGGCGCGGCGGATTTTCGTCACGGCGACAATCCATGAAGCCGTTCATCTGTGGCAGGCGGCGGCGCGGCCGGGCGTGGAGGATGCGCCCGAATGGATCCATGAAGGCGCCGCTGACGCTATCGCCGCTGAAGTGATGGTGGGCCTCGGCAAATGGGACGCCGACCTTTTCGCCGCCACTGAGCAGTCGGTGCGGCGTGAATGCGCCAGTGAGCTAGAGACCGGCTCGCTCAACGGCGCCAAGACCCGGGGCGATTTCCGGGCCCTTTATGTTTGCGGCCATGTGATCGCCCTCGCGGTCTCCCGGGCGGAGGGAGAAACGACGGCGGATTTCTGGCGCGCCTTCATCGACCGGGCCGGGGAGGACGGCTATTCGGAGGAGATGTTCTATGACCTCGTCGCCGACCGGACGGGCGACAGGGATTTCGCCGACCGGATCGAGGATTTCGCCCGGACGCCGCTCGCCGAGCCCGCCCGAGCCATCGAAGGGCTTTTCGCCTCCGCCGGAAGCCTTGCGCGCGAGCGGGGGCGTTGATAGGCACAGGCGTCGTTTCAGAATTTCAAGAGAGACCTCATGTCGATCGATAAGGACACCGTGCGCAAGGTGGCGAAGCTCGCACGCATCGCCGAGCCAGAGCAGCGTCTAGAGCCGCTGGCAAAGGAGCTCTCCGGCATTCTCGGCTGGATTGAGCAATTGAATGAGGTCGATGTCGAAGGCGTCGACGCCATGGCGTCGACCGTCGACGTCCAGCTGCCCATGCGTGAGGACGTGTTGCAGGACGGGCCCACGGGCGGCCATCAACCCGAGAACGTCGTCGCCAATGCGCCGAAGACCGAAGACCACTTCTTCGTCGTGCCGAGGGTGGTTGAATAATGTCGAACCCAGCCGATCTCACCCTCGCGCAGCTTCGCGATGCGCTGAAGAAAAAAGAAGTGACCTCGCTTGAAGCGACCGACGCTTATCTGTCGCGCATCGAAAAAGCGAAGGCGCTGAACGCCTTCATCACCGTGACGCCGGACAAGGCCCGCGACATGGCCAAAGCTTCCGACGCGCAACTCGCCAAGGGGGCGGGCGGCGACCTTGAAGGCGTGCCGCTTGGCATCAAGGATCTGTTCTGCGTCGAAGGCGTGTTGACGACGGCCGCCTCGCACATCCTTGACGGCTTTCATCCGCGCTATGAATCGACCGTGACGAGCCATCTCTGGCGCGACGGCGCGGTGATGCTCGGCAAGCTCAATATGGATGAGTTCGCCATGGGCTCCTCCAATGAGACGAGCTTTTACGGCAATGTCATCAACCCGTGGCGGCGCGAAGATGGCGGCAATGCCGATCTGACGCCGGGCGGGTCGTCGGGCGGGTCGTCGGCGTCGGTGGCGGCGCGGCTTTGCGCGGCGGCGACGGCGACGGATACGGGCGGGTCGATCCGCCAACCGGCCTCGTTGACGAACACCGTCGGCGTCAAGCCGACTTACGGGCGCGTGTCGCGCTGGGGCGTCGTCGCTTTTGCGTCCTCGCTCGATCAGGCGGGACCGATCACGCAGGATGTGCGCGACGCGGCGATCATGTTGAAGTCGATGGCGGGCCACGACCCGAAAGATTCAACCTGCATCGATCGTCCGGTGCCGGATTATGAAGCGGTGCTTGGCCAGTCCCTGAAGGGCCTCAAGATCGGCGTGCCGAAAGAATACCGCATCGACGGCATGCCCGAGGAAATCGAAAAGCTCTGGCGCCAGGGCATCGCGTGGATGAAAGACGCAGGCTGCGAGATTGTCGACATCTCCCTGCCGCTGACGAAATATGCGCTGCCCGTTTATTACATTGTCGCGCCGGCGGAAGCCTCGTCCAACCTCGCGCGCTATGATGGCGTCAAATACGGCCTTCGCGCGAAAGACTTCACCGACATCACGTCGATGTATGAAAACACCCGCGCCGAAGGTTTCGGTGATGAAGTGAAGCGCCGCATTCTTATCGGCACTTATGTTCTCTCCGCCGGCTACTATGACGCCTATTATCTGCGCGCGCAGAAAGTGCGGAAGAAAATCTTCGACGAATTCACCGACGCCTTTTCGAAAGTGGATTTGATCCTGACGCCGTCATCGCCGTCAGCCGCCTTTGGCCTTGGCGAGAAAACCGCCGACCCTGTGCAGATGTATCTGAATGACGTCTTCACGGTGACGGCGAACCTCGCCGGGCTTCCGGGCGCTTCTGTGCCGGCGGGCTATGATAAGCAGGGCCTGCCGCTGGGCTTGCAGCTTCTCGCCAAGCCGTTTGACGAAGAGACCATGTTCAAAGGCATGTTCGCGCTCGAGCAGGCGGCAGGGGCCAACAAACGTCCTAAAGAATGGTGGTCCTGATCCTTTTTTGCGATGCAATATCGCGCATTTTAGCATGATCATCGCTTGAATGTGGCCGATTAGCGCTTAGGTGGCCTCCTATTCAACTCTTGAAAGGAGGCCCAAATGCTTTTCGCCCGCTCAGCTCTTGTTGCCGCCATGACGGTTATGGGCGCCACTGCCGCCTATGCCGATGCAGGCGCCGCGAAAGCCGATGACGAAAGGACCGTCTCTTCATATGACGAGGCGTGCGATCAACCCAGACTTGTGACTCCGGCTATGCGCGGTTTCAACAAATCTCATGCAAGTTTCCCGCGACGCCATGGCTGCGCAGCAAGTGCATCGAACGCCGGTGACCTTGCCGAACGCGTTACCCATATCAATCATGGCGGCCACGCGAAGATTGTTGTTCGCAAAGTCGAGCAATCTGAAGAGACGCGCTACGCGCAGAACTGATTTGCCCGAAAGGTTTTACAAAACGCCGGCTCACAGAGCCGGCGTTTTTGATTCAGACTTGTCGGAAGACGTCTAGCGGAAATTCACCGGGTCGGCGCGCATGCCTTCGCGCGCCAGTACGTCTCGTCCGCGATCGTAAATCTTTTCCAGCGCGTGCCACGGCACGTACGGATAAAGATGATGGATCTCGTGATAATTGTGAAAGTTGAAGACCCAGGCGAGGATGCGCCCGCCAAGGCTCTTATCCGTCACCATCACTCGCGAGACCTTGATGTCGTCGCGTTCGTCGGCGACCACATAATGCGGCAGCCAGATGAAACGATAGGCGTTGAACGCCCAGGCGTTGAGCGCAGGCAGAACCCACAGCCATAGCGCCAGCCAGCCATAGCCAGCGGCGACGATGATCGCGAGCACGCTGAAGACGACGCCCAGCTCAATCGCGATCCGCGTCAGATAACGCTTCGGGCGCGGATGGTATTTCGTGTTGCGAAAGCCGTGGATCGTCGCGGTGAAATAATAAAGGTAACAGCGCAAGACGCCCCCAGGGAACGTCTTCGCGCGGGCGACGAAATGTTCCGGATCGCGCTCGGGGTCGTTTGCGTGCTGGTGATGGAGGCGGTGGTTATGGGCGTGCATCGTATAGGAATGAAAACCATAGCCGACATTCACCACGCCATAGAGATAGTTGAGCCAGTGAAAGCGCGTGTCCTTCCCGTGGATATTCATGTGCACGCCTTCATGGGCGGGGGTGTAGCCCTGAACCATCCAGAAGGAGTTGATGAGGAAGCCGGCCCACAGCGGCACGACGCCGATAATCGCGAAATAGGTCGTGGTGAAAATAATCACCTGCGCCAGCGTGCCGAACAGGAGGGTGCGCCAGCACACGCCCTTGCGCTGTTCAAGCGCATAGGCCTTCAACTCCGCGAGGCTCGCGGCCTGCGGCTCTTCGGCGGCGCTGGACATGTCGGCGGTCTGGACTGCGCTGGTCATCTGGTATCTCCAATGCACTCCCCCATATAGCATGGGACATTGCCTGAAAGTTTGACCCGTCTCAAGGCGATAGGGCGTTTCCTGCAGTCGCAGGAGGCTGTTAGACTGTCACAGATGAAGGGGGCTGAACCCGTGTTCGGATCGTCATTTCGCGAAATCACTTACACCGCGCCCTTGCCGGAGCCGCTGGAGACGGACGCGTTTCACCAGCCGGGCGAAGGCGATTGGCGGGTGATCGTTTTCCCGGGCAGCCCCTGCAACAAGCTGCTTTTCACCCGGCTGTTGCGCACGGCCCCGGCGGGGCTCGACATGGTTGTGCTCTCGCGGCCGGGCTTCGGACGCGGACACCGCAGCGTCTATACGGATTTTGAGGAGCAGGTGGCGGCGGCGAAACCCTTCCTGCCCAAATCATCCGGGGGCGGGGAGTTCGGCGACAAGAAGATCGTTACGCTGGGCGTTTCCTATGGCGGCGAACTGGCGCTCAAAACCGCGCTCGATTTTCCGGACGTTGTGAAAGGCGTCGTCACGGTGGCGGCGCTCATTGACGAGCCCCATGACTATGCGCTTCAGCTGGAAAAGATCGGCAGCGTTAACGGGATCGAGCCTTATGTGCCGAACCGCTGGATGAAGGTCAGGAAGGAGATTACCGCGCGGCGCGCCCAGATCGGCCCCTTGCTGGAACAGGCGTCACGAATTGAAGCGCCGGTGGAAGTCATCCATGGGGACTTCGACGCCATCGTGCCGAAGTCCAACGCCGAAAAGCTGATGCGGGTTCTGCCGCGTGAGCGCGCCGGCCTCGAGATCGTTCCGGGGGGGACGCACTATCTGGAACTGCAATATCCGCGGCGCGTCCATCGGGCGATCAGCCGGGTGATTGAGCGGGCTGAAAACGGCGGGTTGCAACCAGCGCAAAGCGCGGGCAAAACCAGCTGAATCTGGATTTAGACGAGGACGACAATGGGCGCGGAGCCGAGAAAACTGCTGCAAGGGTCAACCGGCGACTGGGAGGTTGTCATCGGGCTTGAGGTCCATGCGCAGGTGTCGTCGAAGTCGAAGCTCTTTTCCGGGTCCTCGGCCGAATATGGCGCGGGCCCGAACGAGAATGTCTCGCTGGTCGACGCCGCCATGCCGGGCATGCTGCCGGTCATCAATAAATATTGCGTTGAACAGGCGATCCGCACCGGGCTCGGGCTCAACGCCAAGATCAACACCTGGTCGCGTTTCGACCGGAAGAACTATTTCTATCCCGACCTGCCGCAGGGCTATCAGATCTCCCAATATAAAGATCCGATCGTCGGTGAAGGCGAGATCGAGGTGGAGCTCGAAGGCGGAGAGACCATCAATGTCGGGATCGAGCGCCTGCATCTTGAACAGGACGCCGGCAAGTCGATCCACGACCTCGCGCCGAAGGAATCCTATGTGGATTTGAACCGGTCCGGCGTCGCGCTGATGGAAATTGTCTCCAAGCCTGACATGCGCACCGCGGAAGAGGGCGCCGCCTATTTCTCCAAGCTGCGCTCCATCGTTCGCTATCTGGGAACCTGCGACGGCAATATGGAGGAAGGCTCCATGCGCGCCGACGTGAACGTCTCGGTCTGCCGCGCGGGCAATTACGACAAGTTCCGTGAAACCGGCGATTTCAACTATCTCGGCACGCGGACGGAAACGAAGAACGTCAACTCCCTGCGCTATGTGCGTCAGGTGATCGATTATGAAGCGCGCCGCCAGATCGAGGTGCTCGAAGGCGGCGGCGAGATCGATCAGGAAACACGCCTGTTCGATGTGAAATCCGGTACGACCCGCACCATGCGCTCGAAAGAAGACGCGCATGACTACCGTTATTTTCCGGACCCGGACTTGTTGCCGCTCGAATTCGAGCAGGCCTGGGTCGACGAGATCAAGGCGAGCCTGCCGGAGCTTCCCGACGCCAAGAAACACCGCTTTATGAACGACTACGGTCTTTCTTCTTATGACGCTTCGGTGCTTGCTTCCGATCAGGCGAGCGCCGCTTACTTCGAGGAAGTCGCCAAATGCGGCGACGGCAAGCTGGCGTCGAACTGGGTGACCGGCGATCTCTTCGGCGCGCTTAACAAGGCGGGCAAGGAAATCGAGGATAGCCCCGTGTCGGCCGCACAGCTCGGCGAGTTGATCGGCCTTATCAAGGACAACACCATCTCCGGCAAAATCGCCAAGGATGTTTTCGCCCTGATGTTTGAGGGCGAGGAAACAGGCTCGCCGAAAGAGATCGTCGAGAAACGCGGCCTGAAGCAGGTCACGGACACCGGCGCGATTGAGAAGGTCATTGACGACATCATCGCCGCCAATCCGAAACAGGTTGAGCAGGTCAAGGAAAAACCCAAGACCATGGGCTGGTTTGTCGGTCAGGTGATGAAAGAGATGCATGGCAAGGCGAACCCGCAGGCCGTGAACGAGATCCTGAAGAAGAAACTTGGCGTTGAGTAGACCTGTCGGTACGGCAAGGGCGGGGCTTGCATCAGGTTACCGGATGCAGACCGCCACGGTTCTGGCGTGTTACGAATTGTGCGTGGGTTAGAAGATTGCGACTAGTCATCGACCCGGCATGACGGCTACTCATGATGGGGTGAAATGAGGATCACAAACACACAGTTGGCGGCACCGCTGCTTTCAATGGCGGCTGCGATGTTAAGCTCCTGCGCAACCACGGATCAGCGTTCGCCGCTGTCGTCAGTCGAAGGTCAGTGCCAACTGACGCCACTGGAAGTTGTTAATCAGTTCTCTGAATTGTTTTACCAGCAAAAGAAAGTTCGGCAGGCTTTCGAGCAGTGGGTTCACCCGGACTACATCCAGCATAAGCCGACCCTTCCTGATGGTCGTGAGCCCGTTGTCAGTTTCCTTGAAAAACTTTTGGAACGCTATCCGGATCGAGTTTTTACAATTCACCGGGTCATAGCGTCTAGTGATCTGGTCGCCGTCCACTATCATAGTCAATCGAGCCCGGAAGACCTTGGTTTTGCGGTCGTCGATATTTTTCGGGTGGAAGATTGCCTGATGGTGGAGCATTGGGATGTGGTGCAGCCAGTCCCCGAGCAGTCCGCAAACGACAATACAATGTTCTGATTGCTGAAAAAGGGCGGTTCCGCTGATTCGGTTCGGCGTGTCCTAAAGCAGCTTTCTCCGCCCGCCTGCCGCTGACATTCCCGCGAAACCCGTTATGGTTGGTCCCAGGCAGCATTGGCTGCAAGGTTCAAGAGGGGCAATCCATGATTTCACGTTTTCTCGTCGCGGCCTCCGCCGCCGCGTGTCTTGCATCTATCTCATCAGCGTCCGCCGCCGATCTCACCGAGCACGAACAATTGGCGCGAGACATCTATGAGAAGGTGATCTCTATCCGCACTGCGAAAGGGCAGGAGCAGGTGCCTGTCATGGTCGAGTATCTGGTGGGCCAGTTGAAGGCCGCCGGGTTTACGGACAGCGATATTCAAATCACGGATTACGACAGCGACGGCGAACACACCCAGGGCTTGATGGTGTTTTACCGTGCGGAAGGCGAAGCTGCGCACAAGCCTATCGTCCTGCTCGGGCACATGGATGTCGTCGATGCGCTGGCCAAGGATTGGGAGCGCGCGCCGTTTACGCTGACAGAAGAAGACGGCTATTTCTTCGGACGCGGCACGACGGACAACAAATACGGGATCACCAATCTAGTCTCGACCTTTATTCGGTTGAAGAAAGAAGGATGGGCGCCGAACCGCGATCTGGTGCTGGTGTTTTCGGGCGATGAAGAGACCGGGATGGTTTCAACGCGCGCGCAGGCGGAGTATGTCGCCGAGAATATCGATCCCGAATTCGTGCTGAACAGTGATGCGGGCGGCGGCGTTCTGGCGCCGGACCATACGCCCATTTTCTATGCGGTGCAGGGCGCGGAAAAAACATTTGCGACGTTTGAACTGACCATCACCAATCCGGGCGGGCATTCGTCGCGTCCGCGCGCGGACAACGCGATCTACGAACTTGCCGATGCGCTCAAAAAGATTGAGGCGTATAAATTCCCGGTTCGCTATTCCGATTTGACGCTGGCCTCGTTCAAGGCGTCCGGCGCGGTGACGCCGGGCGAGCTGGGGGAGGCGATGATCGCCTTCGCGGACAACCCGAAAAACAAGAAGGCCATCAAAACCCTGCGCGACAATCCGGAAACGGTGGGGACGACCGGCACAACCTGCATCGCGACCATGCTGCGGGCCGGGCATGCGGAAAACGCCTTGCCGCAATCGGCGACGGCGACCGTGAACTGCCGGATCTTCCCGGGCGTCGGCGCGGCGGCGACAGAAGCCAAGCTCAAAGAGGTTATCGATAATGACGCCGTTCAATTCGAACTCATAACGGATGTCACCGAAAGCCCTGAGTCACAACTGCGCCCCGATGTGTTGGCTGCGATCCAGAAATCGCTAGAGGCGCGCGGCGTCGAAGCGCCGGTCATTCCCTATATGGAATCGGGCGGCACGGACGGGATGCATTACCGCACCAAAGGCTATGACACTGTCGCCATTTCCGGCGCCTGGTCGCGACCGAGCGACATGTACGCCCATGGTCTGAACGAACGGCTTTCCGTTGACGCATTTTATGGCGGCCTCGACCATTGGGTTGTGATCCTGAAAGAGCTGGCGGGCGGCGAGTAGGCGCCGTGAAGACGGGAGGCTTATGCTCCTGCGCCGCGTCATCGAGCATGTGGAGACCCGGAACCGGACGGCGGTGGCGCTCGACTATTTTATCCGCCTTCAACGTGACCTCCGCATAGCGCGTGAACTTCTTGAAGGGCTGGGGTCACTGATGACAATCAAGGTGCGATATATGATCCGAACTTTGTTTTATTTTTCAGCGATGGTTTTCGCGAGCGCCTGTTCGGTCGGCGCCCCGCCTGAACGCGAACATGCAGACGAATTCATGGCGAATCTCGCAGCACATTGCGGAAAAGCCTACGAGGGCAAGCTGGTTTCAACAGACGGTGTCGATGCAGATATCGCCGCGCAAAAACTCGTGATGCATGTACGAACGTGTCAAGACGACACTATCCGCATACCGTTTCATGTTGGCGATGATCGCTCACGCACATGGGTCATCACGCGCACTGAGCATGGTTTGCGCCTGAAACACGACCATCGTCACGAAGACGGCGAAGAAGACGCGATTACGCTATATGGCGGCGATGGCGCAGTTATCGAAAATTCGACGCGCATAGAGTTTCCAGTTGATGAAGACTCCATCGAATTGTTTAACCGGGAGGGGCTCAGCGCATCAGTGACGAATGTCTGGGCGCTTGAACTTACCGATGCGATGTTTGCCTACGAACTCAACCGCGAAAATCGCCACTTTCGTGTGGAATTCGATACCACAATACCCGTTAGCCCGCCGCCGCCGCCTTGGGGCGCAGAATAACAATGCTCCTACGCCGCGTCATCGACCATGTGAAACACCAGAACTGGACGGCGGTGGCGCTCGACTTCGTCATTGTCGTTGTCGGCGTCTTCATCGGTATTCAGGTGTCGAACTGGAATGCCGCGCGGATCGCTGAGGTTCAAGCCGGAGACCTGCTTCAGCGCATGATCGCGGAAGCGGAAGATGCGCGCACCGATATGGCCGGATACCGGGCTGATAACCAAGTCATCCTGAACGACGCTTTGAAGCTGGCGGCCCGCCTTAACGAGGCCGACGCATGCCTTCATATGGATGACAATATGAAGGAGCTTGTCCTTCGTGTCGGCGACTTCCCCCCGCCGCGCTTTTCGCTGGCGACGGCGCGCGAAGCGCTTGAGTCGGGAACCTTGTCCGCGCTCGACGCGGAGGAGATCCGCGACAGTGTTCGAAAAATCGCCGACGAGATGAATTTCATGGACCGCCAATGGCAACGCTACATCCGAATTAAGCAGGACACCGAACAGAGAGTTTATTCGGCCGCCGGGCTTAGTCTCACTGGCGATCAGGCGCTCAAAGTCCTTCCGGGAAACGAATTCAGCGGCCTTGAACAGTTTCGCCTGCAAACCCCTGAAGGCGTTTGCGGACAACCGGTCATGATCGCCTACGCGTCCAATGCGGCTCTCACCCAACATATTTATACCCAGTATATCGGCCAGGTCTCCGACAAGCTCGATGAATACGCCGCGGTTTTGTCCGCCTATGCTGGCGATCACGTCGAGGGGGCGGCGCGAAAGAATGAGACCACGCCATGATCCTTCGCCGCGTCATCGCACATTTCCGCAAACAGGAATGGACCGCCATCGCGCTCGATTTCCTGATCGTCGTCGTCGGCGTTTTTATCGGCATCCAGGTGGCCAACTGGAATGAGGCGCGCGGGGATAAGGCGCTGGGCGAGGATTACGTACAGCGCCTGACGGCGGACCTTCAAAGAGACTTTGTCACCACAAGCGATATCCTCAACTATTACCGCGCAGTTCGTGACAGCGTTGTTGAGGCGGACCGCCTTTTGTCTACTGATGATGGGGACGCGCGCCAGCTCATTATCGCCGCCTATCGCGCAAGTGAATTTGCATCGACGCCGCCTAATCGCGCGACATGGGATCAGATTGTTTCATCGGGTCATCTCGGTCTGTTGCCGGACGGTGCAGTCAGCAGCGATCTGTCAGAGTACTATACATTCGATGAATCCAACGCCGTTACCATCAGTCGCGTTGAAGGCTCGAGTTACCGACACGCCGTCAGATCGATCATACCGCTCGACGTCCAGATCGCGATCAGGGAAGGATGCAGCGATGTGATGAACGAGTTCGGCGTCATCGCGGGATTCACGAACGAATGCCGGCTGCAGGTGGATCCGTCTGTTTTGACTGCGACAGCCGAGAAGTTGAGGTCCGACCCGGAGATCCGCGACGAGTTGCGATATCAGTACACGCGCGTTGCTTCGGTCATAAACAACAGCACTGGCAACGTTGTTCTTATTGAACGGGTGCTGGCCTCGCTCGGTCAGCCAGAGGAGAAATTATGATCCTGCGCCGCGTCATCGAACACGTAAAAGCGCAGAACTGGACCGCCGTGGCGCTCGACTTTGTCATTGTGGTTGTCGGCGTCTTTATCGGTATTCAGGTAAGTAACTGGAACGCAGCTCGGGCGGATCATGTGCGCGAAGGTCGATATCTTAACAACCTTGCTGTCGAAATCAGAGAAGAAGTTGTTGCGTTGGATGAGATGATGCTTGCTCATCGCGTGCGCATAACGGTGATTGACAGGATGTTGACCGATGCGGGCGGCGCCCCGCCCCGGCGGGAGAGCAAAATGTCAGCGCCCTCCAATACGGTTGATGTCGCCAGAACGATTCCGGCGCCGGAGTTTCTTCCCATCGCTGAGGATGAGCGCGACTATTTTCTGACTTACGGTATCCTTGCGCGGACATTCAATGAAAAGAACTCCACGTTTCGCACCCTGCAATCGACCGGAGACATCACAATTTTAAGGGATGAGACCCTTGCTCTCGATATTTCGGATTACTACGCCAATATCGAGGATTTGGTTTATTTTGAAGGCGGCACTGCGCGCCATGCGCGCGATGCGACGACAGCGGTCGCCAGGGGTCACGGCTTCAATCCTTTTGGCGAAAACTCATATGATCTTGTCGTAACCGCGCTGCTGGAAGATCCGGAATTCACCGCCTCTTTGCGTGCGCTTTACAATGTTTCCATCTTGAATCACTTCGTTATTGCCAATTTAAAACGTGAAGCAGAGGAGATTTTGGCCAGGCTTCCGGATAGTGAGGAATGATCCTCCGCTGCGTCGGCTTGTGAGCGCCTAACTGGACGGCGCAGGGTCGGCGCTCCTATAAGTGTCAGGGGATGTGACGGGCGTCACTGCCTTCGCAGGATGGGAGCCTAAAGACGCCGCCTCGCAAAGGAGAATACCCATGAAACACGATAATATTCTAGGAACGGTCGGAAACACGCCCGTCATCAAAATCAACCGCCTGGCGCCGGAAGGCGTCAATCTCTACGTCAAATTCGAGGCGTTCAATCCGCTGGGGTCCGTGAAAGACCGCCTGGCGCTCGGCGTTATCGAGGCGGCGGAAAAATCCGGCGACCTCAAACCCGGACAGACTGTCGTCGAGGCGACAAGCGGCAATACCGGCATCGGCCTCGCCATGGTTTGCGCCGCGAAGGGATACCCGCTGGTCGTCACTATGGCGGAAAGCTTTTCCGTGGAACGGCGCAAGCTGATGCGGTTTCTCGGCGCAAAGGTGGTGCTGACGCCAGCCGCCCAAAAAGGCACCGGCATGGTGGAGAAAGCGAAAGAGCTCGCCGCCAAGAATGGCTGGTTCCTGACCCGTCAGTTTGAAAATGACGCCAACCCCGCCATGCATGAGCGCACCACGGGCCGCGAAATCGTCGAAGACTTCAAGGATCAAAAACTCGATTACTGGGTGACGGGCTTTGGCACCGGCGGCACGCTGACCGGCGTTTCCCGCGTGTTGAAGAAAGAAAGCCCCAACACCAAAATCGTCGTGTGCGAGCCGCCGGACTCGGCCATGCTGTCGAGCGGCGCGCCGCAGGAGCGCAATCCCGACGGCAGCCCGAAATCGTCGCACCCGGCCTGGACGCCGCATCCGATCCAGGGCTGGTCGCCGGATTTCATTCCGAAAATCACGTCCGAGGCGGTTGAGGCGGACGTCATCAGCCAGATCGTGAAAACCCCGGCGGCTGAAGGCATGAAATGGTCGCGGGCGCTGGCGCAGCGGGAAGGGATTTTCACCGGCATTTCCGGCGGATCGACTTTCGCCGGCGCCATGGAGATCGCCAAGAACGCGCCCAAGGGGACAACCATTCTCGCCATGTTGCCTGACACTGGTGAGCGTTATCTCTCAACCCCGCTTTTCGCCGATGTCGAGGCGGAAATGAGCGCCGAAGAAGTGGAAATTTCCCAGTCGACGCCGGGTTATCAGCTGCCTGCTTAATCGGGCTCGCGTGAAATTGATGATCAGCTGCGTCCCGCACGCCCGGAATTCGCCTATAAGTGGCCAGTCGGCCAAACCGGCCGGTTCCGGGCAGGGGCGCACGGGAGAATGATGATGATTGCAAAGAAACTGTTTTTGGCGGCGTTGATCGCCTTACCGGTCGGTGCATGCGCTACGGCTGGCGCCAGCGATGAAATGTCGGAGAAGGTTGCGGCAAAACTCGCCGAGTTCGAACCGACAGGTGAGACGACGACATGCCTCAACACCACGCGCATTCGGTCGATTGATGCGCTTGACGATAAGCGCTTTCTGGTTCGCACCAACGGCAATGGTTATTACCTGAATGAGATATCAGGCCGGTGCAGCGGCGCTTCGCGCGCGGGCAACCGGCTTCAATATACGATTTCCACGGGCCAGCTTTGCCGCAACGAAATCATTCAAGTGGTGGACAACACCTCAGGCTTTACTGTCGGCTCCTGTGGCCTCGGGTCATTTCAGGAGCTTGTGAAAAAGCCCGTCGAGGAAGAATAGAAACTGGCTGGGCAAAGTAAGGATTCGATTATCCATGCGTAAAAAATTCATTCCCGTCGCCGCCGGTCTCGTGTGCGCCATGATGGCGAGCGGCGCCCTTGCCGTAATGTCGGCAAGTGAGAAGGCGCAAGCAACGCTGTCCAAATATGAGAAGACGGGTGAAAGCCGGAATTGCCTGATGCTGTCATCGGTTCGCGACACTGATCCGCTCGACGATTACACGCTTCTGGTCGAGGCGTCAGGCGGCGCCGTTTACCTCAATGAGCTTAACGGGCGCTGCACAGGGCTGGGCCGCGAAAGACGCTATGTGCGCCGTTCGTCCTCAACAAATATGTGCAAGGGCGACATCATCCGCGTCATCGACAGTTTTGGAAACACCAGGGGATCATGCAGCCTTGGCGCGTTTGAGGCGCTTTCGGAGATTTCGCAGGACGAAGGCGCGCCCGAATAAACGATCCTTGAAAGATTATTGCGCCCGCACAGCTAATGTGCGGGCGTTTTTATTTGTATGCGGAATAGTTTCGTTGGTTAACAAAACCTTTTTCAAAAGTAAAAAATCCCATAATTCGGTGTTAACGGGATTTTAGTTCCGGCCCGATCATCCTTGCCATGGTTAATCCGTTCGCGACGGTTGCGGACGGGGTGTAATTCAAGGGGCCGAAAGAATGACAATTGCAATGGGTGTGGAAGCGCTTGAGACGGCGGAGCCGGTTTTGAGTGATATGGAAATGTACCGGTTGGGGCTGGAAGCGTCGACAGGTGGAGATGATGGGGTGTTCGATCTCATCACGGCGCATAAATGGTTTAACCTCGCGGCCATGCAAGGCAATCTCGAAGCGCGCGCTTATCGCGCCGAGCTCGCCAATGAAATGACTGCAGAAGAGATTGCCGAAGCGCAAAAGCTCGCCCGCGAATATCTCGCGACGCATCGCGCAAAAGCCAGCGCCTAAGACTTGGAGACAGCCCGGCGCCGCCGGGTGAGGGACGGCGTTATCAAGCGCTGTCAGATGTCGCCGGGGTGAACGCCATGTTCGCCGCTGGCGCCGAGTTCTTCTGAGGCGATCCGGCGAAAAGTCTGTTTTTGCGTTTCGTCGAGATTGGCGAAACGCGGCCGTTTGGCGCCGCGCAGCGCCGCCTTTTCCTGCTCGCTCATTTGCCGCCACATATTTTTGCGCCTTTCGCGAAACGCCGCCCTGTCAGCCTCGTTAAGGGAGAGATAGCGTTTGGCCGTCGCGGCCTCGATCTGGCGCGACTGGGCGAGGCGCAGGCTCGATTCAAAGAAATCGGCCGCCACAAGTTCTACGAAAATATCTGTTTTCTGCGCGTTTACGGGCAGGGGCTCCGGCTCGCCGGCCCACGCCTGAAGGGCGCTGCCGAGCGTCATGGCGATCGCCGCTGAAAACAGGACTTGTCTGCGCAAAATTCTGATCCCCCACCGCTTTCCAGCCTAGAGCGCATTCCGAAAAGTGGAAACCGGTTTTCGGACAAAATGCGCGTTAGACAAGAAGTATAAGCGCCTGGACTTGCCAGCGGCTGAAGGAGATACATGCAAATTGGCGGATTCTCCCATATTGGGGAAAAAAACCGCCTGAAGGCCCCAGACGGCCTTGCAAACCGCCCGGTCCTAGCTTAGACGACCGGGCTTCCTATTCAAGCGCAGGATGTCCTTAGCGGGCTCGAGGGCCCCGGTCGTCCGGCGCGACAGAGACATAAGATTTAGAGGTTTTCCATGGCCGTCCCGAAGAGAAAAGTCACGCCCGCCAAACGGGGCATGCGCCGCAGCCACGACAAGCTCGGACAGGCGAGCTACATCGAAGACAAGGATTCGGGCGAGCTGCGCCGTCCGCATCATATCGATCTCAAAACCGGCAAATATCGCGGCCGTCAGGTGCTTGAGCCACAGGACGACTAAGCGAACGCACCAGGTTGACTGGTTTAAACGCCGCCCCTGACAGCCGTCCGGGGCGGCGTTTGCATTTATGCGCCCGGCGCTTATGCTTTCATCGGGTGTGGGGCCCAGCCAGGGAAATCGGGATGAAGGTCATCAAAGCTGCTCTTCTTGGCGCGATCGGGGTGTTCGGCGCGCTGTTTCTTTCCGGGTGCGTCACCACCTATCCGTATCAGACGGCGTTTGACGCCTGTGACGCCGAAGCGGGCGCCTGTTACCGCTATTGCGAGGAGGCGGGGTTGAGCGAGGGCGAGTATGCGTCCTGCCACGCCGATTGCGAGGTTGGCGCCAACCGGTGTTTCGCTGACGCCTATGACCGGTATTCGTATAATCGCAGCGCATATAGCGGGAGTTACTACGCGCCATCCTGGCCCTGGTATGGGCGCTATGGCGCATGGGGCCCGTCGAGCGGCTATTATTTCGGATTTAGCTATTCGAGCGGCTACGGCAACTATCGTCACCCCTATTACGGTGACCGCTATTATTACGGCGATCGCGACCGCCGCAAAAAGAAGGACCGCCGGCGCAAGGATGGCGACCGCGGCGGGGCCTACGCGCCTCCGCCGGGCTCTCCGGCCGCGAACAATCCGAATCGCCCGCGCCAGATGCCCAAAAACCGGGGGGTGACCCCCACGCCCAGTGCGCCGGTCCAGTCAGCGCCCACGCAGTCCACGCCGCCGCCTGCGGCCGCGCCGCGCCAGCAACAGCCCGTGCGGACAAAGCCCTCCAGCAAGTCGCGCCACAAAAGCGGAACGCCGAGGAGCAAGGAGCGGCCGCGGGACTACTAGGCGCCAGGGCGGCTATGCGCCGGCCCTTTCGCCTCCCGCCATTGCGTTGCATTGAGGGCAGGCTATAGAGGCTCCGGAATTACAACCGGAGCCTTTTCTCATGACCGCTATCGCCGACATTTTCGCCCGTGAAATCCTCGACAGCCGGGGCAACCCGACCGTCGAAGTGGATGTAACGCTGGAAGATGGCTCCATGGGTCGGGCGGGCGTGCCGTCGGGCGCTTCAACCGGCGCACATGAAGCGCATGAGCTTCGCGACGGCGGCGATCGCTATGGCGGCAAGGGCGTCCTTGAAGCCGTCGACGCGGTGAATGGCGAGATTTTTGACGCGCTCTCCGGGTTCGAAGCCGAAGAGCAGACGCTGATCGACGAGACCATGATCGAGCTCGATGGCACGGAGAATAAATCGCGCCTCGGCGCCAATGCCATTCTTGGGGTCTCATTGGCTGTGGCGAAGGCGGCGGCGGATGCGTCTGCGCTGCCGCTCTATCGGTATGTGGGCGGCGTATCGGCGCGCGTCCTGCCGGCGCCGATGATGAACATCATCAATGGCGGCGAGCATGCCGACAATCCCATCGACATTCAGGAATTCATGATTATGCCGCTGGGCGCCGACAGTTTTTCTGAAGCCTTGCGCATGGGCGCGGAAGTTTTTCACGCGCTGAAGAAAGGTCTGAAAGACGCCGGACACAACACCAATGTGGGCGACGAGGGCGGTTTCGCGCCGAACCTTAAATCCACCGATGATGCGCTCGGCTTCATCATGAAGGCGATTGAAAAGGCGGGCTACCGTCCGGCGGAGGATGTTTTCATCGCGCTCGATGCGGCGTCCACGGAGTTTTACAAGAATGGCAAGTATGAACTTGCGGGCGAGGGCAAGTCACTCGACGGCGAGGGGATGGCGAAATATCTCGCCGATCTCGTCGCGCGCTACCCCATCGTTTCGATTGAAGACGGCATGGCCGAAGACGACTGGGCTGGCTGGAAGGAACTGACCGACATGGTCGGCGCCAAATGCCAGCTTGTCGGCGACGATCTTTTTGTCACCAATGAAAAACGCCTCCGTGACGGCATTCAAAAGGGCTGCGCCAATTCAATCCTCGTCAAGGTCAACCAGATCGGCACGCTCACTGAAACGCTGGCGGCCGTCGATGTTGCGCATCGCGCAAGCTACACCGCCGTGATGTCGCACCGCTCTGGAGAAACCGAAGACGCGACGATCGCTGATCTCGCCGTCGCCACCAATTGCGGCCAGATCAAAACTGGTTCGCTGGCCCGTTCCGACCGGCTCGCCAAATATAATCAGCTTCTCCGGATCGAACAGGAGCTTGACGACATGGCGCGATATGCTGGCGCTGCGGCGTTCGGGCGGTAGATTTTGAGTGCGCCCGTCATACGTCCGGCGACCAATGCGGACAGCGATAAGGTCCGGGCGCTGATTTTTGCCGTGCTTGATGAATATGGTCTGGAGCCTGCGCCGAAGACAACGGACAAGGATCTGGACGATCTTGAAGGCTATTACGCCGGCGGCCTGTTCGACGTCCTGGAAACGCCCGAAGGCGACATTATCGGCACGGTCGGTTTGTGGCCGATGCAAGGTGTTGGGGAGGGCGGCGTTGTCGAACTCCGCAAAATGTATCTGAAACAGTCGGCCCGAGGCCGGGGCCACGGCAAGCGGATGCTGGCGCACGCGATCAAGCGGGCGAAAGAACTCGGCTTCCGCCGGATTGAACTTCAGACGGCGCGTGTTCTGGAAGAGGCGCTGGGCCTTTACGCCAAATACGGTTTCTCGCCATCTTCGGAAGCGGCTCTCGAGCGGCGTTGCGATCAGGCGCTGGCGCTCGATCTCTGAAATAAAGAGCGGAAATTTTCAAAAACCGAATCGGTGATTCGGATTTTAACGAATCATTAACCAACTTTGATTCTTTTGAAACGCAACAAAAAAAGAACAGGCCCATGTTGCGTCTTCGTTTCCTCTTCGACATCGCTTTTCCCGCTCTTGTCATGTGTCTGACCGCCATACTGCTCTACAGCGCCGTGGTGAGCGACACTGGCTATCGCGCGCTCTCCTCCCTCGAAAAGGAGGCCGCCGAGAAGCAGGCGCAGCTTGACGAGCTGCACGCCCGGCGCATTGAGCTCGAAAAGCGGGCCGATCTCCTCAATTCCAAATCGCTCGATCCCGACCTCCTGGACGAGCGGATCCGGGCCGTTCTGGGCTATTCCCGGGAGGGAGATGTCGTCATCTCGCGCCGCGAGCTCGACCGGCTCCTCGCCGAATAACGGGCTCTTCGGCTCATTTCCTTGATCTTTAAGCCTTCTTTCGCGTCTCAACTTGTTCCGGAGCGGCGGCCCGTTTATGACAGGCCCCGAACAAATCCGGAGAACCGTTGATGGCCCCCGAAGCCGAACAAGCCCCCCCTAAGTCCAACCTGACCGCAAGTACTGAAGAGCTCCTCGCTTATTATCGCGACATGCTGCTCATCCGACGGTTTGAGGAGCGTGCGGGCCAGCTTTACGGCATGGGTCACATCGGCGGCTTCTGCCATCTCTATATCGGCCAGGAAGCAGTGGTCGTCGGCATGGAGGCGGTGAAGCAGGACGGCGACCAGACCATCACCGGCTATCGCGACCACGGCCATATGCTCGCTTGCGGCATGGACGCCAAGGGCGTCATGGCCGAGCTCACCGGCCGGGAAGGCGGCTATTCCAAGGGCAAGGGCGGGTCCATGCACATGTTCTCCAAGGACAAGGAGTTCTATGGCGGCCACGGCATTGTCGGGGCGCAGATCCCGCTCGGCGTCGGTCTCGGTTTCGCTAATCGCTATCGCGACTCAAACGCCGTCAGCTTCACCTATTTCGGCGACGGCGCGTCGAACCAGGGTCAGGTTTTTGAAGCCATGAATATGGCCCAGCTCTGGAAGCTGCCGGTCGTCTTCATCATCGAGAACAACCAGTACGCCATGGGCACGAGCGTCAAACGCTCTCACTCCGACACGCATCTTTATCGCCGCGGCGCGGCCTTCGGCATTCCGGGGATGGAAGTCGATGGCATGGACGTGCTCGCCGTGCGCGAGGCGGGCCGGCAAGCGGTCGAGCACGCCCGCACGGGCGAAGGGCCATATGTTCTTGAAATGAAGACGTACCGCTATCGCGGTCACTCCATGTCCGATCCGGCCAAATACCGCACCCGCGAGGAAGTGGACGACGTGCGCGAGCACAACGATCCGATCAAGCGTTGCGAGGTGCGGCTTTCCGAGAATGGCTTCAAGGATGAGGACAAGCTCAAAGAGATCGACAAGGAGCTTAAGGCGATCGTCAAGGACGCAGCGGACTTTGCGCTGGAGAGCCCGGAGCCCGCAGCCGAAGAGCTGTTCACGGATATTTACGCCTGAGTTAAGCACCCTCCGTTGTCATCCCGTGCGCAATGCAGCGATTTATCGCTGCGTTGCAGACACGGGATCTCCATGAAGTTGCCGGGAGATCCCGGATCAGCGCAGCATCATCTTTGATGCTGTAGCGCGTCCGGGATGACGGCTTTCGTTCTTCAAACGAGGCGAGAGAGTTTCAAAAATTTAAATTCGCGGAGCGTCTTACCTTCGAGGGCGAGATCAGCGAGCGCTTCGCCGACGACGGGCGCGAATTTGAAACCATGTCCGGAAAAGCCCATGGCGATGATCTTGCGCGGATCGTCGGGATGACGATCAATGATGAAGTGGCCGTCGGGAGACATCGCATAAAGGCAGCTTTGTTGTTTCGTGATCGTATTTGAAAGCCCGGGGGTGCGCCGTTTCAAATAGGCTTCCATGTCCGCGCGGGCTTCTTCGGCGGCTTCCGGCGCATCGTCATGTGCTGAGGCGAGGGGCGCGCCGCCCGTATGTTCGCCGATCTTGACGCCGTCGCCGTCGACCGCCGGAAAACCGTAGCGGAACCGTCCGTCCGCTTCTTGAACGCCGAAAGGCAGAAAGCCATTGACGAGCGTCAGCTGCGCGTTTCCAGGCGACGTCCAGAAGACTGTCTTGCGCAGCGGTTTGACATAGTGACGCCCAATGCTTTCAGGTCCTTCTGAAAAGGCGCCGGTTGTAACGACAAGCCTGTCGAAACGAAGCTTTTCTCCCTTGGTGGCGATTTCAATCTGAGCGTTTCTTTCCGGCCATTCCATGATGGGGCAGTTTTCGCACAGCTTCGCGCCATGTGTTCTCGCACCTTTGATCAAGGCCGCTCTTGCGCGGTCGGCGTATATGAAACCTGCTTCAGGCTCAATCAGCGTTTCCATGTCCGGATCAAGGTCGAACCAGAAGAAGCGTTTTTTCGCTTCAGCTCGGGACAGGTTATGCAGAGAAAGGCTGTGCTCTTTCGCGGCGAGCCTTGTGCCGGCAATGATAGTTGCATCTGCGCGTCCGGCCATGAAGACGCCGCACATTTCAAGCAGCGTTTCGCCGGATGTTTTTTCGAGATCTCGCCAGCCGGCGGCGGCGCGTTTTAAAAGCGGCACGTAATCGGGATGTTCGAAATAGGCTGTCCGGAAGAGCCTTGTCGCTCCATGGGAGGAGCCGCGGTCATGGTCCGCCGTGAATTGCTCAAATATAGTCACATCGGCGCCGCGGCGGGCCAGCGCATAGGCCGCCGATGCGCCCATAACGCCTGCGCCGATCACGGCGACTTTCACGCTCATGGGAGGCTTTTGACCATGGTCAGCTGTACGTGTCCGCCAGCGTTCCAGTGTTCGAGCGGTTGTTCTTTTTCGATCCTGAAGCCAAGCTTTTCATAGATGGCCATGGAGGCCGGCAAGCCCGTGGTGGTTTCAAGAAAAACCTCGGACCAGCCCTGTTCGCGCGCATAGTCCATCGCGTGAAGAACGAGATCGCGTCCGAGGCCATGTCCTCGCGCTTCGGGCGCCGCCAGCACCCAGCGCAGCTGTCCGCGCCCGCTGCGGTCGATCATGGCGGCGCAGGCAACCAGCTTATCGCCCTGTTCGGCGAGCCATATCCGCCCCTTGCCGCCGTCTTCGAGCATAAAATCGGACAACGTCCGGCAGACATAGGCCTCAAAGGTGAGGTCGCCCGGAAAACCCGGCTCGCACGCATAGACTTCACCATGCAGCGCAGCAATCCGGCCGAGATCGCCCGGGCGTAAATCACATCTGATGCTTGTTTTGTCGCTCATGACCCGGATGTTCAGCGTCTTTGCCTGGAAAGCAAATCCTGTCACATGTCATCAATGCAGGATAGACGCGACATTGGCGCAGAAAATACGCCGCAGGGGCAGGCAAGACGGCTCCTTCACGTCTTTCCCAGTTTTTCCTATGGCGGCCAGCAGGCGCGGCTGGCGACGCTCACCCGCGAGTTGGGGGCCGGTTTCCGGCACTATATCGTCGCGCTTGACGGCGACCTTGCGGCGCGCAGCCTTTTTGACAAGGCGGTTGATGCGACATTTACGCCGTTCAAGATGAAAAAGTCGTCGGGTTTCAGCCTCTCCAATATTATGCGTCTGCGACGCCTGATTGCGGAGGCGGCGCCGGATTTATTGTGCACCTATAATTGGGGATCGATCGAAGCGGTGATCGCCAATCGGCTCGGGCGACAGGCGCCGCATATTCATTTTGAAGACGGTTTCGGGCCTGATGAACGGATCGACCGGCAATCGCCGAAGCGGGTTCGGGCGCGGCGTCTGATCCTGTCGGGGAGCGATGTTGTCGTCCCTTCCCATGGTCTGGAAAAGGGCGCGCGTGAACTCTGGAAACTGAAACGTGTTCATCGTATCGAAAACGGAATTGATTTCGAAAAGATGCAAAGCGGAACACGCGGACATAATGACGGTCTCGTTGTGGGCTCCCTCGGCGCCTTGCGGCCTGAGAAGAATTACGCACAGCTAATTTCCGCTTTCACGGTTGCCGATCGTGAGGGCAAGGCGCGGCTGGAAATTTTCGGCGGCGGCCCGGAGCATGACAGGTTGCGCGCCCTGGCGGGTGACAATCAGCGCATCTCCTTGCCCGGTCCCACCGCCGCCGCGGCGGACGCCTATGCGCGCTTTGATGTGTTCGCACTGTCATCAGACACCGAGCAGGCGCCGGTAAGCCTGATGGAAGCGATGGCGGCTGGACTGCCGGTCGTCGCCACCAATGTCGGCGACATCGAAGACATGGTCGCCGAAGAAAACCGAGCCTTCATCACACCCGCCGGCGACGATGACGCCTATGCTGATGCGCTGGCGCAGCTTCTTCAGAATCCGACCGCGCGGGCTGAAATCGGCGCTGCAAACAAACGCAAGGCGAAGGTCACATTTTCACTGGAACGTATGGCCGAGGCTCACCGAACACTGTATCTTTCGGCAATGGAGCGCCATGGCTGAAGTTGTTATAGCGCCGCTAACCAATCGCGCCGAATTCCTCACGGAATGGGAGGCGCTTTATGCGCAAGCGGCCGATCCCAGTTTTTTTCAATCGCCGGCATGGATGAAATCCTGGCTTGAAGGCGCGCCCGATGACGCCAAGCTGAGCCGGATTAGCGCTGGTAACGGGGGGGCGCCCAAATTGATGGGCGCTTTTTCCGTGGCGCCGCGCAAGCCGCCGCTGCTCGGCTTGCGTGAGAGCTGGTTTCATGAATTCGGCGACGCTCAGCGTGACGCCGTCTATGCGGAATATGTGGACTTCCTCGCCGCGGATGAAGCATCCCATGAACTGCGCCGCGACGCGGTTTGCGCCATTATTGAGGAGAATGGAAATACGGACGGTTTCGTGTTTCGCAATCTCACTGACGATATGATGTCGGCTGTTTTTTCCGCCGCCGCCATTTGTGAAATGTCGGGGCGGGTTCTGAATGAACAGCCCGTCTATGGCTGCGACCTTTCCGGCGATGATTTCATGGACGGGTTGAGCGCATCCCTGCAATCGAAGATACGACGCGCTATCCGCCTTTACGAAGAACGAGGTCCCCTGGCGGCGCATATTGCGGCGACGCCGGAGGAAAAGGCGGCGGCATGGGATCGTCTTAAAACCTTGCATAAATCCGGATGGGCGGCGCGCGGCAAACCAAGCGTCTTCGATAATCCTCACTTAACGGCGTTTCATGAGCGTCTTCAGGAAATCGCACCCGCCGATTGTCATCTGTTTGAGGTGAAGGCCGGCGATGACGTGATCGCAGTTCTTTATAACTTCGTGCATGGCAAAGAAGTGATGAATTACCAGAGCGGTTTCAAATTCGAGGAAGACAATCGCCTGGCGCCTGGCTTTGTCGCCCATGCGCTCGCCGCACAGTACTATCAGAAAGCGGGATTTGAGATCTACGACCTGCTCGCGGGTGAGGCGAATTACAAATCTCGGCTTGGCGAACCCCACGCCATTTTGACATCGCTCGTTCTGGAGCGGCCGACCTGGCGCAACAAGCTGCGGTCGTTCTTGAAGCGCTAGCGGCGCGTGGTGCGCAAAAACGCGTCGAACATGATGACGCTCCACAATTCCTGTGCGCAGTCGGCGCGGCCTGACCGGTGATCGCGGATCATGGCGTCCACGCCGCTTTCATTGAAAAGCCCGCTCTCGCGCCAATGTTGCGAGGCGTTGAGCCGCAAAGCCGGATTGTCCTGCGCCTGGCGCATCCATTGGCGCAGAGGCGGCGCAAAGCCCTGCTTTTTCCGGGCGATATAATCCGCGCCGAGCCGCGAGACAAAAGCGTCCTTTAACACGCGTTTTCCCTGTCCGTATTGAAGTTTATATTCAGGCGGGATGGCGCCGGCCCATTCGACGATCCGGTGATCGAGCAGCGGTGGGCGCGCTTCAAGACCATGCGCCATGGAGGTGCGGTCAACCTTGACCAGCATTCGTCCCGGCAGCCAGGTCATGAGGTCGGCATATTGTGCGCGCGATAACGGGTCTTCAGCGCCGGAGCGCTCCATCGCTTCCTCGATCAATGAGGCCGGGCGATACCCCCCGAGGGTTCTTTTGAAATCGGCGTTAAGCAGCAGATCGATACGCGACGGCAGGTTGATCGCGACCGCATCAGCATAGGCTTGCGCTGATGATTGGGCGAGCGCTTGAAAAGTTGTCTTGGCGCGTAAAAATTGCGGCGCCCAGTCAAGTTTCGGATAGAGCGCGCCGAGCGGGCCGAAAAGAGCGGCGCGCAATGGCGCCGGCGCCAGGCGGCGAAGCTTTTCCTCACCAAGAAAGAACGGATACCGGCGATAGCCGGCGAAGATTTCATCCCCGCCATCGCCCGTGAGCGCCACCGTAACGTGGCGCCGGGCGATTTCCGCCACCTGAAAAGACGGCAAAGCAGAGGCGTCTGCGAAAGGCTCGCCCATGGCGGCGGCGACGCGGTCAATCAGCGCTGTTGAATCGGCGCGCGCCTCGTCTTCGTAATGAACGGCGCCGAATTTCACCGCGATTTCGCGCGCGGCGGCCCGTTCATCATGCGCGGTCTCATCGAAACCGATAGTGCAGGCGGTGATTGCGCCTTTCGCCTCGGCCATTGAAGAAACGACGGAGGCGGAGTCAACGCCGCCGGACAAAAAGACGCCGAGCGGCACGTCCGACATCATCTGCGCCTTGACGGCGTCATCCAATTCGGCCCGCAACATTTCCGCGGCTTCATCATAAGCGAGCGCGGGTCCATTCGTGAACACCGGCCGCCAATAGCATTCGTGACGGGGGCTTTTTCCGCGTTCGAAAGCAATCCAGCCGCCAGGCGGGACTTTATATACGCCGCGATAGATCGCTTTCGGGTCCGGCACATAACCATAATAGAAATAATCGGCGATGGCGCGCGGATCGAGGCTGATATCCAAAAGGCCTGACGCTGCGATGGCGCTGATCTCCGAGGCGAACAGCAAAAAGCCATCATTTGTTTCAGCGTAGTAAAGCGGCCGCTCGCCCAGACGGTCGCGCGCAAGGATCAGCCGGTGGGTGTCCGGTTCGTAAAACCCGAAGGCGAACATGCCGCGAAGCTTGTGCAGGAATTCCGGGCCGTCGCGCGACAGGCCTTCAGCAAGCACCTCGGTGTCGGAGCGGGTTTTGAGCCGGACATTCTCTTGAAGCCTGCGCGACAGTTTTTCGTAATTATAGATTTCGCCATTGTAGGTGAGGATGCCGCCCGTTTGTGCGTGAAAGGGCTGTGCGCCGCCTTCGCGGTCGATAATGGCGAGGCGGCGATGCCCCAATCCGACGCCCGGCGCGAAGTAAAATCCTTCGCCGTCGGGCCCGCGATGGGCGAGGGCGTCCGTCATTCGCTTCAGCGCCGCACGGTCGATGTCGCGAACGCCGCCGAGATCAAAAATGCCTGCAATGCCACACATGAATCAGGACGCGCGCCTCATTCGCGCGCGCCAGTCGGCGAAGCGTTCAACATCGTTCGTAAACGCGCGAATGCGCGCCAGCGCATCCGCCGGATCGCCAGCATAATCCGCGGCGACTATGATGATCCCGCCCGGTGGATTGACGCCGTTGAGTTTGTCTTTCATCTGCGCCCATTTGAAAGCGAGTTTGCTCGTGTAGACGTCATCACCGCGCCAATAAGCCATCGCGACAAGAAGTCGACGCCGATCTGGCCCCGCCAGAATTTCCATCGGAATCTCTTTTGAATCGCCGAAGAGGTAAACCACTTCCTGCCTGTCTGCGATTTTGCGCCAGTCATCGCCATCCGCGGCCGTGTTCCTGCTGTTGATAATTTCCCGTCCGGTGCGATCTTTGTTGAACAGCGCAGTGGAGACATAAACCCTGTCCCCGTTGCGGTCATAGGTGACGGTCTCGGTCCGGTCAGCATTGATGGCCGGCGTCCAGTTCTGCGGCGCAGGGAGCATGCGCCAGCCCGTTGCGCTCAACGAAGAAAGTTTCGGTGGAGGAGAGACGGTCGCGCCGCTGTCGATGACATAGGCGGCATAGGCGGAAGCGGCGACGACGGGAAGAAGCGCCGCCAGCGCGATGGAAAACCGCCAGGCGCGGCGCGCATGAACGGGGGCCTGTTCCAGCCCCAGCCCCTGGGGCCTGCGCATTTTGGCGCCAATCCAGAAGAGGACGCCAAACACGGCGGCGTAGAGCAGAAGACCCAGCAGAAGGTGATCCGGCCCGACTGCGTAGCGCATATTACTCAATGTTGCGATCAGGATCATGAGGAACGCACGGAGGAAATTGGCTACCAGCGCGACGGCTGCGGCGATCACGATAAAGGCGATGCGCGTTTTGAAGCGGTGCAATGTCTGGCTGGCGTAAACGCAGGCGACCATCAGCGCCGCCAACAGGAAGTTGAGCCCAGCGCACGCTTCGGCGATTTCGAACAAGCCGGCGTCGGTGCGGATCAGCGTTCCGTCGATGACGGCGCTCACGCCGAAAAGATTGAGAAGCCCTGTCACCGCATTGGCGGTAAGCGCCTGCAAAAACGGGATCAGCACCTCGCCAAAGGGAACCATGAAATAAAGAAACAGAAGCGGCAACGCCCAGAGTTTCGCCGCGCCGGAGCCGAACATCGCCCATGCGCCGGCGATCAAAAGGGTGACAAACGCGAATTGTTCGACCAGCGCGACGCCGGCGGCGCGCCCGGCAAGCCAGAGCGCGGCGGCGCCAGTGATCGCCACAAGGCTCAAGGGACCTGTCGCCGGGTCGATGCGCGGGCGCGTCAGGATCATCAACAGCGCGAGCGGCGCAACGGCGACGCCATGGTGATAGCTTGATGACGACAGCCAGGTTTGCGCCATGGAGAGCGCCGTCGGATGGAGGGCAAAGACGCAGACCGCCAGATAGACGCCGAACGTCGCGACCGGAAGGCTCCAGTCGCTGCGGCGCGCTGATGAAAAGTCGGCGGCGAGCATGGCCATAAGGGTCCCCGCTTGCAGTTCCCGGAACCCTAGATTGGCGGCGTTTCCGGTTTGTTAAGAATAAACCGGCTTTCCGCAAACCTTACCTGTTTTTACGCCCCTCAATGAGGGAATCGACGACGCTCGGATCGGCGAGGGTCGAGGTGTCGCCGAGCGCGCCGAACTCGTTTTCGGCGATTTTCCGCAAGATTCGGCGCATGATCTTGCCGGAACGGGTCTTGGGCAGGGCCGGGGTGAAATGGATATGGTCGGGCTTGGCGATAGGCCCGATTTCCTTGCGCACCACGTCGATTATTTCCTGTTCCATGGCTTGCGTGGGCTCGACGCCGGCGAGAAGTGTTACGTAAGCGTAAATGCCCTGACCCTTAACGTCATGGGGAAAGCCGACAACCGCGGCTTCGACGACGGCGTCATGTTCATCGATGGCGGCCTCCACTTCGGCGGTGCCCATGCGGTGTCCGGAGACATTGATGACATCGTCGACACGGCCGGTGATCCAGTAATACCCGTCGGCGTCGCGCTTGGCGCCGTCGCCGGTGAAATACATGCCCGGATAGGTTTTGAAATAGGTGTCGATAAAGCGCTGGTGATCGCCATAGACGGTGCGCATCTGGCCGGGCCAGGAATCGGTGATGACGAGATTGCCCTCGCAGGCGCCGTCAAGGAAATTTCCATTGGCGTCGACAATCGCCGGAAAGACGCCGGGCAGGGGCTTGGTCGCGGAGCCGGGTTTTAGATCGGTGGCGCCGGGCAGGGGTGAAATTAAAATACCGCCTGTTTCGGTCTGCCACCATGTATCGACAATCGGGTGTTTCCCGTCGCCGACGATATTGTAATACCAGAGCCAGGCTTCAGGATTGATGGGCTCTCCCACCGATCCAAGCAGGCGCAGCGATGACCGGTCCGCTTTCTTCACCATGTCATCGCCTTCGCGCATGAGCGCGCGGATCGCGGTCGGCGCGGTGTAGAAGATATTCACCTTATGCTTTTCGATCACCTGCCAGAAACGCGAGGCGTCGGGATAGGTTGGCACGCCTTCAAAGATGAGCGTCGTCGCGCCATTGGCGAGAGGGCCATAGACGATATAACTGTGTCCGGTGACCCAACCGACATCGGCCGTGCACCAGAAGATTTCTCCCGGCCGGTAGTCGAACACTTTTTCATGAGTATAGGAGACATAGGTGAGATACCCGCCTGTGGTGTGGAGCACGCCTTTCGGTTTTCCGGTCGATCCTGACGTATACAGAATAAAGAGCGTGTCCTCGGCGTTCATCGCTTCCGCCGGGCATTCTGGAGCCACATCATTGCGCGCTTCGCCATAGTAATAGAGATCGCGTCCCGGCTTCATCGTGATGTCGCCATTGGTGCGCTCCACAACGAGAACAAGCCTGACATCCGGCGTCTTTTCGAGCGCCTTGTCCACATTGGCTTTCAAGGGAACGGCTTTTCCGCCGCGTAATCCTTCATCGGCGGTGATGACGGCGACGGCGCCGCAATCTTCAATGCGGCTGGCGAGCGCTTCCGGCGAAAACCCGCCGAAGACAACGGAATGCACAGCGCCGATGCGCGCACAGGCGAGCATGGCGTAGGCCGCTTCCGGGATCATGGGCATATAGATGACGACACGGTCGCCTTTTTTGACGCCGCGCGCCTTGAGAACATTCGCCATGCGGCAGGTTTCTTCAAACGCTTCGGCGTAGGTGATGTTTTTAGCGGAGGCGGGGTCGTCGCTTTCCCAGATGATGGCGACGTCATTGGCGCGGTTCGGCAAATGCCGGTCGAGACAATTCACACAGGCGTTTAACTCGCCGTCATAGAACCATTTGATGTGCAGGTCGTCAGCGTCAAACGAAACATCTTTGACTTTGGTGAACGGTTTCGACCAGTCGAGGCGTTTCGCCACGTCCGTCCAGAACGCTTCAGGATTATCCTTGGCCTGCGCACGAATTGCGCTTGCTTCCGCAGCGTCGGTAAGCGTGTTTTCGGCGGCGGCCTTACTGACCTTGATGATTTCTTCGTGCGACATGCGTTTCTCCCGGACTGGTGGCGCGGATGCTAGTTGAAGCGCGCGTTATGCGCAAACGGTGCGCATTGTCGCGCTTCATTTTTCTCTCTGTGTAAAACTGTCGCCGTTTCAAAGGCCAGTTTTACATTTCCGTCACTGCGCTGTCACGACGGCGTTACAAACCGGATGCATGGCCCCGCCTGATGTTTCTGCGTCAGTTTTGGCGTTCATTTTTTGGTGGGGCTATCTATGAACCGTTCTCTCCTGTCCGCCTCGGCGGTCTCTGTTCTTGTTGTGGCTGCGGCTGCGCCGCTTCCCGCATTCGCCGGCGTTATTGAAGGGCGCGTCAGCGACCAGAGCCAGGCCGTATCGCTCGAAGGCGCAGTTGTGCGTATTGCAGAAACCGGTGTCTCAACGGCCACGGACCGCGCCGGTCAATATCGTTTAGGCAATGTGCCGGCAGGGGACTATACGCTCGTCATCACTTATGTGGGAGCGCCGTCGGAAACCGTCAGCGTATCCGTGCCGAGCGAAGATGCAGTCGTTCGCCAGAATATCGCCCTTGGTGAAGATGTAGACGTCATCGACAACGTGCTTGTGGTCGGCCAGCGCGGCGCGCTGAACTCTGCGCTCAGCCAGCAGAAATCGTCCGATAAGGTTATCACGGTTCTTTCCGCCGACGCGATCGGACAGCTTCCCGACGAGAACGTCGCCGAAGCCGCCCGTCGCGCCGTTGGCGTCAACATCCAGAATGACCAGGGCGAGGGACGTTACGTTTCGATCCGCGGCGCCAATCCGAACTTCGTGACGACGACGGTCAATGGCGTGCGCCTGCCGTCGCCAGACTCTGACCAGCGTCAGGTGCCGCTTGATGTTATCGACAGCGACATTCTTTCCAGCATCACGATTACGAAGTCGCTAACGCCGGATGTGGACGGCGACTCCATCGGCGGCAATGTTGAAATTTCGACGCTTTCGGGCCTCGATCAGAAAGACCTGTTCCTGAAGCTGAAAGCGGCGGGCATCTACACCAATCAGGTGGATGAATTCGGCCAGCGCTATTCGGGCGCCTTCGCCAGCAACTTCCTCGACGGACGCCTTGGCGTCGCCGCGACAGCCGCCTGGCAGAAGCGCAAATTCGGATCGGAAAATATTGAAAATGACGGCGAATGGATTCTCGACGAAGCCGTCATCTATCCGGAAGAACTTGAACTACGCGACTATCAGGTCACGCGCGAACGCTTTTCCGCAGGCCTCAATCTCGACTTCCAGGCGACGGACAACCTTCTGTTGTTTGCGCATGGACTTTATTCCGATTTCTCCGATCAGGAATATCGCAGCCGCGTCGAAAACAAATTCGGCGATCCGTCTTTTGATGGCGCCAATAGCAGCGGCAATATCGCCGTGGTCGATGCAGCCGATGACGACCCTTACGAAGTCGACCGCGACATCAAGGATCGTTTTGAAGACCAGTTGATTTACTCGGTTGTCGGCGGCGCAGAGTTTTCCAAAGACGCAATTACCTTCGACATTTCCGGTTCTTATTCCTATGCGGAAGAGAGCGAGCCGGAGCGTCTGGACGGCGGCTTCCGCGGCGAATTCGAAGAGGGTCTTTTCGGGGTTGATGTAAGCGATACTCTTCTCCCCGTGCTTGCTTTCCCTGATGCAGACGCAGAAGCGGCTTATTTCGATCCCGATAATTACGAATTCGATGAAGTCGAGCTCACCAATGGCATCTCCAAGGACGAAGAATTTGCCTTTCAGGCCAATCTCCGCGTCGATGTCGACCTCTTCGGCGCGCCCGGCTATTTGAAGACCGGCGGCAAGGTCCGCCTGCGCGAAAAATCCTACGATCTCGATCTTCAAATTCTCGAAGCGGACGATCTCGTGCTCACGGACTTCATGACCGATGTTGACTATGCGCTCGATCGCATCAACCGGGTCATTGACCCCGACCTGTTCCGGAATTTCTTCTTCAACAATCTGAGCAGTTTCGAGCTTAACGTCATCGACACGGCGCTTGAATCCACTGGCGCCAATTACAGCGCTGATGAGGATGTCTACGCCGCTTACGTCATGGCGCAGCGCCAGTTCGGCGATGTGAGCGTCGTTACTGGCGTTCGTATGGAGCATACGGAATATGATGCTTCCGGCTTTACAGCTTTTGAGCCCGGCGCCGCTGATATCCCGGCAGACGCTGAGCTGATCGCCGAAGATGACGGCGACGAAGTTTACGCGCAGAGCGTAGAGGTGAGCCGATCCTACACGGACTGGCTGCCGAGCGTGAATGTCCGCTATGACGTGACCGATGAAGTCGTGTTCCGTCTTGGTTATTACAAAACAATCGTTCGCCCGAATCTCGAGGCTGCTGCGCCGCGTATTTTGGTTGATGACGAGGCGGAAGGTGAGGCGGGCAACCCTCTGCTAAACCGGCAGAAAGCACACAATTTTGATGCGTCGCTGGAGTGGTATCCTGGAAACAAATCGGTCCTGTCCGCCGGCGTGTTCTATAAGGATATCTCCGATCTGATCACGTCGGTCATTCTCCCGAATGGAGATGACGAAAACATCGTTATCAGCGGAGTTACGTTTACGGAGGTGGAAACCTTCATTAACGTACCGGACGCGTCGATTTTCGGTGTGGAACTGAACTACCAACAGCCGCTCGACTTCCTGCCGGGCCTTCTCGACGGCTTCATCATCGGGGCCAACTATACCTTTGTAGATAGTGAAGCGACGCTTATCGACGGGCGCAAGATCAGCATTCCGGGTCAATCGGACCATGTGGCGACGGGTATTCTCGGTTACGAAAAAGGCCCCATCGATATTCGCTTCGCCGCGACCTATCGCGATCAATATCTCGATGAGCTGTCTCTTCAGGAAGACGAGAACGGCGATGACATCGACCGGATCGTCGACGACCATCTGCAGATAGATATTTCGGCGAAATACCGTGTGACGGACCAGTTCCAGTTCTTCACCGAGTTCAAGAACGTCAACAACGAGCCGTTCGTTGCTTTCGTACGCAGCCCTGCCTTTGGCAAGCTCAATTCCCAGTATGAAGAGTATGGCTGGTCGGCGAAGTTCGGCGTGTCGTTCAAGTATTAGAGTCAGCATTAAAGATTCCTCTGCGTTTCGCTTTAGTCCCCGCGAAAGAGGAAGTGTTGAGTAGCGGCGGCGGCCGCGTATAAGGTCCGCCGCCGTTTCTTTTTTGAAAGGTCACTGATGAGAACCGCCGCTTGCCTGCCCTTCGCTGTTTTCGCCGCCGCCTGCGCTTCGGCTCCGCAAACGCCGCTGGTTTTTGCTGTCCATGAGACTGCGCCGGTGGAATCTTCTGACGATGCGGCGGACGATCCGGCGATCTGGGTGAACGCCGATGAAGCGTCGGCGAGCCGCATTCTTGGCACCGACAAGCGGGCCGGGCTTTATGTTTATGATCTTGCCGGCGCCGTGCAGCAGTTCCTCCCTGCGGGCGAACTTAATAATGTGGATCTGCGCCAGAACGTGACGATCGATGGCTGGGCCGGCGATATCGCCGCCGCCTCAAATCGCACCGACAATTCGGTGACGCTTTTCGTGATCGAGAATGGCGCGGTCGCAGAAACCGGTTCTTTCCCATCCTTGCTCGATGAGCCTTACGGGCTTTGCATGGGGGCGTGGGGCGGCGACGTGTTTGCGTTCGTCGCCTACAAGACCGGCGATCTTATCGCCTATCGCCTTGCCGGACCTGGCGGCGGAGAAGAAGCCGCGCGGCTGAAGCTGGAAAGCCAGCTTGAGGGCTGTGTGTACGATGACGATGCGGGCGTTCTTTATATTGGCGAGGAAAAACGCGGAATCTGGAAATCGGGCTTTGACGGCGCTGGGTTCACCGCGCCGGCGCTGATCGACGAAGTGGCCGGCGCCAGCGGCGTCAAGGCGGATGTCGAAGGGCTGGCGCTTTACAAGACCGGGACGCAGACGGGCTATCTTCTGGCGTCCTCGCAAGGCAATAACAGCTACGCGGTTTATCGGCGCGAAGGCGGCAATGCGTTCGTGACGCGGTTTTCCGTGGGGGCGGGCGAGGCGATCGACGGCTCTGAAGAAACTGACGGCATCGAGGCGGTCTCGACCAGTCTCGGTGAAGAGTTTCCGGCGGGCGTGTTTATCGCACAAGACGGATTTAACGCGCCGAAAGGCTCAACGCAGAATTTCAAGATTGTCGATTGGCGCGGGATTGAGGCGTTAATCGAGGCTGCGCAGACGCAAAGCGCAGCAGACTAGTTTGCTGCGATTGCGCCGCCTTCGGAAACCACAAAGCAAGTCAGCTTTTTGTCTTTCAGCGTTTCGCAAGTTGCGGCGGCTTCGATTTCCGTCAGTTTGACGATGCGCGCGCGGAAGAGCGTTTTCCCGCTATCCATCGGCGTCGGCAGGACAACGCGCTGCGGCGACTTGATGCCGGACTTGGCGACCGCCGCTTCCAGTTCTTTCTGCGCCATCTCCTTGGTGGAATAGGCGCCGATCTGCACGCCCCAGGAAACCCCGGCCGGATTGTCGTCAAAGTCGCCCTGACCGAGCATGCCGCCTTCCGTGGAAAGGGAAGCGAGGCGGGTCAGCTCAAATTCGTTGAAATCGTCGGGATCGGCCTGAGGGTCGGCTTGCGCGATCAATGCGCCAATGCTGTCGGCCGGCGCCGCGTTTTCACCAAGCGTTGCAGCGGCGGTCATGATTTCCGCACGCATCTCTTCATTGGCGGCGATGGTGGGGGCGGCTTCTTTCGCCGCCATGGCGGCAGCGAGCGTCGGCTTGAGGCGCGGCGACGGCTTATGGCGGTGGAGGGCGGCGATGAGCGTGGGGCGCTTGTCGATCTGCGCGAAAGCATTGTCGAGAATGACGCGCATATGCGCATCGCGGGTGCGCGAGGAGCGCCCGCCGAGCACCACGCCGATGAGGCGGTTCCCGTCGCGGGTCGCCGAGGTGGCCAAGTTGAAGCCTGAACGGCGCGTATAGCCGGTTTTGAGCCCGTCCGCGCCGTCGAAGGTTTTCACCAGCGCATTATGGGTGCGGTAGGTGCGATCGCTCCAGACGAAACTCTGGATCGAGAAATAATGGAAATATTTTTCGTGATCCTGCATCAGGCGCTGGCCGAGGGTCGCCATATCGCGGGCCGTCGTCACCTGCTTGGAGTTCGGCAGGCCTGAAGCGTTGCGGAAGGTGGTCTGTCTCATGCCGAGTTCGCGCGCCTTCGCCGTCATTTTCTTGGCGAAGCGCCATTCCGAACCGGATATTTCTTCCCCGACGGCGGCGGCGACATCATTGGCGGATTTCACCACGAGGGCTTTGATGGCGGTTTCGACATCGATGCTGGAGCCGCTGGTGATGCCGAGCTTTGAGGGCGGCTGGCCGGCGGCGTGGGCGGAAATCTTGATCTTGGAGTCGAGGGTGAGCCGTCCGGCCTCCAGTTCGTCGAACAGGAGGTAGAGGGTCATCATCTTGGTTAAGGAGGCGGGATAGCGATAAGCGGTTGAATACCGGTCGAACAGGACATCGCCGGAATCTGCGTGAACAACGTAAGCGGCATATTTCGAATTCGCCGCAGCCGGCGAAATTCCCATCAGCGCCAAAAACAGCGCTGCGCCCCAAATCGATACGCTACGCAACCCCTTAAACATGAAACGAGCCTCGCCCATATCAACACGCTTTTCAATATACGGAAGACGCCGCCCCCGAAAATTCAGCGTTTTTTCGCCCGAAAATCTCCCCGATCCTGGAACGCCCTGGTCGTCCCTTTCGTGGAGCAAACGTCGTGCCGCCTGTGTCGCGGCGAGACGGATGATTGCGCAACGCGGTAAACGGAGCGTTAACGAAAGTTTTACGAATCTGGCCGAAATAAATTGTGCAATGCAACAAAAATATCTTGACCAGAATGCCGGCCATCACTATGTTGCACTGCACAAGAGGGCGGTATTCGCCCGACTTTCAATGGAATCAAGCGTTTAGCAATGATTCGCCAGGGAGACTATTATGGCTACTGCCAAGACAGCTGCTGATGCTTTCGATATGAAGGCTTTCGGCCCGGATTCCTTCAAGGAAGGCTATGACAAGTTTGCGGAAGGCATGTCGTCTTTCGCCGATTTCCAGAAAGAGTCGCTGAACGCCATGATGGCGTCGGCCGGCGCTTTCACCAAAGGCATGGAAAAGCTGACCTCGGAAAGCGCTGCCTTCTCCAAATCGGCTTTCGAAGAGACCGTTGCGACCGCCAAAGCCGCGTCTGCAGCGAAAACCCTTCAGGAAGCGATGGAGCTCAACAGCGACTTCATGAAGACGTCCGTTGAGAAAAATCTCGGCCAAATCAACAAGGTGGCTGACATCTGGGCGTCTACCGCGAAAGACACGGTTGAACCGCTCACCGAGCGTTATTCTGCGCTCGTTGAGAAAATTCAGTCCTTCCGTCCGTAAGGTATCAGTAACAGTTCAGCGTATCACTGTTGCGTGAAAGAGCCCGGTGCGTACCGTCGGGCTCTTTTTTTTGCCTGTTTTTCTCTCATTAACTTTCTCGTCCGCAGAAAAATTTGCTTCTTTTCAACTGGAAGGGATTACTTATCTAATAGTGCGGTGCGGCGATGGCTGTTGCCAATGACCGCAGACGCGAGGAAACTACGACGACTATGGCCGAAGAGAACGAAAACGATCAGGAAAACGAGAACGGCGACAATGGCGGTCCCGGGCAAGGGGTGGGCGTTGTCGCCAAGACCGCGCCGAAGACCAAGCGCCCGTCGCTCTATAAGGTCCTTCTTCTCAATGACGACTACACTCCTCAGGAATTTGTCGTCTGGCTGCTTCAGGCTGTTTTCAAGAAAGACGCGGAGGAGGCGGTGCGCATCATGATGCATGTGCACCAGTCAGGCATCGGCGTCTGCGGCGTATATACTTATGAAATAGCGGAGACCAAAGTGGCGCAGGTGATGGAGCTGTCGCGCCGCAACCAGCATCCGCTGCAATGTACTATGGAACGGGAGTAAGCCTTATGGCGTCGTTCAGCCGGAGCCTTGATGAATGTCTGCACAGCGCGATTGCGCTGGCGACGGAGCGCGACCACGAGCTTGCGACGCTTGAGCATCTCCTGCTTGCGCTCACCGACGACCGTGACGCGGCGGCGGTGATGCGGGCCTGCAATGTGGATGTGGATCTCCTGCGCCGTCAGCTTTACGAATTTATTGAAAACGAGCTCGCCAATCTGAAACTCGAAAATGGCGAGCAGGCCAAGCCCACGGCAAGCTTCCAGCGGGTGATCCAGCGCGCCGTCATTCACGTTCAATCGTCAGGCCGCGAGGAAGTGACCGGCGCCAATGTGCTCGTTGCGCTCTTCGCCGAGCGGGAATCCCACGCTGCGCATTTCCTGCAGGCGCAGGATATGAGCCGCTTCGATGCGGTGAATTACATTTCCCACGGCATCGCCAAGCGCCCTGGCGAAAGCCAGCCGAAACCGCCGCGCGGCGCCAGCGAAGAAGCCGAGGCGGGGCAGAACCAGAAAGAAAGCGCGCTCGAGGCCTATTGCGTCGATCTCAACGCCAAGGCGCGTTCCGGCAAGATCGATCCGTTGATCGGCCGCGACGCCGAAGTTGAACGCTCGATCCAGGTCCTGTGCCGCCGGCGCAAGAACAATCCGCTTCTGGTGGGCGATCCCGGCGTCGGCAAGACCGCCATCGCCGAGGGCCTTGCGCTCAAGATCGTCGATGAAGACGTGCCGGAGGTTCTGGCGAAATCGACAATCTACTCCCTCGATATGGGCGCCTTGCTCGCGGGCACGCGTTATCGCGGCGATTTTGAAGAACGCATCAAGGCGGTCCTGAAAGAGCTGGAAGACCATGAGGACGCCGTCCTGTTCATCGATGAAATCCATACGGTGATCGGCGCCGGCGCGACCTCCGGCGGGGCCATGGACGCCTCGAACCTGTTGAAGCCGGCGCTGCAGTCTGGCGCGCTTCGCTGCATGGGCTCGACAACCTACAAGGAATACCGCCAGCATTTCGAAAAGGATCGCGCGCTCGCCCGCCGGTTCCAGAAGATCGATGTTGTCGAACCGTCGAAGGATGACACCATCAAGATTTTGATGGGGCTTAAGCCTTATTTCGAAGAGCATCACAAGTTGAAATATACGGACGAAGCCATCGTCGCTGCGGCGGAGCTTTCGTCCAAATACATGACCGACCGCAAGCTGCCCGACAAAGCCATCGACGTGATCGATGAGGCGGGCGCTCGGCAGATGCTGTTTCCTGCGGATAAGCGCGTCAGCGTGATCGGCGAACCGGAGATCGAGGAAGTTGTCGCCAAGATGGCGCGCATCCCGCCGAAATCCGTGTCGAAGTCCGACACTGAACGGCTCCAGAAACTGGGCGAGGATCTTCGCCGCGTCGTGTTCGGTCAGGATGAGGCGATCGATCAGCTCGCGGCCGCGATCAAGCTGAGCCGTGCGGGTCTGCGCGAGCCGAACAAGCCGATCGGCTCCTATCTCTTCGCCGGGCCGACTGGCGTCGGCAAAACCGAAGTCGCCAAACAGCTTGGCATGGTCATGGGCGTTGAGCTCATCCGTTTCGATATGTCGGAATATATGGAGCGCCATACGGTGTCGCGTCTTATCGGCGCGCCGCCGGGCTATGTCGGGTTCGATCAGGGCGGTCTTCTGACCGACGCCATCGACCAGCACCCCCATTGCGTGCTTCTGCTCGACGAGATCGAGAAAGCGCATCCGGAGATCTTCAATATTCTCCTTCAGGTGATGGATAACGGCCAGCTCACTGACGCCAATGGCCGCAAGGTCGATTTCCGCAATGTCATCATCATCATGACGACCAATGCGGGCGCCTCCGACGCCGCGAAATTCGCCATCGGCTTTGCGGGCGGCAAGAAGACCGACGAGACCGAAGCGGCCATCAAGAAGATGTTCACGCCGGAGTTTCGCAATCGTCTCGATGCGGTCATTCAGTTTGCGGGTCTGTCGCAAGCGATCATCAACCGCATCGTTGAGAAATTCGTTCTGCAACTGGAAGCCCAGCTCGCCGATCGCGGCGTCACCTTCGAGCTTAGCGAAGAGGCGACGCAATGGCTTGCGGAGCGCGGCTTTGATGATGAGATGGGCGCCCGTCCGCTTTCGCGTGTCATTCAGGAATATGTCAAAAAGCCGATCGCGGATGAAATCCTGTTCGGCAGTCTCAAAGAGGGCGGCATCGTTCGCGTGTTACTGGACGCCGACGACACCACCAAGCTCGCCTTTGAATATCTTCCCGATCCGGACAAAGTCGACAAACCGAAAGACGGCGGTGACGGCTCCAGCGTTCCGGCCTTGATGGAATAGACGTCAACAGATTCACAAAGAAAACGCCGGGTGTTGAGCCCGGCGTTTTTTATTGGGTTGGTTTCAGCGACGTTATTTCTTCTTCTTTTTCTTCTTTTTGTTTTTCTTATTTCCGTTGTTGCCGTTATTGCCGTTGCTGTTTCCATTGTTATTGCCGGGCGTCGCCGGATTGGCGGTGGGGTCAGTCGCCGGATCTGTAACAACAGGATTAGAGGCGCCGGGCGCCGGCGTTGCGGGCGTTGTCGGCCCCGGTGTGGTCCCGCCTGCGCCTGATCCCGGGGCGCTGACGCCGCCGCCGACAGAAAACGATCCGCCGCCTGATGAGCCGCCTCCGGAAGAGGAGCCGCCGCCACTGGCGGACCCGGAGGCGCCGGCAGAGCCTGATGCGCCTGCATTGCCTGATTGACCGTTACCCTGACCGCTGCCTTGGCCATTTGCTTGTCCGTTTGACGGGTCAGCGGGCGCCGATGGCGCGCCTGCGCTTCCACCGAGACCGCCGCCGGATGAAGACGGCGAGCCGCCGCCTCCGCCGCCAGCGGATGCGCCGCCATTGCTGGACGGAGAGCCGCCTCCGCCGCCGGAACCGCTGCTGCCGCCTGCATTGCCCGCGTTGTCATCATCGTTGAGAAGCGAGGACTCCACACTGAGGAATTTTGACTTTGTGCTTTCGCCCGTCACTTCGAGCGCCGCGAAGATGGCGACCGCAATCAGGGCGGCAATCAGGGCGTATTCGACCGCCGTTGAACCGGAACGGTCTGTATAAAGACTATGTACACACATGCTTACTCAGGCCGGAAACGCGGCCTCCCTCATAAAGTTCAAATTTTACAGATAAGTGTGTATGGAATCTTAACTCACGCCTCTGTTTGAAGCGCTGAACGACAAAGTTGGAGCCGCGCCTGCGCCGCAAGAAAAGCAGTCAGCGAGCTTTTTCAAATGCAAACAGGGTTAATCCGGATTATCCTTGTTCAACTTGCCTGCTTAATAATCTTCAGCGACAGCACAAGGTCCATGGTTTCCTGCGGCGCAAGGATGTCCTGGCCGAAATGGCCGGGCCAATGGCTGACCGGTTCGGCGCAATAGAAATCGGCGTCTTCCGGCGAATAGAGGTGAAGGATACGGGCGTTGCTGCGCATGGCTATCTTCATGCCGTCATGAACGATTTCAGCCGTTCCGTCCCAGCGCTTGACGGTGTAGTCGACAGGATCATCGGTCACCGGTCCGCGGTGGTCGATTTTTTCCGGTGGCGTCAGGGCTGAAGGAAGCTTTGGCTGGCCAAAATATTCCGTGAAATTGAGCTCGGTTGTTTTTGTGTTGGGAAAGAAGGGGTGAAGCCCCAGCCCGGCGGGCATGCCGGCGCTGCTATCGTTGGTAAGCGACAAAACGATCTGAAAGGCGTCTTGCGAGACGGAAAATTCCTGCGTCGCGAAAAAACGAAAGGGAAACAGACCGGGCGCGGGCGCATGATCGAAACGGCAGGTGAGATGGTCTTCGCGTTGATCCGTTATCGTCCAGGGATTGACCCAGCCATGCCCATGAAGCGCGTGATCGGGATCGCAGGCGGGCAAGGTCGGCGCCAGCTCGTAATGCCGCCCGCCGAAATCGAGGCCGCCGAAAAGCCGGCTAAACCAGGGGACGCAAGGGTAACAGGCCGCTTCGCGCGGGTCGACGGCGACAGCGTCGCGTGAGCTGGCCGGACGAAAGATGTTCTTGCCCTCAAAAGACAGCGACATGACGGCGCCGCCCAGATCCGGCGCCAGAACGGCTTTTATCTTTCCTGCGGATATGGCGGTCACGGGCGCGCCTTGTTGCTGCGCCGCTGATGCTACTTCGATTCAAGCGGCAAGGTCATGATGCGGAGAGGCTGAAGCGCCGGTTTATCCTTCACCGTCCCATCGTCATTATAGGATGGCCAGTTGGACGTGGCGATATAGTGGAAGTCCTTGCCGATGACAGCGCCGTGGGTCGGTTCATTCCAGCCTGCGAGGCTGCGATGCATGGTGACAAAGCTGGTGATGGCGGTCTTGTCGTCATTGAGGCCGATATAGACAACGCGCTGCGGGGTCGAACCGTTTTGAATGCCGATGAGGCCGTCCTCATAGAGATACAGCCCGTCAATCCCGCCCAGCCAGGCGTCCGCCTCATTTGTCAACAGCGTCGCTTCGCCGGTTTCAACGTCAATAACGAAAAGCCCGGCGAGGTAATCGGCCATATAGAGCTTGCCTGCTTTTTCATCGAGCGCGATCCCTTGGGGATTTGCAAATCTCGGATCAGCGGAAAAAATCTCAAGCGTTTGGCCGTCCGGCGCCATGCGAAAGAGGCGCGGCGTAATGGAATCGCTGGCGTAAACGGTTCCGTCTTTGGCGACTTCAAGATCGCCCAGCATGGCGTCTTCCTGCGTCACCCGGATTTCGCGGATGGGGGCGCCCGTTTTTGCATTAAACGCCATGACAGCGGCGAAGGCGTCTTCTTCTCCGGTCTTTTCATAAGCGAGCTGATTGTTGACGGCCGCCCAAAGGGTTCCGTTGCGCACTTCAAGATCGAAAACACCGCCGGATGCTTGGGAGATTAGCGTCAACGCTTCATCCATTTGTTTCGCTTTCAGGATCGCACCAGTGCGCACCGATCCGATGTAGAGTTTGTTCTTGCCGTCATAGGCGATGGCTTCGGGCAGGAGGCCGGTGTCCTCGAACTCTCTCGTCTGCGATGGGGCGCCAAGCGAAGCTGCATTGGCCTCCATCTGCGCGGCGACGGGAACGAAATCCGGCATGGCGGTGAGCGCCTCAAAGGCCGGGTGGCCAGACAGGTTCAGCGTCAATCCGCGCCTGGCGGCGGCGGCGGCGAGGGCGAGCGCTTCGCCGGGCCGCCCGGTCAGCATCCGGGAAAGGATCCGGTTGCGGTAGACATATAAAGAGCCGGGGGCCGCCGCCTGGGCGTCCTCCAGCGCGGTGTCGAGGGCTGGCCAGTCTTCCGCCTCAAACGCCGCCGCGGCGCGCTCCATTCCAGCGCGATAGCCGGAAAGACCGTTTTCGGCTGAGGCGGGCGCCAGGACCGGCGCCCCCACAAAAGCCGCAGCCGCAAGGGCACTGATGAATTTTTTCATGTCCGGTCCTTTGAAATTTCATCCCTGACGACCAGTGTCGCAGCCGCCGCGGGGGCGGCACAGCTCGGTTTATCGCTTCTCAGGGGCGTTTGGTCGCGATTGACCCCGCCGCGGCGATGGGGGAATTTAGCCCCATGAGCGAAGATTTCAGAACATCCTACGAATCAAACGGTTACGCCGTGGTTCCGGGCGTTGCGCCGGCCCCGATGGTGCAGCACTTCCTGGCTATCGTCTGCGCGCAGCTCAATCAGCGGCCGGACGCCTATATGTCGGCGCCGCGGGTCAACGCCAAGCCGGCCTATGAGTATTACAGCTACCGCCATCACACGACCATGGGGCTGCACTGGGGTTTGACCTCCAGAATGGTCGATCTGACGGGCAAGCGTCTCGCGCCGAGCTACGCGTTTTTCCGCGTCTACCAGAAGGGCGATGTCTGCACGGTGCATTCGGATCGCGAATCTTGTGAGCATTCGCTCTCCATGCCGCTTGGCTATTGCGACGATATTGTCTGGCCGTTTGAAATTGGCGAACGGCGCTATGAGTTTGAAGACGCCTGTGAGTTACAAAAGGCGGATGATTTTGGCGATGAGTCGTCAAAAGAAGTCATGCTCAATCCGGGCGACGCGATTCTCTATCAGGGATGTAATTATCGCCACGGCCGCACGATCCCCAATCCGAACCGCTGGTCCGCGCATCTCTTTTTGCATTGGGTCGATCTTGACGGCCCCTTCAAGGAGTGGGCGTTCGACCGCCAGCAATTTCCGCCCATGGGAGATTTCAAATTTCCGGAAACAGTTTCGCAACAATAAAAGACCGCCGCGAGGGAAGGGGTTCGCGGCGGCCTTTCTTTGAGCGCGCCATGCGGCAAGGGGGATCCGGCGCGCTTCTGCGGGTCTCTTGCGTGAACGCATGATGTTAAGACGCTACAAGAGATCGTAACTTGCAAAGGCGCTGGTTATGCCGCCATGCAATGTGGGGACGATTGGCGGCGCAACGCCCTTACAGATTTCAAGATAATATTTTGGCGAAACGTCACGCAAGACACGTCTGCGCGAGCAAAAGTGACGAGATAAAATCACACTCTAATGTGATGCGTAATTAGCTGAGCGCCGCCCGAATATCTGCAGCGATTGGTTCAAGGCTTTCGGCGTCGGCGGGTTTGCCGCTGGCGTGTGCAGCGACAACGACGCCCTCATATACCGGCAGCACATGAAAATGCAGGTGAAAGACGGTCTGGCCTGCGCGCGCGCCTGAAAATTGCAGGATACGAATGCCGTCAGGCTTGAGACCATCATTGACGGCGCGGGCGATTTTTTGTGTCGCCTCCATCAATTCCGACAGCGCTTCAGGCTCCACATCGAGAAAATTTACGGCCTCGCTTTTCTTGTGGATGATAAGGCAATGCCCCTTGCTTTGCGGGAACACATCCATGAAAGCGAGAATTTTGTCCGTCTCCAGAATTTTCACGCTTGGCATCTCGCCGCGAATGATTTTGGCGAAAATATTGTCGGAATCATACTGGTTTTCGAGCGACATGGGTCCGTCCTGTTTCTCGCGCTTAAGATTTCCGGAATGGTGTATAGTCTTTCAATGTGTCAATTTCCATGCCTGTTTGCTCTCTTTCCGATTGCAGATAGCGATCAATGGCGTCCCGGAAACTGTCATTCTCGATCCAGTGCGCCGACCAGGTGGAAACAGGCTCATAACCGCGGGCGATCTTGTGCTGGCCCTGAGCGCCCGCCTCGACGCGATTAAGTCCATGTTCGATGGCGAAGTCCACAGCCTGATGATAGCAAAGCTCGAAATGGAGGAACGGCAGATCCTCCGTACACCCCCAGTAGCGGCCGTATAGCGCATCACCGCCGATGAAGTTGAGGGCGCCGGCGACCGGTTCGCCGTCTCTCTCAGCGACGATGAAGAGAAGGCGGTCGCTCATGCTGTCAGCGACAAGCCGGAAGAATGTGCGCGTGAGATAAGGGTGGCCCCATTTGCGCGCGCCGGTGTCCTGATAGAACAACCAAAAGGCGTCCCAGTGGCGCTCGGTGATCTCCGCGCCGATGAGCCTGCGGATTGTCAGTCCATCCGCCGCCTCGCGCCGTTCGCGCCGGATCTGTTTCCTTTTTCGCGATGCGAGTTCGCCGAGGAAGTCCTCGAATGTTTCATAGCCGCGATTGAACCAGTGATATTGTTCGCCCATGCGCGGCAGAAAGCCGGCCGCCTCCAATATCGAGCGGTCGTCATCGGTGATGAAATTCACATGCGCCGAGGATGCGCCGGTTTGCGCTGCGGCCTCCCGAAGCAGGGCGGCGATGGTGGCTTTGGCGGCGTGGGTTTTGGCGAGGAGGCGCGGTCCCGGCACGGGCGTGAACGGCGCGGCGGAAAGGAGCTTTGGATAATACCGCCCGCCAGCGCGGTGAAGGGCGTCAGCCCAGTGATGGTCGAACACATATTCGCCCTGGCTGTGGCCTTTGGCGTAGAGCGGCGCCGCGCCGATGATATCGCCCGCTTCTTCAACGATAAGATGCATGGGCGCCCACCCTGTTTCGGGCGCAACCGATTTCGAGGTTTCAAGCGCACTCAGAAATTCGTGGGAGACGAACGGATTGTAGGTTTCAGGGGACGGGTTGGCGAGGCGGTTCCACTGGTCCGCATCAATCTCACTGATGGCGGAAAGGGTGCGGCCGACAAGTTTGTCCGCGCCGTCAGCCATCAGGCGATTTCGAAAACGCCGTCGACTTCAACCGCGGCGCCAAGCGGCAGGGACGGCGTTCCGACAGCGGCTCTGGCGTGACGGCCGGCATCGCCGAAAACCGCGACCATCAGATCGGACGTCCCGTTCACGACTTTTGGCTGGTCGACAAAATCGGGCGTGCAATTGACGAACCCGCCAAGCTTGACGACGCGCTTGACCCGATCGAGATCGCCGCCGCAGGCCGCGCGCAATTGCGCGATCAGATTGACGCCGCAGGCATGGGCGGCCTCGATGCCTTGCTCCACAGACATATCGGCGCCGAGCTTGCCGGTAATGAGGCCGTTGGCGCCGATTGAAACTTGTCCGGAGATAAAAACCTGATTGCCCGAAACGACATAGGGCACATAGTTCGCCACTGGCGCGACCGGATCGGGGAGAACGATTCCGAGTTCGGCGAGGCGCGTGTCGATACGGGACATGAAGGGCTCCTTTTCCTTTGTCAGTGTGATTTCTTTTTTCGTCTTTGCCAACAGGCGGGGGCGCGATAATTCGCGCTGTTCGTCTGCGCTGATTATTGTTCGGCGACGACCTCAATTTCGATCCGCCGGTTGCGTTCGCGTCCCTCGGGCGTCCGGTTGCTAACCAGAGGCTCGGACGAACCGACGCCGCGGGCGGTGATGCGGCTCGCGGGCGCGCCGACGGAAACAAGAAAGGCGCGCACCGCATCGGCGCGATAGCCTGAAAGCTGGCGATTGCGCGCCGCGTTGCCGCTGGAATCGGTGTGGCCGGTAATGGCGAGGCGGATAGAGGCGGGACATTCCGAGAAGATGCCGGCAATGATGCGTAATTGATCGCGGGAGCGATTGTCTATGTCCGCCCGGGCGCTGGTGAATCCGATGCGCCGTTCATTGATGGCGTTTTGAAGACGCTCGGCGCAGTCGTCTTCCGTGGCTTCTTCCGTTTCCGGCTGTGTTTCTATCGCTTCGGGCTGTGCTGCTTCCTCGGCGCGGAACGCCGGCGCCGCCGGGGCGGCTTCTTCCTCTGCAAGAGAGATGATTTCCTCGATGCTGGCCGGCGGCTTACGAATGGCGATCTCGACGGCGCCGTTTAATCCGTCCGGCAAATCGGTGAGTAGGGTGCGCGCTGCGGCGGCGCGGGTTTCGTCTTCGGCTTCACCACTCACGAAAAAATCGTCGTCATGGGCCTGTGCGACGCCCTTGCGCAAATGAGAGAGCGCGCGCAGGGACGCCGCCGCTGCGTTCAACCAGCTTTCCGCTGTCACCGGCGCTCCCTCGGCGATTTCAAGAACGCCGGAAATCTCGGAGTCCGGAAACAGGTTTTCCGCCAGTCGGAAAATGGAGTCGCGCGTTTCCTGATTGGGGACGTTGCCGGAAAAGGAAACGACGTCCCCTTCACGCTCGGCGATGAAGGTGAAAGGCGCGGCGCGGGGAACAGGCGCCGACACAACAAGCCGGCTTGCATCGACTGCAGTGACACCGCCTGCAAACAGCCCGCCGGGGCCGGCGGATGCGCTGACGCTGTCGATCAGCGTTTGACGCGCCTCGGCGTTGTCGGCGGCGCCCGTGAGGATGGCTTTTTGTCCGTCCATGATGACTGACGCGTGTGCGCCTTCGTTTGCGGCAAGCGCTTGTTCGGCTTTTTCCTGAAGCTTTCCCCGAGCGGCGCCGGAAGAGCCTGGCGCGCCTTTGATCGTCATGGCCGCAACCCCGATGGCTGCGACGGCCAAAAGCCCGATGAGAAATTTCAGGATCGGATTCATGATCAGCGTTTTGGGCTTATCCGGCCTGTCTGTCACCAGTCCAGAATTACTTTGCCCGACTGGCCGGAGCGCATGATGTCAAATCCGGTCTGGTATTCCTCGATGGGAAACCGGTGCGTGATGATCGGTGAGAGGTCGAGCCCCGCCTGCAGCATGGCGCCCATCTTGTACCATGTCTCGAACATCCGCCGGCCATAAATGCCCTTGATGTCGAGCCCCTTGAAAATGACCTTCTCCCAGTCGGCGCCGGCGCCGTTGGGCATGATGCCGAGCATGGCGATCTTGCCGCCGTGATTCATGGTGTCGAGCATCGACTGAAACGCCGAAGGCACGCCGGACATTTCAAGCCCGATATCGAAGCCTTCCGTCATCTTCAAATCTTCCATCACATCGCGAAGATTTTCTTTCGTTACATCGACAGCGCGGGTTGCGCCCATCTTGCGCGCAAGGTCGAGGCGGTACGCATTCACGTCGGTGATAACCACATGACGGGCGCCGACAAATTTTGCGATGGCGACCGCCATGACGCCGATAGGCCCGGCGCCGGTAATCAAGACATCTTCGCCGACGAGATCAAAGGCGAGGGCGGTGTGGGTCGCGTTGCCGTAAGGATCGAAGATCGCGCCCATGTCATCGGAGACGGCTTCGGGCAGTTTGTAGACATTGAAGGCCGGCACGGCGACATATTCGGCAAACGATCCCGGGCGGTTGACGCCGACGCCGACCGTATTGCGGCAGAGGTGGCGTTTGCCGGCGCGGCAGTTGCGGCAATAGCCGCAGGTGACATGGCCTTCCGCCGAGACGCGGTCGCCGATCTTCATATTGAAATGTTCGAGATGCACTTCAGCGCCGATCTCGACGATCTCGCCGGAGAATTCATGGCCGACGGTCATGGGGACGGGAATAGTTTTTTTCGCCCAGTCGTCCCAATTGTAGATGTGGACGTCGGTGCCGCAGATCGCCGAGCGTTTGACCTTGATCAGGACATCATTGACGCCGACTTCCGGCCGCGACGTATCGACCATCCAGATGCCTTCTTCGGGCTTTGCTTTCATCAGGGCTTTCATGGGCGTCCTTGATATATAGGGGGCTATTTCCAGTGGCGTTCTACCAAGCGAAAAGAGCGCCGTCACTATGGACGGCGCTCCTGATTATCCGGTTATGGCAAGGCCCTACGGGAGTGGCCGCCAGCCTGTTATGACTTGTCGTCGTCTTCCAGGTCTTCACTTTTGGTCGGGGGGCTGGCCGGCGCCGGCGGATCGCTGGCCGGGAACGATTCCTCTAGCGCCTCGTCGAGTTCTTTCTGGTCTTCTTTTGTGGGTTTCTGGTTTTGCGTTTTCTGGGCGGCTGTCATCTCGGGGGAGCTCCTTTTTACCTGTGCGCATGGAGCTAACGCCTGGCGCGGCCCGTTTGTTCCGGCAGGCGCTTCAACAGCCTCCGCCTTCTGTCACAAATAATTTTTGATGATGGTTTCGTTGTCGAAAAGTGACGCCCAACTTGGCTGCAGTGCAACAGAGTGAAATTTTTCTCCAAGGCTAGACCTTTCCGGAGTGAAAGCCGCCAGAAATTGGACGGTCCTTGCGGAAAAGCGCGCATCTTTTCGCGGCGCAATAATTTGTCGCTTCACCCGAGTTTTTCTTAAGCGTCTATGACAAAAATTTGATTAGAAAAATTGTGTTGCGATTTTTCGTTTTACGCGACATGCACGGTTTCATGCGCACGACAAAAGATGCGCAATTTATAGGGTGGGCGTCCAAGAACAAGGAAGTCTAATTATGACAAAAAAGCTGACGACGGCTACGATTGGCGCAGTAGCATTAAGCATCGCCTTTAGCGCTCCGGCGTTTGCCGACATGGCGTATGCTCCCGCCGAGCTTTCGACGGAGCATGGCGCAATGGATGTTTATGAGCGTATTCAGGCGACGGCTGTAAACACCTGTGACAGCCGGTTGAACCATGACAGCGTCATCAAGTCCCGCAAAGTGCGCGACCGTTGCGTGTCGGATGTTGTGGATCAGCTTGTCCACAAGGTGAACGATCCGCGGATCGAAAAAATCCATAACGAGCACAAAGCCGGCATTTAAACGCGGCTTGCGCCGATAACTTTAAGCGCCCCCGGAATTTTTCGGGGGCGTTCTAAATGACGCCGATAGATTTTCCGACCTTGATGAACGCCGTCACCGCCTGATCGACCTGCTCATCGGTATGTCCGGCGCACATCTGCGTTCTGATGCGCGCCTTTTCACGCGGAACAACCGGGAAAGAGAAGGCGGTGACGTAAACGCCTTCCTCCATGAGCGCGGCGGCCATTTCACCGGCTTTCTTGGCGTCATAGATCATGATCGGGATGATCGGATGTTCGCCGGGGAGAAGGTCGAAACCGGCTTCGGTCATTTGCTGGCGAAAGCGGGTTGCGTTCCGGAAAAGCTGCTCGCGCAGATGACCGCCATGGCGGACAAGATCGAGCGTCTTCAGGGTCGCGCCAAGCAGCGCCGGCGTCAGCGCATTGGAAAAGAGATAGGGCCGTGCGCGATTGCGCAGGAGATGGACCACCTCTTTTGTGGCGCAGATATAACCGCCCATGCCGCCGCCGAGCGCTTTGCCGAGTGTGCCGGTCAGAATGTCCACATGTTTGGCGACGCCGCAATGAGCGGGCGTGCCTTCGCCATGGGGCCCCATAAAGCCTGTCGCGTGACAGTCATCGACCATGACAAGGGCGCCGAATTCCTCGGCGAGCGCGGCGATCTCCTTAAGTTTGGCGATGTAGCCGTCCATGGAGAAAACGCCGTCGGTCACGATCAGTTTGGTGCGCGCGCCGTCAAGATCTGCTTGCTCAAGCTGCTTGCGCAGATCTTTCATGTCCGAATTCGCGAAGCGGTAGCGCTTGGCCTTGCACAGCCGCACGCCGTCAATAATCGAAGCGTGATTGAGGGCGTCGGAGATGATTGCGTCTTCCGCTTCAAGAAGCGGTTCGAAAACCCCGCCATTGGCGTCGAAGCACGCCGCAAAGAGAATGGAGTCCTCATAGCCGAGATAGTCGGCGATTTCCTTTTCAACGCGGCGGTGAAGATCTGTTGTGCCGCAGATGAAGCGCACAGAGGCCATGCCGAAGCCGTATTCGGTCATGGTGTCCTGCGCGGCTTTGATGATTTCGGGATGATTGGCGAGACCAAGATAATTGTTGGCGCAGAAATTGAGGACCTTTTTCTTCTGGCCATTGTGATTGACTTCAATCACCGGGCCTTGCGGCGAGGTGATCTGTCGTTCGATTTTCTCAAGGCCCTGGCCCCTTATCTCTTCAAGGGTGCTGGCGATGCGGTCGTAAAAATCCTGGCGCATGGGCGATCTTGCTCCGTTTTTGGCATGGTGTGGCGCCGTGGCTGGCGGGGGTCAACGCTCAAAAGGTGAAATCTTGTTCTTCTTTGCTGAACACGGCAGGGTTGCCGTGGAAGAAAAGGGGTGAATGGATATGACGACCAGTAGGCGCGATTTGCTGCGTATTGCAGCCTTGACCGGCGCGGGAAGCATTGCGGGGGCGGGCTGCGCGCGCGAGGCGGACGCCAGCGCAGCCGAGGAGGCGGGTGAAGACGGCGTGACGCCGCGCGTTATTGCCGAGGCTGAAAAGGTTCAGGGGATATCTTATACGCCCGACGAACGCGCGATGATGGTCGAAGACCTTGAGTTCCGCCTTGAAACCATGGCGGCGTTGCGCGCCATGGAGATGCCGAACAGTCTGCCCCCGGCGCTGGTCTTTGATCCAAAACTGCCGCGTAAGAAAATTTCCTCGCAGAAAAACAGTCTCACGCTGTCGCCGGTCACGCGGGCCGCGCCTGCGTCAGAAGAAGATATTGCCTTTGCAAGTGTGGTCGAACTGGGCGCGTGGCTGCGCAACGGTGACATCACCAGCATTCAGCTTACGGAGCACTATCTGAAGCGTATCGCCGAGCATGACAAGAAACTGAATGCGTTCATCACCGTTACGGCTGACCTTGCGCGCGAACAGGCGGTGAAAGCCGACAGCGATTTACGCGACGGGCGCGACCGCGGCCCCTTGCACGGCATTCCTTATGCGATGAAGGATCTTGCCGATACAAAAGGGATCAAAACCACATGGGGCGCAACGCCGTTCAAGGACCGCGTGCCCGATGAGGATGCTGATGTTGTCCGAAAGCTGAGGCTCGCCGGCGCGGTGCTGTTAGGCAAAACCTCCTGTGGGGCCATCGCTTGGGGCGATCAGTGGTTCGGCGCCCAGACGCGCAATCCGTGGAACCGGCAAGAAGGCTCGTCCGGCTCCAGCGCCGGCTCGGCCTCGGCCGTGGCGGGTGGGCTGTGCGCCTTCGCCATCGGCACCGAGACTTATGGCTCCATTATTTCCCCTTCGGAACGGTGCGGGACGACGGGCTTGCGCCCCACTTTCGGGCGGGTTTCGCGCGCCGGGTTCATGGCGCTCTGCTGGTCACTCGATAAGGTCGGCCCCATTTGCCGTTCGGTTGAGGACACGGCGGCGGTGCTGTCCCAGATCAATGGCTATGACGCAGACGACGCGGGCGCGGCGCGAATGGGGTTTACCTATGAAGCCATGCGAGATGTGTCGGACATGACGGTCGGCTATGTGCCGCAGTGGTTTGAAGACGGCGATGAGACGGACAGAAATGCGCTGCAGGCGCTGCGCGATCTTGGCGTTGCGGTGAAAGAATTTCCGTGGCCCGAAACCGATTACACATCGCTGGGAGAGATTGTGGACGTTGAAGCGGCGGCGGCGTTCAGCGATCTCACATTGTCGAACCGCGATGACGAGCTTGTCCGGCAAGGCCGCAATACCTGGCCCAACACATGGCGGGCGGCGCGATTTGTTTCCGCCGTTGATTATGTGCAGATCGACCGTCTGCGCCGCCGCGCCATGGAAGAGGTCGGCGCCGCCTTCGATGGATTTGACGCGTTGATCGGTCCCAACTTCGCGGGCGGCGCCTTGCTGACGACCAACGCCACCGGACATCCGCAACTTATTTTGCGCGCCGGTTTCAACCAGCGTGCGGCGAAGACAAATTCTGGTGATGACAATGCGCCGGGCCGCGCCACCTTCCGGGCGCCGCGGGGGATCAGCCTGTGGGGCGATCTTTTTGAAGAGCGCAAACTTATCGCGCTGGGCGCTGCCTTGGAGCGGGCGCTGGGCGTTTCAACGGCGCGGCCGCCGGGGTTTTAACAAGCGATCCGGAGGAGCTGGGCTGCTAGGCGCTCAGCTAAAAGCGTTTTGTTTTTGGCCGAGAGAATGGCTCTTTCCCCTTAAAATCACTCATATTTTTCCGTGAGCTCAGATCATGCGCGAAGTGTTTGCGCAGCTGACGGCGAGGGATTAATATGATCGCTGCTAGTTTTGCAGACCCCTGATCCCGGCACGGGCCGGGGGAGAGAGGAAAGGACCCACGCAGCGACAAGCGCGCGGGTCCTTTTCTGTTCTGGGTTGCAGAATTTGGCGGCGGCTTTCTAAACAAAAAAAGACCGGCGAAAACGCCGGTCTTTTTCAGGATGATTTTCGCAAATGAATTACGCTTTGCCCGTGCGCCAGCCGGAAGCGTATTCCTTGCGCGCCGTTTCCGAATAAGGAACCGGGCTGACGATCGCGCGGACTTCCATCTGCTGGTGACGCTCGACCGTTGTCTTCTCGGTGCCGCCATCGGCTTCGCCCCAGACGACGGTGACTTCGTTGCCGATCTCCACATCGTTGTCGACGGTCGCGAGCGACAGCGCCTTGCGTTCGTTATAGGAGATGCCGGTGAACATGGAGAAGCCGGCGTTCTTGCCGTTTGCGAGGACCGCGTCGTAGTTCGAAGACGCGTAGTTCGCGAGCGGCTGTTCGAAATATTTGTAAGGCGTGCCTTCACCGATGACAGAGCCCATGATCTTGCGCACGTCGTCATCATTCCAGGCGAGCGTCACTTTACGGCGGGTCTGTTCTTTTTCCATTTTCTTCAGGGCGTCGGCGCCGATGAAGTCATGGTCGAATTTCACGAACGGGCCATAGCCGATGTCGTAAGGCGACACATAATAGTCTTCGATATTGTCGGAGACATAAGAACCGCCGATGCCGCCCATGGCCTCGTAAGACTTGGCCGGGAGCCATTCGCGGTATTTCTTCATCTCTTCGCCGGTGTAGACGGCCGGCAGCGGCGAGGGGATCCAGCCAGATTCAAGCGTGTTGGTCGCGTAAGCGCGGCAACCCACCGGCACGATGCCGAATTCGGCGCCCGCTTCGAGGATTTTCGCGCGGATATCGAGATATTCCTCGTAAGGGCCCCAGATTTCGAGACCCGGCGCGCCGGCCATGCCGTGACGCAGGGCGCGGACCTGTTTGCCGCCGATATTGATGTAGCCCATATGGAAGAACTTGATGTCTTCGAACGGCCCGCCATTCAATTTTTCAATGACTTTCTGGGCGTTCGGGCCCTGAATCTGGAAGCGGTAGAATTTGCGGGTGACGGCCTTGCCCATGGGCATGGAGGGCGAGCGGTCGTCATAGACAACTTCGACGTCATAGCCGCCGGTTTCCGCATGATACTGAAGCCAGTTGGCGGACGGGGCGCGGCCGACGAAAACGACGTGGTTTTCTTCGAGGTTGAAGAGAATGCCGTCGCCGATGACATAGCCGTCATGGCTGACGGGAACATACTGCTTGGCGCGGTTGATCGGAAAGTTCTTGAAGGTGTTGATCGCCGTGTCGGAGCAGACCTTGATCGCGTCCGGGCCTTTCAGGAACAGATCGACCATGTGGTGCGTCTGGTCGAACAGGACGGCGGTGTCGCGCCAGGCTTTCTGTTCGTCGCGCCAGTTGTGAAATTCGGTCGGGACGACCGGATAAACATAGGCGCCGATTTTTGAATTACGGAGCATCTGCACCGTATTGCCGGCGTTTTTGAGCACCTCTTCCAGATTCTTGGCCGTCATGGGCGTGATCCTCCTGGTCTTGTTTTGTCAAAAAAGTTTGTCGCCCGCGTCAGGCGGGCGGCCAAAATTGTATATGTTGCATACAATCTTTGGTCGTGCGGTGTCTACTGTCAGGGCGCGAAAACTAGGCCCGAAAGGGGCCCCAAAACCCTGCCCCAGCGCACAAAAAATGTGAAAAAAGCGAACAGGGTGGACGCGGTGGACTGCGCTGTTTCGCGCGAGGCTTCGCGCATCATTTTGCTGCACCTGCGTTCAAAACCGGTTCCGAAAAGGGGCCGTCGTGACTCCGGAAAGTGTGATTTCACTCCTGAAGGATCGTTCGTCTTCGAATTGCGTAAAGAATAATCCGCCTGAAACAGCAACTTGCATTGCCGCACGGACCGGTGTTCGGTTGTCGGCGAGTTGAACAGCTGCGACAGGCTCGTAACAGCCGGGTGGTGTGAGAAAACATGCGAACAATCGATTACTTTGACAAAATGGCGAAACTGCATCGCGACCGGGATGTGCTGATCTCCGGCGATACCCGCTACACCTATGGCGAGATGGAGGCGCTGACCCACAAGGTCGCTGGCGCCCTCCGGGCTTCGGGCATGGAAAACCAGGAGCCGATTGCGATCATGTCGCCCAATGACGGGCCGGTGCTGTCGGCGATGCTGGGCTGCTGGCGCGCGGGCGCGATCTGGGTGCCCGTGAACACGCGCAACGCCCTAGACGCGAATATCGCCTATCTCAACTATGTGCGCGTCAGCATGATCCTCTATCATTCGAGCTACGCAAAGGAAGCTCGGGAAATCAAGGACAAGGCGCCGACGGTGCGCCAGATGGTGTGTCTCGACAGGCCGGAGGGCGGGCATCCCTCGCTCGACGAGTTTATGGCGACGGCCCCGTCCGATCATTTCCCAGATCTCGGCGATCCGATCGGCAATCCGGAAGAACTGACGGCGCTGATCGCCACGGGCGGCACGACGGGCCCCGCCAAGGGCGTGCGCGTCATGAACCGCTCATGGGGCGCGATGCTGGAGACGATCTGCAACATCATGCCGGTGGAGGGGAAGCCGGTTTCCCTCGCGACCGCGCCTTTAACCCATGCGGCGGGGCCGGTGACCATGGCGGCGCTCGCCATGGGCGCCACGGTTGTGGTGCTGCCGGGCTTTGACGCCGATGCGGTGATGGCGGCGATTGAAGAGCATAAAGTCACCCACATGTTCCTGCCGCCGACGGCCCTTTATTCAATGCTCGGCCATCCGAAAGTGCGCGAGCATGATTATTCAAGCCTCAAATATTTCCTGCTCGCCGGGTCGCCGGTGGCGGGGGAGAAGCTGAAACAGGCGGTCGATATTTTTGGTCCCTGCATGTGTCAGAGCTACGGTCAGACCGAGTTTCACCTTGTCGCCACATGGCTGTCGCCCGAAGTCGTTGCGGCCGCCGCGCGCGGCGAACATCCCGAACGCCTAACAAGCTGCGGCGAGGCGACTTATTCCGTGCGCGTCGAGTTGATGGATGATGACGGCAATATCGTGCCGACAGGTGAGGTCGGGGAAATCGTCGGGCGCGGCGGCATTGTCGGCGGCGGCTATTTCGAATTGCCGGAAGCGAGCGCCGAAGCCATCGCCCATGGCTGGCACCACACGGGCGATGTGGGCAAACGCGACGAGCACGGCTTTTATTACATCGTCGATCGCAAGAAGGACATGATCGTCTCCGGCGGCTTCAACGTCTTTTCCGCGGAAGTCGAAGACGCGGTGATGGAGCTTGCCGAAGTCGCCGAATGCGCCGTGATCGGCGTGCCCCATGACAAATGGGGCGAGCAGGTGACGGCCATGGTGGTGAAGGCCAGGGGCGCCGATATCGACGCGGAAAAGATCATCGCTCACGCCAAGGCGCGGATTGGCTCCGTCAAAGCGCCGAAGGATGTGCATTTCATTGATGCAATTCCTCGCACCGCTGTAGGCAAGATGGACAAGAAGAAACTGCGCGAACCTTTCTGGGGCGGCGCCGGGCGGAGCGTGAATTAGGCGCCGCTGAAAGGCCAGTAGAAAAAAGCAGCGGAAAGAAATGTCATGAGAAACCTGTTTTTAGCCTGCTTTCTCGTGTTCATGTCCGTTTCCGCCGCCGACGCCAGAAAACCGGGCTATGCTGATGACCGCGCCGCCATTGAGGATTTGATGGCGCGGTATCTCTTCGCCATGGACTGGAACGATTTCGACGCCTATGCCGCGATGTTTACGGAAGATGGCGAGCTTGAATTCGCGCGCGGCTCGGCGGTGGGGCGCGAGAAGATCGGGGAGACGGTCAAGGCGTTCAAGGAAAGCATCGGGAAGATCTATACGGATCAAAACGGCGATCCGGCGGCCTTGCGCCATGTCATCGCGCACAAGGTGATCCGGGTTGAGGGCGATCGCGCCTGGGCGACGTCCTTCTGGTATGAGATGGCCAATGACGGGCCGGACGGCGCGCCGAAGATCGGCACGTTCGGGCACTATGAGGATGAGCTTCAACGCGTGGACGGCGAATGGCTGTTTTCGCGGCGGTCGATCCGCAATGAGTTTCTCGACGGCCGCAAATCAGGTCCTATCAATCCGGTTCGCGCCATGGATGAAAAAGCGGCCGCAGCGGCGAAGGACTAACGCTGCTTTGCGCTAGAGTTTGATCACCACCTTGCCGAATGCGCCGCGCGTTTGATAGCGATAGGCTTCGGCGGCGTCCTTGAAGTCAAACACCTTGTCGATGGCCGGTTTCATGCCGTTGACGTCGATCGCGGCGGCGAGATCGCGGGCCATCGTTTTGTTGCCGACAAAGATGCCGCGAATGCTGGAGCCTTTCATCATCAGGGGATGGGGCGTCGTATCGCCGTCGCGCGTCAAGACGCCGATCAGGGCGATCTCTCCGTTGAAATTCACGGCCTGCATGGATTGGGCGAGCGTGCCCGCGCCGCCGACTTCGACGACCACATCGGCGCCGCCTTTGTTGCTTGCCGCCGCCGCCGCCGGGCCCCATTCCGGCGTGTTGCGGTAATTCACAAAACCTGACGCGCCGAGCTTTTTGGCGCGGTCGAGTTTTTCATCCGATGACGAGGTGACGACCACATGGGCGCCCGCCGCATGGGCGATGCCGAGCGCGATCATGGAAACGCCGCCAGTCCCGAGAACGCAAACGCAATCGCCAACCTTGATCGGATTGCGACCGCACATCAGCGCATTCCACGCGGTGACGCCGGCGCAAGGGAGCGTCGCGGCTTCTTCAAAAGATAGACTGTCTGCGATTTTAACGACGCCGCGTTCGGGCAACGCCACATATTCCGCGAGCATGCCGTTGCACCCTGAGGCGCCGAGGGCCATCCCCGCGTTTGGGTTCGGCGGGCCGTCATGCCAGTTCTGAAAAAAGAGCCCCGCGACGCGGTCGCCCGCCTTGAACTTCGTGACGCCGTCGCCAACCGCCACGACTTCGCCAGCGCCGTCGGACAAGGGCACCGTGTCTTCGGTCAGGACGCCGCCAAAATAATTGCCGGTAACGACGGCCTGATCGCGGAAGTTGAGGGAACAGGCATGAACGCGGATCAGGACTTCGCCTGGTTTAACTTTCGGTTCGTCCTCTTCGATGATGACGAGACTTTCAAGCGACGTGGAGCCGGCTTTCAAAACATATTTTTTCATGAGGAGAGGTCCGTTTATATTGCGTTGGCTTTGCGCCCTGACGATCCGGGTTTTGCGGCATCATAGCGATAAGTTTCGATGAAATCGATCAAAGAGGCGCGAGTTCGCTTTCAGTAAGACTTTCATTCAGTCTGACGGCGCTATTGTGTTTGTGTTTTCCGGCGCTTCTTATCGCCCGCCATTTCGGAATCGTGGCGCAACCAGTCGAGAAAGAGGTCGCGCGATGCAGAATCGCGATCCTCGTCCCAGCACAGGAAAATCGGCGAGTGCGTCTCAAGGCCTTCAAGCGGGCAGGAGGTGACATCCGCCAGCACCGGCGCGCCGGGCATATCGAGCGTGATGGTGATCCCGAAGCCCGCCCGCACGAAGCCCAGCACTGTGTACCATTCCTCCGCTTCCTGAACGATTTTCGGCGAAAACCCGGCCCGGATACACAGCGCATTGATCTGATGATGGAGGCCGGGCGCAATGACGGGTTGAAAGAGGACGAATGACTCATCCTTCAGTTCCTCAAGCGCGATCTTTTTGCGGTTCGACAAAGGGTGGTCCGACGGCATCAGCACCACGAAACGCTGGCGGCCAATGATTTCGCTTTTCAGCGACCGCCCGACGCCGATTTCCCGCGTGATGGCGACATCGATCTGTCCCGCGCTCAAGGCTTCCCATTGCTGGCGTGAGTGCATGTCGCGCAAGGTCAGGCCCACATCCGGATATTGACCGCGAAAGCGTTGTATCGAGTTTGGAATGTCGGTGAGCATGACGCTGGACCCGATCGCCGTCACGATGGCGCCGATCTGGCCGCGCTCCACCAGCCGCGCCTGCTCGACGGCGGTTTCAAAGTCACTGAAGGCGCGCCGCGCCGCATCGATAATGGTGCGGCCTGCGGGCGTCATGGCGACGCGCGGCCGGCGCACAAACAACGTAACGCCGAGGGTGCGTTCAATCTGGGCGAGGCGGGTCGAGAGCTGGGGCTGGCGCATGCCAAGCGCGTCGGCCGCGCGCCCGAAGTGAAGTTCGTTCGCCAGCACGGTCAGAAGTCTGAAATCCCGCGTTCCGAGGTTCATAATAAAAATCGAATGATGTGATCCGAATATTCCGCTTTTCGAGAAGATACGGGCGCCTTATGATCCTGTCCATAGAGCGCGCGGCAGGGCGGAAAACGGCTTATTTCCGCGCTTTGAGGCGCTAAGACCCGAAAGAGGCGGGCGTCTCGGGAGGAAAAGAGGACGCCCATGTCAGACAAGCCAGCCGGCTTTCCCAACCCAAGCTCCATCGACGTCGCCAAAGGCACGGAAGCCGCGCAAGCGGCCTATCCCTATTACATGCAATTTGCGCCGGAGGATGATGAACGGTTCTGGTTTTATAACTCCATGCACTTCCCGGAGCCCATGCATCATTTCGACATGGTGACGGCGGAAGCGGCCTATTGCGCGCTTGGGTCTTCCAACACCCGGGTTCACTCCTTGCCGACGACCCTTGGCATTGATTACCGCGTGATCAACGGCCGGGTTTATATTGGCGGCAATGCGGTGACGGATCCCGCCGAGATTGAGCGGCGTACGGAAGAGTTTCAAAAACGCGCATTTTATTATTACGAACACTGGGAGCGGCTTTACGACCAGTGGAAAGACAAGATGCGCAAGCTCATCGCCGATGCGCAGGAATTGCCGTCACTGGACTTGCCTGAATTCGAGCCGCTGGAAAATGTTCATGCGGGCAAGGGCGTTGCATCGAACCATTACCTTCTCGAGACCTATCACAAGACGCTCGAAGGCTATTTCCGCATGTGGCACCACCATTTCGAGTTTTTGCTGCTCGGATACGGCGCCTATATGGTGTTCTTCGATTTCTGCAAGAAAGCGTTTCCGGAAATCACCGACCAGACGATTGCGCGCATGGTCGCCGGTTTCGAGGCGGAGATTTTCAAACCCGATGATGAGGTGAAGCGTCTGGCGCGCAAGGCCGTGGAACTGGGCCTTGAGGGCAAGTTCGCCGGCGATGTTTCGGCGGAGGATGTGCTGGCGTCGCTGGAACAGATGGGCGAGCCCGGCAAGGAATGGCTGAAAGAGCTGGAGGCCTCGCGCAACCCCTGGTTCAACGTCAATGTCGGCGACGGTTTCTATCACTATCACCGTTCCTGGAATGACGATTTGTCTTTGCCGCTCTCAGCCATTCCCGGCTATGCGGCGAAAATCAAGGCGGGTGAAAATCTCGACCGGCCTATGGAGAAACTCAAAGAGGAACGCCAGGAGCTGATTGACGGCTATCGCGACCTTCTGGGCACGGATGAAGAACGCGCCGCCTATGACCAGATGATCGAGCTCGCCTGCCGCGTCTTTCCCTATGTGGAGGGTCACAAATTTTACTGCGAGCACTGGTACACTAATCTCTTCTTCAACAAGATTCGCGATTATGGCGGGCTCTTTGTCGAACATGGCCTGATCGACGACGCCGAAGACATCTTCCATCTCACGCGCTATGAAGTGGAGCAGGGCATCATCGATGTGATGACCAGCTGGTCCAACGGTTCGCCGACGCGAGGCGGAAAACGTTTTCGCGCGATGATCGCCGAGCGCAAAAAAGCGATAAAGATCTGGGCCGAGATGGACTCCGCGCCGGCGCTGGGTCCGGTGCCCGATATGATCGACGATCCGGCGATTGTCATGCTCTGGGGCATCACGCGAGAAAATCTCGATATCTGGCTTTCCGGTCCCGCCGATGCGGACTCAAAAGAGATCCGTGGGTTCGCGGCGTCATCAGGCATTGCAGAAGGCACGGCGCGCGTCATCAAGTCGGTGCAGGAAATCAACCGGCTCGAAGAGGGCGACATTCTCGTCTGTCAGGTCACGAACCCTACCTGGGCGCCGGTTTTCCAGAAAATCTCCGCCGCTGTTTCCGACATTGGCGGTTCTATGAGCCACGCGGCCATTGTGGCGCGCGAATATGGCCTTCCTGCTGTGGTGGGCACCGGCCAGGCGACGGCGCGCATCGAGGACGGCCAGCGCATTCGCGTCGACGGCGCCCGGGGCGTCGTCACACTGCTTTAGGTTTACGAGATGACGACGAAAAACATTTCATGGTTCGCCGATATTGGACTGGAAGATCGTCCGAGCGTCGGCGGCAAGGGCGGCAGTCTCGGCGAGCTGACAAAAGCGGGCATCGAGGTGCCGCCGGGCTTTGTCGTGCGCACCGAAGCGTTTGAAGAGTTCGTTCAGAAACTCGACAGGGAAGAGCCTCTGCGCGCGCCCGTGGAAGCCCTCGATCCGGATGATCTCGACAAGGTCGCTGACGTCACAAAGGCGATCCGCGCGCGCATTGTAAAAGAACCTATGCCCGCCGACGTCGAAAATGAAATCAAGTCGGCTTACGCAACGCTGTGCGGCGACGATGCACAATCGCCGGTCGCCGTGCGGTCATCGGCGACGACGGAAGACGCCGATGACGCCTCCTTCGCCGGATTGCAGGACACCTATCTCTGGGTGCTTGGCGCGGAAGAAACCATGAAGATGGTGCGCTCCTGTTGGGCGTCGCTCTATTCCGTCGAGTCGGTTTGCTATCGCCGTCGGCAGAACTTTCCTGAAAGCGGCGTCGCCATGGGCGTCGTCGTTCAAAAGATGGTCGATGCGAGGACGGCGGGCGTCATGTTCACGCGCAGCCCCTTAACCGGCGACCGCTCGGTCATCACTATCGAAGGCGCCTGGGGGCTTGGGTCCTCCGTTGTCTCCGGCGAGGTGACGCCCGACCGCTGGGTGGTCGGCAAGCTCACCGGTGAAATCACGACGCGCGATATTTCCGACAAGCATATCCGGCAATCGCCGAAACCGGGCGGCGGCATCGAGGATGTGGAATTGCCTGAGGCGGAACGCACGGCGCCCTGCCTCAGCGATGAAGAGCTCATTCAATTGAAAGACATCGCGCGCAAGACCGAAAAACACTACGGCAAACCGCAGGATATCGAATGGGCGGTCGAAAGCGGCACGGGCAAAATCCTCTTGCTTCAAAGCCGGCCGGAAACGGTCTGGTCCGCCAAAGACGCTGCGCCGGTTGCCGCAGCGCAGGACAATCCCATGAAGCACGTCATGAACATTTTCGGCGGAAAGCGATCCTAAGTCATGAGCCATGATCTACCGCTAAGCCCCGAAGATGTTGAGGAAATCGCCTCAATTCTTGCGAAGTCATCTTATGACGTGCTCGATATTGAAACCGCGCGTTTTCGCCTGCGCGTGAAACGCTCCGGCGACGGGTTTACGCAGGAATGGACGCCGATTGGCGGCGAGGCCGCGAAGACCGTCGCGTCCGCCGTCGAACCGGATGTTGTCCCGGAAGAGGACGGTCTGCTCATTATCAAACCGCCGCTGCCGGGCACCTTCTATCGCGCGCCGCAGCCGGGCGCCCCGCCCTTTGTAGAGGTTGGCCACAAGGTGAAGCCTGACACCGTGGTTGCGATCATCGAAACCATGAAGTTGATGAACCCTGTTCATGCGGGCGTCGAAGGCGAGATCGTCGAGATTGTTCCGGAGAATGCCGAACCTATCGAGGCGACATCGATCCTGATGAAGGTGAAGCCGGAGTAGGCGAACAGGCATGCGCAATCCTATCAACACGCTCTTCATCGCCAATCGCGGCGAGATCGCGCTGCGCGTTATCAGGACGGCGCGGCGATTGGGTATGAAGACTGTGTTAGGCGTTTCGGATGCGGACGCGACATCGCGTGGCGCGGCGGAAGCGGATGAGGTTGTGCGCCTTGGGCCCGCGCCGTCGTCACAATCCTATCTCAATATCGAAAAGGTGGTGGCCGCGGCAAAGGAAGCCGGCGCTGATGCGGTGCATCCGGGCTACGGCTTTTTGTCGGAGAATATCCGGTTCGCGCGCGCCATCGCCGACGCCGGAATGGTCTTTGTCGGCCCCGATCCGAAAGCCCTCGACGCCATGGGCGACAAGCTGAAAGCGCGCGCTGTCGCGATTGAAGCGGGGCTGCCCGTCGTGCCGGGCGGTGAGGCGCAAGCCGCTGAAGACGCCGCGAAAATCGCCAAAAAGACCGGTTATCCGCTGCTCATCAAAGCTGTCTCTGGCGGCGGCGGGCGCGGCATGAAGCGCGTGGACAAGCCGGAGGACCTGAAATCCCAGATCGGCCTCGCCATGTCGGAAGCCGAAGCCGCCTTTGGCGATCCACGCATTTATGTGGAGCGGTTCATCGCCTCGGGGCGCCATGTCGAAGTGCAGGTGATCGGCGACGGCAAGCGCGCCATTCATTTGGGCACGCGCGACTGTTCCATCCAGCGGCGGTTCCAGAAACTCGTTGAAGAAGCGCCGGCGCCGAACATCCCTGATGACAAACACCGCGCCATCGAAAATGCGGCGGTGAAGATCGCCGAACATCTACATTACAAAGGCGCAGGCACCGTTGAATTTCTCGTCGACGCCGAGACGTTCGATTTCTATTTCCTTGAAATGAACGCCCGCATTCAGGTCGAACATCCGGTGACGGAAGAGGTCACCGGCGTCGATATTGTCGAGCAGCAATTGCTGATCGCCAGCGGCGCGGCCCTTGGTTACGAACAACGCGATATCGGATTTCTCGGGGCCGCCATCGAAGTCAGGATCAACGCCGAAGACCCGGACGCCGATTTCCGGCCGTCGCCGGGATTGGTGCAAAAAGCGGAGTGGCCGGCGGGCGAGGGCGTGCGCGTCGACACGCATATCCGCTCAGGCGATTCCATTCCGCCGACTTACGACTCGCTGATGGGCAAGCTGATCGTTCATGGCGCGACGCGCGAGGAGGCGATCGCACGGACCGCTGCGGCGCTCGCCACGCTCAATGTAGAAGGCGTCAAAACAACGGCGCCGCTCCATGCGCGGATCATGGACGATGCGCGCTTTCAAAAGGGCGGCGTCGATACGCGCTTCTTTGAGGGGCTCAAACATGGCTGAGATCAAGCTCGTCGATGTGTCGATCCGCGACGGCAACCAGTCGCTTTGGGGCGCTACGGGCCTCAACACCGCGCAGATTTTGGAAATCGCCGGGGCGATGGAGCGCGTCGGCTTTCACGCCTGCGATTTCACCTCGTCGACGACCATGGCGGTCGCGATCCGCTATTTCCAGAACAACCCCTGGGAGCGCATCAAGCGTATGCGCGCGGCGATGCCGAGTGTGCCCTTGCAATTCATTACAACCGGGCTTCGCTTTGTGGCATGGCAACAGGCGGACCCGGAATTCATGCGGCTCGCCTATCGCCGGCTGCAGATGGCGGGCATTCGCCGCTTCATCGTCCTCGATCCCATGCATGACGTCGACGCGGTGATCGAAGCGGCGCGCATTATCAAGGAAGAGGGCGACGCCGACGTCATGGGCGCGCTGACCTTTACGCTCTCGGATATTCACACCGACGAGTTTTACGCGGACTTTGCGGCCAAGCTGGCCAAGAGCAATCACGTCGATCTTTTTTATCTGAAAGATCCGGGCGGGCTGATGTCGCCTGATCGCGTGAAGACGCTGGCGCCGGCGGTAAAGGCCGCCATCGGCGCCAAGCCTCTTGAAATCCACGCGCATTGCACCATCGGCTACGGACCGCTCACCTCGCTCGCCGCCGCCGATCTCGGGATTATCGACGCGGTGCATGTGGGTGTCGGGCCGCTTGGCGACGGCTCGTCCCTGCCGGAAGCGACGCGCATGGTGGCGAATTTGCGCGAGGCCGGTCATACGGTGAACGTCAATGATGCGGCGTTGTCGACTGTCAAGAATTACTGGACGCGGCTGGCGCAAGCTGAAGGATTGCCGCCCGGCCGCCCGCAAAGTTTTGACGCCAGCTTTCTCCGACATCAGATCGCCGGCGGCGTCATGACCACGACCCGGCGCCAGCTCGATGAGCTCAATCTTGGTCATAAGTTCGATGCAGTGATCGAAGAGACCGAGCGCGTGCGCGCCGAACTCGGCCATCCGATCATGGTGACGCCGTTCCCGCAAATGGTGATGAGCCAGGCGCTCTTTAACGTTATCGGGACGAAGCGCTATGCGCAGGTTTCCGATCAGATCCTGCGTTATGTCATGGGCAAGTTCGGGCGACCCACAAGCCCCATCGACGCAGCGGTCAAGGAGACCATTCTCGACCGCCCGCGAATGAAGGAAATCCAGAACGAACCCATGTTCCCGGCGTACAAAGACCTGCGCAAGCAGTTCGGCGAAGACATGGACGATGAAGAATTTCTTTTCCGCGCCGTCATGCCGGAAGATCAGGTGGAGGCGATGTTAGCCTCTGGGCGCAGCCGCGCGACCTATACGCCCGAGGCGGCGCCGATTTTCAACTTGCTGAAACAACTGGCCGCGCGGCCTGACGCGCCGGACATCGCCGTGGAGCGTCCCGGCTTCCGCATGGCGCTTTACAAAGGAGCGGGACTGTCCTGATGAGTGGACCTGAACGATTACACAAAGCCGAAGGGTTCATCTTCGACATGGACGGCACGCTCGTCCTTGGCGACAAGGCGAGCGCCGGCCAGAAAGCGTTGCCGGGCGCCGTTGAAACACTCAGCATTCTACGTGAGCGCGGCGTTCCTTATCAGGTCTTCACGAACGGCACGGCGCGAACGCCCGAATGGTATGCGAACGCCATGCGCGCGACCGGCCTTGATGTGCGCGACGAGGAGTTCATGACGCCTTCGACCGCGGCGGCGCATTATCTGAAAGAAAAAGGCGCGGAGCGCATTCTCGTGCTCGGCAAGGAGCCGGTGTGGAAGCCGCTCGCCGATCTCGGCCTCAATGTCGTCGAGGCGCCGGGCGACGGCGGGCCTTATGATGCGATCTATGTGGGCTGGTTCCGGGAGTTCACCTTTCCGGACCTCGAAGCGGCGGTGCATGCGATCTGGGCGGGCGCGCATCTGACCACGGCGTCGGATGTGCCGTTCTTCGCGGCCGCCGGCGCCGATAAACGCGGCATCGGCACGAGTTTCGCGATCAACGCCATGCTGAAAGCGCTGACCGGCGCCGAGGCGCATGTCCTCGGTAAACCTTCGCTGGATGCGCTCGCGGTTGCAAAGTCCCGCATGGGGCTTTCCCCGGACGCATCCGTTGTCGTTGTCGGCGACGATCCGCAGCTGGAGCCGAAAATGGCCAATCTCGGCGGCGCCTATTCGGTGGGCGTGACGACCGGCATCTATGACGAAGCGGCGTTCAAATCGCGTGAAGATCCGGTGGAGCGCCCGGAACTCCTGCTTTCAGGGATCGACAAGCTGGCCACGATGCTTCGCGAAGGGGCGTGAAACCTTTCCCGCTAGGCTGTCCTTTGGGGCCGGAATTGGCTTAAAACGGCGGCGTGCGTCAAAGGAGTCTCTCGTGATCGACCTCAACAAGATCAAAGCCATCGATATTCACACCCATGCGGAGGTGTCGTGCAACGACCCGGAAGACCCGATCATGGGCAAGTTTCTCGACGCGGCGTCGATCTATTTCAAGGCGGACCGCAAGCGCCCGACCATTCCCGAGACGATTGAATATTACCGCGAACAGCAGATCGCGTTTGTCATGTTCACGGTGGACATGGAATCCGGCACGGGCATCAAACGCATCCGGAATGAAGAAATCGCCCAGTTCGCCAACGACAATGACGACATCATGATGGCGTTCGCCTCCATCGACCCGCACAAGTCGAAATTCGGCGCCATCGAAGCGCGGCGGATGATCGAGGACTATGGCGTCAAGGGCTTCAAGTTCCATCCGCCGATCCAGAATTTTCACCCCAACGACCCCATGGCCTGGCCGATCTATGAAGTGATCGCCGAATATGGTCTTCCGGCGATCTTCCATACGGGCCATTCGGGCATGGGCACCGGCATGAGAGGCGGCGGCGGCATTCGCCTCAAATACGGTCAGCCGATGATGGTGGATGATGTGGCGGTCGACTTCCCCGACATGAAAATCATTCTCGCGCACCCGTCATGGCCATGGACGGATGAATCGCTGTCGATGGCGCTCCACAAGGAGAATGTTTACATCGACCTGTCGGGCTGGTCGCCGAAATATTTTCCGAAACAGGTCATTCACTACGCCAACACGCAACTGAAACACAAAATGCTGTTCGGCTCCGACTTCCCGCTGATCAAGCCGGACAAATGGATGGCCGCTGCGCAGAACGCCGGTTTCCGTGAAGAAGTGATGCCCATGATCATGAAAGACAATGCGGCGAAGCTTTTGGGCCTGAAATGAAGAACGCCATTTCGCTTGCCGGAAAGCGCATTATCGTCACCGGCGCCTCGACCGGCATCGGCGCAGCGTCGGCGGAAATCATGGGCTCGCTCGGCGCGAAAGTTCTTGTCGCTGCGCGGTCCGAAGACAAACTGAAAAAAGTCGCCGACGCCGTCACGAAAGCAGGCGGGGAAGGACGCTATCTCGCCGCCGATATGGGCGCCGAAACGGATATTACGGCGCTTGCGGACAAGGCGAAGGAATTGTGGGGCGGTGTTGACGGCGTTTTCGCTAATGCCGGCATGTCCGGTCCTGCGGCGCCGATCCCGGATTATTCGCTCGGCGCCTATGATGAAGTGATGAACGTCAATCTGAAATCGATGTTCATCCTTATTCAGCAAGTCCTGCCCGGCATGATCGAACAAGGCGGCGGGTCGATCGTCTGCACCGGCTCGTTGACGTCGAAACTTGGCGCGCCCATGACGCCCGCTTACGTCATGTCGAAACATGCGGTGCTGGGGCTCGTGCGCGCGACGGCGGCTGAGGTCGCCAAACACAATATCCGTATCAACTGCCTGATCCCCGGCCTGATCAAGACGCCGCTGCTGGAGCCGCTGGCCGATCATCTTGCGGGCGGCGACATGGATGCGACGCTCAAAATCCTGAACGGCATGGTGCCGCAGGGACGTGTCGGAACGCCGGAGGAGGCGGGCTGGCTCGCCGCCTTCCTGTTGTCGGACGCCGGGCAATATATCAATGCGCAGTCCATCGCCGTGGACGGCGGGATGCTGGGGATCATGCGAAGCTGAGGTGACAATGACGCTCAAACTCTATCACGCTGAACCGCTCGCCAATTCACTGAAGTCGCTTGCGCCTTTGCATTGCCGGGGCATCCCTTTCGAAGGGATTTATGTCGATCTTCATAAGTTCGAACAACATCAGCCATGGTTCGTCGCCATCAACCCGGAAGGCCAGGTGCCGGTTCTTGATCATGACGGCGTCATCATCACGCATTCGACGGTGATCAACGAATATCTCGAAGACGCGTTTCCCGATTACCCTTCGCTGCGGCCCGCCGACCCGGAGGGCAAGGCGCGGATGCGCTACTGGAACAAGTTCGTTGATGAGCATGTCATGAACTATGTCTCCATGCATGGCTGGCACCGCATGGTTGGCGTTATCGCGCGCAACATAGAAAGCGGCGATTTTGAAAAACTGATGGAAAATATTCCGCTGCCCGATCAGCGCAAAAAATGGATGACGGCGCGTTCCGGGTTCTCTGAAGAGCAGTTGGCCTACGCTACCGAAAAGATCGAATACGCCGTCGATAAGATCGAGAAGCACTTATCAGAGAATGAGTGGTTCGTGAGCGATATGTTCTCGCTCGCAGATATCAATTTCTATTCTCACTGCGGCGCCATGGTGGAGCGTATGTTCCCGGATATGGATGTCGCCAACCGCGCGCCGCATATGATTAAATGGCGCGACCGCGTCACGGAATTGCCGGGCATGGCGAAGGCGCTTGCGGGGCCGGACAAAACCGACCCGCGCCTGCGGACTTTTTCGGGGCATGTGCGCTAGCGCCCGCAAAAGGCGAAAAACACCTCAAATCAGATGAAAAAGGCCGGTTTTTTGAGGTTTGGTGAAGAGTTATCCACCACCTCTCAACCTGCCTTATGCTTCGCGATGTTGAAGCCACAAGGAGTTTATTCCTCCCAGCGCGGTTCTTCGCCCATGGCGACCTTGGATGAATTGCCGAGCAGGAAATCGCCGAGCACATCGATCGAGTTCGGATATTGTTCGATCACCATGGCGCGCAATTCTTCGCTGTTCTTTGCCTTGCGCGTCGCGTCGAGCCAGAACTCGATAAAGCCGCCGGTATAGGCGAGGCTAGAGGCGTCGTTGGGCATGCCGGGCTTTGCGTGTCCCGGAACGACAATCTCCGGCTCCAGGGCGGCGAGATCGTCAACGGCCTCGCCCCATTCGCGTGTTTCCTTGCGGCCGTGCTCGCCGAGCCAGAGATACATCTCGTTGAAAAGAAGATCGCCCGCAAAAAGGGCGTCGATAGAAGGAGCGTAAAGCGCCGTCGCATGATGATGATCGCCCTGCATGGGCCCCAGCACTTTCAACTCATGGCCTTCGAGCATGATGACATCACCGTCGAGCGCGGCGGGCGCCGTGGGTGTTTTGGGGCCGTTCGCGCCGAGCATCGGGCCCCAGCGTTTCACCTTGAAGGGCATGGAGCGCCAGATGTCAGCGACGACGGTCGGATGCGCAACGACTTTTGCATTTGGGAAGGCGTCGGTGAGCACTTCCATGGCGAAGAAATGGTCAGGATGATCGTGGGTGACGAAGATGGTTTCGAGCTCCTTGCCGCTGTCGAGCACCATGGCGGCGGCGCGGTGCGCGTCCGCCATGGTGAAGGGCGGATCGACAAGCACGGCTTTTTCTTCGCCCTTGATCAGAACCACATTGGAGTAGAGCGAACCTGCGCTGGTCTGGAGGACTTCGACCTCCAGCGGCGCGTCTGCCGCGAATGCCGGCGACGTGAAAAAGAGCAGCGCGGCGAGCGCGCGGGTGAAAAGTTTCATCATGTCCTCCCTGTCTGCGGTTATATCCGCGGTCGTTTAGATCGCAGCCAATCAGATTGCGGTTTGCCCGCCGTCGACGAGAATGACGGCGCCGTTAGTGAAGCTTGCCTCGTCGGAGCAAAGATGCAGAACCGTTCCGGCCATCTCTTCGGGCTGCGCATGGCGGCCAATGGGCGAGGTGGGCAGAAACGCTTCGAGAAAGCCTTCGCGCTGGAACCAGGGCTCTGTCATGGGCGTGCGAACGAAGCCCGGGCAGATGGCGTTAATCCGCACGCCGAGTTTCACATATTCAATCGCCGCAGTTTTTGTCAGTCCCAGAACGCCATGCTTCGATGCGATATAGGGCGCCATGCCGGGATTGGCGATGACGCCGCCGACGGAAGACGTGTTGACGATGGCGCCTTTTCCCTGTTTCACCATGACGGGAAGCTGCGCCTTCATGCACAGAAAAACGCCCTTGAGGTTGATTGCAATCGTGCGGTCGAACGTCTCTTCATCGAAATCGGCGAACATTTGTTCCGGCGGAAAGACGCCGGCGTTATTGAAGGCGGCGTCAAGGCCGCCATGGGCTTTGACAGCAGCGGCGACCAGAGCGTCGACCTGATCGCGTTTGGAAACGTCACAATGAAGGAACGCCGCCGTTCCGCCTCCGCCCTTGATCTCAGCGACGGTGTCTTCGGCGGCGTCATTGTAATCGCCGATCATCACTTTCGCGCCTTCCCGGGCGAAAGCGATCGCTGTCGCGCGGCCGATGCCGGTGGCCGCGCCGGTGACAAGAACGGATTTGTTTTCATACCGCATGGATCAGCCTTTCGGGTTAATCAGCACTTTGCACTGATGCGTGCGTTTTTTAAGCGATTCAAAAACCTCCGGCACAGCATCGAGGCTGATTGTGTCGGTGATGAGCGCGCGCGGCTCCGCCGCGCCGGCGTCAAGAGCATCAAGCGCCGCCTCATATTCCTGGCGCTTGAAAAAGGCCGAGGTTTGAAGCCGCACCTCTTTCGAGAGCGCCACGAAAGGAACGAAAGTCTCGGGCCTTGTGCAAAGGCCGAGGATCAGCACCGTCCCCTTGATGCGCACCTGGTCGACGGCCTGCGGTATAAGGCCCGGCACGCCGACGCATTCATAAACAATGTCGGCTTTGCCGCCGAGGGCGCGTTCGGCGGCGCCGACAGGGTCTTCGAGATCGACAATGAAATCCGTTGCGCCCATTTCCCGCGCGCGTTGTTCCTGAAAACGGTTGATGTCCTGCACCACGACTTTCGATGCGCCGAACCGGCGGGCCCAGAAGGCGACGCCGAGACCGATAGGGCCGGCGCCGAGGATCAACACCTTGTCGCCAGGCTTTTGCTCGCCGGTCATCACGCCATGAAGGGCGACGGCGAGGGGTTCAATAATGGCGCCGTCTTCCATGCTCGCCGATTTCGGCAGCGCGACGCACTGGTTTTCATTGGTGACGGCGAATTCGCCATAGCCGCCGCCCTGAAGCTGCATCTTTTCGCACCAGGCCGGTTCGCCTGCGAGACAAGTCGGGCATTGGCCGCAACTGGCGATGGGCACGACAGAGACGAGATCGCCTTTTTTCAGGCGTTCAACGCCTTTGCCGAGGCCGATCACTTCGCCGGCGAATTCATGACCAAGGATGGAGCCTTTGTCCGCGCCAAAGGCCGGGTCCTCGGTCATGTGCAGATCGGAGCCGCAAATGCCGCAGCGTTCGACCGACAGGACAACTTCGCCCAGGCCGGGGGTCGGATCAGCGAGGGTTTCGACGGCGAGCTTTTCGTGAAGCCCCTGATGAACAACTGCGCGCATTTGTGTCAGCCTTCCGCGCCGATCCGCAGCACCGGTTTTACGACCGATCCGTTTTCACTGGCTGCGATGGCGTCATTGATTTGATCGAAGTCGAAATAGCCGATCAGTTTTTCGAACGGGAATTGTCCTTTCAAGTGATAGCCGATCAGCTCCGGCAGAAAGGTTTTCAAATCGCTGTCTCCGCCGAGAATGCCCATGACACGGCGCCCGCCGCCCATAAAGGCCGCTTCGTTAAAGGTGAGGTTGTCCTCCGGATCGGAGGCGCCGACGATCCCACATATCCCTTTGGGTGCAAGAAGGCTCCACGCATCCTCGATCACCTTGTTGATACCGGTTGTATCGAAGGCGTAGCCGAGTCCTGTGGGACACAACGTCTGGATTTTGGCGACCGCATCATCTTTCGCATTGAAAATGTGGGTCGCGCCCAGATCTTTGGCCATCGCGAGGCGGTCGTCATTGACATCGACGGCGATGATCGGATCGGCGCCGGCGATCTTCGCCGCCATGATCGCCGCCATGCCGACCGTGCCGGCGCCGAATACCGCAATGGGCAGCCCGGCGCGCACGTCCATGCTACGAAGAACGGCGCCGGCCCCGGTCATCAGGCCGCAGCCAAGCGGGCAAAGTCGTTCCAAGGGCAAATCTGCCGCCTCGTCCGGCACGCGGACCGTATTGCGTTCATGAGAAATCACCTGCGTCGCAAAGCTCGACTGTCCGAAGAAGTTGGCGTTCAGTTTCTCCCCGTCCTGCATCAGCGTCGGCGAGCCGTCTGCGCGCATGCCGGTCCAGTTATAGGGAAAGAAATTGTAGCAATAGGTCGGCGCATCGATTTCGCAGCTCGGGCAATCGCCGCAGCTGTTGAAGCTGAGGATCACCCGGTCGCCCGGTTTCGCCGCCGTCACCGCCGAGCCGACCGCTTCGACAATGCCGGCGCCTTCATGACCGAGCACGGCGGGAAGGGGCACCGGCACCTGCTGATCGCGCACCGCCATATCCGTATGACACACGCCGCAGGCGATGATGCGCACTTGCAACTCATCGGGCCGCAACGCGTCAAGTGTGACGTCCTCAATAGTGAAAGGCTCGTCGGACCCGCGGCAGATGGCGGCTTTCGCGTGTACGGACATTTACTGCTTGAAGCCTCCGAGCGCCATGCCGCCGTCGATCAGCATCTGCGAGCCGGTAACGTAATTCGACGCGTCAGAAGCAAGGTAATGCGCCAGCGGTTTCATCTGATAGGTCTCCGCGATGCGTCCCAGCGGCACCACATGGTCCCACGCTTCGCGCACAACCGGATCCTGCAGCCAGCCGCCGCCGATATTGGTGACGAAGGGGCCGGGCGCGATGGCGTTCACACGGATCTTGTATTCGGCGAGCTCCATGGCGAGATAATGAACCATATGCGTAACGCCCGCCTTCGCCGGGTGATAGGGCATGCCGACAATCGGCTCGACGACAAGCCCGGCGTTGGAAGACGTGGCAATGATGGAGCCCGGCTTGCCGCCGGCCTTCATCACCCGCGCCGCCTCGCGCATGGTGTTGTAAATGCCGGTGAGATTGATGGCGATGCAGCGGTCCCAGGCTTCCGGGTTATACGCGTCGACCTGTCCTTTCGGGTTGCGCCCGCCTTCCGGCGCGGCGAAGCCGTCGCCAGGATCAATCCCGGCATTGGCGAAGGCGATGTCGAGCCCGCCATAATGTTTGACATGTTCATCGAAGACTTTCGTCGTTTCGGCGCGGTCGACGACGTCGAGATGCGCCGCGCGCGCGTCATAGCCTTCCTCGCGCAGTCGCTTGGCCTCGCGCTCAGCGCCTTCGAGATCAACATCCGTCAGCGTAACGCCGGCGCCGGCTTCCGCCATGGCTTCCGCATAGCAGAGGCCAATGCCCGAGGCGGCGCCGGTGACAATCGCGGAACGGCCTTTAATGTCAAATTGTTCAAGTGCTTTCATGGCTCACAGATACAGTTGCTTATTGATGGGAAGGCCTTTTTCTTTGCAGTAGCTCTCATAGTGATTCATGAACCACCACACGTCGAGCGTTTCGACAAACTCGCCCTGTTCATTGTAAAATTCATTGGCGCCCTGCATCCAGAAGAGCGCCTTCATGCCGTTCGGATCATCGGTGACGAGCGTGTGCGCCGTGCCGGGCATTTCGGTGATGAACTCGCCCGGCCCGCAGACCCAGTCATATTCGAGATAGCGGAACGTCCCCTCAAGACCGACCGCCCAGACGGGCCCGCGATGTTTGTGGGTGCCGATCACGCCCGGCGATTTGATCCAGAGAATATTGCAATAAACATTCTGGCGAACGTCAAAGGCGAGGTGACGGATGGCGGCGTTGTCGCCAAAGGGAACCCAGGGGCTCTCTTCCTCCGATTTGCCGACATAGGTGCCCTCAAGGCCTCGCTGTTTGATGAGGTCGCCGTAAAGCTCCTCGACCTCGACAATTTTATACGCGCCGGAGGGCGGCGCTTTCATCCCGGACATTGGCGGTCCTCCCTAATGGTTTCCCGAAAAATAGTTGAGTTCCAGAAGCACGCCGTTCGGATCGCGAACAAAGATCTGCTTCAGATCGATCGCCGTCACATGATTGAGCTTGTGGTCGAGCCCCAGCGAGGTGAGGCGGTCCACCATGGCGTCATGGCCGGAACAGTTCAGCGCCACATGATGTACGGGGCCTGTGTCGCGCGGCAGGTGCCTTTTTCCGCCATCCCCCATGATGGAGCCCGGCGTCGTCAGGTGAAAGATCGCGCGCTCATCCGCGTCATACATCCACTGCACCAGTTTTGGATCGAGCGGCGGCGGCGGGTCGCGCGCTTCGAGATCGAGAACCTCGGCGTAAAACTTTACCGTTGCCGCAATGTCGAGCGTCTGGATGTTGACATGATCGAGAGCGTTGACGCGCATAATCTACCGGAACAGGGTTTTCACATAGTCCGCGCCGATGCCGACTTTCTCGTAATGCTCGCGCGCAGCGGCGATGTAATCGTGAACATCGTAATGGCCGACGCCATTGCCGTCATCATCGAGCCAGATCAGGGGACCGGTGACGACAAAAAAGACTTTCATGGGCTCGGGGCTGTCATAGGCGATCAGCGTATGGCCTTCGCCGGGCGATTCATAGACGAAATCGCCTGCGGTCGCGGTCCAGTCATGTTCGAGATAGCCCCATTTTCCGGAGATCGTATAGGCGAAAATTTGATGCGGGTGATAATGCCGGTTCACAAGACCGGCCGATTTCGACATCAAAACATCGGCCCACATGTTCCGTTGCGGCGAAATCCAGACGGGTTTCGACGAAACGGTTTCCGAAATCGGAACGAAATAGCGCTCATCGCCCTCGGCGATTTTCGACGCATAGGCGTCGCCCAGGGATTCCGGTTTGAAGACATCCTTGATCGGCTTGATGTCTTTCCAGAATTCGGTGGTGGCGGCTTCAGGCATAGTCTTCTCCTAATGCACGGGTTGGAAGCGAAGGGTCCAGAAACTGAAGGCGCGATCGTCATGAAGGATAGCGGCGTCGCTCAGTCTACGGCTCCGGTGGAGCCGGGACAATTGTTCGAATACAAAATAGGCGCGGCGAGTGGTGGCGCCGAAGACCGTGCTGTAGGCGCGCAAATCGGGCTTTTCGCCGCTGCGCCAGAAACCGGTCTCGTCAAAGTCAGCAGGGTGCGGCGCATGGCCGGCTTTCATGGCCATAAGCGCCAGATCGCGGGCCGCCGGAAGGCGCTTGTCATAGATAAAAAGCGCTGGCGGCGCGGCCGGAAATTCTTCAGCCAGCACGGTAGCGGGAAAGGCGGCCGCGAAGGGCGCCAGAGACAGGGTCTTGATTGTGTCGCGCCGTTTGATCACCTGTTGGACCTCACTGTTTGACAAAGCAAAAAAAAGAGGCGGGACCCGAAGGTCCCGCCAGGGGCGTCATGGGAAGTTTAGAAATTAACGCCCAAACGCGCATACCATTCGGCCGGACGGCTGTAGGTGCCGTAGATCTGGCCGCCGGCGATTTGCGCCTGACCGGTAGTCAGGTAGCGTTCGTCGGTAATATTTGTGCCGCCGACCGTGATGTTCCAGCGGCCGTTCGGCTCCTCGTAAGAGGCGCTGAGGTTGAGAATATCCGTAGACGGACGCTCAAGCAGGAAGGTCCGTTCGGTGTCGTTCCACATGGACGACGTGTGTGTGTAATCCGCGAGCAGCACGATCGTGGCGCCATTGCCGGGATCGAACTCGAAACGCGGGCTGACATTGAACTTGAAGTCCGGCGTTTTCGGCAGGTCTGCGCCCGGGAAGATGCCGCCCTGAAGCGGGTTGGCGGGCACCTGCGCGGGGCCGAGAACGTCGATATATTCCGCATCGATCAGACCGACCGAGGCGTTGACCGACAAGCCGTTGCCGGGCGCGAAGACGGTTTCGACTTCAAGCCCCTTGATGCGCGCGTCGCCGGCGTTCTGCACGGTCGGCGAAACGCCTTGCTGGAAGTTCAGCTGGATGCCTTCATATTTGGTCGTGAAGGCGGCCACATTGAACAGGACGCGATTGTCAAAGAGCGTCGACTTGTAGCCGACCTCCCAACTTGTCGCTTCTTCCTCGTCGAAATCCGGCGCCGTGGGCAGCGGGTTCGACAGACGCGTTGTCCAGCCGCCGGTGCGATAGCCTTCGGAGTAGCTGCCATAGACCATGATGCCGTCGGCCGGTTTCACCTGAAGGCTGACTTTCGGCGAGAAGTTGTTGAAGCTCTTCTCCTGAATGCCGGCGATATAGTAACGCAGCGGCTCGCCCGGAACCGGGAAGCCTTGCGCAATACGGCAAGCCTCGGAGATGGTTGGGACGAGCGTCATGCAATCCGGATCGCCGAATTGCTGGGCGATTTTATAGTTGAGGCCGTTGCGGTCAGACTGCGCGCCCTCAAACTGTTTCTTTTCGTGGGTGTAGCGGCCGCCGGCCGAAATCGTCAGCCACTCCGTCACATCAAAGTCGATCTGCCCGAAGCCTGCATAGTTCTTCGTCTTCAGATAGTTCGGCCCGTCGACCTGCAAGAGGCCTTCGGCGAAGGTGACGTAGTCATGCAGATCGCCTTCTTCGACAAAGTAATAGCCGCCGATGACATAGTTGATGCGATCGTCAAGCGCCGAGCCCGTCAACTGAACTTCCTGGCTGAACTGCCACTGGTCAGTCGTGAAGCTGGTGTGAAGGAAATTCAGCGGCGATCCGTCGATGTCCATGCCGACATCCCAATCGAGATGACGATAGGCGGAAATGAACTTCAGGACGGCGCTTTCAGTAATATCGAAGTCGAGCGTCAGGTGAACGCCGTAGTTTTCAAGCCGTGCAACATTGTTGCCGTTGGCGTAGGTGGTGTCGATATCGTCCGTCACGAACCTGTCATCATATGGCAACCGGTCATTATAGGGATCGGCGTCCACATTGACCCCGAAGATCGGAGGATTGTCGGCCACCCAATTAAGACCGCCAATGCCGCCTGCATAAGCGATCGGCGGTGGGCCGCCGCCGCAGGACATGTCGCCCGCCGGCGGCTGGACGCCTTCGATGGCGCAATTATAGGTGCCGGCGAAGACGGCGCCATTCGTTGCGATCACCTTGTTCGCGAGCTGGCTTTGCTTGGAATAGGCGTAGTCGCCAGAAAGTGTTGCCCTGAAAGGCCCGCCATTATCGTAAAGCAGTTTGATGCGGGCGTTCTTGGCGTCGGTGCCGCCTTCATAATCGCCTTCATTGCCGTATATCGCGGCGCGCATCGTCTGGATGGGCTCGACATTGTAATTTTCGAAGCCCGGATATGGCATGCGCTTCATGTAGCCGCGGCGATCCTTGAGCGAGAAGCTGACCGAAGATTTCAGCGAGTCGGTCAGCGGAACATCGACAGTGCCGCGAACTTGAAGCAGTTCGAAACTGCCTGTGGTGACATCTCCGGAAAACGAAAATTCATCGCCCGGCGTATGCGTGACGATAGAGATCGCGCCGCCGATCGTGTTCCGGCCAAAAAGCGTTCCTTGCGGGCCTTTCAAGACTTCAATGCGTTCAACATCGAGAAGGTCCTGGTTTGCGCCGATGGAGCGGGCGAGATAGACGCCGTCGAGATAAACGCCGACGCCCGGGTCGATATTGAAGGCGAAGTCATTGGCGCCGATGCCGCGGATGTAAGCGGAGATGACCGCTGTATCTCCAGAAAAGGGCGTGCCGGCGTCGAGCGAAACGTTCGGCGTAATATTCGACAAGCCGGCGACGCTCGTCACCGCGCGCTCCTGAAGCGACTGGCCGTCAAAGGCCGAAACGGCGATAGGAACGTCCTGAACGTTTTCTTCGCGCTTTTGCGCCGTCACCGTAATGGTGTCGACCTGAGCCTGCGCGATTCCCGTCAGGGCGATCGCCATAGCTCCGATACTCACAGATAATTTGTAGTTCATCTTGATTTACCTCCCGGCATGCGTTGCCTAATTCCCGCCTGCTGGCGGGGATTTCGCTTGGTCTCTACGCACCGGCAATCACCGTTTGGCGCAGTTCGCATCACCGTCAGAGATGGTGCGCGAATAGGCGCCGATGCGTATTATCAGGAGATGTTGACGCGGCGTTTTCTCGAATGCACTGGGTTCGTAAAGGCACGCAACGTCCTACCGCCGGCGCATCAATCGTGCGGCCGTCGGACACTCCCTCCCATTTCCGCCTTGTTATAATTGTCAGCGGATTTGAGTTTCTTGTTTGATGAGAGCGTCGCTCTATTTGCGTGCGGCGTCTTGGACAATTACGAAAGCAGGGTGGAGATTTGCGCAATCCCCAAAAATGTTTTGGTCTTGCCCCATAATAATTTTGGTCTTGCCCCATAATAATAGGCGCAGAGGCGGAGACAATCTTAGTGTGCGGCGCGGTAGGCTGTCGGCGCCGCACCGTATTTGTGTTTGAAGCAGCGGGTGAAATAGCTGCAATCATTGAATCCGGATTCATATGCGATGCTGGTGACGCTCAGCTGCGGCGCTGCGATAAGGCGATCTGCTGCATGGGCCAGCCTTTTGTTCAGGATGTAGGCTGACGGCGTTTCACCGATTGCAGCAAATGCGTTCTGTACGGTGCGAATGGATACGCCGAGTTCGTCCGCCAGATCGGATGGCCGAAAGTCAGGGTCGCAAATGCGGGCGTTGACGAGTGCAGTGAGGCGATTGATTAAAAGCGAGTCATTTTGAACGCTGACATTCTTGTCGGTGAGCGCCATCGCCAGAAGATTGTAGAAAATGTCGGCGACGCCTTTGGCACGCTCCGGATCTGCATGACTCTGGTCGCCCTGGCGCCATAGCGACAGGACAAAATCGTGGAGCAGGCGGCTCGACGGCGTTTCGCCGGCGATCTTGTGTGACAATGCGTCATTGAGACCCTGCATGCGTTCGGATATGGCGTCGCGCGGCATCTCAACCACAAGCATGACATTGTCGCTGGACAGATCGACGCGATAATCCTCGTTGCTGTCAGTGAGGATCGCGTCGCCGGCGCGCAGATGGTAAATTTTGTTGGCCTGGGTGTGGAGGCAACTGCCAGCATGCTGAAAATGAAGCATCACGCGGTCGCCGCCGGCGCGCGCGATGCGTGCATTTCGCTGCACGACGGCGTTCGGCGATCTTGGGCGGATCATCGTAATGTCGCCCATGGACCAGCGCCACATTTCGGCGTCGAAAATCTCTCTTTCGGAATCGATGCTAAGTCCGCAGAATGTCTCGCTTGCAATCCTGTTCCAGAACTCCAGCCGTTCTTGCTGGATGACTTCGTTCGTTGCGAAATGTTCGATTTGATGCGCCATTGTTGAGTGGTCCATTCCGTCGTCAGCGCGCAAAGCGTATCGGTGCCCGTGCTATTATACACGATCTTTGTTTTGGTTTCATCGCTCCGTGTCACCGGCGCAGGAGCCGGAGCCATTCTTACCTGTTTTGAGAATCATGCCCCGCCAGGCTCTGAAACCGAACTGCGAGGACCTAATTTTGCAATTGAAAATAAGCTTTATTGCTTGAACGCGGCAGAAATGGCTAAAATTTTACGGCCGGCCTTTTTGCGTTGCACAAATTTCGAGCGGCGCAAGGGGCAGGCCCGTTCCACCGTAAGGGCGCCGATTTCGCTCCAGAAAGGCAATCGGCCCCTGCGCCTTTCATACGTACTTGCGCTTGTGATATTAAGCCGGTGATTTTGTCGCTGAAATTCTGTCCTGCAGGCGCTACATGCTGACTGCCGGCCCCTTTTGGGTCTGAGCCTGTGTGGAAATTGAGCAAAAGGAAAGAGCCGCTCCCATGAACGTCATGCCAAAAAACTCGATGGTTCAGCCTGAATATTCAAACGCCGCGAAAAAGGCCCTGGCGCGGCCGCCGGCGCATTTCATCAACAATGAATGGATCGAGTCGAAATCCGGCAAGACCATTGACGTGATCGACCCTTCCACCTGCAAGGTCGTCAGCCAGCTCGCCGATGCGACCAATGAAGAGATCGACCGCGCCGTCGCCGCCGCACGCCAGGCCTTTGATGACGGTCGTTGGACCGGGTTACCACCCATTGCGCGCGAGCAGATGATCCACAAGCTTGCTGATCTTATTACCGAACACGCCGAGGAGCTGGCCGAGCTTGAAGCCATCGACAACGGCAAGAATGCGGGCGTCGCAGCTGGGATGGATATTCCGGCGTCGGCAGGCATGCTTCATTATATGGCGGGCTGGGCGACAAAAGTCAGCGGCTCCCACATCGATCCCATGGCCGCTCCTTCGGGCGCCTTCCATGCCTATGTGCGCAAGGAGCCGATCGGCGTTGCGGCGCAGATCGTGCCATGGAACTTTCCGCTCATCATGGCGACCGGCAAGATCGCTCCGGCGCTTGCGGCGGGCTGCACCATTGTCCTGAAGCCGGCGGAGCAGACCTCGCTGACGGCGCTGCGCCTTGCTGATTTTGTGGCCATGGCGGGGTTCCCGCCGGGCGTCATCAATGTCGTCACCGGTCTTGGCGAAACCGCCGGTTCGCGTCTGACGACGCATCCGGATGTGGATAAGGTTGCGTTCACTGGCTCCACCGAAGTGGGCAAGATTATCAACCGCGCTGCAACTGACTCCTTGAAGCGCGTCACGCTCGAACTTGGCGGCAAGTCGCCTGTAGTGGTGTTGCCTGATGTGGATGTGGAAGAGGTTTCCGCCGGCGCCGCCGGCGCGATTTTCTTTAACGCCGGACAGATCTGTGTCGCAGGGTCCCGTCTTTTCGCGCATAAGTCCGTTTTCGACAAAGTGGTCGAGGGTGTTGCGAAGCACGCCGATGACTGGGCGCCCGGCCCATCGCTTTGCCCGGAATATCGCATGGGCCCGCTTGTTTCCGACGAGCAGCAAAAACGTGTGATGGGCTTCATTGAGTCCGGCAAAAAAGAAGGCGCCTCTGTCGTCAAGGGCGGCGACTCGCCGTCCGATCTCGGGTATTTCGTCAATCCAACCATTCTGGTTGACGTTAATCCGAATATGCAGGTGGTTCGCGAAGAGATCTTCGGCCCGGTTCTCGTCGCTCAGCGCTATGACGATCTTGACGAAGTGGCGAAGGCTGCGAACGACACGCTTTATGGTCTTGGCGCCAGCATCTGGACAAAGGATCTTTCGAAGATGCACCAGCTCGCGGCCAAGATTAAGTCAGGTTCGGTCTGGGGCAATTGCCATTCCATGATTGACCCGGCACTGCCCTTTGGCGGCTACAAGCAATCGGGTATTGGGCGCGAACAATCGAGCACAGGCGTTGAAGCCTATATGGAAACGAAATCGGTCATCATCGCGCTCTGATCGGGCCCGATCATCGACAATCCGGAGGCGCGCCTGAAATGGCGCGCCTTTTTTCTTTCGAGTTCGCAAAAAAGCGCAAATTTTCGCGCCGGTAGCGCGCGAAAGGGGGTTTGCTACGGTGATAACCAGAGATAGTAATGCCACATAACTATCAGCGTCCGGCGGAAAAACCGCCTGCGCTTCAATTTTGGCCTTAAAACGGCGCCCGGGAGCCGGGTCCGAAGAATTTGGGGATCTGACATGGCGGAAGAACGCAAAGAAGAAGACACCGTTTCCTACGAGATTGTGGACCGTATCGCGTGGGTGAAATTCAACCGCCCGGAAAAGCGCAACTGCATGAGCCCCAAGCTCAACCGGCAGATGTTGCGCGTTCTTGAAGAGCTGGAGTTCGATGACAATGTGGGTGTCCTCATCCTGACAGGTGAGGGGACGGCATGGTCGGCCGGGATGGACCTCAAGGAATATTTCCGTGAAACCGAGGCGCTCGGTCTCCGGGGAACAAGAGAGGCGCAGCGCGAAGCCTATGCCTGGTGGAAGCGCCTTCGCTGGTATCAAAAACCGACCATCGCCATGGTCAATGGCTGGTGTTTCGGCGGCGGCTACGGTCCGCTTTACGCTTGTGACCTTGCTTATGCCGCGGAAGATGCGCAGTTCGGTTTGTCTGAAGTCAATTGGGGGATCCTGCCAGGCGGCGGCGCCACAAAAGTTGCATTTGAACTGATGCCGTTCCGTAAGGCTATGTATCACGCAATGCTGGGCGAAAATCTCGACGGCAAAGAGGCGGCGGAGGCGGGCCTCGTCAACGAAGCCTTGCCGGCGGACAAGCTGAAAGCCCGCGTCACCGAAGTCGCCAAGAAACTGCTTGAGAAAAACCAGTGGACTCTCAAGGCGACGAAAGACGCCATGCGCCGGGTCGGCGAAATGACCTATGAGAATGCGGAAGACTATCTGATCCGCGCGCAGGAGGCCTTGAACTTCTTCGATGGCGAAGCGCGCAAGGAAGGCATGCGCCAGTTCCTTGATGACAAGACCTATAAGCCGGGTCTTGGCTCTTATGACCTCAGCAAACAGAAGAAGTAACCGGGAGTAAAGCGATGAGCGCTGCAAAGCCTGCGCTGTTATTGTTGCCCGGGCTTCTGTGCGACGAGACGGTTTGGCGTGCGCAGCTTGATCGCTTCTCGCCAATTGCTGACGTCATCGTTCCCGATTACGGCGATGCGGACAGCATCACCGAGATGGCGAAGATCGCCTTGAGCAAGGCGCCGGAGCGGTTCTCGCTTGTTGGTCACTCCATGGGCGCGCGCGTTGCGCTCGAAGTCGTGCGCATGGCGCCGGAGAAAGTTGAGCGCATCGCCATGCTCGACACAGGCGTGCACGACGTGAAACCGGACGAGCAAGGCAAGCGCATGCGCCTTGTAAAGCTTGCGGAAGAAGACGGCATGGGCGCGCTATGCGATGCGTGGTTGCCGCCAATGGTGCATCCGGATTTACGCACTGATAAGGCTTTCATGAAGCCGCTGCGCGAGATGGTTGAGCGTTTGACGCCTGCGCATTTTGCAGCGCAGATCCACGCCCTCCTGACCCGGCCCGATACAGCTCCAGCGCTCGCGGCGATCAAATCGCCGATTTTGATCGGCGTCGGCAGGCAGGATGAATGGAGCCCCATTGATCAGCACGAAGATATTCTAGCGCGGCTCGGCGGGCGCGGGAAGCTAGTGATCTTTGAGGATGCTGGTCACATGGCCCCTTATGAAGCGCCGGAGTCTGTTAATGCTGCACTTGCGGAATGGTTTTCAGAGCCGGTTGGGACAAGCCGTGATTGAGGGAATTGGCTGAAAATGCTAATTTTTCGGTGCTGGTATGCGAGCCGGGGGATGGCGTCATGTCTGTGACGAGTCTAGAGAACAAGCCCGTTCTGCAATTTCTCGATGATCAATCCCCGAATGTTCGAACAGAATTTTTGAACAATCTCGCCGGCTATCGTCTGAGACAGATTTCAAACGCCTTTATGTCGGATTTCGCAGCCGCAATGGTGGGCACGGGCATGCGGCCCGTTCAGATATCCATTTTATCTGTCGCCGATGAGAATCCGGGCATCCGGCAAGGAGAAATCGGGCGGGCGCTAGGCGTGGCCCGGGCGAATATGGCCCCATTGATGGCAGAGCTCGAAGCGGCAAGACTTCTGGAACGTATTCCCGATGAGGCGGACCGGCGGGCTGTTTCCGTTTACTTGACCAAAAACGGCCAGGCGACGCTAAAAAACTGCAAGGCTCGTATCATGGCCCATGAGCGCCGGGCTCTGGAGAGGCTGACCGATAGCGAGCGCAAAACATTGCTGCGTTTGCTGAACAAGATATAACTACAAAAAAGCCTGACAGGGAAAAATCAGAAATGAGCTCAAAAGACCCTCGCGAGATTCTCGCGCAAGCGCCCATGGGGACCTTTCAGATAATCGCCGTGGGCATGTGCGTTTTGCTCAACGCGCTGGATGGTTTTGATGTTCTTTCCATCAGTTTCGCCGCGCCGGGCATCGCCAATGAATGGGGGGTCGACCGCGCTGCGCTCGGCATCGTTCTTTCAATGGAGCTTATTGGCATGGCGATCGGCTCCGTCGTCATCGGCAGCATTGCAGACGTGATTGGGCGTCGTCCGACAATTCTTTCCTGTCTCATTGTGATGGCCGTGGGCATGGGGCTTGCCGCGACAGCGAACGGCGTGGAAATTCTTTCCGCTTACCGTTTCGCCACCGGTCTTGGCATTGGCGGGGTTCTCGCCGCCACAAATGCGATGGTCGCCGAATACGCCAACGTAAAACGCAAGAGTCTTGCCGTGACGACGATGGCTGCCGGCTATCCTATCGGCGCCATTGTGGGGGGCACAATCGCCTCCATGTTGCTGGCCCATTATGACTGGCGTTCGGTGTTTATCTTTGGCGCCGTGATGACAACAGTTTTCATTCCGCTCATCTGGTACTTCCTGCCGGAATCGATCGAGTTTCTTGCGCAAAAGCGCGTGCCGGGAGCGCTTGAGAAAATCAATTCAACGCTGAAACGTATGGGCCACGAGACGGTGGCGGAATTGCCGCCTGTGAAAGAGGCGCCAAAGAAGATTGGCGTCGGCCGCCTCTTTGGGCCGGATCTCGCCCGCACCACGGCGATCCTTACCTTCGCTTATTTCGCGCATATCATGACGTTCTATTTCTACCTGAAATGGATTCCGAAGATCGTTGTTGACCTTGGTTTCGAGCCGTCGCTTGCCGGCAGTGTGCTTGTCTGGGCGAATGTCGGCGGCGCCAGCGGCGCTATTCTTCTGGGCCTTCTCGCTATGAAGTTCGGCATCAGGGGTCTCGTGATTGGCGCAATGCTATTCGGCGGCGTGATGGTGACGCTTTTCGGCCAGGCGCCGGCGGATCTTGCGAAACTGTCCATGATCGCCTGTGTTGCGGGGTTCTTCACCAATGCAGCCATTGTCGGCCTCTACGCCATTTTCGCGCACGCCTTCCCCACAGAGGTGCGTGCAGGCGGCACAGGTTTTGTCATTGGGGTCGGCCGCGGCGGCGCGGCGCTGGGGCCGATCATCGCCGGTTTCCTCTTCAAGAGCGGCTATGGCCTGGAAATCGTAGCGGTGATTATGGCCGCCGGCTCGATCTGCGCAGCGCTTGCGCTTGTGCTTTTAGGGAACCCCAGGAAATCGGCCGCGCAAGCTGCCTGAGGTTAAGCGGTAGATGGCAATCGACCTGCATATGTGGCCGACGGGAAACGGCTACAAAATCCTTATCATGCTGGAAGAGTGCGGGCTCGATTACGACATCAAATGGGTGAACATATTCGAAGGCGATCAGTTCAAGGAAGAATTCCTGAAAATCTCGCCCAACAACAAGATGCCCGCCATCGTCGATCAGGATCCGGGGGAGGGCGGCCCTCTTTCCGTTTTTGAATCAGGCGCCATCCTGCAATATCTTGGACGCAAGAGCGGAAAATTTTATCCCTCGGAAGAACGGGACCGCGTTGAAGTGGAGCAATGGTTATTCTGGCAGGTCGGCGGCCTCGGCCCTATGGCCGGTCAGGCGCATCACTTCGTCCATTATGCGGAAAACAAAATCCCTTACGCAGTTGAGCGGTTTTCAAAGGAGACCAACCGGCTTTACGGCGTTATGAACAAGCGTCTTGCCGACAGGGATTTTCTTGCAGGCGATTATTCCATTGCGGACATCGCAGCTTTTCCCTGGGTGCGCCGTTATGCGTGGCAAGGGGTCGACATTGACGACTATCCCAATGTCAAAGCGTGGTATGCCCGCATTGAGGCGCGCTCGGCGGTTCAGCGCGCCTTGACGATTGGCGCAGAGAAGATGCCGCCTGTCGACAAATAACCAGAGATTGGTGCTTTTGCAGCGTGACGTCCTAGTCGTGAATGCGCCGCAGGAAATCAATCAATGTGCGCACTTCCTGTTTGGTGAAGCGGCTTTTCAGCCATTCTTCATGTTCGAGGACCGCTTTCTTGGCGTCGATGAGGATCTTCTGTCCTGTCGGCGTCAATTTTAGCGTCTGCTTGCGGCCGTCACTGGTTGACTGGCCGCGTCGCAGGAGGCGCCGGCCTTCGAGCCGATTGATAATCGCCATCACCGTCGCGCGATCCATGCGCAGCCGCTTGGCGAGATCAGTCTGCGCAATGCCCGGATGGTCGTCCACGAGCCACAAGACCGAGACCTGTTTCTGGGTCATGTCCAACTCGGAAAACGTGTCCATAAAATGCCGGTACACGGCCGTATAGGCGAGGCGGATATGGAAGCCGACGATGTCGTCGATTTCCCCGATGTCATCCAATTCGGCGTCTTGATGTTGGTCAATTCCGGACTGCGTTTTTCTCTTATTCTGATTGCGTTTTGTCACGCCCCTGTCCCTTGGCTCCCTTGGGCCTACCATATACAATTCTTACAAAGGAGGAAGCCATGGTTCATTTCCCTGATACGGTGAGTTTCACGGGCTTCAACACTCCCTCGCGGATCGAGGCCGATATATACGATCTTGACGTTGAGGGGGAGGTCCCCAAGGAGATGCATGGGGCTTTTTATCGGGTGCAGCCCGATCCCCAGTTTCCGCCGCTTTTAGGCGACGATATTGCATTTAACGGCGACGGCATGATCACGCAGTTCCGCTTTGAGGACGGCAAGATCAGCTTCCGCCAGCGCTGGGCCAAGACCGATAAATGGAAGCTTGAAAACAAGGCTGAAAAGGCTCTTTTCGGCGCCTACCGCAATCCGCTTTTTGACGATCCGTCCGTGAAAGGACAGATTCGCGGCACAGCCAATACAAACGCCTGGATCTATGGCGGCAAGCTCTATGCGCTGAAGGAGGATTCACCGGCGCTTGTCATGGATCCGGTGACGCTTGAGACCGTGGGCTACACCAAGTTTGACGGCATGACGGGCCAGACATTCACGGCGCATCCGAAGATTGATCCGAATACGGGCAATATGGCGGCCTTTGGCTATGCCTCAAAAGGCATTCTGACGCTGGACATGACCTATTACGAGATCGGGCCTGACGGGAAGCTTCTCTACGAAGTGTGGTTTGAAAATCCCTATTACGCGATGATGCATGATTTCGCGATTACGGATGATTACGCGCTCTTCCATGTGGTTCCCTCGACGTCAAACTGGGAGCGTCTTGAAAAAGGCATGCCGCATTTCGGCTTCGACACCACCATGCCGGTTTATTTCGGCGTTTTGCCCCGGCGCAAAGGCGCGACCAAGGACGATGTCCGCTGGTTCAAGACCGACAATTGCTTCGCCAGCCATGTGATGAACGCCTATCAGGAAGGAGACCGCATCCATTTCGACACGCCGCAAGCGAAGAACAATATGTTCCCCTTCTTCCCTGATGTTCACGGCGCGCCGTTCAATCCCATGGAGGCGTCGAGCTATCTGACCCGCTGGACCGTCAATATGGCGTCGAACTCTGAAGCGTTCGAAAGCCAGACGAAGCTCACCGACATGTTCGGTGAATTCCCGCGCATCGATGACCGCTTTACAGGTAAGAAATACCGTCATGGCTGGATGCTGGTGGTGGATATGGAGCGGCCCTGCGAGCTGAAAGGCGGCAGCGCCGGCGGATTCCTGATGAACACGCTGGGCAAGGTCGATCATGAAACAGGCGAGGAGCAAAAATGGTGGTGCGGGCCTGTATCGACCTTACAGGAGCCTTGTTTTGTCCCGCGTTCCAAAGATGCGCCGGAAGGCGATGGTTGGATCGTAATGGTCTGCAATCGTCTTGAAGAGCATCGCAGCGACTTGCTGGTGTTCGATGCGCTCGACATCGCCAAGGGTCCCATCGCCACTGCGAAGATACCTGTGCGCTTGCGGTTCGGCCTTCATGGCAATTGGGCGAATGCTGGCGACATTGGTATGGCGGCTTGAAAAAATGATCAAACCGGAACTTGAATTCGTCTACGAAGCGGGTGGTGATCTTGGCGAGCCGATTTCTATCGGTGATACGCCGGATGGAACGCGCCGGATCATTCCCATTTTCTCCGGGCCCGTCGAAGGACCAAAAATCAAAGGCGAGCTTTTGGGCAATGCTGCCGACTGGCAGTTGACCCGTCATGACGGCGTCACGGTTGCCGATGCGATTTACGCCATGCGCACTGATGACGGGGTTGTTATTCAAATCCGCAATCGCGGTTTGCGCCATGGGCCGCCGGACGTGATGAAGCGCCTGATGGCGGGTGATGACGTCGATCCTGCAGAATATTACTTCCGCACGATCCCCGAATTTATCGCACCGACCGGAAAGTATGACTGGCTCAACAAATCGGTCTTTGTGTGCGCTGGGGCGCGCTACAAGCTCGGCATCAAGCTTTGGGTCTGGCGGGTCGTTTAAACCGGTTCGCCGGCGGCCTTTGCGCGTTCTAACAGAATAACTTCATCCTTCGGCATGCGACGGATGAGAAGCACAATCAGCACCACAATGATTGGCGCCACCCAGTAAAGGGTCAGGATCGCCTCGCCAAGATTGCCGCCATTGATGTCGCTCATCATCCCGACGGCATAGGGGCCAAGCCCCATCCCGGTGATCGTCATCATCAGAATATAATAACTCATCACCATGCCGCGCATGCGCGGTAAGACGAGATCGATCAGCGAGGCGTAGACAGGCGGCAGCCACATGGTCAATACGAGTGAATAGATGACAAACCAGGCATAGTAACCGCCAAGGGTTTGCGCATTGAAAACCCCGATGGCGAGGAATGGCGAAACGCCGAGAGCGAGAAGTGTGACATAAATGCGTCCGCCCTTGATGCGTTGATGCGCCCAGTCGGACACAGGGCCGGCGATCAGGGGGCCGATAATGCCTAAAACCGTGATGATGGGGCCAAAAGTGGCGCCGATCTCCGCTGCGGAACGATTGAAGTGCTGGATGCCGTAAACGGCCGCCCATGACATGACGCCATAATTCAACACGGACTGGAGCGAAGCGATGCCGATGAGGAGCGCCAGCGACGGCTGTTTGACGATAACGGCGAAGGCAGGTTTGTCGCGTAAATAAAGCGACTGCATCCAGCAGATGACAATATAGGCGCCGACGCCGGTTATCGCCCATTGTAAGGCGTTGCCGGTCAGCTCCAGGGCGCCGAGTCTCAGTGCGACGGGATTTACGGGGCGCAGGCCGTTTGTCCACTGCGTCATGAAGATGCTGAGGGTGATGATTACGACCGCGGCTGTGATGTTGATAGCCCATAATTTCGGCGTTGCTTTGCGTCGCACGAATTCAAGCCAGGCAAAGCCTGGAAGCATGCCGATCAATGTATCGAAACTCGCACGGAACGGCGCCGGGTCGGGCTTGGCGAGCACGCCGTCAGCTGCGCCGCGTACAGGCTCTGGCAGGCGCAACAGCAGCAGGCTTAAAACAATTCCGGGCGCGGCGGCGACAAGGAAAGCCGCTTGCCAGCCCTTGAGCCCGAGCGGCGCCCCGCCATTGGCGTAGGCGCCATCCCATCCGTCGGCGACCGCCCCGCCAAGCATCAGGGCGCCGCCGACGCCGAGCGCAACGGCGATCGACATGGCCGCCGTGATAGTGCCGCGCTGGCTCTTTGGGAAGAGATCGGACAATAGCGACATGCCCGCGGGTTGAGAACTCGCCTCGCCAATGCCAACGCCCAGTCGCGAGAGGGCAAGCATGCCGAAGCCATTCGCAAACCCGGCGAGACCGGTCATGATCGACCAGCCGAAAATGGAAATGCTCAAAAGTCTGGTGCGCACCCAGCCGTCAGCGAGGCGTCCCAGGGGAAGAGAGAAAACAGAGTAAAATAATCCGAATACGGCGCCGTAAAGAACGCCCATCTCGGCGTCGCCAATATTGAGATCGGCTTTGATCTGCGGGGCCAGAATAGCAAGAATTTGCCGGTCCACCATGGACATGGCGGTCGTCAGCGTCACCAGAAATAGCGCATACCAGGCGGCGCGGCCGCCAAGCTTTGTCGCGCCGGCGTTCTCTACATCTTTGGCGGCCATGATGTGCTGTTCCTCGTCCCGGTTATATTAGCTTGAACGCTCGTTCGGCGTTTGTTTGCATTAGTTTTTTCTTGGTTTCGGGCGATATGTCGAGAAGGTCATGGGTGCGCACCTCGTCAGCGACAAACTGATAAGGATAGTCCATCGCATACATGACGCGATCCTCGCCGAGAACGGATTGCGCGAACTTGATCGCCGGCTCCCAGGCCATGCCGCTCGATGTGATATAGACGTTTGAGCGCATATAGTCGGTGATCGTCTTTTTCAGCGGCTTCATGCGCTCGTAACGCTTCGCGCGCACGCCGGCCTGGTGCATGTAGTCGAGACGATAAAGCCAATAGGGAAGAGCTTCGCCCATATGGCCGACAATGATCTGCAAGTTCGGGTATCGGTCGAAGATGCCGATGGTGAGGAGACGTAAGAGATGCATCCCCGTCTCGACGCCGAAGCCGAAAATGGCGCCGTCGAGGCCCGCTTCCAGCATGGGGTCGATCATCGCATCCGGCGGCGTCTGCGGGTGGATGTAGAGCGGCTGTCCGGTCGCCTCGAGCGCTTTGAAGATGGGATCGTATTTAGGATCGTCGAGATATTCGCCTTGCGTGTGGCTGTTCACCATCACGCCCTTGAACCCCATTTCTGCGCCGCGATGGATTTCTTTTGCGCTCCATTCGGGGTCCTGGGGCGCGATCGAGGTCATGCCGACAAACCGTGTCGGATGGCGCGCGACGGCGGCTTCCAGATAATCATTGGCGCGGGAGACCATGCCTTTGGCTTCTTCCGTCGGCAGCGGTTGCACGCCGGGCGAAGTGAGCGACAGGATTGCGATGTCGATCCCCGTCTCATTCATGTGTTTCAGACGCAGATCATCGAGATCGAGAAGACACTCCATAATGTGGGTCGCGCGCTCAGAAGGCGAGGTCGCGTAAAAACCCCAGAGCGAAACCATACCCTTGTCGGCGGTTCCGTCCTTCACCATGCTCAGATAGGCGTCGATCTGCTCCTGCGTGGCGAAGGCTTCTTCGGTCGCGATGCGCAAATATCCGCGATCGCCGCCGATCTTTAACTCATGGGTCATGGATTATCCTTCGTGAACGACTTTGGTGACGAGGCAGGCTTCGACGCCTTCCGGCCCGTCTTCAGCGCCGTGTCCTGACCATTTGACGCCGCCGAAAGGCGAGTCCGCGCCGCCGATCATCACCGTGTTGATGCCCAGCATGCCGGTTTCGACTTCATGGGCGAGGCGCTTCTGACGTGCCGCATCCTGCGTCCAGGCATAAGCGGCGAGGCCATAGGGCAGGCGGTTCGCTTCGACGATGGCGTCTTCCTCTAACTTGAACGGATTGCACAAGGCTACAGGCCCGAAAGGTTCAGTATTCATGATCTCGCTGGCTTGCGGGACGTCGGAGAGAACGGTCGGGGCGTAATAGAAGCCCTGATTGCCGATGCGTTCGCCGCCGGTATGAAGCTTCGCGCCTTTCGACACAGCGTCGCCAATAAGCTGTTCCATGGCGTCGGGGCGGCGCGGATTGGCCATGGGCCCCATCTGTACGCCATCGTCGAGGCCATTGCCGACTTTCAAGGTCTTGGCGCGTTTCGTGTAACCGGCGACGAAATCGTCATAGATCTCTTCCTGAATCATGAAGCGGGTCGGCGAGACGCAGACCTGTCCGGCATTGCGGAATTTCTGCGGCACGACGGTGTCGAGCACCTTGTCGAGGTCGACATCCTTGAAGACCAGCACCGGTCCGTGCCCGCCAAGCTCCATCGTTGTGCGTTTCATATCTTCGGCGGCGAGTTTCGCCAGATGCTTGCCGACGACGGTGGACCCGGTAAAGGAGAGCTTGCGGATAATCGGCGAGGCGAGGAGGTGGCGCGAGACCTCATCGGGCACGCCGAACACGGCTTGCGCCACTTCTTTGGGAAGTCCTGCATCAAGCAGCGCCTGCAGAACAGCGAGCGCCGAAGCGGGCGTTTCCTCCGCCGATTTCATGATGACGGAACAGCCGGCGGCGATGGGCGCGCCGAGTTTGCGGCCGGGATTGCCGATCGGGAAGTTCCAGGGCGAAAAAGCGGCGACGGGGCCGACAGGTTCTTTGGTTACGGTTGAGCGCATGCCCGCCGGCCGCACCAGTGTGCGGCCATAAAGACGTTGGCATTCGCCGGCGTAGAAATTGAAAAGCCCCACATTCATCATCACTTCGATGCGGGCTTCGGGAAAGGGCTTTCCTTCTTCCATGGTGGCGATGCGCGCCATGTCGTCAGCGCGCTCCATCATTAGTCGCGCCGCGCCCTGCAAGACGGCGGCGCGCTCCTGTGGCGTTGAATTGCGCCAGATTTTGAAGCCTTTCTCAGCTGTCTCCAGCGCCCGGTCGAGATCCGCCGCGTCGGCAAGCGGCAACTCGCCCAGCGTTTCCTCCGTCGCTGGATTGACGACACGATGGGTGCGGCGGCTTCCTTTGTGGATGCGCTCGCCATCAATGATCATGTAAAGTTCAGGATAAGCTGTCATTTCTGTTTCGCTTCCTTTTCACGGTCGATGTCGCCCTGCCAGCGCTCTGGCTTGATGTCCTTGCCGGTGACCGGGTGCTTGTTGTGAAACGGCACAACCTTGTGGGTCGGCCAGAGCCATACATCTTCATTGATTTCGTCTGGGCCCACCGGGTCTTCCGGATATGGTGTATTCAAAAACGGTACATAATTGGGACGCGTATGCCCCCAACCGGTTTCAAAATCAGCATGCCATTGGGGCACATAGTTCAGAATGTGAATGCGCCATACGCCGTCCACTTTCTTGTAGGTGTTCTCGTATAGGCCGCCTTCCCACCATTGCCGGATCTCGCCAAAGGATTTGTGCCGCCCGGCCTGCATGGTGCACCGGAAGCGGGCGAGCCCGGTGACGCCGTCATCGAGGATATCAACTACATCCTGATGCTGGGGGTGGTCGAGCAGAAAGCCGTCCACCGGGCCATTATTGCCATGCACGAACTGTTTTTGAAAACGTTCAATATAGAGTCGCGCCGCCCCGGCCTTTCCTTTGAAGATGCCGCCGAAGAAATGCACTTCGCAATCGTCGGTGAACAGATCAACGACCTCTCTATATAAACATTTATCGATAAAATAGCCGTATAGATGGTGAAGCTTGCGGACCGCCTGTTCATCCTCGGTGCGCGTTATGCGGTCGGTCAGCGCAGCGACTTGCGCTTCAAGTTGTGCAATGCGGTCGGCGTCGGTCATTCGTCCTCCGGAACTCTCTATTGCTAGTGGGCGGTAAATCGTTTCCGCAGGCGAAATGTAGCCGAATGCCGATAGGCAATTCGCGCTGATATGGTAGTGAATATAACATCAATCGAGAAGCGTTGCGAAAAGATGCCTATGCAGGATAACGCGCGCCGGGATGAAAAGAACCTGCCTTCACGGGTCTGGGAGGAACAATGAAGGATTTCGCCGGGCGAACCGCGTTTATCACGGGCGGCGCCAATGGCATTGGGCTGGGGCTTGCGCGGGCCTTGCTCGCTGAGGGCGTCAAGGTCGCGATCGCCGACATCCGTCAGGATGCTATCGACGCCGCGCTGGACGCGCTTGACAGTCATGAGGCGACAGGCCTTTGCATGGATGTCTCCTCCAGAACGGAGTTTGCAGAGGCGGCGGACGAGGCTGAGCGCCGTCTGGGGCCCGTTTCCCTTGTCTTCAACAATGCCGGCATCAATCTGTTCCAGACTATAGATGAGAGCAGCTATGACGACTGGGACTGGGTGCTGGGCGTCAATCTTCATGGCGTCATTAACGGCGTTCAGACCTTCGTTCCCCGGATGAAGGAGCGCGGCAAGGGCGGGCATGTTGTGAACACCGCCTCGATGGCGAGCTTTCTCGCGGGCCCCGTGCCGGGTATCTATAATTGTTCGAAATTCGCCGTTCGGGGCTTGTCGGAATCCTTGCGTTATTCCCTGGCACCGCACCGGATCGGCGTTTCAGCGCTATGTCCCGGCCTTGTAAAGAGCCATATCTACGCGAGCGACGATGTCCGGCCGGAAGCCCTGGCGTCGCGCGGCAAACCTGTAGACGCGGCCTTTAACGCGCAATTGGCGAAAGTGCATGAAGCAGGCATGGAGCCTGAAGAAGTAGCGGCGAAGACGATCGAGGCGATTCGCGAGAACAAGTTTTATATCTTTCCGCATCCGGAATTCAGGGACGAGCTTCGCGAAGTCTTTGACGAAATCATTGCGGATTATCCGAAAGGAGACGCCCCGGTGGAACGGCTCGCTTTTGAGCGGGGACGGCGCGAGAATTATCGCAAGGCTCGCGCCGCCGCCCGTGGAAAATAAGCAAACGCAGGAAATCAGCCCCAGCGATTGATTTCCGGGCCCGGCGCCCAGACCTGGTGTGGCGTAGGTGTTTTCGCCAGCGAAAGCGTGCGGATAACGGAGGGGCGGGCCTCTATGCGATCGATCCACGCGCTTGTTTGTTTTGCGCCTTCAAACGCCGCAGGTTCGAGGTCACGCATTCCTGAAAGCCAGGCATAGGTTTCGAGATCGGCGATAGAAAAGTCGCCAAGCAGCCAGTCGCGCCCGTCACTGAGTTGAGTTTCAACTTTTTGGACGGCTGTTGCGATTTTAGCCCTGGAGTCCTCGATTTTATCTTCAGGGAAGGAGTTGGCGCGAGTATCACGCCAGCGCGCTTTTAAATCCTCGCTTTTGATTGGCGCCGTCAGCTTTTCGAACGCCGCATCGTTCAGCGCTGACAGTTTGTCAGCCAGATGGGTTTTTACGCCGAGATAGGCGGCTGCCGGCGCCGCGCGTTCGATAATCTGGCGACACCAGGTCATCATCTCCCAACGGGCGAAAGGATCGGTGGGTGCGATGGGAGAGTCAGCCGCCAAATCGTTGAGGTAGCAGGCGAGAAACACCGAATCCGCCATCGGCTCACCATCGGCCACAAGGACCGGCCCTTCGCCTTCAATGCTCATTTCAACTTCCACACTGCGTGGAACCTTATCGCTGTGACGTTCGCCCATGGTCAGGTCTATGGGATGCAGCGCCGCGTCATGACCGGTTTCAAAAAGCGCCGCCAGGACGGTAAATGAAGGGCCGTTAGGGTCGCCGTGATAGAGCGTCAAAGCCATTATGAACGCTCCAGAATTTGCACGCGTTTGACCATATCGGTTTTTCCCATGGCCCAGGTCTTTTTAGCCGCCGGGCGTTCGTAGATTTTGCGCAGCCATTCGAGAATATGCGGCGTCTTTTCGTCGTTGGACAGATCCGGCTGCGACAGGGGCAGAGCGTAAGCGATGTTGAAACCGTTTACGTCGGCGAGACTGTATTGGTCGCTGGCGAGCCATTCCCGTTTGGAAAGCTCCTCTTCAAGCATGCGAATGCCGAGCGCCACGCGTCGCTGCGATTCTTTCATTTCTTCCTCGCCGAAGGTTCCGTAAATCGCCTTACGCCAGGCGACACGGCGTTCCGGCAGAGGAATACGGTCAATAGCGGCTTTCAATTCTTCCGGGTCTTTGCTGCGCACCATAGGTCCCACAAAGACGCTCCAGCCGATCATGGAGAAGGAGGGCGCCAGCCATTGATCCATGAACTTCATCCACCATCTGACGCGCCACTGATCCCTTGGATCTTCGGGCATCAAGTTCGGACCCGGAAAAGCGGCGTCCACATATTCCATGATCGCTGTCGATTCTGTCAGCACCCGATCGCCATGCGTCATGGCGGGGATTGTCCCCTGGGGATTGATCGCGAGATAATCGGGCTGGTGCTGGTCGAAATTCAACAGGTCGAGATAGTGACTTTCGAACTCAACGCCTTTTTCCATCAACGCCAGCATCGGTTTGCCGGAATTGGCGTTCGGCTCCCAGTGATAAAGCGTGACATTGCTCATATTGCGCTTCTCATCGTTATCCTCATGACCGGCGCGAGCAACCGGTCCGGCCTTTAATTTTGATCGTAGCCGACGCCGTCAGGCGCCGGATGCCGCAAAAGGAAACAAAATCAGACCCAGAACTCGTTCGGTGAAGCGCTGTTCACATTGTGCGCTGCACCTTAACCGCTCTCGCATTTCCTGCGATTGCGCCTTCCCATTTGGCGTCGCAAAAGCATAGTTCCTGAGCAACAATGCGGTGATGTGAAAGGGAGAAGAAGAATATGACGGATCAGGCCGTTGAAGACTGGAATGGCGAAGTCGGCGAACGCTGGCTCAAATATCTCGTTCCATTTGAATCCATGATTTCGCCGATCAATGCCTCGCTTATGAAGGCTGCGGCGTTCAAGCCGGGTGAGCAGGTGGTGGAGATCGGTTCTGGCGGCGGCAAAAACGTCATCGAGATCGCGCGGGCGGTTGCACCTTCGGGGGGCGTTCTTGGCGTTGATATTGCGGAAATCCTGATCGAGCATTCGAAAAAGCGGGCGGCGGATGCGGGCGTTGACAATGTCGATTTCAAATGCGCCGACGCTCAGACGGCGAGCCTTGATGCACTGCGCGATCGCGCCTTTTCCAGCTTCGGGATTATGTTCTTCGAAGACCCCGACAAGGCTTTCGCCAATATCAGAAGCTGGGTGAAGCCCGGCGGCGATTTCACCTTCTCCTGTTGGGGCCCGCCAGAGAAAAATCCCTGGATCGGAATGGTCGGCGCCATCGCCGGTAAATATGTGGAGATGCCGGAGCGTGAACCGGATGGACCGGGACCGTTCCGGATGGCGGATCCGGACGCCACCAAGGCCTTGCTTGAACGCGCGGGCTGGAAGGATGTCGAATGCAAGCTCTGGCAGGGTGAGCAATTGCTTGGCGGCGAGGGGGCGACACCGGAAAGCGCAGCGGATTTTGTCATGGATGCGCTCGCCATTGGTGAGCCGCTTGAAGAAGCCGGGCCAGGCGTCAAGGACAAGGCGCGCGCCGACGTCATCGAGGCGTTAACGCCGTTTCACAAAAACGGTTCAATCCGCCTCGACGCCGCCGCCTGGATCGTGACCGCGAAGGCTTAATCTTTGGGCAGCCGGAAGACGTGCTCGGCGTTTTCCTGCATCAACATTTTCTTGTGAGCCGGCGGAATATCCATCCGGTCATAAGCGGCGACTTCGTCCGATGACTGCTGATAGGGATAGTCCATGGCGTAGAGGACGCGCTCCGGCCCCATCACGTCCATGCAAAATTTGATTCCCGGCTCCCAGCCGACGCCGCTTGTGGTGATCCAGATATTGTTGTGGAAGTAATGGCTCATGGGATGTTTCAACGTCACCGCGGGCTGGCCGCCGCGAAGTCCGGGCACGCCGTCGGCGTTCGATTGCATCCAGTCGAAGCGATAAAGATGCAACGGCATACATTCGCCGAGATGGCCGATCACAAGCCGGAGCTTCGGGTATTTGTCGAAGGCGCCCGAAAGGATCAGCCCCATAGTGTGATTCCACACATCGTGCGGGAAACCGCCAAGAGCGCCCGTCGTTGCGCGGGCTGAATAAACCCGGTCGTCAAATGGCGCCGTTGGGTGAATATAAAGGGCCGCGTCATTTTCCTCGAGCGCGGCCAGAATGGGATCGCATTGCGGCTCGTCGAGAAAATGTCCCCGAAAATGTGAATTCAACACAGCGCCGTTGAGCTTCAGCTCTTTCATGGCGCGTTCGATTTCCCGCGCGGCTTTGTCCGGGTCCTGCGGCTGAAAAGCGGCGAGGGCGGAGAAGCGGTCGGGCCGTTTCGCGCAAGCCTCTGCCGCGATATCGTTCGATTTTGCGGCGAGGCGTGTTCCCTCTTCGGGCTCCAGCACTTGCGGACCTGGCGCAGTTAGCAACAGCAGTTGGCGGTCGATGCCGTATTCATCCATATGCGCGATCCTGAGATCGCCGAGATCACACAGCATTTTCTGTAATTCCGGCATGGAGGCGAACATGCCGCCCATGCGTAGCGCAGGATCGTTTGGCGCATTAGCGCTTTTTAGAAATTTAACCTGAGCCTCGACCAGTTCCGGAAATGTCCAGGCTTCTTCCGTGGCGATGCGCTTATACGGCGCGTTGCGGTCTATCTCGCCAGCGGGCGGCGCCATGCCGATGCGGCGCCTGACGCCGCGTTCGACCATATAACCGCGCAGGCCTTTTTCGCTGCCGTCGGGCAAAAGCTCATTTGCCATTGAGCTTCGCTCCCATCACCGGGTGGGCGTAGTGATAGGGGACGTCGTGACGGTGCGGCCATGTCTGGCGCGGTGTCGGCAGAAGCTCGTCAGGACCAAGCGGGTTTTTCGGATAGGTTTCGACAGCAGGCTGCAAATGGGCTTCCGTATGCGCCCAGCCCTTTTCATATTCCGCTTGCCATTGGACCATGTAATCAAGACGTTTGATTTTCCAAACGCCGTCTTCTTGCACATAGTCATTTTCATAGATGCCGGCTTCATAGAACTGTTCCGGCAGGCCTTCGGGCTTGTAGTCACGGGTTTCATGGTTGCCGCCCATGAGGACGGCGCGAAACCGGCCTTTCGCCGTCTTGCGGTCGTCTGCGACGGTGATGATGTCCTGCATCTGGAAGTGATCGAGCAGAAAGCCATATTCCGGTCCCGGCTTGCCTTGCGTGAAGAAATTCTGGAACCAGGTTTTGTAAAGACGCGCGACGCCCTCATGGCCTTTATAGATGCCGGAAAGGAAAATGACTTCGCCATCCTTGGCGAAGAGCTGGACGACTTCGTCATACTGGCAGAAGTCGATATAGTAACCGTAAGCATAATGAAGCTTCCGGATGGCGTGCAGATCCTCGATCTTGCCGACGCGATTTTTCAGTTCAGCAAGCTCTGACTTCATATCATCAAGTTCACTCACGGCGTCCTCCCGGTTATCATTCCCGCTACCCCCGATGGATAGCATGAGGGGGGCGGCAAACCACTATCGGCGGGAGGCATTCATGGACTGGCAGGGAAAAACGGCGTTCATCACCGGCGGAGTCTCCGGCATTGGGTTCGGCGTCGCGCGGGCCTTCTCCAATGCGGGGATGCGTCTGGCGCTCAGCTATCGCAACGAAGCCTATAAGGCTGAGGCTGCGAAGTGGTTTGAAAGCCAGGGCCGGGAGGCGCCGCTATTTGTAAAGCTAGATGTGCAGGACCGCGCGCGCTTCGCCGAGGCAGCGGATGAAGTTGAGGCGCATTTCGGCAGGGTGCATGTGCTCGTCAACAATGCCGGCGTCAGCGTGTTCGGCCCCACGGACGAGGCGACCTATGATGACTTTGACTGGATCATGGGCGTCAATTTCGGCGGCAACGTCAACGGGATCGTCAGCTTCATTCCGAAGATCAAGTCCCATGGCGAGGGCGGGCATATCGTCAATGTGGCGAGCATGGCGGCGTTTATTGCGGGGCCGCAGGCGGGCATTTATACGGCGAGCAAGTTTGCCGTTCGCGGCCTCACCGAATGCCTGCGCTACAATCTGGCGCCTTACAATATTGGCGTGTCGCTCTGCTGTCCCGGCCTGACGAAAACGAACGCCTGGGATTCCGCCCTCAAACGTCCGGACAATTTCAAGGACAGCGGGCTTGGCGAGGTGGACAAGGCGGAGCTTGAAAAATTCGGCGGCGCGTTCGACTTGGGCATGGATCCGCTGGAAGTCGGTGAGAAGATCCTCAAGGGCATGACGGAAAATCACGGGCTGATCCTTACGCATCCGGAACATGGGCCTGACATTCAGGAAATCTACGAAACGACCATGGCGGCGCTGCCACAGGAACAAGCGCCGGAAGGCCGTCTGGAGATTGAGCGCCTGAGACGCGAAGGCAACAAGGCTGCAGCGGCGGGCCGCAAGATCAGCCTCGATGATCTGACGTGATGTTCTAACTTAGGCGGCGGCCTTGTCGAGCGTTTCTTGGGACGCCCACCAGCCATGCACCTGCGGGCGCAAGCGATGCGGGATTTTGACTTTCGCGACGGGCGCTTCTTGAATTTCGCCCGCATTCACGATCCATGCTTCGTGTTCGAACTGATCTTCGCCGGTTTGCCGGTCGATAATGAACAAAAGCCAGCCGGGATGATCCGCTTGTGATGATACGATATGCGCCGGTTCGCTGATCGCGTGTCCCGGCGGCAGTCCGAGCATTTTCATCGCCCCGCTTTGCGGATTGATGGCAATGAGAGCGTTGAAGGCGACGCCGACCGGGCCGCCAAGCATGGGCGGGCCCTTCATTTCAGGGTCCATGCTGAGATACCAGCCGACTGTGTAAGGGCGGCCCTGATCGGCGTCGCGAATACGGCAGAGATCGCCCGGAGGCCCGAGCGGCGTTTCGGTGATTTCATCGCCTTTGGGATCGAACGACCAGCGCACCAGACCGCCCTTGATTTCAGATTGCGGGATGTCAATCCCCGACGGGCGGCGGATAAATTCAAACGCGTTTGTTTCCGTCAGATGCTGATCGAGGTGAATGCGGCCATCGTCGTCCTCGAAGCAGTTCATGAAGTGGAAGACGGAAACGCCTTTCGGTCCTTTGATCCAGTGCATTTCCTTGACGTCGCCATAGCGCGGCATGATGCCTATCCAGCTTTCCCGGTCCTGCTCATGAACCCAGTGAACGCCGCCGTCCTTTAACCGGGCGAGATCAGCTGTCGTCGGAAAGACAGGAAAGACCGCATAGTTTTTGGTGATGACGAAATCGTGCATCAAGCCGCAATAGGGCGCGTCAAACCACTGTTCTTTAATTAGCTCACCATTTTTATCGGCGATGCAGTAGGCGACTTTGGTGGAGGCGAGGCCGTCGGCTTCATATCCAAAAAAGAAAAGCTCGCCAGTCTCCGGGTCGACACGGGCATGAGCGGTCATGGTTTCCGATTTCAGCTTGCCGCCGAAATCATAAGACCCGACTGTCTCAAGCGTGATCGGATCGACGCGATAGGCGCGGCCGTCTTCCTTCGCCATCAACAGTTTTCCGCCATGCCAGATCGGCGTTGTGTTGGAGACCGTGCGGTCGACGCCTTTTACGGAGGGATCGTCGGTATAGGGATTTCTGTAGCGTCCGAACAGCGCCTTGCCTGCCTCAATTTCAGCTTTGTGGCGGGCGGTTTGCACATAGCGAATGTCGAAATCAACCGAGCCGTCCTCTTTGAACCATAGGCGGGAGACCATACCGTCACCGGAGATCGCCGTGTCGTCAATGAAGAGAGGCGGGAAAGCAGGGTCGGGGACGGCGCGAAAGAACGCCCCCCGAATATCATCGGGAATATCGCCCTCCACCTCGAGCCCTTTGAGAGAATATTCCTCGCCGATCGGCGTGTTGAGGAACATGAAGTCCACGGTTTTGGGAAACTCTCCCATGTCGAAGCTCCTTCGTGCGATGACTACTCGAACCAGTAGGCGATGGCGCGCATCTCGATGCTGGCGCGGGGCGGCGCATCCGGCGGGCAAAGAGGATTGTTGAAGGCGCTGTGCGGGGCGTGATGAGGCTGCGCCGGATCGCTGTCATTGGTAATAAAAACCAGCGCCTCATCCGGCGTCATCTCCGGGAACCAGATCCAGCGATGGCGTGGCGACGCTTTGATCAGGAGCGCTGTGAATGTCCAGTCGGGCTGCCCTTCCTGATCGAAAATGGCATCCGCTTCGATCAGGTCTTCAGCCGACAAGGTGCGCGCATCGCAAACAGCGAGCGGCACATCCTGCGGCGGCGGGGTGAGTACGCGCCAGACATTGTACTGTGCGGTGCGTTTTATTTTTGCGCCTTCCGGCGCGGAGGCTTTTGCAAACTGCGCCGCAGTCTCGTCATTGATGTCGATATGAATAAAACGCGCCGGCCGGGAATTGTTGAGCCTTCCGCTGTCGGCGGATTTTTCGCCAAACCGCAGGACGCCCGGTGAATTGACAATCGCCATGTCTGCGCCCGTCAGTTCGACGATCAGTTCTTCAATCTCTTTTTTGTGCAGATCGTGAAAAGCCGGGTCGCGAAAATCCTTCACTTTGCTGCGATGCGAAACAAGCGCAAATCCTTCACGATCAAGCGCCGGCGGCGACGCACGACCATCCACGAACTCCACCGTCTGCGGGTCGAGATTTAGAACATCGCGAGACTGATCGTTGGCGTGAAACCGCGGCTTCCCCGCCATCGGCGCAGCATAGTTTATCTCGGCCCGCACATTGTTGCTCATTGGGATAGTCTGACTTTACCGGCGGCGATTGAAAAGGGGGCGAAACGCCGTCAGCCCCGCGTTTTCACCGTTCGTTGGGACGCGTTTCGCCATGGGTGGCGATTGGCTGTTTGGCTCAAATGACAGTCAGGTCCAAACGCCAACAACCGTACTTTCGCTGGCGTAAAAAAGCGACGCGACATCGCAATAATTGCAAATGCTTCACAGTAGTAAGACCTAAAAGGACAGGGACGTTCATGAAAGATGTAGAGGGAAAGACGGCGTTCATCACCGGCGGCGCCAGCGGCATCGGACTTGGCATCGCAAAGGCGTTTTATGAAGCCGGCGCCAATCTGGTTCTCGCCGATATTCGCGACGATCATTTGAAGAGCGCTGCGGCGTTTTTCGATGATCCCGATCGCGTGTTATGTCTGAAGCTCGACGTCACTGACCGTGAAGCCTATGCCGCGGCGGCAAGCCAGGCCGAAGAGAAATTCGGTAAGATCCACATGCTCTTTAACAACGCCGGCATGGGGGTTGGCGGCCCGCTCGCAAAGCTCGGCTTTGACGACTGGGACTGGGGGCTTGGCGTCATGATCGGCGGGGTCATCAACGGACTTCAGATCGTGCTGCCTTATATTCGCAAGCATGGCGAAGGCGGCCATATCGTCAACACCGCCTCCAAGGCGGCGCTGGTGCCGGTGACCGCTTTTTCGATATACGGCACGGCCAAAGCCGCCATGCTGGGCCTTTCTGAGTCCATTCGGGGTGAGCTGGCGCCCGACAATATCGGCGTGTCAGCCTTTTGTCCGGGACCCGTTCAGTCAAATATCGGCGAAACGGGAAAAATCCGGCCGGAAAAATTTAAAAAGAACACAGGCCTTCTGGAAACAGAACAGCAACTTTCCGAACGTCCGGTTTCGGATCTGTGGATGAGCGCGGAAGAGTGCGGGGAGCGCGTTCTAAAGGGCGTTCTCAACAATGATCTTTATATTCTTACGCATCCGGAGTTCAAAAAGGGCGCTGAAGAGAAGTTCAACGCGATCTTGAAGTCCTTCCCCGACGAGCCCATCAACGAGGAGCGCGCGAAGGCCATCGCCTTTCTCCTGCGAAATCCGATTTTTGATGAGATCAATGACGCATAGATGGGCGGCCTCATTGCAGCCAGTCTTTTAACGAGGCGCGCCAGCTATGCACATAAAAAGCGTTATTCTCCGTAAATCTCCAGGTCTTCATTCGCCCGTGCGATGATGTAAGCGCGCAGTGTCGCAAGGCTTTCTTCATCGAGCACGCTGGCGAAGGAGACCATGCCGTTTTCCGTGAGCGCGCCGCCAAGAACGACATCTGCGAACTGCTCCTCATCATGAGGAATGGTCGAATAGCGAAGATCCGGCAGCACGCCAGCGCTATGGACAGCGTCCCCATGACAGACCCCGCAGTAGCGCCCATAGAGATATTTGCCTTCCTCGACCGCTTCTGCGGAGGCGGTGAGCGGCGGCGGGGCGAGATGCCTTTCCGCGATCTGCGGCTTGGGCGGCAGGCTGTCCGCGCCGTCTATCTTGAAAACGAGAATGCGGCTGTAATTCGGCATGACCGCGCCGATAGAAGCGAGTTCGCCGGGCGCCAGTGCTTCAACGCCGCCCCATCCTGCGAGCACCGCCACATATTGTTCGCCGTCGATTTCATATGTCACCGGCGCCGCCATGATGCCGGTCTGCGCGTCCATGGACCATAATTTGTCGCCGGTTGCGGCGTCATAGGCGGCGAATTCGCCGTATTTCGTGCCCTGAAAAACAAGACCGCCTGCGGTGGTCACCGTGCCGCCATTGCCGGCGCCTGGATAGGGAACGCCCCAGACTTCTTTTTGTGCAACCGGATCCCAGGCGACGAGACGTCCTCCTACCGTCGCCTTCACCGCCGCCTTGATCGCGGGGTCCGACGGCAACTCGGCGGCAGAGAAGTCGATGCCGTTATTGAAGCCGCGCGGCTCTGGCTCGTAGTTGGGATCAGGCGCGTAAGGGAAGCCGCTGATATTGACGGGAATGTAAACAAGACCCGTTTCCGGGTTATAGCTCATGGGGTGCCAGCTATGGGCGCCGCCGGGGCCCGGACTGACGACGAAGGGCTCGCCGGTCTTGTCGAAGCGTGCTTGCGGGTTTTCGATCGGCCGTCCGGTTTCCGGATCGATGCCCGTGGCCCAGTTGACGTGGGCAAAATTATTCGCGGATATGAATTCTCCGGTTTCGGCGTCGATCACGTAGAAGAAGCCGTTTTTCGGCGCCTGCATGACGACCTTGCGCGGCGCGCCGTCAATGTCGAGCGTGGCGACGATGATCTGTTGGGTTGCCGTGAAGTCCCAGGTTTCGCCAGGCGTTGTCTGATAGTGCCAGACATATTCGCCGTTGTCGGGATTGAGCGCGACAATGGACGACAGGAACAGATTGTCGCCGCCGCCGGGGCTTCTGTAGGCCTGGTTCCAGGGCGAGCCATTGCCGACGCCGATATAGAGGAGGTCGAGTTCCGGGTCGTAGGCCATGGAATCCCAGACCGTGCCGCCGCCGCCCAGCTTCCACCATTCGCCGTTCCAGGTGTTGGCGGCCATCGCCATGGCGTCATTTTCAAACCCTTTGGCCGGATCGCCGGGCACCGTGTAAAACCGCCAGTCGATATCGCCGGTTTCAGCGTCATAAGCGGTCACATAACCGCGGACGCCAAATTCGGCGCCGCCATTGCCGATGATGACCTTGCCTTTGACGATGCGCGGCGCGCCGGTGATCGTATAGGGCTTGGATTGGTCGACGGTGACTTTGCTCCAGACTTCTTCGCCAGTGCCGGCGTCCAAAGCGATCAGCCGGCCGTCGAGCGTGCCGAGAAAAAGTTTGCCGTTCCAGGCGGCGAGGCCGCGGTTGACGACATCGCAGCAGGCGTTCACCGCCGCTTCACCGGGAACTTGCGGGTCATAGGCCCACAATTCTTCGCCGGACTGTGCGTCATAGGCCTTCACCTTGGACCAGGCGGTCGTGATGTAGATCGCGCCATCGATGATGAGGGGCGTCGCTTCCTGCCCGCGGTTGGTGTCCAGGTCCTGATACCAGGCCAGGGAAAGGCGGCCGACGGTGTCGCGGTTGATGTCGTTCAGAGGGCTGAAACGCTGCTCGCTGTAAGTGCGCCCATGGGACATCCACTGGCCCGGCTCAGCGTCCGCCGCCAGAAGGCGCGTCGCGGTAACATTTGCGTGTTCGGCCGGCGGCTGTTGAGCTGAATGTGTCGTCGCTACATCTGCGGCCGGTGTTGTCGTTGTGTCCGTCTCTTGCGGCGCGCCGCACCCGGCCAGACTGAGGCCGGCGGTCAGGGCCGTAAGGGCGAGGGAAAACCTCCGCGCCGAAGGCGGAAAGACACACTGAAACATTGTGAAAGCTCCTTAACAGGGAAGGCGGTGCGACCTGAGGGATATCGCCTTCACCGCTGTTTGCAAGCGCCACCTAGGCCGAAGAAACCTGCCTTCTGCGAGGATGTTGCGCTGCAACATCACGTTGCGTTGCAGCAACGATTTCGCTCGCGCGGCGCTCAAAATTATGTTTGTCTTGCATACAAAATTGCCCGTCATAAAAATTTGTGATAGGACATAACAAAATAACAAGATCATTCGGGAGGAGTTGGAGGATGCTGCACCTGTCGACCAAGGATTTCGCCGGCGCTTCGAAAGTCACGCGGTGGAATGATATTGTTGCCGAGGTTTTCACCCCGCTTGAAACAAGACCGTTTTGTCCTGAAGAATTTGAAGGCGCCGTGGATAGCGTCGAGCTTGGCGATATATACCTCGCCAATGTGATGGCGAGCCCGGCGGTGGTGTCGCGCACCGCCAGTCACGCCGCCTCCAGCCGCGAGCGTCATTACTTTTTCCATCTTCAGCTCGAAGGGGACATGCGTGTTGCGCAGGACGGACGCGAGGCTTTCCTGAAACGCGGGGACATGGTTCTTTGCGATAGCGCGCTTCCCTATACGCTGGAATATGAAACCAACGCGTCGACGCTGGTGATGATTGCCACGCCGAACGATATCAAACGCCGTTTGCCGGCGCCGGAGATTGCGCTCGGCCAACGCCTTAGCGGATCGGAAGGGCTTTCCGCGACATTGTCCGGCATGCTGTCGGGGATCTGGCACCATGTAAAAAATGGCATGGACGCCGAGATTGGCGAGCGCGTCGGCAACAACATGCTCGATATGTTCGCGACCTCCTGTATGGAAGCATTCGGATCGCGCATCGCTGATTCAGCCGTCGCCTCTGCGCGCCGCAGTCATATCCGGTGTTACATTGAGTCCAATCTGAAAGATCCTGAACTGACCGTCGCCTCCATAGCTGCGGCGTTCCGCATCTCTCCGCGTTATCTGCACATGCTATTTGCGGAAGAGGATGAAACCATCTCCGGCTTTATCCGCCGCCGCCGCCTTGAAGAATGCAAGAAGCGTCTTGCTGATCCTATGTGGCGCCATCGTTCCATTACGGAACTTGCCTATGCATGGGGCTTTAACAATACGACGCATTTTGCGCGCGTTTTCCGCGAGCGTTATGGCGTTTCTCCGCGCGAATACCGCAACGCCAGCATCGCCGACAGAGAGCCGCAAGCATTGCACTAGCCAAACGCCTCGGATTTAGTCCTCGACGACGGCGTCGATTAAGGAAGGCCCTTGGGTAGCGAACGCCGCTCCAAGGGCCTTTTCCATTTCGGCAATGGTCGTTACGCGTTGCGCCGTCATGCCGAATCCATTCGCGAGGCTGACGAAGTCCAGCCCTGAAAGATCGGTGCCGACGGAAGGTGTTTGCCAAAGCCGCGCAATGCCGATCAGCGCTTCATAGCCGCCATTATTGAGGATAATGTAAGTGACCGGCAGGTTTTCCTTCGCAGCGGTCCAAAGCGCCTGAATGGTGTAAAGCGCGGACCCGTCTCCCAAGAGGGCGATTGTGCGTTTGTCCGGATGGGCCAGGGCGATCCCGACAGCAGCGCTTCCCGAAAAACCTAACCCTCCTGAAGCGGTGGCAAAAAAACTGCCCGGCGCATCGATGCGCAGGCGTTGTTGAATTGCGGGCCGTGCGCTCGGCGCTTCTTCCACAATCAGCGCATCTTTGGGGCGGAGCGCCTGCAATAAATCCATAATGGCGTTCGTGGAAAACGTTGATGTCGGCGCGGGTTCAGGGGCCGCGCGGGCTGCGCCTTCAAATTGCGGCCTTTGGTCAATGTCAGGCAACAGTGCTTTCATGGCGCTGGCGACATCTCCCAGAACGACCGCGCCCTGTTTCGTATAGGACGCGATGTTGGCGTCGTTGATGAATTGCAAAACGTCCATCGCCTCTGGTTGAGAAGCGGGGTTTTCGAAGTGAAAGGTAAAGGCTGGCGCCCCAAACACGAGAACAAGGTCATGGGGCGACAGCGTTTCGTAAACATCCGCTTCATTGGAGCGCAAAAAACCGGCGAATTGCGGATGGGTTTCCGGAAAGGAGCAGCGGCTCGACATGGCGCTCGCCCAGACCGGACAGCCGAGCTTTTCCGTAAGGGCTATGGCGGCGTTCCAGCCGCCAGCTCGGTCAATTTCGGGACCGGCAACCATGACAGGCGACTTGCTTTGTGAGATTCGCTGAACCGCGGCCTCGATAGAGTCTCTTGAAGGAGACGGATCTCCAAGGAACTCGAGCGGCGGCGTCGGGCTGGCCGGCTGGTCCCAGTCGTCGACGGGAATGGAGACGAAGACTGGTCCCCGCGGCGGGGTCATGGCGATCGCGTAAGCGCGGGCGATCGCTTGCGGCGTTTCGGCGGCGCTAGCCGGCTCACAAGCCCATTTCACGTAAGGTTTCGGCATCGTCGTTGGATCTATAGCGCCCAGAAAAGGCTCGGAGAGGAGGAGGCTGCGGGCCTGTTGTCCGGCGGTGACAATGATTGGGGTCTGATTTTTAAAGGCTGAGACAAGCGAGCCCATGGCGTGCCCGAGACCGGCGGCGGAGTGCAAATTTACAATCGCGGCCTTGCCTGTCGCCTGGGCGTAACCGTCCGCCATGGAAAGAACGGCCGATTCCTGCAGTCCGAGGATGTAGCGGAAATCCTCTGGCCAGTCGCGGTAGAGCGGCAGCTCCGTCGACCCGGGATTGCCGAACATCACGGTCATCCTGGTCCGTCTGAGAAAATCGATTACACTGTCCCGGACTGTGCTCATGGGATTCCCGCCCTTCATCAGCTTTTTGCGAAGAGTAATGCAGGCCTGCGCCTGGCTTCAAGCTTGGCCGAGCCGGCCTTTGCGCCATTTCCGTGAGCGGCTGCTATTCATTCCTATCGGTGAGGCGCAAGCCGGGAAGCTATTAGAGAAAATACACGCTGAAATAGGGGGTGATTTATGCTAAGCGCCAGAGCAATTGCGATAATTGGAGACGCCGTCGATGTATGACTTGGTTCACTTTCACGCTTTGGCGACGCCGAAGAACAAAGCGATCATCGATCTTCACACCGGTGAATCTTACGACTATGCGCATGCGGATCGTCGCATCTCGCAGATAGCGTCCTTGTTGTCCAAGGCGGTTGCGGGAAAACGCGGTGAACGGGTTGTCGTCATCTCGCGCAATAGCGCGCTGATGCTGTTGCTGCACCATGCCTGTGAGCGGGCGGGGCTGATCTTTGTTCCGCTGAACTGGCGCCTCGCCACGCCGGAAGTCGCCGCCCTGATTGAGGATGCGCAGCCATCGATTGTGATCTGGCAGAAAGAATTTGAAGCCCATGCTGAACCCGCTTTTGCCTATGCAAAAGAGAATTGCCGTATTTGCTTGAATGGCGCCGGCGAAGACTTGGCCGTGGACGAGGTCACCAATTTTAAGGCGCCGGTCGGCATCGACGAGAATGAGACATCATTGTTGCTGTACACGTCTGGAACATCTGGAAAATCAAAAGGAGTGATGTTCACACGCAAGTCGCTTTTGTATTCCACGCTGAACTTCGCATTGTCCGCTGGCGTAAACCAGAATTCTGTTTCGCTTTGCGACATGCCGCTCTTTCACGTTGCGGGGCTTCTCGCTGTTGCGCGTACGCCGCTTTTCTTTGGCGGCTCGGTTGTGGTTTCGCAGAAATTCGATCCGATCAAAACCTTTGAAAATCTGACAGACCCGAAACTTGGCATTACCTATTATTTCTGTGTGACACAGATGGCGACGCTGATGCGCGAGAAAAATCCCGCCGGCGCCATGAAAAGGCTCGCGCATCTCGATGTATTGCAGACCGGCGGCGCGCCGAATCCCCCTGCGTCGGTGCGCGCCTGGGCCGAAGATGGGGTCGCCCAGGTCGACGGCTTCGGCATGACCGAGATCGGTTCTGCGTTCAGCATGCCGCCCCATGATGTTTCCATCATTAAAGAAAAGGCGGGATCGGTCGGGATGCCGTCGCCTTTTACAGAAGGCAAAATCATGACGCCGGAAGGCAGGGAAGCCGGGCCCAATGAAATTGGCGAGCTTTGGGTGCGCGGGCCGAATGTGACGCCCGGCTACTGGAACAAGCCAGTGGAAACTGCGGCGACTTTTCACGGTGAGTGGCTGAAGTCAGGAGATTCTGCGCGCAAGGATGAGGACGGCTTTTACTACATTGTCGATCGCACCAAAGACATGTTCATTTCCGGTGGTGAAAATGTCTACCCGGTCGAAATCGAAGCGGTGCTGGCCGAAATGCCGGAAATTCTAGACTGTGCTGTTATTGGCGTTCCCGATGAAAAATGGGGAGAGGTCGGCGCCGCCATTATTTTGCTGAAAGAAGGCAATGACAGCATGACCTCGGATGCCGTAATCGATTTTGTCAAGACGCGTCTTGCGAGCTTTAAGGCGCCGAAGCATGTGCGGTTTGTCGATGACCTTCCGCGCACGCCGTCAGGCAAGGTGCAAAAGCACAAACTGCGTGATGCCTGGACCGGTTAATCTCCAAGCTGAATAATTTGTGAACTCAGTTTATCCCAACAAGGAATAACCGGGTTTGGGCGCTCTACAGCCTTGATTGCCAAGTCTTGTGAGCGCCGCTAGCGTGTCTGAAAAAGACATTCTCAATACTAATGATGGGCGAGGAACAAGTGACGACAGAACAAACAGCGCCGGAAGAAGCGGGGACTGCGCCGCTTCGGACGGTAAAGCGAGGCGCGGCCTATCAGGTCGTTCTGGTGGCGCTCTTAAGCCTCAATTTCGGCATCGTCTTTTTTGACCGAAATGCGCTCAACTTCCTCATGCCCTATGTGCAGCCGGATCTTAATCTCACCAATACGCATGTGGGCATCCTGGCTTCGGCGTTATCGCTGACCTGGGCGATCGGCGGCTTCCTGATCAGTTCGGCGTCTGACAAGGCTGCGAACCGCAAGGGTTTTCTTCTGGTCGCGATTGTCGTGTTTTCCTTGTGCTCTGTGTTGTCGGGCCTCGCCACATCCTTTCTTTTGCTCTTCGGCGCGCGGCTTTTGATGGGCGCCGCGGAAGGCCCGATCAATCCGATTTCGCAAACACTAGTTGTGCGGGAAGTGGATCCGCGCCATCGCGGTCTCGCTATGGGCGTGATGCAGAATTTCGGCTCGAACTTTTTCGGGTCTTTCGTCGCGCCGGTTGCGCTGGTTGCGATCGCCGCCGCATGGGGCTGGCGCAACGCCTTTTTCCTCGCCGGCATTCCGGGCATCATTACGGCGCTCCTGATCTGGAAATTTATTGACGAACCCCCGGAGGAGCCAAAGCCCGAAGGCGTCTCGGATCGGCTGACCTTGAAGGAGGCGTTTTCCTACAAGAACATCGTTGTCTGTTCGGTCGTTTCAGTGCTGCTTGTCTCCTATCTCGTCATCACCTGGGCGTTCATGCCGCTCTATCTCACTCAGGTGAAAGGCGTTGATCCCGGCGTGATGAGCTGGCTCATGGGGACGCTGGGCATCTCAGCGACCATCGGTAGTTTCGTGGTGGCGGGCCTTTCTGATCGCATCGGGCGCAAGCCGGTGCTCGTGACGATTCCCTTTCTCGGAATCATCCTGCCGCTCGGCGCCATGTTCTTCGACGGTTCGCCCTGGGTGCTCGCCGTCATCTTTTTCTTCGGCTGGGCGCTGAACGGATGTTTTCCGCTCTTCATGGCGACAGTGCCGTCGGAAACTATTCAGTCCACTCATATCGCCACTGCGCTCGCCCTTGTGATGGCGACAGGCGAAGTTTTCGGCGGCGTTCTGTCGCCATTCTTCGCCGGCATAGCTGCGGATGCGTGGGGCCTTTCGGCGCCGCTCTGGATCATTTTCGGCTTCGCAATCGCAGCCGGGATATGCGCCATGGGACTGACGGAGACGGCGCCGATCAAACGGGCGCAGGCCCAGACACCTGCGCCCACGCCCGGATTGTAGAGTTTATTTTTTGCCGTAGCGTTTTGCGTCCATGTCGGCGCGCGCTTGCTGATAGCGCATCATCGCCTTGTAACGTTTTTCCTGTCCCTCTTTATCGCTGTCTATAGGCGGCAGGGCGTCGATAACCTGCTTGAAAACCATTTCCAGCATTGGGCGGGATTCAGGATAAGGAATGATATAGAACTGGTCTTTCTCCATCGCCGCTTTGGTATGTTGAGCAAGTTCTTCAGGCTCCATCCCTTCAGCATAAATCTGGCGCAGCGCCTGCAGCTCGTCTTCATCGACCTCGTAACCGGAATTCGACAGGCTTGCCGGTCTCGTATCCACAGACTCCGCAATATTGGATTTGATATTGGCGGGGCACAGGACTGAAACGCCGATGCCGTAAGGCGTAAGCGCGTCGCGCATGGCCATGGTGATGCCATGCACGGCGAATTTTGAAGCTGAATAAATGCCGGCGACGCTTGCGGCGACAAAGCAACCGAGCGATGCGGTGTTGGTGATATAGCCGCCATTGCCGCGTTCAATCATGCGCGGAACGAAGGTCTGCATGCCGTTGACGACGCCGTTGAAATTAACATTCATGATCCAGTCATAGTCATCATAGGTGGCTTTCTCGAGCGGCCCGAAAATTGACACCCCCGCTGTGTTGAAGAGAAGCTCGACAGGCCCCATCGCCTTTTCGGCTTCGTCGGCGGCTTCGGCGTAAGCGGCGCGATCCGTGATATCGAGTTCGACGCCATAGGCTTCAATATCGCGCGCCTTCAGCTTGCCGAGCGCCTCGTCTATTGCTGGGCGACGAATATCAGCGATGACGATCTTGCAGCCTGCATCGCCGAAGACGCAGGCTTGGCCGAAGCCTGCGCCCGAAGCGCCGCCGGTGATGAAAGCCGTCTTGCCCTTGAAATCCCGCATTGCGTCATACTCCCTGTCTTGAGATCAAATTCGTAAAATTTGCGCAATCATAAGCATCAGCGAAGCGATCTCACCACCCTGTTCGGGACGCTTCGCGGAATGGCGCATGATGCTGCGCTTAAAGGCGTTCCGGCTTTGCTGCGAGCTGTTGGATGACGGTTCAGGAACTGGAATTGGATAGGGATGGTCCTATAATTCCGGGATCGCGTTTGGGAGGATCGAATGACGGATAGCGACAAGTTGGCGAAGCTGGAAAAACGAATTGAAACGCTGGAGTATGAGCTTGGTGTGCAGCAGGACATTCACGATGTCCGCAAGCTGCAATACGCTTATGGTTATTTCATCGACAAGTCGCAATATAATGAAGTCGTCGATCTGTTCGCAGATGACGGCGAGGTTTGGTTTCTTGGCGGCATCTATAAAGGCAAAGAAGGCGTTCGCCGGCTTTATATCGAACGTTTCCGCAAGCAATTTACTGATGACCATAACGGTCCGCGCTATGGCTGGCTGCTTGATCATCCGCAGTTACAAATGATTGTAGATGTGGCCCCGGATCGCAAAACCGCAAAAGTGCGCGGCCGCTCCATGATGCAGGCGGGCACTCATGAAAGCGCCAGCGGCGACCAGCGCCAATGGTGGGAAGGCGGCGTTTATGAAAACCAGTATGTCCGCGAAGACGGCGTCTGGAAAATCTCGCGGCTCGCCTATTTCCCGCACTGGCATGGGACGTTTCAGGATGGCTGGGGCAAGACGCCTATCGATTTTATTCCCATGGCGACGGTTACCTATCCTGAAGACTCGCTCGGCCCTGACGCCTTGATTGATCCTGCGCCGCGGCTCTGGCCGGCGACAGATATCGTGCCGTTCCATTATCCGCATCCCGTCACCGGAAAGCCGGTTGAGATTGACAACAGCCGCGCCCGGGAAGGCTACAAGGACTAATTGGCAGGAGATCGTCATGAGTGAAAGCGTTGATGCGCAGATTTCTTATTTGAAGCCTACTTCTCTCATTAACCGGCGGTTCTGGGCGCCGGGGGAAGAGGTGAACACCGGTGAATACGAACCTTATCCGGTTGTCATCAGGAATGCGCGCGAAGCAACAAAGCCATTCACGCTCGATGAGCATGGATTCGCCATCGCATCCTATCCGACGAAGCTTGATGACTTCGAAGACAAGGCGAAGATCGCGGCGATCTATGACGATGAGGTCAAACGCGCGGTTATGGAGATGACGGGCGCCGATCATGTAACGCTGATGGGCGGACAATTACGCACCAGCGGTCAGACAAGCGAGATCGTACAACCACCCGCCGCTGAAGCTCATGTCGACTTCAATAATTTCACGTCGAAAAGAATTGCGGAAATGCTTTATGAAAAGTCAGCGCCGGATGGCCCTGGCTATGACCGTTTTATCATTTTCAGTTTGTGGCGAGTCTTGAGCGATCCACCCCAGGACTGGCCGCTGGCTTTATGCGAGGCGTCAAGCGTCAATGACGAGGAAGGCGTGTCAAACACCAAGGTGGATGTGGATGAAATCCCGCCCTATGAGCGACGGTTCGATCCGATCCCGGGGGAGGAGGAAATGGTCGCCGCCACGATCTTTTTCCATAATCCCGATCATCGCTGGTGGTATTTTCCGGATATGACGCGCGACGAAGTGGTCTTTATCAAATTCCACGATTCCGATCATTCCCGCGCCTGGCGCACGCCGCATACGGCGTTTCATGACTCAAGTCAGGTGGACCCCATTACTCGCATCAGTTACGAAGTGCGCGGCGTTGCTTATTTCCAGAAGAAAGAGAAAACTTCGTGAACCATATTGATACGACCCATGTGGGGAGTCTGCCCCGTGGGCCCGAACTCGTAAAACCGTTGCTCGCCCGCGATCACGGCGAGGAGTATGATGTTGAGGAATTCGACCGGCTTGTGCAGGCGGCGATAGACGACGCCGTTGCGAAGCAGGTCGAGGCGGGCGTTACTATCGTCAGCGACGGCGAGCTCGGCAAGGTCGGCTATTCTACTTATATGACTGAGCGCCTCGAAGGTTTTGGCGGTCACGTAGACCGGCTGCCTGCGAAAGACCTTGCGGCGCATCCGGACCTTGTTAAAAAACTTTCCGCGATCATGGGCTCGCAGGAGTTTACGCGCGCGTCCTGCATTGGACCGGTCAAGCTGGTGAACCTCGAGCCCGCCCATGAAGATATTCGCCGGTTCAAAAAAGCGCTTGAGAAAAACGGCAAGGGCGTAAAAGCCTTCATGAACTCTGCGTCACCGGGGCTTATCTCGGCGTTTCAGACGAACCGTTATTATCCGACGCATGAGGCGTATCTGGCCGATCTTGGCGCCGCAATGCGCCCTGAATATGACGCGATCATTGAGGCCGGCTTTGACATTCAGTTTGACTGTCCTGATCTCGCCATGTCGCGCCATACGGGCTTTCAAAACGCCAGCGATGAAGAGTTTCTGAAAATCGCTGAGGCGAATGTAGAGGGTTAAACGCCGCCACGGAAGGCATTCCCGCCGACCGCATGCGCATGCATGTTTGCTGGGGCAATTATGAAGGGCCCCATGATTGCGACATCGATCTTGAAAAGGTCATCGACGTGATCTTGAAGGCGCGTCCGGCCACCATCCTGTTTGAGGCGGCCAATCCGCGCCACGAACATGAGTGGACGGTCTGGCGCGATGCGAAACTGCCCGAGGATAAGGTGTTGGCCCCGGGGTTGATCGACACCTGCTCGAACTATGTTGAGCACCCGAAACTTGTCGCCCAGCGCCTTGAACATTTCATCGATATTGTCGGCAAGGATCGCGTCATCGCATCCACCGATTGCGGCTTCGGCACCTTCGCCGGCTACGGCAAGATCGACCCGGATGTTACCTGGAAGAAGCTCAAAGTCCTGCGCGAGGGCGCGGACATCGCTGCTGCGCTCTAATATAACTTATCTGGGACGAGATCTGCGCGCCGTCTTGAGAAAGAACGGCGGCCTCAACTTGTGGAAAACTCACCGGAGCGCTTCAGGCAATAGGCTCTTTGTTTTTTCCGTAAAAAGCGCGAAAAGCTGGGGAAATATGCTATGAGGCGGGCATCTGAGCCGCCACACGCGGAAACCGAAAGAGGGAAGAGATGAAGACCAGAGCCGCCATCGCCGTTGAACCCAACAAACCGCTGGTGATCGAGGAAGTCGATCTTGAAGGGCCGAAAGCCGGCGAAGTTCTCGTGGAGATCATGGCGACCGGCATTTGCCACACCGACGCTTATACGCTGGAAGGCAAGGACTCAGAAGGCATCTTCCCTTCCATTCTCGGACATGAAGGCGCCGGGATCGTGCGCGAAGTGGGGGCGGGCGTCACGTCGGTTGAGCCGGGCGATCATGTGATTCCGCTCTACACCGCTGAATGCCGCCAGTGCAAAACCTGTTTGTCCCAGAAGTCGAACCTCTGCACGTCGGTGCGCGCAACGCAAGGCAAAGGCGTCATGCCTGACGGCACGAGCCGCTTCTCATGGAAGGGCAAGCCGCTTTTTCACTATATGGGTTGCTCGACTTTTTCGAACTTCACAGTGCTTTCTGAATATTCCGTCGCAAAAATCCGCAAGGACGCGCCTTTTGACAAGGCCTGTTACATCGGCTGCGGCGTGACGACCGGCGTCGGCGCCGTTGTCTGGACCGCAGGCGTTGAGCCCGGCGCCAATGTGGCGGTGTTCGGTCTTGGCGGCATCGGCCTCAATGTCATTCAAGGCGCGCAGCTTGTCGGCGCCAACAAGATCATCGGCGTGGATATCAATCCGTCGCGTGAAGGGATCGCCCGCGAATTCGGGATGACCGATTTCGTCAACGTCAAGGAAATCGGCGCCGGGAATGTTGTCGACAAGGTGGTCGAACTCACTGACGGCGGCGCAGATTACACCTTCGATTGCACCGGCAACACTGATGTGATGCGCCAGGCGCTTGAATCCTGTCATCGCGGCTGGGGCGAGTCGATCATCATCGGCGTCGCCGAGGCGGGCAAGGAAATCTCGACCCGTCCGTTCCAGCTCGTTACGGGCCGCGTCTGGAAAGGCACGGCCTTTGGCGGCGCGCGCGGGCGCACCGATACGCCGAAAATCGTCGACTGGTATATGGACAAGAAGATCGAAATCGATCCCCTGATTACGCACACCATGCCGCTCGAAGACATCAACAAGGCTTTCGATTTGATGCATGAGGGCAAATCGATCAGGAGCGTGGTGATTTTCTAAGAGGCGATCTTAATTAGTTTGCAATGGCTGACAGCTTTACGATTTATTGGGCGCGTGATCGCGCAGAGGCTCTGAAAAGCCTGCCTAAAACTGCGGGCATGTCTAAGGTGCTATATGGCGGGCCTCATCAGTCGCAGCCAAGTTTTCGCAGAGCTGGTGTTAAGGCAGGTGATTTAGTCTATCCAATAAGTATCTCGCACGGCCGACTGCAAATCCTTGGTATGGTCAGCGTGAACACTATAGTGGATGCTGCTGATGTTATGCCGAGCCAGTTTGGATTGCATGTGCAAAATAACAATGAGCAGTGGATTTTAGATTCAGGGTGGCCAGAAGAGTTTTTTTATAAAGTTCTTTGTGTGACATGCGTTGACGAAGCGCTATTGGCCTTAACTCACGATGGTCCTTTTGACGCGCTATATCTAAGCGAACAAGCCACTGATAAATTGACGTTTCAAAATAGGCGTAGCATGAGAAAGCCTAAAGGTGTCGAAGATGGGAAGATCAAGATGTCCTTGCCATTTCAAGGAATCTATAGGCTTTCAACTGCGTCCGCGGATGCGTTCTCTCAAGCTGTGAGGGGGTATGAAACCTAAAAGGACTAGCAACGACAATAGTTTTGGCAGTTCTGTTGTTATTTTCTGATGACGCACAGAGGCGCCAATAACAAAGGAAGATTTGCGAGGGTTTCCGCTCGCAAGCATATTGGAGAATGAAAGATGGCGATATTTACGCATGTGACGGTCGGCGCAAACGATCTTGAGAAGTCGACAAAATTCTATGACGCAGTCTTTGGCGCCCTTGGTCTTAAAAACCTTGGCGCATTCAGCGACAGCGCTGTTGCTTACGGCGACCAGATGCCTGAGTTTCTTGTGCTGAAACCGAGAGACGGTAAAGCCGCGACGCACGCCAATGGCGGCACGATTGGTTTTATGGCGTCGTCGCGCAAAGCAGTTGACGGTTTTCATGAAGCGGGTCTCGCCAATGGCGGCACATGCGAGGGAGAGCCCGGTCCGCGCGATGTTATGCCCAACGCCTATGGAGCTTATTTGCGCGATCCCGATGGCAACAAGCTTTGCGCCTATAGCATGACGGCGGAATAGTATAATCTTTACATCGGCGCCGCTCATCCGTGCCAGGATGTGCGGCGTTTTCATGAAAGAGGCGTGTGATGGAAAAAATTTCGGCAGTGAAGTCCTTTGGCGGGACGCAAGGCGTTTACAGCCATAAGTCCGACGTTCTTTCCTGCGAGATGAAATTCGCCGTCTATACGCCCGAAGGGAATGGCCCGTTTCCGGTTCTTTATTGGCTGTCCGGCCTCACCTGCACAGAAGAAAACTTCATCACCAAGGCCGGCGCGCAACGGGTTGCGGCGGAGCTTGGGCTTATCATTGTTGCGCCGGACACGTCGCCGCGCGGGGAGGGCGTGCCGGACGATCCGGAGGGCGCTTACGACTTCGGTCTCGGCGCCGGGTTTTATCTCAATGCAACGCAGGAGCCGTGGTCCAAGCATTACAAGATGTATGACTACATCACCAAGGAATTGCCTGTGTTGCTGGTCGACATGGAGTTTCCGGTCGATGGACCCCGTACAGGCATCTTCGGCCATTCCATGGGCGGGCACGGCGCCATAACGATCCATTTGAAGAATCCCGACAAGTTCAAAACCTGTTCGGCTTTTTCGCCGATTGTCGCGCCTTCGCAGGTCCCGTGGGGTAAGAAAGCATTTTCAAATTATCTTGGTCCGGATGAAACAACATGGTCTGACTATGACGCGACGGCGTTGGTCGCCAGACAGCCCAGCAAGGCGGAAATTCTTATCGATCAGGGGACCGCGGATAATTTTCTCGCCGAGCAATTAAAGCCGGAGCTTTTCGCCAATGCTGCGGCGGAGTCAGGCCAGCCTTATGCTTTGCGTATGCAGGAAGGCTATGACCACTCCTATTATTTCATAGCAAGCTTTATTGAAGACCATCTGCGCTGGCACGCCGAGCGGCTCCAGGCGGATTCGTGAATACGATGCAGTTGCTCGTCGAAGCGCCGCGCCAGAGCACGTTTCTCACAATATAAACATATAAAGAAATGTGAGTGGTAGTTTTGCTACCCCTTGTGTTCGTCTGCGATCTGCGTTGAAACCCCCGCAGTGGGAAAAAAGTGGGATTCACCTGATCTCATATTTGAGCCCATTCTCCGCGGGTTCTGTGCCTTGGCATAATCCGTTGATTTAAAAGAGATTTGAAAGGACGCCTTGTTATGAAGACACCGCCATTTCGCGCCGATCATGTGGGCAGCTTCCTACGGCCGAAGGAGCTTATGGAAGCGCGGACTAAATTCCGGGATGGCGACATATCGGCGGCTGAGCTGCGCGCGGTTGAGGATGAGGCGATCAAGGGCGTTGCGAAGTTTCAGGAAGATCTCGGTCTGAAAGGCATCACGGACGGTGAGTTCCGCCGCCGTTATTTCCATGTGGATTTCCTCGTACAACTCGACGGCGTTGTTGAAGAAGGCGGCATGTCGAAGAAATTCAAGAGCGCCAAAGGCGAGCTCGACTTCGCGCCGCCGGCTATGAAGATCAACGACAAGATTCGGCACGCGCGCCCGATAGAGCTGGAAAATTTCAAATTCCTGCGGTCCGTGACGAGTGAGACGCCAAAGGTCACGATCCCGTCTCCGACCATGCTGCATTTCCGCGGCGGCAGGAACGCTGTGGATGAAAAAGCCTATCCGGATATGGATGAATTTTATGGGGATGTCGCGAAAGCTTATCAGCAGGAAATCGAGGCGCTTGGCGAGGCGGGATGCACCTATCTTCAGCTTGACGATACAAATCTCGCCTATCTTTGCGATCCGCAACACCGCGCGGCTGCACAAGAGCGAGGTGAAGACCCTGACGAGCTGCCGCGCATGTATGCACGCTGGATCAATGAAAGCATCAAGACCCGGCCGGACAATATGCGGGTGGCGATCCATCTGTGCCGCGGCAACTTCAAAAGCTCCTGGGCGGCGGAAGGCGGCTATGAACCGGTCGCTGAGGTGCTCTTCAATGAGCTCGACGTGGACGGTTACTTCCTCGAATATGATGACGACCGGTCCGGCGATTTCCGTCCATTGCGTTTCGTGCCGAAAGACAAGACGGTCGTGCTCGGTCTTGTTTCCTCAAAGCTCGGAGAGCTTGAGTCGAAAGACGACATCAAGCGCCGGATCAATGAAGCGGCCGAGTTCATGCCGCTCGACCAGATGGCCTTGTCGCCGCAATGCGGTTTCTCCTCGACGGAGCACGGCAATGACATCATGGTTGAACATCAGGCGGCGAAAATGCGCTTCATTATCGATGTGGTGCAAGATGTCTGGGGTGATTTTTAGGCGGCCTCGTGCGCAGGCTCACCGGGCGGCTCGGTAAACAGCCGCCCGCGCTCTGTCACCAAAACAGAAAACACGCCGATAAAGCCAAAAACGGCGAACGACGTGACGATCGGAATCGCCGTTCCGTCATAGAGCCGTCCCGCAAGTCCGCCCAGCAGCGCTGACCCTGTCATGGTGGCGAAGCCGTAAACGGCCGACGCCGTTCCCGCCATCTTGCCCATCGGCTCCATCACGATTGCGCTGAAATTGGAGTTGATGAGCCCCATCATGAAATAGGCGGCGATCAGAAAAGCCAGATACCCTGCCAAGGTGCCGCCATCGGTCAGCGACAGGTAAATCGCATTCCCTGTGTTGATCAAAGCAAAAGCGATAATGGCGCTATGGGAAAGGCGGCGCGTGCCGAAGCGGCGGACAAGATTTGCGTTGGCAATAGCGGCGATGCCGACGGAGAACGCGACGCTGCCAAGCGCCAACGGAAATTTGGCTCCAAGCCCGTAAGTGTCGACGTAAATTTGCTGCGAGGATGTCAGATACGCCATCAGCGAAGCCATGATGCACATGGTGCCGATGGTGTAGCCGATTGCGGTGCGATAGGACGCGTAGTGGCTCAGCATGTTTGCAATTGCGCTGAAGCGAAGCGGCCGGCGGTCTTCGGCTTTTAGGGTTTCAGGCAAACGCCAGAACACCCATGCCAGCATGAGCCCTGCGAAAATGAGCAGTACAACAAAAACAAAACGCCATGGCGCGACAAATAAAATGAGCTGCCCGATACTGGGCGCTATAATCGGCGACACGATCGAGACGGTCATGGCCATGGACATGATGCTCGCCATTTCGCGGCCCCTGAAAAGATCGCGTACAAGCGCGATGGCGACGACCCGGCCTGCGGCCGCAGCAACGCCCTGAAGAATGCGTCCGGCGATGAAGAGGGAATAGGCGGTCGCGACGACGCAGAGGAGCGTCGCGGCGATGAAGCCCAAAAGCGACCAGATAAAGACAGCGCGCCGTCCAAAGCGATCGGAAAGAGGGCCATAGAATAGCTGCGAGGCGCCTGAGGCGAACATGAAAACCGCAATGACGAGTTGACGGTCATTTTCATTCGTGAGGTTGAAATCGGCGCCGATATCGCCGAGCGCTGCAAGCATCATGTCTATGCTCAGCGCTGTCATCGCCATGACGGAAGCGACAAGGCCGATCAATTCGATTTTGGAGAGCGGCGCCCGCTCCTTAACTTTTGGTGTCGGCGCCCCGTCCATTTTTTTATCCTGTAGTATTATCGGAGCGGACTTTTGCGCGCCCTGGAGAGTGAATTCAATTTATGCCGCGGCGGCCGGGTTGTAGCCGAGGACGGATTTCAATTCGAGGAATTCCTCAAACGCATGTTCGCCGAACTCGCGGCCATTGCCGGAGCGCTTGTAGCCGCCAAAGGGTACCGAGAAATCCATCTGCGAGTTATTGATATTGATGTATCCGGCGCGGATCTTTGAGGCGACATGACGGGCATGGTCGATGTCACCGCTCTGCACATATCCGGCCAGACCATATTCAGTGTCATTAGCGATTTTGATCGCTTCTTCTTCCGTATCGTAACCAATGATGACGAGCACCGGGCCGAAGATTTCCTCACGGGCGATTGTCATATCGTTGGTGACATCGGCGAAGATCGTCGGCTTAACATAATAACCGGTTTCAAGGCCTTCGGGTTTGCCCGGGCCGCCGGCGACAACTGTTGCGCCTTCGGCGACGCCTTTTTCTATGAGCCCCTGGATTTTGTTCCATTGCGCTTCTGACACAACCGGTCCCATTTTCGCCGTCGCCGGATCACCTGGCGTCCAGTCTTCAACTGCTTTTTTGGCGATCTCCAGAATTTCCTTCATTTTAGAGTTCGGCGCGATCATGCGGGTCGGCGCGAGGCAGGACTGGCCCGAATTCATCATCAGGGTGGCGAGGGAGCCGGCGACGGCCGGACCGAGATCGGCGTCTTCCAGAATGATGTTCGGAGATTTGCCGCCAAGTTCCTGATGGACGCGCTTGACGCTCGGCGCCGCGGCTTTGGCGACCTCGACGCCGGCGCGGGTTGAGCCGGTGAACGAGACCATATCAATATCAGAATGTGACGAGATAGCCGCGCCCACAGTCGGGCCGTCGCCATTGACGAGATTGTAGACGCCGGCGGGAAGGCCCGCTTCGTCGAGAATTTCAGCGAAGAGATAAGCAGAGAACGGCGCAATCTCCGACGGTTTATGAACGATGGTGCATCCCGTCAAAATCGCTGGCGCGAATTTCGCGGCGAGTTGGTTCATGGGCCAGTTCCATGGCGTAATGAATCCGCAAACACCAATCGGTTCTTTGACAATGTGGCTGCCGCCTTTGTCTTCTTCGAACTTGAAGTTTTTCATGGCTTCTACTGCGGTCATCAGGTGACCGACAGCGGACATGGCCTGCGGGCCGCCCGCAAGCCATGCGGGAGCTCCCATTTCTTCGGAGATCGCCTCGCCGATTTCGCCGGCCCGTTTTTGATAGATCTCCGCGATTTTCAGGGTCATCGCGATGCGCACGTCAACACTGGTCTGGCTCCAGCTGTCAAACGCCGTGCGCGCCGCCTTGACGGCGGCGTCCACGTCTGCGGCCGAGCCGAGGCTAATCTTGCCCACGACTTTTTCGGTCGCCGGGTTGATAACGTCGAGAGCCTTTGCCCCTTTAGGCTCAATCCACTCGCCGCCAATATAGAACTTCATGTAGTTGCGCATCGTCGTCCTTCTCCTGGCAATATCGTCAGCGCCCGGTTCTGGATGTCATGTTGTGGCTATGCCCGGCCATTCAACTCCGGATCAGCAAACGTCAATGCGCTGCTTTTCCGCGCCACTGGCAGGGAAGGGGCTCGCGGCAGGAGCCGAAATCTTTGGTTTGAAAAAAAACCGGCTGAGTTCTCGCCTATGTTCAGGCGACTTGATCGAATTCCTCAGTATCGATTTCAGCTTGCGTTCCCGCAGGATAGCGTGGGCCGGCAACCGTATTCTGATTGATCAGGGTTTCCACTTTGGCGATGGTTTCGGGCGTGAGTGCAATCGCGCCAGCGGCCATATTATCTTCAAGGTGGTCAATGGAGGTCGTCCCGGGGATTGCGTGAATATGGGGCGCTTTGTGAAGTGTCCACGCGATGGCCAATTGCGCCGGCGTGCAGTCGGCTTCTTTAGCGATCTGGCGGAACGCGGGGAGGAGTTTTGCGTTGGCTTCAAAATGCGGCGGTTGAAAGCGCGGCATCCCCCGGCGGATATCCTTTTCCGCAAAGTTGTCAGGATCGAGATCTGCGTCCGTCAGAAAGCCGCGAGCGACCGGCGAAAACGCCACAAAGGCGGCGCCAAGGTCAGCGCAGGCGTCGATAACAGCGATTTCCGCGTTACGCGACCACAAAGAATACTCAGACTGAACAGCTGCGATCGGGTGAACTTGGTGAGCCTTGCGCAAAGTCTCTGCGGAGACTTCCGAGAGGCCGATGGCGCCGACTTTTCCAGTTTCGACGAGCCGCGCCATTTCACCTACGCTGTCTTCGATGGGAATATTATTCAGCTTGTCGTAGCGATGTAGATACCACAGATCGATCCTGTCAGTCTGAAGACGCTGCAGCGAGTCATCGAGCGTTTTACGGATTGCTTCCGGGCGGCCATCGATGACGCGTTTGCCGTCAACGCCTTGCATGCCGCATTTGCTGACCAGAAGAATATCGTCGCGCACATGTTTGAGCGCGGGGCCGACGAGCTCTTCATTGCGCCCGAAGCCGTAAAGCGCTGCAGAATCAAAGTGGTCTACACCCAGATCGACAGCTTTGTGCAAAAGCTTCACGCCCTCCTCAGGCGAGGGGGGGTGGCCATAGGCATGGCTCAAATTCATACAGCCAAGTCCGACAGGATTGACTGCGCGACCTGCTAGCCGGCGTTTTCTGGTTGTCACGATCAGCCCTGCGCTTTCAGTTTCTCTTCCAGATCGTAAAGCGTTTTGTAACAGGGAAGGACCTTGCCGACGCTTGAATTTGGCTCGCGGCCTTCCTTGATTGCTGCAAAGAATTCACGATCCTGCAATTCGATGCCGTTCATGGAAACATCGACCTTGGAAACGTCGATGGGCTCTTCCTTGCCGTTCACGAGGTCGTCGTAACGAGCGATGTAAGTGCCGTTGTCGCAGATGTAACGGAAGAATGTGCCCAGCGGACCGTCATTGTTGAAGGACAGCGAGAGCGTCAGGATTTTCCCTTTTTCCGTTTTTAGCTGGATCGACATATCCATGGCGATGCCAAGCTCGGGATGGATAGGACCTTGAATGGCGTTAGCGACCACAACCTTCTCTCCAGTTTGATACTGGAAGAGGTCAACCGTGTGGGCCGCATGGTGCCATAAGAGGTGATCCGTCCAGGACCGCGGTTCGCCTTTGGCGTTCATGTTCTTGCGACGGAAAAAATAGGTCTGAACGTCCATCTGCTGGATCGCAAGATCGCCTGCCGTAATCTTGTTGTGGACCCATTGATGTGAAGGATTAAATCGCCGCGTGTGGCCGACCATGCAGACAAGGCCGGTTTCCTGCTGTTTTTTCATTACGGCTTCGGCGTCGGCCCAGGTGTCGGCGAGCGGGATCTCAACTTGAACATGCCTTCCGGCGTCCATGCACTGGATCGCCTGTTCGGCGTGCATCTGTGTCGGCGTGCACAGGATGGCCGCGTCGACCCCCGGTTGGGCGAGCGCCTCGGCGAGTTCTGTCGTCGCATGAGGGATGCCGTATTCATCGGCGACTTTCTGTGTGGGCTCAAGTCTTCGGCCGACAACGGAGACAACCTCCACGCCATCGATCTTCTTGATGCCGTCGAGATGTTTAAGGCCGAAGGCGCCGGCGCCGGCGAGCACAACTTTCATCGTTACGGTCCTTTCTTTCACTTTATTCTGCGGGCTCGAGAACAATGTGCCCAAGCGCAGTGTTCGATGCAGCAACATGGTAATGGCGATGTAGTTCCTTGACCTTATCGCCAAGTGCGCCGCGCATGATCAGCCACATCACGAGTTCAATGCCTTCCGATCCCGCTTCGCGCAGATATTCGATGTGGGGCATCTTGCGAAGGCGCTCTGGGTTGGCGGTCAGGTCATCGAGGAATTTTTTATCCCATTCGGCGTTGATGAGGCCCGCGCGCGTGCCTTGAAGCTGGTGGCTCATGCCGCCTGTGCCCCAGACCTGAACTTTAAGATCCTCGGGGAAACTTTCAACCGCGTCACGGATCGCCTTTCCGAGATTGTAGCAGCGATTGCCCGACGGGGGCGGATAGGTGACGACATTCACCGCGAGCGGAATGATTTTGCAGGGCCACGCCTCGGGCTGTCCGAACATAAGGGACAACGGCACCGTAAGCCCGTGGTCGACATCCATCTTGTTGATGATGGTCATATCGAATTCATCGAGTATGCAGCTCTGTGCGATGTGCCAGGCGAGATCCGCGTGGTTTTTCACGACGGGCACCGGGCGCGGCCCCCAGCCTTCGTCAGCGGGCTGGAACTCATCCGCGCAGCCAATCGCGAATGTCGGAATGAGATTCATGTCGAAAGCGCTGGCGTGATAATTATAGACGAGAATGACGACATCCGGCTTGTTTTCCGGTTTCATGATCCATTCTTTGGTCCAGTCAAAACCGGCGAAGGCGGGCTTCCAGTAATCTTCTTCTGTCTTGCCGAGATCCACGGCCGCGCCGATGGCCGGCACATGGCTTGATGTTATGCCTGCAGTAATATGGGCCATGAACTTAATAACCTTTCTTCTTTGAACGCAGGCCTTCGGGTGAACGTCCGCCGGACAGCATCATGTCTCTGTATTCGTCAACGCTCATGCCGGTCATCGTCGACACCGCCTGGAGGTAGGATTTTCCGTCGGTCGAAAACACTTTCGCCAGAAAATAAATGTTCCCGCCGAGATCGAGCAGTTTGTCGTAATCGCGGGCGAGCAGGGCGTCTTTCTGCTCCTGGGTCATTTTTGGCCATTCATCGAGATAGGCCTTCTCGTCGGCGAGCCAGCGCTTGCGATTCTCATCTTTCATCAGGCTCATGGCGAACTGGTTCACCCAATAGCCTTTGCGCGCGCGGGCCGTCGTATAAACGCGTGTGCCGGGAATATCGTCAAACTCGGCCAGATATTCGTGGATGTTCTGTTTCATTACTTACCTTCCTCCGGCCAGTAGAGCCGCATGGGATTGTCTACGAGTAATTTTTGCTGAAGCGCTTCGGTAGGCGCGATGCGCGGGATCATGTCCACAAGCCAGGCGTCATCAGGCATGTGGGATTTCAAATTCGGGTGCGGCCAGTCGGTGCCCCACAACACCCGATCGGGAAAGCGTTCGACAATCCGGCGGCCAAAAGGAACAAAGTCGTCATAAGCCGGCGGACCCGATTTAGAAAGCCGTTCGGGGCAAGTGACTTTCGACCAGATATGTTCATTTTCTTCCATCAATTTCTGGAAGAGGGAAAACTCCGCACCGTCTACATCCTTGGTCACATCCGGGCGGCCCATGTGATCGATGACAACGGTCGTCGAAATATCCGAGATGAAGTCGTAAAGTTCGGGCAGGTCTGGCGCTTCAAAATAGATGACAATGTGCCAGCCGAATTTGTTGATGCGCTCAACGAGTTTTGCGAGCACTGCGGGCGGCAGCGGATCGACAAGGCGCTTCACGAAGTTGAAGCGAACGCCTTTAATGCCGTTGGCGTTCAGGAGTTCGAGCTCTTCATCCGTCACCGACGGCTTGACGGAGGCGATGCCTTTCGCTTTGCCTTTGGCGCTCATCACCGCGTCCATCGTGGCGCGATTGTCGGCGCCGTGACAGGTCGCCTGCACAAGCACATTGCGGGAAAAGCCGAGATGATCGCGCAGGGCGTAAAGCTGGTGTTTCGAAGCGTCGCATGGGGTGTATTTGCGCTCCGGCGCGAAGGGGAATTTATGACCCGGCCCGAAGACATGGCAATGAGCGTCGACCGCGCCTGGCGGCGGTGTGAATTTTGGCTTTGACGGGCCGTCAAACCAGTCGAGCCAGCCAGGCGTTTTCTCAAATGTTTCGCTCGCCGCACTCATGAAGCGTTACTTGCCTTTTGCTTTCAGGAATTTGTCGAGGCGCGGATAAACGCGCCGCGCATTGCCTTCATAAACTTTATATAGGTCGTCTGCCGACAAACCCAAATTGTCTACATAACGTTTGGTGTCGTCAAAATACTGACCCGTTTGCGGGTCAATGCCGCGCACGGCGCCGACCATTTCCGAGCCGAAGAGAATATTTTCGATCTCGATCACTTCGAACAACAGATCGATCCCCGGTTGGTGATAGACGCAGGTGTCGAAATAGACATTCTTCATCACATGAGTTTCGACAGGGGGCTGTTTCAACATGTCAGCGAGCCCGCGATAGCGCCCCCAGTGATAGGGAACCGCGCCGCCGCCATGGGGGATGACGAGTTTCAAATCCGGGAAGTCCTTGAAGAGATCACCCTGAATGAACTGCATGAAGGCGTTGGTGTCCGCCGCGATATAGTAGGAGCCGGTCGCATGAAAGGTCGGATTGCACGACCCGGAGACGTGGATCATCGCGGGGACTTCAAGCTCGACCAGTTTTTCATAGATCGGATACCAGTATTTGTCCGTCAGCGGCGGCGCATTCCAGTGACCGCCTGACGGGTCGGGATTGAGATTGCAGCCGATGAAGCCAAGCTCTTTAACGCAGCGCTCCACCTCGGCGATGGAATTGTCGAGCGTCCCGCCGGGTGTTTGCGGCAACATGCATACGCCGATGAAATTTTCCGGAAAGATTTGCGTGACCCGGTGGATCATGTTGTTGCAGGCGATGGACCATTCAAGTGCGGTGTCGGCGTCGCCCACATGCGGCTCCATCGCGGAGGCGCGCGGCGAAAAGATCGTCATGTCGCCGCCGCGTTCTTTCAAAAGCCGCAATTGATTCTGCTCGATGCCCTCGGCGATTTCATCGTCGCTCATTTCGGGTTGCATGGGTTTTGGAAGGGACGGGTCTTTGAGTCGCGCCTTCTGCGCAGCGCGAAAATCCGTATGCGCTTTCGGAACAATGGTCTGGTGGCCGTGACAATCGATAATCATAAGGGTCTCTCCGGGCCTCGTCCGTTCAATATTGCATCCAACATGTCGGGGAGGTCTTTGTTATCCAAAGCATAGCGATGAGCGGCGGAAAGGTCTTGCCGCTCTGCGCAGGCTGAACTCATGAGAGGCGAAAGCCCCGCTTCTTTTACGGTTTTTGCAACTTCACGCATTTCTTCGGCGCGCCGGCCCCCATGCTCCAGGGCGCGGGAAATCATGTAAGCCGAAAGCTTTTCCCAGTCAGGCCCAGGGAAGAGATCGGAAAGCGAGGCGACGACGGTTTCGTCAACGCCGTAATGGCGGGCGGATAGAAGCGATTCCGTTAACAGCGCTTCGACGCCTTTGACGACGATGCTGCGACACATCTTGGCGGCGGCGGCTTTGCCGTAATCACTGGAGAAAAACTGCGCGCCGTTAAATCCGAGACTGTAGGCGGCAGGCAGAAAGTCTTTTGCATAGGGGCCGCCAAAGAGCATGGGGCAGGCGATGCGTTTCGGCCCGATAGGCGACATGACCGACGCTTCGACATATTTGCCGCCGGCCTTGTTGATGAGGTCGGCGGCTTTGGATTTAACGTTTGGCGATGCAGAATTGAGATCGAGATAGACCGCGTTTTTCTTGATCGCCGTCACGACGTCTTCGGCGGCGTGCAAGGTCTGGGCGGCGGTCACGGCGGAGATGATGATATCGGCGTCGCGCGCTGCGTCCTCGGCGGTATCGCCCTTGCGCACTGCGCCGGCTGCCCGCGAAGGGGCGCTGTCTGTTTCGCAGAACAGGCTGTCCCATGCTGAGAGCGCGCCGCTTTTCGCTGAAAGATCCTCGGCGAGGATTTGCCCCACTTCGCCGAAGCCGATCAGGCATATGTTCGGCGCGCCGCTCATGTTCCATCCCAGACTTTGGAGGGAATATAGACGTCTCCGCGCATGAGCTTGCGCGCGGTCCGCAGCAGCGCCGAGCGCTGAACGCTGACCTCGCCGTTGTTGACTTCTACATCCATATCGACGGTGAAAAAGCCGGTCGGATGTTCGATTTCGAGGCGCTGCTCGCCATCGCCGGCGGAAACCTTCGCGACGCCCTCTGCAACCGATCCCGGCAGCATACAGGCTGTCGCGACGCTGACGGCGCCAAGAACGCCAATCGCTTCATGAACGCGATGGGGGATAAAACTACGCGTATTGACGACGCCGCCTGATTGCGGCGGCGATATGAGCGTCATTTTCGGAACTGTCTTTTTCTCGACATCGCCTAGATTCATCTTGGGGCCAATTTGAAGGCGGGTGCTTTCGATCCGTTTCTTGAGGTCTTCATTGGCTTCGAGCTCGGCCGGGCTTTCGGCGCCGGAAAGTCCGAAATCGGAGGCGCGCATCACGACAACAGGCATGCCGTTGTCGATGCAGGTCATCTCAACGCCGTCGACTTCGTCGATAATGTTTCCGGTCGGCAAAAGCGCGCCGCAGTTGGAGCCGGCGACATCGAGGAAGTCGATAGGAATTGCGGCGGCGGTTCCGGGAACGCCGTCAATACGGGCGCCGCCTTCATATTCGACTTGCTTTCCTGGCGTCGGCACATGCGCGACGGCGATTGAGTCAGAATTCACCATTCGAATGCGAACCGGCGTGACGCCGTCCTGCGCCTGCACGAAACCGTTTTCGATGGCCCAGGGCCCTACGGCGGCGAGAATGTTGCCGCAATTCTGGCTGGTGGAGACTTCCGCTTTGTCCACGACGACCTGAAGGAAAAGATAATCGATATCCGCATCGTCGCGCGATGGCGGCGACATGACCGCGACCTTGCTGGTCAAGGGGTGGGCGCCGCCGACGCCGTCGATCTGGCGCACATCCGGCGACCCCATGGCGGCGAGCAACACGCTGTCCCGCAGCGCCTCGTCTGCAGGCAAGTCTTTCGCGTTAAAATAAAGTCCCTTTGACGTTCCCCCACGCATGAGAGTCGAAGGGATGGCCGTCATCATGATTTAAGCCAGTCTTTCTGGTCGATATATTTAAGACCGCGTTCAGCGAGACGCTCGCGCATCTTGTAGATGTCGAGACCGAGTTCGCCCGCGGCGAGACGCTGGCGTTTCGATTCCTCGTTCGCCTCGCGCTCCTGGGATTTTTTCAAAACTTCGGCCGCCTCTTCTTTTGCGACAACAACGACGCCGTCATCATCGGCGATGATGATGTCGCCCGGATTTACATGAGCGCCGGCGCAGACAACGGGTATGTTTACGTCGCCTAATGTCTCTTTCACCGTGCCCTGGCTGAAAACGCATTTCGACCAGACCGGAAAGCCCATTTCCTGGAGGTCTTTGGTGTCGCGTACGCCGGCGTTGATAATCAACGCCTTGACGCCGCGCGCCTTCAGCGAAGTGGCGAGAAGGTCGCCGAAATAACCGGCGTCTGAATAAGAGGTCGGCGCCAGCACCAGCACATCGCCCGGCTCGCATTGCTCGACAGCGACATGGATCATCCAGTTGTCACAGGGCGGGGCGGAAATTGTGACCGCGGTTCCCGCCACATGGGCGCCTTTATAGATAGGGTTGATGTCCGGTGCGAGCAGCCCTTTGCGCCCTTGCGCCTCATGCACTGTGGCGACGCCGATCCGTTCACTGGCGAAGGCTTCCACGACCGCCTTGTCCGCACGCTCAATATTGGTGACCACGACGCTCATGGACGGCTCCCTAAAAGCTTGATTCCTTATGGTTTTTGAGATGCGCCCTGAAGCCGCTGAAATCCAATTGAAAATCAGGCCGTATTATAAGAAAATGCTAATGAACAAGGATCAAGCTCTTCGCAATGACCCATCCGCCCAATCTCTGGCACCTTCATGTCTTTCGCGAAATTATTCAGCGCGGCTCTGTGACCGGGGCCGCGGCGGCGCTGGGTCTGACTCAGCCAGCGGCGAGCCAGGCGCTGAAAGGGCTTAATGATCATTATTCTACGGCGCTAACGGCGCGCCGCAAAGATCGCATAGCGGCGACCAAAGAAGGCGAGATCCTTTTGGCTCGGGCCGCGGCCGCGCTTAACCTGCTGGCCGAGGGCGTGAGGGAGGCGGCGGGCCCGAAAGCCAATCCGGCGCAGATGTTGCGCGCCATGTCGGCGCGACGGCTTGAAACCCTCGTTAGCATCGTGCGCCATGGGGGTTTTTCGGGCGCCGCCCGGGCGGAAGGATACGCCGCCCCGACGGTGCACCGCGCTGCAAAAGATCTTGAAAAAGCGCTTGGCGTTACGTTGTTCGAAAGCACAAGCCACGGCGTGAGACCGACAAAACAGGCGCACATTCTGGCGTTGAAAGCGGGGCTTGCCTTTGCGGAGCTGAAACAGGCCGCCGCCGAGATCGCTGAAGCAACGGGACATGAAGCGGGCGGCACGGTCATCGGCGCCATGCCGTTGGCGCGCGCGCATCTGGCGCCGGCGGCCGTCGCCGCCTTTTCGGCAGCGCTGCCCGATCACAAGGTTTCCATTGTCGAAGGCGCCTATGAAGATTTGCTAATCGCGTTACGGCGGGGGGAAGCGGACATCCTGGTAGGCGCACTGCGTGAAAATGCGGCGCTCAAAGACGTCGTGGAAGAGCCATTATTCAACGACCCGCTGTCGATCGTCATGCGGGCGGGGCATCCTGCCGCAAATGCGCAACTCGATCGTGAAACGCTTTCTTCTTTTTCCTGGGTCGCGCCGCGTGCAACATCGCCGCTGCGCCGGCATTTCGATGCATTGTTTGAAGCGCTCAATCTGCCTGCGCCGGAAGATGTTATTGAATGTAACTCCCTTGGCGCTGCGCGCGTGCTGTTGATGAATTCCGATCGGCTGATGCTGCTTTCCGACGAACAGATTCGATATGAAAAAGCTGCGAATATGCTTATCTCGCGGCCGCACCCTGTCAGGGAAGTCTCGCGCAGCATCGGGTTAACCATGCGGCGCAATTGGCGGCCGACGGCGGCCCAGGCTGCTTTGCTGGCGGAGATCAAACGGCAGGCTGAACTGAAGGCAGTCTGAGGCTTCGCAAATCAGACATCCCTTGTGCCCGAATTGATATGGGGGTTTTGGGATTTTATGTTACATCTCAAACCCGTAGCTAAGAGACGAAACTGCGCGTGACCCTTTCAAGCCTGATTGAACCTTTTGTTGGCCGCACAGGCGGCTTGATTTCGGCGTTGCATGAAGTGCAACGCGTGCACGGTTTTTTGCCGGAAGAGACCGAAGCCGAAGCCGCGCAGGCCTTTAATCTGACGCGGGCGGAGGTGAAAGGGGTCATCAGTTTTTATCATGACTTCAAACGCGCGCCGCAAGGCAAAACAGTTGTGCGGGTTTGTGCGGCGGAGGCTTGTCAGGCGGCGGGCGGACGCGATTTCATCGCGGCGGTAGAAAAAAAACTGGCTGTAAAAATGGGTGAGACGAGCGCGTCAAAAGACGTGACGCTTGAGCCTGTTTATTGTCTCGGTCTTTGCTCAACAGCGCCAGCGGCGATGGTGGCGGATCGTCTCGTGGGCATGGCGGATGCGGACAAGATTGAGAAAGCTTTTGAGCGCGCCAAAAAGGAATCGGCGTCATGAGCGGACTGACGATTTACCTGCCCCTCGATTCCGCCGCCGCCGCCATGGGCGCCGATGATGTCGCCGATGCGCTCTCCGCAGAGGCGGCGAAGCGCAAGATCGCGTTGACGCTTGTTCGCACGGGGTCGCGCGGCATGCACTGGCTGGAGCCGCTTGTCGAAATTGAAAAAGACGGCAAGCGCATCGGTTACGGTCCTGTTGGCGAAGATGATGCAGCTGCGATCCTCGATGCGGCGACAGGCGGCGGCGATCATGAAAAATGCGTCGGCCCGGTTGAAGACATTCCATTTTTCAAAAACCAGACGCGCCTGATCTTCGCCCGTTGCGGCGTTGTCGATCCGGTGTCTGTTTCCGATTATGAAGCGCATGGCGGTTATGCAGGCCTCGACAAGGCGCTCAAAATGGATAGCGCCGCCCTCTGCGAAGAAGTCATGCAGTCAGGCTTACGCGGGCGCGGCGGCGCCGGCTTTCCTGCGGGCATTAAATGGAAAACCGTTGCGGGCGCAGAAGCAGATCAGAAATACATCGTTGTCAACGCCGATGAGGGCGACAGCGGCACCTTCGCCGACCGTATGATTATGGAGGGCGATCCCTTCACGCTGATTGAGGGAATGACCATTGCGGGCGTCGGTGTCGGCGCGACGCAGGGCTATATCTATCTGCGTTCGGAATATCCGATCGCCGCGCGGGTCCTCAATGAAGCGATCGCCAATGCACGTCAGGCCGGTCTGCTCGGCGCTGATGTGCGCGGCTCCGGCAAGGCGTTTGATATCGAAGTCTTCATGGGCGCCGGCGCTTATATTTGCGGCGAAGAGACATCGCTCTTGAACAGCCTTGAAGGAAAGCGGGGCGAAGTGCGCGCCAAGCCGCCGCTGCCGGCGCTGGAGGGTTTGTTCGGCAAGCCGACATTGGTTCACAATGTCATTTCCCTTTGCTCGGTTCCGGCGATTTTCGAAAAGGGCGCCGCCTTCTATCGCGATTACGGCATGGGCAAGTCGACGGGAACGATGCCTTTCCAGATCGCCGGTAATGTTAAGCATGGCGGTCTTTATGAGACTGCATTCGGTGTGACGCTGCGCGAACTTGTGGAAGAGGTCGGCGGCGGAACGTTTTCCGGTCGTCCCATCCGCACGGTTCAGATCGGCGGGCCGCTCGGGGCCTATCTGCCGCCGCGTCTTTTCGATCTCAAAATGGATTACGAAACCATGATTGAGCATGGCGCCGGCGTTGGTCATGGCGGCCTTGTGGTGTATGATGACAGCATCAACCTGGCGGATCAGGCGCGATACGCGTTTGAATTCTGCGTTGAGGAATCCTGCGGCAAGTGCACGCCATGCCGCGTAGGCTCGGTGCGCGGCGTTGAAACAGTGGACCGCATCAAGGCGGGCGTTGACCGCGACAAGAATTTAACAGTCCTCAACGATCTTTGTGAGTTGATGGTGGATGGCTCGCTTTGCGCCATGGGCGGCATGACGCCGATCCCCGTGCAAAGCGCGGTAAAATATTTCCCGGAGGATTTCGGGATCAAGCCCGCCGTCAAGGCGGCTGAGTAGGACCCCGCCGCGACAAGCGGCAGAATGGAGAAGGCGATCATGGCCCTCTTGAAAGAAACTGATTACGGCACCCCGAAACCGAAGCCAAAGAACGGCGCCGGCAAAAAGGTCACCGTCGAAATCGACGGCTTTAACGTCGAGGTGGAAGAGGGCGCCAGCGTCATGCGCGCCGCCCAGGAGATCGGGATTTCCATTCCAAAGCTGTGCGCGACGGATATGGTGAAGTCGTTCGGATCCTGCCGGCTTTGTCTTGTCGAGATTGAGGGCGCGAAAGGAACGCCGGCGTCCTGCACGACGCCCGTGCGCGAAGGCATGAAAATCCGCACCCAGACGGATAGGCTTGCAAAGCTGCGCCGCGGCGTGATGGAGCTGTATATCTCCGATCACCCGCTCGATTGCCTCACCTGTTCGGATAATGGCGATTGCGAGCTTCAGGATATGGCCGGCGCCGTCGGGCTTCGCGAAGTGCGGTATGGTTATGAAGGCGAAAACCACACCAAGCTCGCTAAGGACGTGTCAAACCCTTATTTCGAATATGATCCTTCAAAATGCATTGTTTGCTCGCGCTGCGTACGCGCCTGCGACGAGGTGCAGGGCACGCTGGCGCTGACCATTGAAGGGCGCGGCTTCAACTCCCGCGTTGCTGTGGGCGGCGCCAATTTCTTCGATTCTGAATGCGTTTCCTGCGGCGCCTGCGTTGAAGCATGTCCGACGGCGACCTTGCAGGAAAAATCTGTCGTCGAGCATGGCGTGCCGGATCGCACGGTATTGACGACCTGCGCTTATTGCGGCGTCGGCTGTTCCTTCAAGGCCGAGCTCAAAGGCGATCAGGTGATCCGCATGACGCCTCATAAAGACGGCAAGGCCAATCATGGCCATTCCTGCGTCAAGGGGCGCTTCGCCTGGGGGTATGCGACCCACAAGGACCGCATCACGAGCCCCATGGTCCGCGACAAGATCACCGACCCCTGGCGCGAAGTCAGTTGGCAGGAAGCGGTCGATTTCGCCGCGGCCAAACTGAAAGCGACGCAGGAGAAATACGGCCGGAAATCCATCGGCGCGATCTCATCTTCGCGCTGCACGATCGAGGAAGTCTGGGCGGTCGTCAAAATGGTGCGCACCGCCTTTGGCAACAACAATATCGACACCTGCGCGCGGGTCTGCCATTCCCCCACAGGATACGGTCTGAATCAAACCTTTGGCACGTCGGCCGGCACGCAGGATTTTGACAGCGTCGAGGAAGCGGATGTTGTTTTGATCATCGGCGCGAACCCGACGGATGCGCATCCTGTGTTCGCTTCGCAGATGAAGCGCCGCCTGCGCGACGGCGCCAAACTGATCATCATCGATCCGCGCGCCATTGACCTTGTCAAAACACCGCATATCGCAGCGGCGCATCACCTTCCGTTACAGCCGGGCACCAATGTCGCCATGGTCAACGCCTTCGCCCATGTGGCGGCGACGGAAGGCCTTCTTGATGAAGGGTTCATCAAGGAACGGTGCGATCTGCCGTCATTCAAGGAGTGGCTCGACTTCGTGAAGGGCGAGGAAAATTCACCGGAGGAAGTGTCCAAATCCACCGGCGTTCCCGCCGAAGACATTCGCGCCGCGGCAAGACTTTATGCGACCGGCGGCAATGCGGCGATCTATTACGGTCTTGGCGTCACGGAGCATAGCCAGGGCTCGACCATGGTCATGGGCATGGCGAACCTCGCCATGGCGACAGGGAATATCGGCCGCCGCGGCGTTGGCGTGAACCCGCTGCGCGGCCAGAATAATGTGCAGGGCTCTTGCGATATGGGGTCGTTCCCCCATGAGTTCTCAGCCTATCGTTCGGTGAAGAACGATGCGGCGCGAGAGCTGTTTTCGAAGGCATGGGGCCGCGAACAGGACGCTGAGCCGGGATATCGTATTCCCAACATGTTCGATGAAGCCTGTAACGGCACGTTCAAGGGGCTTTATGTCCAGGGCGAGGACATCGCCCAGTCCGATCCGAACACACTGCATGTCGAGGCGGCGCTGAGGTCCATGGAGTGCATCATCGTGCAGGATCTTTTCCTGAACGAGACGGCGCGCTTCGCCCATGTCTTCTTCCCGGGCACATCCTTCCTCGAAAAAGACGGCTGTTTCATCAACGCCGAACGGCGCATCAATCGCGTGCGCCCGGCCTTGCGCACCCAGACCGGCATTCAGGAATGGGAAGCAACGCAGATGCTTTGCAACGCCCTCGGCTATGCTGAGATGAATTACGAAAGCTCGGCCGAAATCATGGATGAAATCGCTGAGTTGACGCCAACCTTCGCTCATGTCTCGCACAAAATGCTGGATGAGCGCGGCAGCGTGCAATGGCCGTGCAATGACGATGCGCCGGACGGCACGCCGATCATGCATGTGGACGGCTTCGTGCGCGGCAAGGGGTTGTTTGTCGTTACCGAATATGTGCCCACGACGGAAAAAACGAACCGTAAATTCCCGCTGATCCTCACCACGGGCCGGATCCTGTCGCAATATAATGTTGGCGCGCAAACCCGGCGCACCCATAATAGCGACTGGCACGCCGAAGATGTGCTTGAAATCCATCCTTCTGACGCACAGGCGCGCGGCATCCGTGATGGACATTGGGTCTCCATCCGCAGCCGCAAGGGTGAGATCACGCTGAAGGCGCTGGTTTCCGACCGCATGGCGCCGGGAGTTGTCTACACAACCTTCCACCATCCGGAGACGGGCGCCAATGTCGTGACGACGGAAAATTCCGACTGGGCGACAAGCTGCCCCGAATACAAGGTGACAGCCGTGGAGGTTGCGCCGGCGAACCATAAATCGCAGTGGCAGGAAGAATATCAAGCGACGACGCCGGAGCTTCGCCGTATCCTGACCGACGGTGTCGTAGAGCCTGCGGAATAGCGTGACGACCTTCAAAAGGTTCGGCGACGCGCCGCCCCTTGAACGGGTAACGCCGGTGACCGGCGGCGCGTGGCGCGTTCCGACGGAAACGCCGGTCGCGTTTGTTTACAACAAGCGCAATTATGCGGTCATGCTGGCGACGCCCGCTGACATGGAGGATTTCGCCGTCGGCTTTTCTCTGACGGAACGGGTCGTCGACAAGCTGGATGACATCGCCTCGGTCGACATTCATCAGAGTGCGCGGGGGATTGAGCTTCATTTGTCGATTGCGCCGGAAAAGCTTGAGCGGCTCGATATTCGTCAGCAGCGGCGCAATCTCGTTGGGCGCGCAGGCTGCGGTGTCTGCGGTCTTGAAAACGCCGAGACGTTTTTTGAAACGCTTCCCAAAGTTGCAGATGCGCCCGTTGAAATCGCCAGAGAGGCGCTGGAGCGGGCGCTCGAAGATTTGCGCGCACATCAACCTTTGAATGAGGCGACAAGGACCGTTCATGGCGCGGCATGGGCGATGCGGGATGGGGCGATCCTGACCGTGCGTGAGGATGTCGGCCGCCATAACGCGCTCGACAAGCTGATTGGCGCTCTGGCCCGTGAAGGCGCCGATTTGACTGCCGGCTTTGTGTTGATGTCGAGCCGTTGTTCCTATGAAATCATTGAAAAATGCGCGAGAGTTGGCGTTCAGGCCGTCGCCAGCGTATCCGGCCCGACTTCTTTCGCAATTGCAAAAGCGCGGGAGGCGAATGTGAGTTTGTATTGCCGTGATGGAAAGACTTTTGTTCGCGCGGCCCCATAAATGTATGCTATACATACAATCTCAAAAAAAGGGAGGGCCGGCACGACCGGCTAAGATCGCATGACGCAAGATAATTTGCCCGCGCCGGGCGCTCCTGACATTGAAATCGCCCGCGCGGCGAAAATGGACCCTATCCTGCCGCTCGCGGAAAAGCGCCTCGGCGTGCCGCCGGAAGCGCTGGTGCCATTCGGGCATCACAAGGCGAAGGTTTCTCTCGACTACATCAATTCCGTGAAAGACCGTAAAGACGCCAAGCTGGTTCTTGTCACCGCCATTACCCCGACACCGGCGGGCGAGGGCAAGACGACGACCAGCGTGGGCGTGACGGATGGTCTGAACCAGATCGGCGTCAACGCCATGGTCTGTCTCCGTGAGCCATCGCTCGGTCCTTGCTTCGGCATGAAAGGCGGCGCCGCCGGCGGCGGGCGTGCGCAAGTCATTCCCATGGAGGATATCAACCTTCACTTTAACGGCGACTTCCATGCGATCACGTCCGCGCACTCGTTGCTCGCCGCCATGATCGACAATCATATTTATTGGGGCAACGAACAGGAGATCGATCCGCGCCGCGTCGTCTTCCGCCGTGTCGTCGACATGAATGACCGCGCCCTGCGCAATATCGTCATCGGTCTTGGCGGGCCCGCCAATGGCGTGCCGCGCGAGAACGGGTTCGACATTACGGTTGCCTCGGAAGTCATGGCGATCCTGTGTCTTGCCAATGACATTGAAGATTTGCGCGAGCGCCTGAGCAGGATCATCGTTGCGCGCCGCCGCGACAAGTCGCCGGTGACGGCTGGTGATATCGGCGCCGACGGCGCCATGGCGGTGCTCTTGAAGGATGCGTTACAGCCGAACCTGGTGCAGACGATTGAGCACAATCCGGCGTTCATTCATGGCGGCCCGTTTGCGAACATCGCTCATGGCTGTAACTCGGTGATGGCGACCAAGACGGCGATGAAACTCGCTGACGTTGTCGTCACCGAGGCCGGCTTCGGCGCCGATCTTGGCGCGGAGAAGTTTCTCGACATCAAATGCCGTCAGTCGGGCTTGTGGCCGGATGCGGTTGTTCTGGTTGCGACGGTGCGCGCGCTTAAAATGCAGGGCGGCGTCGCCAAAGGCGATCTTGGCGCGCCCAACGCCGGCGCCGTTGAAAAAGGCGCTGTCAATCTCAAGCGCCACATCACCAATCTCAAGAAATACGGTCTCAATCCAGTCGTCGCCATCAACCATTTCATTCATGACACGGATGAGGAAGTTGCGGTCATCAAGAAGCTTGGTGAAGAGCTCGGTGTTAAAGTCGCGCTGTCCAAACATTGGGCCGAAGGCGGCAAAGGCGCTGTTGAGCTTGCAACGGCGGTCAAAGAAGAACTCGACAAGGGCAAGTCTGAAGGCAAGTTGCTGTACCCGGATGACACGCCGCTGGCCAAAAAGATCGAAACGGTGGCGAAGGAGATTTACGGCGCAGAAGGGATCTCCCTTTCTTCCGCGGCGGCGAACAGCCTGAAAGAGTTTGAAAAGCTCGGCTTCGGTCACGTTCCCGTGTGCATCGCCAAGACGCAATACAGCTTCTCGACGGACCCGACCAATCTGGGCGCCCCGTCGGGCCATACGCTGGAGGTGCGTGAGGCGCGGCTTTCCGCCGGCGCAGGGTTCGTCGTGGCGGTCTGCGGCGATATCATGACGATGCCGGGCCTGCCGAAAAAACCGGCGGCGCTCGAAATTGGCCTCGATAAAGACGGCCAGATCGTCGGGCTGGCCTAGCTTTCAGGACTGGAATTGCTCGCGAAGCGCCCCACATGGTAGATCAGTACCCATGACAGCGCTTCGCGATACATTCGGCCGCCAGATTACCTATCTGCGCCTTTCCGTGACAGACAGATGCGATCTGCGCTGCACCTATTGCATGGCGGAGGAGATGAAGTTCCTCCCCAAGCGCGATGTGTTGTCGCTTGAAGAGCTGGAGCAGCTTGCCGGCGCCTTTATCGATCGTGGCGTCAGAAAAATCCGCATCACGGGCGGCGAGCCATTGGTCCGGCGGGACATCATGACCTTGATGGCGCGGCTTGGGCGGCGGCTCGACAAGGGCGATCTTGACGAACTCACGCTGACCACCAACGGCACGCAGCTTTTCCATCATGCCGATGTGCTGGCCTCGCTCGGCGTCAAACGTATCAACGTGTCGCTTGATACGCTTGACGACGTCAAATTCGCGACGCTTACCCGGCGCGATCGTTTGTCGGACGTGTTGCGCGGCCTTGACGCTGCGCAAGCCGCCGGTCTCAAGGTCAAGATCAATACGGTGGCGCTGAAGGGCGTCAACGAGGATGAAATTCCGGCGATGATTGAATGGGCTCATGGCCGCGACATGGACCTGACGCTAATCGAGGTGATGCCGCTGGGCGAGATTGAGGAAGACCGCACTGACCAATATCTGCCGCTCACGGTCATGCAGGATAAATTACAGACGCAATGGACCCTGACGCCGCTGGAGATGAAAACCGGCGGACCTGCGCGTTATCTGAAGGTTGAGGAGACAGGCGGCGTGCTTGGCCTGATCACGCCGCTGACCAATAATTTCTGCGCGGGCTGCAACCGGGTGCGCGTTACGTGCACCGGCGAGATCTATATGTGTCTGGGGTCTGGTGAAAAAGTCGACCTGCGCGCGGCCATGCGGGGAGACAACCCGCAAGAGGCGCTTGATGCTGCGCTCGACCGGGCCATGCTGAAAAAACCGGAGCGCCATACATTCGACATTTCTGAACGCGGCGCCGCGCCGGCAGTCTCCCGGCATATGTCGGTAACGGGAGGGTAGAGATGGCGCGCATCCTTTTTTTCGGAAAGCTTGCAGACGCCGCCGGCGGACGATCGCGCGACTGGCCCCTCGGCGAAGCGACGAAGACGATTGACGACCTTGTGTCCGCCCTCTGCGCAAAAGAAGATGCTCTCGCTTCTGCGCTTGGCGAAAAGTCCGTGCGGTTCATCATCAATGAAATGATTGCGCCCCGCGACGCCGCGATCAGCGATGAAGACGAAATCGCCTTCCTGCCGCCTGTCAGCGGCGGCTAGCCATGATCAATGTCGCCTCAGAGCCTTTCGACCCGGGGGCGGAGCTTTCCGCCTTCGAGAAAAAAGCGTCTGGCGCCGGCGCCGTCGTCAGTTTTGTTGGCAAGGTGCGAGCCATCGCTGGCGGGGATCCCGTCAAGGCGCTTTATCTCGAACATTATCCTGGCGTGACCGAGCGCTCCATTGGAGAGATCGAAGCAAAAGCGCGCCAGCGCTGGGAAATTGAGGATGCGCTCATCATTCACCGCGTGGGCGCGTTAGAGCCTGGCGAGCCGATCGTCATGGTCTGCGTCGCCAGCGCGCATCGCCGTGAAGCCTTTGAAGCGGCGGATTTTCTCATGGATTACCTCAAGACAGAGGCCATGTTCTGGAAAAAGGAAATCCGTAAAAGCGGTGAGGCGTGGATCGAACCCCGTAAAGAAGACTATAAGGACGCCGCCCGCTGGAGACAGCCTGCGCGGAATGACGAGGAAGAATAATGCACGGCATCAATGAAGAGCTTGAGTTCAGGCCTGTGCGCGTGGCGGTGCTGACGGTCAGCGATACGCGCACAAGCGCCAATGACACCTCCGGCGATATTCTCGCTCAGAGGATTGAGGCGGCCGGGCATCAGCTTGCCGCGCGTGATCTCGTCCGCGACGATATCGAAACAATTCAGAATGTCGTGACCAGATGGATCGACGATCCGGAAGTGGACGTCATCATTTCCACCGGCGGAACCGGGCTGACGGGCAGGGACGTAACCGTAGAAGCCGTTCGTCCGCTATTCGAAAAAGAGATTGAAGGCTTTTCGGTGATTTTTCATCAGGTGAGTTTTCAAAGCGTAGGTCTTTCGACCCTGCAATCACGGGCGTGCGGGGGCGTGGTGAGGGGAAAATTCATTTTCTGCCTGCCTGGTTCTAACGGCGCCGTCAAAGACGGCTGGGACAAGGTGATCTCGTTTCAGCTCGATTCCCGGCACAAGCCCTGTAATCTTGTAGAGCTAATGCCCCGACTTACTGAAAAATAGCTGATGGAAAAGTAAGTGACCAAGGACCTTACCCATTTTGACGAAAAAGGCCGGGCGCGCATGGTCGATGTTTCGGCCAAGGCCGAGACTGAGCGCCGCGCGGTCGCGCAAGGCCGCGTTGTCTTTACCGCTGAGAGCTATAAGACCGTGCGGTCGGGCGGCGTCAAAAAGGGCGATGTGGCGAGCGTCGCTGAACTCGCCGGAATCATGGGGGCTAAACGCACCAGCGATCTTATTCCGCTTTGCCACCCTTTGCCGCTTACGGGACTGAATGTGCGGATTGAGCCCGATGACGCCGCGCATGCTTTTATCGTGACGGCGGAGGTCAAGACCGCCGGCAAGACCGGTGTCGAGATGGAGGCGCTTACGGCGGTCATGACTGCATGTCTGACAATCTACGACATGGCGAAGGCCGTCGATAAATCCATGATCATTGAAGACGTGAAGCTGGTCGAAAAATCCGGCGGCGCGTCCGGCGATTTCAGGCGCGGTGCTTAGCTGATGTTGAGCGTTGATGAAGCTATCGCCGCCATAATGGATGGCGCTGCGCCACTTGGCGCTGAAAAAACAGGCCTGAGCGAGATCGTTGATCGCATCGCTGCGGAAGACGTCAAGGCGCGCATGACCCAGCCGCCTTTCCCGGCGTCTGCGATGGATGGGTATGCGGTGCGTTTCGTTGACATGAAAGAAACGGCCGTTCTCACGGTCATTGGCGAAGCTCCGGCCGGCGCGCCCTTTGACGGCAAAGTCGGCGAAGGCGAGGCGGTGCGGATTTTCACCGGCGGCGCAGTTCCGGCGGGCGCCGATCATGTTGTGATACAGGAAGATGTGACCCGCGAGGGCGAGCGCATCACCGTCAATGAGGATCAGGAACAGCCGCGCAATATTCGTGCTGCGGGAATCGATTTCAAAAAAGGCGACATGTTGGCCGAAAAAGGCGCGCGCCTTCATGAAATCCATAGCGCGCTTTTTGCGGCGGCGAATATAGCGGAGATTTGCGTTTATCGCCGCCCAAAGGTCGCGGTCTTTTCCAATGGCGATGAACTGAAGGAGCCGGGGTCCGAGTTGAAGCCTGGCGAGATCATCAATTCAAATCACTATGCGCTTTGCGCCATGATCCGGAAGTGGGGCGGGGAGGCGATCTATCTTGGCTGTGCGAGCGACAGCGAAGACGCCATTCGCGACTATTTCAAGCGCGGGGCCGAGACCGACATTATTATTCCGGTGGGCGGCGCCTCCGTCGGTGATTATGATTTTGTGAAATCGGCTTTCGCCAAAGAAGGCGGCGAAACGAAATTTTCAAAAGTCGCCGTGCGGCCGGGCAAGCCTGTCTGGTGTGGAAGGATTGGTGAAACGCGGGTTATCGGCCTTCCCGGAAATCCCGCATCGGCGATTGTTACGGCGGCGTTATTCGTTCAGCCGCTGGTGCGCCGTCTGGCTGGAGAGGATTGGTCGGCGCCGTTTTGGACGGCGGCTCTGGCGGCCCCGGTTAGCGCGAATGGCGGTCGTGAGGCTTATATGCGGGCGCAGGAAAAAGACGGGGTCATTACGCTGGCGCCGAACCAGGATAGCTCGCTGCTCTTTCCTTTTGGGACAGCCAACGCGCTCCTTCGCCGTTTGGCGCATGCGCCGGCGCTTGAAGCCGGCGATAAAGTCGAGTTCGTGCGCCTGCGTTAAAAGACCATGCCATACCAGCGCAGCAGGAGACGCACGCTGACATAAAGAATGAGCACAGCGGTCAGGCGTTTGATGGCCAGGCTCGATAGGCCCACATTCGCGAGGCGTGAGCCGACTTGCCCGCCAATCAGCACCGCCGGAAACAGCATCCAGTAATCCCCGATCATGGAGAGCGCGCCCATGTCGCCAAGTTTCATGAGTTGGCCGGTCAGCCCTGAAAGCGAATTCATGAGAATGAAGACGCTACAGGCGCCGGCGATTTCCTTCGGCTTGCCCCAGCGAATGAGATAGAGCACCGGCGCCAGGAAAATGCCGCCGCCAATGCCGACAAGGCCGGAAAGAAATCCGATCAGGCCGCCGACGATCCAGGCAAGCATCGAAGAAGCAGGCTGCACATCCGCATCCGCATCGCGTTTGCGGTCGAGCGCCAGATGCAACCCGGCGGCCAGTAACGAAAAGCCCAGGACGCCGATAAACAGCGTTTCCGAAACAGGGATGCGACCGCCCGCCCAGGCGGCCGGGATGGAAGTGATCAGAAAAGGCGCGATCCGGCGAAACTGCAGATTGCCTCTGCGGGCGAAGGCGAAGGTTCCCCCGGCGACGACAATGATGTTGCAGCTCAGCGCGATCGCAGGAAGGATGCGGTAATCGGCGCCGGACAGGACCAGCAGCGCGTTATAGGTGGAGCCGCCGCCGAACCCGACCGAGGCGTAAAGCACAGCTGTGACAAAGAATAAGAAAATCAGATATAAGGGCATGATTTTGAAGCTTTTTCGACGCGTGTTGTAGACGATGCCACAAGTAAATGGAACGCCCGACAAGAACACGGAGAGGATTGCCGTCATCCTTGCAGGAGGTGGAGGGCGGCGCATGGGCGGCGCCGATAAAGGCGCGCTCATGCTCGCCGGGCGGCGGCTTGCCGATCATGTGCTGGCGCGGCTGGCGCCGCAGTCAGACCGCATATTGATGTCCGGAGCCCATGATTACGGCGCCGGCGTGACTGTTGTTTCTGATCGGGCCGATGGACCGCTCGGCCCCGCCGCAGGCCTTTGGGCGGCGCTGTCGTGGATCGCAGACCATGCGCCGGAGGCGGAAGGATTTTTGTCCGTGCCTATAGACGGGCCGTTCCTTCCCGCCGACCTCTATGAGCGCTTGTCCGGCGGCATTGGTTCGGCCATTGCTTGCGATGCGGCGGGCGTTCATCCGACCTTTGCTTACTGGCGCTGCGATGCTTTGCATGCTGCGCTTTCAACGGCGCCGGACGCTTACGGTTTTCCCCTAAAGGAGCTTGCTGACAGTGTTCACGCCGAACAAGTGATGTTTGAGGAAGAGAATGCGTTTCTCAACATCAATTCGCCGGAAGACCTCGCGCGCGCCGAAAAGATCCTGCTCGGCTAGAGAAAGCGGGCGACCACATCCTTATAGGAACGTGAGAGTTTCAGTTCGGCGCCATTATCGAGAATAAGAAAATACTCGCCATTGGAATGCGGGTGCAGTTCCTTGACCCGTTTCACATTGACGATGGCCGACCGGTGAACGCGTTGAAACCGCTCCGGATCGAGGCGTGTTTGCAGCGCTTTCATGGTTTCGCGGATGATATGGGTCTTTCCGCCGGCATGGATGCACATATAGTCGCCGGCGGCGTCGATCCATTCGATTTCATCGGCGTCGAGCATGACGACTTTTGAGCCGTCCTTGAAGGAAAGGCGTTCCGGATAACGCTGTTTGTCGGTCCATTCGGGATCGGCGATGAGCTCTTTAATTCGGTCACGGTCATCGTCGGAAAGGGAGGCGAGCATTTCAATGAGCTTTGATTCACGGCTCGCCGCCGCTTTGCTTTTCAGCGCTTCGCGCGCGCGGTGCAGGGCGTCGCTGAGGCGTTCTTCCTCCACCGGTTTGACGATGTAATCGAGCGCGTTCGCCTCGAAGGCGTCAATGGCGTATTTGTCGTAGGCGGTGACGAAAATAAAGAGCGGCGCCGGCGCGCCAATCATGGCGCGAACGACTCCGAATCCGTCAAGGCCCGGCATCTGTATATCCAGAAAAACAAGATCAGGCGTCAGCGCCTTGATCTCTTTTACAGCCTCGCGGCCATTGGCGCATTCACCTACAATTTCGATTTCCGGAAAAGCTTGCAGGCGAAGTTTCAATCCCCTCAGGGCCAGTGGTTCGTCATCAACCAGAATGACGCGGATTTTTTCGTCGCTCATTTGTTCTTATCCCCGTGTTTCAAATGGAATGCGCAAGGATACGCACATCCCCTGCGGCTCCACATGGCGCAGTTGGAACTGCGCTCTTTCCTGATAAAGATAGCCTAGGCGGTCACGCATATTAACGAGGCCAACCCCGGTTTTGACATTATCGAGAAGCGCATTCGGATCTTCCGGCGCGTTTGGCCCATTGTCACAGACGGTCATGGCGAGCATGCCACCTTCGCGTTTGGCGGTGATGCGGATTTCACCGCCCGATTCCATCTGGGCGATGGCGTATTTGATGGCGTTTTCAATCGCCGGCTGAAGGATGAGGGAGGGCACATAAGCCCCGAGCGTGTCTTCATCGACATCGAATTTGACGGTCAGCCGGTCGGCGAAACGGGTTTTTTCAATGGTAAGATAAAGCTCCAGCGCGCGTACTTCCTCTGCGAGCGTTGTTTTCTGCAATGGATCATTGTCGAGGGAATAGCGCAGAAACGCCGACAATTGCGTCAGCATGGAATTCGCTTGCTTGCCGTCTTGCTCAAGGACAAGCGTTGAAATCGCATTGAGGGTGTTGAAAAGAAAATGCGGGTTAAGCTGATAGCGCAGCATTTTGAGCTGCGCCTGGTCAGCCAGTCTCGCAGAAAAGATTGCGCGCTCCATTTCGCTGCGAAGTTTCAGATAATAATTGATGCCGAAATAAAAGCCCGCCCAGGAGCCGAGAAGGAAAAGGTTCACGGGCAGGTCCGGCACAATGAGTAGAAGATAATTGGTGGTGCCAAGGCTTGCCCCGCGCAAATCCATCCAGCCATTGCCAAAAAGAAAGCCAAAGGTTTGCGCCTTCATGGCCGACATGGCGACCGCCATCAATATTGTGGAGGTCAGCACAATGGTAAGGAGCAGCGCGGGTCCTTGACGGCGCGCAAAACGGTAAATCGGCCGTGCGAGAATGCTCGTCGTCAAAAAGCCGATCAGCGAAGAGGCGACGGAATAGAGCAGCGAGTCCGAAGACCGGCCTGCGACGAAGGTCGAGACGCTGAGGATGTGAAGCGCAAAAAAGCCGAGCCAGCCCGCAATCTGGAGAATCCAGAACATGCGCGCCTTGTCGGCGAAGATCCAGTTCATCCACTCGCGCGAGCTTCCCGGCGCGGCGATGAACGGCCCCGTCTTCGGCGCGTCAACTGGAATAGTGCTCATTTTTATGGTCTCGGGTTTGTTCATGAAAAAATGGCGTGTCCTTCGGCGCGGGCCAAGCGCGCTGCGGCGAAGCGCCCTTCTGCTGCGATGAGTGTAGCAGTCCAGGCGGTCAAATGGCGTTTTACCCCGGCAGTGTAGCCTTATTCGCCCAGTGACAACAATCGAACGTCGCCGCCGGCCGCCGTGGTGTTTATGGTTAAAGTGCGTTCTGCGGCAAAGCGCCAGGGCGCGTCGAGGCTCGAGAGGAGCGGAATAATCGCCCCCTGCCGTTCGGCGAGCACTGTTTCGATGTCGGCGCGAGCGGCGGGACCGCCATCGAAGACGACGAGACGCAGGCGCCGGTCTCGCAATAGGGCGTGGGAAGCATGGGGGCCGATAAAGCTGATAACGCCTTTCGGCGCCCCGGCGGCGTTCATGGCCGCTGCTACTGTTTTTGCGATATCGCTTTGGAGGGTGATCACGGGGCCGCCTGCAGCGAGGCAAAGAAGTATCTGTTTCACGACGTCGCCGCCGTCCGGATTATCTCCGCCAAGACAGAGGGCGATGCCCCGCGGTCTAAGCCTTAACGTGTTCGACTCGCCTGTAGGACCGGGAAGTTCCGTAGTCGATGTAAATTGAGCAAGCGCTTCATCGACGGCCTGTTTGATATTGGCGTTGAGACCGCTCAGCGCGCTCATGGCTTTGTCAAGGATCGGCTTGCGGTCACAATTGGCCCATGGCCGCAAAGCGTCGATTGCGTTTTCGAAAGCGGCTTTTTCTAAAGACATCTCATCGCTATCCATGACGGGCGCCAGCGCGGCGCCCTCGGGGCGCGGCCGCTGGGTCAGCGCCGTGAGATAGTGCGGTCCGCCCGCTTTGGGGCCGGTGCCGGACAGGCCTTCGCCGCCAAAGGGCTGGACACCGACAACCGCGCCGATCTGGTTCCGGTTCACATAGATATTGCCGATGCGCGCACGCCGGGCGATACGCTCCATGGTTTCGTCGATGCGTGTGTGGATGCCCATGGTGAGACCGTAGCCAAGGCCGTTGATCTCGTTAACGAGCATGTCGAGTTTGTCGGCGCTGTAGCGCAATACATGGAGGACGGGGCCGAAGATTTCTCGTTTCAGTTCGGACAGTTTATGAATTTCGAAGGCGGCCGGGCTGATGAATGTTCCGTTGACGCCATGTTCTGTTTCCGGCGCTGTCGCGATCAGCTTTGCTTCGAATTTGATGTGATCCGCATAGTTTTGAATATTGGATCGCGCTTCCTCGTCGATGACGGGTCCCACATCGGTGTATAATTCCGAAGGATCGCCGACAGCGAGCTCTCTCATGGCGCCGGCGAGCATTTCATTAAACCGGTCAGCGACGTCTTCCTGAATGCAAACAAGCCGGCACGCGGAGCAGCGCTGGCCAGCGCTCTGGAATGCTGAATCGACAACGTCTTTCACCGCCTGCTCCAGCAGCGCGGTGGAATCGATGATCATGGCGTTGATACCGCCGGTTTCGGCGATAAGCGCCGCATCATGCTTGCCCGCGGCGACAAGGCTTTTCTTGATGATCTGTGCGACTTCTGTGGAGCCGGTGAAAACAACGCCGCCTATAGCGGGATGCGCCGTTAAGGGCGCGCCGACGGTTGGGCCGTCACCGGGCAGATAGTGAAGCGCCGCCGGGGGAACGCCGGCTTCAAGGAGAAGCTTGACCGCCTCGAACGCGATCAGCGGGGTCTGTTCAGCGGGTTTGGCGATGACGCAATTACCGGCGGCAAGCCCCGCGCTGACCTGTCCGAGGAAAATCGCGAGAGGGAAATTCCAGGGGGAAATACAGGCGATCACGCCCAGGGGAGGTGTTTGCAGCTCTTCGCTGCGGTCAGCGTAATAGCGCAGGAAGTCCACGGCCTCGCGCAGTTCGGCGATAGCGTCAGGCCAGGTCTTGCCAGCCTCGTAAACCGCGAGCGCCATGAACTGCTCCCCGCGGTTCTCCAGCATGTCTGCAGCGCGGCGCAAGGCATCGGCGCGCTGTTTGGCTGGCGTCCCAGCCCATTCACCCGCGAAGGCGGATGCGGCGGCGCACGCCTTGTCGACGGCGTCTTCATTTGCGGGTTGCGCTGAACCCACCGGATCGTTGGTGAAGGCCGGGTTGATGACGGGTTCTTTTGCGCCGGAAAGCAACTTGCCGTTGACGATCGGACGGGCATCGACAGGAACGAGAGCGCTGCGAACCGCAGGCGACATCTTTGCCGCAGTTGGCGGGTGAGTCTCGTCCCACCCTTTTGCGGAAAGGCGTTCACCGTTCAGGCAATCGCGCGGCGCCGGGATATGCGGATTTGGGTAGGATGTAATGTCCGCGATCTCGTCGAGCGGATCGGCGACCACGTCATCGACCGATAAATCCGGATCGATCAGCTGGTTGACGAAAGAGGAGTTGGCGCCGTTTTCCAAAAGACGCCGCACGAGATAAGGCAAGAGTTCCTTGTGGCCGCCGACCGGGGCGTAAATGCGTGAGCGCGCGCCAGTTTCCAAAAGGCTGTCATGGAGCGCCTCGCCCATGCCGTGGAGGCGTTGGAGCTCGTAATCCTTGTGGTCGCCGGCCATCGCCTGAACCATGGCGGCGGAGAGGGCGTTGTGGGTGGCGAATTGTGGGAAGAAGACGTCGATATTGTCGAAAAGCTTCCGCGCGCAGGCGAGATAACTCACATCGGTCAGCACCTTGCGGGTGAAGACGGGATAGCTTTCGAGCCCCATCACCTGGGCGCGTTTGATTTCAGAATCCCAATAGGCGCCCTTCACGAGGCGCACCATGATCCGCCGCCCGGTCTCGCGGGAAAGCGCCGCCAGCCAGTCGAGCACATGCGGCGCCCGGCGCTGGTAAGCCTGCACTACGACGCCAAACCCGTCCCATCCGGCAAGGGCCGGGTCGCGCATCAGCATTTCGATGATGTCCAGGGAAAGGTCGAGGCGATCCGCCTCTTCCGCGTCGATATTAAAGCCCATATTGGCGGCTTTCGCCTGAATGGCGAGCTCGCAGACACGCCCGCCAAGTTCTGCGAGCACGCGCGCCTTCTTGGCGTATTCATAGCGCGGGTGAAGCGCCGAAAGCTTTACGGAGATTCCCGGATTTACCGGCGCATACTCATGTCGTGAATGTTTTGAAATTGCAGCGATGGCGGCTTTGTATTCGTCGAAATATCGCTGCGCGTCCTGTTCTGTATGCGCCGCCTCGCCGAGCATATCGAAGGAAAAGACATAGCCCTTGTCTTCGAATTTGCGGGCGCGCTTCATGGCGGCGGCGATGGTTTCGCCGAGAACGAAATGTTCCCCCATGATGCGCATGGCCTGGCCCACCGACGCGCGGATCACCGGCTCGCCCAGCCGGTCGAGCGTTTCCTTGGTGGCGCGCACCATCCGGCGGAGCGGGTCCTGGGCTTCGACATCGTCCAGCCAGGCGGCGGTCAGCATCAGCGCGCGGGTTGAGAAATTGACCAGGGGGAAGGGGCTTTTACCCTTATGGGCGGACCAGTCGCCGGCCTCGATCTTGTCTTCGATCAGGGCGTCGGCGGTTGTTGCGTCCGGCGTTCTGAGGAGCGCTTCGGCGAGGCGCATGAGGGTGACGCCCTCGGCCGTCGACAGGCCATATTCCTGTAAAAATTTATCAATGAGGCCGGAGCGCTCTGCATGGGCCCGGGCGGTCCTGACAAAATCCGCGGCGCGGCGCTGAGCGGCGTCCCGCGTTGTTTGATCTAGGCCCGCCATGGTGATGAGCTCGGGGCCGATCACATCTTCCGGCGCGAGATAATGCTCTCTGATGCTGCTGCGGAGGGCGTCGAGCGGGGCGGTGTGAGGCATAGCGGTTCCGGGCGGCTCCAAGGGCTTTTCACGTCCGCCTTAGCCGATGCCGGGGCCGTTGAAAATGTGAGTTCGGGCTTTTGTCTTGCTGCATCGCGCCATTGCCTCCCGCCCGCTCGGGTTCTAACTACTGGCCTGGAAGAACTGGAGCGCACCCCCAGCGCTCAAGAAGAGTTTCATTTTGCGAAGACCCTCAGGTCGAAAGGACGCTCCCATGACGGAAGCCTATATTTATGACGCAGTCCGCACCCCGCGCGGCAAAGGCAAGCCGGACGGCTCCCTCCACGAGGTGACGCCAGTCGGCCTCGCGACGCAGGTTCTGGAAGCCATTCGCGACCGCAGCGAGATCGACGCCGGCGAAATCGAGGATGTGGCTTTTGGCTGCGTCTCTCCCGTGGGAGAGCAGGGCGCGGTCGTCACCCGCACGGCGATCCTCAATGCCGGCTATCCGGAAACAACGTCGGGCATTCAGGTGAACCGGTTCTGCGCTTCAGGGCTCGAAGCGATCAATATCGCGGCGGCCAAGGTGAAGGCGGGCGAGGCGGATCTCACCATTGGCGGCGGCGTCGAATCCATGTCGCGCGTGCCCATGGGCTCGGATGGCGGCGCCTGGCCGACGGACCCGACCACGGCCTTCAAAACCTATTTCGTGCCGCAGGGCATTTCCGCGGACCTCATCGCCACCAAATACGGTCTTTCCCGCGACGATGTGGATGCCTATGCGGTGGAGAGCCAGAAACGCGCGGCGCAAAGCTGGAAAGAAAACCGGTTCTCAAAATCCATCATGCCGGTGAAAGATGTCATCGGCGACGTCCTCCTTGACCATGACGAAACCGTTCGGGCGAATACCGACATGCAGTCCCTCGGCGCGCTCAACCCGTCCTTCGCCATGCTCGGTGAATTCCCCGGCTTCGACGCCGTGGCGCTTCAGAAATACGCCGAGTTTGAAAAGATCAATCACGTCCATCACGCCGGCAATTCCTCAGGGATCGTTGACGGCGCTGCGGCGGTGCTGATCGGCAATGAAGAAATTGGCAAGAAACTCGGCATCAAGCCGCGCGCCCGGATCAGGTCCATGGCGTCTATCGGCTCTGAACCGACCATCATGCTCACCGGGCCGGAATTCGCCGCGGCGAAGGCTTTGAAACGCGCTGGCATGGACAAGAAAGACATTGATCTCTGGGAGCTCAACGAAGCTTTTGCGTCTGTCGTTCTGCGTTTCATGCAAGCGCTCGACATCGATCATGCCGATATCAATGTGAATGGCGGCGCGATCGCCATGGGCCACCCGCTCGGCGCCACCGGCGCCATGATTATGGGCACCATGGTCGACGAGCTTGAACGCTCAGGGAAGGAAACAGCGCTGATTACACTTTGCATCGGCGCCGGCATGGGCACCGCGACGATTATTGAGCGCGTAAATTAAACAATTCGGACGGGTAGAAAAACATGACTTACAAAACACTGAATGTTGACGTCGACAGCGACGGCATTGCGCTCGTTACGATTGATGTCCCCGGCAAGTCCATGAATGTATGGGACGCCGACCTGATGCAGGATTTTGCAAACTGGGTCGATGCATTTCTGGCGGATGAGAATGTCAAAGGCGCCGTCATCACGTCAGGAAAAGCGTCTGGCTTCCTCGCCGGCGCTGATCTCAACATGCTCGGCAGCGGCGGCGCGGGCGGCGCGCCAACATCAAAAAAGGAACAATTCGAAAGCGCGTTCACGCTGAATAGTGTCTTCCGCAAGCTTGAAACCGGCGGTCAGCCGGTCAAGGCGCTGCAAAAGGGCGAGGCTTTCGCCAAGCCGGTGGCTGCGGCGGTAAACGGCTTGGCGCTTGGCGGCGGCCTTGAGATCGTTCTCGCCTGTCATCATCGCGTCGTCGCCGACAACCCGAAGATCCAGCTCGGTGTGCCGGAAGTGCAGGTCGGGCTTCTTCCCGGCGCCGGCGGCACACAGCGCTTGCCGCGTCTTGCAGGGCTTCAAAATGCGGCGATGCTGGCGACGCAAGGCAAGCCGATCGATCCGGCGACGGCGAAGGCGCAAGGTATTGTTCAGGACGTCGTTCCCGCCGATCAGGTTGTCGCGAAAGCCAAGGAATGGGTGAAGGCCAACCCGAAAGCAGTGCAGCCCTGGGACAAGAAAGGCTTCAAATTTCCGGGCGGCGGCGGGGCCATGGATCCGCGCGCGGTTCAGTTCTTCATCGGCGCCAATGCGATGGCGCAAAAAGAGACAAACCACAATTACCCCGCGATCCAGTACATTCTGTCATGCCTCTATGAAGGCTCGATCGTGCCCATGGATACGGCGATCCGGATTGAGTCCAAATATTTCCTGAAGCTCCTGTCCTCTGCGCAAACCCGCAATATGATCCGCACGCTGTTCATCAACAAACAGGCGGCGGAAAAAGGCGAACAGCGGCCGAAAGACGTGCCTGCTTCTGAACTGAAAAAGGTCGGCGTTCTCGGCGCCGGGATGATGGGCGCCGGCATTGCTTACGTCACGGCGAAAGGCGGCGCCGAAGTCGTGCTGCTCGACCGCGATCTTGAATACGCCCAAAAAGGTAAAGGCTATTCAGAAAAGATCGTCGAAAAAGGCGTCTCCCGCGGCAAGGTGACGAAAGAAAAAGGCGACGAGCTGCTCGCCCGCATCACGCCAACGACCGATTACGATGACCTCAAAGATGTCGACCTGATTATCGAAGCCGTGTTTGAAGACCCGGACGTGAAGGCCGATGTTATCAAACGCACCGAAGCCGTGATCGGCAAGGATGTTATTTTTGCGTCCAACACGTCGACTTTGCCGATTACGGGCCTTGCGATACATTCGGAGCGCCCGGACCAGTTCATCGGCATTCACTTCTTCTCGCCGGTGGACAAGATGCCGCTCGTCGAAATCATTCCGGGCGAAAAATCCGGCGACAAGGCGCTGGCGACGGCGCTCGATTATGTGCGGCTCATCAAGAAAACGCCGATTGTCGTCAAAGATACGCGCGGCTTTTACACCAACCGGGTCGTGCCGCCTTACCTCAATGAAGCGATGCTGATGGTCGCGGAAGGGATCAAACCGGCGCTCATTGAAAATGCAGCGAAGTCTCTGGGTATGCCTGTGGGGCCGCTGGCGCTCACAGACGAAACCTCGCTTGAGCTAGGCCTGCGCATTATGAACTCCACCAAGAAAGAGTTGGGCAAGGACTACAAGCCGTCAGGCGTTGAAGACCTGCTCGTTAAAATGGTTGAGGATCTGGGCCGCAAAGGCCGCAAATCCGGCGGCGGTTTCTATGAATATCCGGAAGGCGGCAAAAAACATCTTTGGCAGGGGCTGTCCGAATATTTCCCTGTTTCCAAGGACCAGCCTTCACTGGAAGAGGCCAAAGAGCGCCTTCTCTACGCCCAGCTGATCCCGGCGTCGCAATGTTACGCTGAAGGGATCGTTCACGATCCGCAATCGGCCGATCTTGGCGCGATTTTCGGCTGGGGCTTTGCGCCCTGGACCGGCGGGCCCATGAGCCATATCGACACCATCGGCGTCGACGCTTTTGTCCGCAAGGCGGAAAGCCTCGCCCAGAAATACGGCGCACGCTTCAATCCGCCGGAGAAATTCCGCGACATGGCGAAAGCCGGCGACAAGCTCTACGGCAAGGCGGCGTAATCCGTCATAAAACCTTTAATTTCACGGGAAGGGCGGCCCCAAGGCCGCCCTTTTCGTTTAAGGCTTGCCGCAATGCAAAAGCATTGCTAGGAACCCGCCAAATCGGATTTTCCACAACAAGTTGAGGACTGACCCATGGCGCTCGAACGCACCTTCTCCATCATCAAGCCGGACGCGACGCGCCGGAACATCACTGGCAAAATCATCGCCAAGCTTGAAGAAGGCGGCCTTCGCGTCGTCGCCTCCAAGCGGATCCGCATGTCGAAGGATCAGGCGGAAGGCTTTTACGGCGTCCACAAAGAGCGGCCGTTCTTCGGTGAGCTGGTCGAGTTCATGATGTCGGAGCCCGTCGTCGTTCAGGTTCTTGAAGGTGAAAACGCCATCGCGCGCAATCGCGAGATCATGGGCGCGACCAATCCGGCGGAAGCTGCCGAAGGCACGATCCGCAAGGAATTCGCGCTTTCCATCGGCGAAAACTCCGTCCACGGTTCTGATGGCCCGGACACCGCGGCGCAGGAAATCGAGTTCTTCTTCTCCAAAGACGAAATCGTCGGCTAAGCTGCGCTACGATTATTGAATTGAACGGCGCGCCCACCGGGCGCGCCGTTTTTCTTTATGCAGCTCTCGTCGTGACGCTCCGGGCGGAGTGCGGTAAGATTTCTTCCAGATATGGAGGTCTTATGCGGCATCGTTCTTTTATTTTCGGCCTGTTCGCCGTCGTGTTCGCCGTTCTGTTCTGGCCACTCTCATCCGCGCAGGCGCAGGATGTCTATCCGCAGCCGCGTGAGGGTGATTTCGTCATCGACGATTTCGAGTTCGGAACCGGCGAGACGATGGACCTTAGCATCCATTATCGCACCATCGGAACCTTACGCCGGGATGAATCGGGCCGCGCGTCGAACGCCATTCTCATCATGCACGGCACGACAGGATCGGGCGGTTCACTGCTGCGGCCGGTGTTTGCGGACTATCTTTTCAAAAAAGGTGGGCTTCTCGATGCGGAGGAATATTTTATCATCCTGCCGGACGGGATTGGCCACGGGGATTCATCCAAGCCGTCAGACGGCATGCGGATGCAGTTCCCGAAATATGATTATGACGACATGGTGCGCGCCCAGCATGCGCTTCTGACGGATGGGCTTGAAGTCGATCATCTGCGCCTCGTCATGGGAACCTCCATGGGCGGTATGCACTCATGGGTTTGGGCTTATATGTATCCGGATTTCATGGACGCCGCGATGCCGCTTGCAAGCCTGCCGGTGGAGATCGCAGGGCGCAACCGGATGCAGCGCAAGATGGTCATCGACGCGATCATGGACGATCCCGAATGGAAGGGCGGAAACTACAAGAAGAAACCCATGAGAGGCATGAAAGCGGCGATGTATCCGCTGATCTTCATGGTGTCGAGCCCGCTGCAATATCAGAAAGATGCGCCGACGCGCGAAGACGCCGAGGCGTTTCTGGACCAGCTCGTGGAACGCTACACGAGCGCGCTTGACCCCAACGATACGATTTATGCTTTCGACGCCTCGCGCAATTACAATCCGGCGCCGCATCTACGCGAGATCACGACAACGCTTCTTGCGATCAATTCGGCAGACGACCAAGTCAATCCGCCGGAACTGAACATCCTCGAAACCGAGACCGCGAAAGTCCCGAATGGCAAGGCGGTGGTTCTACCGATTACGGACGAAACGCGCGGTCACGGCACGCACACAATTGCGAAAATCTGGGCGCCGTATCTCGAGGAACTGCTTGCTGCAACGCAATAGGGCTGGCGCGCTATTGATACAGCGGTTGATTGAAATCAAATTGGACCTGTTTTGAGAGCGTATTCTACATTCCGAAAACTGGAGGCGGGCTGATGAACAAACCGGTGAAAATCGAGCAACATGGCGGTCTGGGCGTGTTGTGGTTTATCGGCTGGCTCTTTTCCGTCGGGTTTTTGAAAATGGGCTTCTGGAAGGGGCTTTTGGCGCTGTTCATCTGGCCTTATTTCTTTGGAGTGCATTTTGCCGATCACGCGGCTCACGAAACCGGGACGGCGCAGCTTGAAAGCCAGAGCGATTAAATCGGCATATGACGGGAAATCTCCTCATCGACTCTTTGATCTCGCTTGGCGCCATTGCGTTCATGGTGGCTGTAGCCTGGATTGTTTTCAGATCGCCGCCGGCGGCGGTGACGCGAGAATCCGCATCCGAGCGGCTCGCCTTCGATGAGCCGGATTTCCGTCCGCAACGCTGGCTCATAGACCGGGAAGGGCGCGCTGCGATCGCTGAAGGGGCGGGCGGGGACATCGCCCTCGTGTCCCGTCTGGGGCTGGATCTTGTCACCCGGCGGTTGCCTGCCGTCGCCTTAAGAGCCAAAGCCGAAGAGGATGCGCTGGTGATCCGGCCTAACGATCCGGGCTCCAGAACGCTCGTGATTGCGGCGGAGGGCGCTGCAGAATGGGCTCGCAAACTGGGCCCGGACGAGGGTACATAAGGGCCATGGAGTTTGAGTTTCCGGATATCGTCGGCTACGCGGTTCCCGCGTTTCTCGTCCTTGTGCTGATTGAGATCGTGGCGGCGCGCCTGACGGGGCGCGGGCGCTATGAGGCGAAGGATTCAGCGGCGAGCCTCCTTATGGGGTTCGGCAGCCAGATTGCCCCTCTTTTTGGCGGCATCTTTGTCATCGGCGTGGTTTTTGTCGCCGCTTATGAACTGACCCCGTTCAAAATTCCCAACACATGGTGGGCGGTGCTGCTCTGCCTCACGCTGGACGATCTGCGCTATTACTGGTGGCATCGCATCAGTCACGAACGGCGATGGTTCTGGGCGAGCCATGTGATTCATCACTCCTCCCAGCACTACAATCTGACAACGGCGCTGCGGCAGACCTGGACCGGCAATATCCTCGGTTCGCTGCTGTTCAAGACGCCGCTGGTGTTTATGGGGTTCCACCCGGCAATGGTCGCCTTTGTGGGCGCCATTAGCCTGCTCTATCAGTTCTGGATTCATACGGAGCTGATCGGGCGGATGGGTCCTTTCGAATGGATCTTCAACACGCCCAGCCATCATCGTGTGCATCACGCCACCAATCCGAAATATCTCGACGCCAATTATGCGGGCATCCTGATCATCTGGGACCGGATGTTCGGAACCTTCATTCCCGAAGACGACGCGGAAAAGCCCCGCTACGGCATCATCAAGAATCTCGGCACCTATAATCCGCTGGTGATCTCGTTCCATGAGTGGATCGGCATCGCCAAGGATATCTCGAAGGCGACGTCGCTGAAGGAAGTCGCCGGCTATACATTCGGGCCGCCGGGATGGTCGCCTGACGGCTCGCGCCTGACGTCAAAAATGATCAAGGAGCGGTGGGCGCGGGTGCATGGCGAGGCGGCGCCGTCTGCATCGGAGCCTCGGCCGGATACCGCCGCCCAGCCCGCCGAGTAAACGTTGCGGCGCTTTACTTCAGCAATTCGTGATCGGCGCAGTTCGGCCACATGGAAAAATGCGTGTGGACGCATTTCCAGTCGGCCTCTTTCGAATTACGCGTGAGAATAATAGTCGCGCGTCCCTCGCGATCTCTGTCTTCGCCGGTTTTCTCTTTTCCCGTCGATGTCCACAAGGTCTGAACGCCCGCCTGCAATCCGTCTGGCGAGAGGCGGATGGAAAGCCCCTTCCAATCGAAATCGAAACCCGTCGTGTTTGCCCACACGCGGGACCATTGGCCTTCGACCAGATCGTCCAGGCCGTCTGTCCTCAACGTAATCGTGCCGAAACCGGAGGCGTCCTCGGCGAACAGCGCGCGGCCCGAGGCCAAATCATTGTCTCGGATCGCCTTCGCCCACGCCTTCAACCATTCAATCACGCGTTTTTCACCGCTGTTTCGTGCAGCCATGGTTTTCTCGATCATAATTGACGTTTTAGCCGGTAGAGTAACTCGTCGCGTGGCCATGCAAGGCGCATGCAAGGGTTTTCGTCTGCAAGCCGTTCAAGCGCGCTGACAATTCGCTGCTGAACGGGATTGATATAGGGTTGTCTCTCCGGCGCGACGAGGCTTGGAACGGCGCTGTTGGGATTCGTATTGACTTCAAATACATGGATCCCGCCATCCTTGCGGACCCCGTAGTCGATGCGTCCATATTCAATTCCCGCGATGTCGAACAGCTTGGCGATGTCGGCTTCATGCGGGCTCGACTGGACAAAATTGCGCTCGCGTTCAACCAGGTCGGGACGCTCGGCTACGAGGCCGGGCTTTGGATATTTCACGAACCATTCCGGATTCCAGAACAGGTGCGCAGGGATTAGCGCATCAGCAACCCTGTAATACGCCATCTTGCAATACATGCCGGTGTCGTCGCGGGTGTCTTCGAATTCGACCACGATTTTTCCATAAGCCGGGACGCCGTTTTGCTCCAATTTGGAGATTTCATCGGCGAGTTCGTCACGCGAATGCAAAAGACGGGGCGAATCCGGCGTCAGGTGATGTCCGGTCTCGTCGCGAATGAAGCAGGGGAAGCGTGCTTTTTCGATTGTGTACGGATCGTCAAGCCGGTGAACATCCTTCCGGTTTAAGCCCAGCTTGCAGAGCCTTTTCAAAAGCTCGTAGCGCCGCAACGGCTTCGGCGGCGCATTGAGGATGACGGGCGGCTGAGCCATGCTGCGCCACCCTCTGAGGGCCTTGATGACGCGAGCCTCATAGTCGGGCGTCATGCGCTCGACATCGCAAATGATGACCGCCGACGCGCGGAACACGGAACTGATGACGAAGCGCGGATAATCGATCACTCCTATAACGCCGCGTTTATCGAGACAGCGAATCCCGTTGATCGTCGTTCTCCCTGCGCGGGCTGTAAGAAAGACCGCGCCGCCATCCCTGCCGTAAGTCATTTTGAGGAAAGACGGGACCATCAAAGCGGGTTTCATCCTTTGGTTGCGGGAACGGCTGTCGTTACAAGGCGAAAGCGATCTTTGGGGCGCAATTACGGCCAAAAGCTTAACACAAGGCCGGATTAAGGCGGCGCGACCACAGAGAAATCATCTTTAAACCGTCAATCGGTCCAGATCGGCGCTTACTCCTAGCATGCGAGAGACGAGGAGAGGACGCTATGCCCGCCACCATCTTGATGAACGCCGTCACCGCCGCTTTTGCGACCGTCGCTGTCGCCGCTGCTTCTTATGCAGGGTTGAAGCCGGGCGGCGCTTATGACGATGGCGCGCTGACCGCCCTGTCACGGTCTGAAGCGGCAGCTCATGCACAAGCTGTGTTCGCTCGCGCAGACCGCAATGGCGATGACGTCCTCGACGTAAACGAATTTGCGGCGATGACCGTTGTCACGGCGGAGCTCGCCAATCTCAATGGGTTTATTTCGGTGGAGGACGGTGAAAGCGTTAAAACCGTCGCCCTGCCGATCTCGGCGCCGCTGGCGCTCGGCGATGCAGAGCAGACGCGCATTGACGCCGTCGCCCGCCACACCTTCTACGCCTTCGCAGGCGAAGACGGCAAAATGCAGCAGGGGGAGTATTTGGGTTTGCAGAACGCGATTTTCGCGTCTTCAGACCTCAATGCGAATGGTGCGCTGACAAGCGCCGAACTGTCGCTTTTTGCACAGCGTCAGGCTTTTTTACGCCCCAAAGCCTGATGTTTCCGGCGGCCGCTGTCCGTTTCGCCCTAGACGGATAGCGGCCAGCCGGCGGCTTCCTTCATGTTCGACAAAACAAAGTGGGACGAGGAGTCCTTCACGCCGGGCAGGCGCACCAGTTTTTTAAGCGCCACCTCCGCGAAACTATCCATGTCTTTCGCCACGACCTGCAGGATGTAATCGCCGCCGCCGGAAACGGCGGAGCAGGACACCACCTCGTCCATCAGGTTCACCTGTTTTTCGAATGCAGCGAGATGATCCTCCGCATGCGAGTCGAGCTTTACAAAAACATAGGCGAGAAGGGAGAGCCCCGCGGCTGAACGGTCGACCTTGGCGCCATAGCCCTTGATAACGCCTGAGGCCTCAAGCTGTTTCACCCGGCGGTGGGCGGCGGAGACGGAAAGGCCAACCTTTTCCGCGATCTCGGCGTTGGTCAGGCGGCCGTCACGTTGAAGCAGAGCGAGGATTTTCTTGTCGATATCGTCAATCACGGGAAAAATTCCTGTTTATTCAGTAATTACAGGAAAATATATCAAAATTCTCTTATTTTTCAATAAATCTGGCAAGAAATCCCGATCTTAATGCCTAAATTACAACCTATGAACGAAATGACCAATTCCACCGCCACAGCCCCGAAGAATCCTTTCGCCGCGAACACCAGCCACGCGCTGCGCGGCGATTACGAGCATATGCGCGCGGATTACACCGTGGAGCAGCCTTATGAGCGCTACACGGAGGCGGAGCAGGCGCGTTGGCGTTTCCTCTATGACCGCCAGAAAAAGCTGCTGCCGGGTTTTGCGGCGCAGGAATATTTTGACGGTCTTGAAAAGCTGAACGCCGGCGACGCGATCCCGCGGCTGGAAGACGCCAACAAGGTTTTGGGCGACGCTACGGGCTGGCAGTTGATCGCCGTGCCGGGCCTTATTCCCGACGATGTCTTCTTCAATCATCTGGCTAATCGCCGTTTCCCTGTCGCTTGGTGGATGCGCGAAGAGCATGAACTCGATTATCTGGTCGAGCCTGACATTTTCCACGATTTCTTCGGACATGTGCCGCTTTTGTCAAATCCGGTTTTTGCGGAATATATGCGCAAATACGGCCTCGGCGGGCCCAAGGCGATTGAACACGGCGCGCAGAAAATGCTGGCGCGGCTTTATTGGTATATTGTCGAATTCGGCCTGATCAAAACAAAAGACGGCTTGCGCGCCTTTGGCGCTGGCATGCTGTCATCGAAGGACGAGACTATTTATTCAGTGCAAAGTTCAAAGCCGAACCGCGTCGCTTTCGATCTCGAGCGCGTTTTGAATACGGCTTACATGGTCGATGATTTTCAGAAGACCTATTTTGTGATCGATAGTTTCGAGCAGCTTTTCGAGATTTGCGACTGCGATTTCACTCCATACTACCAGCGCGCCGCCGGCAAGGCGCCGATCAATCCGGAAACGCTGTTGGCGACCGATACGGTCATCACCAAAGGGCAGTTCTAACCGCCGCCGCGATAAATTGCGGCGCCAGGGCGGCTAGGCGACAATCCATTTTTCAGATAGGCATCGCCTATGGCGATCACAGTCGATACATGGCGGCTTAATCCGGCGCTCGATCTGGCGAAATATGCCGAGATCTACGCCAGGCGCGGCATCGTTCAAATTCCGGACGTACTGACGCCTCCGTCAGCGGAAACGCTCAACTCAATTCTTTCCGGCAATTTGCCCTGGCGTGTTCTGGCGACGGACGCCAATGACAAGCCGGTGCATTTTACGCAAGCCCAGCTTTCCGCGATGCCGAAGCAGCAGCGTGACGCCATGTTTCAGGATATCATGTTGCGTGCACGGAAAAATCGCGGCTTTTTCTATCATACCTATCCGCTGATTGAGGCCTATCTCAATGGCTGGGATCCGGGCCATCCGATCCATACAATTACAGAGTTTGTGAATAGTCCGGACTGGCTCGGTCTCGGTCGGCGCGTCACCGGCGTTGAACGGATCACCAAGGCGGATGCGCATGCGACCGCCTATAGCCCGTCGCATTTTTTGACGCGTCACCTTGATCTTGGCGACGATCGCGAACGACGCGCGGCTTATGTTCTCGGGATGACGAAAGACTGGCAGCCTGACTGGGGCGGGCTGTTGTTGTTCCTGAATGAAAAGCAGGACATCACTGAAGGATATCTGCCGCGTTATAATGTGCTCACCATTTTCGACATCAAATATCTGCATACGGTTACGCAGGTGTCGAGTTTCGCCGGCGGCGTGCGCCGCGCCGTGACCGGATGGTTCCGGGATGACCCGCCGGTGAAAGGCTAAGTCCGCCCGGCTTCAGGTCAGATCGTGTTTGCGCACGAGGCCGCGCATCTGGTCATAGGTGAGGGAGAGCGCATCGGCGGCGCGTTTCTGGCTTTCGCCATGAGCGGCCAGTGCTTCAGAAACCAGCATTTTTTCGATCCCGTTCAGATGCGCGCGCAAATCGTAGCGGGCGCCGGGCGCTGATGCGGCTACCGGCGGTTCCGGCGCCGGCGTCTCGGGCACCGCTTCCGCCAGCGGTCCGAAGGCGGCCTCGAACGGATCGAGCACGACATTTTCAACGGGACCTTCGCCGTCAAGGTCGGCCCAGTGAAAGACGGCGCGCTCCACCGCATTCTTCAGCTCACGGACATTCCCCGGCCAAGCGTGGTTTTTCAGGGCGGATGCGGCTTCGGGCGAAAAGCCGGGGAAGGCGATGTCTAACTCGCCGGCCGCCGCACTGGCGAAATGCGCGGCCAGAAGCATGATGTCGTCCTGACGCTTGCGCAAAGGCGGCGCAGCGACAACATCGAAAGCGAGGCGGTCGAGCAGGTCAGCGCGGAACTCGCCATGTTCGGCTTTCACCCGCAGATCCGTATTGGCGGCGGCGATGACCCGAACATCGGTGGTGCGCGTTTCTTCGCCGCCGATGCGTTCATATTCGCCATATTCGATGACGCGAAGCAGCTTTTCCTGAACACGCAAAGAGGCTGAGGCGATCTCGTCGAGAAACAGCGTGCCGCCTTCCGCCCGTTCGAAACGCCCTTGATGACGTTTGGTTGCCCCGGTGAAGGCGCCGGCCTCATGACCGAACAGCTCGCTCTCGAGCAGCGTTTCATTCATGGCGGCGCAATTCACCTTCACCAGCGGTCCGCCCCAGCGCCCGGAGAGGAAGTGAATGCGCGCGGCCAGGAGTTCCTTGCCGGAGCCGCGCTCGCCGATCACCAGAACAGGGCGTTCGACGCCTGCGATGCGTGAGGCATGGTCCAGGGCGTCCAGAAAGGCGCGGGACTGGCCGATCAGTTCAGGGGGGCTTGGTTGCAAATTCATAGGTGAAAATTACCACTATGTAAGGGGAAATAATACCAAAATACTGGTAATTATTGCCTTAAAATGCAAGCGCAGTCTTGTCGGTAAAATAATTATTACAGTAAAAACAATTAGTTATAGATGTTGTCCAAAGTTGGCACGGCTTTCGCAATAGGTGAAGCAGACGGGGTTAATCAACAACCCAAACGCTGAGGAGACTGAGACGATGAGCCGATATTAAAGATATGAAGACCGCGATTGGGAGCAGCGCATGCATACAGCGCTTCGCGGCCGCGCCGGCTTTGCCTGGGGCGCGTTCTTCCTCGGTTTCATTCTCGGCGGCATCATTTTTTAGGAGTTCGACCCATGGGCGTTTTTTCCCGACTGAGCGACATCATCAATTCCAACATCAATTCCATGCTCGACAAGGCGGAAGATCCGGAGAAGGTCGTACGCCTGATCATTCAGGAGATGGAAGACACCCTTGTCGAGGTCCGCTCCAACGCGGCCCGGGCGCTGGCGGATCGCAAGGAAGTCACCCGCAAGAAGGATGAATTCGACCGCCGCGCCAAAGAGTGGGAATCAAAGGCGGAATTGGCCATCGCCAAAGGCCGTGACGATCTTGCTCGCGGCGCAGTGGCCGCCAAGCGCAAGGCCGAAGAGATGATCGGTCTGCTTGAGGGCGAGCTGAAAGCCATCGACGGCACCGTCGACAAGACCAATGATGATCTTTCGCGGCTCCAGGCGAAACTGAAAGAGGCGCGCGCCAAACAGCGCTCTCTCGAAATCCGCCGCCACGCCGCATCGGACAGCGTTCGCATCAACCGGCAGGTCAATGACGGCCGTATTGAAGAGGCGCTTGCCAAGTTCGACCGCTATGAGCGCCGGATTGACGAGCTGGAGGCCGAAGCGGAAAGCTGGGCGTTGGGCCGCCCCCGCACGCTCGAGCACGAATTCGCCGAGCTTGAGGCGGAAGATGCGGTTAACGCGGAACTTGAAGCCTTGAAACAACGCGTTGCGAACCGCACCTCTAGCGGTGGGCAAAACTAAGAGAACAGGAAGGGGCTTACGCCATGGAGGAATTACTGGGGCCAGTCGCCATTGTTGCGATCATCTTCGTGGCCTGTCCGGCGGTGTTCCTGCACTACCGGACCGAGCTGAGGAAGACCAAGTCCATCTCAACAGATGATGAGCGGCTGGTGGACGATCTCTGGAAAACCGCGCAGCGCCTGGAACGCCGTGTGGACGCCCTGGAGACCATTCTCGACAAGGAAGCGCCGGACTGGCGCAAAGACTATCCGGAGCGCCCCCATGCCTGAGCATCACCACCATCACCATCATCATTGGCGTGATCGCGACAGCTATGCGTATCGCGCGGGCCAGCCTGGACCGGGGCCGAATTTTCATCGGCTGCGCCGCAATACGAGGCGGGGCAAGATTGCGGGCGTGTGCGCAGGCTTTGCGGAGTATTTCGGCTGGAACCTGAAATGGGTCCGGATCATTTCGATCCTCGCAACCATCATGTTCTTTCCGATGCCGGCGATCGCCTATCTCGCTGCGGCGGTGTTCATGAAAGCGGACACAGACCTGCCGCCGCAAACGGACTTTCGCGATGAAGAAACGGAACGGTTCTGGCGCACCTTTTCAGAACGTCCAAAGGCGACGTTTTCGGAATTGAAGCACCGGTTCCGGGCGCTTGATGCGCGCATCGCAGATCTCGAATATGCGGTGACCTCAAGCGAATACGGATTAAGAAAAGCGTTCAACGACCTCGAACGCGGCGCCTGAACCAAAAAAGCAACCTGAACGACTTTAAAGAGGGATGCCCGTCATGCGGGCGGAGACGGGGAACGTGCATCTTCATTGCACGGACAAGGAGAGAGACATGACGATGTTTGCGATGATGGCGAAAGGGATCGTAATGATTGCGTTAGCGGCGGCGGCGTTTATCGCGCTCGCCATCGCCATTGGCTATGAGCCGGCGGCGGCGAAATCGGCGGCGCAGTGTGAGACGAAACCGGCGCCTGCCTGCCTGTTCATGATTCTGTAGCGTCGCCAGCCGGTTGCGAGGCTAAAAGCCTGCGCCGGCCTGATACTTGCCGCAGCGACCGGCGCCGACTAACATTCCCGTCAACATCAGAGCCGGATGACGGCTCCAGCGAGGACGCGAATGATGAGTGACGGTAAGCGCGGGGGAAGCGCTGGCGGTGAAGACCGTCAAAAGCGTGAAGAAAAAAGGCCTAATCACAAGCCGTCTTCCAAATCCAGGGAAAAGAATTCTGGATCGCATCGCGGCCGGCGTCGACATTCGGTGCGGCTCGCAGCGCTTGATCTTGGCACGAATAATTGCCGTTTGCTGATTGCCTCGCCGCACCGTCGCGGATTCCGGATCGTCGACGCTTTTTCACGGATTGTCCGCCTCGGAGAAGGGCTGTCGCAAAGCGGCGTCCTCTCCGATGCGGCGATGGATCGAACGATCGCGGCTCTTAAGGTCTGTGCGGATAAAATAGATCGGCGCGGCGTGACGCATATGCGCTGCATCGCCACACAAGCTTGCCGCGGCGCCGATAACGGGGCTGAATTTCTCAACAGAGTGACGCAGGAAACCGGGCTGAAATTCGACATCATCACGACGGAAGAAGAGGCGCGGCTCGCCGTCGCCGGCTGCGCTGACCTGCTCGATGAGGATGTTGAAGCGGGCCTTGTTTTCGATATTGGCGGCGGCTCGACAGAGCTTTCCTGGGTGCGGCGCAGAGCTGGCGGAACGGAGATCACCGCCTGGACATCGCTGCCATTCGGCGTCGTCTCTATCGCCGAAAAATGGGGCGGCCATGAGATGAGCGCCGAAACCTATGCTGCGGTGGTTGAGGATGTGCGCAAGTCTGTGGCGGAAATCGGCGATCCCGCCAGTCTGAAAGATGTTTTTGAAAATGACAAAGCGCATCTTTTGGGCACATCAGGCACCGTCACGTCTATCGCTGGCGTGCATCTGGAGCTCGCACGCTATCGCCGTGACAGGGTTGATGGGCTCTGGTTGACCATCGATGACGCAAAAGCGGTGACGTCGAAATTATGCGCCATGAGTTTCCCGGAGCGTGCAGCCGAGCCTTGTATCGGCGAAGAACGCGCTGATCTTGTCGTTTCAGGTTGCGCCATTCTTGAAGCGTTGCAGGCCGAATGGCCGGCGCGCCGCATCCGTGTCGCTGATCGAGGTTTGCGCGAAGGCGTTCTTGCCGATCTAGCCAGGCAGGCGCGCAAATCTGGAAAAAGGTGAATGTAATTGGGTGCGGTAAAATGAGGTTAGGAGCCAACGATCGAAAATTCGATCAACGCTCAATCCGGTATTCCCGAAGCGGGAACGGATTTGATGATATAAGCTCTCGCATATGTACATGCGGAGGAGATAGACTCAGTGTTCAAGAACTTTGATTCTGCCTTGGCTGTCCGATTGATAGTTCATTTTCTAGTTGGGTGGCCGGTTGTGGCTTTCATCGGTCGTATTCTAGAAGGCGTGACTTGGTTCACTGCAATCGTTGGTGGATTTGTATTAACAGGGCTAACTATAATTATCTCAATGTTTGCAGTTCTCAACAAGCGGAACAATGAAGACAAGTAGATGCTTAGCCAAATTAGACAGCAAACCCATAGGGTGCATGTTGCAGACCAAAGACTGCGTGCTTCTTCGCCGATCTCGCCAGGCAAGCGAAGTCGTCACGAAGGCGATGATAAAAAAAATTGGGTGCGGGGAGAGGATTTGAACCTCTGACCTTCAGGTTATGAGCCTGACGAGCTACCGGGCTGCTCCACCCCGCGCCAACTGTTGCGACCATCGCCAAAACGACAATCACCGAGGAGCAGATTTTGACTTGTCCGCCTTCGCGGACGGGCGGGCTGCTCCACCCCGCGCCAACTTCGCAGATCGGCTCCGGATAGGATGATCTGACGGGCCCGCTGCGTTTGGATGGGCGCGTCCGGCGCGCCCCGCGAACGGGAAAGCGGGGTATAGCGAAGCCGGGCGGGCCCCGCAAGGGCCGCCACCCGATTATTTTTCTTCAGTTTTTTTGAGGTTTTCGAGCGTTTCAGGTGGCTTCCGGCAGATCCGCCGCGGTTTCCTCGACGAGCATATCCACGACCTTGATCAAGGCTTCGGCGTCGTCTGCGCCATGCGCCCGCGCCTTGGCGAATAACTCGACCTGACGACAGGCGCTGGTGCCCCGCTTCAGGATCGTTCGCGCATGTTGAATCTCTTTAAGACAGCCGAGCGCAACGGCGTCTTCGGTGATGATTTCGATAATCTCTTCGATCAGCGATCCGAAAGGCAGGCATTCCCCGCGCCCGAGATCGATCATGCTTTTGCTGCAGCCATAGCGCTGGGCGCGCCAGCGGTTTTCCTCCAGCATGATGCGCGGGTAAATGCGCCAGCGCATGTTTTTCTGTTTGATGCGCGCCAGCATGCGCAGGATCGACTGATAAAACGCCGCGATGCAAAGGGCGTCTTCAAGGCGCGTGCAGACATCGGTGATGCGCATTTCCAGCGTCGGGAAGCGCGCGCTTGGGCGCATGTCCCACCAGAGTTTTGTCGAATCCTCCATGACGCCGGCATGCACCAGACGCTCGATCATGCGTTCATATTCCGACCAGCTTTCATAGCGGTCGGGAATGCCCGTGCGCGGCATGGAGTCGAAGATGCCGAGGCGTGAGCAGCGCATTTGCATGTCATGGCCGCCCCAGAACGGCGAGGACGTGGACAGCGCGAGAAGATGCGGCAGGAAATAGCGCGTCTGATTGAGGAGATCGATGCGCAGTTCCTTGTCTTCGACGCCGGCATGCACATGCATGCCGCAGATCAGCATACGCCGGATGGCGCCGCCCATATCCGCATCGAGAAGGTCATAACGCGGCGCCGATGTGTGTTTCTGCCGCCCCCATTGCGCAAAGGGGTGGGTTGAGGCCGCCATCAGTTTCATTCCGTGTTTTTCGGCGGTGTTGATGATCGCGGAACGCAGCGCGGTCAGGTGGTGACGCGCTTCGGAAATATCGGCGCAGACAGGCGTGCCGATCTCGACCTGGCATTTCAGGAATTCCGGTGTCACCCGCTCGCCCAGACGGTCGTGACAGTCTTTCATGAAATCGGGAGAAGGCTCCGGGACAAGGTCGCGGGTCTTTGGATCGATGAGAAGATATTCCTCCTCAACCCCTAACGTCAGCGCAGGCAGCATGAGCCGGCCTCCCGTTTATTCCTGTCGTCTCAGCCTAAGAGACGATCTTGCGCACTCCTGCGGCGAGAAGATCCGCCATCTCGGCGACGCCCTCATTGTCCGAGATCAAATCCTGGCGCGCCTCCAGAGTGATATGGGATAGTGACCGGGGTCCGATATGGCGGTCAACGGAATAATTAAACTGGCGCGCGTCATATGGCTCATTGTCCCCGATACGCCAGTCGGTTTCCCGTTCCAGATGGTTAATCATTTGCCGAGCGGATGGTTCGTCTTCCCGCCAGAGAAGCCCTACGGACCACGGACGGTCTTCGGCGGCGCCCATCAGGCGATTGGTGAAACTGTGAACCGATATGACAAAAGGCTCGCCGGAAGAGGCTATGATGTCATCAAGCGCAGCGTCCAGAAGGTCATGATACGGAATATGAAATGTATCGATGCGGGCCTTGCAGTCCTCGTCGCTCAACATCTGATTGCCGGGAATCGGAATCTGATCGCTTGTGGATGGAATAATGTCTTGTGTGCCAATGGCGCGGTTGGGATCGATGATGAGGCGTGAGAATTCGCAGCGAAAGAGCGTTCCCTGAAGCCTTTGGGCGAGGCCGGCGGCGAGGGCGCCGGCGCCGATATCCCACGCGATATGCGTTTTGAGGATGTCCTCCGGCAAGCCCAGACAATTGAGCGCGGCCGGCATGGCGTTTGAGGCATGGTCGCAGAAGACGAAAATCGGCGCCGCGCCGAATTTTTCAAGATGGGCTAATTCAAAATTGCTCATGGTCCTATTCATGCGTGTGTTTTGAAGACGCGCAAGAGCGAGGGTGACGCATCAGCCCTGAGACTCGATAATTTCCACCGCGCCTTTTTTGAGTTTCAAGGCGATTTCGCCGCGCTTGAGACGCAGCGCTGCTTCGCCATAGACGTCACGGCGCCAGCCGTGCAGCGCGGGCACGTCGGCGTCATCGTCAAGGGCTATAGCCTCAATATCAGCGCTCGATGCGATCAGCTTCGGCGCGACATGAAACGCCTCGCATTGGCGTTTGAGGAGCACTTTCAACAGCTCCACCACATCGGCCGGCGCTTTTTCCTTTTCCACTTTTTCGATCGCAGGCAAGTTGTCGCGCGGTATCTCCACCCCTTCCGTGATCGCTTTGACGATGGCCGCGCCAGACCTTGAACGCTCAAAGCCGGAGGGAATTGACCGCGCGCGGGCGAGGGATTTTGGGTCCTTCGGCTGAAGACGGGCGAGTTCGAAAATGGATTCATCTTTCAGCACGCGGCTGCGCGGTGTGTCTTTGGTTTGCGCTTCGCGCTCACGCCATTCAGCGAGTTTCATGACGGCGCCGATTTCCTTGGGGCGCACGCCTCTCAACTTCAGCCGTTTCCAGGCGTTCTCGGGCTGTACATGATAAAGGTTCCCGTCATTGAGCGCCTTCATTTCTTCTTCAACCCAGTGCCGGCGCTCCCGCTTCTCAAGAGTTTCAGTCAGAAGCGGGAAAGCGTCGCGCAGATGGGTGACGTCAGAGAGCGCATAGGCGAGCTGCGCGTCGGTCAGGGGACGGCGCGCCCAGTCGGTAAAGCGCGAGCCCTTGTCGATCTTTGCTTTCAAAAGCGTGCGCATCAGCGGCTCGTAACCAATCTGATCACCAAAGCCGCAGGCCATGGCGGCGATCTGCGTATCAAAAAGGGGCGCCGGCACATCGCCGATGAGCCGGTAAAAGATCTCGAGATCCTGGCGAGCGGCGTGAAAGACCTTCACCACCTTTTTGTCGGTCATCAATTCAAGAAAAGGCGACAGGTCGAGCTTGTCGGCGAGGGGGTCGATAATCGCCTCTTCGCCTTCGGCCGCCGCCTGAATAAGACACAGGATCGGCCAATAGGTCTTTTCCCGCATGAATTCGGTGTCGACCGCCACAAAGGGCCGCTCGCGCAGCGCTTTAGAAAACCGGGCCAATTCGTCTGTGGTGGAGATAACTTGCATGAAGGGCGCTTCTATCGGCGCGCGAGGGCCCCTGCAAGCGCCCTTCGGCGCTGCAAAAAGGCGCGGCTGGCGTTGATTGCGGCGAGCGGGGCCGTCTGTGGAAAATGAGCCGATCCGGCCAGGATTGTTAACCTTTAATGTCAAGTGTGCTGGACATTATTCACTTGACATACCACACCTGAAACCCCATATTTTGGTCATTGGAGAGAAACAATGGCCAAGAAACTCACAGACGCGATTTTCCACGATGAAGAAGCCGCCCGGGCTCACTATGAGGCGCTGCGCTGGCCGGATGGCCGGGTCTGCCCCCATTGTGGCGTGGTAGGCGATGAATTTTCGACCCTTCTGAAAGGCAAATCCACGCGCCCCGGCCTCTACAAGTGCAAGGTCAAGGAATGCCGGAAGCCCTTTTCCGTGACCATCGGCACGATCTACGAGCGGTCCCATATCCCGCTCCATAAGTGGTTACTGGCCACGCACCTGATGTGCTCCTCGAAAAAAGGCATCAGCGCCGCCCAGCTTCACCGCAACCTTGGCTTTGGCTCCTACCGGACGGCATGGTTCATGGCGCACCGTATTCGCGAGGCCATGCGCCCGGAAGACTTCGAGCCTTCCATGGGCTCCGGCGGCGGCATGGTCGAGGCGGACGAAACGTTTCTGGGGCGCGATCCCGATGCGCCAAAGAGCCGGACGCCGATGCACAACATGTGCAAGATCGTTGCTCTGGTTGACCGCAATTCAGGCCGTGCCCGCAGCTACGTTGTCGATAACATCAGCGCAAAGACCATTAAGCCGATCCTAGAAGAAAACCTTGCGCGCGAAGCCCATCTTATGACGGACGAGGCGCGCCACTACATGCCGCTCGGCAAAGGCTACGCCAAGCATTCATCCGTTCGTCACGCGCAAGACGAATATGTAAACCGCGAGGACAACACCATTCATACGCAGACCATCGAAGGTTATTTCGGAATTTTCAAACGCGGAATGCGTGGCGTTTATCAGCACTGCGATAAAAAGCACCTTCATCGCTATCTTTCGGAATTTGATTTCCGCTATTCCAATCGCGCGGCGCTCGGCATTGATGACACGCAGCGCACGGAGAAGGCCATCAAGGCCACAGTCGGCAAGCGTCTTTTATATGAAGCAACTTCTGGACGGGAAGCCGCGCAAGCTTAAGGGGTCAAACAAAAAGGCCCGGTGGCGGACAAAATAAAGTTTACTTGCTGGCTATTTGTTTTGCGTCGTTATACTCGCGCATCATGTTGCCAAGTTTGCTCATGTCATCGAGTAGGGCCTTTTTGTAATCGGCCCGCTCTGCTGTGGACATTGGTTCATCGACGCGCGCCCATTCAACTTTGATGGCATCTCGCAAGTCTTCAATATCTTTCTTCCACTGCACAAAATCAGGCATTGCTCTCTCCGTTATTGGAAGGGGAGCCCGCAACGGGGCGCCCCGGCTTCCTGCCGGGCTTGGGCTTTGGTTGTTCTTTTGGAGGCGTATTCAACATCCGCTTAATGACAGCATCGCGTCTTAAGGCGACCTCATCGTCTTGTCTTTGGCTCTTTTTCTTAGCCTTCCGGGGCATAAGGCGCGGATTCCTTGACATTTTCGGCGATTCCAAGCAGGAAAGCCGTGGCGGATAAATTCCGCCACGGGCAATCGAGCTTCGGATGCTATGCAGAGCCTTGGCCCTGTTTATTTAATCTGATCGCTTGCCACATAGGGTTTCTCACTTTCTAGGCGCGCAGGCCCTGGTTGGTGTGAATATCTGGCGAGGTGGCACCCTCGCCGGTGGAAGGGGTCCCCGATGGGGCCCCTTTTCCGTTCAGCGGAGGACCGCTGGCGGAAACTGTTGAAACAATACCTGTCACGACTTCACCAGCCGCAGACGCTCTTCGGGCTGATCCGGAGGCGCCGTTTCAACCTCGACTCCGAAGTGCTGCGCCCATTCTGGCGGATAGGGTTTTCCGGCCTTGAGGCCATCGCGCCATTTGTAGAACGTACCGTACGAAATTGACTGACCGAATTTCTTTTCGACCTCTTTGGCGATCTTAGTCGGCGAGAGTTTAGGTTGTTCCTTCCAAAGGTCTGCGACATAAGCCCAAACTTCTGGAGAAATCACGGGCCGCCCGCCAACCAAGCGCCCCTCCGAACGCATGCGTTCAATGCTCGCTTTCACAGCGTCACTGTGTTTTTTTTTGTCGTGTGGATAGTAACCGCTGGAATTGCGCCGAATTTTTTCCAGTTCCTCGGCGCTATACATGCGCGCCAGCGTCCACTTGGCGGAGCTTACTTTGACAACTTCGCCGGTGCGCTTTTCAACACGGGTAAGGGCGTGTTGAACCGCATTGAGTTCGTTTTTCTGTGTAAATTCGTAGTCTAGCGCCCGAAGGTAGGCCAAAACCTCCTTGGTCGTGCGCCTCACGGCGTATTTCGCTTTCTCCTGCTCCTTTTCGAGAACCTGAACGCAGGCATCTTGAAGTGGAAGGGAGGCTATCACTTCCGCATCGGTTGGATTTTCTTCTTCGACGCCGCCGCCATAGCGCACAGGCGGTATCGATGGAGTGTTCGAGGATGGCGGGAGAACAACTGAAACAGTGCCGCTAGTCGTGTAGGAAATCACGCGGTCATATGCGCGTACGCTTGCCAATAGCTCCTTGCGCGTTTCCTCGGAGGGCGAGACGGCCATATCCTCAAGGAGCTTTTCGCGGTCAGTCCTCAAAACTGCCGCCGCAATCTCCCTTGGATCTCGATTTTGGTCGGCGCCAGACATTTCCGAGACTCGGCCTTTCAACGAATAAGGGAATTATTCCCGCTCATTTCGCTCTTTGGCCGAGTTTTAACGATTCGTCAACCGTAGGTCCTCCGATTAAATTAATGCCCTTTGGTATCTCAAGTGCATAATGTCCAGTGTGCTTGACGCATCTCCGTTGCCCCGGCCCTGAGACCCGCCGACGCCCCGTGGCTGTCCAGTTCGGGCCCCGAGCGGCCTTGACATTGCATGACGCGTTCGCCACTCCGGCGCGACCAAATTCAGTGGGGAATAGAATGCACGCCTATCGTAGCCACACCTGTGGACAATTGCGCAAAACCGAAGTCGGCGAGACGGTTCGCCTCTCGGGGTGGGTCCATCGCAAGCGCGACCATGGGGGGCTCCTCTTTATCGATCTGCGCGACCATTACGGGCTGACCCAGCTTGTTGTGGAGCCTGAGGCGTCTTTCTTCGCTGAAGTGGAGCGCGTCCGCCAGGAAAGCGTCATCATGATCGACGGCCGGGTGGTCGCCCGGGACGCCGAAGTGGTGAATCCGAACCTGCCCACGGGGGAGGTCGAAGTCCGCCTTGACTCGTTTGAGGTGCTGTCCAGTGCGGATGAGCTGCCGCTGCCGGTCTTTGGCGAGCCGGACTATCCGGAAGACATCCGGATGACCCACCGTTATCTCGATCTGCGCCGCGAGACCCTGCACCGGAACATCATGGTCAGGTCACAGATCATTAGTGAAATCCGCGGCGGCATGGAGAAGGCGGGCTTTACCGAGTTCCAGACCCCGATCCTGACAGCGTCGTCACCGGAAGGCGCGCGCGATTTCCTCGTGCCATCGCGTCTTCATCCCGGCAAGTTTTACGCGCTGCCCCAGGCGCCGCAGATTTTCAAACAGCTCATCATGGTCTCGGGCTTCGATCGCTACTTCCAGATCGCGCCCTGTTTCCGCGATGAGGATGCGCGCGCTGACCGGTCGGCAGGCGAGTTCTATCAGCTCGACCTCGAAATGAGCTTCGTCGAGCGTGAAGACGTCTTCGATGCGGTCGGACCGGTGATGGAGAACACGTTCAAAGCCTTCGCCGGCGAGCGCAGCGTGACGAAATATCCGTTCCCGCTGATCCCATTCGATGTGGCGATGCTGAAATACGGCACGGACAAGCCGGACCTCAGATGTCCCATCGAAATGCATGTTGTGTCCGATCATTTCCGCGGATCGGGCTTCAAGATTTTCGCCCAAATCCTCGACGCCGATCCGAAAAACGAAATCCGGGCCATCCCGGCGCCGGGCGGCGGCAGCCGCGCGTTCTGTGACCGCATGAATTCCTTTGCGCAAAAGGAAGGCCTGCCGGGCATGGGCTACATGATCTTCGACGAAAACGAAGTGAAAGGCCCGCTCGCAAAAAATATCGGGCCTGAGCGCGCTGAAGCCGTGCGCGCGCAGCTTGGCATGAAAGCCGGCGACGCGGCGTTCTTTCTTGCGGGCAAGCCGGAGGACTTCCTCCCGGTCGCGGCGAAAGCACGCGTTGTTATCGGCGAAGAACTTGAGCTTACAAACAAAGACCGGTTCGAACTCGCCTGGATTGTCGATTTCCCCATGTATGAATGGGATGAGGAGAACCAGAAGGTCGAGTTCGGTCACAACCCGTTCTCGATGCCCCAGGGCGGGCTTCAGGTGCTGGAAGCGGCGGCGAGTGATGAAGAAAAGCTCGCCATCAAAGCCTATCAGTATGACCTTGTCTGCAACGGCTATGAGCTTGGCTCCGGCGCGATCCGGAACCATCGCCCCGATATCATGTATAAAGCCTTCGACATCGCCGGTTACGGCAAGGAAGTGGTTGAAGACAAGTTCGGCGGCATGTTGAACGCGTTCAAATATGGCGCCCCCCCTCACGGCGGTTGCGCCATGGGCATCGAACGGATTGTCATGCTGCTCTGCGATCAGGCGAACATCCGCGAAGTCACGATGTTCCCCATGACGCAGCAGGCGGAAGACCTCTTGTTGCATGCGCCGATCGAGGCGACGGATCAGCAGTTGAAAGATGTCCACATCCGCGTGGTCATGCCGATCACGGAAAAGAAAGACTAACGGGCGCTGCCCTGAAGGGAAGAAATGGTCAAGATCTCAAGCGATTTCGACAGCGGCAATATCATCTGCAAGAACGCCGAAAATCCGTCGAACATAGAGCTTGAGATCCGCCCCGACGGCAAAGCCAATTTCTTTCAGTGGTTTTATTATTGCGTTGAAGGCGGCGAGGGGGAAAACCTTGTCATGCGCCTCACCAACGCTCATGGCGCATCCTATCAGGGCGGCTGGAAAGACTATCGCGCCGTCGCGTCCTATGATCAGGATGAATGGTTCCGGGTGAATACGTCTTTTGACGGGCGCGAGCTGGCGATCCGCCACGCGCCGGAAGCGGACAAGATCTGGTACGCCTATTTTGCGCCCTATCCGACGAGCCGCTATCGCACCTATATCGAGAACATCAAGGAATCGCCGGCGCTTTCACATGAAGTCCTCGGCGAGACGCTGGACGGTCAGGAGATTCACTATTTCAAGGCCGGTGAGGGGCCGCGGCACCTCTGGGTGATCGCGCGCCAGCATCCGGGCGAGACCATGGGCTCCTGGTGGATGGAAGGCTTTCTGGAGCGTCTTACGGATGAAGACGATGCCGGAGCAAAGACCCTCCTCGAAAAGGCGACGCTTCATATCGTGCCTTGCATGAATCTCGACGGCGCCAAGCGCGGACATTTGCGCACCAACGCCGCGGGAAAAGACCTCAATCGCGCCTGGCGGAATACGACCATGGAGGAAAGCCCGGAAGTCTTTCTCACGCGTGAAAAAATGCGCGAGACAGGGGTCGATTTCTTTCTCGATGTCCATGGGGACGAAGCGATTCCCAACAACTTCCTCGATAACACTTTTGGCATTCCGTCATGGGATGAGCGTCATGAGAAGCTGTTCACCCGCTATTCGTCCCGTTTGCTGGACATCTCGAAAGATTTCCAGACCAAGCAAGGCTATCCGCCGGCCGCGCCCGGCAAGGCTAATCTCGACATCGCCAATTCCTATGTGGCCGAGACCTGGAACTGTCTTTCCATGACCCTCGAAATGCCTTTCAAGGACGCGAATGTGAACCCGGACAAGGTTCACGGCTGGTCGCCGGAGCGCTGCCGCAATTTCGCTCGGGAGCATCTCACGGTCATGACGGAAATTGTGGATTTGCTGCGCTGACGGTTCCGCCCGCATAGGACGAGCCGCTGCGTCGAAAATTCATCACTTCTGTTGAAAAACAGCACTTTTGCTTAGTGTTGGTGAATAGTTATCCCCCGGGTTCGCCGCCGCCTTATACTCCCTCTTGTCCGTCATCCCGGACGCGTTGCAGCAAGGAATGCCGCCGCGCATATCGGGGGACGCGAATAGACCGGCTTGGCGCTTCATGCGGATAGGGGCCATGGATTCCGGGCGGCCGGGTCCAGCGCCCATATATCGCGGGGTCTCACCCTCGCGCCGGGAGGGCGAATTCATTATGTAGAGCGGCAAACCAGAGGAATCATGACCCCTGAAATCGGACATTTTGCGCTTATCCTCGCCTTCATGCTGGCGCTGGCTCAGGGGCCGGCCCTGTTTATGAGAGCAAGAGGAAAGGATGCGCGCTTCGCGGTCTTCGGCCAGCGCGCGGCGATCCTGATTTTCGCGCTGGTGGCCCTGTCTTTTTTTAGCCTGATGCACGCCTATGCGGTGTCGGATTTTTCCGTCGAAAATGTGTTCCAGAACTCGCACTCGGCGAAGCCGTTCATCTATAAGCTGACGGGCACATGGGGGAACCATGAAGGCTCCATGCTGCTATGGGCGCTGATCCTCACTTTGTTCAGCGCGGTGCTGGCGATGCAGGGACGCGCGGCGCCGCGCGATCTTTTGTTGCTGACGCTGGGCGTTCAGGCGCTGATCGTCTCCGCGTTCCTGGCTTTTATTCTGTTTACTTCCAATCCGTTTTTGCGGCTTTTTCCGGCGCCGGCGGACGGAACAGGATTGAACCCGTTGTTGCAGGACCCCGGCCTCGCGATTCATCCGCCGTTTCTTTATCTCGGCTATGTGGGTTTTTCGATCCCGTTTTCCTTTGCGGTCGCTGCCTTGATCAGAGGCAAAGCGGATACGGTCTGGGCGCGGCTGGTGCGGCCATGGGCGCTGATCGCCTGGGTGTTCCTGACGATCGGCATCGCGCTTGGCAGCTGGTGGGCCTATTACGAGCTTGGTTGGGGCGGCTGGTGGGCGTGGGACCCGGTGGAGAACGCGTCCTTCATGCCTTGGCTCGCCGGCACGGCGCTGATCCATTCCATTCGCGTTGTCGAGCGTCGCGACGCCATGAAGGGATGGGCTGTGCTGCTCGCGATTACGGCCTTCTCCCTGAGCCTTGTGGGCACGTTCCTTGTCCGGTCGGGCGTGATTACATCGGTTCACGCTTTCGCTGTTGACCCGACGCGAGGCGTTTTCATTCTCATGATCCTGATGGCGGCGATTGGCGGGGCGCTGACTTTATTCGCCATGCGGGCGAATTCACTCTCGGCGACGGGCGCCTTTGCTGCGGTCAGCCGGGAGGGGGCGCTTGTGGTCAACAATGTGCTGATGCTTGTCGCCTGCGCTGTCGTTTTTGTAGGCACTTTTTATCCGCTGTTTATTGATGTGCTGTCCGGAGAGAAAATTTCAGTCGGGGCGCCCTATTTCAATTTCATCTTCGCGCCGCTGGCGTCACTCACGCTGATGCTTGCCGCCATCGGAACCTTGCTGGCCTGGAAGAAGGGTGACCTCGGCGCCACGCTCAACAGACTCTGGCCCGCCGCAGCCGCTGCGGTGGTTGTCGCTGTCATTGTCGCCGTCATCGCCGATCGGGCGCGCATCAGCGGCGCTTTTGGCATGGCGCTGGTGGTCTGGCTGGCTGGCGGCGCGATCACGGATATCGCTGAACGGATCAAGCTTTTCCGCGCGCCTTTCTCGCAAAGCCTCAGCCGCGCCAAAGGCCTTCCCGGCGCCGCCTGGGGCGCGGCTATCGCGCATGGCGGCATTGCGCTTTTTGCACTGGGCGCAGCCAGCATGAGCCTTTGGAAGACCGAAGTAGTGCAATTGATGGCGGAAGGAGATGCAGCGGAGATCGCCGGTTACGCCGTTACGTTAAAATCTGTGGAGCGCATAAGCGGGCCGAACTATGAAGCGGAACGCGCGACCTTTGTCGCCACTAAAAACGGCGAGAGTGTCACGTTGGCGGGCGAACGCAGGTTCTATCCGGTGCGCGGCATGGAAACGAGTGAGGCGGCGATACGCGCGCGCGGGTTCAACGACCTTTACATTTCATTCGGCGCCAATAGTTCAGGCAATGGCTGGCCGGTGCGGTTATTCTTCAATCCTCTTGTCGGCTTTCTCTGGCTTGGCGCCGCCGTCACTGCTGTTGGCGGGCTTGTCGCCTTTGGCGACCGCGGGCGCAAACCGGCGAAACTCCGGAAAGCGACGTCGTCTTCCGCAGCAATGGAGGCGGCGACCGCATGAACCGGCTTCTCCTGATCGTCCCTGTTCTTCTGTTTGTCGTTGTCGGCGCTTTTTTCGCCTGGGGGCTGACGCGCGACCCGACCGCGATACCGTCGCAGCTCATCGACAAACCGCTGCCGGATTTTGACATGGCCGCCATTGAGGGAATGGATGAAGGCTTTTCATCCGATGAATTAAAAAACGGGGACGTCGTTCTTCTTAACGTATTCGCCTCGTGGTGCGTGAGTTGCCATATTGAACACCCATTCCTGATGCAGCTTGCGCAAAATGACGTCATCGAAATCTATGGCCTTAACTGGAAAGATGAGCCCGGCAAAGGCAAGGAATGGCTCGACCGGCTCGGCAATCCCTACGCCAAGGTGGGCGATGATTATTCAGGCCGCGTAGCGCTTGATCTCGGCGTTACCGGCGCGCCGGAGACATTCGTCATCGACAAAAACGGCGACGTAAGATTCCGCGTCGCTATGCCGATTACCGAGCAGTACTGGAATACGACGCTTGGCCCCTTGATTGAGGATTTGCGTCGCCAATGAAATATCTGCTTTTGATTTTTACCCTTTTGCTGGCTGGCAATGTTTTCGCCGCGGAGCCGGACGAGTTGCTCGACGACCCGGTGCTGGAAGAACGCGCCGAAAAGATCGACGCGCAATTGCGCTGCGTCGTCTGTCAAAGCCAGTCGATCGCAGAATCGAATGCGCCTCTGGCGAAGGATTTGCGTTTGCTTGTGCGCGAACGGCTTGTCGCCGGCGATACGGACAAGGAAGTCATCGCCTATGTTGTCGAGCGTTACGGCGATTACGTTCTCCTGAAGCCGCCGGTGCAGGGCAATACGTTGTTCTTGTGGGCGTTTCCGGCATTGGCGCTGGCGGCGGGCGGGATTGGCGCCTATGTCTTCCTGCGCCGCCCGAAGGCTGCGCCCGCCGCGCCCATAAGCGATGAAGACGAAAAGGAAATCGACCGTCTTCTGGAAGAGCGCGGATGATGATTTGGGTTTTGATGTTTGTTTTGGCTGTTGCGTCGCTCGGCCTCTTGATAGAGCCGTTTCTGCGCGCCCGGCATGTGGCGGAGCCGCTGGACGAAGAAGACTATCTCGCCGCCCAGATCGCCGATATCGCCTGCGACCGTGAGGCTGGGCTAATCAGTGCGGATGAGGCGGCGACCGCGGAAAAAGAAGCGCGGCGGCGTCTTCTCGCCGCTCATCGGGCGGCGGAAAAGGCGACAACAAAAACGGGCGGTAAACCTGCGCTCTATGCGGCGATGGCGCTCACCGCGCTGGCGCCCTTGGCGGCGTTTGTTCTTTACGGTGTGCTTGGCAATCCTGCTCGTGAAGAGACGGCGGCGGGACAGGAACTCGCGGTACGCGCCCGTGCGCAGATGGCGGCCGACATGTCGACAGATGATCGCGCTCAGATGATTTCGGGAATGGTGCAGGGGCTCGCCGCGCGCCTTGAAGAAAATCCGGATGATCTTGAAGGCTGGACCATGCTGGCGCGGTCTTACACCGTCATGGAAGACTACGAGAAAAGCGCTGATGCGTATGCGCGCGCAATCATGCTGTCTCCGGAAGACCCGGCCCTTCATATGGGCAGAGTGCAGGCGCTGGTCTCTGCAAATGTCGTGAAGGGCGAACCGTTTGATCAGCAAACGGAAGAAGCCATTGCGATGCTGGCGGCGCTGGATCAGGATCACCCTTTCGCCCTCTATTTTCAGGGAGTGGCGGCCAGTCAGCGTGGTGACGCGGATGCTGCGCGCGATTACTGGTCACGATTGGTGGCCATGATGCCTGAAGACGCCCCGGAACGCGCTCGCATTGTCGAGATGATCAACGCACTCTGATGGCCCTGGTTATCGTTGCGCTGCAATAAGTGTGATGTGCGTCACCCAGGAGGCTGGAAAGGCCTTTCCTTGCCTTGCTTCGCCGCGGCGACCCGGCTTAGGGTTTCCTGTCGCGCTGATTGTCCCGGCGCGCAAGAGGGGATTAGGGCAGGATTATTGGAATGAACGACGTCGCATTCGTGTTTGCGCTGCTACTTACCTATCAGGCCAAGCATTTCATCAGCGATTATCTTCTGCAAACGACCTGGATGGCGAACGGCAAGATGAAGCCGGGCTGGGGGTTTTTGTATCCGCTGACATTGCATGTGCTTATCCACGCGCTCCTGACCCTGACGATTGTGCTGGTCGTTAATCCATCTTTGTGGTGGCTGGCGCTGGTCGATTTCGCAGCGCATTTCACCATGGACCGGATCAAGTCGGCGCGTTCTCTGCTTGGCCGGTTTGGAAATCCCCAGAAACAATCCTTCTGGATTTCGTTCGGCTTTGATCAGATGGTTCACCATCTAACTCATTATTTTATCATCTGGCAGCTGGTGACGAACCGGTAAGATGCTGAAAAAGCCCTGTTTTCGCCGCAGTTTCATGGTTAATGGCGGCGAGAAAACGGTTGCGGGGGGATTTGCCGCATCGCATAGTCTGATGTGAGAGACATCGCCAGGCGCGCTGAATACGCGCCGGCGCTGTTGCGGGTATGGCGACTTTCCCGGCGCGAGCAGGCTCGCCGCACCGGGCAAGGGGGAGTTTATGGGAGAGAAATCCCGAAGACGATCATTCGAACGCGCAGTGCTTGTGCTGACGGCGTTTGCTGTGTCCGGCGCTGTGATGGCGCAGGAGCCGGAAGAAGCGGCGCGTGAAGCCGTTGACCGCGATCTCTATAATGTGCAGCGGGAAACGACTGGTGAGCGTTACCGAGATGCTCGCATTCCTTTCGGACAAATTCTGTCAGCGCCGGATGATATCCAGTTGAATATCGACTATGCGCGCCAGCAGATTGCGGGCGGCGATCTCAAAGAAGCCGGGGCGACGCTGGAGCGGATCCTGCTTCTCAATCCGACGCTTTACGACGTGCGTGTTTTATACGGGCTCGTCCTTTACCGTTTGGGGCTTTATGACCGTGCGCGTTATGAGCTTGAGCTGGCGCTTGAAAGCGGAGAGCTGCCGGGGCCTCTCGCGGCGGAGGCGGAAACATATCTCAAACGCATCCGTTACGAACAGCGGCCGACCCGCGGCGCGCTGACCATTACGACGGGTGTTGATTATGAAACTAACCGCAACCAGTCGCCGTCAAGCGGTCAGGTTCTTTTCACCTTGCCCAATCCGTTCGTTCCAGGACAGTTCGTCACGACAAACCTGAACGCCAATCCGAAGGTCGATGACTTTGCTTTTGTCTTGTCGGCGCAGGGACGCTTACAGCATGATCTCGGAACACAGGAAGGAAGCCTCCTTCATGCTGATGTCGGCTATTATCATTCAGACAAGATGGAGGTCGACACGCTCGATCTCGACGCCGCGACACTGGCGCTTGGCGGCACATGGTTTTCTGGAAACTGGTCGGTGACGCCGCGCGCGCGCGGAGGGTTTTACTGGCTCGACGGTGAAGATTACCTTGCGACCTATGGCGGCGAGGTTGAGGTCGCCTATCGCTGGAACCCGCGCTTCACGACCTATGGGAATGTGCGGGGCGAACATGAAGACTTCCGCGGAACCAGCAATTTCGCCGCTGCGGACGAACGCACGGGCCGGCGCATGAGCGGTCGGTTGGGTGCCGTATGGCGCCTTACGACCAACCAGAAGCTGACGGTGGAAGGGCTTTACGCCGATAAAAATGGCGAAACGGACTATGAATCTTATAATCGGTATGGCGCATACGCCCAGCACAGCTGGCTGCTTGGCCGCGGCGCATTCTCGCTGATTGGCGTCTGGGCGGAAAACTCGTCTTATGACGGTCCCGATAATTTCATCACGCCGCTGATAACGCGTGATGAATGGCTCTATCGCGGCCGTTTCACGATTGGCGCGCCAATCTCGTTCTTTGCGCCGGGCCTGCCGGAGGCGGTGAAGGACATCAATCTTATTGCGCAATATGAATATGAGACGGTGGACTCCAACATTTTGAACTTCGATTACAAGACGCACAAAGCGGCGTTCCTGATTTCGAAGCGTATTGCGTTTTAGGGGGACGGCATGAAACAGACTCACATCGCCTCCATGCTCAAAGCAACTGCCGCCGCTGCGGCGCTGTCGATTTTCGCCGCGCCTGTGATGGCTGCCGAATGCTTCGATGAGGACACGAATGATCCGAAGGCGGGTAACGCAACAGCGGTTGTCGGTCCGGAAGTCGATGTCTCGCGCAGTACGGCAAGCCAGATTTTCCGGCCGGAATCCGGCGACGATATGTTTTCCGAAGATTATGTGCGCACAGGCGATGAGTCCCTGTTGCAGCTAAAGCTTTGTGACTGGAGCACCTACACTTTCTCGCCGAATTCGGAATCGGCGATCAATGAATTTTACGATGCGAGCGGCGCCGGGAGACGGCGCGTAGTCAATTTTGTACGGGGCGGCGTCCGTTATTCGTCTGGCCGCGATACAGAGCCCGGTGATACGGAAGTCGAAATCCAGGATAGCGGCGTCACCATGGGCGTGCGCGGCACCAATGTCATTATCGTTGAGATTGACGGCTATGTGTATGCGCTGCTCGAAGGGCCGTTGCGCGATAATAGCGGCCTGACGCCCAAGGGGCTCGTCGAATTCTGGACCGATAATGAGGACGATATCGCCGCAAGGCTGAAGCGGCCCGGCTGGGTTGTGCGGATTGGTCCTGACGGAATTTCAGAACCTTATCGCGCAGACGAAGAACTCCTGAAGAAAATTTATGACGCCTTCTTGCCTGTTATTCCCGAGGGCGATGGCGAGGAACAGGATTATGCTGGCGATCCTCTGAACCGCTCGGGTCAGGGCGCACAGGAAGGCGACGATGGTCAGCAATATGCCGGCAACAAAGGCGGGCAGGACAACTGGAACACTGAATATCTGCCGGAAGACCCCTATAGCGGTTTCGGCGTGCCCGTGGGCGAAATACTGCCGCTCGATGTGCTGGACGATTTTGCGGCGACTCAAATGAGTCCCAACGGTCATCTTTTTGTTATCGCCCCGGCGGAGTTGAGCATCGAAAACGGGGGGACGCCGATCACGCAGGACGGGATCGTGATGTTCCAGATCGCCATCGACTGGGCGAACCGCACAATTGCTCCTGAAGCGCTGGCGTCATTCGTGAAGTTCGATTTCACCGTGACTGATCCGGACGATCTTACGCAACGCAGCGGGACAGGCATTGAGCCCGCGCCCGAGGTGATAGAGGCGTTTCTTGAAGCGCAATTGGCAAGTTCCGGCGTTCCGTTCACGACGGGCGAGGGCGGCGTCTCGCTTTTTAATACGCCCGGCTACACGCTGACAGTGCGTCAAGGCGAAGGCGGCACAGTGACGGTGGATGTCAGCTCGGAATTTTCCGCAAGCGATCCGAACAATAACAACTACATTCTCGCCGGCGGCGCCAATGATCTGCTGCTGTCGCCGGGTAATGGCGAGCTTGCCTTTTTTACGGCTGATCTGGCCGATGTTTATTCCCAAACGGAGCTGGAAAATGTGGGAACGCGTGCGCCGGTCATGCTCGCTAACGAGTCCACGAATATTATATCCACGCTTGGCGATCCTGCGCGATTGACAGGATGGTCCGTCGCACAATTGGAGGTTAACTTTGCTAATCGCACGATCGGCGGCGGGTCCTCTTTTATAGCCATTTCGGCGGCAGCCGATCCGGCGATCGGCGGTGACAATACTGCGCAATATGTGGCGCTGGATCAGGCGGCGCCATTCGACTCCGGCTTGTTTGGCCTGGCCTTTTATACTCTGGCGTCGCTTAGCAGTGACTCGTCGGTCGTTGCGGGTGAAGCGATGGTGGGACCAGGCGACAATTTTCTTGGAAATATCGCCGCCATTCTCGCAGATGGGGCGGGCAATCATCTCTATACGGAGACGCCGCTATACCAGACGTCATTTAATGTGGAGCAGATATCCACAATCGCGGATATCGATGCGGTTGGCGTAACCCTGGGCGGCGGCGTCTTTAATTTTGACGGCGGGTTTGATTTCGCAGAGGTGCAACGCGCCGATGGCGGCTTTTCATTCGGCGACGCCTTTGCAGGCATTGATATTGATTTCGGAAGCCGGACCGTTGGCGGCGGTGATTCATTCCTTGAAATCAACATCAATGACTCCGCAAACAGCTATGCCTTTAACAGTGTCGAATTCATCAGTGCGGTCAGCTTTGATGATGCGGCGAATGGCGCGGGCGTTTTCGGTTTCGGCGCAGACGAGTTTTCCGGCTCGAATATTCAGAACGCCTTGTTCCTAATTCGTGACGACAGCGGCGCCGCAGGCGAAACGGCTGATCTCTATTTCAATTTCCAGGATGGAATGGGCGGCGAGGGTGTCGGCGCCATTGAACAAATGACGAGACAACCGGGCGCGACCGATTACTAGACATAGGCTGGAAGGCGGACAGCGATGAAGCGGCGGATTTTCGGACCGCGTCTTGCCGGGATTGTCGGCGCCGGTCTCGCACTGGTGACGATTTTTTTTGAACCTGCGCTTATTGATTCTGCTCGCGACCGCCTTTTCGATCAGTATCAACGTATTGGGCCGCGTTCGTATGACTCCGCGCCTGTGCGCGTCGTAGAAATAGACGATGCCGCTCTGGAGACATACGGGCAGTGGCCTTGGCCGCGGCATCGTCTTGCAACAATCGTTGATCGCCTCAACGCAGCGGGCGCTGCTTCTGTGGTGCTTGATATCATTCTTGCCGAACCGGACCGGACAAGTCCGGCCAATGTCACCGCGAACTGGCTCACGGCGCCGGTTCTTGCCCCGGTGGCGGCTGAGCTTGCGTCAAGCGATCTTTCTGCTGTCGATCATGATGCCAGGCTTGCGGCGGCGATTGCCGCGGCGCCGTCCGTCCTTCATCTGACGGCGCGCGCCGGTGAAACGGGAGGTGTGTGTCCGGCGCCGCTTGACGGGGCCAGGATCGGCGGCATGACCGCCGGCGGTCTGGCGCGCATCGCCCCGAGTTTTCGCAGCGTGGTGCCGTCGCTCCCCGTCTTCCGGGCGGCGGCGAGCGGCGAGGGCTTTGCGCGAACTGGTCTTTCAAATGACGCCGTTGTCCGTAGCGCTCCGCTCATTGCATTGGCTTGTGAAGGTAAGGAAATCTATCCGAGCCTTGCGCTTGAAGCGTTGCGCGTATCGGCGCCGCGTCTTGACCCGCAATTTGCGCCGCCGGGATTCAAAGTTGACGCAAACCGTCCCTGCCGCGCCCATGTGAAGGGGATCGCCGGGCAGTCCGTGTCGGAAGTCTCACTCTGCGGTCTTCATATCCCGACGACGGAAGATGGTGAAATCTGGGTGCATTACGCCGCCCCGGACGCCATGGCGGCGCGGCGCATCTCGGTCGTCGATATTATTGAAGGCGACGAGCGTGCGATTGAAGAGGCTGTAAAAGGGCGCATCGTCCTGATCGGCGCCTCCGCGGAGGGGCTGCGCGATGTGATGGTCACGCCCCTGGGCGATGAACGCCCCGGCGTTCATGTCCATGCCGAGATCATCGAACAGGTTCTGGGCGGCAAGACATTGTTCCGCGCCTGGGACCTCATGCGACCTGTTGAGCTTGCAGTGGCCGGTCTCGCCGTTTTGCTGTTGCTCTTGTTCTTGCCGCGCATGACAGCAGCCGCGGGATTCGCCGTGTGGCTGGCGCTTGCCGCGGCGCTGTTCGGCGGGGCTTTCGCCGCCTTTAAAACATCTCGCCTGTTGATTGATCCGGTGGCGCCGGGACTGGTTTTGACGCTCTCATTCCTGGGCGCTTTTGTTGTTCTTTTCCAGCAGGAACAGATTGCGCGGCGCTTCATTCGCGGCGCTTTCGGCAAGTTTTTGTCGCCGCTTATTCTGGAGCGGCTTGAGCGCGATCCGGGATTGTTGAAGCTCGAAGGTGAAACGCGGGAAATCACGGCTTTCTTCTCCGATATACGCGGTTTCACGACAATTTCTCATAGCTTGTCAGCGACGCAGGTGACGTCGCTGCTCAACCAGTATTTCACCGAGATGACGAAAATCGTCACGGACCATAATGGCCTTGTGGATAAATATATGGGCGACGGCATGGCGGCCATGTGGAACGCGCCGATTGATGTCGCCGATCATCCGGCGCAGGCGGCGCGCGCATCCCTTGCGATGTTGAAAGCCGTAGACAAGCTTAACGCTGAATGGCGCTCGGATGTGAAACAGGGCCTGCCGGAAATTCGCATTGGCATTGGTCTTCATACAGATGAAGCGCAGGTCGGGAATTTCGGTTCCGAGGACCATCTCGAATATTCCATGCTTGGCGACATGGTGAATCTCACCTCCCGAATTGAGGCGCTGAACAAGGAATATGCTGCACCGATTATCATTTCGGGAGCGATGCAGGCGCGCATTCCAGCCTTTGCTGTTGTGCCCTTGGGCCGGTTCACCGCCGCCGGGCGCAGCGAGGCGACGGAAATATTCGCCCTCGCTGGCGATGAGGAGCTCGCCCGCCGCCCGGCGTTCCAGACCTTTGCAGAGACCTTCAGTGCAGGACTGGCGGCGCTTGAAGCTGGCGACGGGGCGGCGGCGCGGCGTTATTTCGGCGCGCTGAAGCAGGGCGAGAGTTATGGTCTTTCGGGCGCCATTGAGGTCTTTCTCGCCCGTGCGGGTCAGGTTTCCAGCTAACCTGCTGTAATTTCGGCAAAAAATAAATTTTCCGGGAAACGGTTCAAGCTGTGACGGCCATCACAGCGGCAAACCGGGGCTTCTCATATCTTTTCCTCATCGGCGGCCGGGAGAGGCCGGAATGAGGGAAATAGGAGAGAGCATCATGGGTATCGTGGAAATCATCCTGATCGGTTTCATCGGCATCAACGCGACGCTCGGCCTGTCGAGCCTTGTTACGGTTGGCCGCTAATCCTGCACCACGCAGCAGGGAGAGAGCGGCGCGCCCGATCGGGGGAGAGGGCGCGCCGAAACTCTCCAAAGTATAAGAAATTCAATGGGATAGGAAAAAGGAATACAAGCTGTGACGGCCATCACAGCGCCCAGGCAAGGACGGTTCTACCTTTCAATCATCGGCGGCAAGGAAGCGGCCGGAAGGAAGCAGGAGAACATCATGGGCGTCGTTGAAATCATCCTGATCGGCTTTATCGGCACGAATGCGGCGCTTGGGCTTTCCAGCCTTTTTACGGCGAACCGCTAAGACGGAGCCCCAAGAGCCGGCGCTTGCCCCGCACCGGCTCTACCTGAGAGCGGCGCGCCCTCGCCTGGGGGAGAGGGCGCGCCAGCTTTCCCTGCTCGAGAAAAGCATTGGCGCGACATTTCTCCAAATTTTCACTAGACTAACGGCGACGGGAACTAGACAAGCGCGAGTGTTATGCGCGGCGCCGCTACAGGATTGATCTGGGAGCTGAAGAGGCATCCCTTTTTCGAAGCCATTTCAGAGGACAAGCTGAAAGGGCTGCTCGACCATGCGCAGCCTGTCGTCTTCGGCGCGCGCAAGCAGATTTTCGCTCAAGGCGATGACAGCGACTGCATGTACATCATCCTGTCGGGCCGGGTTAAAATCTCTTCCTATTCTGACGCTGGTAAAGAAACCGTGCTCGCCTTTATGGGCGAAAACGAAGTGTTGGGTGAGCTTGGGGTGTTTGACGGCGGCCAGCGGTCGGCGACGGCGACGGCGCTTCAGGAAACAAGAGCGCTTCGGTTGTACCGGCGCGATGTGCTTGATTTTCTCGACCGCAATCCCGGCGTCGCGTTACAGATCATTTCCGCCCTGTGTCTGAGATTGCGGCACACCAATTTCCTGCTTGAAGACATCGCCACGTTACCGGCGGGGCCGCGGCTGGCCCGTGCGCTCATGCGCATTGGCGAGCATTATGGCCATCACGATGATGACGATGCGCTTCATATCGACATGAAGCTCTCGCAGGGCAATCTCGGCGCTCATGCGGGGCTCATGCGCGAAAACGTCAATCGCCAGTTGAAGCTCTGGGAGGCTGAAGGCCTAGTGCGCCAGGAAGGCGGCGTCATCGTCATCATCGATCCGGAAGCTTTCGCAAAAATTGGCGAGGAATAGGCGCAGCGCGTGTTCGTTAAAAAACTTGACCCGCCTGGAATCTTTTGCACGCGAAGCATCGGTGAACTGTTCGAATGACACTGCTTATCTTCTATCTTCTTCTTGCGATCCTTGTGTCGTTTTTTTGTTCCATCGCAGAAGCGGTGCTTCTGTCTGTGCGGCCTTCTTATATCAAAATGCTGGAGCGTCGCGGCGCAAGCGGCGCCAAAGCTCTTCAGCGCCTGAAAAATAATCTCGACCGACCGCTGGCGGCGATTCTGACAGCGAACACCATCGCCCATACGGTTGGCGCCGCCGGGGTTGGCGCGCAGGCGACGAAAGTCTTTGGCAGCGCCTATCTTGGCGTTACGTCTGGTGTGCTGACATTACTGATTCTCGTCTTTTCCGAAATTATTCCAAAAACCCTTGGCGCGACTTATTGGCAATCGCTGGCGCCGGTTTTCGGGCGGCTGATTTCATGGCTGACGATCGCATTATTTCCGTTCGTCTGGCTTTCGGAAAAGCTGACGCGGCTTCTTTCACAGGGAAAAGCAGGCGTTTCGTCGTTCAGCCGGGATGAAATGGAGGCGATGGCGGAGATCGGGGAAAAGGAGGGGCAGCTCGAGAGGAAAGAGCTCAAGATTGTCCAGAATCTGATGCGGCTCAAGCTTCTGTCTGTGCGAGACATCATGACGCCCCGCTCCGTCATCTTTTCAGCACCTGCAAAGATGACTGTCGGAGAATTCTTTTCAAGGCACGCCGACAAGCCGTTTTCCCGCATTCCGCTTTATGATGGAAATACAGATTCGGTAATCGGTTTCGTGTTGAAGTCAGACCTTCTGGTCGCTCAGGCGAATGACGACTTTGACGCACAGCTCTCCGACTTTAGGAGGGATGTTCTCATTCTCCTTGATCTTCTGTCCGCGTCTGAAGTTTTTGACAAGTTAATGCATGACAAAAGTCACATCGCTGTGCTGGTTGACGAATATGGATCGGTGCAGGGCCTGGTTACGCTTGAAGACGTCGTTGAAACCCTGATCGGCCTCGAAATTACCGACGAACATGATAAGGTGGAGGACATGCGGGCCTTCGCCTATCAAAAGTGGCGGGAACGCATGGAGGCGATTGGCGTCGATCCGGACAGCATGGAAGCGCCGGCGCCGCAATAAGCATGATTGTAAAGGGTTTGCTAAACCGCCAGCTTGCGTTGGTCGTCACGTCCCATGGCGATGAGGAATGGTTCTTCTTTTTGCATCGCCGAGAAATCCGCCTTTGACGAAAGCCCGAGCCAGTTCCAGCGAATAAGCTCCTGCGCGATTGGTGCGCCAAGCGTTGCGCCGGGGCCTGCTAGGATCAGTTTGTCCGGCGCGAATTCCTTGATGGCGACTTCAACGGATTTTGAAAAGTCGTAGGTCTCAACGATTTGATGGCCGAAGGTGTAATCGTAAAGCGCCGCCAGATCTGTCGCATAAGGCGACCAGACGGCGCCCCGCCCATCAATCATGGGCAACTTCGGCGCCTGAAAAATGTCGGCTGGAAGCTCATTGAACGCCGCATCTGAGACATGATTGAGCAAAGGCGTGTGGAAGGCTGCGTGACGCGCCAGCCGGAATGGATAGCGGCCTTCCGCCTTGGGAAGCACCCGCTCCATGGCTGCCATGCCGGGCTCATCCCCCGCAAGCACCGCCATGCCGCCGAGCCGGATTGACAGATAGGCCTCACCTTCGGTGCGTCCAGCGTGCAGTGCGTCGCTGATGGCTTTGAGGTTGGCTTTGCTGTCGCGCCAGTCTTCGCCGACAAACGGATAGATGAGCTGACCGCCCTTGCCCTCGGCCTCCATGAGAGCCCCCATGGTGTCGACGAGGCGGATGGCGTTTGCTTCGTTGACCGCGCCCGCGCCCGCAAGCGTCAGATACCAGCCGAGCGAGTTGCCGCAGACCGCGACGATATCGAATTCATTGCGATTGATCGATGCGAAATCGGCAAGGGCGCAGGCATAGATCAGCGCCGAGGCGTTGATGGACGAAGCGTGTTTCGCGGCCGAATAGCTTTTGGCGTTATCGAGCGCGGAAACTGTGTCGCGGCCCTGGCCTTCGCGCCAGTCATCGACGCCTTTGATAAAGGCCGCCTTGTCACCATGATGGCGGGCGAGATATCCGAGCTCGTCCTTGCCGTATGTGCCGCGGCCCGGGAAGATAACAACGGCTGACTTTTTCATTCCGCTGCCCGCTTTTTTGTTTTTCCCATCAAGGTCAGCGCCGCATCTATAATGTCTGTTTCACTAACAAGCACTGTATCGGCGGCAGGTCCCAAAGGAATGTAGGTATCGACGCCGGTGACTCGTGAGAGATTGTAGGAAACGCCGCGATCAATGATCTGGGCGATGATTTCTTCGCTCAACGAGCCTGATTTACGGCACTCATCCACAATCAGCACATTCTTGCACTGGCCAATGGCGTCTATCATGGCGTCTATGGGCAGCGGAGTAAGCCAGCGCAAGTCAATGATGCGTGTTGATACGCCTTGTTCCTTAAGCGCCTGTGCCGCCCGCTGCGAAAGATAAGCGCCATTGCCATAGGTGATAATGGCGAGGTCTTTTCCTTCGCCAATCTGATTGACGGTTTCAAAATCCGCTTTACCGTCAATTTCGTTGAAGACCGCCGTCATCAGCCCGTCTCCCTCGGTGTGAAGGTCCTTGATGGGGTAAAGCGCAATCGGTTCGAGGAAGATAACAACGCGTCCTTCTTCGCGAGCGAGGCGAAAGGCTTCGCGCATCATTTTCACCGCCTCTGAGCCCGAAGACGGGCAAGCGAGAATGACGCCGGGAATGTCGCGGAAAATCGCGACTGAATTGTCGTTGTGGAAGTGGCCGCCGAAGCCTTTCTGATAAGCGAGGCCTGCAATACGCACGACCATGGGGTTGGCATATTGCCCTTTGGAGAAGAAAGCGAGAGAGGCCGCTTCGCCGCGCAACTGATCCTCGGCGTTATGGACATAAGCGAGGAACTGGATTTCAGGGACGGGGATGTAACCATTATGGCCAAGGCCAATCGCCATACCGAGAATGGATTGTTCATCAAGAATTGTATCGAAAACCCGGGACGGCCCGAATTTCGGCTGTAGCCGCGTGGTGGCGCCATAGACGCCCCCTTTCTTGGCGACGTCCTCGCCAAAAACAACCACATTCTGATCACGCTCCAATTGTTCCGCGAGGGCGAGAGAAATGAGCCGCGACATATGCTGCGGTTCCGACTTGGCGCGGGCGTCGTCCGGAGCATTTGCCGTTAATCTCCCAGGCCGCATGGCGCGGCGCGGACGTGACGGTGGAAGGAGTGAGGCGGTCACTTCTGAAGCGCTTGTCAATTTGGGACGGGTCGTCGCCTGCTCCATCGCGCGGAAAACCCGGGCGCCAATATCTGCATAAAGAGCTTCTATGTCCTCAATCGACATGGCGCCTTCTTCGATAAGGCGTCGCGCCGTATGCAGCAGTGGGTCCTGATCCGCTTCTTTTTCGATCTCGGCGCGTTCGCGATAGGTGCTCTCAACGTCGGAACCGGCATGCCCCATTAGACGCACAGTGCGCAAATGTAAAAAGACAGGCGCTCTTGCGCCGCGGGCGCAGCGTTCAGCCGCCCTTGCAGCGCGCATGGCGTCGACTGCGTCGCGCCCATCGCCGGAAATGTAGCGTAGTCCTGCCCGCGCGCCGTAATTGGCGGCGATCCAGCCTTCCGGCGTCCTTACCGAAATGCCGATGCCGTTATCCTCGCAAACAAAAACGAGTGGAAGCGGTAGACCGCGATAGCCAGTATGTGCGGCGGCGTTGATCGCGCCGACCGCTGTCGAGTGGTTGGCCGAGGCGTCGCCGAAGGAGCAGAGAACAACGCTGTCGCGAGGCAGTTCGGGATTTGGCCGTTTATGCGTGCGCGATAAGGCGATAGAAAACGCCGCGCCCATCGCCTTGGGCAGGTGCGAGGCGATGGTCGAGGTCTGGGGTGGGATAAAGAGCGACTTGGATCCAATGACCTTGTGCCGGCCGCCGGAGATCGGATCTTCCGCAGCCGCAACGAAGGAAAGCGCCATGTTCCAGATCGGAGTCTCGCCCGGAAGCTTTGAAGCCCGTTCCACGTAAAACGCGCCGGAACGATAATGGAGAAAGGCCAGGTCATCGATGCGGAAGGCGCGCGCAACGGCGGCGTTTCCTTCATGGCCGGAAGAGCCGATTGAATAAAAGCCCCGCTTTTCTGCGCCGAGACGGCGCGCCTCAAGGTCGAGACGGCGGCTCGTGAGCTGACTTTCGAACAGGGCGGCGAGATCGCGGACGGTCATCCGCGCATCCGCCAGCGTTGTCTCCGTCAGCGCCGCCGGGAGCCGCCCGGCCTGAAGCCGCGTTAAAAATCCGTCCGCCGATGCGGCGATCGCCCCTGCCATGAATGCCGTTTCCCGCCTTAAATATCAGTCACTTCGCCCCCGCTTCCATTGGTCCCTTGTGGTGCGGCGGGGGATGCGTCTACTCCTTATCAGGCGCATTGATTTTGCCAAGTAGGAGAGAAGCTGCGTCATGGCTGACAGCCCAAAATATCCGGAATTGGGGAGAGTTGTGCCCTCGGCCTATCCAAGCGAGGCGACACGGCAAATGCTGCGGATGCGCCGGTCAACGCCGGCTGATTTGCTGACCGGGCCGGGGCCTGATGCGGCGCAGCTTCAGGATATTTTGACAATCGCCGCCCGTGTGCCCGATCACCGGCGGGTGGTCCCGTTTCGATTTATCGTCTTCGAAGGCGATGCGCGGGCCCGTTTCGGCGCCGTGTTGAAAGAGGCTTATCTGGCGAATGAGCCGGAGGCTGGCGAGGCCAGAGCGACGTGTGAAGCAAACCGGTTCCTGCGTGCGCCGGTTGTCGTTGCGGTCATTTCGAAGACCAATCCAGATCATCGCACCCCGGAATGGGAACAGGTGCTCACCTCCGGCGCCGTCTGTCAGAATATGCTGCTTGCCGCATCGGCTTACGGCTTTGCCGCCCAATGGCTGACCGAATGGTACGCTTATGACGACAAGGCGCTGGCGTCGCTCGGCCTTGAGCCTGGAGAAAAGGTTGCGGGGTACGTTTATATCGGTACAGCGAAGGAAGGCCCTAAGGAACGAGGCCGCCCCGATATGCCGGCGATCATCAGCCACTGGGGCGAAAAGAAATGATGTGAATATGTTCACGCTTGAGTGAGCGCCCTGCGGAAAATGAGTGAACACACTATAATCAATCTTCGGAACGACTGTGAAATGAGAAGGACAGACTTCATGACGTTGAGAGATTTTGCATTAGCAGGCGCCGCCGCCCTGACCCTGGCGGCTTGTGGGCAATCCGCTGACGGTCAGAGCGCGAATGGCGCCTCCGTCGGCGAAGCAGCCAGCGCGCAGCAGACTGCTGATGTAATGGAATTCGAAGCCCCCTCCGGCGCCTATGAACCGGACTATAAGCATCGCTACATAACTTTTTCGTATTTCCATCAGGGATATTCACGTCCCTGGCTGCGCTGGGACGATTGGACCGGCACACTGAACTGGGATGCTGACGCGCCAGAGAATTCGTCAGTTTCAGTCACCATTGACGCCACATCGATAAATAGCGGCGTCGATGAATTTGACGGGCATTTGAACGGTGAGCGTTTCTTCGATACGGCGAATAATCCGGAAATCACCTTCGCCAGCACCTCTGTGGAGAAAACCGGCGCCAATACCGGGACCATTACTGGCGATCTCACCATCAAGGGCGTGACGAAACCGGCGACGCTTGAGGTCGTATTCCATAAGGGCGCTTATGATGAGCGGGGTAATGTTTACAAGCTCGGATTCTCCGGCAAAACGACGGTGAATCGCTCCGAATTCGGCCTTGATTTCGCCGTTCCGATTGTCAGTGATGAAGTTGAGATTGTCATTGAAACTGAGTGGGTGATGCCTGCTCCTGCGAGCGAGTAGGCCTTTGGGCGGCGCGCGCTATAATCCGGTCGCCGCAATCTTCCACTGGACGATTGCGGCGCTCATCATCGGGCAGATTATCGGCGGCAAATACATGCATGGCCTGCCGAACGCCTCGCCGCTAAAATTCGATCTTTATCAACTTCATAAATCCTTTGGACTGACGATCCTTTTGCTGTCGCTTGTTCGGCTGGGCTGGCGGCTAACCCACCAAACACCGGCGCTCCCGGCCGCCATGCCGAATTGGCAAAAGCTTTTGGCGCGCGGAACCCACTGGGCGTTCTATGCGTTGATGATTTTGACGCCGCTTGCAGGTTGGGCGATTGTTTCGGTCTCGCCTACGGATATTCCCACCAAGTGGTTTGGCCTTTTCCCCGTTCCGCATTTGCCTTTCTTTAACGGCGTCACAGACCGCGAAGCGGCCGAGCACATTATGGAAGAACGCCATGAACTGCTCGCCTATCTTATCCTTGGGCTGTTGGTCCTGCATGTGGGCGCTGCATTGAAACACGCCTTTGTCGACAAGGACGGCGTGTTTACGAGTATGGTCCCGGCGGGCAAGGGCCCCTGGCTGGGGATCGCCAGCGTCTTCGCGATGCTTGGCGCAGCTTCTCTGCTCTATCTATCCTCCGGGCCTGCGCCGACGAAGACGCCGACGAGCGGAGCGCGTTCCCATAGCTCAAATGCTAGAGGGGGCAATTGGATTGTTGACTACGGCCAGAGCGAGCTGTCGTTCGTGGGATCTGAAAACGGCAAAGAGTTCAGAGGCGCGTTCGAGAATTTTCAGGCGGACATCGAGTTTAATCCAGACGATCTGGAGAACGCTGAGATCCGCGTTGTTGTGTCAACGGCGTCGGCGTCCACGGGCGATTCTCTGCGCGACTCCAATCTTCCCGGTTCGGAATGGTTCGATGTCAAAAACCATCCTCAAGCGACGTTTGAAACCTCAGAGGTAAAAGCGCTTGGGGGCGGGAACTATACCGCTGACGGAACACTAATCATCAAGGATATTGAGCGGCCTGTAACGCTTCAGTTTGAACTCGATATTGAGGAAGATAACGCGCTCGCCCGCGGCCATGCCGATCTTATGCGCACCGACTTCAGTCTCGGTGAAAACGCTTCATGGCTCGATGATGAAGGGGTGGCCGTCAGTGTGCGTGTCGAATTTGATATCCATGCCGTACGCAAAGATTAGGCTGCGCGTCCGCGTTTTTTCCGTTCGGGCGCGTCCTCGTCAAAAAGTTCAGCGAGCTTATCGATGATCGCGCCGCCGAGCTGGTCAACATCGACAATCGTAAGCGCCCGCCGGTAATAGCGTGTTACGTCATGGCCGATGCCGATAGCGAGAAGCTCAACCGGTGAGCGGTTTTCGATATAGCCGATGACCTCGCGCAGATGGCGTTCAAGATAGGCGCCGCCATTGGCCGACGACGTCGTGTCATCAACGGGCGCCCCGTCTGAAATCACCATGAGAATACGCCGGGACTCAGGCCTTCCAAGCAGACGTTGATGCGCCCACATCAGCGCTTCGCCGTCGATATTCTCTTTGAGAAGCCCTTCTTTCATCATCAGGCCGAGCGACGTGCGCGCGCGCCGCCAGGGAGCGTCCGCCGATTTGTAGATAACATGGCGGAGATCATTCAGCCGTCCGGGTTTCGGCGGTCTTCCGTCAGCGACCCATTTCTCGCGGGACTGTCCGCCTTTCCATGCGCGAGTTGTAAAGCCGAGGATCTCCACTTTGACGCCGCAGCGTTCAAGCGTGCGCGCGAGAATGTCCGCGCAGATAGCGGCAATGGTGATAGGCCGTCCGCGCATGGAGCCGGAATTGTCGATGAGGAGCGTGACGACAGTGTCCCTGAAATCCTGCTCCTGTTCCATTTTATAAGAAAGCGGCTGCATGGGGTCGACAATGATCCGCGCGAGGCGGGCAGCGTCGAGCACCCCTTCATCGAGATCGAACATCCAGCTGCGGTTTTGTTGCGCCATCAGTTTTCGTTGAAGCTTGTTGGCGAGGCGGGCCACAACCGCGTGAAGATTCTCAAGCTGGCGGTCGAGCGATCTGCGCAGGCGCTGCAATTCTTCCGGATCGCAAAGTTCGACGGCGTCAGCGATTTCGTCGAATTCAGTTGTATAGGCGGTGTAGGCGGCGCCGGTGTCGCCTTCAAACTGGGTTCTAAGGGAAGAGACTTTCGCGTTCTCGGTCGCGCCGTCATCTTCCTCCATAGAGGTTTCCATGTCCTGCTCGGACATTTCAGAATCAGAAGGATCAGCTTCGCCACTGCCAGGATCGTCTGGCATTTCATCAGCGCCGGTTTCGTCGTCGCCATCATTGCTGTCGTCGTCGGAGTCGCTTTCGGACTCGTCGCCGCTTTGCTCATCGTCGCTTTGCTCATCGCCCTGGTCTTCATCGTCAAGATCAAGATCGCGGATGAACTCGCGGGCGAGGGCAGCGAAAGCTTCCTGATCGTCAACGGCGCCTGCCTTGGCAAGGGCGTCGAGAGAGGCGCCAGCCTTGTTTTCCAGCTCCTCGCGCCAGGTGTTCATGATCCCTTGCGCGGCGGCTGGCGCAGGCCGTCCTGTGAGCCGCTCACGTAAGAGAAGCGCCGCCACATCCGCCATGGGCATGGCGTCGGTTGCGGACTGGCGGTCATAGCCTTTATCGGTGATGATCTTTTCTAAAGATGCGGCAAGATTGTCCCCGACGCCTTTCAGCGCCATAGCGCCAATAGCTTCGCAGCGCGCGTTTTCGAGAGCGGCGAAAACGGCGCGCGCCTCAGCGCCCTTGGGTGCAAGGCGGGCATGTGCGGCGCTGTCATGGTGGGCGAGGCGCAGGGCGGCGGCGTCGCTTTCGCCGCGGGCGATGGCGGCCGATGCAGGGTCAAGCACACGCGCCGGGAGTGGGATTCGCGCAGATTTCCCCTGAACGGCGGCATGTTCCCCGCCAAAGGCGACTTCGACGTCGCGCTGGGCCGATAATGCACGCGTCGCGTGCAATAATGCGCGCTTGAAGGATTCGCGGATTTGTTCCTTGTCCTGCATGGAGCTGTTTATAGGGCGCTAGGCGTCAAAGCCCAAGAGGGGCAAGCATGGCGGGAATTGAGGCCTTTAAGACGCGATTTTCGCCTGCTGGTTCGCCAGCGGCAAGCGCAAGCGGAAGTGGCAGCCCTGACCCGGTTCTGATTCCACCCAGAATTCCCCACCCATACGGGTCAGGGATTTGCGGCAGATGGCGAGCCCCAGTCCGGTGCCCACAGCGTCATCATCCGTCCGCAGGCGTTCAAGGGGCGTAAACAGGTGGTCGATCTGTTCCTGAGACATGCCGGGACCGTTGTCCTTGACGCCGAGAACGGCGGCGCCGTCCTCAAGGATACAGGTGAATTCGGCATGGGCCCGGACGCCAGGCGTTGAATGTTTCCATGCGTTCTCGATGAGGTTTTTGAAAACATGGGTCAGGCTATGCGGGTCTGCGAAGACTTCAGGCGAACCTGTGAAGCGAAAATCGAGCCGGCAGTCAGCTTCGCTGAGGTCGGCGAGAACGATCGCCGCTTCGATACAATCGCGGGCGGCCACCGGCTGAAGTGAGATTTCACCGATGGGAAGACGAGACATGTAAAGCACATCTTTAATAAGCGCGCCCATTTTCTTGGCCGCGAGCGTGACCGCCGCGAGGTCGGTGCGCGTCTTGGCGGAAGCCTGAATTTCAGGCGATTTGATGAGCGACTCTGAGGTCATGATGATACGATTAAGCGGGGCTTGAAGATCGAGCGAGGCAACGCGCGCAAACTGGTCAATTTCACGGTTCTGCGACCGTATCTCTTCTTCTTGAACGCGTTCTTTCGTGACATCCCGCATGGTGGCGACGGCGCCGATCAGGTCTTTTCGGGTGTTATAAAGCGGCGTCGCATTCGCGATCATATATCTGATGTCGCGACCTGGAACAGCGATCGCCATCTCGCGTACGGAGACCTTTTTGCCCTGAATTGCACAAAAGAGCGGTACATTTTCAAATTTCATCGGCGTGACGCCATCAGCCTCAAACAGACTGTAGGTCGAAGGCCAATCCTGTGAATCCAGAGGTTGGGCGTCGATGCCGTGAAGCTCACGGGCGGCACGGTTGAATATGGACAATTTGCCGTTGGCGTCCGCCGCGATGATCGCGTCATGGGCCGCGTCCATGACTGTCGATAGAAACTCCTGGCTTTCCTCGAGCGCGGCGGCTTTTTCCTCAAGCGCCGATTTTGCGGTCTCACTATCCTTCACTGCTTTGAGTATGAGGCTTTCATAGATGAAAGCATAAGAAGTGACGCCTATGGCTAACAGCACGCTTGCGGAAGACAGCAATATGCGAAGTTCCTCCGCGGAATGCAGCGAAGGTTGCGCGAGACCTGTCTGCGCGGCGTAAGTGCAAAAGATGATGGCGACAATACTGACGCACAAAGAGATAAGACCGGCGGTGCGCCCTAAAAGCACGGTCGCTACAATTGGCAAAAAGGGCGCATAGTTGAGCGTTGGCGCAGGCGCTCCACCTTGCGTTAAGGCTGCATAGACAGTGCCGGCATAAGCACTTGCGATCAGTAGAATTGATGCAATTTTCAGCTGTCCGGTGAGCCGGTGAAAAGCGATGATGCCGGCAAAGCACGCTAAAGCAACTATGCCGGTCATCCGCGGCGCTGTCATGCCGGGAACCGCGCCCTGCATTGCAAAGGTTTGCAAGAGAACGACAAAGACAAAGACCAGAATCACCAGGTAAAAGACAGTCTCGCGATGACCGTCTAAAACAGGTGATGCGTGAGTAGGGGATTTTCCCGTTTCCACGTTTTTACTCTTGATGCTCGCCATACAACTGAGGGTAGCATCTTCGCATATGGTTAATTTATATTAGCCGCATTATGTATTGAGGAACTTATTTCATTTTTGTCGTGACGGCTGGCTTAACAACTTGTTAAGCGCTCAGGCCGTTATGCTCGCCACGCTCGAATTGCTCGCGGAGCTTGAATTTCTGGATTTTGCCAGAGCCCGTCAGAGGCCAGGCGTCCACCCAGATCCAGAAAGCCGGTGTTTTCTGTGGTGACAGGCGGTCGCGAATGAAAGTCTTGAGTTCTGCTGGCGCTGGTTTTTCACTAGCGCTGCAACGCATGAAACAGGCAACCTGTTCGCCCCATTTCTCGTCGGGAACGCCGACAACAGCCACTTCGTCGACGGCGTCATGCTCCAGCATTGCGTTTTCTATTTCCGCTGGAAAGAGGTTTTCGCCGCCGCGGATGATCATCTCCTTGACCCGCCCGGTAATTTTCACATAGCCGCGTGCGTCCATAGTCCCCAGATCTCCCGTATGCAGCCAGCCGTCTTCGTCAATGGCGGCGGCCGTCGCCTCGGGATTGTCATTATAGCCAGTCATGACGAGATAGCCGCGACAACAGATTTCGCCTTGCTCGCCAATGGCGCAGACCGAATTATCCGCCGGATTGCGGATCGAGACCTCCGTGTGAGGCAGGGTTTGGCCGATCGTCCGGGTTAGGTCCTCAAGACTATCGTCATGCCAGGCCTGGGTAATGACCGGTGAGGATTCCGTCTGGCCGTAGATGATTTGAATCGGCGCGCCCAGCACCTCGCGCGCTTTTTTACACAGCTCCGGCGCCACCATGGCGCCGCCGGACATGATGCGTTCCGTCGCCGAGACGTCGCGTCCTGATTTTTGCACTTCATCGATGAGTGCGACCAGCATGGTCGGCACGCCGAGAATGAATCTCGTTTTCTCGCGCTCCATAACCTTTGTGATCATTGCAGGATCGAACATCGGCGCTAGAAGCATTGTCGCGCCCACGCCAAGGCCGCCGAGCGCGAGAATGGCGCAGCCAGTTGTATGGAATAGAGGCATATTGTGCACGAAAGCGTCGCCGGCTTTAACGCCGCCGCGAGTCATCGTGTCGATTCCGTTTCGCACAAGGCCATTGTGATGAAGAAGCGCGCCTTTGGGAAAGCCCGTTGTGCCAGATGTATACTGAATCTGCACAGGGTCGTGCGGCTCCGGGTTGCGTAAGGCGCCAACATCTTCCCCGGCATATAACGCAGCGTGGTCCGTCAGCAAAATACGATGCTTTATTTCAGAAATTTCATCGCATACGGCGTCCGCAATTTCCTGCATTGGGTTTCCGCGGAATTCTTTCACATAATAAATCGCTTCTGACCGTGATTGTTCGAGGACATATTTCAGTTCGCGCTTTTGATAAGCAGGATTGACGGTGACGAGAATGACTCCCGCGAGGCCGCAGGCGAGCTCAAGCAAAATCCATTCGGGCGCATTGTTGGCGTAAACGGCGACGCGCGCGCCTTCTTCGTGGCGGCTCGCCAATGCGCGCGCCAAGCGCTCGGCGTCAAGCAGCAGTTCCGAATAGGTCCATGTTCTTCCAATGGCGCCGTCATAGTCGAGTTCGTTCAGCGCCGGCATGTCGGGCGCCGCGCATGCTGAGCTGCGCAACATTTGACCAATGGTGACTGAAGCGGGTTCAGGCCCGTCTTGAGCCGGACAATAGGCTTCGGTGAGCGACAGATCGTACATTGAGCGTTTCCCGGTTTTCGTTGAGTTTTCTACGAAGAAAAAAGCTTGGCAAGTTAAACCGGTAGTATTCTGTAGCGAAATGAAAAAGCCCCGGATGTACCGGGGCTTTCACTGTCTATTGTTAGGGTTTTGACCTACCAGATCTGCACTCTGTCATCGGGCGGAAGGTATAGCGCATCTTCCTCGGTGACGTTGAACGCTTCGTACCAGGCGTCCATATTCCTGACGACGCCATTGACGCGGTAGCGTGCAGGGGAGTGGGGGTCGGTCGCCACCTGGTTTTTCAAAGCTTCTTCGCGATTGAGGCGCTTCCACACCTGCGCCCAGGCCATAAAAAACCGCTGATCGCCTGTATAACCGTCGATTACGGGCGCTTCTTGTCCGTTCAGCGAAAGTTTATAGGCGTGATAGGCCATGGCGAGGCCGCCCACATCACCGATATTTTCACCCATTGTCAGCTCGGGATTGACGAAGAAGCCAGGCACCGGCTCGTATGCTGCGTATTGTGCGCCCAGCTTGTCAGCGAGCACCTGGAAGTTTGCTGCGTCCTCTTCCGTCCACCAGTCGCGCAACACGCCGTCGCCGTCGGATTTGCGGCCTTGATCGTCGAAACCATGCCCGATTTCATGACCGATCACGGCGCCGATGCCGCCATAGTTCACGGCAGGGTCTGCGTTTGGGTCGAAGAACGGCGCCTGAAGGATCGCCGCCGGAAATACAATTTCATTGCGTGGTGGAGAGTAATAGGCGTTTACGCGTTGAGGATTCATGCCCCATTCGGTCTTGTCCACCGGTCCGCCAAGCCGTGAAATCGACCAGTTCCATTCAAACTCATTGGCGGTCACCGTATTCTCGTAGGCTTGATCTTCGGTGACGGCCAGGTCTGAGTAATCGCGCCACTTATCTGGGTAACCGATTTTTGGCGTGAATTTGTCAAGCTTGGCATGGGCCTGCGCCTTGGTCTCTTCGCCCATCCAGGGAAGCGTATCGATGCGCGCTGACAGGGCTGTTCTGAGATTGGCTACAAGGTCCTGCATTTGTTCTTTGGATGAAGGCGGGAAATATTTCTCTACGTAGACTTTGCCGACCGCTTCACCCATGGCGTTGTTCACTGCGGCGACGCCGCGTTTCCAGCGTTCGCGTTGCTTCGGCGTACCGCGAATTTCGGTCCCGAAAAACGCAAAGCTCGCCTCGTCAAGCGCAGATGGCAACACCGCAGAATTGGCGTTGAGAAGGTGGAATTTCATGTAGGCTTTCCACGTTTCGACCGGAGTATCGGCGAAGATTTTTGCAAGTTTCTGGATCGCGTCGTCTTCGCGCACGACAAAGCCGCCGACATCGCCTAGACCGGCGGCGGTGAACGCTGCATCCCACGGCATCTCCGGCGCAAAAGCTTTCAGCTCTTCGCGCGTCTTAAAATTATAGGTGAGATCGCGATTACGGCGTTTGGCGGGCTCCCAATGGGCCTCCGCCATCTTTGTTTCGACATCCACAATCGCCTGTGCCTTCGCGCCTGCGTTCTCCACGCCGGCGAGAGTAAGCGCTTCCTCAACATAGGCGAGATATTTCGGCCGTTTGTCTGCGAATTTGTCGTCGAGATAATAATCGCGGTTCGGCATACCAAGACCGGCCTGCGTGAGATAGACCGCATATTGTTCGGTCTGCTTGGAATCGACGCCGACAAATGCGCCGACGGGTGAATTCGCGCCAATGCGTGGGTTTCCAAGCAACGCTGCAATGTCTTCGTGGTTTTGGGCTGCGTCGATTGTTGCGAAGTCGTCAGCGACGACGTCAAACCCTTTTGCATCTATGGCGTCGGTGTTGAGGAAGGCGGCGTAGTAATCACCGATCTTTTGTTCCAGAGATCCGGAGCGCGCATTGCTTGTGGCGGCGTCTTCGATGATTGCCTTCACACGATCTTCCGATCGTTCAAAGAGGACCGTGAAAGAACCGTAGCTAGAAAACTCTTCCGGAATCTCGAATGTATCGAGCCATTTGCCATTCACATAGCGGTAAAAATTATCGCCTGGATCGACCTCTGGGTCGATGTCCGCGAGCTCGATGCCGAAATCGCCGAGCTCCGGCGCCATTGCGGTTGTTGCAGTTTCGGATTTGCCGGCGTCCGGGCCTGATTGCTGGCCTTCATTTTGTCCGCAGGCCGCCAAGGCAAACGCGGCGACGCCGCACAATAAAAGTCTTTTCACGGGTGATCCTCCTCGCGTGAATTCCGGTGATCTTTCAGAGATAGCGTATTACGCCCTGTCGCCAGTCTCGCCAATTCGGATAAAAGGGCAAGTTTCGAGGGATAAAGCGAGCAATATCAGGGATGAAGCGTTGTTTCCTTAGCCTGTGGCAAGAGGCGAATCTGCTGCAATGCAGCGCTTGCCCGCGAAAGGCGATTCCGCCATGGTCTGCGGCGGGGCGCGGTAAGGCCCTGGCAGCGCGGCGCGGAAGCATTTTATGGATTTGAAGACGGTTATTCGCACGATCCCCGACTATCCGAAAAAGGGGATCATGTTCCGGGACATTACGACCCTCCTGACGGATGCAAGAGGCTTTCGCCGCGCCGTTGATGAACTGGTTCAGCCGCTGGCGGGCCAGAAAATCGATAAGGTCGCGGGGATCGAGGCGCGCGGCTTTATCCTCGGCGGCGCCATCGCCCATCAGCTTTCTGTCGGATTCATTCCAATCCGCAAGAAGGGCAAACTCCCCTACAAGACCATCACAGAGTCATACGAACTTGAATATGGCGTTGATGAAGTTGAAATTCATGTTGACGCTGTTGAAAAAGGGGATCGTATCTTGCTCGTTGACGATTTGATCGCAACGGGCGGCACGGCGGGCGCGGCCATCAAGCTTCTGGAGCGCGCCGGGGCTGAGGTTATGTTATGTTCTTTCGTTGTCGATCTGCCCGACCTTGGCGGCGCTGACAAATTGCGAGCGCTAGGAAAAAAAGTGACGGCGCTTGTTGAGTTCGAAGGCGAATGATCGCCTTTGCGCCATCAATATAAGAGGAAACGATAAATGGCGCTCTTTCTGCTGGGACTCATTATCTTTTTTGGCGCGCATTTGTTTTCAGGCCTGATGCGGGGCCCACGCGCGGCGGTTATCGACAAAACAGGCGAAATGCCCTATAAAGGGCTCTATTCCCTGATTTCGATTGCCGGTTTTGTGCTTATCGTCATGGGTTGGAAAGCAGCCGATGCGAGCGTCATCTATGCGACGCCTTACTGGCTGCGGCACGTTACTCATCTGTTGATGCTGATCGCCTTCATTCTATTGGTGGCGGCCTATCTGCCGGCAGGCAAAATCGCGGCGGCGGCGAAGCATCCCATGCTGGCGGGCGTAAAAATCTGGGCCTTTGCCCATTTGCTGGTGAATGGCGAAGTACGTTCCATCATACTATTCGGATCGTTTCTCGCCTACGCCGTGATCGACCGGATTGCTGTTAAGAAGCGTGGCGAAACAAGCCGCGCCGCAGGCCCAGTGATGAACGACGTGATCGCTGTTTTCGTTGGCGGTACGGTATTCGCCGCCATCGCGTTTTACGGCCATCAATATATTGCTGGCGTCGCCTTGTTTTAGGGAAAAGGTCGAGATGAAAAAAACTTTGCTCGCCATTGCGGCGTGTTTGTTTGCCGGAAGCGCTGCGGCGGCGGATTTCGATGAGATCAAGGCGCGTGGAACATTGCGGGTCGCTGTTGCGGCTTTGTCGCCTTTCGTGATCAAGGCGGAGGATGGAACCCTTTCCGGTTTTGAGATCGATTCAACACAGGCGCTGGGCGAAAAGCTTGGCCTCGACATTGAATATGTGGAGAAGCCTTTCTGCGATCTCGCGGAAGCCGTTCTTTCCGGTGAGGCGGATATAATTGCATCCGGCTATTCCAACATGCCGGAAAGGCGCCGGCTTCTGGATTTCTCGTTGCCCTATCACGACACGGAATATTTTCTCATCATGTCTCGCGCCAAGGCGAAAGAGGGAAAGACCTTGCGTGGCATGAACCGCCGGGATATCTCCATCGGCTTTCAGCATGGCGGCGTGTCCGGCATGGTCGCCAATGGCGAGTTTCCGGGTTCCGACCTCAAAGGCTATTCGTCTTTCACGCAGATACTCGAAGCGCTCGCCGCTGGCGATGTCGACGGCGCCGTCCTGTTCGAGCCTTATCTGGATATGGCGAAAGAGCTTGACGGGGTGAAACATGTCATTCCCCACGAATTCGCCCTGACACGGACCATCGAAGCCTTCGCTACCGATCAGGACTCCGCAGCGCTTCATGAAGCGCTGAATGAATGGGTGATTGAAAAGGATCTTGCCGGTTATTGGGACGAGCTCGAAGAAAAGTGGTTCTCCGACGCTTACGCCATCGCTTCGGCGCCGCCGCCTTACGCTTGTCCCGCTGCGACGCCGGTTCAGTAAGGAGCTTGATCGCCTAAGCCGGCGCCTCGCCTGCAATCGTTGTGCGATAAAGCTCGCGGCGATGGCCGTCATAGTCGTTGAACGCCTGGTGAATCGAGATGCGATTGTCCCATACGGCGAGCGTTTTCGGCGCCCATCTGAGACGGCAGGTGAAGGCTGGTTGCGTCATATGCGCTGTAAGAAACGTCATCAGCGCTTCGGCCTCTGGCGGCGTCATCCCTTCAAAGCCAATCGTATAGGACGGGTCGAAATAAATTGACTTCTCGCCGGAGCGCGGATGGGTGCGGATCAGCGGGTGGAAATTGCCTTTGACCTTTCGCACAACCGCTTCGGGCAGGTCGTTCGTTCCGAGGCCCTTGAGTTTCGCCAGCTTTCCCACGGGACTGTCATCGGCCTCGCCATATTCCATGGAGCTCTCAAAAGCGCGTTTCATGGACATGTGCGTGCGCAGCGGCGCGAGCATGTCTTTCATCACATCGGAGAGCGTTTCATAGGCGAGCACCGTGTTCGCCCAGATCGTGTCGCCGCCATAGGGCGGAATTTCGACGCCGTATAAAAGCGCGATGGCCGGCGGGTTCACCAGAAACGGCCCGTCCGAATGCCAGCCGGAACCGAAAATGTGTTTGCCCCTGGCGTCCGCCTCGCGCACCAGCGGCTGAATGTTCAAATGTCCCGGAATGCCGTCCGTATAGGCGTCCTCCGCCCACTCGCCGAACCGCATCGAAAACGTCTCATGCTGTTCATGGGTGAGGTCGACGTCGCGGAAATAGATCATCTTGTGATGAAACAGCGCATCCTCGATCTCCGTGAATTGCGCGTCCGACATGCCAGCGAAATCGGCGCCCCTGATTTCTGCGCCCATAGCGGCGGCGAGCGGGTGGGCGGTGATGGTTTTATAGTCGCGCGCGTGATTGTAGAACTGGCCGGTGGGATGAATAAGCATGGGGCTTCCTCAAATGGGTCCCGCCATTTTCGCCGGATTTCGTCACATCGCAATGCGGCATGGGGAACCGGGAAGGGCGCGACGGCGAATTGCAGGCCCGGCGGAGCTGGGCTAGCTTCGCCGCATCAGGGGCGCGCCTAGCGGCGATCCGGCGACAGGGGATGCGACGAATGAAAGAGGCCTTGCGATTTTCAGTCATGGGCGAAGATGACAATGTCTATGAGGTGTCGATCGAGCGCGATTGCGACGATCTCGGCAATCTCCAGGCGACATGCAGCTGCGGCAAGGCGCTGGAGGGAGAAATCTGTTCCCACCGCTTTGAAATTCTCGAAGGCGGCACGGCCAATATCGTCTCTGAAAATCTTGATGATGTGCATGCGCTGCGCAAATGGATTCGCGGCTCCGATATCGAAGTCGCCATGCAGGAGCTTTCCAAGGCGAAAACCGAATTGATGCTCGCCCATGAAAAAGTCGCCCGCTGCCGGGCGCTCCTCGCCAAGCGGATGCTGGATTAGGGCGCGAGCGCGCAAAGCCCCATCAGACATGAACAATTGTCACCGCCTTTCGGGTGAAAGCGAGTGGATAAGGGTGGAGAGGCGGCGCGGAACGTGAAACATCCTCATCGCTTTGTTGAAGCACATGGACGCATCGCGTCCCGCGCCAGCGGCGTTTTATCGGACCGGCGGGCCCGGCCGTAATGACGACCCCTGACGGTTTTTACGCGCCAGAGTTAAGCCGCCAGAAAGCCCGGGCTCTGCGACCGGCGAGGCCCGCCTCTTTCCGTTGCGGCTGCTCGCGCCCCGAAGGGGCGAACCGCCAAGAGGCGAGGGCTTCACGCGCCGCATCCGGACCGAAAGGAAACGGCAGGCCTTCCGCCTCTCCATGTCCGGAGTGCGCGTACTATAAGGCCAAAAGAAAAGTGGTGAAAAATTATCCACGGGATCCGGAATGGCCTTATACTGTCGCGCGCCCCGTGCGGTCCCCCGTCATCTCAATTGCTCCGACGCCAGCTGCCGTCATCCCGTGCGCTGCGCGGCATGAAATGACGCGCTGCAGACACGGGATCGCTATCGAGGTTGCGCTTTGTCGAGAGAGATCCCGGATCTGCGCAGCAACATTTCATGTTGCAGCGCGTCCGGGATGACGATGAGGGTATTATTCGCGCAAGCTTTCAACCCCCATCCCCTCGCTGCGCTCGGTACTTCCCCCGTAAACGGGGGAAGAGGGAGCTTCCTGCGGTTTTAGCACTCCTTCTCCTCCCCCGTTTACGGGGGAGGTGGCCCGAAGGGCCGGAGGGGGCGTTGTCAGCATGCACCGCAATGTTAGTCGGATCGCACAATTTGTAAGGGGGCCTCGGCCCGCCTACGGCAAAGTAGAGACTGCTAACTTCTGAGAGGGGCTTTAGACATCTCTACCCTTACATCACTGTATCCATTTTCCAATAAATACTCTTTAACGCCTTTGTATAGGGTGTCTGTATTGCTCGGCCCTATAATGACTTCTTTAAGAGGAAGCAGTTCTGGATAACTGTCACGAAGACCCAATCGCACCGTATCCCGCGTGGTAATGTATGGAACAATAGATCCGTTAGCGATTCGAAATCTTGGACTTATTCTGTCTTTCTTTAAGCTCGCAAGCAGGTAATCATATTCCGAATAAACGAGTCGAAATTCCTTTTCATCTTTGAAAGCAGGGTGCTTTAACAGAGCCGCTTGCGACAAAATATGATGACCGCCATTTTCATAGAGTTCATCAACCCTTCCAGGGGACCATATGCAATCTTGTTTGTAAGCCGAAGCGGTCAACTCTGCTGACAATTTCAAAGATTCTAATTGTGTTTCCTCGTCATATATGACTTCACCATCTCGACCGCCGCCTTTGTATCCGAATGAAACCGCAGGAAAATACTCAAAGCCTAAACAAATTGGTCCATAACCACGCCACTGACTAAGGCTATCTCGGTCATATGAGAAAGAGGCAACATAACTTCTATGCTTTTCAGATTCAGAGAACTTCAACCAGTCATTGAAGAGCTTAATGACGTTTTCTCCGTCACGCTGTGCTATTTCAAGATAGACTTTTTTTGCTAGTTCGATGCCGTATCGAAATTCATATTTATCGTTCAAAAAGTCAGGGTCGCTAAGCCATATTTCCCCAGACTCAATTATCCCCATAAATCCTGCTAAGGAAGTATAATGATATATAATGGGCAGTGTAGTAGATCTGTTGCTCCAAGTAACAATATTTCGTCGTGCCAATTCTCGGCCAACTAATCGATCTAACCATAATAAACGAAATGGATGATCAGCATCTTGCCATACATAAGTAAAATGGCCGTCACCGTATTCCCATTTGTCCCGAAAACTAACTTTGGGGTCAGAGCCTGAGAAGTATTCCACCTCAATTTCGTCGGCATCTACGCCATTAGGACAATTGGGCCAAGCGCAAGGGAAAGGGGGAAAATCTACATGCTCTTCACACACCATTCCTGTTGCATGACTATAGGCAACTCTCTTTCTTTTCTTTGACATAGCCTAATCTAAGCCACCTTCCGTTTCACCGCCTTTTTCTTCGTCGCGGTCTTCGTCTTCGCGGCGGCGGTTCTGGCTGGCGTTTTTGATTTCTTCTTGAGCAGCGGCTTCAGGAATTTGCCGGTGTAGCTGCCCGGGGTCGCCGCCACATCTTCGGGCGTGCCCGCCGCGACGATCTCGCCGCCGCCGTCGCCGCCCTCAGGCCCCAGATCGATGATCCAGTCGGCCTGTTTGATGACGTCGAGATTGTGTTCGATGATGATGACGGTGTTGCCGTTCTCTGTCAGCTCCTGAATGACCTCCATGAGCTTGCGCACATCCTCGAAGTGGAGGCCGGTCGTCGGCTCGTCCAATATATAAAGAGTGCGTCCCGTGGCGCGCTTCGATAATTCCTTCGACAGCTTCACGCGCTGGGCCTCGCCGCCGGACAGCGTCGTCGCCTGTTGCCCGATCTTCACGTAAGATAAGCCGACGCGGTTCAGGGTCTCCATCTTCTCGCGGATCGACGGCACGGCCTTGAAGAACTCGGCGCCTTCCTCGACCGTCATGTCGAGCACGTCGGCGATGGACTTGCCCTTGAACTTCACCTCCAGCGTTTCGCGGTTATAGCGCGCGCCCTTGCAAACGTCGCAGGTGACATAGACGTCGGGGAGGAAGTGCATCTCGATCTTGATGACGCCGTCGCCCTGGCACGCTTCGCAGCGCCCGCCCTTGACGTTGAAGGAAAAGCGCCCGGGCTTGTAGCCGCGTGCTTTCGATTCCGGCAGGCCGGCGAACCAGTCGCGGATCGGCGTGAAGGCGCCCGTATAGGTCGCGGGGTTGGAACGCGGCGTCCTACCGATGGGCGACTGGTCGATGTCGATCACCTTGTCGAAATGTTCAAGCCCGGTGATCTTGTCATGTTCGGCGGGCGCGTCCTTACTATTATAAAGTCTGCGCGCCGCGGCCTTGTATAGGGTCTCGATGGTGAGGGTCGACTTGCCGCCGCCGGACACGCCGGTGACGCAGGTGAGGAGGCCGACAGGCACCTCCGCCTTGATGTTTTTGAGGTTGTTGGCTTTGGCGCCGGTGATCTTGATGGTCTTCTTTTTGACGAATGGCCGGCGCGTCGAGGGCACAGGCACTTCGCGACGCCCGGCGAGATAATCGCCGGTGAGCGATTTCTTCTCGTTCATGATGTCCTTGACCGCGCCCTGCGCCACGATCTCGCCGCCATGAACGCCGGCGCCGGGACCGATATCGACAACATGATCGGCGGCGCGGATCGCGTCTTCATCATGCTCGACGACGATCACCGTGTTGCCGAGGTCGCGCAGGCGCACCAGCGTTTCGAGAAGCCGGGCGTTGTCGCGCTGGTGAAGGCCAATGGACGGCTCGTCCAGCACATAAAGAACGCCGGTGAGGCCGGAGCCGATCTGCGAGGCGAGGCGGATGCGCTGTGACTCGCCGCCCGAGAGCGTGCCCGATGCGCGGTTCAGGGTCAGATAGTCGAGGCCGACATTATTAAGGAAGGAGAGGCGCTCGCGGATTTCCTTCAAGACGCGAACCGCGATCTCCTTTTCCTTCTTGTTGAGCTTGGCTTCGAGGCCGTCGAACCATTCGCCCGCCTTTTTGATGGAGAACTCCGTGGCGTCGGAGATGGAAAGCCCAGCGATCTTCACCGCGAGGGCTTCGGGTTTCAGCCGCTGGCCGTTGCAGGCCTCGCAATGGGTGACGGACTGGAAGCGCGACAGCTCCTCGCGCACCCAGGCCGAATCCGTCTCGCGCCAGCGCCGCTCCAGATTAGGGATCACGCCTTCGAAGGGTTTCACCGTTTCGAATTTGCGCGCGCCGTCGGCATAGATGAATTTCACCTCTTCTTCTTCAGTGCCGTAGAGAACCACATCCTGCGCTTCCGCCGGAAGCTCCTCCCAGGGCACGGTGATCTTGAATTTATAATGCCGGGCCAGCGCCTGCAGCGTTTGCGCATAATAAGGAGAGGTGCCCTTGGACCAGGGCGCGATGGCGCCATTATTGAGGGCGAGCGCGCCATCGGGCACCACCAGCTCCTCATCGAAGATCATTTCCGTGCCAAGCCCGTCGCATTGCGGGCAGGCGCCGGCGGGCGCGTTAAACGAAAAAAGCCGCGGTTCGATCTCGTCAATCGTAAAGCCGGAGACAGGGCAGGCGAATTTCGCGGAGAAAATGCTGCGTTGCGGCGCGCCTTTTGCGTCTTTTTTATCCGCTGACTCCGCAATCGCGATGCCGTCGGCGAGTTCCAGCGCGGTTTCGAAGCTTTCCGCGAGGCGCGATTCAAGCCCCGCTTTGATGACGACGCGGTCGACCACCACTTCAATATCGTGTTTCAGCTTCTTGTTGAGTGCGGGGACATCGGCGATTTCGTAATACTCGCCGTCGACCTTCACCCGCTGAAAGCCTTTCTTCTGAAGCTCGGCGAATTCTTTCTTATATTCGCCCTTGCGGCCGCGAATGATCGGCGCGAGGAGGTAAAGCCTCGCGCCGTCGCCCTCCGCCATCAGGCGGTCGACCATTTCCGTCACCGTTTGCGATGAAATCGGCTCGCCCGTCGCCGGCGAATAGGGAACGCCGATCCGCGCCCAGAGAAGACGCATATAGTCGTAGATCTCGGTGACGGTGCCGACGGTCGAGCGCGGATTGCGCGATGTGGTCTTCTGTTCGATGGAAATCGCGGGAGAGAGGCCGTCGATCTGGTCCACATCGGGTTTTTGCATCAATTCGAGGAACTGGCGCGCATAAGCGGAGAGACTTTCCACATAACGGCGTTGCCCCTCGGCGTAGATCGTATCGAATGCCAGAGACGATTTGCCGGAGCCCGACAGTCCGGTCATCACGATCAACTCGTCGCGCGGCACCTCCAGCGTGATGTTTTTCAGATTGTGTTCGCGCGCGCCGGCGACGCGGATTGTTTTCGAACTCATGTGGATGATCGTCTCTTTATATATAGGCGTTGGGGAAATCGTCTTTCGCGTCTCTATATATCGACGTTGACAGCAAGAACAAGATGTGAACACCTGTCGCGCGCAGATGGTTCTTTCTTGGGGAGAACCAATCATTGAGCGCGCGCCGAATCCGCGCGATGAGCTCAGCAACGAAGATTTCAGGAGAGTGATATGGCAGGCAGCATCAACAAGGTCATTCTGGTCGGCAATCTCGGCGCCGATCCGGAAATTCGCCAAACGAAAGATGGAAAGTCCATCGCCAACCTCTCTGTCGCCACATCTGAAAGCTGGAAAGACAGAAATACCGGCGAACGCCGTGAAAAAACCGAATGGCACCGCGTTGTCATCTTCAATGAAGGTCTTGCGCGTGTTGCAGAGCAATATCTGCGCAAAGGATCGAAAGTTTACATCGAAGGCCAGCTGCAAACGCGCAAATGGCAAGGCCAGGACGGCAATGACCGCTATACGACCGAAGTTGTGCTGCAAGGGTTCAACTCAAATCTCACGATGCTTGATGGAAGAAGCGGCGGCGGAAGTTTTGATCGCGACTCAAACCGCGATGGGGGCGGAATGTCCGAACGAGGAGGGTCTTCAGGCGGACAAAGTTACGAGTTAGACGACGACATTCCGTTTTAATCGCGAAAAAAACGCCAAAACGAATCAAAAAATGCAAAAAAATGCGCATGCATGCGTTTAACAACGCATGCATAGAATACTTTTTTAGTAAATTGAGTTATGTTTTCGCTTTCGACACATGATTCGGAGGTGAACCATGGCGGTCAAAAGAAAAACGACCAAGAGAAAAGCGGCGAAAAAAACCGCGAAACGTAAAACTGTAAAGCGTAAGACGACGAAGAAAAAAGCGCCGGCGAAGCGTAAGGCTACAAAACGCAAAACCGCCAAGCGCAAGACGACGAAGAAAAAAGCCACAAAGCGTAAGACGACGAAGCGCAAAACGGCCAAGCGGAAAACCACCGCAAAGAAAAAGGCCACCAAGCGTAAGACGACCAAGCGCAAAACGGCTAAAAAGAAGACTGCAAAGCGGAAAACCGCCAAGCGGAAGACAGCTAAGCGGAAAACCGCTAAGCGCAAGACGACGAAGCGGAAAACCGCTAAGCGTAAAGCGCCTGCCAAGCGGAAGACTGCTAAGCGCAAAACGGCCAAGCGCCGCACCAAGCGCAAGTAAGCGTCTAACGCTAACTAGGGCGCTAGCTTCTTGATCTTACAAGGGTTTTCGCTCCGCCGCTCGCGCAAGACGTGTTTTGAAGCGTGTCATGAGCGCAAATAGAGGGGCTATTCATCGGGCCGGCGTATCGCCAAGTAAACGGGCCGATGGCAGGCGGGGGGCGCTCCGCAAACAGAATACCGGACGCATTATGCGTTTGTAGAAATAGAATTCAGCTGTTCCAGATCTCATGATCAGCAGTTGCTTTTCGCCAAAAGCCCCGGCGCAGATACCGCCGGGGCTTTATTTTTGTGCTTTGTTCCGGCGCCGTTATCTTTTTTCCTTGACCTGCGCGTATGAGTTTTGCTGGCAATCCCGTGTCTGCGCCGGTCAGCAATACTAAAAAGCGGCGCCTTTAGTATTTCATCGATCTATTTCCACAAAATCCTGTGTGTTGCGGCGATAGCGATCGCGCCGTTTTTTCGCCGCGCTTATACTATTGAATAAACATGTCCAAAGCGGGGAGAGACATCATGGAGTTCCAATCTCACATCACCGTTCAGCCGATTTCAGTGAAACTGTTTCGCATTGCAGCAATCATCCTGTTCAGCGGAGCTGCATCCGCATGCGCAACCCAGCATCATATTGTGCATGAATGGACGGCGCAGGGATATTTAACGCCCGGTCCAGCCGGTGAGCCGGAAATTATCGGCGTCTATGACAATGAAGCCGATTGCGTCGCGGCCGGCGAAGCCTGGATGAGCCGCCAGGTCGTCGGCAATCCGGTTTACGCCGACTGCCTGCCTGTAGATCACGACTGACCGACTATTCATCCACGGGAAACGGCCCGTCCTCAAAGACTTCGTCGTGATAGCCTTTCTTGCCGATTTCGTCTTTGAGCGTGCTGAACGGCTTTTCATCCCGCTTCAGGCGCTCCAGCGCAGTGAAGAAATCGGTTTGCGGCGTCCAGCCGAGTTCTTTACGGGCGAGATCGTTCACATAGAGCCGGTCCAGCGCATCAAACATGCGCCAGCCGCGACGGGCATATTCATCTTCATAGTCGGCATAGCGGCGCAAGGCCGCGGCGGCGTCGCTGCCCAATTCATCCAGATCATCGGGAGAAAAAGGCGTCGTCGCGCTGATGATATAGCGCCCGAAACCGATCCGGGCTGCCTGTTCCAGCGCTTTCAAATGCGCTGACACGACGTCGGCGATGTCGACACGCCGGTAAAGCAGCTCGTTCACCTTGGCGTTAAGGTCTTCGTAACCGTCGCGAATAGAGGCGTTGTCGTCCTCCTCCGGGAAAAACCGGGAGGTGCGCAGAATGATGCAGGGGAGTTTGTGTTTCTTGTGAATGAGCCGGCAGATATTTTCCGCTGCGAGCTTGGTGACGCCGTAAATGTTTTTCGGAATTGGCGCGAGGTCTTCGGTGACCAGCACGGCTGGCGATCCCGGGGGTGGGCGCATGGCCTCGCCGAAGGTGCTGGTGGTGCTGGTAAAGATGAAGCTTTGAACGCCTTCGTGAACGGCCGCTTCGAGAAGATTGAGCGTGCCGGTCACATTGACATCAATGAAATCCTGCATCGAATGCGTCGCAACATGCGGTTTGTGTAGCGTCGCGGTGTGCAGGACAGCGCTTGCGCCATTCATGATGCGCCGGGCGAAATCTGCGTCGGCGATGTCGCCGACATGTTGCGTGAAGGGGCCGGGCTTAATGTCGGCGCTAATAAGGGCGCGCTCCTCAGCCGTGAAGGTGCGGCAGAGCGCTTCGCCGAGATGGCCGGATGAGCCGGTGATAAGGATCGTCATGGCCGGTTTTTTGCCCGCGCCATGATGCGCGGTCAATCAACCTGTTCACAAAGTGATGCGCAGGCGCGGCAGGGTGCGCCCGGGAATGGAGCCGGAAGGCGATACGCCGTCATCAACCGCGCCCATGCGCCTGTAAAATGCGGCGGCGTCAGGGTCGGCGTCAATGCTCATAACCTTGGCGCCGGCGTCGCGCGCCTGGCGCGCCGCCCAGTCGAACAGCGCGCGGCCGATCCCGGCGCCGATGAAATCGGGATGCACGTATAGCTTGTCGAGTTCCGCCGCGGCGCCCTGAAGCTGAAGCTGCGCCATACCCGCCAGTTTTCCGCCGTCATCGGCGATCTGAATTTGCGCGCGGGCGAAATCGGCGGGGCCGATGGTCAGTTCGTCCCGGCAGGCGTCCATGAAGGCGGCGTCATATCCCCAATACGCCTTGGAGATCATGCAAAGCTCGGAAAGCGCAGGGGCTTCTTCGGGGCGGGCGGGGCGGAGTGTGATCATTGCGGATTACTGCAACAAGCGGCCAATATTGTGACATTCGTATTCTTTGACCCTTCATAGTAAAGGTATAAAAGAAAAAGCGATAGTTTCAGGGATGAAACCGAGGGGAGAGATCGCATGAAGTCCTTTTGTTCCATATTGGCGGCAGCGTTCGCTGCGTCGTGTTTTGCCGGCGCGGCGTCGGCGCAAGGCCTTCTCGATCGTCTTCAGGGGTCGAAAGACGCGCATGTGGTCAAAGATACCGAGTTTCGCATGATCGGTTGCGAACTGACGCCCGATCGTTCGGCGATCTGCAGGCTCGAAGTGACAAATAACTATCGCGATAAAAAGATTGAAATCTCACACGGGATTAAGCTGCAGGATGATCTGGGCGATGAATATCCGGTTCAGCAAGGCGGCTTCGGCACGAACACCTCCCGCCCGAAATGGGATCAGGTGGCCATCGCTGATTCCACCTATCAGCTGACGGTCATTGCGGCGAATCTTTCAAGCCGGGCGACATCGGTGCGCGCTGTTGTCTTTCCCCGCATTCTCGTTCGCACGCCGCAGGGGCAGGCTTTGGGCTATACCGATCAGGTGGTCTTCGCCAAACCGAAAATGATGACGCCGGAGGAGCCGGCGGTTGAAATGGCGGCGGCGACCACGCCAGCCGCCGCGGAACAGTCTTCGCCCGCGCCCAAGCCGGCGCAAGAGCAAAAGCAACCGAAGACGCCGGCCAAGAAAGCGGTGCAAGTTTCCACAGCGGCAGAGCCGTCATTTCCCACAGGCGATTACTGGATCGTTCTCGGTCTGTGGGATTACGACGCGGTCGATGGTCAGCAATTGCCTGCTAACGGCTTTGTGCTGCGGCCCGTCTCCGGCAGCAATCTTGGCGTCAGATGGTCGGGCCATCTTGAACTTAAAAATCACCAGTCGCTTGCCCCAAGGGTTCGCACGCTCTGGCCCGTCTCCGTAAATCCCGCGCAACGGAAAGTCTGTGCGAATTATCCGGATTATCCCACCTATGAAGCCTATATCGACATGCCCGGCGCCGGCGCGGACGGGACCTATCATGTGTCGAATTGTAATTCAGGATAGGCGCAATCTCAGGGCCGCTCTTTGAGGATCCGGTCCATGATGATGTCCCGGCCGCTCGCATAATCGCTGAATGTCGGCGCCATCATGACGCCCGGTTCAATTGAGCCGGCCGGCACTTCATGAAGAATATTTTGCGTGAAGCAGTATTCATGCTTGCCGGTGCAGCCATCTTCCCAGTCATGGTATCCGGTGGCGTAACTGATGCGATAGTCTGAATTTGGCAATTCAAAGGGAAAGCCTGTTTCCGCCCAGAACTGCGCATGATCGCCCATGGGCTGACCAATGATAACGGCCTGATCGCCGCCATAATATTTGAGGAAGGCGGCCGTTACGAGCGCAGCGGAAAATGTCTGGGGGCTGGTGATGATGTAAAGCTTGCCGTCGCTGTTTAGCGTTCCCGGCGCCGCTTTCACAAAGTCGAGCACCTTTGTGTAGTCGCCGCCGGGGCTCAGCCGCAGATCGACCGCCATGAAAGCATATCCGCCCTCCGGCGCGTCATTGATGACGCGCTGAAACTGTTCGAGAACCGGCGTTTCCTCTCGCTGGAGAAGCAATTGAGGGCGCAGATATACGCCGCCATGAAGATGTTTCACCAGAAAGTTTTCTTGCGGCGTTTCGAGATAGAGCGGCGCTCCGCCATCGCTGAAATCTAGGACGCGCGCCCAGGCGCCATCTTCGCCGGGCAAGTCATCGCCGCGCAAACTCATCCATGGGCGGCGAATGGGCAGCGTTTCCTGACCCTGCTCCTTGATGGCGGGCAAGGTGACGCTGCGGGGTTCTCCGGCGTTGTCGAGGACAGTCAGGGTCAGTTCATCCGATGAGGCGGCAAGTCCAGCCGCATGCATCAATTCGGGCGACTCCATGATGTGGACGCCATAGAGCTTTCGAAATTGCGCTGCGCCGCCGGTATAGACGCCGAGGGCGGCGTTGACGCTCTCGGGGGTGCGGCCTTCGACGCCGGTCACCCTGGTCCCAACGAGATCGGCGAAGGTGTTTTCCGCCCGCACAATATAAAGCCCGTCGGCGAACCAGTAGAACCGGACCCCCGCATGGTTGAATTGACGATAGGTCGGGGACTTGCTGGCGTTGGTGTGACCGTTATCGCTGATCGCGGCGGCCTTTGAGACGTCGAGATAGAATTCTGCGTCGCTCATTTCCCCCGCCCGCGCCGCCATGGCGTCGAGATGCGTGTTGAACGCCTCGACCTCATCGGCGGAAAAGCTGCGGTCGTATTTCGTTAAGTGGCGAAGGAACCGGATGTCCTGTTCCTGCGCTGCGGCGCGGTCGGCGGGATCGCCATAAAAGGGCGGCAGAATGAGCGGGCTGTAGGTCAGGATCTGGTTGACCAACTGCCAGTTGGCCGCGACGCCGCCAGCCGTTGCAAGCACAAGAAGCGCGAAAATCGCACCGATAATTTTGAAAAACAGTTTCATTGCCGCCCCGCCTATCCTCCGGCGTATTCTTCGCCGTTCAAGAGAAGGGCGAGCCTAGGCGGCCGCTCCGGCGCCCGCCAGCCGGATTCCGTCAATGGTGCGATTTACGCGGCCAAACGCCTTAAGCCTGCCGGGCGAGAATTAAATCTCAAACTTGTCGAGCGCCGCACTTGTCTCTTCGCCGCTGGGTTGCGCGGCGCCGCCGAGCACGTAAATGGCTTCGCCAAGCGAGACGGCGCCGAGCCCGTGGCGGCGGCGGGGCATCGCGGCGACAGCGCGCCAGTGATCGGTGTCGGGATCATATTCCCAGGCTTCTGCGAACACGCCGCCGGGCTGGGGCGTGAAATATTCGCCGCCAAAGGCGTAGATCTTGCCGTTCAGCACTGCAGCGGCGAGCCCGCCTTGCGCTTTCGGCATAGGACGCGCGCGCTCCCAGCGATCGGACAACGGATCGTAGACTTCGACCACATTCGTATTGCCGCCATTCACCGTGCGTCCGCCAATGACATAAAAGACGCCATTGGCGACGACGCCCGCAGTTGAATTGCGCGCTGTCGGCATCGGGGCAAGCGCGCGCCAGCGATTGTCACCGGCATCGAAATACCAGTGCTGGTCGGTGTCGATATGATCGCGCCATTCGAGATTGGCGCTGCCTGCGGGCGAACGCCCGCCCGCCACGTGGATAAAGCCGTTGAGGGAAACGCAGGCGCTTTCCGCTTGCGGGCCCGGCATCGGCGTCAGCCATTCCCATTCGCCTTCGAGTTCGGTCAGGCGCCAGCAATTGGCGCGCATTTGCCAGCCGCCAATGGCGTCGCGCGCAAAACCGCCGACGCCGTAAAGAAAGCCGTTATTGTTGACGAGCGCGATGTGGTGGCGCGGTTCGGGCAGGGGTTGGGCGAAGCCCCAGGCGTCATAGGCCGGGTCGTAAAACGTCACCTTGTCGGTGACATTGTTGGGCGCGTCGGGCGTCAAGCCGCCCGCATTCACGAGCAGGTCGAACGGCTTCGGCTTCATTGAGGGGCCCGGATCGAACGACTTGCGAAATGGCGCTGGATAAATTTCCTGAACGGGAAAAGGCATCGGCGCCAGCGGCGTCCATGCGCCGGTTGGCAATATGGTATTCAATGCGCGTGCAGGCAAAGCTGCGCCGGCGGCAATCGCCGCTGCTCCCGCAAGCACCTTGCGTCTGTCGATGTTTCTCATGTCATTCCCCCCTTACGCCACCAGTCCCTGAATTTATTCCCCGAGTGAGAAAGCCGCGCAGGCGACGCGCGCCCCGGCGCCGCCAATCGGTTGCGTCATATGATCGTCAGCATTTTCATGCACGACAATTGCAAACCCATCCGCGTCCTGAAGCGGGCCGCCGCCGCTTAAAGAAAGCGATGTGTCGAGCAACGCTGCTACCGCGACGCCATCGGCGCCGGCGTAAATATTCGGCAAGTCCGCGGCCTCATAGCCGTTCGGATTCAAAAGGCCATGTTCCTTGCCTTCCGGATTGATGTGACCGCCCGACGCCTTGAAGCCCTCTGCGCCGTCGCTGCAATCGCCGATCTGGTGGAGATGCATGCCGTGCCATCCTTCGGAAAGACCGTTGATGGCGACCCTGATGAGCACACTGCCGTGAGGCGTATCTTTAAGCGCGATTTCGCCGGTCTTTTCACCCTGTGCATTCACCAGGTCGGCCGACGCGTCCGCCCATCCGGCAGGAGCGGCCGGGGGCGCGGTCGCGGCCACTGCCTCGCTCTCGGCGCCGCTTTTTCCACAGGCGCCGAGCAAGATCGCTGAAAAGGCTGTTATTGCTGCGATTTTTCCTGCGGTCTTCATGCTGTCTCCCAAAGTTCTTCCCGGCTTCATGATAGCCCATCCGGGGGTGTGAATAAACTGACGCTGAAACCGGCCTCATGGGGGCCGAAAACCGGGGCGAATGCTTGGCTTTGAAGGGGGCGAGTGCTAAGCCGGTGCGTTCTTTTCCGACTGATTCCAAAAGGTTTTAATGTGGCCGAAGATAACGGCGATATCCCCGAAAACGGCGATAACGGTTCTGGCGAAACTCCCGGCGAAATCCCGCCCAATCCGGGCGAGGGCGTTTCCTCGATCTCCATCGAAGAGGAGATGAAGAAGTCTTATCTCGATTACGCCATGAGCGTGATCGTGAGCCGGGCGATCCCTGATGCGCGTGACGGCTTGAAGCCCGTGCACCGGCGTATTTTGTGGTCGATGCATGAAAACGGCTATGCGTGGAACAAGCCCTACCGCAAATCCGCGCGCGTCGTTGGCGACGTCATCGGTAAATATCATCCGCATGGCGACCAATCCATTTACGACGCCCTGGTCCGTATGGCGCAGGATTTCGCCATGCGCCTGCCGCTGGTCGACGGGCAAGGCAATTTCGGCTCCATCGACGGCGATCCGGCGGCGGCCATGCGTTACACCGAATGCCGCATGGAGAAGGTGACGAGCGCGCTTCTCGATGACATTGAGAAAGATACGGTTCCTTTTCAGGACAACTATGACGGTTCTGAGCGGGAGCCGATGGTGCTGCCGGCGAGGTTTCCAAATTTGCTCGTCAATGGCTCGGGCGGCATCGCCGTCGGCATGGCGACAAATATTCCGCCGCATAATCTTGGCGAAGTGATCGACGCGACCATGGCCATGGTCGATAATCCGGATATCAGCGATGACGAGTTGATCGAGATTGTGCCGGGCCCGGACTTTCCGACCGGCGGCACCATTCTTGGCCGCGCCGGCGCAAAAGCCGGCCTGCTGTTGGGCCGCGGCTCGGTGGTCATGCGCGGGCGCGCAACCATCGAAGAGGTCAGGAAAGACCGCTACGGCATCATCATCACCGAAATTCCCTATCAGGTGAACAAGGCGATGATGGTGCAGCGCATTGCCGATCTTGTTCGCGAGAAAAAAATTGAGGGCATTGCGGATATTCGCGACGAGTCAAACCGTGAGGGCATTCGCGTTGTTGTCGAGCTACGGCGGGACGCGGCGCCGGATGTGGTGTTGAACCAGCTTTATCGGCACTCGCAATTGCAGACGAGTTTTGGCGTCAACATGCTGGCCTTGAATGGCGGCAAACCACAGCAGCTGACGCTGCGGGATGTGTTGGCCGCCTTTATCGATTTCCGCGAAGACGTCATTACGCGCCGGACGAAGTTCGACCTTAATAAAGCGCGCGACAGGGCGCATATTTTGGTCGGTCTCGCGATCGCCGTCGCCAATATCGATGAAGTTGTCGCGCTGATCCGCGCCGCGCCCGATCCGGCGACAGCGAAAGAACAATTGATGGCCAAGGACTGGCCGGCGAAGGATCTGGCGCCGCTGGTGCTGCTCGTCGCCGATCCGCGCCATATGATGAGCGACGGCAATACGCTGAAGCTTTCGGAAGAACAGGCGAAAGCCATCCTCGATCTGCGCCTGCAACGGCTCACCGCGCTTGGTCGCGATGAAATCGGCGACGAGTTGAAGGGCCTCGCGGAGAAGATCGAGGATTATCTCGACATTCTTCGCAACCGTGATCGCGTCCTCACCATCATCAAGGAAGAACTGTCCGCGGTGCATGATGAATTCGCGACGCCGCGCAAGACGGAGATCGTCGACGCCGAAGGCGAGGTCGAGGATGAAGACCTCATCGCCCAGGAAGATATGGTCGTCACTGTCACCCATGCGGGTTATGTGAAGCGGACGGCGCTGTCGACCTATCGGGCGCAAAAACGCGGCGGCAAGGGCCGCGCCGGTATGAAGTTCAAGGATGAGGATTTCGTCAACCAGCTTTTCGTCGGCAACACCCACACACCGCTGTTGTTCTTCACGTCCACAGGCATGTCCTACAAGCTGAAGCTGTGGCGGTTGCCGGAAGGGACGCCTAATTCGCGCGGCAAGGCGTTTGTGAACCTGTTGCCGCTCGGTCCCGATGAGCGCGTCACCAATATCCTGCCCTTGCCTGAAGATGAGGAAGCCTGGGAACAGCTTCACGTCATGTTCGCCACCAAATCCGGCAATGTCCGGCGCAACAAGCTGTCTGACTTCCAGCGCGTCAATCGCAACGGCAAGATCGCCATGAAGCTCGATGAAGGCGACCGCCTCGTCGGCGTTAAAGTCTGCCGCGAAGATGAAGACGTGCTTTTGACCACGGCCTCGGGCATGTGCATTCGCTTCCCCGTGGATACGGTGCGTGTCTTTGCCGGCCGCACCTCTACGGGTGTGCGCGGCATCAGGCTCGACAAGGACAATCACGTCATCTCCATGGCGATCCTCCATCATGTGGAGACGACCTCGGAAGAGGCGAAAGCCTATCTCAAACACGCGGCCGCCATGCGCCGCGCGGCGGGCGAGACCGATGCGGAAGAGCCCGAAGACACCGAGACCGCCGATGTGGCGATCAGCCCCGAGCGTGTCGCCGAGCTCGGCGGGCGCGAGCAGTTCATCCTGACCGTCACCGAAAATGGCTATGGCAAACGCACGTCGTCTTACGAGTACCGGACTTCCGGTCGCGGCGGCAAAGGCATCATCGCCATCCAGACGACGAGCCGGAACGGGCCCGTGGTCGCGGCTTTCCCGGTCGATGATTCCGACCAGCTCATGCTTGTCACCGATGGGGGGCAATTGATCCGCACGCCGGTGGACGGCATCCGCATCGCCGGACGAAACACCCAGGGCGTCACCATTTTCAGAACGCGTGAAGATGAACATGTTGTTTCGGTCGGCCGCATCGAAGATGTCGACGGTGAGGAAGAAGAGGGCGAAGGCGGCGAAGAGTGAGCGATGCGCTGAAACATTTCGGCATCCTCGCTCACAGCGCTGAGGGCGCTGCCTTGTGCTTCACGACCTTCTGTCATGAGGGCGGCAAGCGTCTCGGGCCGGATATCCATCCCGATGTCACCGTGGACTGCATCGCCTTCGGTCACTGTATGGACGCCTGGGACAAGGGGGATTTCGCTTTTGTGCGCAACGTCCACGCCCAGTCGGTTACGCGTCTCGCAAAAGCCGGCGCCGATTTTTTCGCCTGCGCCGACAACACCAGCCATATCGCCCTCGAACATGAAGGCCCGGCATTCGATATTCCCGGCCTCAATATCGGCGATGTAGTCGCCGCCGAAGCCAGGCGGCTCGGCATGAAAAAAGTCGGTGTCCTCGGCACGCGCTTTACGATGGAAGGGCCGGTTTATAAGCGGGCGCTGGCTGCGCAAGGCATTGAGCGCGCGATCCCTGACGCCCGGGACGGGGCGGAAATCGACAGGGTCGTGTTCGAAGAACTTGTGCGCGGCAAGTTTCTGGACGCGTCAAAAAGTTTTTACGCCGGCGTGATCGAAAAGCTCGCCGCAGAGGGCTGTGACGGCGTCGCCATGGTCTGCACCGAAATCCCGATCCTGCTTGATGGCGTGAAAACCGCATTGCCGGCGCTTGATTCAACCCGGCTTCTGGCGAAAGCAGCGCTTGATGTTGCCAGGGGGGCGGCCCCTATGCCTCAATGGCGCGGCGGCCCAGTTGGGGAAGATTATTCATGACCAAACTCATTGGCTTATATCCCGGCACGTTCGATCCGCTGACCCTTGGCCATACCGACCTCGTGGAACGGGCGGTGAAGCTTGTCGATGAACTTGTCATCGGCGTCGCGATCAACCGCGACAAGGGGCCGCTGTTTTCGCTCGAGGAGCGGGTCGCCATGGTCGAAAAGGAAATGGCGCGCATTTCAAAAGCGACCGGCACGCCGATCCGCGTCGTCCCATTCGAAACCCTGCTGATGAAGTTTGCGGAAGAGGTGAACGCGAACATCATTATCCGCGGTCTGCGCGCGGTTTCAGACTTTGAATATGAGTTTCAGATGGTGGGCATGAATCAGGCCCTCAATGACGAGATCGAGACGGTCTTTTTGATGGCCGACGCCCGGTATCAATCCATCGCCTCGCGCCTTGTGAAAGAGATCGCAAGGCTGGAAGGGAACATCTCGTCCTTCGTGCCGGGTCATGTGGCCAAGGCGCTGCAGGCGAAGTTTTCAGGCTAACCGGTTCGCATTTCCCGGGAAGGCGCCTTATATGAGGGCGGTGTGGCTCGGGCGAGCATTTGCAAGGAGTTGATATGCGTTTTGGATCAATGGGTTGGGGCGTCTTGGCGATTGCAGTCGCGGCGGCTTCGCCGGCCTTTGCGGATGATGATGATGAAAACAAGCCGACCCCGCGCTCCATCATCGAGAATGCGCCTGACAGCGACTGGCGCCCGCTCGATCCGGAAAACACGCTCTATATGGATCTGCCTTCCGGGCAGGTGGTGATTGAGCTGCGGCCGGATTTTGCGCCCGGTCATGTGGCGCGCATCAAGGAGCTTACGCGCGAAGGTTTTTATGACGGCCTCACCTTTCATCGGGTGATCGAGGGCTTCATGGCCCAGGGCGGCGACCCCAATGCGGATGGCACCGGCGGGTCCTCCAAACCTGACCTCAAGGCTGAATTCACGCGCGACAGCGCAGAAGTTGAACATTTCCGGGAAATCGGCCGCGACCGCATGGCGCCGCGCCTCGGTTATGTGGACGGCATGCCCACGGCGGCGGCGCCGGAGGGCCTGCGCTCCTTCCTCAAGGGCGGCCGCGTCGATGTCTGGCCGGTGCATTGTCCTGGCGTCATGTCCATGGCGCGCGCAACGGACCCCAACAGCGCCAACAGCCAGTTCTTCTTGATGATCGGTGACTCGCGGCTCAATCTGGACCAGCGTTACACCGCCTGGGGCTGGATCGTTGACGGCTTTGAAGCGACCCGGCGCATCGTGCGCGGCGAGCCGCCGTCACGGCCGACGCCAATCATCCGTATGCGCATCGGATCGGATATTCCCGCTTCCGAGCGCGCAGACATCAAGGTCCTCAAAACGGAGAGCGCGACGTTCATCGACTATTTGAAGGCTGACGGCGACGTTTCCGAAGACGGTTTTGTCAAGGACATCTGTGAAATCAAAGTACCCGTGAAAGCGGAAGGAGAACTCGAACTATGAGCGACAAGCTGATCCTCACCCTTGATACGGGCGATGTTGTTATTGAAACCTATCCGGACAAGGCGCCAGGCCATGTGGCGCGCATTACCGAGCTTGCCGACGAAGGGTTTTATGACGGGCTTAAACTCCATCGCGTGATTGAAGGCTTTATGGCCCAGATGGGATGCCCGCGCGGCGACGGCACTGGCGGGTCGGACAAGCCGAACCTCAAGGCCGAGTTCAACGATGTTAGCCACCAGCGCGGCGTCTGCTCAATGGCTCGTGCGCAGGACCCCAATAGCGGCAACAGCCAGTTCTTTATCGTCTTTGACGACGCCTCGTTCCTCGACGGCCAGTACACGGTCTGGGGCAAGGTCGTGGAAGGCATGGAAAATGTGGACGCGGTCAATCGCGGCGAACCGCCTGCGGACCCCACGAAAATCGTCAAGTTCCGCTCCGCTGAGTAAGGAATCGACAAGGAATTCTTCATTTCGAAGTGGCAAAAAGGCGCGAATCCCACGCGCCTTTTTGTTTGCCTAGTTTCAAGCGCCGCTCCGTGACCGACAAGTGACTGACCAACCAAAAATCGCTTATCTCATGAACACCTATCCGCTGACGTCGACGACGTTCATCCGGCGGGAGATTGAGGCCCATGAACGGCGCGGCATGCCGGTCACGCGCTATGCGTTGCGGCAATGGGATGGCGAGCTCGTCGATCCTCTCGATATCGCGGAGATCGATCGCACCCATTATATTCTTTCCGGCAATGCTGGCGGATTGTTGAAGGCTTTCTTCCGTGAGCTGACGACCAATCCGGGCGGCTTGATGAAAGCGCTGGGGCCGTGGTGGTCGCTGTTGAAACATGCCCGCGGCGGCCTCGTGCGTCATGTCGCCTATCTGATGGAGGCCTGTTATTTCCGCCAGCGCGCCGCCGCCGACAAGATCGATCATGTGCATGTACATTTTCTGACCAACTCAACGGCGGTCGCGATGCTCGCGCGGATCATGGGCGGACCGACCTATAGCGCGACGGTGCACGGGCCTGATGAGCTGACGGACGCGCCGCTGCTCGATTTTCCAGCGAAGATCGACCATGCGTCCTTTATTGCGGCGATCACCCATTTCTGTAAGTCGCAACTGATCCGGTTTTCCTCCATCGCAGCGGCGGATAAAATCAAGATCATTCATTGCGGGCTTGATCTCTCCGGCTTTGATGCGACGCCGCCGCCGGACAACAAGACGCTGGTCTGTGTCGGCCGGCTGTGTCCGCAAAAAGGTCAGGCGCAATTGCCGGCCGCGGTCGCGGCGCTTCGCGCCGAGTTTCCGGATATGAAACTCGTTCTTGTCGGCGATGGCGAAAGCCGGTCTGAGATCGAGGCGGAGATTGCACGTCGCGGCGTCGGCGACATGATCGAGATCACCGGCTGGATGGAGAACACACGTGTGCGCGAAGCGGTGAAAAACGCCCGCGCCTTCCTGTTGCCGAGCTACGCCGAAGGCTTGCCGGTCGTGATCATGGAGGCGCTGGCGCTCGGCCGTCCGGTGATCTCGACCTATATCGCCGGGATTCCTGAACTGGTCGATGAAGACTGCGGCTGGATCATTCCCGCCGGCGACGGCGACGCGCTCATCCGCGTCATGCGCGAGGCGCTGACGGCGTCGCCGGAAAAGCTCGCTGCGCTGGGCGCGGAAGGCCGCCGTCGCATCGAAGACCGCCACGACGTCGACAAGGAAGCCGCGGCGCTTGGCGAGTGGTTGGTCGACGTTTTTAAGCATCACCGCCTTTAGGCGGTTGTTTTTCTATTTCCCGAGCCCGCCGAACAGGCCGTATTTGATATTGAGATAATCCTCGAGCCCGTATTTGGAGCCTTCGCGGCCGACGCCTGAATCCTTGACGCCGCCAAAGGGGGCGACCGGCGTCGAGAGGATGCCTTCATTGATGGCGACCATGCCATATTCCAGCGCTTCCATGACCCGCCAGGCGCGGCCGAGATCATTGGTGTAGACATAGGAAGCAAGGCCGAATTCGGTGTCGTTCGCCATGCGAACAGCGTCTTCTTCTGTGTCGAATTTGAAGAGCGGCGCCACGGGACCGAATGTCTCGTCAGTCGCGATCATCATCTCCGGGGTGACGCCGGTCAGCACGGTCGGTTCGAAGAATGTGCCGCCAAGCTGGTGGCGCTCTCCGCCAAGCGCGATTTTGGCGCCTTTGGAGACGGCGTCGCTGATGTGCTCTTCGACCTTTTCAACGGCTTTTTCTTCGATCATCGGGCCTTGTTCGACGCCCGCTTCCAGCCCATCGCCGACCTTCATCGCGCCGACGCGCTGGGCAAACTTTTCGGCGAAGGCGTCATAGATTCCGGCCTGCACAAGAATGCGGTTGGCGCAGACGCAAGTCTGGCCGGCATTGCGGAATTTGCAGGCCACGGCGCCCTCGACCGCGCGGTCGAGATCGGCGTCGTCAAAGATGATGAGCGGCGCATTGCCGCCGAGCTCCATGGAGGCGCGCTTCATATTGCCCATGGCTTTCGCCGCAAGCATTTTGCCGACGCCCGTGGAGCCGGTGAAGGTGATCTTTGCGACGGCGGGGTTTTCGCAAAACTCCTCACCGATCGGCGCCGCCTCGCCGGTGATGACGGACAGGACGCCTTTGGGCAGACCGATCTCCTCTGCGATCACCCCGAGCGCCAGCGCAGAATAGGGCGTCTGGCTGGCGGGTTTGCAGACAATGGGACACCCGGCGGCGAGGGCCGCCGCCGCCTTGCGCGCGATCATGGCGTTCGGGAAATTCCATGGCGTGATGGAGCAGACGACGCCCACGGGCTCCTTGGTGACGACGATGCGTTTGTCAGCCCAGGGCGACGGGATGACGTCGCCATAAACGCGAATGGCCTCTTCAGCGAACCATTTGAAGAAACCGGCGCCATAGGCGATCTCGCCTTTCGCTTCGGCGAGCGGTTTTCCCTGTTCCAAGGTCAAAAGTTCGCCAAGCGCATCCTGGTTATCCATCAGCGCTTCGTAAAAGCTGCGGCAGAATTTCGAGCGCTCGTCGGCGGTTTTTGCGCGCCAGTCAGGGAAGGCTTTTGCGGCGGCGGCGATGGCCTCTTTCGCCTCCTTGCGGCCGAAATCGGGCACATGGCCGATGGTCTCGCCATTTGCGGGATTTGTCACCGCGATGTTGTTCGCGCCGCCGCGCCATTCACCGCCAAGATAGCAGTCTTCGCGGAAAAACTTCTCACGGGTCATGGGGGGCGCTCCTTCGTCCATTCAGGCCAAGGCTTACCACTGCAGCGGGCTTTTGCAATCGCTGACGGCAGGCGGCATGATGGGTTAAATTTCAGGCCCTTAGCGACAGGAATGGCCCCATGACGGTGACCTATGAAACCCCGAAGGACGGCGTTGCGCTGATCACGCTGAACCGCCCGGATAAGCTCAATTCCTTCAATCATGCGCTGCGCGCCGACCTGACGGGCGCGCTCGCGCGGGCGTCCGCGGATGAGGCGGTTCGCGTTGCTATCATTACGGGGGAAGGACGCGCTTTTTGCGCAGGGGCCGATGTCTCCGCCGTCGATGAGATGGCCAATGTGGAAGATGTTCTGAATACGGAATATGCGGGCTTTTTGAATATTGTTCAGTCCATGCCGAAGCCGGTGATGGCGGCGATCAACGGCCCCGCCGCCGGCATCGGCATGACCCTTGCGCTGACCTGCGATCTGCGCGTGATGGGAGAGGGCGCTTACCTGATGAGCGCCTTCGCCAATATCGGGCTGGTGCCCGATGGCGGGCTTTCATTTTTGCTGACGCGCGAAATCGGCTATGCGCGCGCCTATCAGCTCGCGATAGAGGCGGAAAAAATTGACGCAAAACGCGCCAGCGACTGGGGGCTCGTCAACAGGGTGGTTGCTGATGGCGATGTTTTAGCGAATGCGCTCGACTGGGCGGAAAGCCTTTCAGCGCGCGCGCCGGTCGCCATGGCGCTCACCAAGCGCAGTTTCCGCGCGGCGGCGCAAGAAGGGCTGAAGACCGCCATGGCTTATGAAGCGATGTTGCAGCGTCAGGCGATCACGACTGAAGACTGCGCTGAAGGGGTCGCAGCGCTCTTCCAGAAGAGAAAGCCGAACTTTAAAGGCCGCTAGACCGGAATCCACTTCGCTTGAAAATGCTCTAGGAAAAGTAAGGCAGGTTCAGCCCATTGGCGATCATGGCGAGTGCGCCGGCGGCGGCGAGGGCCGGGCCGAAGGGAACCGGCGTTTCCTTTCCAATTTTGAGACCGCGCAAAGCTGCGACGCCAACCCCGATGAGCGCCAGGATCGCTGCGAGAAACACCACCGGCGGCAGGATTGGCCAACCGAACCAGGCGCCAATGGCCGCCAGCAGCTTGGCGTCGCCCTGACCCAGCCCCTCTATTCCCCGCAGGCGCAGGAAAACCATATCAACCAGCCGGAAGGCGCCATACCCGATCACCACGCCAAGAACGGCTCCCCCAAGGGCGGCGTTAAAAAGATCGAAGGCGTTGGCGATGATGCCGAGGGCCAATAAAGGCAAGGTCAGCGCATCGGGCAGATAGCCGGTTTCCCAATCAATGACGCCCAGCGCAAGAATGCACGTAAAAAAGACAAACGCCCCCGCCGCACTCAGGCTCAAGCCAAAGAGGGCGAGCGCGGTGATGGCTGCGAGTGCGCCGCCAAGCTCCACCAGCGGATAGCGGATGGGGATGGGGGCGCTGCAATCGGCGCATTTGCCGCCCAGCATGACATAACTCGCCAGCGGGATGAGATGAACATTACGAATCCGGGCGCGGCAGGAAGGACAGTAAGACCGCGGCGCAACGAGATTTCCGCGTGAGTCATCATCGACCAGCCGCCAGAACACCGGCCCGCGATGAATGACGACATTGAGGAAGCTGCCGATCACAGCGCCGAACGCGGCGGCTGTGACGTAAAAGACCCAGTTCAGCGTCATTACGCCGCCGTCTCCATCTTGCTTCCCCTGTCATCAAAGTAAGGTTGGTTAAAACTGTCTTAGCAGGCGTTGTGAAACTGACTGAATTTGTAGCCTGCTGCAATGTTTTGAGAAGAAACCGCATTTTTGACAGCGTGTGCATTTAATGCGCCCCGTAAGGCGCGCGCAGTGCGCATAACATGCTTATGCACGTGGTGCGCATACGGACAATCGCTCTGTGCGCAAATGTCATCAAACTGAAATATTGGTGTCACTCAGCTGTCAAACGCTTGCTCTAACGGCACGGGGCGGCGGCGCGTGGGGCGTCGCGCTGTGCGTGAAACCTTTTTCCCCGGGGGTCTCTTCAATGAGCCAATTCTCCAATATTAAATCCATTCTTCTTGCTGGCGCTGCGCTGACCATTGCGGCCTGTACGCAAGGCAGTGAAATCGAATCGCCTGGCGCGACCAATCCGGGTACGCCCCCGGCTGGCGGCGGCGGCGGCGGCAGCGGCGGCGCTACGGCCTCTTGCCCTTCCGGTTTTGCTGAAGTCGGCGTGATTACGGCGGCTGACCCAAGCAAGAGCAACGTGACGCTCTGCGAGCTTTCCGGCACCATTCTTTCCGACCTTACGCTTCCTTTCGTCGCCAACACCGCGTTCCGCCTGGACGGCCGCGTCGATGTGGGCGTTGATGACGGCCTCGCCGGGGGATTGGGCGACACGGCTGATCTCACCATCGAACCTGGCGTCACGATTGTCGGCGATGGCGGCGCTGACTATCTCGTCGTCAACCGCGGGTCGCGGATCCTCGCTGACGGTGAGGAAAATTCACCGATCATCATGACCTCCACCGACGACATTTCGCGCCTGCTCGACACCGACGATTCGAACGACGCAGGCACCGGCCTCTCCAGCGAATGGGGCGGCCTCGTGCTGCTCGGCCAGGCGCCGATCAATGAATGCGCCACGGGCTCCGTTGGCGTCGACTGCGAAAACATCATCGAAGGCGTGACCGCGCCGGAAGCGATTTTCGGCGGCAACGACTCTGCTGACGACAGCGGCATCCTGCGTTATGTGCAGGTCAAGTTCGCCGGCTTCGACATTGACGGCATGGGCAACGAGCTGAACGGGATTTCCTTCGGCGGCGTCGGCACCGGCACTACCGTTGATTATGTCCAGGTCTACAACAACCTCGATGACGGTGTTGAGTTCTTCGGCGGTACGGTCAACGTCAAGCACCTTGCCCTGACCGGCAATTTCGACGACTCCATGGACACCGACCTCGGCTGGACCGGTCTTGCGCAATATGTGCTTATCCATCAGCGCGACGGCCAGGGCGACAATGGTTTTGAGCTTTCGGGCGACACCAACCCGACCATCTCCAACTTCACGATCGTCGGCGACGGCAGCAAAGCCTACCGCATGAACTCCGGTCACGTCGGCCGCTGGCTTAACGGCGTTGTGGCCCATACGGCTGAGTGCTTCCGCTGGGAAGACGCTGGTGACGACGACGCGTCCTATGATGGCGTCGGCGTCGATCCTTCCTTCGACTCAGTTCTGTTTGACTGCGACGGTGGCCTTACGGGCGCTGATTCAACCGCTAACGGCGTCACGGTTGCGCCGCTGGCGATTGCAGGCGGCACCAACAACTCCACGGCGACGCCGAACACGCTGAACATGATGTTCCTGCCGGGCGCGAACGAGCTTCCGCCAGCGCCGACGACGCCGTTTGCGGCTTCTGGCCTGAACATGTTCTTCGATGACACGGCTTATATCGGCGCTTTCAGCGACACCGAAACTGCAACGAACAACTGGACCACTGGCTGGTCGTTCAAAGTGTTCCCGGATCCGGAATGCCCGACCCATCCGAATATCAGCGAAACGGATGAAAAGAATGGCCTCAAAGTCTGCTCCATCTCTGGCACGATCACGACTGATCTGACGCTGACCCGCGGCAATCTTTATGAAATCGAAGGTCGCGTCAGCGTTGGCATCGATGATGGGCTCGCCGGCGGTTCCGGCACCACGGCTGCGCTCACCATCGAGCCGGGCGTGACCCTGTTCGGTAATGGCGGCGCTGACTACATCGTCGTCAATCGCGGTTCGCAAATCTTCGCCGAAGGCACGGCGACGAACCCCATCATCTTCACGTCGGAAGACGATGTTGATGGCGTCGGCACGGCGGCTGAACGTCTCGTGGCGAACGCCGAGTGGGGCGGCCTCGTGATCCTCGGCCAGGCGCCGATCAACGAATGCGCCACCGGCTCCGTTGGCGTTGACTGCGAAAACATCATTGAAGGCGTGACCGCGCCGGAAGCGATCTTCGGGGGCAACGACGCGGGTAACGACAGCGGTTCGCTGCGTTATGTGCAGGTCAAATTCGCCGGCTTCGACATCGACGGCATGGGCAATGAGCTGAACGGCATTTCCTTCGGGGGCGTCGGCAGCGGCACGGAAGTCGAATATGTTCAGGTTCACAACAACCTTGACGACGGCGTCGAGTTCTTCGGCGGCACGGTCAACGTCAAACACCTGGTCCTGACTGGCAACTTCGACGACTCCATGGACACAGACCTCGGCTGGACCGGCGCCGCGCAGTTCGTTCTTATCCTTCAGCGTGATGACGCAACGGATCAGGGCGACAACGGCTTCGAGCTTTCAGGCGACACCGATCCGATCATCGCCAACTTCACCGTGGTCGGCGGCGGCACCAATGCCTACCGCATGAACTCCGGCCATATCGGCCGCTGGCTCAACGGCGTGGTTGCGCATGATGCTGAATGCTTCCGCTGGGAAGAGGCGGGCGATGATGACGCGGCCTATGATGGCGTCGGCATCGATCCGTCCTTCGACTCGGTTCTGTTCGACTGCGATGGCGGCATCACGGCTGCGAACTCCACGGCGAACGGCATGACTGTTGCGCCGCTGGCGATCTCAGGCGGCTCAAACAACACAACCGGCACCGCCGACACCCTCGTGAACGGCTTCATCAACGGCACTGCTGAAAGCATGTTCACGGAATTTCCTGGTTCGCTCAACGGCCTCAATGGCTTCCTCGAAGACACGACCTATATCGGCGCCGTCGAGGACTCCATGGACACCTGGTGGCAGGGTTGGACCTGCAGCCTTGAAGCAGGCTCCACCTGCTGATTTCGCGAAAGACCGGGCGGCGTTTTGTAACGCCGCCCTTCCTTCCATCGCAAAAAGATTAAGGTTGTAGTGATCATGAAATCCCATCTTAAAATCCGCGGCGCGCTCCTGGCGACCACCACGCTGGTCTCGCCAATCGCGGCGAACGCGCAAGACGCGGAGACGACAAATCCGGCGCTGTCTTTTCAGCCCACTTACTCGGATGAAATCGTCGTCCGGGGCCGCAATATTCCCGAACCGCAGCGGGCGACGTCACAGGTTGCGACGTTCCTCAATGCGGACGATCTCGACCGCACCGGCGACGACAACGCGGCGCTCGCGCTGACCCGTCTTTCCGGTCTTTCCGTTGTTGGCGGCAAGTTCGCTTATGTCCGCGGTCTCGGCGACCGCTATTCATCGGCCCGCCTGAACGGTTCGCCCTTGCCGAGCCCCGAACCGCTGCGCCGCACGGTGCCGCTTGACCTGTTCCCCTCCAATGTTCTTGAGGGCGCCACAGTTCAAAAGACGTTTTCGCCGAACTATCCCGGCGAATTCGGCGGCGGCATCATCGATCTGCAGACATTGCGCGATCCCGGCGACAGCTTCCTGAACGTCAAACTCGGCGTCGGCATGAACACCGCCACGACGTCCAAAGACGGCATTTATGTCAATGGCGGCGATCGCGACTGGCTTGGCTATGATGACGGCACACGCTCCATTCCTGATCCGCTTCAGGATGTGATCGACGCCGGCACGCCGCTGAACGATCTTGACGATGCGACGCGGGAAGCCGTTGGCGAGAGCCTCGTCAATTCGCCGCTCAGCGTCATCCAGCGCGGCACGCTGGGGCCTAATTTTGAAGGCTCTATCGACGGCGGCTGGTCCAAGGAAGTCGGCGGCGACGCCAGCTTCGGTCTGGTGGGCGTCGTTGGATACAAGTCCGATTGGACGACGGAAAATTCCGAACGGGTCGTGGTGAAAAACGACACGATCGGCGTTGACTACGACACCATTGAAACCAGCCTCAACACCACGGTGAACGGCCTGCTTTCATCGTCAATGTCCTGGGACAACCATGTCGTTCAGGGCCTGATGCTCTATATCCACGACACGCTGAAACAGTCGCAAATCGATGACGGGTTCAACTTCAACGCGCCCGGCACCAGCCTGATCAATGTCGAAAGCAACACTTTCCTTGAGCGCCAGCTCTGGATGGCGCAGCTTTCAGGCAATCATATTTTTGGCGATCTTGAAGCCAACTGGCGCGGCGCATTTGCGCGCTCAACCCGGGATGCGCCTTATGAACAGTCCTTCCGCCGCAATCGCACGGAAGATGGCGATCTGGTTTATTCAGGGTCGGGCATTGGCCGCGAGATCAATTTCTCCGATCTCACCGATGACTCCCTGAGTGGCGGCGTCGATCTTGTCTATAACGTGCCGCTTTCCGGCGCGCGTGAAGCGACCCTGACGCTCGGCTATGAATATGCGGACAGTGAGCGTGAGTTTAATAGCTACGGTTTCCGCTTCGCAGGCAGCGGCGCCAACTCGCTCCCGCTCGACACGCAGATGGCCCGCGTGGACTTTTTGTTCTCGCCGGACAATATCGACCCGGCGCGTTTCGAGCTTGAAGACCGCGTTTCCGATGGCACCGCCTCCTATCTCGGCGATCTGACCGTGCATGGGGCGTATTTCCTGGCTGACGCCGAACTGATCCCGACCGTGCGCACCACGGCCGGCGTCCGCTACGAAGACGGCTCGCAAACGGTCGGCACGTTCGACCGTTTCGGCAACACCGGGCCGGGCTCTGAAATCAAGAATGACTACTGGCTGCCTTCGGCCATGCTCACCTGGAACTTCACGGACAACATGCAGTTCCGTCTGGGGTATTCGCAGACCATCGCCCGTCCTCAGTTCCGCGAACTGGCGGCGTCGCAGTTCAGCGATCCCGATACGGATCGCCGGTATCGCGGCAACTCCTTCCTCGTGGACAGCAAGTTCCGCAACTATGACGCCAGATATGAATATTATCTGGGCCGCAACCAGTTCATTACGGCGTCGGGTTTCTACAAGACGATTGATAATCCGATTGAAGAAATCCAGTTCGAGCCTTCAAACTTCAACTTCGTGACGACCTTCATCAACTCACCGAAGGCGGAGCTTTACGGCGGCGAATTCGAATACCGCACCCGTTTCGCGCTTGAGATGAATGACTGGATGGCGAACCGTGAATGGCTGTTCTCGGTGAACTACACCTATACGAAGTCAGAGATTGAAGCGCAGGCCGGCGATACGGTGACCAACCCGTTCACCGGGGCGGACCTTGATGCGTCTACGCTCGGACTTGACGGCGCGCCGCTTCAGGGCACGCCGGAGCATATCGTCAACGCCCAGTTCGGCTGGGAAGGCGACAGTGATCAGTTCACCCTGCTGCTCGGCTGGGTGGATGAGCGGATCCTTCAGCGGGGCTTCCCGGATGAGGATGGCGGTCTTCCGGACATCATCGAGCAGCCCGGCATCCAGCTCGACGCTGTCTTCCGGCACAATGTTGAAATCGCCGGCACGCCTGTGACCTTCGGTTTCAGCGCCCGGAACCTCCTCGGCGCCAAACATGAGGAATTCCAGAATAGCGGGCTCGGCCGCACGGAGTTCAACACCTACAAGCGGGGCCGCAGCGTCTCGGCGTCGATCACCGCCAAATTCTAGGCGGGATCTCCGGGCCTGATTTCCAGGACGGTGGAGAGAAAAGTCGCGTTAACCATGTAGCGTTGTCAAACCCGGCGGGCCCTTTGGGCGCCGCCGGGTTTTGCTTTTCAGGCGTTACAGGCGCAAAGCTGGAAATCCGGTGTTCGGCGGCGGCGAAAACCCTAAAAGTTCAAGGAATTTCACGGGCTTTTACGGGTTTTTTGGAATAAAAATTGAATGGACTTCGTCATCATGAGTGTGGGCGGGTCGCAATGGGTTTGCTAAAGCTTTTCTGCGATTTCAGTGGAAAAGCTGTGGATCGGACCAAACAGGACGCATGGCCTGGCGACAGGCGGCTTAAGGGATAGGACAGTGGCGGGTCTTGAACTGCATGGCGGTCATGGCGCGCCCGCATTCTTGCGGGGCGGGAAGGCGCGCGCGCTCGGCCCCCGCATCGCCGAATGGGCGCTGATTGCGCTGATCGCCTTTCTTCTGGCCCGCGCCGCTATCGCATTTTTCGCGCCGCTGCCGGTTCCCGCCGGCGATCAGCTGGCCGCGCTGCCAGCGACGTCGAAGACCAGCGCAGGCGTCGAAGGCCGCAATCCGTTTCCTGAGGCGGCCGTTGCGACAGCGACAGTGGAGGCCGGGCCCGACCTCGCGGAAACCGCGCTCGATTTGACGCTCACCGGCGTGTGGCCGGAAGCGGCGGAAAGTTCAGCCATCATTCAACGTCCGGACGGAAAACAGCGCCGCTTTGCGGTTGGCGATGAAATCGTTCCCGGCGTTCGGTTGATCGCGGTCTATTCGGATCAGGTCGTAATCGAACAGAATGGCGTGCGCGAGTCACTGCGGTTTGAATCAAAAGCGCCACTCGAACGCGAAGCGCGCCCCGCCCATAACGCCGCTGCGCAAGCGCAAGATCAGACAACTCCTGATGAAACCAAGATTGAAAACCGTCCTGCGAGCAATGCGCTCAGCACTGCCTTCCGGATTGAACCGGGCCGCGATCCTGCGGGCAATCCCGCCATCATTTTCTATGCGGGCCGCAACCGCGCCGCGTTCGAAGCCGCGGGCCTGAAGGACGGAGACATTTTACGCAGCGTCAACGGATCGCCGCCGCCCATGGCGCCGAACGAGCTTGCTGTGATGATGAGCCAATTCATGAAATCGGGCGCCGCGACGCTTGTCGTGGAGCGCAAGGGCGCCCTTGAAACAATCGAACTGTCGAAAGACGGGTAGGGGATGAGTAATGCCGTCGTATCGTAAAATTTTTGCCGCCTGTTGTTGCGTATTGTTTGGCGCGTTTGTGTCTTCGGCTGCGCACGCTCAGGAAAATTGCGGGGACCCTCTGAATTATGAAGGCGCTGACATCAACGCCGTCATCGATGAAATCGCGATCCGCACGGGCCGCACCTTTTTGCTGGACCCACAGGTGCAGGGGCGCGTGACCGTGAAATCGCCGCCTAATGGCGGGCTTTGCGCCGACGAAGCCTGGGAGCTGTTCCAGGCGATGTTGCGCGTCAATGATTTCGTGGCGGCGCCCGTAGGCGACGGCAAATACCGCATCGTGCCCTTGCAGGAAGGCGCACGCACGGCCGGGCCGGTGGGCGAGGGCGTCGGTTCCGATCTCACAACCGAGATCGTGCGCCTCAATTATGTGGACGCGCGCGAGGCGGCGGCTAATCTCGCACAGATTATCGGCAATAACGGCGTGGTCAGCCCTGTGCGCTCGGGCAACGCCGTCATCATCGTCGACACGGCGGACAATGTTGAGCGTATTCGCGAAGTGTTGAGACAGCTCGATCGCGACGCCACCGTTTATCGCACCATTGCGTTACAGCACGCCTCGGCGACGGAGATCGCGCGCCTGGTGCGTGAGCTGGCGCAGGAATTATCCGAAGAAAATGGCGGCCGCTCGACTTATAGCGTTGTTGCGGTCGAGGCGAGCAACTCGCTTTTGGTGCGCGCTGAGCCCGCCCTCATGCGCCGGCTTGAGCTTGTGATCGGCGAGCTCGATCAATATGGCGAGGCGACGTCGGAGCTTGCGGTTGTTTATCTGAAACACGCTGACGCCGAGGAACTGGCGCCGCTTTTGGAGGATGTCGCCAACAACACGCGGAGCGCAGCATCGGCTGAAGGGGCGTCGGCCCCCAATCGCACCACGATCTCGTTCCACAAGCCGACCAATTCCATCATCATCAATGGCGATGCGAATTTGCAGCGCACGCTTCAGAACGTCATCAGCCAGCTCGATGTGCGCCGGGCGCAAGTGCTGGTCGAGGCAATCATCGTCGAAGTCTCCGATACGACGGCGCGCCGTCTTGGCGTGCAGTATTTTCTCACCGGCAGCGAGGACAACGGCGTTCCTTTTACGGCGACCAATTTCTCCTCGGCGCAGCCGAATATTCTGGGCGCCGCTGGTGCGGCCCTGCTTCGCGGCGGCGGATACCCGACCGGACTTTCCGACGATGCCGCCGATGATGTCGCTGACGATCTCGCCGAAGCGGCGCTGACCTCGCTTCTCGGCGTCAATGGATTTTCCCTCGGCGGCGGCGTCGATCTCGGCGGCGGCAATATCTTCGGCGGCATCCTGACGGCGATTAAGGCCGACACAGACTCCAATGTTCTTTCGACCCCGTCGGTCGTCACCCTTGATAATGAGACGGCGCGGCTTCAAGTGGGGCAGGAAATTCCGATCACGACCGGCGAAGCCGTGGGCGATAACTTCTCCAATGCTTTCCGCACCGTTAGCCGGGAACAGGTCGGCGTCATTCTTGAAGTGACGCCCCAGATCAATGACGGCGACACGGTCACCCTTGAGATCATTCAGGAGATTTCCTCTATCGCCGGACCAATCATTGCTGAATCTACCGATCTCATCACCAACAAGCGCGAGATCACGACAACGGCGCTGGTTGACAATGGCGACATCCTCGTTATTGGCGGGCTGATCGACGACCAGCGCGAAGATATAGAAGACAAGGTGCCGCTGCTTGGCGACCTGCCGGGCGTCGGCAATCTTTTCAAGTCGAGTTCGAAAGAACGCCGCCGCCAGAATTTGATGGTGTTTATCCGGCCAACGATCATACGCGACCGCGAAACGGCGACGGCTGCGACGCGGCGGAAATTCGATTATATGCGGGCGCGCGAACTCCTGCGCAGCGGCGAGCCGACGTCAGAGATGGAGCGCCTGATAAATGACGTGACGGGCGCCGGTACGCCCGCCGCGCAACCGGAATAGCGCGCGGAAGACCTTATGAGTGAAACAACCGCAAGAGCGGCGAGCAGGCTCGCCTACGCCTTTGCCAAAGAGCGCGGTCTTATCGTGCTTGACGGCGAAGCGCGGCCGGTTGTTCTGGGCGCGCGCGTCAAAACGCCGGATCCCTGGGCGGTCATCGAGGCGCGGCGCGCTGTTGGCGCTCCTGTCACCATCGACATCCTGCCGGCCGACGCCTTTGAGCGCCGGCTTTCGGAAATATATTCGGTCGAAGGCATTTCAACGGCGGATCTCGATCTTGACGGCGACGACGCCGATCTGGCCTCGCTCGCGGAAGGCCTGCCTAAAACCGCAGATTTGCTCGACAGCGAAAACGATGCGCCGGTGATCCGGCTCATCAACGCGCTCATCGCCGAGGCGGTGAAGGTCAAAGCCTCGGACATTCACATCGAACCTTATGAAAAAGCGCTGTCTGTGCGGTTGCGCATTGACGGCGTGTTGCGGGAGATCCTGTCCTTGCCGTCGCGGATGACGCCGGTTTTAACCTCGCGCGTGAAGGTCATGGCCCGCCTTGATATCGCCGAGCGCCGCGTCCCGCAGGATGGCCGCATCTCACTGGCGCTTGGCGGCAAGACGGTGGATGTGCGCGTGTCGACCCTGCCGGCGCGGTTCGGTGAGCGTGTGGTCATGCGTATCCTTGATAAGGACGAGGCCCGCCTCGATCTCGACGGGCTCGGCATGCCCGCGGAAATTCTGACGCGGTTTAAGCATGTGCTGGCGCGGCCGAACGGGATCGTGCTCGTCACCGGCCCGACGGGTTCTGGCAAGACGACGACGCTTTATGGCGCGCTGACGCTGTTGAATGAACCGAGCCGCAACATCCTCACCGTTGAAGATCCGGTGGAATACGCCATCGAAGGCGTCGGCCAGACGCAGATCAATCCGAAAGTAGGGATGACCTTCGCGACGGGATTGCGCGCGATCCTGCGTCAGGACCCTGACATCGTCATGGTCGGCGAGATCCGCGATGTTGAAACGGCGGAGATCGCGGTGCAGGCGTCGCTCACCGGTCACCTCGTTCTGTCGACCGTGCACACTAATTCGGCGGCGGGCGCGATTACGCGCCTGCGCGATATGGGCGTTGAGGCGTTCCTTCTTTCCTCCACGATCGCCGCCGTCATGGCGCAGCGGCTGGTGCGGCGGCTCTGTCCGTCCTGCAAGACGCCCTATGCGCCGGACGCCGCGACAAGGCGGCTTCTGGGCGCCGGCGAACATGAAGAAGTGACGCTCTATCATCCGGCCGGCTGCGGACGCTGCAATCATACCGGTTACGAAGGACGGATCGGCGTCTACGAACTGATTGTCGTCGACGAAAAGCTCAAACGCCTCATTCATGACGGCGCCAATGAACAGGATATTGCCGGCTACGCATTTGCGCATGGAGAAACGCTGCAGCAATCCGGCCTCCATCATGCGCGCGCCGGCGTCACCTCGCTCGAAGAAGTCCTGAGGGTTGTGCATCAGGAGGATGACGATGCCGGCCTTTGAGTATGAAGCCCTTGACCTTGGCGGGCGCTCAAAAAAAGGCGTGCTTTCGGCCGACAGCCAGCGTCACGCGCGCCAGGAATTGCGGCGCATGAAACTGACGCCGGTGCGGCTCTCAGCTCCGCGCAGCGAGACCGCGTCCGGCGCTTTTGGCGCTGAGAAACCGCGCGTCAAACAGGGCCAGCTCGTCATGATGACGCGGCAATTGTCAGCGCTGATTGGCGCCGGCACGCCTTTGGAAGAGGCGCTCCACGCCGTCGCGGTGCAATCGGAATCCGGTCCCGCCCGCACGCGGATGATTGCGGTTCGCGAGCGCGTCATGGAAGGCTGGCGCTTCGCGGACGCGCTCGCCGAAGACGAAAAATCATTCCCGCCGCTTTATCGCGCCGTGATCGCCGCGGGTGAAACCTCCGGCGATCTTGGCGGCGTGCTCGACCGGCTTGCTTCGATGCTGGAAAAGAACCGCGCGATTCAGAACAAGGCGGTCGCGTCGCTGATCTATCCGGCGGCGCTGATGGTCATCGCGGGCGGCGTCGTGACGGCGCTCATGGTCTTCGTGGTGCCGAAGATCATCGACCAGTTCAACAGTTTCAACGCCGAGCTGCCCTTGCTCACGAAAATCGTTGTCGGCTTGTCGAACTGGACCGTCAGCTATGGGCTGTTCGCCCTTCTTCTTGCTGCGGTTTTGGCCGCGGCCTTCTGGCGGGCCATGAAGGAGCCGGGCTTCAAGCTCGCGGTCGACCGGTTTATGCTCAAGGTTCCGGTTTTGGGGCGGCTGTCGCGGGCTGTTGACGGCGCCCGCTTCGCCCGCACTCTGGCGACGCTGTTTTCCGGCGGCGCGCCCTTGCTGGACAGCCTTGTCGGCGCCCAGCGCACCGTGGCGAACAGCTATATCCGTTCGCGTCTCGACCGCACGGTGACTATGGTGGGCGAGGGCGCATCGCTCGCCGCTGCGATCAAGCGCGCGGATGTGCTGCCGCCCATGCTGACCCATATGATTGCGGCGGGGGAGCGTTCCGGCGCCCTGTCAGAGCTTCTGGACAAGGCTGCGCTGCAACTGGAAGAAGAATTCGACACGGCGTCGACGGTGGCGCTAAGGCTGCTCGAACCCGCCATCATTGTCGCCATGGGCGGCGCGGTGCTCGTCATTGTTCTGTCAATATTGATGCCGATCCTGCGCATTAACACGCTGGCTGTCGGTTAAGGGAGACGACTTATGAAAAAAAATCTGAAACGCCGCCAGAAAGGCTTTTCGCTGGTTGAGTTGCTCGTCGCGCTTGCGATCCTTGCGCTTATTTCGGCGATTGTCGTCATCAATGTTCTCCCCGCGCGCGACAAGGCGGCGGTCGATACGGCGAAGATCGACATTGGCGTCATTGAAAGCGCGCTCGATCAATATCGCCTCGACATGCTGAACTATCCGACATCGCAGCAGGGGCTTGAGGCGCTGATCAATGTTCCTTCCGATGCGCGCAACGCCGGCAATTATCGTCCCGGCGGGTATTTGCGCGGCGAAGTGCCGACGGACCCCTGGGGCAATCCATATCAGTATGAATTTCCGGGCGATCGCGGCGGCGCCTATGACCTTTTCTCTCTTGGTGCGGATGGCGAGCCCGGCGGCGAGGGATTGAATGCGGATATCGGCAACTGGGCGGATGAAAACAGATAGGCATCATTCGGGACTGAGAAGTCAGCGCGGATTTTCGCTGGTCGAAATCCTTGTTGTGCTGGCTCTGGCGGCCATGGTGGCGGGCATAGTCGTCATCAATGCGCCGCCCGGACGCAGTGACATCCGCCGCACTGCCGAGCGCCTGGCGGCAAGGTTTGATTTCGCGGCTGAGGACGCCGTGACCGAAGGCGCGCTCATTGGCATGCGTCTCGGGGAGACTGGATATTCGTTCTACCGCTATGAGCGCGGTGAGTGGAAAGAAGATGTTGCGCCGCGCCTTAATGCGGAAAATTTTCCGGCGGATTTTTCCGTTGCGGTGACCCGTGAGGCGGCGGCGAAGAAAAACGAGCCGGAGATACGCAGGCCTGACGACCGCCGGCGTGAGGACGAAAAAATTGTCCGGCCTGATCTGCGCTTTCTCCCGACGGGAGAGACGACGCCGGTGACGGTGGTGTTTAAGGACCGGCGCGAGAGCTGGCGGGTGACGCTGGACGGTTCGGGCCATGTGGATGTGAGTGATGAAGACGGCGCGTAAAGCCCAACAAGGCGTAACGCTGGTCGAAACCCTGGTGGCGCTCGCCGTTATGGGGTTCGTCATCGGCGCGCTGCTTGTTCTCCTCGGGCAGAACACCCGCTTCGCCTCAGCCATGCGGGACCGGACCATGGCGTCAATCGCCGCCGACAATCTCATGGTCGAGGCGATGGTTCTGCGGGACGCTGCTGAAATTGGCGAAAGCGAAGGCGAGGTCACCATCGGCGGCGAAACGCTGCGCTACCGCCGCGCGGTGATCGAAACCGGCGTCGAAGATATTGTGCGGATTGAAATCGACATTCTTGCGCCGCGCACCGGCCAGCGTCTCGGCCATGCCGTTTCCATGCGGAGGACGTCATGAACTCCCGCGCACAAAGAGGCCTGACGCTGCCCGAAGTGTTGATCGCGCTTCTGGTCTTTTCTGCGATTGCGGCGACGGCGGTTTACGCCTTGCGTCTCGGCGTCGACAGCAGGGATCAGCTTGCAAGCGTTGATGATGAGCTCAAAGACTTTCAGATCGCACGCAGCCTGATCAAGGAAGATCTCGCGCAACTCTCCATGCGTGAAGTGCGCGACGAATTTGGCGACGGCCGCCCGGCGCCGTTTATGGGCAATCTCACAAGTTTCGGGTCGCGCCGGGAGGATGACGAACGCGTGCTCGCGTCCTTCGTGCGTGCGGGCTGGATCAATCCTGGCGCCGAGGAGCCGCGCAGCGCGCTTCAATATGTGGAATATGTATTCCGCGCCGGAGACCTGATCCGCCGCAGCCGCGCCTATCTGGACGAGGCGACCGACGCCGACATTTCCGAGCGCGTTCTCTTCAGTGAACTCATGGATGCGAGGGCGGTGTTCTTGTTGGGCGAGCAGCGCGGCGAGCTGGAATGGTCGGATATCTGGCCTGTCTCGGGCGGCGGCGGGCCGCCGCGCGCATTATCGATCACGCTGGAGCGCGAAGGGCGCGCGCCCATTGAACAGCTGTTCTGGATCGGTGCCATGGAGCGTCTGTCATGATGCGGCGGGAAAAACAAAAAGGCGCGGCGCTTCTGATCGTCCTTCTGCTGGCCGCGACGCTTTCTTTCGTGGCGCTGTCCGCCATGGAGCTGACGACGCGCGCCGCGGCGCGCACGGGCAATGTGACGTCGCGCGGCGAAGCCTTATGGCGGGCCTTTGCGGTTGAAACGCTCGCGCTTAGCGCCATTGAAGAGATTGCGTCTGCCGATAGCGGAATCATGTCGCTCGACGATCCCTGGGCGTCGGAGCCGGTGGAGCTGCCCTTTGACGATGGCGGCGCGCGCGTTTTTCTTGGCGACGGCACCGCCTGTTTCAATATCAACACGCTTGGCGCGGCGGCCAGTGGAACAGACACAAGCGAGGCGCAAGCTGAATTCATCCGTCTCGCCGGCCATCTTGGGATCAGCGAATTCGATGCCGCCGCACTCGGCGAGGCGATCGGTGACTGGATTGACGAAGACACCAACCGCCGCCCGCAGGGAAGCGAGGATGAATATTACACCGTGCTGCCGTCGCCTTATCGCACGGGAAACCAGCCCATGGCGTCCGTTTCAGAATTGCGCGCCGTAAAAGGCGTCACCCGCGAATTTTACGGCGCCTTGAAGCCCTATCTTTGCGCCATGGAGCGCGATGCGGCGTCCGTCATCAATGTGAACATGATGTCGGAGCGTCATGCGCCGGTGTTGGCGGCGGCGCTGGGCGGGGCCGTCACCCTGCAGGCCGCTTCGGACCTGATCGCCGCCCGGCCTCCCGGCGGCTGGGTGAGCGTCGATGCTTTTTTTGAAACGCCGCCGATTGGCGATCTGGACCTGCAAAATCAGGCGCATTTTGCCGTGACGTCGCGCTTCCTGATCGCCCGTGCAGAGATTGTTTATGATACTGCCTTACTGGAAATGACGTCCCTGATTGAAACCGGCGACCGCACAAGAGTGCTTGCGCGCCGGCTCGGAGCGGAAGAGTGAACGAAACCTTAATTCTCCTTGTCGGTGATACGCCGGACGATCCCGTCCGGTGGGCGTTTATCGGCGAGGAAGATATTCTGGCAGCGGACACGGCGCAAAGCGTCGCCGGGCTGTCGGCGATTGCTGAGCGCGCGCGTTCGGCGCGTCTCGTCGCCTGCGTCTTGCGCGGTGAAAAAGCGACCATGCGCGCCTTGCCGGTTCCGCCGAAGTCAGCCGCCCAGTTCCGGGCTGCGTCAAGCCTGCTCCTCGAAGACGATCTCGCCGAGAGCCTTGAGCAGATTCACGTTGCGACGGCGCGCCATGACAGCGGAGCGGGGATCGCGCTCGCGGTGAAGAAATCCGAGCTTGAGCTCTGGGTGACGGCGCTGGCGGAGGCGGGCCTGTCGCCGGACCTTATTACGGTCGATTATGCGCTGACCCCGATGTTTGATGGTCGCGCTGTCATTCTTGAAACGTCCGATCGGGTGATTGGCGTTATTGGCCTGCGGGGATTTGCGATTGAAAAGCCGCTCGCCGCCGATCTCATGCCGGCGCTCCTGAATGATGAGGATCTGCGCAAGGTCATCGCCTTTACCCCGCAACCTGTCATGGGCTTGCGTGATGACATCGAAATCGATCAGCGCGGCGCCATGAACCTTGAAGGCCTGATCGGATTTTTTGCCGAAGGGCTGGATCAGGCGCCTAACCTGATGCAGGGCGCTTATCGAAAGCGGCGTGACTGGCGCGCGGCCGTCGGACCATGGCGCAGGGCGGGACTGCTTGCGGCCGCTTCGGTCGCCGCCTTGCTGCTCGTCAATGTCGCCGGGCTTGTGCGCGACTTGCGCACGGCGGAACGCCTGAAAGACGATACGATTGCGCTTCATGAAACCGCCTTTCCCGACGCGGCGGACGCCGATCCGCGCGCCTATGCGCGCCAAGTGCTGGGATCCGGCGGCGGCGGGCGCTCGTTCCTCACCATTTCCAACGCGCTTTCCGAAAGTCTGGAAGGGTCCGCCGGCATTCAAATCGACCGCATCCGTTATAACGGCGCGCGCGATGAATATTCGATCAATCTGCGGTTCGGCGACATCAGCCAGATCGAAACGCTGAAAGGCATGCTTGAAGCGCGCGGGCTCGCCGCGGCGGAGGCGGGCGGCGTGCGGCGGACCGGCAATGTCTATCTCGGTGAATTAAGGGTGAGTGCGTCATGAGCTGGTGGCATGATCTTTCCGCGCGCGAACGCATTTTGATTCTTGTTGCAGGCGGGCTCGCCGGCGTTCTGTTCCTGTCGCTTGCGATTGTGCGTCCCTTGGCCGATCTTCGCGCAGACGCCGCCCGCAAGGCTTCGGCGGCGCGTGACGGATATGAGCTGACGGCCGCCGCCGCTGCGGTCTCCGGCGGGGCGGATCCATCGTCTCTGCAGGGCAATTCGCCCTTGCGCCAGGCGATCCTTGAAACCGCACGCAACGCAGGCGTAGAGCTCGTGCGCATCGGCTCGGAAAATAACGGCCAGATTGAAATTCAGGCGGCGCCCGTCTCTGGCGATGTTTTCTTTCAATGGCTGGCCCTGATGCAAAATCGTTACGGCGCCCGGGTCGCCACCGCCGATATCGCTCGCGGCGATGACGGCATGGTCACGCCGCAAATTCTTGTGCTGGAGCGGTAATGACAGCGCAGCCGCAATCATGGACATCGCTGCGCGCGCCACTGGTTGCTGGCGCTGTCATCTTTCTTGTCACGGTGATCGCCTCGATACCGGCCAGCGCGATTTCACTTTTTGCAGACAACAGCGGCGCGCTTGCCTATGCCGAGACGCGGGGCACAATCTGGGACGGGGAGCTTCATTCAGCGTCTGTATCGGGCGTTCCCCTCGGCGATGTCGCCTTCAGCTTGGCGCCGGTTTCTCTCTTGAGTTTTTCACCGGAAGTGACGCTCTCAACCAGCGGCGCCATTCGGGGCTCCGGAACCTTTTCCGTCGGTGGCGGCGGCCGTGTTTCACTGCGCAATGTAAAGGCGGATATCAATCTGGCTGCCGTCGCTGTGCGGGGACTTTTGGGAGAACCGGCAAGCGGCGAAGCGCGCCTTGAGATTGAACGTCTCGATTTCAGCCCCGAAGACGGCTGCCGTCAGGCTGCGGGAACATTATGGACGAACGCCCTCGACGCGCCCACGAAGCGGTATAATCTGCCGGCGCTGCCGCTCAGTGGCGGGATCTCCTGCGTGGGCGATCAGCTTGAGGTGACGCTGGCGGGTGAGAATGCGCGGATGGCGGCGGATGTCCGCCTGCATCTCAAACCGACGCTGGCTTACGAAGTGACGGCGACGGCGCGCGCGTCGGAGGAAAACATCGCCTCCGCCTTGCGGGTCTTCGGTTTTGAAGATGATAATGGCTCGCTGACCTATGGGTCGGCCGGCATTTTGACGGGAGCGGGATCATGAAGATATTCAGGCTTTCTTCTTTTGCGCTTCTTGGTCTCGCCGGCGCCTGCGCCACGCTGGGAACAACAACACCTAAAGCGCAGCACTCAGAAGGCCCGGTCAGCGTTGATCTCGCCAGCGAGGCTGCGGGCGCGCAAGGGTTGCGCCCGATTGCCGATGCGAAGCTGCCGGACGAATCTTGCGGCATGGTTTTGTGGACTTTGGAAGGCCGGCGTCCGGCGGCGGTGTTTCGGTTCGTCTCGGGCGACGAAGCGGACATCAACATTGCCGGAAAGCCTGTAACCCTGAAGCGAACCGATTATTCGGGCGCCGCCGGATTTGGCGTTTTCGAGCGTCAGACTTTTGACAGCGGCGACGGCGTTTCGGTTGAAGTCTCCGCCCGCTTTGGACTTGGCTTTGAGGGCGGCGCCTATCTCGAACAGGGGCTCATCAAGGTTCGCGACAAGAGCGGCTGGAGCATGGTGTCGCCGACGGCGGGCATCGCCGGCTGTAAGAACTAACCGGTCCCGCGCAGCCGGACTTGCCGGTTTTCATTAATGCAGATGGCCGCCGGACATCTTTTCGAACAGGATCGCCGCGGTCCCGAAAACGACGCCCAGCATGGCGATGTCATAACCGCGCTTGTGCGGCGTCTTCGTCGCATGGGGACCGAGATGAAAGATCAGCACGTAAATGAGGGCGCCGGCGGCCGCGCCCAGCATCGCGGCGATCGGCGGCGCGCTGGCCAGGCTGAAAATCGACTGCGCGCTGATAGTTCCCGCAACGGTTGTCAAAGCCGCCGCTATGAACGCAAGCAGGATCGCGCGCGAACGCTGCAGGCCCGCTTGCGCCAGAAGCGCATAAGCGATGACGCCTTCGGGAAACTCATGGAACAAAAGACCGCCTGTGGCGAGCCATCCTGTGAACGCTTCCTCCCAGAAAGAGGCGGCGTAAACGGCGCCGTCGAGAAAGGAATGCGCCGCAAGCCCGATAATGGAGACATAGCCGAAGGTGAGCGCTGCGCCTTCAGGTTGCCGGGCGACGGCCGTCTGCACGCCCATGCCGATCAGCACCATGGCGACAAAACCCGCCAGCACCCAGCTTAACGCCGATATGGATATGCTCGCGGCTTCAGGGATGAGGTGGAACACAACGCCCACCGTCAGGAGACCCACGGCGAAAGCGGCGCAATAGGCGCTATTGCGTTGCGCCCAGCCGCTGAACGACGCCATGGCGAAAATGCCAAACGTGCTCATGGCGGCGGCCACAAGGCTCGCAATCAGCCCATTGATGATGATGCTGTCCCCAACCAAACCTGCAGGGCCCCTTCCTGCCTTTTAACTCCAGCGCTTTAGGACTTGTCCTAACCCCAAAACGATCAGGATGATAGCAATGAAGATGTTATCACGTCACTTTTTTTGCCCTGGCGAGGCAGTTTTATGGTGAACAGATCGTGTTGAATTTCCTGTGAAATGTCGGCGGTTTACCTTGCTCTCGCAGGTGCGTGCAGACTACAGTCCGCCAGCTTGTAAGACCTCCGCGCGTAGAAAACGACGAGAACCGGCGAGCGCATGGATAACTGCACCCACCAGCACCACCTGCAGCCTGTCGGCAAAGTGACGGGCCGTCTTTTGATGGCGTTGGCGGTTATCGTCGTCTTTATGGTGATTGAGGTCATCGGCGGCCTTATTTCAGGCTCGCTCGCGCTCCTGGCCGACGCCACGCACATGCTGACCGATGCGCTCGCGCTCGGGCTTGCGGCGAGCGCGCAATTCTTTGCGGCGCGCCCGGCTGATAATCGTCTTCATTTCGGCTACCGGCGGGCGCAGGTTCTCGCCGCTTTTGTAAACGGCGTCCTGCTCGCAATCCTGCTGGTGTGGATCGTGTTTGAGGCGGTGCATCGCTTCCTGACGCCTGTAGAGGTGAACGCCAGCTTGATGCTGTGGGTTGCGGTCGCCGGTTTTGTCGCGAACGCCATCGCCTTCTTCATTCTTCATCGCCGCGACGAACAAAATCTCAATATGCGCGGCGCCTTGCTGCATGTGGTAAGCGACCTTCTGGGATCGGTCGCTGCGATTATTGCAGCGCTCGTCATCGCCGCGACCGGATGGCTGGCGATCGATCCGATTTTGTCTATCGGCGTCGCCTTCCTGATCGGCGTGTCGGCGCTGCGGCTGGTGCGGGAGACGGGTTATATTCTTCTTGAAGGCGCGCCGGCCGATATCGACATCGCGGAACTGGAAACGGAACTCCTGGCCGCTGCGCAGCAGATCAAGAGCATCCATAACATCCAGATTTCGCAGATCACGCCCGAACAGCCCCGTCTCACCATGCATGTCAGCGTCGCCGATGCGCGCGATGCGGCGGGCGCGTTGACAGAGGCCAAGGCCTATCTCGAAAAACGCTACGGCATTCATCATTCTACAATTCAGGTGGAAATCGGTGAGGAGTGCCCTGACGCTGGCGCGGCGCATGGCGAAAACCATGCCCAGACGCATAATCACGAGACAGCGCATCGCGGCGTTTCGCTGAAGACACAAGGCGGCGCGGCGGCCTTCGCCGCCGACTAGACCCTTCCATCAAGGCGCCGGTTGAGCCGGTTTTTCCGGTTCGCCCAGAATTTCCTTGAGGCGTTTGCGTCCGCGCCAGTTGCGCATGCGCGCTTTGCGCAGGGCGTAACCTTCCGGTTTGCCGTCAGCGACGGCCATTTTGCTCAAAGCGGCAATGAGCGCGATGACGACAAGATAGCCATCCCACATTTCCAAAGACACGGAGGCCCCGCCGATGGCGAACACGGCGAGCGACATTTGGGCGTAATAGGCGAACCGCCATTTCCATGGCGCCAGTCGCTCATTGTTGCGGGAAAGATAGATGCGCCAGGCCGTCAGCTGCGCCGCCGCCAGCAATGAGAGATAAATGAAAAGCCCGACGAAGCCCGAGCCGCCCAGCACTTCGAAGTAGATACTGTGTGCGGCTTTTGCGCGTTCGGCGCGCTCGATATCGACTGATTGCGCGATCTCCTTTTCATAGGAGTTTCTGAGACCGGCGCCGGTCATGGGGTGTTCGACGGCAAGTTTGTAATTGATCACCCAGGCGTCGACGCGTCCCATGAAAGATGCGTCCTGCGTCGCTTCCCCGATGGTGCTCATGCGTTCAGTCCATTTGCCGGGCATGAAAGCGATGGTCGGCGCCATGACCAGAACGAGCCCCGCGAGAATGACGAATTTATGTTTGGCGCGGATCCAGAAAAACCCGCTGAACGCGACCAGCGCGAGAAACGCGCCGCGGGACTGGGTGCCGATAATGGCGATAATCGCGAGACAGAAAAGCGCAAGAAGTCCTTGCCGCACGATGGGCCGCGCCGACTCGTCGCGCAGATAAAGAATGAGGGGCAGGATCGTCGCAACCGCGATGCCGAAATGATTGTTGTCTTCAAGGACGGTGTTGGGCAATCCCTGCACCCGGAATTGGCCGAGCGTTGCAAAGGTGAACGCGGCGCCTTTGGCGGCGAAAAATCCGATAGAGGCGACCATCGTCCAGACGAGCGCGTTGAAGCGCAGCTTGCCCGCCGCCATCTGGGCGCAAAGGACGATGAAGAGAAGCGTCTTGATAAACCGGTCGTGGTAAATGCCGGAGTTTTCCGGATTGAGGGAAAACGCCTGCGCGACCATTAACCAGCCGCCGAACAGAATGATCAGCACCGTCACAGGGTCGAAGCGGAACTTCGCGATTTCGCCGGATACAATATAGGAGGCGATGGTGACCCCGGCGATGATGACGTTCAAGGGAATGCCGTAGACGCCGAACGCCGCCTGATGCGGGGTCATGAGCGTAAACCACGCCCAGGTCAGGAGGCCGGCGAAAGGATGGCGGATCGCCGCCGCAAGGCAAAGCGCCGTAAAACTGAGCAGAATAAAATCGCGCATGCCAGTCGCCGCAGGTTCATTGCGGGAAAATCCCGCTTCCGATTAAGCATATATACAAGGAACAGGCCGCTGGCGGCGGCTCTATAGTTAACGATTGGCTTCGTAAACGGCGCGGGCGATGGCGCGGGTGAGGCAGTCGGACGCCGCGGCGCCGATCCGCGCCACAAGGCCGTGCCGCATGGGTTGAGGATCGGCGGGCAATTCTTTTTCGGCCGTGGCGACAGCGAAAACGATGTCGCCGTCAAAGGCGGTGTGGGCGGGCCGCACGGCGCGGGCGATGCCGTCATGAGCCATCATGGCGACGCGCTTTGTCTCCACATTGGTTAAGTCGGCGTTGGTCGCGATGACGGCGATTGTGGTGTTGGCGCCGGCCTGGGCGCGAAAGTGCAGCCGGGAATAGTCGGGAAAGGGTTCCGGCAGTTCATGGAGCGTCGGCGGGTTCTTGCCGCCAAATTCGCCGCCGATTTCATAAGCCCAGGCGTGAAAGGTTTCTCCGTCGGCCATATAAACCGATCCGACAGGATTGGCGGCGACGAGCGCGCCGACAACGACGCCGCCCTCGAGGACAAGCGATGCGGAGCCGAGCCCGCCTTTCTCAACGCCGGCCATGGCGCCGCGGCCGGCGCCTGTCGCCCCGAGGTCGAATTCGGCGCTGGCGTTTCTGGCGGCCTTAGTCCCCAAGGCGCGATAGGGCGGCGCCTCTCCCCATTCCTTGTCGCCGTCATTGCCGAGATCGTGCAGAACGGCGGCCGGCACGATCGGGATCGCCGGCCCCTTGTCGCTGAGTTTCAGGCCGACGCCATCTACGGAAAGCGCGCTGGCGGCGCCGTCCGCGGCGGCGAGGCCAAAGACAGAGCCGCCGGTCAACACAATCGCATCGGCGCGGCCGACGAGATTTTCGGAGGCCAGAACGTCCGTTTCGCGTGTCCCCGGCGCGCCGCCGCGAACATCCACCGCCGCCACGAAGCTGTGCGCGCAGCGCAGCACCGTCACGCCGGTCTGAACTTTTTCATCCGTTGCGTTGCCGACCGAAATTCCGGCTATATCGGTGATCAGGTTGCGGGGACCCGGCTTTAAGACGTTACTGCTCATTTTTCATCTCCGGCGGTCTCTCCAGCCTTATGGCGCCATCTTATCACAGGCGCGGCGGCGATGAGGCGCTTGGTATAATCATTTTCCGGTTTGGCGAAGATGTGATCGGTTTCGCCGGTTTCAACGATCTGGCCGTCTTTCATCACCAGCACCCGGTCAGCGATGTCGCGGATGACGGAAAGATCGTGCGTGATGAACAAAAACGACACGTCTCGCGACGCAGACAGGGATTGCAGGAGCTCAAGGATGTGATTGCGGGAGGCGATGTCGAGGGCTGAGGTCGCCTCATCCAGCACAATGACTTCCGGTTCCGTCGCCAGCGCCCGCGCAATGGCGATGCGCTGGCGCTGGCCGCCGGAAAAAGCATGGGGATGTTTGTCGAGCGCAGTCTTATCCAGCCCGACGCTCTCAATCAGCATTGCGGCGCGCGCGCGTTGTTCATCCTGCGTCATCGGCGTGTCGAACAGATGCAAGGGTTCGGCGAGAATATCGGCGATGCGCTGGCGCGGATTGAAACTGGAATAGGGGTCCTGAAAGACGATCTGGATTTTCCGCCTGAGCCGGCGCATGGCGGCTTTGTCCCGTGCGGGAAAACCCTCGCCGCCAATCGACGCGCAGCCTTCCGCGACAGGATGAAGGCCGAGCAGCGCTTTCGCCAGTGTGGACTTGCCGCAGCCGGACTCGCCCACAAGCCCCAGTGTTTCGCCCTTCATGATGTTGAAACTGGCGTTATGGACTGCGCGAAAGACGGATGGTTCTGAAAACAACGAGCGGCGGGCATTGATATAGTCGCAGGAGATGTCCTCCGCTTTCAGGGCGATTTCTGCGCCCGGCGCGATGGCGTCGCGTTTCACGCGCGCGGGAATAAACTCTCTCGCAAGCGCCGCATCGGCATGCGCATAGAATTCATCGGCGCTTTCGTCAGCGACGATGCGGCCTTCTTTCATCACAGCGATCCGGTCTGAGATGTGTGAGACGACGGCGAGATCATGGGTGATGAGAAGAAGGGCGCATCCGTCTTCCTTGGCGAGGCTTTTCAGGAGCTCGAGAATTTCCGCCTGCGTCGTCACGTCGAGGGCGGTGGTCGGTTCGTCGGCGATCAGCACTTTCGGCTTCATGGCGATGGCGATGGCGATCACAGCGCGCTGGCGCTGGCCGCCGGAAAGCTCATGCGGGCGCCGGTCGGGGGAGACTTCCTCCGGCGGCAATCCGGCTCGGACAAGCGCAGTTTTCGCTCTTTCCATGGCCTCGTCGCGGCTGATCTTTTGATGGGTGAGAAAGGTTTCGGCGATCTGGGCGCCGATGGTTTGCAAAGGATTGAGCGCCGTCATGGGCTCCTGAAACACCATGGCGATCTTGCGTCCGCGAACATCGCAGAGTGTACGCTCGTTCATGGAGAGGACGTTCTCGCCGTCAATCATGATGTCGCCGGTGATCTGCGCGGCGCGCGGCGCAAGGCCCATCATGGCGAGCGCGGTCATGGACTTGCCGGAGCCTGACCGGCCGATAAGCCCCGTGATCTCGCCTTCACGCAACGCAAAATTGACGCCGTCAAGGATAGCGGCATCGCCAATCGCAAGCGAAACATTGTTGAGACGAATAGCTTCGGTCACATCGCCCCCACAATGCGATGGGGATCGAAACGGCGGCGCAAGCCATCGCCAAGCTGGTTCAGCCCGAAAACAAAAAGAAAAATCGCAAGGCCCGGAAAGATCGCCAGCCATGGCGCGAAGCTGACCATGGTCTGGCTCTCTGCGAGCATGCGTCCCCAGCTCGGCGCTGGCGGTTGTGCGCCAAGCCCCACATAGGAGAGCGCGGCTTCCGCCAGCACTGCGAGCGAAAACTGCACCGTCGCCTGAACGATAAGTGTCGGCGCGACATTGGGTAGAATATGTTCAAGTGAAATCTGAAAACGGCTTTTGCCCGCCGTTTGCGCGCTCATGACAAAGCCGCGCGTCCAGATGGGCAGCGCCGCGCCGCGCGTCAGACGCGCGAAAACCGGGATGTTGAAAACGCCAATGGCGATAATGGCGTTGATGGCGCCGGGACCGTAAACGGCGGTGATGAGGATGGCGAGAATGAGCGCCGGAAAAGCGAAGACGACATCATTCATGCGCATGATTGCGTCTTCGATGACGCCGCGCGTTCCCGCCGCCAAAAGCCCTAAAGGAACGCCGACAACCATGCCGATGCCAACGGCGACTAGCGCAACGATGATGGACGTGCGCGCGCCCACCATGATCATGGACAGAACATCGCGGCCGAGATGATTGGTGCCGAACAGATGGGCCAAGGAAGGCGGCGCAAGGCGGGCGTCTGCGTCTATGACGCCGACATTGTGGGGCGTCCAGATAAAGGAAAACAGCGCCATCACAACAAAGAAGGCGACAATGACTGCGCCTGCGGCGAGGCTTTTGTCATGACGCAATGTTGCCGTGAGGGCGCTCATCGCCGGCCTCCGTGAAGCCGCGGGTCGACAATGGCGTAGGCGAGATCGATGAGAAAGGCGATTGCGACAACGGTGAAGACAAGCGCCATGACGACGCCTTCAACCACGATCAGGTCGCGCTGGGCGATGGCCTGAAACACCATGCGGCCGAGACCGGGCAGATAGAATACATTTTCGATGATGACGCCGCCGGCGATCAAAAACGCAAACTGCAAGCCCAGGATTGTCAGCACCGGAATAAGCGCATTGCGCAGGGCGTGGGCGATCAGGGTTTCGCGGCGGGTGAGGCCTTTCGCCCGCGCTGTGCGGATATAGTCCTCGCGCAGGGTTTCGATTGTCGATGATCGCATGATTTGCGTCAGGATGGCCGCCTGAGGAATAGCAAGCGCAAGCGCGGGAAGAAACAGCGCCTTAAACGCCGGAAAGAAACCGGCGTCCCAGCCCGGAAACCCGCCGGCGGAAAACCATCGTAAAGTGACAGCGAAGACCATCACCAGCAAAATCGCCAGCCAGAAATTCGGAATGGCGACGCCGGCCTGGGCCGCCGCAATGATGGACTTGCCGCTCGTCTGGTCGCGCCGCGCGGCGGCGGCAAGGCCCGCAGGAATGCCGATCGCCGTTGAGATGGCGAAGGCGAGGAGGGCGAGCGGCAAGGACACCCAGATACGTTCCGCCATCAATTCCGCGACCGGGGTCCGGTAGGTGTAGCTGATCCCGAAATCGCCCATGGCGAGGCCGCCGATCCAGTGCGCATAGCGTGTCATGAGTGAGTGGTTGAGCCCCAGTTCCTCTCTCAGGGCTTCAACAGCCGCAGGATCAGCGTTGAGCCCCATCATGAAGGCTGCCGGATCGCCGGGCGCAATTTCGATCAGAAAGAAGATGACAAGCGAGGCGATGAACAGCGTCAAGGCCATGGAGGCTGCGCGGCTGGCGAGATAAGCGGGGCTCGCCTTTGCGAAGATGGCGACAAGGGTAAAGGCGGCCGCAATGAACACGAAAATGGGCCAGAGCGGCAGACTGCTTGTTCCATGGGCGCCTGGCGTGAGCGGCGCACGGCCGGCGACGTCCGCTTGAGTGAGGTCGTTCGCCTGCACCGGCGCATTGGCCCAGACGCCGGTCACGTCTTTCGACCAGACGGCGATTTTCGGACCCGATGCGATGAACACGTTCACGGCGTCCTTCGCGATAATCCTTTGCGCCTCGCGAAGCAGCGCGTCACGCTGCGCCGGATCGTTCTCACCACGGAGTTTTGCGATCACGTTGTTGAAGGCGTCGCTGCGATACTGAAAATAATAATCGTCGCGGGCGTAAATATCGATATCGAGCGGCTCTGTGTGCGAGACGATGGTGAGGTCGTAATTCTTGTTGGCGAAGATCTGGTCGAGCCATTGCGCCCATTCGATATTGCGGATGTCGACCTTGACACCGACGGCTTCAAGCTGCGCCGCGATGACCTCGCCGCCGCGCCGGGCATAGGCGGGCGGCGGCAGCGCGAGCGTGGTTTTGAAACCGTCTGGATAGCCTGCGTCGGCGAGAAGGCGCTTCGCCTCCGCCGGGTCATAGGGATAAAGGCCCGTCAGATCCTCGTAGGCAGGGTGATGCGGCGGAAAATGGCTGCCGATGGAAGTTCCGAAGCCGAAAAGTCCCGCCTTGATGACGGCGTTCTTGTCGATGGCGTGATTGAGCGCACGGCGCACGGCGATATCGTTGAAAGGCGGCTTGCCGTTGTTGATCGCAAGAATCATTTCGCCTTCGCCGGTGCCGGTGACGATCTTGAAACGATCGTCGCGTTCGATGAGCCCGAGATTTTCCGCAGCCGGATAGTTGGGAAAGCCGTCAACATCGCCCGCCATGAGGGCGGCGAAAGCGGCCGTCGGATCAGGAATGAAAATGAAATTGATCTGGTCGAGGTTCGAGCGGTCACCCCAATAGTTTTCGTTGCGAACGAGAGTCGCCGAAGCGCCCTTGCGCCAGCGTGAAAATTTGAACGGCCCCGTGCCGACCGGATGGCTGGCGTTCGTTGCAGCGCTTTCCGGCGCGACGATGACGGCATCGCCCCAACCGAGATAGGTTGGAAAGGCGCCGAGCGGTTCTTTCAGTGTGATCCGGACGGTATAGGCGCCGGTCGCGCGCACCTCTTCGATCATCTCAAAGATCGGACGTTGCGCGTTGGTGGATGTCGGCGCCTTGGCGCGGTTCAGGGTGAAGACAACATCATCCGCGTCAAACACGGTTCCGTCGTGAAATGTGACGCCTTCGCGCAGCTTGAAATCATAAACGCGTCCGTCATCGGAAACGGTCCAGCGTTCCGCGAGCAGGGGCGAAACGGACCCGTCTTCATTGATGCGGGTCAGGCCCTCAAACAGATTGGCGTAAACAACCTCGTCGATCGCCGCCGCGGCGCCGCTGGTGGGGTCGAGATTGGGCGGTTCGAGCTGCACGCCGATATTGAGCGCCCCGGCGGCGAAGGCGGCGGACGGACAAACCATCGCCGCCGCCAGAATGAAAAGGGCGCGCAGCATCGTCAGACGAAACATGTCGGCCATGGCCGGCATTGGCGCTCCTTTAAGGGCGGCGTCGGATTTTCCTTACTTATCAGGGTTTTCCAACAGCTCAAGGAGACTGTCATCCCGGACGCGCTGCGGCATGCAATGCTGCTGCGCAGAGCGGGATCTCGTGAGAAAGGAGATCCCGTGTCAGCGACGCATCACTAAGTGCTGCGTCGCGCACGGGATGACGGCGGAAAGGTCCTTATGGCCATTTGGCTTCCGGCGGCAGGGAAGAGAGGATGGAATCCACATTTCCGCCGGTCTTGAGGCCAAAGGTCGTGCCGCGATCATATAACAGGTTGAACTCGGCGTAGCGCCCGCGCTGGATCAGTTGCTTTTCGCGGTCGTCATCGGTCCAGGGCTGGTCCATGCGTTTGGCGACAAGCGCCGGATAGATGTCGCGGAACGCCTTGCCCACATCCTGGGTGAAGGCGAAATCCTTGTCCCAGTCGCCTGAATTATGCCGGTCATAAAAAATGCCGCCGACGCCGCGCGGTTCGTTCCGGTGTGGCAGGTAGAAATATTCATCGCACCATTTTTTATATTTCGGAAAATATTCCGCATCGTGAGCGTCGCAGGCGGCTTTATAGGCGGCGTGGAACGCTTGCGCGTCTTCATGACCCTCGTCGCGATAGGCGGGGTGCATCGGGTTCAAGTCCCCTCCGCCGCCGAACCACCATTTCGTGGTCACGATCATGCGCGTGTTCATATGCGCGGCGGGCGCGTGGGGATTGCGGGTATGCGCAATCAGCGAAATCCCTGAAGCCCAGAATCGCGGGTCCTCTTCGGCGCCGGGTATTTGTTTGCGGAATTCTTCTGAAAATTCTCCATGGACGGTGGAGACGTGGACGCCCGCTTTTTCGAAGACGCGGCCTTTCAGTATGCCCATTTGCCCGCCGCCTTGGTTGGGGCCGCGCTCCCATGGCGTGATCTCGAACTTGCCCGGTTCCATATCCGCGTAAAGATCGCCGGCCTCGCGCTCCAGGCGCTCATAAGAGGCGCAAATCTGATCGCGTAAGGATTCAAACCAGGCTTTGGCGGTTTGTTTTTTTTCTTCGAAATCGGACATTGGAAGCTCCACTAAAAACACTTGCGCCGCATCGCCGGAGTTGAGGCCGGTTTCATTGCGCCGGATCAACTTAACCCGCGTCAGACCATCCCACCTGCCGCCGGGCTTCAGCGAGGGCCACCGCCGCCGCGACCGTCACATTAAGAGAGCGCGCCCCGGGGGCGAGGGGGATTTTGAGCCGCGCGTCCGCCCGGTCATGGACCTCGTCCGGGGCGCCGGCGCTTTCCCGGCCCATGAGAATGATGTCATCGGGGCGGAAATCGAAATCCCAGATGGTCTCGTCCGCCTTGGTGGTGAGGAGGACGAGCCGGCCGGTCCCGACGCTCTCCAGAAACGCCGTCCAGCCCGAATGCGCCCGCGGGGCCGCCGCCTCGGTCCCGTAATCCATCGCCACCCGCCGGACCTCGCGCGAATCAAGCGGAAAACCGCAGGGCTCAATCACGTCCATCCCGGCGCCGAAACAGGCTGCGGCGCGAATCGCCGCGCCCACATTCTGGGGAATATCCGGCTGGTAAAGGGCAAGGCGCATGAAGCTGTTTTTCCAAGAAATTCCGGCGCTGTGGCTGGCTCATAGCGACGCTAGGCCGCAGCGCCTCGTCGCCTAGACTTTGTACATAGGACATGTCAAACACCCCCGCGATTCTTTCCTTCCGGGGCACACATTTCCAAGGGCGTGAGACGGACATGACGACATCCGACGTGAGCGAAGACGGCGAACCGACCCGCCGCGACTTTATCCATATTTTTGGCGCGGCCACGGCGGCCGCCGGTGCTGGCGCGGTCCTGTGGCCGCTGGTGCATCAGATGAATCCCGACGCCTCGGTGCTGGCGCTGTCGACCAAGGAAGTCGATCTTTCGTCGGTGCCAGTCGGTCAGGCCATCAAGGTGATGTGGCAGGGCAAGCCGGTCTTCATTCGTCATCGCACGGCGGCTGAGATCACCGAAGCTGAAGAAACGCCTCTGTCGTCCCTGAAGGACGATGTCGCCCGAAACGACAATTTGTCCGGCGCGCCTGAAGCAACCGATGACGCCCGCGTCACCGCATCCGATGGCGTCGCCCGTCCGGAATGGCTGATCCTTGTGGGCGTGTGCACCCATCTCGGTTGTATCCCGCTCGGCACCAGCGCCGGTGAGAACCGCGGCGATTACAATGGCTGGTTCTGTCCTTGCCACGGATCGCATTACGACATCGCGGGCCGCATTCGCAAAGGTCCGGCGCCGGAAAATCTTCCCGTGCCGCCTTACCAGTTTGTGACCGATACTGTCGTCAAGATCGGCTAGGAGAGCGAGAAACAATGAGCCACGTTTCCAACTACAAGCCGTCGACCGGCATCGAGAAATGGCTGGACAAGCGCCTGCCGATCGTTCGCTTTGGCGTCGATTTCATGGATTTTCCGACGCCGAAAAATCTCAATTACTGGTGGACCTTCGGCGCCATTCTCGCCGTCTGTCTCGTCATCCAGATCATCACCGGCATCGTGCTCGCCATGCACTACACGCCGCATGTGGACATGGCGTTCGCCAGTGTCGAACACATCATGCGCGACGTGAACTATGGCTGGCTGCTTCGCTATGTGCACGCCAATGGCGCGTCGATGTTCTTCCTCGCTGTCTTTATCCATATGTTCCGGGGGCTTTATTACGGCTCTTACAAGGAGCCGCGCGAGGTCGTCTGGATGCTGGGCGTTGTGATCTTCCTCCTGATGATGGCGACGGCGTTCATGGGCTACGTGCTTCCCTGGGGGCAGATGTCCTATTGGGGCGCGACGGTGATCACCAACCTGTTCTCGGCGATCCCGCTCGTCGGCGAATCGATCCGCACACTGCTCTGGGGCGGCTTCTCGGTCGATAATCCGACGCTGAACCGCTTCTTCTCGCTGCACTATCTCTTGCCGTTTGCGATCTTCGGCGTTGTGGCGCTGCACATCTGGGCGTTCCACACGTCAGGCAACAACAATCCTTCTGGCGTTGAAATCAAGGACGTCAAGAAAGACGCCGTGCCGTTCCACCCTTACTACACGGTGAAGGACGGCTTCGCGATTGTGGTGTTCCTGATCCTGTTTGCGGCTTTCGTGTTCTTTAACCCGAACAGCCTTGGTCACGCCGACAACTATATCGAGGCGAACCCGCTTTCGACGCCGGCGCATATCGTGCCCGAATGGTACTTCCTGCCGTTCTACGCGATGTTGCGCGCCATCACCTTCGATATCGGGCCGATCCCGGCGAAGCTTGGCGGGGTGATCACGATGTTCTCGTCGATCCTGATCCTGTTCGTGCTGCCATGGCTCGACACCTCTAAGGTGCGCTCCATGCGCTATCGCCCGATCGCGAAGCTTTGGTTTGTACTGTTTGTCATCGCCTGTCTCGCGCTTGGCTTCCTTGGCGGCAAACCGGCGGAAGGCGTCTATGTGATGTGGGCGCAGATCGCGACGGCGTACTACTTCGCCTTCTTCCTCATCATCCTGCCATTGCTCGGCATTCTGGAGACACCGAAGCCGCTGCCGCGCTCGATTTCCGAGGCCGTGTTGCACAAGGCGCCGAAACTTGAAACGTCCGCAGCGCCCGGCGCGCCGGCGGCTGCGGAATAGGGGACGTTCAAAGAGATGAATATCATGACGATCACCCGCACTATGATGGTTGCGCTTGTTGCCGCCGCCGCTGGCTCCGGTGCGGCGCTCGCCGCCGGCGGCAGTGAGAAACATCCCGAACACCAGCACTGGCACTTCTCAGGCCCGTTCGGGAAGTTCGACCAGAATGCGCTTCAGCGCGGCTATCAGGTCTATGAAACGGTCTGCTCGAACTGTCACAGCCTGGATCTGGTGGCGTTCCGCAATCTCGGTCAGAAGGGCGGGCCTTTCTATCTCGACAGATGTCCGGAAGGTTTTGGCGACAACATCGATTGCTCGAACCCGAACGACAATCCGGTCGTAAAGGCGCTTGCGGACAAGTATAAATATCAGGTCACCGATGGTCCCGATGACAGCGGCGACATGTTCCAGCGCGCGGCAGTGCCTTCGGACCACATTCCGGGGCCTTACGCCAATGAACAGCTTGCCCGCCTCGCCAACAACAATGCGTTGCCGCCGGATCTGTCATTGATCACCAAGGCGCGCAGCGGCGGACCTGACTATATCTACAGCCTGCTGACCGGCTATGAAGATGCGCCCTCGACCGTCGAGATGGCGGCGGGCCAGTATTACAATCCTTACTTCCCGGGCGACATGGCGCAGGTCATGAAGCCGGAATACATGCATGACGGCCATCCGGTCGAAGGCGTTTCCGTGCCGCCGGGCGGCGTGCTCGCCATGGCGCCGCCGCTTGCTGACGGCATCATCGAATATGGCGACGGCAGCCCGCAAACGGTGGAGCAATACGCCAAGGACGTCACCGAATTCCTGATGTGGGCCGCGGAGCCGAAGATGGAAGCGCGCAAGGCGCTCGGCGTTATGACGATTATCTATCTCGTCATCCTCGCCGGCATTCTCTACTGGTCCTATCGCAAGGTCTGGGCGGACCAGCATTAGAACGCCACAGCGTACGTGAACAAAAACCCGGGCGAGGTAGCCCGGGTTTTTTTATGTATCCGAGGATGAATCAAAGGCGGCTGCGGGGATTAGGTCCAGATCGTCGCCTTCCATTACTCCGGCTTTGATTGCGTCTGTTTCGCCTGTCTGCGCATCAATCCGGAGGACCTCATTACGCCGGGGCAACGTGACATAAATCCGGCCATGCCTTTTGTCGAAGGCCAGCCCTAACGGTCTGGACGGCAGCGTTATATCATCAAGGGTGGCTCCTGATTGAGTCGAGAGCGAAATCAGGTCGGATGAGGCGTTGCGCAGCACCCAGATTTTCTGGTTGTCATCATCGACCGCCAGAGCAATGGGAAAAGCACCGCCGGTAGACATGCAGCGGACAATTTCTTTCGTTGCGACGTCAATGGAACAAAGCGTCTTGTCGAAGCTGTTGGCGACCCAGATAGTGCTTTCATCGGAAGAGGCCGCAAGTCCTTCGGCGCCGCGTCCGGTTTTGAAGCTGTCAATATCGCCGGTCTTGAGGTCGATAAGATAGGCTTCACCGGAGTCCGGATTTGTTGCGGCCAAGAGTCCCAAACCTTCCAGCAGCATGACTTTATGGACGCCTTTCCCGGGGTGGAACGTGCGCAGAATGTCGCCGGTCGCCGGGTCCAGTTCCCTGATCTCGCCGCGTGTTTCGCAAGTGATCCAGGCTCTTTGCCCCTGCGCGGCGATCGCCGCGCCATGCGGGCGCGGACAGTTCTCTAGTTCATGTCGCGTCATTTCGCCTGTAATGAGATCAATAACTGCGTAGCCGTCGCTTTTTACGGTTTTCCAGCGAAGCCGGTCGGGATCTATCGGGTCGTCGTGCGGCGCCGGAAATACGCCCAGCAAGGGAACGACGGCTATGCGCCCATCGGCGCTTGAAGCGATGTCATGTGGACCGGCACCCACATGGATGCGCTCATTCACCGCCAGCGTTTGCGGGTTCAGCAGCACCAGGTCGCCTGAAGATCGGGCGATAGCCGCCAGGGAAGGCTGCAAAACCTGAAGATCAGTGTCGGCAGCTCGTTTGATATCGGCGTCCCCGTCATTGGACGACGTGTAACTCAGCGAGCCGTCGTTCAGAAACCGCGCCATGAGTTCGCTGCCGCCTGCGTTGAGCCGGGAGAGGGGGACTGGCGCTGACCATCCGTCGTCAGAATGTTTGCTGAGATAAAGGTCGCCGGGTAGACTTTTGTTTGTGGCCCGGCCCGACGCTTCGAAGATGACGGTGTCGCCGTCTGCGGAGAAGCCGAGATTCCATTCTCCCGTCGGCGTATTCAATTCAGTCAACGGTTCTACATGCCAATCCGCATCGCCTTCTTGTCTGGCGCAATAGAGATCGCCCTGTCCTTTGCCGCCATAGCGCACCGAAGCAAAACACAGTTCGTTATCTTTCCTGATGACGGGGCTGTATTCTGCACCGTCAGAATTCACCGGTGCGGGCAAACGCTCGGCTGTGGTCCATGCACTATCGCGCCAATCGATGCGCCAGATATCTGCGTTTCCGCCGCGGTCAGAAACAAAATAACCCGTTGCTGACGCCTGATCGAAAAAGAAGTCTGACTCACTGGCGTCAGCTAGCGCCCATGCCGGGCGGCGCGGTTTGCCGTCTCCCGGCGGGTAAACCCAGATTTCTTCCCGCTCGCTTTTGCCCCACGCCCCTGTGGATCGGCTGACATAGACGCCATCAGGTCCCTCGGCGAGCCCATATTCGGGATACCCAGTTCGGACTGTCTCCAACGCGGGCGAAGCCATAGCCCCCAGACTTAGCGCCAGAAAAAGTGAAACTCCCATTCGTCAGCGCCTCGCTTGACCGTTCCTCGTTCAGTGCTATGCGATGTCTTTGGCTCTGATCTTCACTGGGCGGCGATCGAATGACAACTCACAAACGCGTTCTCGGATTTATTGGCGGATCGGGCGTCTATTCCATGGATGCGCTCGAAGGCGCTGATCGGCTTGAGATCGAAACGCCCTGGGGCGCGCCGTCCGATGCGCTGGTGAAGGGGAAGCTGGGCGGCGTCGATGTTGTTTTTCTGGCGCGCCATGGCGCAGGGCACAAGCTGCCGCCCTCCCATGTCAATTACCGCGCCAATATCGACGCCATGAAACGCGCCGGCGTCACTGATCTGATCTCGGTGTCCGCCTGCGGATCGTTTCGCGATGAGCTGGCGCCCGGAACATTCGTCATTGTCGATCAGTTCATTGACCGCACAAGCGGCCGGGAGAAAAGCTTTTTCGGCCCCGGCTTCGTCGCCCATGTCTCCATGGCGGACCCGGTTTGTCCGGCGCTGGCGGACGCCCTCGATGCGTCCTGTAAGGCGATCGGCGTTCCGCACAAAAAGGGTGGAACCTATATCTGCATCGATGGCCCGCAATTTTCATCGCGGGCGGAGTCGCATCTCTATCGCTCCTGGGGGTGCGATGTGATCGGCATGACAAACATGCCGGAGGCCAAGCTCGCGCGCGAGGCGGAGCTGCCTTACGCTAGCGTCGCCATGGTGACGGACTATGATTGCTGGCGTGAGCATGACGGACCGGTGGAAGTGGGCCTGATCCTTGAGACGCTGAAGCAGAACACGGCGAATGCCGCGCGTCTGATCGCTGATCTCGCGCCGCGTTTAGGGCCGACGCGGACGCCGTCGCCGCTTGGGGTTGAAACTGCGCTCGACATGGCGGTAATCACGCCGCCCGAGGCGCGCGACCCTGAAGTTATGAAAAAGCTGGATGCTGTTGCGGGACGCTTTCTTAAGCGTTGACGGCCATTTTCATCGGCGAGAGCGCCTCAAGATGCTCCGCGATTGGCTCGGCGCCGATTTCGAGCGTCCATTCATGACGGTCTTCGGTCATGACGCTGATTTTGAGGCCATAGGCCGCGCCCATAAAGGCTTGCCAGTCATTGAGGCTCATCACCGCAATGCCGCGATTGTTGCGGCGCTCGAATTTGAGGGCGTTGGCGGTCCAGCGCACGCCGTCGGCGCTGATCCAGATCGTGGAGATATTTTCCAGCGCTTCGGCTTCGGGCGTGATGATCGACAGGAAGTGACGATTATAGCCAGGTTGATAGCCGACGCCGGATGAGATGAGCGCGCGGGACGGCACGTCAGAGGCGGTGCGGATGAAGGGGCTTGTCACGGTCTCCACAGGGCCGGCGGCTCCGGCGGCGTGGAACGCGCTCTCAGTGCAGTCCGGGTGGGAATGAGCCATCAGCGCCAGCGATTCCTGGCCGAGCAAGACGGCGAAGCCTTCCGGAAAGACGCGTATGATCTCGCCTTCGATGGCTGGAAGTCCCGCGAAATGAATGGCGATCCGATCGCCTTTCTGGGCGAGGACGTCGCTGCGGATGGCGAGGCTGCGCGATGTGAAATTGAGCGTGTTGCTCACAATCTCCGCGCCGCCATTGATGGAAAAGCGGATGTTGAAATCCGCCTGGAAGCGCTGCGCCTGACGGCGGTCGATTGTCTGAACAACTGTCATGGGCCGCAACTGTAGTTGATGCGGCTTAACCATGGGTAAAAAAGACCGTGAACGGAGTATTAACAGGTCTCGCGCCTGTCCGGCTCTAGGTGTTGAACCGGAAATGCATCACATCGCCGTCCTTGACGATATATTCCTTGCCTTCAAGGCGCATTTTGCCGGCCTCTTTTGCGCCCTGTTCGCCTTTGAGCGCGATATAATCGTCAAAGGCGATCGTTTCGGCCCGGATAAAGCCTTTCTCGAAATCGGTGTGGATGACGCCGGCGGCCTGCGGCGCCGTGGCGCCGCGCTTGACGGTCCAGGCGCGCGCTTCCTTGGGGCCGGCGGTGAAATAGGTCTGGAGACCGAGGAGATCGAAACCGGTGCTGATGAGACGGTTGAGGCCCGGCTCGGAAAGCCCGATCGTGTCGAGATATTCCGCCTGTTCTTCATCGGATAGTTGAGCCAGCTCGGATTCGATTTTTGCGGAAATCACGACGGCGGCGGCGCCTTCTTTTTGCGCGCATTCCTCAACATGTTTCGAATAGGCGTTGCCGGTCGCGGCGCTGTCTTCATCGACATTGGCGACAAAAAGAACGGGCTTTGAGGTCAGCAATTGCAGGCCCGCCCAGGCCTTCTTGTCATCCTCTGCGATGTCGGCGTTGCGGGCCGGGCGGCCTTCGCGCAATTCTTCGAGCGCTTTGTCGACAAGGACGATCAGCGCCTTGGCTTCCTTGTCCTGGCCCTTGGCTTTCTTCTCAAGATTGAGGCGGCGCTTTTCGAGACTTTCGAGGTCGGCGAGCATCAGCTCGGTTTCAACTGTTTCAAAGTCCGCAATCGGATCGATCTTGTTCGCCACATGGGTGACGTCATCGTCGTCGAAACAGCGCAGGACATAAACTACGGCGTCGACTTCGCGGATATTGGCGAGAAACTGATTGCCAAGACCTTCGCCCTGGCTCGCGCCTTTAACGAGGCCGGCGATATCGACAAACTGCATGCGCGCCGGGATGATCTCTTTCGAGCCGGCGACCTCGGCCAGTTGTTTCAGGCGCGGTTCTGGCACGGCCACATCGCCGACATTGGGCTCGATGGTGCAGAACGGGTAATTCGCCGCCTGCGCCGCCGCTGTCTTTGTCAGCGCGTTGAAGAGCGTTGACTTGCCCACATTGGGCAAGCCGACAATACCGCATTTGAAACCCATGGATCGCCTTTAAGTCTGGCCTGTTTTGAGAAGGGCCTAGCCCAGAATCAGGGGGGCGTAAACCGGCCTGCGGACGCGGCGGTCAGGGGGAAGAGGCGCTCCGCGGCGGGGCCAGAAAGCCGAAGGTTTTCTCGCCTGAATAATAGTGCTTCCAGAGCGCAATGGTTACCGGCACCGCGACATTAAGCCAGAAGGCGGTCAGCATCAGCGTGTAGAAAACGTCTTCGGTGATGATTTTCTCCTGCACGAAAGCGATGTCGAGAACGACGAAACAGAGCTCCGCGCGTCCGAGCATCCCGAAGCCGATCATGACGCTGTCGGGCCAGGGAAAGGCGCCGGTGTAGCGCGCGGCGATGGCGGCGGAGAGGACCTGGGCGGTGAACAGCGCCACGACGAGGATGGCTGTCTGCGGAATGACGGAGAGGAGAAGCTCGGGGTTGAAGACGATCTTTGTGCCAAGCTCCACAAAGAACACCGGTCCGATCCAGGAGAAAGCTACGTTCTCAACGATCTTGTGAACATTGGCGTAGGCGGCCTGACTCTGATCCGGGATGATGTGAAAGAAATCTTCTTTCAGGATGAGCCCGGCCATATAGGCGCCGACCGCCGGGTGAAACCCGAAAGCATGCGCCGCAAGGCCGATCAAAAGGGCAAGGGTGAGGGCGGCCAGCACCGCATGACGTCCATCGTCAAAGGTAAAGATATTACGGACGCCCCAACCCTGCAGGAATTTAAGCTTGCGGATGAGTTTGCCGGCTGTTTCATGGGGCAAGACCCAGGCGCCGAGAATGGCGATCAGGCCGAAAAAGAGCGCCGCCTTCCCGACAATCCATAAAATGGCGGTGAGAGACGGCGCTGCATCGCCGGCGGCGATGGGCACCATGATCGCGACGAGCGCCAGCGAGGCGATGTCGTCGAGAACGGCGGAGGTCATGATGCCGGTCGCCGCGGCGGATTTTTGCAGCCCCTCGCTTTTCAGGGAGACCATGGTGAGCGAGACGGCGGTCGCGGTCATGGCGAGACCTGAAATGAGCGCGACATTGAGGTCCTGCCAGAAATATTGAATGACGGCGAAGGCGGCGGCGAAAGGTGCGACGGCGCCGAAAAAGGCGATGCCCCAGCTTCGTTTCACGCTCTTGAGAAACGCTGATGTGTTCTCCTCAAAGCCGAGGGCGAACATGATAAGGATGATGCCGATCTCGGCGAAGCCGCGAATGAAGTCGTCGCTTTCTTGCGGCAACAGGCCCGTATTCACATAGACAGCGCCAACGGCAAGATAGAACAGCACCGGCGTCATGCGGGTCTTGCGCGCGAAATAGACGGCGATGAAGACGCCGGTCCAGATCAGCGCCAGATGCTCAAGCTCGACCATCCCGGCCTCCCGGGGGCATCCTGAACCTCAATCGTTCGGGCAGGAATGATCCGGATCAAATCAGCTTTTAGGACTTGTCGCCCTTCAGGAGATCGCCAAGCGCGGAAAAGGGGTTCTTAGGGGCGGGTTTGGCGGGCGGCTCATCTGCTGTCGTCGCTTGAGGGGCGGCGGCCAGCTTTTCTTTGGTAGTGGGCGCTGGCTTTCGTGGCGGAGCGAGCTTTTGCGCGACAGCGGTCTGGAAGCGGTTGTTGTCCGGGTCCGCCAGATAAGACGCTTCACTTGCGATAGTGTCGAGCAGGGGCTCCAGCCAGTTCTGATCGGCTTTGGCGAAATCACCGAGCACATGGTTTGTGACCCGGGATTTGTCGCCCGGATGACCGATGCCGATTCGAACCCGCCTGAAATCGTTGCCGATATGGGAATCGATGGAGCGGATGCCGTTATGACCCGCCGCGCCGCCGCCAGTCTTCATGCGGAGCTTTCCCGGCGCGAGGTCAAGCTCGTCATAAAAGACGATCACATCGGCGGGATCGAGTTTGTAAAAGCGCAGGGCCTCGCCCACAGAGCGACCGGAGTCGTTCATATAAGTCTGGGGTTTGAGGATCAGCGCCTTTTCGCCGCCCAGCGAACCGTCGCGAAGTTCACCCTGAAACTTGGTCCGCGCCGGGCCGAAGCCGTTTGCATCGCCAATGGCGTCAACCGCCATGAAGCCGACATTATGCCGGTGACGCGCATATTTGCCGCCGGGATTGCCGAGCCCTACGAGAAGCAGCATGACGCGCTCCGTTATCTGCCGGGGCCGGAAAAGCGCAAAGAAAAAGCAAAGAAGATTAGTCTTCTTTCGCTTCTTCTTCCTTCTCTTCGCCCTCTTCGCCTTCCGTCGCGTCTTCGCCTTCGTCATCAGACGAACGCAGCGCCGACGGAGCGGCGATGGTTGCGATGGTGAAGTCGCGGTCGGTGATCACGAAGGTCACGCCCGCAGGCAGCGAGATTGTGGAGGCGTGAATGCCATCGCCCACATCAAGGCCGGTGACGTCAATTTCAAACACTTCCGGGATTGCGGTCGCCGGCGCGTAAACTTCCACTGCGTGACGAACAACGTTGAGCACGCCGCCTTTTTTAAGGCCCGGCGATTGTTCTTCATTGATGAAGCGCACCGAAACGTCGACGTTGATGCGGGTTTTCTCGTCAACGCGCATCAGATCCACATGCACCGGGTGGCCCTTGACCGGATGCACCTGAACGTCGCGGGCGATAACCGGCTGTTGACCGTCTTCGCCGGGCACGTCGATTTTCGCCAGATGCGCGAGCAGGCGGCCGTTGAGGTAAGCCTTGTTCACTTCGTTGGATTTAAGGCTCACCGCCACCGGGTCTGCGCCGCCGCCATAAAGGACGGCCGGGATCCAGCCTTCGCGCCGCGCAGCGCGGGCGCCGCCCGTGCCTGTCTTTTTGCGGGGTTCACAGTAAAAAACGTCGGTCTGTGCCATCGGTTTAGGCGTCCTTCGCGCAAAAACCGCCGCGGCGGCGAGCCTTGTTCGGCTCCCGGGGCGGCGGGGAATTCCTGATTGAGCGGCGGTCTATAGTGGAAAGGCTGGCGGACTGCAAGCCGTGAAATCCCGCCTTTTGGCCCATTTTTTGGGCTCCTCCGCCAGCCGTCCAGCGCCGCCGTCAAGTGCCGCCTCCCAGCGCGGAAGTCCAGGGAGGCCAGGACCGGCCGCCGTCATGGACGAGGCGTCCTAAACGGTTTTTCCCGGCGATTGCGGCCATGCGGCAAACTGGCGTTAACCCTGGACCGCTAGGCTGACGCTACACCAGTCAGTTTATGGGGCGATATGACAGCGACAGGGAAGGGTGCAACGGACCGGCGGGACGCACCGTCAGGCGCCCGGCTCATGGGCGCTGCGCTGGCTGCGGGCGCTTTCGCCGTCATTTTCGTCTTCTGTGTTTTTTCCTTCTATCACCACCTCTCAGAGGGCCAGTTCCGGCGTCAGGAGCTAGAGAAACATCTCCAGACCAGCGGCGCCACGACCGCTTGGGGCGCCGATAACTGGCTGAACCAGCGAATCACGCTGGCCGAGGGGATGGCGCAGTCGATTGCGGACAGGTTCGACGGCGAGGACGCCACGCACATCGTGCACAAGCCGGTCTATGAAAAGACCTTTATCTGGACCTATTTCGGCGAGGCGAACGGCGTCTATCACATCTGGCCGCCCGACGACACGCTGCCTGCGGACTACGATCCGCGCACCCGCCCGTGGTACGCCGCCGCGATGCTGGCCGGCGAGACGACGCTCACCGAACCTTATTTCGACATTACGACCAAGGTGGAAACCATCACCGTCGCGGGGCCGGTTTATCGCGACGGCGAACTTCTGGGGGTTGTCGGCGCCGATTTCTCCACGGACTCGTTAAGCGAAATTCTCTCGCAAACCGACATGGGTGGGCTCGGGCACGCTTTTCTGGTGAGCGGGGACGGCAAAATTCTCGCCCATCCTGACCGCGCCCTCGTATCGCAGGATATCGGGGCCGCTTACCCCGGTCAGCGTCCGGTCATCTCAAATGAGGTGCAGTATCTCGATGAGCTTGAGACGCCGAAGATTGTCATCTTTCACCGCATTCCCTCTTTAACTGCGGTCGACTGGTATCTGGGCCTTTCCGTGGACAAGACGGCCGCGTTTCACAGCCTGTCCGAGTTTCGTGAGTCGGCGATCATCGCGACGTTGTCGGCCGCGATCTTGCTGGTGCTGGTGCTTGGCTTCGTCATCCATCGCATGCTGGTCCGCCCACTGATGAATGCGCGTATCGCCGCCGACGCCGCCAATGTGGCGAAGTCGGAGTTTCTGGCGTCCATGAGCCACGAAATCCGCACGCCCATGAACGGCGTTCTCGGTATGGCCGAAGTCCTGATGAACACCAATCTCGACAAGCGGCAGCGAGAACTGGCCGGCATCATTGTTTCTTCGGGCAATGCGTTGATGACCGTGATCAACGACGTGCTCGACTTTTCCAAGCTGGAGGCCGGAAAGTTCCGGCTTTCCGCGCAGTCCTTCAACCTGCGCCAGACTGTCAATGAAGTCGCCATGATGATGCAGGCGCCGGCGCTCGACAAGGACATCGAGCTTATCGTTCGCTATGCGCCGGACCTTCCTGAAGGCGTCATCGCCGATGAATCGCGTCTGCGTCAGGTGCTCGGCAATCTTATCGGCAACGCGGTCAAGTTCACCGAACATGGCTATGTATTGATCGAACTTACAGGCCAGCGAAGCGGGTCCGATATCCATCTCGTTATTAATGTCAGCGATACGGGCGTGGGCATTCCCGAAGACATGATCCCGCGCATGTTCGAAAAGTTTGAACAGGCGGACGCATCGCATACGCGCAAATTCGGCGGCACAGGGCTTGGTCTCGCGATTTGCAAGAATATCATCGAAGTGATGGGCGGGACGATCACCGCGAAAAGCCAGGTGGGCAAGGGGTCGCAATTCCAGGTGGCGCTGACCGTGCCGGTAGATGACTCCATCCGCTCCATGCCGGAAACGGCGTCGTCTGCGTTCACCGGCGTGCGGCTGCTTGCAGTCGACGACAATGCGGTCAACCGGCGCATTCTGCAGGAGCTTTTTGACGGCTGGGGCTTTCGCTCGACGGTGGTGGGCGATCCTGTCCGCGCCATGGCTGCTCTTGAACGATCTGTGAGCGACGGAGACCCTTATCACGCCCTCGTGCTCGACTTCCAAATGCCGGGCGAAAACGGGGCCGAACTGGCCGCGCGCATCCAGGCCGATCCGAAATTCGGCGCCATCCCTGTCCTCATTCTGTCGTCGGTGGACAATGCGCCTGCTGTGGCCGCTGCGGCGAATGTTCGTGTTGACGCCTATCTTTCCAAACCCGTGCGTCCTTCGCAGTTGATGGACGCGCTTGCACAGTCGCTGACCGCTGAGGCGCCGAAACTGTTGCGGCAGACGGCTGCGCCAGACGCCAGGGACGAAACGCCCGCCCTAAGTGCAGCTTCTTCCGGCGCCGAGAAGACGAAGCTCCTCATTGTTGAGGATAATCCCGTCAATCGCATGGTGCTGACGCAATTTATCGATGAAGATCAGTTCGACATTGCTGTTGCGGAAAACGGCGCTGAAGCGGTGAAGCGGTATAAGGCCGAAACGCCTGCGCTCGTTTTGATGGATATCTCCATGCCCGTCATGGATGGCCTTCAGGCGACGATGGCCATTCGCGAGCATGAAACGACCGCGGGGCTTTCCCGTTGTCCCGTCATCGCCACCACGGCGCATGTACTTGAGGATGACCGGCGGCGCTGCCTCGCCGCCGGCATGGATGATTTCATGACCAAGCCCATGAAAAAAGACGTGGTGACGGCCGCTCTTGAAAAGTGGCTCGGCGCCGGTCCTCAGCTTGCCGCCAATGACGGCTGACTTTTCCTGATGTGAATAGCGCAAGTGGGCGTTCCCGCCTCTTGACTCTTGTTGTCTCGAGTGTATTAGCGTGCTAACACAGAGATACAGGAGGCGGCAATGGCCGTATCTGTAAAACCCAGAGGCGGCGGACCTTCCGCGGCGCCAGGCCGAACAGGCGGCGAGCGCGCCCTGTTCGACGCCTTCACGCATCTGAAATCCGGGAAAGAGGCGGCGCGGTTTCTCAGGGATCTGGCGACGCCGGGGGAACTCGCGGCTTTCGCAGAGCGCTGGCGGATTGCGCGCCTCCTAGATGAGGGGAAGCTTTCCTATCGGGATATTGCCGCCGCGACCGGCGCCTCAACCACAACGGTCGGCCGGGTTGCGCGGTTTCTGCGCGAGGAAAATCATCAGGGATACAGGCTTGTGCTCGATCGCATGGCTGGAAAATCAGGAGCAGAAAATGAGTGAGCAAAGGCTGCGCATCGCTATTCAGAAATCGGGCCGCTTGTCCGACGGCAGTTTCGAACTGTTAAAAAGCTGCGGTCTGACCATATCGCGTGGGCGTGACAAGCTTTACGGCCGTGTGCAGGAGCTTCCCATCGACGTTCTTTTGTTGCGCGACGATGACATCCCCGCCTTCGTTGCTGATGACGCCTGTGACATCGGCATTGTCGGTCAGAATGTCTTCGAAGAAGAGCTGCTCAATGAAAGTCATGAAGCCCCGGCGCAGGAGGTCATGCGCCTCGGTTTCGCCCGTTGCCGGCTGATGCTCGCGGCGCCGAAAGAATGGACCTTTGACGGCGCCGCCATGCTGGAAGGCAGGCGCATCGCCACCTCCTATCCGGCGCTGACGCGCGCCTGGCTGGCCCGCGAAGAGGTCGACGCCAAGGCCGTCATGATGAAAGGCTCGGTCGAGGTCGCCCCGCGTCTTAAAATCGCGGACGCTGTCTGCGATATTGTCTCTACCGGGGCGACGCTTGACGCTAATGGCCTGAAGCCTGTGGCGACTGTGTTTGAGTCCGAAGCGATCCTGATCCGCAACCGGAATGCGTTCTCACCGGAAAAGCTCGCGGTGTTCGAAGCCTTGCTGAAGCGCATTAAAGGCGTTCTCACCTCGCGCGACGCCAAATACATCATGATGAATGCGCCGCGCTCGGCCGTGCCGGCGATCACGGAGTTTCTGCCCGGCGTGGATGCGCCGACCGTGCTTGAGCTTGCCGGCAATCCGGACAAGGTCGCCATTCACGCCGTCTGCCGCGAAAGCGTTTTCTGGGACACGCTGGAGCGATTGAAAAAACTCGGCGCCAGCGCGATTCTCGTTTTGCCCATCGAAAAGATGATGGCCTGAACGCAGCGATTCGTTTTCTTTCATTCATCAGGCGCAAGCATTGCGCGTCCGGTTTTTATGGACATGCAATGCTTGCGCTTTTTTAGAAAATTTTTCCCGAGAAAGCCGGTTTCTCTCCCGCTTTCGTCGCCGTGTCATATTCCTGAAAATATCGCCGCATAGAGATAGTGCAGTAGCGTAAAAAATCCGTACACAAACAAATTAGCGCACCTGATGCGCTGCCATGCCCGTATGCGCGGGCAGGATAGGAGAATCTATGTCTATGATTAGCGCACCGAACATTAATCGCGGGCTGAGCCGCCGGGATATGTTGCGCAGCGGCGCGGCGCTTGCCGGCGCCGCCGCCATCGCAACGCCGCTGCGCGGCCTCGCAGCGTTTCAGGGTGGCGTTACGTCCTATGCTGAACCGATTGCGAGCCCTTACGGACCGATCTCGCCGAAGCTGGATCAGTCCACCGGTCTTCCGTTGCTGCAATTGCCCGATGGTTTTTCTTACCGCTCCATGGGCTGGACAGGCGACATCATGAATAACGGACAGCCGACGCCGCCGCGCCATGACGGCATGGCGGTCGTCGAGCAGCGCGGCCAGTTGACCATGCTGATCCGCAACCACGAAAACGGCGTCGTCAACGATCTTGAAGGCAATCCGTTCGGGCTTATCGGCGCGCGCGCGATTTATGATGACGCGGTCAGCGCCGAACAGGGTGCGCCAAAAGGCATTTCCGGCGGAACGACGACGATCGTTCTGCGCCGGGGCGAATATTACAAAACTATCCCGAGCCTTGGCGGCACGCTGACCAACTGCGCCGGCGGTCCGACGCCGTGGGGCACCTGGCTGAGTTGCGAAGAAACGACGACCAATCTGGAACCGCTCGGCGGCAAGAAGCATGGGTATGTTTTCGAAGTCGCATGGAACGGCAACAAGCGCTCGCAACAACCGATCGTCGAAATGGGCCGCATGGCGCACGAGGCTGTGGCAGTCTATCCGCATACGGGCGATGTGTATTTGACCGAAGACCGCCGCAATGCGTCGAGCTTCTATAAATATGTGCCCGACTATCCGCAGCATCGCTTTGGCGCGCTTGAAAAAGGCGGAACGCTTTATGCGGCGAAAGTCGTGGGTGAAGACAATGTTGATATCAACAATCCGTCCATCGGCGATTGCTATCAGCTTGAATGGGTGTTGATTGAGGATCCGGACATGGATCCGGCTCAATATTCGGATGACATCGTCAGCACCGAGGCGAGCGGGCCGTTCCTGCAGGCGCATGCAAAAGGCGGCATTCGCATGAGCCGCGGCGAAGGGTGCTGGTACTCGAAAGCCGACGGTCTCATCTATTTCGTGGATACGGCCGCCGGCGTTGACGGCTCCGGCCGTCCGGGCCGCGGGCAGGGCGGCGTCTGGGCGTTCGACCCGGTGCGCAACTTGCTGACCTGTATCTATGTGTCGAGCAATCCGCTCGCCGGCAACAATGCCGACAACCTGACGGTCAGCCCGCGCGGCGGCATCGTCTTGTGCGAAGACGGCGGCGGCGTCGAAGACTCTTTCGGCTTCGGTGAGCGCCTGCTGGGCCTGACCCCGTCGGGCGCCCCGTTCATTCTCGCCAAGAATAATATTGAGTTGTCGGCGGCGGACATCAAAGCGGCGGGCAAATCGACCCTTTTGATTGCGGAAGATGACTACCGCGACAAGGAATGGTGCGGCGCCTGTTTCGACCCCTCCGGATCGACGCTGTTCGTCAACGTCCAGACGCCGGGCGTCACCTTCGCCATCACCGGCCCGTGGAGCGGCGGCCCGCTCTAGCTCACGGGACAGGTCCCAAGTCGTTGCGTATCCGCCATCCCGAGCTTCGGCTTGGGATGGCGGCTTTTTAGCCTCTGGCGGGCTTCCCAAGCTGCGCGCGCCGCGTTATACCGCCGCCTCTTTTCGGGGCCTTGGGCCTTGAGGATGCTGCCGTAGCTCAGGGGTAGAGCACTCCCTTGGTAAGGGAGAGGCCGAGAGTTCAATTCTCTCCGGCAGCACCAGTTTCCCCGGCTCATTTCCCGGCTTAGTCCGGCGTCACCCCAAACAGATCGAGGATGTCCGGCCCGACCCGCCTCGGTTTGCGGGTTTTCGCGTCAATGAGGCACCAGTCGGTTTCGACTTTCGCGGAAAAGCGCTTCGCGCCCGGCTTTCTGATGTCGATATGGCGGATGAAGCGGGGGCCGGAGACGCGGCCCAGCCAGGTGCGGATTTCCACCGTTTCGCCCTCGACCACCTGATCGCGATAGTCGATCTCATGGCGCAGGGCGACCCAGACCAGGTCCCGCTGCATCTCCTCGGTGGCGACTGCGCGCCAGTGGACGGTGCCGGCGTCCTGCGCCCAGATGAGATAAACGGCGTTGTTAACGTGGCCGAGCTCGTCGATATGCTCAGGCAGCGCCTGCCGCGTCATCGTGACGGCGGTCTCATAGGAGCGGGCCCCGGCGAGATTGCCCGAGAGGGTCGGATCAGCGGTCATGTAAGCTCTCTAACCGGCCTCCGCCGCCGCGAAAAGCCCCGGCTACAGCGCCGCTTGACGGATCGGGCGGCAGGGCCTTTAAGTCGCGCCCCATGCCGGAAAATGAGGATAAATCGCAGGATCGCCAGACGGCCGCCCCGAAAAAGCCGGACGGCAAAGCCAAGAGCGGCGCAAAGAGCGCAGACCGCGAGGCGCGCCTTGCCGAGGCCCTGCGCGCCAATCTGCGGCGGCGCAAAGCCTCGGATGCGACGGAAACAGGATCCACTGGCGGCGTGAAAGAGACGAAAGAAGAGTAATGGATAAACTGGCGATTATTGGCGGCCGGCCGCTCTATGGGACGCTGCCCATCAGCGGCGCGAAAAACTCGGCGCTCAAGGTGATGGCGGCGGCGCTGCTTTCCGATGAGCCGCTGACGCTTCTGAATGTGCCGCGTCTTGCGGATGTGGACATGTTGCTGCGGCTTCTGGAGCAGCACGGGGCCAGCGTGGATTTCAACGGCTCGACTTTGACGCTCCATGCAAAGACGATCGCGTCCACCGAAGCGCCATATGATCTCGTGCGGAAAATGCGCGCGAGTTTCAATGTCCTGGGCCCGCTTCTTGCGCGCGAGGGCAAGGCGAAGGTCTCTCTGCCCGGCGGCTGCGCCATCGGCGCCCGTCCGGTGGACCTGCATCTCAAAGCGCTGACGGCCATGGGCGCGAAGATCGATCTCGATGAGGGCTATGTGCTCGCCGAGGCGCCGAAAGGCTTGCACGGCGCCCATGTGACCTTCCCCTTCGTTTCTGTCGGCGCCACTGAACACGCCATGCTCGCCGCCGTGCTGGCGAAGGGCGACACCGTGATCGAGAATGCGGCGCGCGAGCCGGAGATCGCCGATCTCGCCGACTGCCTCAACGCCATGGGCGCGAAAATCTCGGATGCGGGAACCTCGAAAATCACCGTTGAGGGCGTTGAGCGGCTCCACGCCGCTGAACACAGCGTGTTGCCCGATCGGATTGAAACCGGCGCCTATGTGATGGCGGTCGCCGCAACCGGCGGCGAGCTAACCCTGGCTGGCGCGCGCGCCGATCTGCTGGGCGCGGCTTGGGCGGCGCTCGAAGAGGCTGGCGTTGAGCTGGAGGAAGTGGAAACCGGCATCTGCGTTCGCCGTAATGGCGCGCGCTGCAAGGCCGTCGACATCATTACCCAGCCATTCCCCGGCTTTCCCACCGATCTTCAGGCGCAATTCATGGCGCTGATGACGACGGCGGACGGCGTTTCGACCATCAAGGAGACGATTTTCGAAAACCGCTTCATGCACGCGCCGGAGCTTGGCCGCATGGGCGCGAAAATCTCCGTGGACGGACAGACAGCGACGGTGCGCGGCGTTGAGCGTCTCAAGGGTGCGCCCGTCATGGCGACGGACCTTCGCGCCTCCATGTCGCTGGTGATCGCCGGCCTCGCCGCTGAGGGCCAGACCATGGTCAATCGCGTCTATCATCTTGACCGCGGCTTTGAACGTCTGGAAGAAAAGCTTCAGGCATGCGGCGCGCTCATCGAGCGGGTGAAGGAATAGGAGAGGCGGTTTTGGCTTCGCTGAAGGACTACAAACCTCTGCGGCTCATGGCGGGCGATGCGGAGGATCTCGGGATCATGTCCGCGGTCCTGCAGGATGCGGTGGCCAAGCTCGGCGATTTCGCTTTTCTGCCGGCGGAGCGGCGCTTCGCCATTGTCGCCAATCGTTTCTGCTGGGAATGCGCCGCCGACCGCAAGCACGGGCCTTTCGCCCGGGTGCGTGCAGGGCTTCATTTCGATGATGTTAAGTCAGCCCAGTTCCAGCATTTGCGCACCAACGCCAAAGACGCCGTGGTGGAGCTTCTGGCGATCAGTTTTGAAGCCGGTGAGGACGGGGCGGGGACGATTGTCCTCGATTTCGCCGGCGGCGGGGCCGTGCGCCTCGAAGTCGAGAGCGTCAACGCCTATATCTCCGATATTTCGGAGCCATGGCGGACCCGCGCCAAGCCTGAACATAAAGAGTAATTCTCTTCCCCCGCTTGCGGGGGAAGTACCCGCGAAGCGGGGGATGGGGGTTAACCCCCTCCGTCTCGGCCTTGCGGCCTCGACACCTCCCCCGTAAACGAGGGAGGAGTGTAGAGACTGACAATGGTTTTACGACTGAATAATTCTACGATCGATTTTGCCGCTGCGTTCGACGCCTTTGTGAAAAAGGACCGTGACGGCGGCGCCGATGTGAGCGCCGTTGTGCGCGAGGTGATCGCGGCCGTGCGTGCAGACGGCATGGACGCCCTCAAATCCTACACACAGAAGTTTGACGGCTTTGCGTTGAGCGATGCGAATTTACGCGTCACGCCCGAAGACATTGAGGCTGCGGAAGCGGCCTGTGACAAGGACGATCTGAAAGCGCTGGATTTCGCCGCCGCGCGCATCCGCGCTTACCATGAAAAGCAAATTCCGTCCGATGTTCGTTATACGGACGATCAGGGCGTGACGCTGGGCTGGCGCTGGACATGCGTCGACGCCGCCGGGCTTTATGCGCCGGGCGGGCGCGCCGCCTATCCTTCATCGGTCCTGATGAACGCCATTCCGGCGAAGGTCGCGGGCGTCTCCCGCCTCGCCATGGTGACGCCGGCCCCGAAAGGCGAAATGAATCCATTGGTGCTGGCCGCCGCAAAGCGCGCAGGCATTGATGAGGTCTATCGCATCGGCGGAGCGCAGGCCGTGGCGGCGCTGGCTTATGGCGCCGGACCCATCGCGCCCGTGGATGTAATCGTCGGGCCCGGCAACGCCTATGTGGCGGAGGCGAAGCGGCAGGTCTTCGGACAGGTGGGCATCGACAGCGTTGCCGGCCCGTCGGAAATTCTCGTCATATCCGACGGAAAAAGCGAGCCAAACTGGATCGCCGCTGACCTTTTGTCTCAAGCCGAACACGATCCGTCGTCGCAGAGCGTCCTCATCACCGATGACGCCGGTTTCGCCGACACGGTCGAAGCGGCGGTGAGAGGGCAGCTCGCCGAAAGCCCGCGCCGGGAGATCGCCGAGGCGGCGTGGACGGAGAATTCCGCCATCATCATCGTGTCGTCGCTGGACGAAGCGCCGGCGCTCGCCGACGCCATTGCGCCAGAGCACCTTGAGCTCGCCGTCGATGATCCGGAAACGCTCTTGAACAAAGTCCGTCACGCGGGCGCGATCTTCCTCGGCCGTCACGCGCCGGAAGCCATTGGCGATTATGTGGCGGGACCCGACCACGTTCTCCCGACTGCGCGCGCCGCGCGTTATGCGTCGGGTTTGTCGGTGCTCGACTTCATGAAACGGACGTCGATCATCGGTTGCGATGAAGCGGCGGTCGCGAAGCTCGGTCCTCAGGCCGCGCGCCTCGCCGACGCTGAAGGCCTTCCGGCGCATGCGAAATCAGTCAGGGTGCGGTTGAAGGAGTAGTTGACTAGACAAGCTAACATAGTGCCTGAAGAGAATCTTTGTGGATAACGATGAACTAGAGAACATATATTCTAAGCTGGCCCAAGAGTGTGGGGTCGCCGTAGAAAATGGCCGAATAGCTATTGGCACATTTTACGAAGATGAAAACAAGAAAGTAGCGGCAGTAAAAGGATTTAAGGAAGCAATGGCGCCATGGAGGCGGCTTGCGATAGAATGTGTGAACTACCTTTCAATTCTGTCTTTTACCTCAACGGAGGTGCTGAGTGACTTCCCGGAAGGTAAGAATGAAATCACGCGGCGCTTTTTGCAATCTCAATTTTCATTAACGAGTAGAGCTTCATTAGATATCAGGTCGATTATTGATCTAATTGACAACGGCTATGGTACCCAAGCGGACATCATTTCTTCATCTACTGCTGAAGTTTTAGAACTTGCTGCCGCGATCTGGATAGATCGAGAGATCGCTGTACCATTTTATGAGGCAGATACACACGATAAGGCGAACAAATTCTGGCATGCGTACTTGTCTAAAGGAAAAGTCCGGAAAATCATCGAAAAGTTTCTCCTCGAGGAAGTGCCTAATCTAGAAGATAGTCGGCCTGAACACATGGCTTGGAAAAGTCAAACGGGACGTTATCTCGGTGCTACTAAGCACCCGAGTTACTTTACGCCCTTTCTGCATATATTTTCTGAAATTGAGGAGGATGTCCCTTATCATCCTATAGAGCCAATACTGAGCCCGTCTTCGGTCGCGACTTATCAACATATTGCCGATCATTGCGTCGAGTTAGCAAACGTGATTCTTTTGTCAGTTGTGCGTCGATCTTCTCGCCCTAACAGCAGAAAAAGAAGGTTTTTTGAAGACGAAGCGCTAAACTCTTATGCTGAACGAGGGCATAAGTTTATGCAAAAGCTTTGGATTTACTATCTTGAAAACCAAGATCGTCACCCATTTTCGCTATGGCGCGATTTAGAAGAGGCCGGAGACCAAGTTAAGGGAAGCTGATTTCCTCCCCGGCCTCCTTCCATAACGGATATTTCTCCATCACGGATTTGAACAGGTCCGATTCCATCAGCCCCTTCAGCCAGCGCTGAACATTGGTGATGGCGCTCTCGTCGAACCAGTCCTTGTCGGCGATGCGGAACTGGCGCACGAAGGGAAAAATCGCGATATCGCTGAAGCCTCGCTTGTCGCCATGGAGATGTTCGTTATCCGCCAAACGCGCTTCGAGTTTCTGTAAAAACTCAAAACCCGCGGCGCGGTGTTCCTCCGCGTCGGCGTCTTCATAGCGCGTTGAATATTTATAGCGGTCGAGATGGTGTTTGAACGGCCCGTCATTCTCGGCGATGAGCGCATCATCCTTGTGCGCCAGCCAGTCTTCAGGGTCGTTTTGCGCCAGCGCCCACATCATCACATCGAGGCTTTCGTCGATCACGCGTTCGCCCTTAACCAGCACCGGGACCGTGCCTTTCGCGGAGGCGGCGAGCATTTCCTCCGGTTTGTCGCGCAGCAGGATTTCGCGCAGGCGCACTGTCACACCGCTTTCGGCTACCGCCATCCGCGCCCGCATGGCGTAGGGGCAGCGCCGAAAGGAATAGAGGATAGGAGTTTCATTCATGCGACTAATCTAAGAGGCCGAGTATGAATTAACACCCTCTCCGGTCATTCCCGCGAAAGCGGGAATCCATTAAGCAATCATTCTGGATCCCCGCTTTCGCGGGGATGATCGGTGCGTGAGACCATCTTCACGCCTAAATGCTGCTCGCCACGGGCCTTGGCCAATTGAATTTGCTTCTGGCGCTCGGCGAAGGCCCGGCGGCGTTCTTCGGAATATTCATCGACGCAATGGGGGCAGGAAATGCCGGCGACATAATGCAGCGACGCCTTGTCTTCTTCGGTGATCGGCCGGCGGCAGGCGAAGCACTGATCGTAGGAGCCGGGCGCGAGGTCATGGCCGACGGAAACGCGGCTGTCGAAGACGAAACACTCGCCGCGCCACAGGCTTTCTTCTTCCGGCACGGTTTCGAGATATTTGAGGATGCCGCCTTTCAAGTGCACCACATCCTCAACGCCTTCGGACCGCAGAAACGCCACCGACTTTTCACAGCGAATGCCGCCCGTGCAATACATGGCGACTTTTTTGAACTGGTTTTCTTCGCGGAATTTGCGGAACCATGCGGCGAAATCACGAAACGATGCTGTCTTCGGATCAATCGCGCCTTCAAAGGCGCCAATCCCGACTTCATAATCATTGCGCGTATCGATGACGATGGTGTCGGGATCGGAGATGACCTTGTTCCAGTCATGAGGCTCTACATAGCGCTCATGACTTTTATGCGGTTCGACATCGCCGACGCCGAGCGTCACGATTTCTTTTTTCAGGCGCACCTTCATGCGCAGAAACGGATTGTCGTCCGTATAGCTCTCTTTCCAGTCGAGATCGGCGCAACCGGGAAGGGCTTTCAGGGCGCCAAGAACGGCGTCGACGCCGTTGCGCGAGCCCGCGATTGTGCCGTTCACTCCTTCCGCCGCGAGCAGGATCGTCCCCTTGACGCCATGCCCTTCCGCGCAGGCCAACAGTCCCGGCTGATCTTCGGCATAATCAGGCAGGGGCGTGAATTTATAAAAAGCGGCGACAACAATCTCGGCCATGGCGAGGTCTTAAGCCATGCGCCCGAAAGGCTCAACCAAGAGCGCCTGTCTAGAACCCGTAAATCAGCGACGCCTTGGCGATGGTGTCGGTGTTTTCCCGGCCCAGCGGCGGGTCGGTCTCATAGCGGTACTCAAAGGAGAGCCCGGTTGAAATATCGCCCCAGAGCTGCGTCGTGAGGGCGGTGACGGATTGGAAAGTCGTCGTGGGCGAGGTCCAGGTGACTTCAAAATCCTGTTCGAACGTAATTCCCTCGCGGATCAGCCAGTCGAATTCGCTGGCGGCGTAAAGGGCGACTTCTTTTTCGATGTCGCGCGTGTCGTCGATAGGCGAATAGCGATAGCCGGGGCCGCCTTCGAGCTTCCAGGTGAGGTCTTCCGACTTGAGGAAATAGTGACCCAGACCGGCGCCGGCGAAGAGGCGATAGTCGAAGCCGGAGAATTCATCCTCCACATAGGAGATGCGGCCATAGGCGTAGGTATGGTCCGTAAAATTATAATCGAGCTTATAGGAAACGCCCCAGCGTTTCTGGTTGGTGACGTTGTTCGACTCGCCAAGATCGAAATAGGCTTTGATATTGTGCTTGAAGTCGCCGTCGGTGCGGGCTGCGTCAATCGCGACGCCCACCGCGGCGTTTTCCGAATTACCGGTGGAAAGAAGTCCCGAGGCGCTGATTTTACCGTCCCATGGTTTGACGGCGAGGAGGCCGCCCGCCGGCGCATCCTCAGCCTTTTCTTCGGCGGTGGCTTCAGCCGGAACAAGTTCGGCGATGCGGGTCTGCGCCGAGGCGTCGATGGCCTCCGCGTAATCGGGGAAGACGGCCTTCACCGCTTTGGCGACGGCGGCGATCTCTGCCGGGTCGCCGCTTTCGGCAGCGGCGTCGAGCATGGCGGCGGCGATATCGGGCATCTCGCCCGGTTCCTCGGCGGCGGCGTTTGCGCCGGTGATAGCAAAGAGCGCTGCCGCGCCGGAAAGAAATCTGCGGTCCATGCCAGGCCCTTTATGATTACGGAATTAAGAAAACATGACGCGATTCGATTCGTTCCGGATGAAATCCCCGTCATCTGCTCGGAGAGCCTTTAGGGGTCAGCGGACTAGACCGGGCCCACGTGACGCCGCCCGTTCCGGCGGCTAAGAAGGGGGGCAGCGATTCGGGAGAGACATGGCCGGAGCGGAGAACGGCGGGGAGAAGTTTCACATCGTCAAGATCGAGCTTGACGAGCGCTCCCTTGCGCCTGCGACCGCCGATATTGAGCACGAACGCAAAGTCGCGATCTACGATCTGCTGGAGGAAAATTACTTCCGCCCTGTCGGCGTTGAAGGCGGTCCGTTCGAGCTATATCTGTCCAATGTCGAAAGGCGGCTGGTCTTTGACGTTCGCCTTGAAGGCGGAGAGGCGTTGGGCCAGGTGCATCTGTCCATGACGCCGTTTCGCAAGATCATCAAAGACTATTTCATGTTGTGTGAAAGTTATTACGACGCGATCCGCAATGCGGCGCCCGCGCAGATTGAAACCATCGATATGGCGCGCCGCGCCATGCATAATGAAGGCGCAGAAATCTTGACCGAACGGCTGAAGGACAAAATCGAAGTCGACGACAATACAGGGCGGCGCTTGTTCACCCTGATCTGCAGTTTCCACATGCGCTAGCGGAGAGCCCCGAGAGATGACGAAATCAGTGCTCTTTGCCTGCAATATGAACTCCGTGCGCTCGCCTATGGCGGCCGCGCTGTTGCGTCTTGAAGCCGGCGACCGGCTCAAGATCGATTCCGCCGGCGTCTATGAAGGCGGTCTTGACCCTTTTGTGGAGATTGTCATGGACCAGCTCGGCGTCGCCATGAGCGGCCATGAGCCCAAGACCCTCAGCGAAGTGGACCTCGCCGACTTCGACGTCGTCGTGGCGCTGACGCCGGAGGCCGCCGTGGAGGCGCGCAAGCTGTTGCCTCGCGCAGCGATAGAGTTCTGGGATATTGAGAACCCCTCGGAAGAGCGGGGCGGGCGCGACGCGATCGTCGCCGCCTATGGCCGGGTCCGGGACGAGTTGAAAGCGAAGCTCGCCCGCCGATTCCCGGAAATCTATAAAAAACCTTGATTTTCAGCGCGCAGCCAACCATGTTCCCGCCGCAGCCGGCGCGCTCATAGCGCGATTCCGGCGATATTTGTTGGTTGAGGAGCGAATGGCGAAAGAAGAACTACTCGAGTTTGAAGGCACGGTGGAGGAACTCCTTCCGAATGCGACCTTCCGGGTGAAGCTCGAGAACGATCACGAAATTATCGCCCATACGGCGGGCAAGATGCGCAAGAACCGCATTCGCGTGCTCGCGGGCGACAAGGTGCTCGTGGAAATGACGCCATACGACCTCACCAAGGGCCGCATCACCTACCGATTCAAGTAAGCCCTGTGACGTCCCCCGCGCCGCTGATCCTTGCGAGTTCGAGCCCGCGGCGCAAAGCCCTGCTCGAGATGATCGGGATGGCGCCCGACGAAATTATCCCCGCTGACATTGACGAGACCGAGCGCAAGGGCGAGCTGCCGCGCGACCTCGCTTTGCGTCTGGCCAAGGGCAAAGCCGGGGCGGTGGCAAAGCAACGTCCTGACGCCTTCGTTCTCGGTTCTGACACTGTGGTCGGCTGTGGCCGGCGCATCCTGCCGAAAGCGGAAGACGACCAGACCGCGCGCGACTGCCTGGCGCTTTTGTCCGGCGGGTCGCACCGCGTTTTTTCTGGCGTCGCGGTCGCGAAGCCTGGCGGAGAGATTATTGCGCGCGTTGTCGAGACCCGCGTGAAGGTGCGCCGTCTCGATCAGGCGGCGATCGAAGAATATATCGCCAGCGGCGAATGGAACGGCAAGGCCGGCGGTTACGCCATTCAGGGGCTGTTCGCCAAGCACATCGTTTCCATCATCGGATCGCATCCGAATGTTGTCGGTTTGCCGGTTTATGAAGCGGCGAACCTTCTCATCGGCGCCGGATGGCGCAAGTCATGAAACGGCTGATCATTGAATGCGGCGTTGCGGAGACCTGCGCCGCATTGCTGGTTGACGATCAAGTCTGGAAATTCTGGTTCGGTTCTGCGCGCGGCGATGAGGCGCTGGACAATTTTCCGCGCGCCGGCCGCCGTTTCGCCGGGCGCGTGAAGACCGTCGATAAAAGTTTGAACGCGGCCTTTGTCGATCTTGGCCCTAAAACGACCGGGGGCGCCGACGCCTTTCTGGCGCTGAAGAAGAACAACGAAGCCCACTGCATTGACGGCGCCTTGGTCGAGGTGGAGATCAAGGCGCCGCCGCGCCAATCGAAAGGCGCCGCGCTGCGCTTCATTGCTCCGTTGAAGGAAGGGATGCCGGGGCGTCTGCCGCCTGTTGCGGATGCTGTTGTCGAGGCTGCGCAAATCATCGGGGAGGCGGCTGACGAAATTCTGGTCGATGACGGCGCCGCCTTGCGTGCGCTTCAAGCCGCCGGTTTTGAGAATGTCCGTCATGAGAGCCACCCCGTTTCGCTGTTTGCGAAATTCAACGCTGATCAGGATTTCGACGCTGCGTTTGATCGGATTGTGTCGTTGCAAGGCGGTGGACGGCTTGTCATCGACGAAGCGCAGGCGCTGACGGCGATTGATGTCGATACCGGCGGGCTTTCCGCATCTTCGCCGGCGCGTCTTCGCGAAAAGATCGCCTTTGCGGCGGCCGGGGAGGCGATGCGCCAGATTTCGCTGCGCAATATTGGCGGGCATATCGTCATCGATTTTCCGGATATTCCGGGCGACGCCGGGCGCAAACGCTTTCAGGAGCATTTGCGCAAGATGATCGTGCGGCTCGACGGCGCCGGGGCGGCGAGCTTCTCTCGTTCCGGGCTTTACAGTTTTACCGCGCCGCATCAGGCGCTGTCGCTTCTCGATCGGTTTACCGAAGAAGATGCGGCGGCGCCGGTGGCCGGGCGGCGCTTCACCCTGGAGGCCGGCGCGAAAATGGCTGTTGCTGCGCTGGAGCGGCGTTTGCGTTCCGCCCCGGCCGCGCATTTCCGGCTTTTTACGGGGGCGGCGCTTGCGGGGTATCTTTCTGAAAACGATATATGGTGCGCGCGGTTGACGGACCGCTATGGACCGCGCTTTGACATTCTAACCGACGATAAAACCGGAGACCGGAGTTTTGACCTCACCGAGCAATGACAATGGAGGAAAGGCGGCGCCGCCTTGCCCGATCTGCAATGCGCCAGCGGTTCAGGCCTATGTCCCATTTTGCTCCAAGCGCTGCGCCGATGTGGATCTTCATCGCTGGCTCTCAGGCGGCTACGCCATCCCGGCCGAAGAGGATGATAGCGAGGGGTCTATCATCGAGGATGAGAAGTGAGCGCTGAGACGGAGAGACCGGCGCCGGCCGCCGTCAACGCAACTGGCGTCGAGGCCTATGCGCCGGCTGAAATCGCGAAACGAATCGAAGCTGTTGGCGTCGCCAAGGCGAAGCTTCCCTTCTTAAAGCTATTCATGCTTGCGGTGCTGGCGGGTGTGTTCATTGGTTTCGGCGCGGCTTTCTACACAGTGGTCGTCACCAATGAGGGCGTGGGCTATGGCGTGGCGCGGCTGCTGGGCGGCGCTGCGTTTTCTCTTGGGCTCGTGTTGGTTGTTGTCGGCGGCGCCGAGCTGTTTACCGGTAATAACCTGATCGTCATGGCGTGGGCGGACAGACGCATTTCGACGGCGGCGCTGCTGCGCAATTGGAGCGTTTCCTATATCGGGAACGCCGTTGGCGGCGTCGCGCTTTCTGTCGCTGTCTATTATAGCGGTGTTCTCGAACCTGAAGGGACTGCCGCCACCGCGGTCAGAATCGCCGAAGCCAAGCTCGCCCTGTCGCCGCCCGAGGCGTTTCTGCGCGGCGCGCTCTGCAACGCGCTGGTTTGTCTCGCGGTCTGGCTCAGCTTTGCCGCGCGCAGCGTCACCGACAAGATTCTCGCAATCCTGTTTCCGATTACCGCGTTTGTGGCCCTTGGCTTTGAGCACTCAATAGCCAATTTTTACCTTATTCCCGTTGGGCTGCTCGCCGGCGCTGAAGGCGGTGTTATGGGGCTTGCAGGCAATATCATCCCGGTCACGCTCGGCAACATTATTGGGGGTGCTGGTGGGGTTGCGGGCGTTTATTGGATCATTTACGGGCGGGGGTGATCCCGGCTGGCATGGCGTTCAGGCGTGTGATATAGTTACACCCGCCGGGGATGATTCCGGCGGGTTGAGGACTGAATGAAGACAGGATTGCTGACAATCTGTCGCTCCAGAGCTGGCGCAGCGTTGATCGCTGCGGTCATCGCGCTTCTTGCCTCTCAAGTCATCATCTCAGCCCATGCCGCAAAATATGGCGACGGTCCGCACGACCATGACGGACAGGTTTGCGTTCTCTCCCATGTTACTCATAGCGGCGAGAAAGCCATTGCGAATGCAGCCTTTGTATTGGTCGTCGTCGTCGCCGTCTGGCGTGCTGGCGCACAAATCGTGCAGACGGAACGCGCCGCCATTGCCGTTCGCGCAGCCCAACCCCGCGGCCCCCCAAGCTTTTAGACAATCCGAAATTGTTGCGTCTTGATTGTCAGGTCTCGCGTTTGAATGCGTGAGGCGCCTAGAGCTTGAAGGGATTCCACCCGTGAAAAAGAAACTGTTGTTGTCCGGCGCCGCGGCGCTTGGACTTTGCGCGCCGCAATTTGCATTGGCGCAGGATGAAGATCACGACCACGCCGATGATGAGATCATCGTCACCGGCACGCCTATCGCCCACCCCGAACATGAATCGATCATCGCCGCCGATGTATTGACCGCCGAGGAGCTTGCCTCACGCGGTGAAGCCTCTCTTGGCGAGTTGTTGCGTCAGCAGCCCGGCGTTTCCTCGTCATTCTTTGGACCGGCGGCGAGCCGCCCGATCATTCGCGGTCTCGGGGGCGATCGCGTGAGCGTCCTCGATGCCGGTATTGGATCGATTGACGCCTCAACGGTAAGTGACGACCACGCCGTTGCGGTAGACCCGGCTTTGGCGCAACGCATCGAAATCGTGCGCGGTCCTGCAACGCTTTATTACGGCAGTTCGGCGGCGGGCGGCGTCGTCAATGTTTTTGACGGCCGCATCCCCGATCATGAGCCCGAAGACGGAATTGACGGCGCGCTCCGGACCAGCCTTTCCTCCGTCAATGACGGCGTTGAGGCGGCCGGCGGCTTCGATGCGCTGCTCGGCCGGAGCGGTGATACGAGCTTCGTCTTTCATGGCGAAGGCTATTATCGCGACAATGATGATTACGACATTCCGGGATTTGCCGAGTCGGACATTTTCCGCGCTGCGGAAGAAGCTGAAGAACATGAAGATGAAGACGAAGATCACGACCACGAGCATGAAGAAGAGGAAGAAGCCTTCGGCGCCGTTCCCAACACGGCTATTGAGGCCAAAGGCGGCGCGGTAGGCGGCTCCATAATCTTCCCTGACGGCTTCATTGGCGTTTCCGCCAAGATTGCGCGGTCGCTTTATGGCGTGCCTGGTCACCATCACCATGAGGAAGAGGAAGGCGAAGAAGATCACGATCACGAAGAGGAAGAGCACGGCGAAGAGGCGGTGAATATCGACCTCGAACAGGAACGCTACGACCTCATGGGCGAATTCAACAAGCCGTTCCTTTTCATCGACACAACCAAAATCCGTTTCGGCTACGCTGATTACACTCACCAGGAGCTGGAAGGCGACGAAATCGGGACGACGTTCAATAACAAGGGCTATGAAGGCCGCATAGAATTTCTGGAAAAGGAATTCGGTAATTTCCGCGGCGCCACAGGTTTCCAGTACAAGCACCGTAATTTCGAGGCGATCGGTGACGAAGCCTTTACGCCGCCGAACATCACCGATCAGTTTGGCGTCTTCACGGTGCGCGAATATGAAACCGGAAACTGGCACGCCCAGGTCTCGGGCCGTTACGAGCACACCGATACCGAGGCGGAGAGCGTCGGGCTGAGCCGCTCTTTCGACGCCTACAGCATTTCGGCAGGGGCGGGCGTCGAGCCAAGTGAGAATCTGTTCTTTGGCGTGAATCTCTTGCGCACAGAACGCGCGCCGGCGCCGGAGGAGCTGTTCTCCAACGGGCCCCATCTCGCCACCAACGCCTATGAAGTTGGCGATCCGACCCTGGGCAAGGAAACGGCGCGCGGCGTCGAAACGACGCTGCACGGCGAATATGGTCCGCTGTCCTTTACCGTGAACGGGTTTTACACCGACTATAAAGACTTCGTCGCCCTCATTCCTAATGGCGATGAGGAAGACGAGTTGCCGGTGTTCGAGTTCGTCGCTCATGACGCCGTGTTCAAAGGCTTCGAAGCGCAGGCGGACGCCGACCTCTTCTCCACCGGCGCCTTTGACGTCTCTGCGCGGGCGCAAGTCGATTATGTGCGGGCGAAATTCAAAAATAGCGGCGACGTGCCGCGCATTCCGCCGCTAAGGACCGTTCTCGGCCTTGAGGCGAGGTCTTCGCATATCGATCTTCGCGGTGAAGTGGAAATTGCGGCCGAGCAGGATCGCATCGCCGATTACGAACTGCCGACAGACGGCTATACGCTCGTCAACCTCGCCGCGACCTGGCGGCCGGGCGGCGAGGATCATGGGCTGTCGGTCCAGCTTCGCGCTGATAACGTCACGAATGAAGAGGCGCGGCTGTCAACATCCTTCCTGAAGGATGTGGCGCCGTTGCCTGGCCGGAACATCAAACTCACCCTGCGCGGCGAGTTTTAAAAGAAAAAGGCCCGCCGCTTGACGGCGGCGGGCTCTTTTAATGGCTTGGGTTAGAGGATGCTTTCGGGCGCTTTAAGTTTCGTCAGCGCCGCAAATTTCATGCGTTCGCTTTCGTCAAGCGCTTCGTCCTTATTCTGATCGGCTTCGTCGAACTGGGCGACGCGCGCCTCAACAAGCTCGTCGTGAGAAATTTCTTCATCGCCTTTGCTGATCTCGGCGAATTGTTCTTCGGCGGTCGCCGCTTCTTCAACGCTAGCTTCTGCGCTGGCGGTCGCCGGCGGCGTCGCCTGTTCAGTCTCAACGACTTCGTCAGGAATGCTGAGCGCCGGGTCGTTTAACGGCGCGCGCGCGGCGGCATAGGCCACGAATTCGGCCTGATCGAGCTTGCCGTCGTCATTCTGATCGGCCTGAAGAAACTCCGACTCAGCGTATAGCTTCGCCTCATCGCGCGTCTCGACTTGTGTTGCGTCGATAATCGCTGTGGCCGCTTTCGTGGAAATATCCGCTTCCGGCGCCATGACTTCTTGAGCGTTCGCCGCCAGCGGCGCAATTGCGAGCGCAGATGCGCCAAGGATAAGCTTGCGTAACATAACTGCCTCCTTTGTGAGTTTAAGTTCGACGCATTTAATTGCGTCGTGCAAGGAGTAATTAAGAATGTTAGCGCGCGTTGGTAGTTAAGCCTTGGTCATGACTTTCAGGTCATGAACGGAAATTAACAAGCGTTGCAGGGAACTTTCCGATCAGAGCGCAGACTTCTCGTTTGTGCTGTTACGCTGTCCGGAAGAAAACATCTCTTGAAGGTCGACGGATGATTCTTTTCCGATGAGATCGAAATTGTCAGAGAGCCAGAGATCGGCGATGTTCCGGCCTTTTTCTTTCAGCTCCGACAGAAAGGCCCAGTCCGTGCGGAATTTGCTGGAGATGTCGTAATCTTCCAGCGCGCAATCGGAGCGAATGGAGTGGATACGGATATTGCGCAGCCGGTCGCGATATTCCTCCTTGATCCAGCCGTCATCGAGCAGTTTGTGAACGAAATTGATCGCCCGCAATTCCCGCAACAGCGAAGAGTTGAAACTGATCTCGTTGATCCGGTTCATGATGTCCGCCGCCGTGACAGGCACTTCGTCCCGTTCGATGGGATTAACATGAACGATGACAATATCGGATGTGACGGCCTCGTAGAAAAACGGAAACAGGACGGGGTTTCCCATATAGCCGCCGTCCCAATAATCCTCGCCGTCGATTTCGACCGCCTTGAAAATGAAAGGCAGACAAGCAGACGCGCAGACGACATCGGTTGTCATGTCCTTGGTTTCAAAAACATGGACCTTGCCGGAACGCACATTGGTGGCGGCGATAAAGAGTTTCGTCACCTTGCAGTGTTTGAGGCTGTCAAAATCGATGCAACCAACGAGAATGCGCCGCAGCGGATTCACATCGAAGGGATTGAACTGGTAGGGTGAAAAAGTGCGCGTCACCGCGTCAAAGAACTGATAGGTGAGGGCGCTTGCGATACTGGCGGCGCCGCTTGTCAGCGGAAACGGGCCGGCCGTCACAGGGCTGTAAACCTCGCCGGCGGCGCTGATGCGTTTCCATAAAAGGTCCAGGGTGTCGCGTGCGCCTTTGGCGCCGCCTTTATGCAACCCATAGGCGACAGCGGCGGCGTTCACGGCGCCGGCGCTTGATCCGGAAATCGCCTCGATCTCGATGCGGTCGTCTTCCAGCAGGCGATCGGCGACTCCCCAGGTGACGGCGCCATGGGCGCCGCCGCCCTGAAAGGCGAGGTTGATGCGTTTTTTTTCGGTCATCAATGCGCGACCCAGCCGCCGTCGATCTGGTGCGCGGCACCGGTGATCTGGGCGGCGTTGTCAGAACACAGGAAAACGGCGAGGGCGCCGACCTGTTCGACGGTGACAAATTGTTTTGTAGGCTGGGCGTCGAGAATGACTTTTTGAACGACCTCTTCCTCAGTCATGCCGCGCGCTTTGGCCGTATCGGGAATCTGTTTTTCGACCAGCGGTGTTTTTACATAGCCGGGACAGATGGCGTTGCAGGTGACGCCGTGTTCGGCGCCTTCTAGCGCAATCGTCTTTGTAAACCCGACAATGCCGTGTTTCGCGGCCACATAGGCGGACTTGAAGGGAGAGGCGATAAGACCGTGTGCGGAGGCGATATTGATGATGCGCCCGAATTTGCGGGTTTTCATGCCGGCGAAGACAGCCTTGGTTGTGTGAAAGGCGGAGGACAGGTTGATGGCTATGATCGCATCCCATTTTGCTTCCGGAAAATCCTCTACCGGCGAGACATGTTGAATGCCGGCATTGTTCACAAGAACGTCAACTTGCCCGAAGGCGGTTTCGGCCTCCGCCATGAGGGCGTGGATCTCCTCGGGTTTGGTCATGTCGGCGCCGTTATAAAGAACCTTGACGCCATATCTGTCCTCAAGACCAGCCCGGATTCCCTCGATCTCGCCGGCGTCGCCGAAGCCGTTGAGCATTATGTTCCAGCCCTCGGCTGCAAAGGCGGTTGCGACGCCGAGCCCGATGCCGGAGGTGGAGCCAGTGATGACGGCGTTTAGCGGTGAAGTCATGGGATTGCTCCTTTTGCTTGCCTTTTAGGGCCTGAGGCTCATACATGCTGCATCGCACAAGGCGCTTCAAGGGCCCGGATATCAAGATAAAAGGAACAGAGCTTTTTCTTCTTATGGCCCCCATGTGCGGTTACACTGCTCATATGTGCAAATAGGAGCCCTCTCATGAAACTCTCCACTGGTCTTGTTTGCGTAATGTTCGCCTTTGGGTCCCCGGCCATGGCGCAGATGTCGGTCACGACGATCGGCGCCACGGACGCCGTATCTTGCTACGAAAACGCCCGCAATGATTTTTCGCGAGACACCAATCCTTGCGACGATGCGCTCAACGACAACAGCATGTCGCGTAGCGACCGGAAAAAAACACTGGTCAATCGCGGCATCATTTTAAACCGCGAAGGCGACGTCGGCGCGGCCATCAGTGACTTCAACAAGGCGCTTGATATCGACGGGTCGCTTGGTGAGGCTTATCTCAATCGCGGCAATAGCTATTACCTGATGCGCCGCTATGACGAAGCGCTTGCCGATTATCAGCAGTCGCTTGAAACGGATCTGACCAAGCCCTGGGCCGCCTGGTACAATATCGGCCTTGCTTATGACGCACAGAAGATGTCTGAAAAGGCGAAGGAAGCCTATCAGACAGCGCTGGATCTCAATCCGAATTTCTCTCAGGCGCGCCAGAAGCTTGAAAACTAAACTGAATGGCGATGCATAAGTGTTTTGCCTTTCTTGTCCCGCTGGCTGTGCTGATCTTTATGGGCCCGGTCCAGGCGCGCGATCTTGAGCGGGACAACCTTACTGGCGTGATGGAGGCGCTCGATGAAGTTGAGCGTTTGTGGAATGATCAAGACATTGAAGGATTGACGCTCTTAATCGCGGAACCCTTCAACTTGATTACCCCGGACGGTGTTTATCGGCGCACATATTTTCGCGCTGGCGTTCATAAACTTCTGTCCCTTTATGTTGAACGTGACACAGATGAAGCGCTGGAGCTGGCGTTTTCCAGTTTTTCAATGCTGACGGATCATGTGGCCTATCTGGAAGCGACGGGCTCTCTTGGCGAAAAGGATATTGTGATCAGTGCGATTTTGAGAAAATTCGGCGACGACTGGAAAGCGCACAATGTCCATATCTCCGATCTGAGTGAAGAGAAGACTATCCGCGACGAAGAAGGAAAATGAATGAGTTTCGTCACCCATCTTGAATGTTCCTATACGGGCGAACGCTATGAGGCGGGAGCCGTACACGGGCTGTCGGCGGCGGGAAAGCCTTTGCTGGTGCGCTACGACCTTGCGGCGCTTGAACGCCTTGCCTGCAAGGACGCCCTGCGCGAGCGTGAAGACGGGTTCTGGCGATATCGCGAATTTCTGCCCGTTGTAAAGCTGGAAAACCGCATCACGCTTGGCGAAGTGATGACGCCGCTCATTCGGCTCAAGCACACGGAAAAAGCGGCAGGCGTCACCGGCGAAATTATCGTCAAGGATGAGGGACGGTTGCCGACGGGCTCGTTCAAGGCGCGCGGACTTGCGCTTGCGGTTTCCATGGCGAAAGAGTTGGGGCTGGATCATCTTGCCATGCCGACCAATGGCAATGCGGGCGCCGCCATGGCCGCTTACGCCTCGGCGGCGGGCATGAAGACGACAATCTTTTGTCCCGACGATACGCCCGAGGTGAATGTCGAAGAAATCGCATTACAGGGCGGCGACGTTTATCGCGTCAACGGCCTTATCAATGATTGCGGCAAGATTGTTGGCGAGGGCAAGGAAAAGGCCGGCTGGTTCGACGTCTCCACCCTGAAAGAGCCCTATCGCATCGAAGGCAAGAAAACGATGGGCCTCGAGCTCGCCGAACAATTCGGCTGGGAGTTGCCGGACGCGATCTTTTACCCCACTGGCGGCGGCACCGGCCTGATCGGCATGTGGAAGGCGTTCGACGAACTTGAAGCGATCGGCTGGATCGGACCGAAGCGGCCGAAAATGATTGCGGTGCAGGCCGCGGGCTGCGCGCCGATCGTCAAGGCCTGGGAGGAGGGCGCGGAACACGCGCCCCTTTGGGAGAACGCCTGGACGGCGGCGGCTGGCATTCGCGTGCCCATCGCTGTAGGCGATTTTCTGATCCTGCGCGCGGTGCGCGCATCGAACGGCTTTGCGGTTGCGGTTGAAGAAAACGACATCTTCGAAGCGCGCGACGCCATTGCGCGCGAAGAAGGCTTGTTGCTTTGCCCGGAGGGCGCCGCCACATACGCCGCCTACAGACAATCACTGGAAGACGGCCGCGTTTCGAAATCCGACCGGGTTGTGCTTTTCAACTGCGCCACGGGCCTTAAATATCCCATGGAAGCGAAGACCGGTTTTGTCGATCGCACGAAACCGATTGATTATGGACGGTTCTAATGAGACTCGGTTTTATCATCCTTGTCGTTCTTGGCCTGATTGGCGCTGCGGCTTTCTGGGCGCTGTCCGGCCGCGATTACGTTTTCCAGTTTTCTGAAGACGACTTGCGCGGACAACTTGATTCGCGGCTGCCTTATGAGGGGCGTCATCTTTATGTTTTCGATGTGACGCTCGATAACCCACGCATTGATCTTGTCGAAGGGGCGGACCGCGTCGCTGGCGGCGTTGATGTCGTCGTGGCGACGACTTTTGCAGGGCGCGAGCTTTCCTTTTCCGGCGCCGCGGACATGTCCGGCGGCGTGCGCTATGACGCGGAGCAGCGCGCCTTCTTTCTGAAAGACCCGGTCGTGGATAGAATGCAGCTTGGCGGCGTTCCCGACGCCTACGCCAACAAGGCCAATGAAGCGATTTCCGTCGCCTTGCGGGAATTTTACCGGACGCGGCCGCTTTACGTGCTGGAGCCCGACACCGCGGCGAAATCCGCGGCGCATCTCTTTTTGAAGGATGTTGCGGTGAAGGACGAACAGCTCGTCGTGACCCTGGGGCTCAATAAAACGGCGTCCGAAAAGGCCGATTAGACATTCCCCGCCAAGTGCGCTAAGCACCCCGCCACAAAAGAAGGATTATCAGGACAGTGAACAACTAGGCCGGAACACCCCGAAACGCCGCCGCGACGCTTTTTAGAGAGCGATTGCGCGCGCTTTTTCCCTCTTTCCGACCGGAGTTTTTATGTCTGACCTTCAAACACGGGCCCAGCACGGGCCTGCCCCCAGTGAACTTCACCCCATGGACGGCTATCCCCAGGTTGGCTTTTTAAAGCCGCTTGTGAATCAGCCCAATGTCGAGATCGGTGAGTACACCTATTACGACGATCCGGTGCATGGACCGGAGCAGTTCTATGAACGCTGCGTCCGCTACCACCATGAGTTTTTGGGCGACCGGCTGATCATCGGCCGGTTTTGCGCCATCGCCTCCGGCGTCCAGTTCATCATGAACGGCGCCAATCATCGCCTCGATGGGCTGTCGACCTATCCCTTCGCCATTTTCGGCAAGGGCTGGCAGGACAGGGATGACAATTGGAAGCTCGGCTTGCGCGGCGACACTGTCATTGGAAACGATGTCTGGATCGGCGCCGACGCGGTGATCATGCCCGGCGTCACGATTGGCGACGGGGCCATCATCGGCTCTAAAGCCGTCGTCGCTTCGGATGTGCCCGCCTATGGGATCGCCGTCGGTAACCCGGCCCGCACCATAAGGCGTCGCTTTGACGATGAGACCATTGACCGGCTCATCGCCGTCGCCTGGTGGAACTGGCCGGCGGCGAGGATCACCGCCAATCTTGAGGCCATTCGCGGCGCGGATGTCGCCGCTCTGGAGCGCGCAAGCAACTGAAAATTCAGCATGAATTTTTGATTTCAGCCGGCGGGGAAATTTTCCCGCCGGTTTTTACTGGACACGAGAACAAAAAGGGAATAGAGAACAAAAGACGAACTCAACAACGGGAGCGTCTTATGGAAAACGAAAGCTTGCGCGACGTCGTCGGACTCGGCGTACTCATCATGGTCATTGGCGCTGTCCAGTTCTGGAGCGTCTTGCTCGGGGCGTAATCCGCGTTCCTTTACATTGGTGTCAGACGAACGCGGGAGCCGCCATGACGGCGCAATTCATCCATCTGCATCTGCACTCGGCGTACTCCCTTGCGGAGGGGGCGATCCCCATCAGCCGGGTGAAGGATCTCTGCCTTGAGGCCGGGATGCCCGCAGTCGCGATCACTGACACAAACAATTTGTTCGGCGCGCTTGAGGCTTCGGTGACCCTTGCCGGCGCCGGCGTCCAGCCCATTGTCGGCCTGCAACAGGCTTTCGACGGCGCCGATTTCGGGCTTCAAACCTCGCGGGGCGGGCGTCAGCCCTCCATCGTCCTCCTCGCCCAGACGGAGGCCGGCTATCAGAACCTTCTGAAGATCACGAGCGAGGCGTTTTTGCGCTCCCGCTCTGAGGAGGGGGCGTGCGCCGGCCTCGACTTTCTGGAGGCTCACACTGACGATGTGATCTGCCTTACGGGCGGCTATGACGGACCCGTGGACCGGCTCTTGCGCGAAGACCGCAAGGAGGAGGCGCGGAACGCGCTGGAGCGGCTGGCGCGGATGTTTCCGCTGCGCCTTTATGTGGAGCTACAGCGCCACGCCGACCGTGATGACGAAAGCGTCGAGGAAGCGCTGATCGATCTCGCCTATGATCTGGACCTTCCCCTAGTCGCGACCAATGAGCCTTTCTTCCCCGCGCCTGACGATCATGAGGCGCATGACGCGCTGATGTGTGTCGCCGAGGGCGCTTATGTTCATCAGGACGACCGGCGCAAAGTCACGCCTGATCATTATTTCAAAACAGCGGAAGAGATGACGGCGCTTTTCGCCGATCTGCCCGAAGCGATTGAGAACACGGTGGAGGTGGCGCAGCGCTGCGCCTATCGCCCGCGTTTTCGCGATCCGATTCTGCCGCGTTTCGCCGGCGAAGGCGAGGAAGCCGCGGCGGCCGAAGCGCGAGAGCTTGAACGTCAGGCGCGCGAGGGGCTGAAGGCGCGGTTGCGCGCCAATGAACCTGCCACTAATGAAAGCGAGTACTGGGACCGTCTCAAGATCGAGCTCGACATCATCAACAGGATGGGGTTTCCGGGGTACTTCCTGATCGTTTCCGACTTCATCAAATGGGCCAAGCGCGAAGACGTTCCCGTCGGGCCGGGTCGCGGTTCGGGCGCGGGCTCGCTCGTCGCCTGGGCGCTCACCATCACCGATCTCGACCCGTTGCGCTTCGGTCTCCTGTTCGAGCGCTTTCTCAATCCCGAACGTGTCTCCATGCCGGACTTCGATATCGATTTCTGTCAGGACCGGCGCGACGAGGTGATCCGCTACGTTCAGGAAAAATACGGCCGCGATCGCGTCGCCCAGATCATCACCTTCGGAAAGCTGCAGGCGCGCGCGGTGCTGCGCGATGTGGGGCGGGTCCTCAACATGCCGTTCGGCCAGGTGGATCGCATCTGCAAGCTGGTGCCGAACAATCCGGCCAATCCGGTGACCCTCGCCGAGGCGCTGGAAACCGAACCGCGACTTAAAGAACAGCGCGATGAAGATGAATCCGTGGCGGCGCTCATCGAAAAGGCGCTGAAGCTCGAAGGGCTATACCGGCACGCCTCGACCCACGCCGCTGGCGTGGTGATCGGCGATCGGCCTCTCGACGAGCTGGTGCCGCTCTATCGCGACCCGCGCTCCGACATGCCCGCGACCCAGTTCAACATGAAATGGGTGGAGCCGGCGGGCCTCGTCAAATTCGACTTTCTGGGGCTGAAGACGCTCACCGTTATCGCCCGCGCTGTCGGCTATGCGGCCGAGCGCGGCGTCGATCTCAAAATGGATGAGATCCCTCTCGACGACAAATCCACCTTCGAGATGCTGGGCGAGGGCGCAGCGACGGGCGTGTTCCAGCTGGAAAGCACGGGCATGCGCTCCACCCTGCGCGCCATGAAGCCCGATACTCTTGAAGACATTATCGCGCTCGTCTCGCTCTATCGCCCGGGCCCGATGGAGAACATTCCCACTTATATCGAGCGCAAACAGGGGCTTCAAAAACCCGATTATCTCCATCCGCTGCTTGAGGACGTGCTCAAGGAAACTTACGGCGTCATCATCTATCAGGAACAGGTGATGCAGATCGCGCAAATCCTGTCCGGCTATTCGCTGGGTGAGGCGGACCTTTTGCGCCGGGCCATGGGCAAGAAGAAAAAGGAGGAGATGGACAAACAGCGCATTCGTTTTGTCGACGGCGCGAAAGAAAAAGGCGTCGACGCCGCGAAGGCCTCGTCCATTTTCGATCTTGTTCAGAAATTCGCGGGCTACGGGTTCAACAAGTCCCACGCCGCCGCCTATGCTTACATCGCCTACCAGACTGCATGGCTCAAGGCCAACTACCCAGCGGAACTGCTCGCCGCCTCCATGTCGCTCGACCGCGCCAACACTGACAAGCTCGCCATCTTCCTGAAAGAGGCGCGCCGCACAGAGCTTGAGGTTCGTCCGCCGCATATCAATTATTCGGAAGCGGATTTTTCCGTGAAGGACGGCGCTATCGTTTATGCTTTGTCCGCGGTGAAAAATGTGGGCGAAGGCGCCATGGCCCATATCGCCGACGAACGGGCGAAAAATGGCCCTTTCAAGGACCTGATCGACTTCGCCGAACGGGTGGATCTGAAACAGATTGGCAAACGCTCGCTTGAAAATCTCGCCCGCGCCGGCGCGCTGGACGGGCTTTGTGCGTCGCGCGCGCAGGCCTTTGCTTCGGCGGAGCTGCTTTTGCGCACGTCGGCCGCTTATCAGGAAGAACAACAAAGCGATCAGGGTGGGCTTTTTGCGCTCGACGATGCGCCGGCGCTCGCCAAGCCCAAGCTGCCGGCGGCTGAAGAATGGACGCCGCAGGTGCGCCTTGATGAAGAGCGCAGCGCCGTCGGTTTTTATTTCAGCGGCCACCCGCTCGACGACTATGAGAAAGAACTGAAACGGCTCAATGTAATCACCTATACAGAGGCGCAGGCGCGCGCAAAAGTCGGCCGCGCGGCGGTGCAAATGGCGGGGGTCATCCGTACGGTCCGTTTCCGCCGGTCAAAAACCGGCAAGCCATTCGCCTGGGTTGAGCTCTCCGATCAGAGCGGTGAATTCGAGATCACTGTCTTTTCCGAGACCTTGAACGCTTCCCGCGATCTGATGGAGTCGGGCTCACTCGTTCTTGTGGGCCTCACCGTGGAAGAACGGGACGGTGATGTGCGCTTTACCTGTGAGACCATGCGCAAACTTGATGAGGCGGCGGCGGCGACCGTGTCTCAGTTGCGGGTGTCAGTGACATCGCCGGACGCACTGGATGGATTAAAACGCCGGCTCGCCTCTGTGCGGCCCGCGAGCGCACGGGAAAGCGGCTCTGTGGTCGTCGTGATGCGCCTGCCGGAAACGGGCCGGGAGGTCGACCTTGCCTTGCCGGGCGTCGCCGCCTGCACCCCCGCCATGCGCGGCGCCTTGCGCAGCATCAATGGCGTCGCCGACGTAGAGCTAATTTAGGAGCTGATCCAGGCGCTGAGCCGGACTAAAGAGACTCTTTGAGGAAAGCGCGGAAAGCTGCTGAAAACTCAGGCCGTTTCAGGCCCAGCGTAACATTTGCTTTGAGCCAGCTCAGCTTGTCGCCGCAATCATGGCTCTGGCCCTCATATTCATAGGCGTAGAACGACTGCGATTTCATCAGCGCGTCCATCGCGTCAGTGAGCTGGATCTCGCCGCCGGCGCCGCGGGGCGTTGTTTCCAGAAGCTTGAAAATCTCCGGCTGAAGAATGTAGCGCCCGGTGATGGCGAGATTGGATGGCGCAACCGCAGGGGCCGGCTTTTCCACCATGCCCGACATTTCAAAAAGGCGTCCGCCGCGTTCGCCTTTGGGGGCGACAACGCCATATTTGTTGGTTTCTTCTTTCGCGACTTGTTCGACGGCGATGATATTTCCGCCGGTCTTTTCATATTCCGTCACCATCTGGGCGAGACATCCCGGCGCGCCGTCAATGACCACGTCAGGAAGAGAGACCGCGAAAGGTTCGTCGCCGATGATGTCGCGTGCGCACCAGACAGCGTGGCCAAGACCCAGCGGCGCCTGCTGACGGGTATAGGAGAGTGCGCCGGCTTTCGGGATGACGCCCTGAACGCTTTTGAGAATTTCGGTTTTCTTTTTCGCTTCAAGCCCGGCTTCCAGTTCGAAGGCGTGATCGAAATAATCCTCAATGGCGCCTTTGCCGCGGCCGGTGATGAGCACCACATGCTCCATGCCCGCCTCGAACGCTTCATTGACCACATAGTCGATCAGCGGCCGGTCGACTAGCGGCAAGAGTTCTTTCGGTGTCGACTTTGTGGCGGGCAGAACGCGCGTGCCGTGGCCGGCGACGGGAATGACGACTTTGCGAACAGGCTTCATGAGGGGGTCCGTTATCTCGATGTTAACATTTCCGGCGGCCATCAAGGTTTTGATAGCTGTTCGATCTTATCCTTTCCCGGGGGGAGAAGATCAACCGGCCGCCTCTTTTCAGTCATGAATCGAGATCGCCTTGAAACTGTCGCGTTTGCAGGCTGTTCTTGCGTAAGGGCTGAAGGCTGCGCATATGATGAAGTCGCGGGACACGCCCCACGGGTCAGAGAAAACAGACATGAACGACGAAAACGAAGAAAAATCAAAGGAATCGTCAGCAAAGCGGAACCCGCTGGGCGGTGACCGGCCGTTGATTCAGCCAAAAAAACAGAGCTTTCTTGCGGGGCTGTGGTCGGATTTTCTGGCCGGTGTCGCGGTCGTCGCGCCTATCGGCATCACCATCTGGCTTTTTTATCTCCTTTTCACCGGGCCGATGGCCAAGCTGGACGCCTTTGTTAAACGTACGTTGCCCGCCGGGAACTATGAAACGGTCGTTCAGGTGATCCCTGGCGTCGGGGTGCTGCTCGCTTTCATCGTCATCATCCTGATCGGGATTTTTGCGAAAAACTTTATCGGCCGGTCCTTCATTGCTGCGGGTGAGCGCCTGTTTGAATCCGTTCCGGTTGTGCGCAATGTGTTCGGCTTTTTCAAAAATGTTTTTGAAACGGCGCTGCGCCAGTCAGACCGGTCTTTCAAGGAAGTTGCGCTGGTGGAATATCCGCGCAAGGACGCCTGGGTGATGGCGTTCGTTGTGGGCGAGACCAAAGGCGAAGTGCGCGCGCAACTTGACGATATGGGTGAGCGTCTGACGTCGATCTTCATCCCGACGGTGCCGAACCCGACCTCCGGTTTTCTGTTGTTCGTGCCGCGCAAGGATCTGCGCGTTCTTAAAATGACCGTGGAAGAAGCGGCGAAGGTCGTCTTTTCACTGGGGCTTGTCACGCCGGAATATACGGACGGCGCCGAAGCGGCGCGTAAACTCGAAGCGCTGGCGGATGAAGCGCGCGGTGAGAAAAACCCGCTGCGCAAGCGCCTCTTCGGCGCCAAAAAAGCCTAACCGGCGCTCAACAGTTTAACCGCATCATCACGGCTGAAAAGATAGAGCAGGGTGCGCAGGGCTTCGCCCCGGGGCGTTCTGAGCTCCGGGTCGCGGTCGATAATCATTTTAGCGTCGTCCCGGGCGGCGGCGAGCAGTTCGCCATGTACGGCAATATCCGCCAGGCGAAAGCGGGGAAATCCGGATTGCGCCGCGCCGAGAAAATCACCGGCGCCGCGAAGTCTTAAATCCTCTTCGGCGATCACGAATCCATCCTCGGTGTCGCGCAGCACTTTCAGGCGAGCTTTGGCTGTTTCGCCGAGCGGCGGTTTGTACAGGAGGATGCAACTCGACTTTTTGTCGCCGCGTCCCACGCGGCCGCGCAATTGATGAAGCTGGGCGAGGCCGAAACGTTCGGCGTGTTCGATAATCATGATCGTCGCGTTGGGCGCATTGACGCCAACTTCGATCACCGTTGTTGCGATCAACACCGACAACTCGCCGCGATAGAATTTTTCCATCACGGCGTCTTTGTCTGGTCCTGACATGCGTCCATGCACCAGTCCGACGCGATCACCCAGCACCGCCTTCAAACTTTCAAAACGCTCTTCAGCGGCGGTGAGGTCGATGATGTCGGACTCTTCGACCAGGGGGCACACCCAATAGGCCTGATTGCCTTCCGCCGCTGCGCGTTTCACCGCCGCGATCATTTCATCAAGGCGGCTCATGGGAATGGCGCGCGTGTCCACGGGCTTGCGTCCCGGCGGTTTCTCGGTGATGCGGCTGTGCTCCATATCGCCATAGGCGGTGAGCGCCAGCGTGCGCGGGATCGGCGTCGCCGTCATAACAAGGAGGTCCGGCTTGGGACCTTTCTGCGTGAGTGCGATGCGCTGGCGTACGCCGAAACGATGCTGTTCATCGATCACGACCAGCGCCAGATCCTTGAACGCGACGTCTTCCTGAAAGAGGGCGTGTGTGCCTATCAGAATATTGATTTCGCCGTTCTTGAGGCGATCGAGTTTTTCCGCGCGCACGGCGCCTTTGTCGCGTCCCGTCAGAATGTCCATTGTGACGCCGGTTGCGGCGGCAAGGTCGGCAAGCGATTCCATATGCTGGCGCGCAAGAATTTCCGTCGGCGCCATTAACGCGGCTTGCGCGCCAGCCTCGATGGCGCCGAGCATGGCGAAGAAGGCGACAATGGTTTTGCCGGACCCCACATCGCCCTGAAGAAGCCGCACCATGCGTTCATTGGAGCGCATATCGGCGAAGATTTCCTTGAGGGCCTCGGTTTGCGCGCCGGTTAGTGAAAAGGGAAGCGCCTTTTTGGCGACAGCAATGCGCTTGCCGTCACCCTTGATGGCGCGTCCCCTGGTTTTGACGCGCGCCTTGCGAATGAGCGCTAACGCCAGTTGATTGGCGAGGAGTTCGTCATAGGCGAGCCGCTGGCGCGCCGGGGAGAGGAGCGATAATTCCTCCTGCGCCGATGGCGCGTGTACGGTTTCAATCGCGTCTTTCCAGGTTTGCCAGTGATGTTTCGCCAGCCAGTTTGGCTCCTGCCACTCATCGAGATCGGGCGTCCGATCGACAGCCTGCATCGCCGCCTTGCGCATCACCGCTGCCGACAGCCCGGCGGTGAGCGGATAGATCGCTTCGTGCAACGGCATCTCGCCCGGCTTTTCCGGATCCGCGATATAATCGGGATGCGTCATCTGACGCGCGCCCTTGAATTCCTCGACCTTGCCGGAGACAAGACGGCGGGCCCCTTCGGGCAATTGCTTTATCAGATAATCCGCACGCGCATGAAAAAATACGAGCGTTAAAAAGCCGGTTTCATCCGAACAGGTGATTTTATAAGGAAGCCGGCGTCCTTTCGGCGGCGGCTCGTGATGGTCAACCGTGATCTCCAGCGTAACGATGCGGCCTTCGGGCGCATCGGCGACTTTCGGGCGGAAAGACCGGTCCACTAACCCCGATGGCGGCGTCAGGAGAAGGTCGACAATGCGCGGTCCCGCAGCGCGGCCGATCAAGGCGGCGATTTTCGGACCGACGCCGGTCAGCACCGTGATGTCGGCAAAGAGGGGATTGAGAATGGCGGGCCGCATGAAGACTGGATAGCGCTGTTTTGTGGTCTTTTCCATTTCGCGGGAAGGGCTAAAAGGCAAGGGAAAGGGTATATTCGATGCTGAGATCGCTCGCCGCCGTCATTGTCGCCGTTATTGTGGGGCTCGCGGCTGCAAAAACAGTGGAAGGCGGCGGGGCGGCGCTGCTTGGGGCAGCCCCCGGAGCGGCTGTTTATGGCGCACTCCTGCTCGCCGGCTGGCTCGCGGGCGCCTTTGTCGCGGCGGCGCTGGCGCTGATCATTGGCAGGCGCTGGGCGCCGTTGGGCGCGCTGGGCGCCGCTGCGATTTTTCTCGCCGCTGTGATAACGCTTTTTTCCTATCCGCTGTCATGGCTGTTGTGGCCGGGCGCGATCATCACGACAATGCTTGGCGGTTTTGCCGCCATCCGGCTGACGGGCGCGCGGAAAGAACACCCTGATATGAGGCGCAAGGACGGCCTTTTCGATGAGTGATGCGATCCCTGCGGCGACAATTATCCTTTTGCGCGACGAGCCCCGCTTTGAAACGCTGATGGTTGTGCGTCACGCCAATATCGCGTTCGCCGGCGGCGCCATGGTGTTTCCCGGCGGACGTATAGACGCTGGCGACCATGCGCAGAACTGGCGGGATCATTGTGACGGCGTGGATAACACGCTGGATGACCAATTCGCGCCGCGGGTGGCGGCGATCCGCGAAGCGTTTGAGGAAACGGGCCTGTTGCTGGCGCGGCGCGGCGACATGATGATCGGCGCCGACGAGGCGCTGGCGCTTGCATCATGGCGGTCTCGGGTCGAACAGAATGACGCGCTTTTCCTTGAGATGATTGAGGGCGAGGGGCTTCGTCTCGCGCTTGATGACTTATGTTTTTTTGCGCGCTGGCGCCCGCCCGCCGGCGTTGGTCATCGCCGATACGACACCTGGTTCTTTGCGGCGCGGGCGCCGGCGTCGCAAATCGCTGAAGCCGATGGCGTCGAGGCGACGGATGTTGTCTGGGCGCCGCCATCGGCCATGCTGGCAGACCGCGACACGGGGAAGCGGAAAATGATCTTTCCGACATCGCGCAATGTGGAGCTGTTGAATGTGAGCGCCTCATCCGGCGATGTTTTCCGCTTCGCAGAAGAAAGAACGATCCGTCTTGTCGAGCCGCGCATTGTTGAGCGGGACGGCGCGCGGTTTCTCACCATTCCGGACGATATGGGTTATCCGGTGACGGAAGAACCGCTGGAAAGCGCCATGCGCAGCTAAAGCGTTTTCAGCAAAAGTGTGAATGGTTTTGCGGTTCGAAAACGCGACAATACAAAATTTAGAGTGGTTTTAAGCGCTCTAAAGCTCGGCGCCGGTTTCAAGATTATAGTGAGATACGGCGCGGCGCGTATATTCGAGGGCGACGGCGTCATAGAGCGCATGGGCGGCGATCGGCGCCAGAAGATTGTCGGTCAGCATGTAAAGAAAACCGAGATACATGCCGACAAGGCCCGCGATGACGGCGTAAAGCGCCGTGCGCATGTGCATCATGCCAAACAGCATATTGGTGAGAACAATCACCAGCACTTCCGGCGCAAAACCGGCGCCCCATGTTTGCAAAACGCCGCGGAACAACAACTCTTCTGAAATTCCCGCCGCCAGCGCCATCAAGGCGATGCGGCGCGGCGTGAAGGAAAAGCCGATTTCAGAAAAGAACTTGATCTGGGAGCGGCGGAAAGACGCGAAATGCTCCAGCGTCGTATTGGAAAACCACCAGAGAAAAGCGGCAAGGGGCGTGGTTGCGATGACGCCGATCAAAATGGCGTTTATGTCCAGCACGAGTTGCGGGCCGAGCGGCGTTTTAAAAACAAAGCTCAGGCCTATGGCGGCCAATCCCATCAGCGCCGTGCCGCCAATGACGACAAGAAAGGTGCGCTCTTCCGATGGCGGAGTTTCATCCGCCATATCAGCGCCGCTTCAGGCTGCCGAGAACGCCGCGCACAAGCTCGCGGGCAAGCGTCCTCGCAGCGGTCTTGAAGGCGGCTTCACTGACGGTCTGGCGGTTGGAGCGACGACGGGTGGTTTTTCGCCTGGATGTCTTTTGCTTCGCTTCTTTTTCGCGGGCCTTTTCTTCAGCTTCGGCCCGTTTCTCCGCCCGTTCTTTCAGAATTTCATAGGCGGATTCACGGTCCACCATGTCGTCATATTTGTCGGCCATGTCGGAATAGCGCAGGACGCTTTTCCGTTCGGCGGCGGTCAACGGCCCCATGCGAGATGACGGCGGGCGGATCAGCGTGCGCTGGACGACGCCCGGCGCGCCCTTGCTCTCAAGGGTCGAGACCAGCGCCTCGCCGATGCCGAGCTGGGTGATCACCTCGAGCGTGTCAAAGGCGGGATTCGGCCGGAAGGTTTCCGCCGCGGCTTTGACCACGCGCTGTTCGCGCGGCGTAAAGGCGCGAAGGGCGTGCTGCACCCGGTTGCCAAGCTGGCTGGAGACGCTGTCTGGCACGTCGAGCGGGTTTTGCGTGACGAAAAAGACGCCGACGCCTTTGGAGCGGATCAGGCGCACAACCTGTTCGACTTTTTCAAGCAGCGCTTTGGGCGCTTCATCAAAAAGAAGGTGGGCTTCGTCGAAAAAGAAAACGAGCTTCGGCTTTTCCGGATCGCCGATTTCCGGAAGCTCTTCGAAAAGTTCGGAGAGCAGCCACAGCAAAAACGTTGCATAAAGCTTCGGTGTCTGCATGAGCTTGTCAGCGGCGAGAATGTTGATGATCCCCGCGCCTTCGTCATCGGTGCGCAGGAAATCCGTCAGCTCGAGCGCCGGCTCGCCGAAAAATTCCTCGGCGCCTTGTTCTTCAAGCGCGAGCAGGCGGCGCTGAATGGCGCCGACAGAGGCGCGGGACACATGCCCATATTCTGCTGACAGTTCTTTTGCGCGCTCGGCGACATCCACAAGCAGCGCACGCAAATCCTTCAAGTCCAGGAGGAGGAGGCCTTCATCGTCGGCGAGACGAAAGGCGAGCGTTAACACCCCTTCCTGGGTGGCGTTGAGATCGAGCAGCCGCGACAGCAACAACGGGCCCATCTCCGATACGGTCGCGCGAATAGGATGGCCCTTTTCGCCGAAGAGGTCCCAAAAGCACACCGGGCAAGCTTTCGGCTCATACGGGTCGAGCCCGATCTTTTCCGCGCGCGCCGTGAGGAAATCCTTCATCTCGACCGGTTCGGCGATGCCGGAAAGATCTCCCTTCACGTCAGCGACGAAGACCGGCACCCCCGCGGCGGACAGCCCTTCGGTGATGATCTGTAACGTGACGGTTTTACCGGTTCCGGTTGCGCCGGAAATAAGACCATGGCGATTGGCGTATTTAAGGGAAAGGGCTTCCGGTTTTTCGCTCTTTCCAAGAAAAACGGACGTCTCGGTCATGTGGTCTCCTGGCCGGCGGAACTGCGCATACGGCCCCAAACCCGCTTTCTATGCGGTCTTGGGGTGGGCGTAATGTCCAAGCGCCCGGAATTATTGTCAAATCCGTAATCTTGGACCTGAGAGGCGGCATTTACGGCGCTCCGGATTGGGGATAAAATCCACTGACCGCGCGAGAAAACACATTCGAGGGAAATTGTACGGGGCGTGCGGGGGTAATCATACGCGTAAAAAACATCGGGCGAAGTAACGCATAAGGAAGGGGCTAACCATGCTCAGAATTCTTCTCGTCATCGCGGTTGCGCTGGCGGTTATTATTGGATTGACGCAGCTGATGGGCCGCGACGCGCCAGAGGCGATGCAGGACGCGAGCGAGGCTATCGAGGACGTGGCGGATGACGCTGCTGATGCGATGGGCGATGCTGCGGATGAAGTTGGCGATATGGCGGGCGACGCCGCTGAGGCCGCCGACGAAGCCATGGGCGATGCCGGCGACAATATGGGCGAAGCCATGGATGACGCTGGCGACGCAATGGACGAGGCCATGGATGAAACCGGCGAAATGGCGGATGACGCCATGGAGGCGGCTGATGAAATGGCGGACGACGCCGCTGACGCCATGGAAGGCGCGGCGGAGGATGCTGGCGAAATGATGGATGCCGCCAGCGACGAAATGGAAGAAATGGCGGCGGACGCCGAGGAAGCGGCTGACGAGGCCATGGACGAGGCTGAGGAAGCAGCAGACGAAGCCGCTGACGAAGACCCGCAAAACTAAGACGCGGCTGACGCCTGTTTTCAGGCCAGACCGTTTCAAAATGAGACGCCGCCGGCGCTTTACCCGCGTCGGCGGCGTTTTCTTTACAACCTGTTAAACATGACGGATAAAATTTTAATCGCCTTGTAGCAATTGTCGCTTACATTCTTGTCATGTTCGTAGAAGTGAAAAGTGAGCGAGACATGACGGCAGGCGGAATGATCGATTTTGACCATCTCGAAAAATACGTCGTTGGCGATGACATGTTGCGCGACGAGATTCTCGAAATTTTTTCCGAGCAGGTCTGTCTGCTTCTGGAGAAGTTTGACGTGTTCCAGACGGACGAGGCCTGGAAAAACACGGCCCATACGCTCAAAGGCGCGGCGCGCGGCGTCGGCGCGTGGAGCCTCGGCAAAATCTGCGAAGAGGCGGAAAACATGATCGGGGCGGCTCCCGGAAAACAGGAAGCGCGCGCGACCCTGCTTGTTTCCCTTCGCGTCATGGCGTCTGACGCCATTGACGAAGCCAAGCGGTTCCGGCTGGCGGCCGCGATTTAAGGCTTTAGCGTTTCAGCTCGGCCATGGCCTTTTCGATGCCGCCGAGCGTTAACGGATACATGCGCTCGCCCAATAATTCGCGCATGAGTTTTGTCGACGGGACATAATCCCAACTGTCCTTGCGCACCGGGTTAAGCCAGACGACCCGCTCATAAATATCGGTGACGCGTTTCAGCCAGACGGCGCCGGCTTCATCATTGAAATATTCGACAGAACCGCCCGGCACAGTGATTTCATATGGCGACATGGACGCGTCGCCGATGAAGATCACTTTGTAGTCGTGGGGATATTTATGCAGGATATCCCATGTGGGAATTTTCTCCGTCCAGCGGCGGCGGTTGTCTTTCCAGACATAATCGTAAAGGCAATTGTGGAAGTAGAAATATTCCATGTGCTTGAATTCGGCCCGCGCGGCGGAAAACAGCTCTTCGCAAATCTTGATGAACGGATCCATTGATCCGCCCACGTCGAAGAACAGCAGCACCTTGATCATATTGCGGCGCTCCGGCCGCAGCTTGATGTCGAGATAGCCGGCGCGCGCCGTTGCGTCGATGGTGCTGTCGAGATCGAATTCTTCCGCGGCGCCTTCGCGTGCAAAGCGGCGCAGCTTCCTCAGCGCCATTTTGATGTTGCGGGTGCCGAGCCCCATATTGTCATCGAGATTTTTGTAGTCGCGCTTTTCCCAGACCTTGACGGCCCGGCCCTGGCGTTTTCCCTGATTGCCGATGCGCACGCCTTCAGGATTGTAGCCGCCGGAACCGAAGGGCGACGTGCCGCCGGTCCCGATCCATTTATTGCCGCCCTGATGGCGTTCTTTTTGTTCTTCGATGCGCTCCTTGAGCGTCTCCATCAGCTTGTCCCAGCCGCCTAGCGCCTCGATCTCCTTCATCTCCTCTTCAGAGAAATAGCGCTCGGTCATCAGCCGCAGCCAGTCTTCCGGGATATCGGCCGTGATCTCTTCGCCGACACTCTCAAGCCCTTTGAAGACATGCCCGAAAACGCGGTCGAACTTGTCGAGATTGCGCTCGTCTTTCACCAGCGCGGAGCGGGAGAGATAATAGAAATCCTCAACCTTGCGGCTAGCGAGGTCGGCGTCCATGGCTTCCATGAGAGTGAGATACTCCCTCAAGGAGACGGGCAGGCCGGCGGATTTCAACTCGTGGAAGAATTTTGCAAACATGAACTTATTCTAATGCGCGTTATCTCAGACGGAAGCCCAAGATGCAGTCTGGCGCAACGTCGATGACGGTTATTTGGTATGGGGCATGGATTCCCCTATGTTATGGCGCATTCAGCACGGGAGATGCGAATGCAAAGCGGCGCAAATGGTCGAAAAGCCCGAACCGCGAACCCCCGAACGTCCAGGCATTGGGCGCGTGTGTTCGCGGGGCTTGCAAGTCTGGCGATTGCCGCGCCGGTGGAAGGCGCCTGTCCAACGAGGCCCGAGCCCGATGAAGCTGAAGAGATGGCGGATTATGAGGCCTTGCTGGATGAAATCTATGCGGTCGGCCATGCCTACAAAACTGATATCTCCGTGGGGCGTCAGGAGGTATGGCGATTGCGGCAACGCAGCGCGCGGCGGCTTCCGGATGCGACGCTCTCATCGCTGCGTTCTCTGGAGTCGCGGCTTGAGGACATGCAATCCTACTTGACGGAAGCGCCCGGACCGCCCAGCCGTCCCGTCCTCTTGATTGAAACCCGTCAAGACACCTTCGGCTCCACATTGGCCTTTACAGATTGCGCCAGCGGCGGCGCGGAGGGCGACGAAGTCGATGAAGCAAGACGAGAAGGCAGAGAAACTGAAGGCGTCACGCTCGCGCAGTACTTTGTTTCAAAACTGAGTGATGACGCCGAAGCCGATCCGGCCGAGTCAGATTGGCCCGAAGACTTAAAGCGATTGCCGGAAGGCCTCTGCATCATCGTGGTCTTCCCCGATCGGATTGTAAATGATCGCGAGCGCCGGTTCGTACTTGCCCATGAATGGATGCACACGATGCAAAGCGGCTATTACACCCGCCGCAACGAGGATCGCCATTGGTGGACTGAAGGGTCTGCGGAATGGCTTGCCCACAAGGTTGTCAGCGGCGTTACTGAACGCGATCGCTGGATCGAAGATTTTTTCACTCGGCAGAAATCATGCCCGCTGACCCAGCATTCCTATGATGCGCAACCTTTCTTTTTCTGGGGAGAACAGGCGTTCAATCCGGAATGGGTGTTCTCCGTCGGGCTCGGCGGCGATGACTACCTGACCCGAGCGGAAAGAGCCGCCGAAATCTTGCCGCCTGAACGCTGGCTCGACTGGGCGATCGCGCAAGCGGACCAGACGATCACCATGCCGGATGGACGCGATTTGCCGTTTCAGGCGGAAGCGGAAGCGCAGGATCTCACGCGCGCATGCGACGTCGCCATTGAAGGCCCGCCGCTCTCCGTCCAGTTGCGCGAAGTTTCGCTTCCCGATGGCGGCGCGCCGAAACTGCTCGTTGATGCGGGCGAGGCGCAACTCGCCATACGCGGGCACTATGATGAGGACTGGCGGCGTATTACCGGGACGGAGGAGATCAACACGCCGACATCTCCAATGACTGTGGCGGCGATCATGCCGTCGGGCGACAATCTCTCCGCGAGACTGTCAATGGACAATAGCGACGGAATGACTTGCGCCTGTCAGATCGGCGTCTGGATAGAGCGCCCGACGCCCGCCGACGTGGCGGACGATCCGCTGGCCGGGGCGCTTGAGGCGCTGGAGGCGGCCAGGGGCATGGTCCCGCCCGATCAAATGGATGACTTTCTTGCAGCGGAAGAAAAGCTTCGTGCCGCCAATGTGAAGGACGAGTTTCGCTTTCGCGGCTCGGTCCCGGCGATCTTCGATGAACTGGAGGGCGATGTGGAAAGCACCTACGCCCAGCAAGGTCCGATTATAACGATACGCGCAGGCGGAAATTTTACGATCGATGATCCGCATACGATCCGGGGCGAGGATACAACCGTGAGATATTTCAAATATCGTCATTATGGAGAATGGACTGTCGAAGGCGGCGTTCTCAAATTCGACATCAAGGGCAACGATCTGGAAGGCTTTGTTACAGCCCCGCCGGATTATGAGCCGGCCCGCATCACGGTCGAAAATGAAGGTTTCGGCGCCCAATCCTATGTGGGCGGCGGCGGCGAGTGGACGATGGCTTGCGAGCCCGGAACCCTGACATTGACCTCTAGACGGGTTCGCAACCCGGACAGGAGCGATCAGGCCGTGTTGGTGAAATACTGACGCCGGGGCGGCCCTCGCCGTTCTCCTGAAGCTGCATTTCTGAATTCACGCGGCGTCATGCCCACATGGCTTTTGAACGCGCGATTAAAGGGCCCGATTGAGTTAAAGCCGCAGTCGAAGGCGATCGACAATATCGGCCGGTCGTCATGAGCCGGATCGGACAACAAGTCCTTGGCATAGTTGATGCGGCGCGCATTGATTAAGTGATTGAAATTGCGATAGCCGAGAAAGCCAGTGATGCATTGCGTCACTTTGTAATCCTGCTCGCCGAGGCTTGCGGCGAGGTCGGCGATTTTGAGATCGGGCGTTGCAAAACGCCGCTCCGCTTCGATGGCGTGGAGAATGCGCTGGGCCAGTCCCTTGTCACTGGCGGCGGGCGAGGGCGCCGCTTTTCGCGCACCAGGCGCCGGCAGCGGATGGCGTTTGCGGAACGAGACGGCGAGTCTCGCGCCGATGACAGCGATGGCGGCGCAGACAATAAGCGTTGCCTCGGCCCATTGCGCGCCGATGCTGGCCTCACTGGCGTTCATGGCCCAAAGAAATGTCACGATGATCATGGCGCCGAAGATCAACGTGAATAGCTGCCGGAAACGCCTTTCGTGTTTCGGCAGCGTGGCGCTGTATCCTGAAAGAACTTCGACAAAGACCAGCACGACCGCGCCGATGCAGATGAGTGACGCTGCATTGGCGGCGATGCGGCGGATTTCACCCGATGCCGCGGAGACGCCGGTTAGGGTCCAGTATGATTCAACGGCGATGATTGCGGCGACGGCAAAGATATTCCAGCGCGCGATCAGTTTTTCCGCGCGGAAAAGCGTGCGCGAAAGCAGCCAGAGCCAGCCGCAACCAGCCGAACCGCCGATGGCCAGAATGTAGGTGAGGGGCGCGCCTATGTCGCCGGCATACTCCGAGGCCAGGGAGAGCGTGACCGACGCGGTGAAAATCCACCACAGCATGTCGTATGGCGCGACGGGGCCCAGCTTCGCCGTTGCGCGCTTCGCCAGGAGAGCAGACGCGCCAGCCCAAACGTCAGCCAGACCGTTTTGTCGAAGCAATCCTTCCATGGCGTCACCTCTCGTCCTGACCCGGGCAATGTTCGCTTTGGCGAGATAATCGCCGTTTTGCCTAAAAATACTGGCCGTTTTCCAAATCGGCGAGATCGCGCCCGCCAGCCTGCCTTCATATCCGATGCGTGCGGACGCCGAAAGCGCGGAAGCGACGAAACGGTCCGTTCAAGGGGTCGAAGTCCCTGATTCACCGCGCCTTCGGGCGGTTTCGTGCGCGCCGGCCGGGAGCCGAAAGACCCTGGCTATCGAAAAAGAAAAGGAGCCTTTGTTGTGACGACCCTGTTTGAGACTTCTCCGGCCATGCCGTCTTCGGCCGGCCATGCGGCCTCGCGCCAATCCGGGCGGTGGCCGCACCGATTACTCGGATTTTCCGGCGTTTTGTGGTTTCTGGCGGCGGCTGCGGGACAGTCGATTTTTGTTTACTACGTTGCGGCGTCTTACATTCCCGCCCTCGCCCAAAACGGATATCCGGGTCTGGCGGACACGGCCTTGCCCAAGGGCTATGTGGCTGGCGACCTGATTGGCAATCTCGCCATTGCATTTCACGTCTTGATCGCGATCGTCATCATCGGCGGCGGCCCCCTGCAGCTTACGCCGCAAATTCGCAACCGCTTCCCGGCCTTTCACAGATATCTCGGACGGATCTATGTGGTGACCGCAGCGGTGACGAGCGCGGCCGGCCTTCACCTCGTGTGGACGCGCGGCGTCCCGGGCGGGATGATCGGGCATATCGCCATCAGCCTCGACGCAGTGTTGATCTGGATCTGCGCCGCCATCGCCGTTCGGTTTGCCATGACCCGGCAGATCGACCGGCACCGCCGCTGGGCCATGCGCCTTTTTATGGTGGCGAGCGCCGTCTGGTTTTTCCGCATCGGCCTCATGTTCTGGTTCATGACGACCGGCGGCATCGGGATTGATCCTGAAACTTTTGAAGGACCCTTCCTGACGTTCATGTATTTCGCACAGATGGCGATACCCCTGCTCGTGCTCCAATTGTATTTCCACGCGCAGGATTCAAGGCGCGCCGGGCTGAAGCTCGCCGCTGCGCTGGTCGTGCTGGCGGCGACTGGCGTGACGGCGCTGGGGTCCTTTGCAGCGACGATGGGGATGTGGCTGCCGCGATTGTAACCGTCAACCAGCGATCACAGCTGCTTTCACGCATCGGAAAGGTGGGCTGGGCGCGCAGCTGTTGCGCTTCCAGAAACTCGGCTAGAGTGTCCTGATGGGGACAACTGTTTTTCTGGTTTTGATCACGCTCGCGCTGGCCGGGGCGGCGCTCGGGGTGACGGCGAGCCTGTCCGTGCGCGGCCGCGGCCTTTGGATTTATGGCCAGCTCGCCCTGATGACCGGGATTTATGTGGGCTTCGCCCTTGGCGGGATCGACCCGGGCGGGATCGTTCTCAAGGCTGCGCTCTCGGCCCTGGTGGTCGAGGGGCTGACGGCGCTCGTCTTCCTTCTTTTGGGCCTTGCTATCCTGCAATCGGGCCGGGTCTGGCTCCTTGGCGTGCTGATCCTCGCCCATGGCGGCGTCGATCTCCTCCATCTGGTGATGAAATCGGAACATAGCCCGGCCTGGTACGCATTCGTTTGCGCAATCTATGACGCCATAGTCGGGACCGGCGCCATCTGGTTTTTGTCCGCCCCCAAAAAAGACTGAAAAGCCTAGGCTTTCGCCCCTTTCTTTTACTGTCGATCATGCTAGAGCCCATGGGAAAGGTCATAAAATTCTATAAAAACCGGAGCGTCCCATGGATCATGGAAGAAACGAGTTCGCCACCAATGAAAGCCTGAAATCGCGGCGCGACGAGGCCTGCCCAGTGGGCCTGCCGTCGAAATCGGGAATTTATGCGGCGCGCGCCAAAGGCGCCGAACTCTGGGACGTGGAGGGCAAGCGCTATATCGACTTTATCGGCGGCATTGGCGTGTTGAATGTCGGCCATGCGCATCCGAAAGTTGTCGAGGCGGTCAAGCAGCAAACAGAAAACTTCATCCACACCGCATTCGGTATCGCGCAATATGAAAGCTATGTGGAAGTCTGCGAAAAGTTGAACCGCGTCGCGCCGGGGCCGACAAAAAAGAAAACCGCGCTGTTCAATTCCGGCGCCGAGGCCGTCGAGAATTCGGTGAAATTCGCGCGCCAGATTACGGGCCGCCCGGGCGTCATCGCTTTTTCCGGCGCGTTTCACGGCCGCACGCTTTTAGCGACGACGCTCACCGGCAAGTCGAAACCCTATAAGGTCGGCTTTGGGCCTTATGTGCCGGCGGTGTTCCACGCGGAATATCCGGACGCCTATCACGGCGTTTCGGTCGAGGATGCGCTGGCGAGCGTCGATCACATCTTTAAAACCATGATCAACGCCAATGAAGTGGCGGCGATGATCGTCGAACCGGTGCAGGGCGAGGGTGGTTTCAACCCGGCGCCGAAAGAGTTCCTCGAGGGCCTGCGCAAGAAATGCGACGACAACGGCATTCTTTTGATCGCCGACGAAATCCAGTCGGGCATGGGCCGCACGGGCAAATATTTCGCCTTTGAACATATGGGCGTCGAACCCGACTTCCTGTGCGTGGCGAAATCCATCGCGGCGGGACTGCCGTTGTCGGCGCTTGTCGGTAAAGCCGACTTGATGGACAAGGTAGTGCCGGGCTCCATGGGATCGACCTATGGCGGCAATCCGGTCGCCTGCGCCGCTGCGCTCGCTGTGTTCGAGATCATCGAAGAAGAGGGACTGTTGAAGCGTGCGGAAGAAATCGGCGCGCAAACGGAAAAACGCTGGCGCGAGCTCGGCGAAGGTGTCGGCAAGGGCGTCATCGGCGATGTGCGCCGGGTCGGCGGCATGTGCGCCGTTGAATTCGTGAAAGACGGCGATCCGAAACAGCCCAATGGCGATATCGCGGGCGCCATCCTCGCCGAGGCGCGCCAGCGCGGTCTCATCATGACGACCGCCGGCGCTTATGCGCAGTGTCTCAGATCGCTTGTGCCGCTGGTCATCTCCGACGAAATGCTGAGCGAAGGGCTCGACATTTTCGCAGAGGCGACGGAGGCTGTGCTGAAAGCGTAGCGCAACGGGAGGGGGAGACACCCAATGCGAATCTTCATCACTGCCGCCATGCTTGCCGTGGCGGCGTTTTCATCCGCGAACGCCCAACCCTGCGAGCCTTCCGAAGGCCGCAGCGCCATGTTGTTATCGTCGCGCGAAGTCGCCGGGAACCGAGATTTCAATGAATATCTGGAAGGACCGGAATGGACCTTTCAGTTAAAACGCGCGCCTCATGGCTGGGATATTCGCCTCAATGATGAAAACGGCCTCGACCTGACGCAGATGACGCCGCCCCTGCGCGGCGCTCCGAATCCGCGACAGCTTTATGGCTGGCATTTCCGTAATGCGGACAATACTGGCGCCAACAAAGGTGATGTTAACGCGCCACAGGGGTTGCGCTTGTTCGGTTTCGATCCGGCGCTGTCAGGCACGGGCGGCTATCGTCCGAACGATGCGGGCGGCGTCAATCCGGAAAACCAGCCGGGCCGCGGCGCGCTCACCATTGAGGATATGGGGCTGGCCGATCTTGCGCCCGGTGAAAAGGCGCGGATGAATTATCTCAAATTCAATGTCTGCATGACCTGGCCGAAGACCGACAAGGAAAAGCAAAAAGAAGCGGCGGAAGTCGCGGCCATGACTGAGCTGCGCAAAGTCACGCCGGAGCTAATCGAGATGATGGGCGATTGCGGGCTCGATTATCAGACTTATCAGATCACGCCCTATCTCACGCCAGTGGAGCTCGGCGGCGACTTCGACGCTGACGACGCGCACGATCAGGCGGTTCCGGTTATTCGAAAAGCTGATGGCAAGCGCGGGCTTTTTCTTTGTCGCGCGGGAACATGGGGGCAGGTTGTCGGCATGACCGGCCGTATGGGCGCGCATCTGACGCCGGCCTATTTCGACTCGATTGACTGGTGGAGCCTGCATACAGGGCCGGCGGGGCAAGGCGCGGGCGGAACGCCGCCGCCAGCCTTGAAAGGCGACGCGATCCTCATCGGCAAGGAGGGCGCGTCATCGGTGCTGATCTACTGGACGGGCGACGCCTATTCCGCCTATTGGCAGGGTGACTGAACGATGCGTTCTCTTGTGACATTTGTGGTCTGGACCTGCGCCATCATCTGGGTGGCGCTCGCGGTGCAGGGCGTCTTCGCCTATCTGACGCTGGAGCCGACGGGCAGCGGCTTTACGCGCGGCTCTAACCGGATATCGGCGTTTTTCCAATGGGAGGCGCTGGCGCTGGCCGCCGCGACAGTCGGGTTTCTTGCAGGAGGCCGCTTGCCCAAAGGCGTGCTGACGCGCTTCGCCGCACGCTGGCCGCTTTATCTGTCTGGCGGTTTCTTCCTGCTGCTGATTATTCTGTTCGTTGGCGCGTTAATTTTTGCACGGGTGGCCGGCTAAAGAGCCGGCATCTTCACGGTTTGATCGGAAAATACCGCTTCAAGATATTCAAAGCGCCAGCTTGCATCCGCAGCCGCTCCCCATTTTGGAAAATTGGCGTCGCCGACATCCACCAGCGGCCCATAATTATGGCGGTTTTCCCGTTCATTATAGATGTTGGCCCAGCTCATGGGGTTGCCGCGGCCATCGAGGAAAAACCAGCACAATAAGCGTTCGGAACCCTCATAGATGTTGAGACGGTTCTCTTCCTCAAGCCACTCCACACGCAGCATGGGGTCGTTTTTCGCCAGCCGGTGATAAACATAATAGGGAGACTGTTCCAGGCCGCGGCGCTCAGCGGCGAGTTCTTCCGGAGTATAGGCGGCGGCGTTTCCATCTCGTCCGCTCCATCCGGAGGCAACATCAAGGACTTCTTCATACTCAAAGCTTTCGGCGCTTAAACTGATCCAGCGTGTGATGTCGTCGAGATTGCGCTTGACGACGAGATCAGCCGTTTCTCCATTGGCGAGATAAACGGTTTCGCGGACCATAAAGGATTTAGACTGACTCCAGACCTCGGCGCCGCCGACGGCTTCAACAAGCTGCGCCGCTTTTTCCTTTGCGATCGGCTGTCCAGCAAGCTCACGCGCATGGGCGCCCGCCGTGAAAAGGCCCAGAAAAGCGCTGCCTGCAACCGCCAGCCGATAAATGACCCACATGTCGCCTCCACTCTGTTGTCCCGCGATCATCATCACACGAGGCTAAGAGAGGCGAGGAGTCATTTGCGTTGAAGCGTTGTACTACAGCGGCAAGCCGAGCGTGCTGGAACGCTTAGCCTTTTTTCCAGACGCTGCCTTTACGCAACGCGTCGGCGACTTTGCCGGTGCGTTTGCCTTGTGTCGGGTGGTGCTGCCAGAAAGCGTCGTCGAAGCTTTGCGCCGGATTGCGATAGATCACGCCGAGCGGCATGGGAAACTCGCCCATGGGCAGGTGCACCAGAAGATTGGCGAGCGCGAGATTTGTCTCGTCATGAACGAGCACGTCTTCCACCGGCGTTGCGTTCTCCCCCACATCGACAATTTCGAGCGCTAATGTCTTTGTGTTGAGCTTCAGGCCCTTGGCGCCTTTCGCAAAGAGCAGCGGCTTGCCGTGTTCAACATGAAGCTGGGTGTCTGCGGCGGTTTTCTTGGCGACGAAATCCTCGAACCGGTCCTTGTTATAGACAATGCAGTTCTGGAAGATTTCGACGAAGGCCGCGCCCTTGAACTCGCGCGCGGCTTTGAGCACCGGCGAAAGGTTTTTCGCGTCCGTGTCGATGCCACGGGCGATGAAGCGCGCATTGGCGCCGAGTGCAAAAGCGCACGGGTTCACCGGCGCATCGATGGAGCCTGTGGGCGTCGAGGGCGAGCGCGTGCCGGGGCGCGAGGTCGGGGAGTATTGCCCCTTGGTGAGCCCGTAGATCTCGTTGTTGAACAGCATCACTTGCATATCCACATTGCGGCGCAGCACATGCAGCAAGTGATTGCCGCCGATAGACAGCCCGTCGCCGTCACCGGTCACGAGCCAGACATCGAGTTCCGGGTTCGTGATTTTCAGACCCGTGGCGAATGCTGGCGCGCGCCCATGGATCGTGTGGAAGCCATAGGCGTTCATGTAATAGGGAAAGCGCGAGGAACAGCCGATGCCGGAAACGAACACAGTCTTGTCCGGGTTCGCTTCAACGTCGGCGAGCGTCTTCTGCACGCATTTCAGGATGGCGTAATCGCCGCAGCCGGGGCACCAGCGCACTTCCTGATCGGTGGCGAAATCTTTGGCGGTGAGGGGAGCGTTCATTGGATCGACATCCGTGTTATATCGTTGAGCTGGCTCATGATCTGGTTGCGTTCGGAGCGGCGCAGGGAGCGCACAAACTGTCCGCCGCCGTCAGCGGCGTTGGCGTAAAGATCTTCATCGTCAATGGCGGCGCTGCATTGAAAACCGCCATCCGTAAACTCGATTGAAACGGCATTGGCTGACCAAATATTGCCTGTGGCGCGCCATTCATCCGGGTTTGCCTGCAAGGAGCGGATCAGTCTTCCGACATCGCGCGTCCAGTACATCGCGCGTTCACCGAGGAGAAAGTTTCTGTAGGCGGCGTTCTGACTGCTGGACGAGATCAAAAATTCGGTTTGGTCGGAATAATCGTGGTCGAGGCAGGTCTGCGCGTATCCGGGCGCGGTCATCGCCATCAGGGCGAAGACTGTTGCAGATGAAAGTATGGCGCGCACCGACATGGTTTATTCCGCCGCCTGTTTCGCGCCGGGATAATTCTCGCGGATGGCGCCGAGCACTTCGACAATCTTGAAAGGCTGGCCGGAAACCTTGTTCAGTTGCACGACATCGAGCTCGAGCTTGTCGCGCAGGAGCGTCGCGCACTGGCCGAAATTCATTTCCGGCAGAAGTATCCGGTCATAATCGGCGAGGAGACGGCCAAGGTTTTTCGGCAGCGGATTGAGCCAGCGCAGATGAATTTGCGCCACGTCGAGGCCTTCTTCGCGCGCTTGCTGCACCGCGCGCCAGATCGCGCCATGGGTCGAGCCCCAGCCGACGACCACAAGCGGGCCCTTGGTGTTTCCCTGTTCTACGTCCTGATCGGGAATGAAGTCCGCCACGGAGGCGACTTTTTTTGCACGTAGCTCGCCCATGGCCTGATGGTTTTTGGCGTCATAGGAAATATCGCCGGTTTCGATGTCCTTTTCGAGACCGCCGATGCGGTGCGCGAGGCCTTCCATTCCGGGCGCGACCCAGGGCCGGCCATAGCTTGCATCTTCCCGGTTCCAGATCGCTTTTTTGAGCTCCACCGGATCGTCCACAGGCTTGGGCGGTGAATTGGACAGAATCGGCTCGTAATCGGCCATGTCCGGCAGCTCCCACGGGCCTGCGGCATTGGCGATATAACCGTCAGTCAAAAGGAAGACCGGCGTCATGTGACGGATCGCGACCCGCGTCGCCTCGATCGCCGCATCGAAACAATCGCCGGGACCGGCGGTTGCAATAACGGGCAGGGGGGCGTCGGCGTTTCGTCCGTAGACGGCCTGATAGAGATCGGATTGTTCCGTCTTGGTCGGCAGGCCTGTGGACGGGCCGCCGCGCTGGGAGTTCACAATAACAAGCGGCAATTCCGTCGCCATACCGAGGCCGATGGCTTCGGTCTTGAGCGCGATGCCGGGGCCGGAGGACGAGGTGACGCCGATGGCGCCGCCATAAGAGGCGCCGATGGCGGCGCAGCACGCCGCGATTTCATCCTCGGCCTGGAACGTGGCGACGCCGAGATCACCCATCTTTGACAAATGATGGAGGATCGATGAGGCCGGTGTAATCGGATAGCCGCAAAAGACGATCTGACGATCGGCGAGCTCGCCCGCCGCAGCCAATCCAAGCGAAATCGCCTCGGCCCCGGTGATAGAGCGATATTCGCCCTTTTCCATGGGCGCTTCGCCGATGACGAATTGCGGGATCTCGGCGGAAAGCTCCGCGGTTTCCGCATAAGCGTGACCGGCGTCCAGCGCAGCGAGATTGCCGGCGAGAATCTCCGGCGACTTCTTGGCGAATTTCGCCTGCGCCCATTTGACGATGGGATCGCGGTCGCGCCCGAACATCCAGAGCACGGAGCCCAGCGCCCAGAAATTTTTGCACTGTTCTGCGTCGGACTTCGACAGCCCGAGCGGCTTCACCGCTTCGAGGGTCTGGGTGGAGATCGCAATCTCGATCACCTGATAATCGTCAAGCTCGCCGGTCTCGCGCGGATCGGCGGCGATATGCGCCTTGGCGAAGTTGCGTGCGTTGAACGCGTCGGTGTTCAAGATGATGACCGCGCCTTTTTGCAGGAGCGGCAGGTTCACTTTCAGCGCCGCCGGGTTGAGCGCGACCAGAACGTCCGGCTGGTCGCCGGCGGTCGAGATGCGCCGGGCGCCGAGATTGATCTGGAACGCTGACACGCCGAAGGTCGTGCCCACGGGCGCGCGGATCTCAGCCGGGAAATCCGGGAAGGTTGAAAAGTCGGCGCCGGCGAGCGCTGTCGACTCGGCGAATTGCGAGCCGAGGAGCTGAACCCCGTCGCCTGAGTCGCCCGCAAAGCGGACGACGACTGAACTGTTTTCCGGCGTAATCTTGGCCATAACCCTGGAACCCGATATCGAACCGTTCTCAAACCCAGCCGAGACTGGCCCGCCAGCATGGCGAAACGGCGTGTAAAAACAAGCGCGCCACCGCCATTTCCGGGGTCTTTTCCGGGCAGGCGGGCGCGCCTTTGAGGGCCCCATATCTCAACCTCCGCAGGGGAAAACAAGCCCTTTATGTCGCCCTCTCGCGCTATGGTGATGGATATTTCGACGCGCTGATAGAACCGGTGAAGTGCTTGATAGAAAAAGCAAATGAACGGGCGTAAATTGCAGGCCGCCGCAGGCGTGCAATGAGGAGGGGGGAGCTCCATGAACCAGCCGGACCAGTCCCTGACGGGCCCAGCGACCGCCAGCGCCCGTATTGACGCGCTGGACGCCCTGCGCGGCTTCGCCGTGCTCGGCATTTTCGTGATCAATATTATCGGCTTCGCCCTTCCCGAAATCGCCTTTTCCAACCCGAAAGCGGCGGGCGGCGAGGGTGCGCTCAATTACGGGCTTTGGACAGTCTCCACGGTGTTTGTCGAGGGCGCCATGAGAGGGCTTTTTTCGCTCATGTTCGGCGCCGGCGTCATGCTCTTCACCGCCCGCGCACTTTATCCCGACGGCCCGATCCGCATAGCAGACCTTTATTACCGCAGAACCTTATGGCTGCTGGTCTTTGGCGTCTTCCATGCGCTGGCGCTGTTGATGCCCGGCGACATTTTACAGATCTACGCCATGGCGGGACTCGTCATTTTTCCGTTTCGCATTTTAAAGCCCGCAAAACTCATCCTGATCGCCGGCGTCATTCTCGCCGGGTTAACCCTGAACAGTTTCGTCGGTGAGGCCTTGCAAACCGTCGAAGGCAATATCGCGCTGGGAATCGAGGCGCGCGAGAATGCAGGAGAGGCCTTGTCGGAGGGAGAGGAGGCGCTTCTTGCCGACTGGCGCGAACAGGTTGCGGGCAACTGGGCGACGCAAGAACAACTTGATGAGCAAATCGCCAGCCGCACAGGCGATATTGCGACTGTCTATTCCAGCAACGCCGCAATCGTCGCCTCCTATAGCGGTGTGATAGACCTGCTCTGGTGGTCCGCCGACGCTTTTATGATGATGCTGATCGGGATGGCGTTTTATCAATGGCGCATCATTACGGGAGAACGAAGCACGCGGTTTTATCTCAGTCTCGCGGCGTGCGGTTATGCGGTTGGGCTGACGCTGCGCATCATTGCCGTCACGCAGCGCTGGGAAGCGGATTTCTCTCCCATACTGTGGACCTGGGCCACTTTCCAACAGATCGGTCGCGTTGCGATGGTGATCGGCCATATGGGCATGTTCTTTCTGCTCTGGAAGGCTGCATCATCGTCTTTGCCGTTCCGCGCGCTTACCGCCGCAGGACGCATGGCGCTCTCGAACTATATCGGCCAGACAATCATTGCGAACCTGATCTTCAGCGGGGTGGGGCTCGGGCTCTTTGGCGCGATGGACCGGGCGCAGATCTATCTCGTGATGATCGTTATATGGATCGCCCAGCTCGCCTTTTCCCTGTGGTGGCTTTCCCGGTTCCGTTTCGGGCCGCTGGAATGGGGCTGGCGCTGCCTCACCTATGGCCGCCGCCAGCCCTTGAGAAAACCGCCCGCGACTGCTGACAAGGGAATCGCGCTCTAGTAGACATCGCCCCAGCGAATTTAGAAGGAACGCCGTCTCATGAAGTTTTTCGTCGACACCGCCGAAATCAGCGAAATCAAGGCCCTCCTGCCCACCGGCCTTGTGGACGGCGTAACGACCAATCCGAGCCTGATCATGAAGTCTGGCCGCGATATCCGGGAAGTGACGGCGGAAATCTGTGCGCTCACGCAGGGCCCGGTGAGCGCCGAAGTGACGGCGATCGAGGCTGACAAGATGATCAGCGAGGGCAAGTCGCTGGCCAAGATCGCAGACAATGTGGTCGTGAAGCTTCCCCTGACCTTTGACGGGCTCATCGCCTGCAAGGCGCTGACATCAGACGGCATCAACACCAATGTGACCTTGTGTTTCTCGGCCAACCAGGCGTTGCTCGCGGCGAAAGCCGGCGCCAGCTTCATCTCGCCTTTTATTGGCCGTCTCGACGATATCAATGTCGACGGTATGGAGCTGATCCGCGATATTCGCGTGATTTACGACAATTACGATTTCAGGACGGAAATTCTCGCCGCGTCGATCCGTTCGCCCAACCATGTGAAGGACTCCGCGCTGGCCGGCGCCGATGTGGCGACTGTGCCGCCCGGGGTTTTGAAATCCCTCGTCAATCATCCGCTTACGGATAAAGGCCTCAAGGCTTTTCTGGACGACTGGGCGAAAACCGGCCAGAAAATTCTTTAAGGCCATATATGACCAGCACGGCAAACCAGGTCGACCGCGGCGAAGCAGATGCGGGCCCGCCATTTGTCTTCGGTTTCGGCTTCAAGGATGACACGGCGGCGGAAATGCGCTGGGAGGATGTCGTGTCCCACGCTGGCGAGTATGATTTCATCTGGCTCCATCTTAACATGCTCAATGAAGAGGCGCGGGAATGGATCGCCGCACAGCGTGATATTCCCTATGCAGCGGCGTCGGCGCTTCTTGCCGATGAGACGCGTCCGCGGGTCACGGGCTTTGAAAAGGGGCTCGTCGTCAATCTTCGCGGCGTCAATCTGAATGAGGGCGCAGAGCCGGAGGATATGGTTTCGATCCGCGTCTGGTTGAATGAAAAGATGATGGTGACGACCCGGCGGCGACGGCTGAAGGCGGCGCAGGATGTGCGGGCTGACATCAACGCCGGGGCAAGCATCGCCAATACGGGCGCGCTGCTCGCCCGCATTGCGGCGAAACTGACGGACCGCGCCGAGCCCTATGTCCTCGAAATTGAAGACGAGGTCGATAATCTTGAAGAAGAGATTTTGACCGGCAATGGCTCTGGCTTGCGCGCCAAGCTCGCCGATACGCGCCAGGCGGCGGTTCTGTTCCGGCGCTTCATCGCACCCCAACGCGATGCATTGAATCGCCTGGCGGCGGATGAGTCCGCGCTGTTCGATCATGTGGCGAAGATTGAACTTCGCGAAGTCGCCGACCGGGTGACGCGCATGACCGAAGACATCGACGCCGCGCGCGAGCGGGCGATGGTTCTGCAGGATCAGCTTACCGATCAGCGCGCCGAGGAAATGAACCGGAACATGATGGTGCTTTCGGTGGTGGCGGCGATCTTTCTGCCGCTTGGCTTTCTGACCGGCCTTTTCGGCATCAATGTCGGCGGCATGCCGGGCGTTGAAAGCGCCAGCGCGTTCTGGATCGTTGTCGGCTTGTGCGTCCTGATTGGCGTCGGTTTGCTTGCATATTTCAGGATGAAGAAGTGGTTATGAGGTCTTTTTGCGCCTGCCTCGCGGCGTTTCTGTTCGTACTGACGGCGGCGGTCCCTGTCGCCGCCCAGTCGAGCCGCGCCGCAGAGATCGAAGCGGCGGCCGAGGCAATCGCCGGCATCCGCGCGCAGATCAATGAAGACGCAGTCAGCGCCCCGGAAGCTTTGGAACAGCAGCTACGCGACTTGCGTGTGGATGGCCGCGGCCGGCTTTCCGCCATTGAACGGGAGCTGGAGGCGGTAAACGCACAGATAGACCTTCTTGGACCTGCCCCCGGCGAAAACGATCCGCCGGAAAGCGACATTCTTGCAAATGAGCGCAGCCAGCTTGCAGGGCAGCGCGCGCGCCTTAATGGCGAGCGCACGCGGGTTCTCGCCAATATTTTTGAATCCGGGGAATTGCTGACACGATTGTCAGGTGCGCAGGTCGGGGCCCTTTACGCATCGTTGACAGAGCGGGGCGCGTCTCCGCTGGAGTCGCATCTTTGGGCTGAGGCCTGGAATTCGACGAGCGATGTCGCTGGCCGTATCGGCCGTTATTTTTCGAACTGGGGTGAGACTCGCCGTGGCGACGGCGCCTATGGGCGCTCGCTGGCGCTTATTCTCGGCGCGCTTGTCATCTCCCTGATGATCTTCGGGCCGGTGAACCGCTGGATTTCGAGTACGTTCTCGACCGCGGTTGAAAAACGCAAACCGAGCCCGGCGCGGCGGGTCGTGGTCGCGGCTCTAAAAATGGCGGCGCGAACAGTCCCCGGCGTCATCGGTGGACTGATCATCATCGAGACATTGCGCGCACAGGGCGTTTTGACGCCGGAGGGAGAGGCGGCGGCCCGCGCCTTCTGGATTGGCGTCCTGTCGATCCTGATTGTCTCCGGCTTCACCGCCGGCTTCTTTGCGCCCGCATCACCCGGCTGGCGCATCGCGTCGATCGACGCGGATCGCGGACGCGCCGTAAGCCGCCTCGCCCTCGCCATCGTCATCATCTTTTCATTAAACACGCTGTTATCTGCGATTGGCGTTGCGGCCCGCGCCACGGATGCGTTGTTGCTTGTTTCCGATGCTGTCGCGGCGGTCGCCATTGCAGTCTGTCTTTTCCTTCTTTGCCGTACACGGCTCTGGCGCGTTGAGGACGAAAAAAGCGGCGAGGGCTGGCGGCTCCTGCGCCGCACCGGACGGGCGCTCGCGATTATCATTGTGGCGGCGACGCTAACCGGTTACGTGCCGCTGGCGCATTTCATCGCCACGCGCATTGTCTATCTGGCGCTTTTCATTGGCCTTGCCTGGATGATGCGGGCGATCCTGGCGGAATTGGCGCTCGCCCTGCGCAATCGCCTGTCTGTCGAGACGGACAAAACCGATGAGGCCGAATCCGCCAATTACCGCTTCTGGTCGCGGCTCCTTATCAACACCTTGCTGATGATCGCTCTGGCGCCTGCAGTGCTGGTCCTTTTCGGAGCGCCCGCCGGCACGGTTCGTGATCTCGCCGGGCAGGCCCTGTTCGGCTTCAACATTGGCGGCGTTCACATTCCGTCCGTGGCGAAGCTTTTCGCCGCCATTATTGTCTTTGTCGCCATCATGGGCGCAACCAAACTTATCCAGCGGGCCGTGCAACGCGGACCGCTCGCCCATTCCCGGGCGGATGTCGGCGTGCAGAACTCGCTGATTACCCTCATGGGGTATGGCGGGCTTGTCATCGCGCTGTTCGTCTCTATCTCTTCGCTTGGTTTCGATCTTGGCAATCTTGCGCTGATCGCCGGCGCGCTTTCCGTGGGCATCGGCTTCGGTCTTCAGTCCATCGTCAACAATTTCGTCTCCGGCCTCATTCTGCTTTTTGAACGGCCGATCAAAGTGGGCGACTGGATCGTGACGCCTTCCGGCGAGGGAACGGTGAAAAAGATCAGCGTGCGGTCGACAGAAATTGAAACGTTCGACCGGTCTTCGATTATTGTGCCGAATTCCGAACTAATCTCGTCAACGGTGACGAACTGGACGCACAAGAACCGGCTGGGCCGGATTACGGTGCCGGTCGGCGTATCCTATGGTTCTGATCCCGAGCAGGTAAAACAGATCCTGTTGAAATGCGCCGGCGATCACCCTCTGGTGGTCTCCTATCCTGAACCGTTCGTCACCTGGATGGACTTCGGCGCGTCCTCTCTCGATTTTGAGATTCGCGCTTACCTCGCCGACATTTCCCAGGGCCTTACCGTCCGCACTGAGCTGCGCTTTGCGATCTTCAAGGCGTTTGCAGAAGCCGGCGTTGAAATTCCGTTCCCGCAGCAGGATATTTACGTCAAATCGCTCCCGGCAGGGTTTGAGACTAAGAAAGAAACGGATCATGCTTGAGCTGAGACCAAATTGCGAAAGGTGTGACAAGGACCTGCCGCCGGAAGCGGACGCGCGTATTTGCACTTTCGAGTGCACCTTTTGTCCCGACTGCGCTGAAAACGCCCTTGGAGGCGTCTGCCCCAATTGCGGCGGCGGATTTGAAAAGCGGCCGGTGCGCCCGGCCTCGCTGCTGGTGAAGTTTCCCGCCTCGACGAAACGCGTTTTCAAAGGCCCGGCCGCATGACGGGCGACAGTTTCGGACAATGGCTGATCGCGACGGGCGCCGGCGTTTTCTTTCTGCTTGGCGCTTTGCATTTGCGCATGACGGTTGCGGATTTAAAGCAGCCTGAAAAGTTCGCGCCCGCCAATAAAGACTTGCTGCCGCAATTGATGGAAACGCGCATCGCCATGCGCAGGGATGTCAAGAATTTCTGGCTGTCCTATCTCGGCTTTCATTTCTCTCACAGCGTCGGCGTCATGTTTTATGCGCTTACCGTGGCTTATTGTGGGCTTGTCCGTCCGGACATTCTGGCTGACATGTTGGTGCGCGTCGCCATTGTCGGTTTTGGCGCCTCTTATGTGCTGATGTCGCGCGCCTTCTGGTTCATTATTCCGCTCGCCGGTTCCGCTATCGGCGTAACACTGATCGCCGTGGGCATGGCGACGCTTTACTGAGCGCGTTAGGAGGGGCCCATGGATTATGTGATTGAGCCACAGGAAAGACCTTCAGTCCGTGTTAGTGATGGCCGCCTGTTTCCGGTGCGGCGCATCTTCTGCATCGGCCGCAATTACGCCGATCATGTGCGCGAGATGGGCGGTGATCCGAAAGCCCAGCCGCCGGTGTTTTTTACAAAGCCTGCGGACGCGGTTGCCGCCGATGGCTCGGTGATCCCTTATGCGCAGGCGACGGACAATCTCCATTTTGAAGGGGAGCTTGTGGTTGCGTTGAAATCCGGCGGCAAGAACCTGGATGCGGCGGGCGCGCGGGACGCGATCTTTGGTTACGCAGCGGGATGCGACCTGACCCGCCGCGACCATCAGGCGAGGGCGAAGGACGCCGGCGCCCCATGGGACACCGCGAAAGCTTTCGACGCGTCTGCGCCGGTTGGAGAGATTATACCGGCGGTCGACGCTGGCGATCTTTCAAAGGGCCGCCTGAAAACCATTGTCCGCGGTGAGACGCGCCAGGATGCGCCGCTGGCGCAAATGATCTGGTCGGTTGAAGACATCATTGTCGCCTTGTCAGAACAGTTCGAGCTGAAAGCAGGCGATCTTATCTTCACCGGCACCCCGGAAGGGGTCGGCCCGCTGGAGCGGGGCGATGAAGTTGCAGTCGAAGCGGGGCCGTGCCGTCTTGCCTTCCGGATCGGTGCATGAGCGTTGAAACGCAAAAAGCCGTGACGGCGATTGGCCCGCGGATGCAGGGCCATCTTGCAATGGCCCTGTTCGCTTTTCTGATCTCCATTTCGTTCTTTATCGGCAAGCGCGCCGCGCCGCATATCGATCCGGCGGCGCTGACGGCCGTGCGTTACGTGATCGCCATCCCGCTCCTCGGCGTTCTTGCATTTCTGTTTACGCCAGCAGCGGAACGAAGCGCCATCATGCGGCCGAAAGCCTTGTGGCGCTTTCCTGTTCTGGGCGGGCTTATGGGGATTTATTTTATCCTTATGTTCGTGGCGTTGCGTCTGACGAGCTCTGTCTCCACCGGCGCGGTTCTTACGCTCATGCCGCTGATGACGGCGATTTTGAGTTTTTTCATCCTGCGCCAGAAAGCTGGCGTGACCGTCTTGGGAAGCCTCACCCTTGCCGCGCTTGGCGCAATCTGGGTGATCTTCCGCGGCGACCTCAACGCCATTCTTTCCTTCGCCATTGGCAAAGGGGAGTTGGTGTTTTTGTTAGGGGTTCTGGCGCACGCGTTGCACAATCCTCTGGTCAGAAAATTCAACCGCGGCGAGTCGACGATAGTTTTCGCCCTCTGGTCCGCGATCGGCGCGGGCGTCTGTTTGTTGGTCTTCGGCGCGCCGGCGTTATTGGAGACAGACTGGGGGCATTTGCCTTCGGTTGTCTGGGTGTGCATCTTTTATCTTGGCACCGTTGCAACCGCAGGATCTTATTTTCTCCTGCAATTCGGCCTCTTGCGCATCCCGGCGGCGAAAGCCAACGCCTATATGCTTTTGACGCCAGGCTATGTGATCTTGATGGAAGGGCTGGCCGGTTCCGGCTGGGTCGCCCCGCAAGTCATGGCTGGCGCGCTTGTGACCCTCATCGGCCTTGCCATTCTTATCGCCTCGCCCGAAGTTTGATCCATGGAACAAGACGCAAAAAAAGACCGCTATAAAGAGACGGCGAAAGAGATCGCCGCCGTCATTGACGGCGAGGCGAATGTGATCGCGCGCATGGCGACGGTCTCGAACATTCTCCATCACGCCTTCGACCACTATTTCTGGACGGGGTTCTATCTGGTCGATCCGGAAAAGCCGGAAGAACTGGTGATCGGCCCCTACCAAGGCACAATGGGCTGCCTGCGCATTCCTTTCGGAAAGGGCGTATGCGGCGCGGCGGCGGCGCAGCGCAAGACGCAACGCGTTGAAGACGTTCACGCCTTTCCCGGCCATATCGCCTGCGACGCGCGCTCGCTATCCGAAATCGTCGTGCCGGTTCTCGACAAGAAGGGCGGACTGATCGCGGTCTTCGACGTTGACAGCGATCAAAAGGCTATGTTTGACGAAATTGACCAACAGGCGCTCGAAGCCATTATTGAACAGAGCTTCGGAGAATAACGCGCCATAGAGGAGGGGACCTCATGAGGAACTTCACCAAACACGCATTGCAGGCGATCGCCATCGGATCGCTTTTCACACTCGGGGCCTGCGCCCCGGAAAACACCGGGCGCGTCGTTTCTGTTGAGGCGCCGCAAAACGCAATCGACAAGGACCATCTCAAGCGCATTGACGCAGTGCTTCAGAAGGAAGTCGACGAGGGCGTGCGCGCAGGTTTCGTCGCCGCGGTCGTCACGCGCGACGGTGTCGCCTATCAAACCGCAGTGGGCGAGGCGGACCCGTTCAATGATACGCCCATGACACTGGACACGCGCTTTCGCTTCGCGTCCATGACCAAACCCATCATCTCCGTCGCTGTCATGCAGCTTGTGGATCGCGGGATCATCAACCTCAACGATCCGGCGGGGCTTTATATCGATAGCTATAATGATGCGCGTGTCGCGACGTCCCGGGATTTAAACAGCGATGGCGAGTTCGAGACGCGGCCGGCGTCCCGCCCCATTACGGTGCATGACCTGCTCACCCACATGGCGGGCATCGGCTACGGCTTCACGCAGAATACCGACCTTGAGAAAGCGTATTTCGACGCCAATCTCTTCAACACCGACGGAACCTTGTGCGAGCGCATCGACCAGATCGCCGCGGTGCCGCTGCTCCAGGATCCGGGGACGAAGTGGGATTACAGCTATTCGATTGACGTTCTTGGCTGCCTCATTGAAGTCGCGACCGGCACACCGCTGGATCAATATCTAAGCGAGAATATCTTTGAACCACTCGGCATGACGGAGACTGAATTCTTCATGGATGAGGCGGATCTCGAAGACCTCGCCCTCGTCATTGAGTTTGATGAAAACGGCGAGATGGTGCGCTCCGGCGGAACTGATCTGGCCCAGGGGATTAACGACGTCCCGTTCGGCGTCATGTCTGGCGGCGCGGGGCTGTTGTCCAACGTCCACGATTACACGCGCTTCATGCGGATGCTGTTGAACTATGGAACGCTTGACGGTACGCGCATACTGTCCCCGCAGACCGTGCGCCTGATGACTTCGGATCACACACCCGAAGAAACGCGGCCGCCTTACTGGCTTGCGTCCGGCACATCCTTCGGTCTTGGCGGATCGGTGGTGCTGGAGCCCGGTTACACTGGTGAGGTCGCGGCCGCCGGCGATTGGGGATGGGCCGGTTACTGGGACACCTGGTTTTCCATCAATACTGAGCTTGGCGTCGGTTACATCACCTTGTCTCAGGCGCAGCCGAATCCATACATCAAGCCATCGCGGGCGCGCTTCGGCGTCAAAGCCATCGCCTATAGCGCGTTGGAAGACTAGACGCGCTTAATCGTCATCGTCGTCATTGATGCGGCGGCGCTCGCGTTGATCGGCGCGCAGTGCTGACTTCGCGTTCTCGATAATCCTGCGCAGGTGGATCGGGTCGTCGAGATCTGGGAGTTCAATGACGCCGACCCCCGTGCCGCGCAGGACCAGCTTGCCGTAACTCAACAGCCGTCCCCAGATGGATTGATGCAGGGTGATTTCCTCAATTTTGTTGAGGCTCACTTCCTGCGTGTTCCGCGAAATGAGGCCGGTCTTGTAAACAAAGCGATAGGTCGTCACGACGATTTCTGTTGTGATCAGAATGATGAGGTGATTGATCAGAATCAGCGAGCCGCATGCGCCCGCGACGCCGGCCGACCACCACGCCACTTTCAGCGATTCATAAGGACGCCCCGCGGCGAACTGAATGTAGAAAATCAACGCCAGTGACGCAGCGCCCAACGCAAACCACATCATGGGAAAAAAACTGTAGGTCCAGTTGAAGTTGGCGCGGTGAATGACCTCTTCGCCCCCGGCCAGTGTCTTATCAACATACCCCATGTTCGTACTTCCCCATTCCAGTCTTATTGTTATCCCCGCCGGAGCAAAAACCGCCCGTCCATGACTATATAGGCGATGTGGGACGGATCGAAAACGCTGGTTTGCGTTGAAATGACGAGCTTTCGGGGATAAGACGCGGCGCTGTTCCCCTCCTGCAACGAAAACACCCTCAAGGAGCCTCAAGGCTATTTATGGCGAAATATCAATATATCTACTTCATGTCGGGCCTGTCGAAACAATTCACCGGCGGCAAAAAGATATTGGAAGACATACACTTACAGTTTTTTCCGGACGCCAAGATTGGGGTCGTCGGGGTCAACGGCGCGGGTAAGTCGACGCTGCTGAAGATCATGGCCGGCGTGGACAAGGAATTTAACGGCGAGGCCTACGCCGCTGACGGTGCGAAAGTCGGTTATCTGGCGCAGGAGCCGGAGCTCGACAACGCAAAAAACGTCTTTGAAAACGTCATGGAGGGCGTTGGCGAGATCAAGGCGAAGATCGATGAGTTCAACGCTGTCTCCATGGAGCTCGGCGAAAACTACACCGACGAGTTGATGGAGAAGATGTCGAAGCTGCAGGAAGAGATTGATGCGGCTGACGGCTGGGACATTGATTCGAAAATTGAAATGGCGATGGAGGCGCTGCGCTGTCCGCCGGGCGATTGGCCGGTCGAAAAGCTTTCCGGCGGCGAGAAACGCCGGGTGGCGCTGGCGCGGCTTCTATTGTCAAAGCCTGACCTTTTGTTGCTCGACGAACCGACCAACCATCTCGACGCAGAATCGGTCGCCTGGCTGGAGCATCACTTGCGCGAATTTCCGGGCGCCGTTGTGCTCGTCACGCACGACCGGTACTTTCTCGATAATGTCACGGGATGGATTCTTGAACTCGACCGAGGCCGGGGCATTCCGTTCGAGGGCAATTATTCCTCATGGCTCGAACAGAAGCGCAAACGCCTGGAGCAGGAAAAGCGCGAAGAGAGCAATCGGCAAAAGTCTCTCGACCGCGAGTCGGAATGGATCAAGGCCAGCCCAAAAGCCCGGCAGGCTAAATCCAAGGCGCGCATCAACGCTTATGACGAGCTTCTCAACAAGGCTTCGAAAGAAGACATCAACACAGCCCAGATCCAGATCCCGCCGGGGCCGCGTCTTGGCGGCGTCGTCATCGAGGCTGAAGATCTCAAAAAAGGGTTCGGCGACAAGCTGCTGTTTGACGGGCTTTCCTTCAAACTCCCGCCGGGCGGCATTGTCGGCGTGATCGGCCCTAACGGCGCGGGCAAAACAACACTTTTCCGCATGCTGACAGGCCAGGAAACGCCGGACGAGGGCGCCTTGCGCGTCGGCGACACGGTGAAGATGGGCTATGTGGATCAAAGCCGTGAGGATCTCGATCCCAAGCACAATGTCTGGGAGGAGATTTCCGGCGGGCTTGACGTGATCCAGCTTGGCAAACGGGAAATTCCGTCTCGCGCCTATGTCGGCTGGTTCAACTTCAAGGGCGGCGATCAGCAGAAAAAAGTCGGCGATCTGTCAGGCGGGGAGCGCAACCGCGTACAGCTCGCCAAGATGCTGACCGAGGGCGCCAACCTTCTCCTGCTCGACGAACCGACAAACGATCTCGATGTGGACACATTACGAGAACTTGAAAGCGCTCTCGACGATTTCGCCGGCTGCGCCGTGATCATTTCACACGACCGCTGGTTTCTCGACCGTATCGCCACCCACATCCTCGCCTTTGAAGGCGACAGCCATGTGGAATGGTTCGAAGGCAATTTCGAAGACTATATGGAAGACAAAAAGCGCCGGCTCGGGGCCGACGCTGATGTGCCGAAGCGGATCAAATACAAGCCGCTAACACGCTAATGCGCTAACTGGTGCAGTTATCCGGTTCGCCGTCGTCATTCGGGTCGTCACACAGCTGCACCTTGGTGGATACGCGCGGCCAGCGGATTGTCGTCCGGTCAAATACGATCGGCGTCGACATCACATGGTTCGTGATGCTTGGCACATAGGTATAGGTCATCTCGACCACGACCAGAGAACCGACGCTGCTTAGAACGTCTTCATTGTCGAGAGTCGTGTAATAGTCGCCGGCCGTATAGGGCGTTGTGCCGTCAGAAGCGCGGCTCCAATGAACGATCGGATCGCCTTCGGAATCCCGCACGACCGAGACAAGGCGCAATGACATGCCGGAAGAATCGTTGGGCTCGACAATCGATTTCACCCCGTCAAAGAGATCGTCCATATCGTCATCGATCAGGAACTCCGACTGGGCGGTGAGGTCTGCGAGCGTGTTTGCGGAAATCGCCACCTTGCGGTTTACCGTCATGGCCGTGGAAGCTTCCACAAGGCCGAAAAAGAGCAGCACCAGCACCGGCAGCAGCATTGCAAATTCCGTCGCCGCCAGACCGCTTTCGTTCCGGCGAAGCCCTGTGACTGTATTTCTGATACGGATCATCATGGGGAAGCCTCGATCAATCGTCGCGGTCATTGAGCTCATAAGGCTCGTTCCGGAAAATGGATGTGGAGATCAGCCGGCGCTTATTGGTGCCCGGTTCGGACAGATTGAGGCCAATCGCCGGGTTCAATGTCGTATAGAGATAGCAAATCCGGAGCCGGACGATCTCAAGCTCGCCGCCTGGATTGAAAGGAATGGCGGAAACGTCATCCGGCGGGGCGTCGGCGCATGTCGCCGGCGAGGTATCCGCTGCAAGCGCCGAAAAGGAGGCGTAGGTGTCAACCTCAATCGTCAGGCGGTTTGTGCAATCGCCAAAGGTGCTGAGGACGTCGCAAATATCCTCATACATCTCATCGAACTTGTCATCGAGATCGCCGAAAGACTTTTGCACCTGACCCGTCTTGATGCGGCGTGCCGCATCGCCGACGGTCGCATCGACAACGGAGTTGGCGAAAAAGAACCAGCCGACTTCAAAGATCGAGAACATCATCATCAGGAAGATCGGCGCGATGATGGAAAATTCGACCGCAGTCGAGCCGCGGGAATCCTTTCCGAATTCCCGCCGCGCTTTGCGCTCCGCCCAATTGAGCCGTGACTTTGAGAACATGGCTCCAGCTTCCCTATTTACTGATATGCAGGTTCACGAGGTCGGCGGCGATTTCACCGAACGCTTCTTCAAGGTCCTCGCCATCCGCTGCGGCCTGGAAATAAGGTCCGATCGGACGTGTGGCGCAGGCCTTGAACACGGCTTCCGTCGAAGAGCTGTCGAGATCGAACATGATCGTATAGATCAGATAGCCCTCTTCCTTCATCCGGTGACAGATGCGCAAGAGCTTGTTGTCGATCTCGTCCACCATCTCGCCGGTTGTATTCATACCGTCGCCCATGCGCTCTTCGCTGGCGAAACCGTAAAGCCCGAGAGATGAGCCAGTGTGCGTGTCTCGATAGCCGACAGTGTTCTCACCATCCGTCATGATGACGACTGCCTTCTGCCATTTCTCATAGTCAGGATCGCCGGGGCCGATGCCTTCTTCAAAAGGCGCCTCTGGCGACAGGATGCGCCAGCCCCAGGCTGCGCCATGGGCGGAGTCCGTGTTGCCGTTCGGCGTCAGGCTGTCGACATATGTTTCAATCGTCGAGCGGCTTTCAGTCAACGGCAGGATCGCCGGCGGGCAGTTGAGATTGGGGCCTCTGCTGCTGGTTACGGACGGAGACTGATCATATTTGTATTTGTAGGTCTCTGTCGCACTGTCCCACCAGCCGACATAAGCGTTGCGAAGGATATATTCGTCCGAATCCGCCTCGCTGCTGTCGTCGCTCGCCGTGATGTCGGTGTCATACCAATCGCTGACGCCAAGATTTTGCATGTAATCGCGCCATGCGATTTGCGAAGCAGACAACCCGGAACCGCCCAGCGTACGGAACTCCGCAACGATCTTGGCGTAGCGGCCCGTGGGCTCGCCGCCATTGAGGCCGATATATTCTTCATCGTTGACGAAGTCCTGATTGTAATAGGAATCGGACTGGCCGTCATAGGCCGGGTCGGTGAACCAGCTCCGCCAGTAAGCTTGCGTGAAAGGCGACCCGCTAATGTTGAAGGTCTCACTGTCGGTCCAGTAGGAATCGCCGTGATAATAGGGGCAGCGGCCATTCCAGTCGGCGTCGCAATCAGGTTCATCGCCGTGGAAGCTGGGCACCCATCTGGAGTTATTAGCGTCGGTCAGGACAGCATTCGCAACGGAATAGTCCGGCGCGTCGTCAAAGGCGTCGTAATTGCGCACATCCTGTGGGTTAGAACTTCCGGAATAAGCCGATGGAATGTCCATCGCCGCGTTGATGTCTGATATGGACATGGAGCCGCCCGGCGAAACGTCAAGCTCATCGAGCGGGTAGGGGCGCGCTTCAACGCAGCCCTGCCAGGAGACATTGGCCACCGAATCGAAAAGATCGAAGTGGTTCACCTTGCGCGTCACGTCGACTTCGCCGTCCTCACCCACATGGATGAAACGCGCGCCGTGATAATACGCCTCGGCGTTTGTATCGGCCCAGCTATTCGACCAGCTCGATGCGCCGCCTGCATTCACATAAGCGTTGAAGGGAACAACACCGATCTTGATATTTCCTGTGGTGTCCTCCTCGCCATACATCACGTCAAGCATGGTTTCGACGGCTTCTTTGAGGCGATACATTTTCGTCTGATCGTCACCGCTGGCGTTCCAGCCCATGGAGCCCGTCACGTCGAGCACAAGCGCAAGCTCAACCCGGCCGGAGCCTTTCTTGGTGATCTCGACGCATTTGCCGATATCCAGATCGTGAATGCCCGCAACGCCGAGAAGATAGGTTTCAATCTTGCCGGTAATGCAGGTGATGATGACGGCATTGTTGTCGAGGCCGAATTCGATGTTCCAGCCCGGCTCCAGCGTGTGTTCGTAGTTGAAGTTGGCTTCGAAAAACTTGCGGCCATATTCCTTCAATTGGGCGTCGGTCAGGTCAGGATCTGTTGCGTTTAACTGCGCGAGCGCCAGTGACGCGGCGTCCATGGATTCCACCATGTCAGCGCGCACCGCATTCCATCGGGTGTAATCGACGGCGCCGCCTGCGAACAGGAAGAGGACCGTCGCCATGAAGGCGAACAGAAAGAAGATGTTGCCATCTCTGTTGCCTGCGAAACTTTTGATCGTCGGTCTTAGATCGAAAGGCGAACGCTTCGCCGATTTATCTTCGCCGACTACACCGGTATCTCTAACCAGCATAGGGAACTCCCCGAAACGCTACTGATGCACACGCCAGATTGCGGGGATTGACGTTAAAAGGAAGTAAGGAAACGTGGTTAAGCGGCTGGTAATTGTTAAAAATGAAATGATGGCGCCGGACGCCAGTTGGCGCGCGAATGAGGACCTTTCCCGGATCGGAAAAAAGCTTGAAAGTAAGTTTAACCGGCGTTCACAACTTGTAGACAGGCGCCCTTTTTCTGGTTGACGCGTCTCGTGGTTAATGATGACGATGCCGCCATCAACAATCAAAATATGAAAGACGGGGGCTTTATGAAGAAGGGTTTTGCCGCGGCGATCGCCGTTTCGCTCATGTCGGCGGCGCCGGCGGCGGCGGAAACCATTTACCTGACCGCAGGCCGACTGCTTGATCCGGTGTCGGGCCGGTTCACCGAGGCTCCGGCGCTGGTGATTGAAGACGGCAAGATCTTAAAGGCTGGCACGGCCTCGTCTCTTGCGGCGCCTGAGGGGGCGACGGAGATCGATCTGCCGGGCAAGACGCTGCTGCCAGGGCTCATCGACATGCATGTGCATCTGACCGGCGATCCCACCAAAGGCGGCGGATATTCGATCCTCGGCTATCCGAGCGAGCGCTTTGTCATCTGGGCTGTAAACAACGCCAACAAGACGTTGATGGCGGGCTTCACCACAGTGCGCAATACCGGGTCAGACGGCTACGAGACCCTGGCTGTGCGTGACGCCGTCAATGAAGGGGAGATTCCGGGCCCGCGCATTTTCGCCGCCGGGCCGCCGGTCGGCATTGTGGGCGGGCACTGCTCCGACAACAACTATCTGCCGCCGGAGGAAGAGGCGACGGGCCTTGGCGTCGCGACGGGTCCCTGGGAAATGCGCGCCAAGGTGCGCCAGAATATCAAATACGGCGTCGACCTCATCAAAACCTGCTCTACCGGCGGGGTTTTCTCCAAGGGAACGCTGCTCGGGGCGCCGCAGGGCACGCTGGAAGAACTCACCGCGATTGTCGAGGAAGCCCATATGCGGGGGCTTAAAGTCGCTGTTCACGCGCATGGGAATGTCGGCATCAAGAACGCGATCCGCGCCGGTGCAGACACCATCGAACATGCCAGTTATCTCGATAATGAGGCGATCAACCTCGCCAAGCGCAATGGCGTTTATTTGTCCATGGACATCTACAACACTGAATACACGCTGTCAGAAGGTGAAAAGAACGGCGTGATGCAGGAATCGCTCGACAAGGAGCGACAGGTTGGCGGCGTTCAGCGCGAGAGTTTCTCCAAGGCGGTCAAGGCCGGCGCGAAAATGGTGTTCGGCACAGACGCGGCGATCTTCCCCCATGGCGACAATGCAAAGCAGTTTTCCCGCATGGTCCAGTTCGGCATGACGCCGCTGCAGGCGATTCAGGCCGCGACCAGCGTTGCGGCCGAAGCCCTAGGGAAATCCGGCGAGCTTGGTTGCGTCTCGACCGGCTGCGCGGCGGACATCATCGCGATTTCCGGCGACCCGCTGTCTGATGTCTCGGCGCTTGAAAGCGTCGATTTTGTCATGAAAGCAGGCGGAGTATACAAAAACGAGTAGAAACCCCTCTTAAATCCATTAAAAAACAAATGGATAAGAGCTTAATCGCGCGTAACATCTGAAATTCCGGCGCTGGCGGCGGCTTTGCCGAAAGCCCGTAAATGGGGCCGATTTCATTGAACATCGGGCCTGAATCCGTGTTATTAACCATATTGGAGCGACCGGCACGGAGGGGGAATATGACGAAGAACATCAGCAGGACAATGATCGCGGCGGGGGCCGCGGGCGCAGCCGCGCTTGTGATGGCGACGCCGGCCATGGCCGGACGCTGCGGGCATTCTTACGCCGTCGACGCGCCGACAACCCTCGCCAAGGTGGCGCGCGCCTGCAATGTGTCGCTTTCCGCGCTCAAGGAAGCCAATACGGGAGTCGATCCCGCTTATGTTCGCCCCGGCGAACATCTCGCCGTGCCGGACGAAATCGCAAGCGCGACGGACGTTCCTTCAGGCGGCGCCAATCTTGGCGTCGATAATGGCGGTTATTCCGCCCCGATTTATCGGTATGCGGAATATACCGAACCTGCGCCGAAGCCTGCGAAACCCGCGGAGCCGGTTTACGTCTCCACCTCGAACGACCCCTATTTTGTTCAGGTGAGCTATACGGCGCCGTACATCGCTGACGATGAACGGCTGAGCTATCAGAAAAAATCTGCGGCGCGCATTCGCAACGCCGGCGTCATCCGGACAAGTCCGGTGAATATATCTCCCATGCGCTCTTATGCGCCGGAAGCGGTGACGATCTCGTCGAATACAGACCTTGTGACGGGCGAGCCCGTATCGCCGCTGATGGAATGCGCCGTCCTGCGCCGTCAGCCGAGCGGCAAGATCGAACAGGTGCGTGAATTCAAGCCGGTGCCGGAAGGCCGTGAAACGCCGGCGCATTGCGCTGAAATCACAGATGTTTCCATGGCTGCGCCGCTGAAAACAGAGCAGCGCATCACGACGAGTGACTTCCTTCATTCGGAATTTGAAGCGATATCGCCGGACGCCGTCTTCACGGTGCTGAAAGGCTATGTGGTCAGCGCCGACGCGGAGTGCATCACCTTGCGCACAGACGACAACATGGTCTGGCGCTTGGGCGTGCCGCTGGCGCCGGTCGAAATGCTGGGCAAGGACGCGACGATCTGGGCGGAGCTGACGGATGCGCCTCAGTGCGGCGGGCTGGTGATGAACCGCGCCGTCTACGCCGAACGCGCCGAATAGTCGTACTGTTTCATTTCGCGTGGCAAGCGGGGGCCTAACAGCACCCCCCGCTTAATGCGACTTCTTCAGTATTTTCGCCGAAAGGAGAGCTTGTCCCGCATCCCGGAAAAATGCCGTAATGGGTTGACCAGTCGCCAATGAAGTCGAACCAGGGCGCAAAGCGTGATTCTTTCAGCATGCGGAATGTGTTGCCGCACACGGCGAAGACTCGCCCTTTTTCAATGACATGGTGATTGTCGAGCGTGAAGGCTTTTTCACTCTCAGGGACGCCGCCCTTATAAACAACCGCCTGTCCATAATCCTCGCAGGCCGGCTCCAGCCCGTCGATCCGAAACAGGCGGTAGGTTGCGGAATGGAATTTTGCGGGCTCCAGTTTTTCGCGCAAATCAGCGTTGTTGATGGCGAGGGGGCGATCGGTGACAAGGCGCGGGTCGGCGAAACCGGCGCGCTTCGCCATGTTCAGAAAATCGTTCCAGTAAAGCGCGCCGCCAAGGCATTCGCCCTGCGCCGCCGGGTCGTGACGTAAGTCCTCGGCGAGCCGCCGGTCTGCATAGACATCGGAGAAATAGAATTCGCCGCCAGGCTTCAGGAGCTTATACGCAGCGCGGAAAACCGCTTCCTTGTCTTCAACCAGATTGATCACGCAGTTTGAGACAATGACATCAAAAGAGGCGGGGGCGAGATCGAGATCGCCAAGACGTTCGATATCACCTTCAAGAAAGCGGACATTGGCGTAGCCGAATTTATCCGCATGCCAGCCTTGATGCTCCCGCGCTACGGCGAGTTGTTCCGGCGTCATATCAACACCGATCACGTCGCCATCGGGCCCGGCGAGTTGGGCGAGTGCGTAGGCGTCCTGGCCCGAGCCGGAGCCAAGATCGAGAATACGTGCGCCTTCAAGCGCCAGCGGCGCGATCAGGCCGCAGCCATAATATTTCGCCCGCACTTCGGGGTGAATATTGGCGAGTAATGTTTTTAAATAGGAAGGCGTGTCCGCGATTGTGCAACAGGCGTCGGTCTGCAAATCCGCCGAAGAGGTCAGCACCTTTCCGTAATAGTCTTTCACATTATCCTGTATTTTCATGCGGCCCTCTGCGATTGCCTCTGCACTTGAAAGACGCTTGTTCGCGCATATTGGCGGCGGGGGCAATCATATGGGGCTTTGCCGCGCGCAGATGTGATCCGCCGGAGACACAGGCAGGAGACATAGGCAGGAGACATAGGCAAAAAGCCCCCGGCCGGTCTTGTTTCTGTCATTTTCCTGCTACGATAGGCGTTCATGATGGCGCTGGTTCATCAGGAGCATGCATGCCAGTAGCAGAGTTGAGGTCGAAGATCCGGCGCAAAGTTGAGGACCGCCTCGACCGGGCGGCGCAGGTTTATCTTGATGATCGCGCGCTTGCGCGCGCTGACTTTTCCGCGCCGGCGGGTGAGGCGTCGCTATCATCTCCGGACTCCGTTTCCTGGCGGATTTTCAAAAATCCGGTGACGCTGTTTATCGGCGGCGTTGCGGCGGTCATTCTGGAACTCGCTGAACCGCGCGTGCGCTCCGGCGTATGGGAGCATTCAAATTTCCGGAAAGATCCGGTGGGGCGGCTGAAACGGACCGGGCTCGCCGCCATGATTACGGTTTATGGCGCGCGCAGCGAAGCGGAAACCATGATCGCGCGCATCAATACTGTCCACGACCGGATATCGGGCGTAACCCCGTCAGGCGCACCCTATCACGCAAACGATCCGGAGCTTCTGACCTGGGTGCAGGCGACGGCGGCGTTTGGTTTCCTCGAAGCCTACAGCGCCTACGCCTTCCCCTTAAGCGATGCTGACCGCAATCGTTATTACGCAGAAAGCGTCAAGGCGGCAGCGCTTTACGGCGCTTCGGCGGCGCCGCGATCGCTCGCAGGGCAGGAGGCCTTGTTCGATGTCATGACCTCAAAGCTTGAGGCCTCCGACATCGTATTTGAATTCTTGACCATCATGAAAAAAGCCGAAGCCTTTCCTCAACCGGCGCAGATCGCCCAGCATTCTCTGGTGCGCGCCGCGGTCGAGCTCGTTCCGGGAAACATCCGCAGTATTCTGGGTCTCGACAGGCGGTATGGGCTGAGGCCGTTCGAAGGCAGGGTCGTTAAGCGCATGGCCCGGCGGGCTGACCGTCTTGTCCTGCGATCGGGCCCTGCGGCGACAGCCTCCCGGCGGCTCGGTCTGCCTGATGATTATCTTTATCGCCGACCATAACAGGATGTTCCTTTTCGGGACACAATCACCGGCAATTTTCAGAAATCTGCGGGCAAAAGTTTAGCCTCGGTTAATTTATTCTGCGTAGATGTATCGATCTCTTTCGGGGAGAGTCATGCGCATCACGCAAAAAGTCTCGCTTGCGCTTATCATGGCGTTCACCGCACTCTGCGCGCTGCTTTGGGCGGCGCTGCAAATGAGTGTCGCGCCGCAATTCACTGCATTTGAATTGCAAAAAGCTGAAGACAATTTTGAGCGCGCCCAAAATATTCTCGACCGCGAGCTTAATCAGCTTGAAGCCTATCGGCGCGATTACGGCGTGTGGGATGACGCTTATGAATTTTTAACGGGCGAATATCCTGAATTTCTCGAAGAGGAATTGCCCCTGTCCCTGCTTCAGGAACTTGGCCTCAACATCTATGTGTATTTGAGTGAAGACGGCGCCCTTATCGACGGCGTCGCCATAGACGGGGCGATGGAACATGAAGTCGGCATCAACGCCTATGCGCCGTCTCGATTTAGCGGCTGGCGCGGGTTCCAGGCGTCTTTGACGCCAACGGATGCGGTGCAGTCGGTGATCGAAACAAGCGCCGGCCTGATGCTTGTTGCTTATGCGCCTGTCACCAATACCGATGGAAGCGGCGCTTATATAGGCCATATTCTCACCGGACGCATTATCAACGAGGCGTTTGTCGCCGATCTGCAAAAACAGACCCGTGTTGAAATGGAAGTGACGCCGCTTATGGGGAAGCCCGTGGCGGCGGCTGCGATGAAGTCTGTCGTCAGGGCGGACGGATTTGTCACTGTCTCCGCGCCGATCATTGGTGTTGATGGCGCCGCTATCGCCATGCTGACGGCGCGGACCCCTTGCGACATCACAGTTATTGGACAACGCACGATCCTTTCAACATTTGTTTTTCTGGCAATCGCGGCGTTAATTTTTATCGCCATCGTCAGTGTGCTTTTGCGTAAACTCGCGATCCATCCCATTGAAAAGCTGACGGCGATCATGAACGACGCCGACGCCGAAAAACTTGTGATTGTCGATGACCTCGCTGATCGTAAGGACGAAGTGGGCGTTCTTTATTCCACTTTCACAAACCTTCTCTCCCGCATCGACGATCATACGCGGCAACTGGCCAATGCACTGACAGCGGCTGAATCGGCTGAACGCGCCAAGACTCATTTTTTGGCGAATATGAGCCATGAAATTCGCACACCCATGAACGGCGTCATGGGCATGGCCGATCTTCTCGCCAGCACGAAACTCACAGAGACGCAAAAGGGATTTGTCGACGTCATCGTCAAATCGGGCGACGCCTTGCTGACGATTATCAACGATATTCTCGACTTTTCCAAACTCGACGCAGGCATGGCGTCACTGAGCCCTGCGCCTTTCATTCTTGCGGATGTGGTTGAAGATGTCTCGGCGCTGATCGCGGCGCGCGCGGCGACAAAGAATGTAGAGCTTGCGGTCAGGGTCGATCCAAAGCTGCCTTACAGTTTTGTCGGCGATGCGGGACGGTTGCGCCAGATTCTGATCAATCTCACCGGCAACGCCGTCAAGTTCACGGACAAGGGATATGTCCTGATTGATGTTTCGCCGGCTTCCGAGGCGGATGAAGAACGGGTGGCGCTGAAATTCTCCATCGTCGATACGGGTGTCGGCATCTCGGAGCACAAACGGGCGGATATTTTTGAAAAATTCAGCCAGGCTGATAATTCATCGACCCGCGCGCATGAAGGCACGGGGCTCGGTCTCGCTATCGCCAAGGCGCTGGTCGAACTTATGGGCGGTGAGATCGGCGTTGAATCGACCCCTGGCGCAGGATCGACATTCTGGTTCACCATCGCTCTTGCGGTGAACACGAAAGATCTGCCGGAAACGGAAGAATATGAAGACGCCGCTGGCGCGCGCGTGCTGATTGTTGACGATAATGGCGTGAACCGCCGCATTCTGGAAGAACAGACCGCGGCCTGGGGCTGTCCCTCCCAATCCTGCGAAAGCGGCGCCGCAGCGCTGACGCTTTTGCGGGAGGCGGCGAAGAGGAATGCGCCTTTCGATGTGGTGATTATGGATTATCACATGCCGGCCATGAACGGCGCCGAAGCGGTTCAGCTCATTCGTCATGATGAACAGATCGCCTCGACGCCCATCGTGATGCTCACCTCGGTGGATCAGGCGAGCGCGGGCGATCACTTTGCGGATATCGGCGTGAATGCCTATCTCACCAAACCGGCGCGTTCTTCGGTTTTACAACGGGCAATATCAGGCGCGCTTCACGGAACAGCCACATCAACAACGACAGCCGCGCCGCAAATATCGGACACGCCCGCGCCCGCGGCGGCTGAAACGGATAAGCGCGTCGATGTGCTTGTCGCCGAAGACAATGAAGTCAACCGGCTCGTGATCTCTCATATCCTGACAGGGAGCGGTTACAGCTACGAGATGGCGGTGAATGGCCGGGAAGCTGTAGAAAAGTTCAAGACGCTGAAGCCCAGGATCGTTCTCATGGATGTCTCCATGCCCGAGATGAACGGGCATGAAGCGACCGCCGAGATTCGCCGGATTGAGGCTGATGGGATGGCGCACACACCGATCATCGGCGTCACGGCCCATGCGGTGAAAGGCGACCGTGAGGAATGCCTGACCGCCGGGATGGATGACTATGTGCCCAAGCCCGTCTCTCCGGCGACGCTCACGTCAAAGATCGCGGAGCATCTCGCTGCCGCGGCCTCGAACGCCGCCTAAACGCCGTCAATGCAAGACCGTGCGACCCGCCGGTAGGAAACATCCGACTGCATGGTCATGGCGCGTCCGCCGGCAAACACCCGAAGCGGCCCTTGCGATTGCGCCAGCTTGTGAATGAAGGGATCATTGGCAGGCAGCGCGCCTTCACTCATGGGCAGACCGTCGCCATTGGCCTCCATCATCACTGTCTGGGCGCCGTCAGCGAATTCGACTGAAATCTCGCCGACATCACGATTGGCGTGTTGAAAGACGACCTGTCCCTGGCGGCAGGCAATCACAAAAAGCGCTTCGCTGCGCGGCGGACCAAAGCCCGCCCATGGATAGCCGTTACTGTCCTTGTAAAACCATTCGCCGGGAGCCGCTTCGGCCATTTCGGGTTTGTCTTCCGGCGCAGGCTCTACTTTCGCGTCGAGCTTTTCATCGCCGCCCCGTTCGCCGCAAGCGGCGACCGCCGCTGAAACCATCGCGAGCGTAAGGATCTTCAATCTGGGTTTGGAATTGTCCATGATGACCGAACATGAGCGCCGTTCGTTGGTTCCCATGTCCGGCCCTGAAAAACTGTCCTATTCTTGGTCAGTTAGCAGCAATTCTACTGCGATCGCTTCAACCGCCATGTCGCCATTCATCTCCACGCCATCGGAAGAGGCGAAAATAATCACGCCGTGATCGGCGAAATCCGACCAGTTGGAAATGAAATGCGGATTGCCGCCATTATGCCAATAGACCCGGCCGAATTGCGGGTGATCGTCGACCACCATACCGTAGCCCGTAAAGGTCGGCGCGCCTTCGCCCTCGCGGACCATGGGCGTCTGCGCGAGATTGACGGCGGCGTTCGAATGCAGTCTGCGCGCTGTGAAGGCGCGACGAAAGGCGATCATGTCTTTCGCGGTGATGATTATGCCGCCATTGCCGATCAACGCCCAGTGAGAGCGCCCGCCCCAGCTCGCCTTGTCGATGGTTTCGCCGTCAGCCGTCACCATCGAGCGGGCAGGGTCGAACACCGCCTCATAACCAATATCCGGCGTTTCAATATCGCCGAGCAAATCTTCGCGAATATAGCTTTCATAGGTTTTGCCGCTGAGCTGTTCGATAATGGCGGCGATCAGCGAATAGCCGACATTGGAATATTCGTAGGCGGTGCCCGGTTCAAAAAGCAGCGGCGCCGCAAAGGCGCGTTTCAAAAATTCGTCCTTCGCCAGATAGTCGAGATCTTCACCCACAGCCGGCGGCAGCCCGGCGGAATGCGTCAACATTTGGTGGACCGTGATCCCCGCTTTGTCCGCGGGCGCATCCGGGAAGAAATCCCTCAGCCTGTCCGACGTCTGAAGCTTGCCCTCGTCGATCAGTTTCAGCGCGGCGGCGGCCGTGAAGGTCTTTGTTATGGAACCGCTGTCGAGCTGGGTCGTCTCGTCAGGCGCGCCGCTGGCGGCCCCTTCGCCGAAACCGGCATAGACGGGCGGTTCGCCCTCATAGGCGATGGCGATCACGCCCTTGAAGCCCATTTCCTCTAATCTAGCTTTCGCCGCTTCAATGCGTTGCGCTTTTTGATCCGACTCGATGGCGGGGGCGGCGTCCTCGGCGGCGCAGGCCGTGATGGGCGAAAACGCCAGACACAGTGCGGCGAGCCGGTGGAGCCACGCGATGCGGCGCCGGAGGGTGGGTTGGTTCCCTGTTTTCATTGACCTATCCTTGGCTGTTTGGGGGTGGAGGTTGATTCTGGCAAACTTTGGCCAAAATCCGCGCCTGAAGTCCTGAAGAGATGTTTCGAGATATTCATGACCGTCACGGATCTGCCTGCGCCTGAGATGAAACCCGCCCTTCCTTACGGGGCCTTGCGCCTTGGCGGGGCGATTTATCATCCCGAGGCGCGCCAGCTTGAGGCCAATGGCGAGAGGCAGCTATTGGAGCCGCGGCTTGGCGATTTGCTGATGCGCCTCGCCAGCGCCGGGGGGCCGGTCTCCCGCGAGACGCTGCTCGACGATGTCTGGGGCGATGAGGGTTCGGATGAGGCGCTGACCCAGGCGATTTCGAAGCTGCGGCGGGCGCTTGGCGACACCAGCCGGCCCTACAGGATAATCGAGACAGCGCCCAAATATGGCTATCGGCTGCGTCGCGATGAAACAGACACCGCCCGGCAGATGACGCTGTCGGATGAGACGTCTCATGAAGCTGGGGAAAGTTTGGGGCGCCCCGCGCTGACGGTCTTGCTGGATCATCTTCATAAACACCGTTCGTTTCTGACGGGTGTTGTCACCGGCGCGGGCGGCGTCACGGTCCTTGCCGCGCTCTGGTTGGTGCTGAATGGCCCGGGCGAGATCGAGCAGGAAATTATCTGCCCCGAACAGGCGAGCGGGGCGGAATGCCTTGAAATCGTGAATGCCGTTTTGGAGCAGGGGAAATAGGCCCTCCAGAGAGGCGTTAGATTGCCTCTCGGAGCCAACCGGCCTATGGAAGCGCCTGTCAGTGAACAGGAATTCTCAAGGCCCCTTATGACCGCGATCACCCCGGAAATCGTCGCCGACCACGGTTTGAAGCCTGATGAGTATGAGCGCATCAAGGAACATATGGGCCGCGAGCCCAATCTCGTGGAGCTCGGCGTGTTCTCGGTCATGTGGTCGGAGCACTGTTCTTATAAATCATCGCGCCGACATCTGAAGAAACTGCCGACATCGGCGCCCTGGGTGATTTGCGGGCCGGGCGAAAACGCCGGCGTCATCGACATTGGGACGGATAAAGACGGTGTGCCGCTCGCCGCCATCTTCAAGATGGAAAGCCACAACCATCCGAGCTTCATCGAACCCTATCAGGGGGCTGCAACCGGCGTCGGCGGCATCATGCGCGACGTCTTCACCATGGGCGCGCGACCGGTCGCCAATATGAACGCGCTGCGCTTTGGCGAATGGGACCATCCGAAAACCCGTCACCTGGTTGGTGGTGTCGTTTCCGGCATTGGCGGCTATGGCAACTGCATGGGCGTGCCGACGGTTGGCGGCGAAACCAATTTCCATCCCGGCTATAATGGCAACATCCTCGTCAACGCCATGACCGTGGGCGTCGCCGAAAAAGCGAAGATTTTCTATTCGGCCGCCCGCGGCGCCGGAAACCCGGTCGTCTATGTCGGCTCGAAAACCGGCCGCGACGGCATTCACGGCGCCACCATGGCCTCCGCCGAATTTGATGACGCCTCGGAAGAAAAACGCCCCACGGTGCAAGTGGGCGATCCGTTTACGGAGAAATTGTTGCTCGAAGCCTGTCTTGAACTGATGGCGTCTGACGCCATCGTCGCCATTCAGGATATGGGCGCAGCGGGCCTGACGTCCTCTTCCGTTGAAATGGCGGCGAAAGGCGGCGGCGGCTTTGAGCTCGATCTCGATCATGTGCCCCAGCGCGAAGAAAACATGACCGCCTATGAGATGATGCTTTCTGAAAGTCAGGAACGCATGCTCATGGTGCTGAAGCCGGGCCGGGAAGACGCCGCCCGCGCGATCTTCGAAAAATGGGGCGTCGATTTCGCGGTGATCGGCGTGACGACCGATAGCGGGCGTCTCGTCATCAAACATCAGGGCGAGACCGTCGCCGATATGCCGGTGCCGCCGCTTGCAGACGACGCGCCGAATTACGACCGGCCTTATGAGCCGCAGCCGAAACCGGCGCCGCTCGCTGATCCGGCCGTTTCCTATCGTGAGGCCGAGGCGGTCCTCCGGGCGCCGGGCAAGTCCGAAGAAGAAATGCGAACCATCGCCGATGCGCTGATCGCTGACCGGCTTTCAGACGGCGACCTTGTCGATGCGATCGGCATGACCGTCACGGCCGGAGAGGCGCGGATTTACGCCCGCTCGAAACCGGAAGGCGTCAGCTTTTCCGGCTTTGAGGAGGCGGCGCGCAATCTCGCGGCCGGCGGCATGGTCGAGACTGCAGAAGTAGAACAGTGCGAGGAGCAATTGTCGCTCGCCGATGCGCCGGGCGGCGACACTATGCTGACCGCGCTTGCCAAGCTTATGGGAACGCCCGATCTCTGCTCGCGCCGCTGGATCTGGGAGCAATATGATCACACCGTCATGGGCGATACGGTGATTTTGCCGGGCGGCGACGCCGCGTTGGTGCGCATTCATGACACTGCCCGCGCGCTCGCCATCACGACGGATGTGACGCCGCGCTATGTAAAGGCCGATCCCCATGAGGGCGGCAAGCAGGCGGTGGCGGAAACCTATCGCAACATCTGTGCGACCGGCGCCGCGCCGCTCGCCATCACCAACTGTCTCAATTTCGGCAATCCCGAACGTCCGGAAATCATGGCGCAGTTTGTCGGCGCCATTGAAGGCATGGCCGAGGCCTGTGAGGCGCTCAACTATCCGGTCATTTCCGGCAATGTGTCGCTCTATAACGAGACCAACGGCGCTGCGATCCCGCCGACGCCGGCGATTGGCGGTGTTGGCGTTCTTGAAGATGTGACGAAGGCTGTGCGCGTCGGCGGCGCGGAAGCCGGTGAAGAACTGATCGCCATTGGCGTGACGCGGGGCTGGCTTGGCCAGTCGCTCTATCTGCGCGAACTTTTTGACAGGGAAGAAGGCGCGCCGCCGCCGGTCGATCTGGAGCTTGAGCGCAAGACCGGCAAATTGGTCCGTAAGCTGATCGATGAAGGGCTTGTGACCGCCTGTCACGATGTCGCCGATGGCGGCCTCCTCGTCGCTTCCGCTGAAATGGCGCTCGCCGCGGGACGCGGCCTCAATCTCACAACGCCGGTGAAAGCGCGCAAGGCCGCCTTCTGGTTCGGTGAGGATCAGGGGCGCTACCTTGTCGCCGCGGCGCCGGCTGCCGCCGACACGCTCTTGCTCAAGGCGGCCATGGCGGGTGTGCAGGCGTCCAAAATCGGCCGTTTTGGCGGGCCGGACCTGCTCCTCGATAACAGGGACGCGCTGTCGCTCCTTGATTTGTCTGATATTTTTGAATCTGCGCTGCCTGACTACATGAAGGGGCCGCTAAAGCAGGAGACGACACCCATGCCCATGGCCGGAGACGACATCAAAAAGCTGATCCTTGAGGCGCTGCCCGACGCCGAGATCGAACTGGAAGACCTCGCCGGCGATAATGACCACTGGCGCGCGCGTATTATCTCATCGGCCTTTAACGGCAAGTCGCGCGTGCAACAGCATCAGCTTGTCTATCGCGCCCTCAAAGGACGCATGGGCGGCGAGCTTCACGCGCTGGCGCTGGAGACGGAGGCTAAGGAATAGGCGTCGAAACGCACTCCCGACGCGACGAAGCGAGTTGCTCGCCCCTCCGGCTGCGCTACCAATAGGGCTGAGACAAAAGGGGCGGCGAATGCGAAACACAGTTTTGGTGACATATGGCGTCATGGCGGTTGCCATTGCGCTGGCGGGGTGCGCGCAAGAACAGGCGGACAAGGAAGACATTCCGTCCCTCATGTCCGCCGCCAATGTTTCGGGGCTCGCCATCGCAACTATCGACGATTGCCAGCTTGATGACATCGCTTATTACGGCGTCGATGACGTCGAGACCGGTGAGGCGGTCGACGCCGACACCATCTTCGAAGGCGCCTCGCTGACCAAGACGATCTTTTCGGTCATCGTCAATCAACTGGCGGATGAGGGCGTCATCGATCTCGACGAACCGCTGGCGGCGAGTTTCGACTATCCGCGCGTGACGGATAAAGACGCTTACGCCAAGCTGACGCCGCGCATCATTCTTGAACACCGTTCCGGCTTTCCAAACTGGGCGAGCGATCCGCTCGACCAGGAGACATGGGGCGAGATCGCGTTCAAATATCCGCCGGACACTAAGTTCGGCTATTCCGGCGAAGCTTACCAATTGCTGCAAGCTTTCGTCGAAGCAAAAACCGGCCAAAGTCTCGACGACCTTTTCGAACAACGCCTGGGCGACGTGATGGCGAAAACATCACTCTCCGCGTCGGGCACTGCCGCGTTTGCGTTCGGACATGACAAAGACGGCGGCAAGGAAAAGGGACGCGCCGTGAAACCATCGCCGCGCGCCGGCGCCGCCTATTCAGTGCTCACCAATGCGGAAGACTATGCGCGCTTTCTTGTTCACCTGTGCGATGGGGCGGGGATGAGCGAAGATGCGCGCGGCGACATGCTGCGCCCGCAATCGCCGACAGACGATGACGATATTTCATGGGCGCTGGGCTGGGGTGTTCAACTGTCAGGTGATGCCCCAATCTATTTCCACTGGGGCGACAATGAGCAGTTCAAGGCGTTCGCCGTGTTCAATACTTCGAGCCGTGATGGCGTCGTTTTCTTTGCGAACGCGATGAATGGGCTCAAATTGATTGAACCTTTAGCCGAACCTGTCGTTGGAGACGTCACGCCGATTGCAGACTGGCTTGATTACGGCCGTGTTGGAGAAACCGCCGCGGAGTAGGGCGCTTGCCCCCCTCCGGCAGCCCCGGTAGGGTCCGCGCCAATTCAGCCAAAGTTCTGTAACGGACAAGGATCTCCCCTCATGACTCTCCCCCGTTTTCTCCTGCTTTCCGCCTCCTTCGCCGTGCTGGCGGCCTGTTCAAGAGGCGGCGAGACCGAAGGCGAGACGACCTATATCGAAGACGATGCAAGCTCGACCGAGCCCGGCGAGGAAGCCGAAGCCGTCTGGCGCGCCGCCACAGCAGACGACGCCGCCGACAAATTCACCTACGCCAATTACAACGAAGTCCGGGTCACCCATGTGGACCTCGACCTCAATGTGGACTTTGACGCCAAGGTTATCTCCGGCGCGGCGACGCTCGATTTCGAGCGGGAGAAAACGGGCGCCGACACCCTGGTGCTCGACGCCAATGACCTTTCGATTGAAATGGTGGAGGCGCATGTGGGCGGCGACTGGCTCACCGCCGGCTACACCATGGGGCCTGATGATGACGTGTTGGGCTCACGCTTCGCAATTACATTGCCGCAAGGCGCCGATCAGGTGCGCGTCACCTACGCCACCAGCCCGGACGCGGAAGGCATTCAATGGTTGTCGCCGGAACAGACGGCGGGCAACGAGCATCCCTATCTCTTCACGCAGCTTCAGGCGATCCATGCGCGCACCATGATCCCGTTGCAGGACACGCCCGCGGTGCGCATCACCTATGACGCGCATATCACGACGCCGCCGCAGCTTCTCGCCGTGATGAGCGCGCGTCAGGACGAGGATGGCGACCGCGACGGCGATTATTCTTTCCGCATGTCGCAGCCGATCCCGTCCTATCTGTTGGCGCTGGCGATCGGCGATATCGAGTTCAAGGCGATCAGTGACCGCATGGGCGTTTATGCGGAGGACTATATTCTCGACGCGTCGGCCAAAGAGTTTGAAGACACGCCGAAGATGGAGGAGGCGATTGAGGCGCTATACGGGCCTTACCGCTGGGGCCGGTATGACCAGATCGTTCTGCCGCCGAGCTTTCCGTTCGGGGGCATGGAGAATCCGCGGCTTTCTTTCATGACGCCGACGCTCATCGCCGGGGATAAGAGCCTCACCAATGTGGTCGCCCACGAATTGGCGCACTCATGGTCCGGCAATCTTGTCACCAACTCCACCTGGCGCGACGCGTGGCTCAATGAAGGCTTCACGAGCTATGTGGAGAACCGCACCATGGAAGCGCTCTATGGCGAGGAACGGGCGACAATGGAGCGCTCCCTCGACAAGAAATCCTTGATGGAGGATGTCGCCGCGGCTGCGCGCCCTGAACTGACGGCGCTCAAGATGCCGGCCGATCTCGGTCATCCCGATGACGCGTTCTCGGATGTTTCCTATGCCGGCGGCATGTTCTTTCTGAAGTTTCTCGAAACGCGCTTCGGGCGCGACACGTTCGATGCGTTTTTGAAAGACTATTTCGACCATTTTGCTTTCCAGTCGATCACGACAGAAGACTTCCTCGCTTACTTCGAGGATAATCTGTGGGCGGATCACCCTGACGCTGTAAGCCAGGCCGAAATTAACGCCTGGGTTTACGAGCCGGGATTTCCCGACACCATCGAGGACCCGCAATCGGACGCGTTTGACAAGGTGACGGCGCAGATGAACGCCTGGCTCGGCGGCGGCGATGTCGACGGGCTGGTGACCGGCGCCTGGACTACCCATGAGTGGCTGCATTTCATTCGCACCCTGCCGGAGAATATTTCAGTCGACCAGATGGCGGCGCTGGATGAACGCTTTTCACTCTCAACCGCGCAGAATGCCGAGATCGCGAATGTCTGGTACCAGACGTCGATCAAGGCCGGTTATGAACCTGCCTTCGAACCGCTGGATGCGTTCCTGATGCAGGTCGGACGCGGTAAATTCATTTACCCGCTTTATCAGACGCTAGTGGATAATGGCCGCCGGGAATGGGCGAGCGCCGTCTATGAACGCGCCCGTCCGCGTTATCACCCCATCGCCCAGCGCCGGATCGACGCGATTTTCGCCGGGTAATTAGTGCGTATTGCCTGACGTGTTGGGGGTGGGCCCGCGCAGGAGAATCTCCAGCATCGGGCAAACCTCCACATGGCTGTCAAAGACGGCGCCGACAATCAGCGTGTTGTCCCACACGGCGCCGACAGACGAGCCATTGATCTCGCCGTTGACGGAGATGAGGACATCCGAGGCGAGGCCGTTGCGCGGATTGAGGCGAATAACGTGCGACGGTGCGATCGCCTCCGGATCTTCTGCATGTTTGATAAAATCGAAGATCTTTGAATGACCGGCCACCCACAAAGCGCCGTCTCGCGAAACCTCGATATTGTCGGGCGCGGTGTTGACGCGCAGGTTTTTCACGCGCTTCAAGGCGCCGCTTTCAAGATTGCGCGAGAAAACGCCGATGCGGCGCTTTAACAGCTCTGCGACATAAACCGTGCCGCCGTCAGCGGACTTGTTGATGCCGTTGGCGTAGGTGAGGCCGCCGACCACAGAACGGCCTTCAGTGCCGTCATAATAAACGACATCAGTAAGCGGCAGCGCCAGATAGGCTTCGAAGGCGGACAAGGGGCCGCTTTCAAAGCGCCGGTCATTGGTCGCGTAGAATTGCAGTGGCCCAACGCCGACAACGTCATTAGGCGAATACATAGCCGGGAAAGAAACGCTGTCGAGATGACTGAGCTCGCCCACTTCATCCACATCAAAGATTTCGACGATTTCTTCGCCCGTTGTCGGGTGATTGACGACGAAAAGCCGCTTGGTTCCGTCTGCGCCTTTCCAAAGGCTGATCCCGTGCGGCAGGAAATTGTCCATCGCCGGAGAGACGCGTCGCACCGCGTCGGAGCCGTCGAGGCTCATGGCGTAAACGCCATTCAGCGGATTGACGTCTTCGGCGCCGGTGTCGTTGTACCAGGCGCGGCGGTCAGCGGCGGAGATGAAGGCGAGGTTGAGGTCAGGATCGATGGTGACATCTTCCGTTCCCGGCGCGATCTCCACATGGCGGCACTGGTCGACGAGTTTAGTCTCGAGCTTGGCCATGGCGCCGGACGCCGGAACAAGATGATAGACCATGCGTCCGACGGCGATGACCGCCAGGATGCCCAAGGCCCAAAGAAGTATCCGCATTTACGCCTCACCCCGCCGCGCCAGCCCTTCCGGGCTAAAGCGGCGCATGCATGCCCCTCAATAGTCTAACGCAGCGGGTCCTTCTGCGCCAGTCGCTTGGATTTTCGGGGGTTTTTCGTACATGGTGGCCCTGAAAACGTGAACAGGAGCTCCGGAAGCCGACATGACGGACAAAAGGATGATCGCCAGCCCCCGTCAGCTGCCGGGCGCTCTGGCCGGTATGCTCCGCGCCAAATATGAGGTGCGCGAGCCGGCCGAAAGCGTCGCCGCGCCGGATGAATTCGTTTCCCTGGCGCAAGGCGCTGAAGCAGTGTTCGTCACCGCTTTCGATGACATGGACGATGCGCTTATCCGTGCATTGCCGGACAGCGTGAAGCTGATCGCCTCCATCGGCGTCGGCGTCGATCATATCGATCTTAAGGCCGCGGAGCGCCGCGGCATCGCCATCTCCAATACGCCGGAAGTGACAACCGCCTGTCTTGCTGACACGACGATGGGGCTCATCATCGCCGCCTGCCGTCGTTTTCGCGAAGGGCTCGATATTGCGCGCACCGGCGAAGGCCGCGGGATGCTGACGCCGGAAACATGGGGCCAGCGCGTCACAGGGCGCACCCTCGGCATTATCGGCATGGGCAATGTCGGCAAGGAGGTGGCGAAGCGGGCGCAAGGCTTCGATCTCAATATTATTTACACCACGCCGCGTCCCTCGGCGGAGATCGATACAAAATACAACGCCCGCGCTGTTTCCTTCGACGAGCTTTTGAAACAAGCAGACATCATCTCACTCCATTGCCCCCTGAAAGAGCAAACGCATCACCTGATCGACGCCGCCGCAATTGAAAAGATGAAACCCTCGGCGGTGATCATCAATATCTCCCGCGGCCCGGTGATCGATGAGCTGGCGCTGATTTCAGCGTTGAAGTCCGGACGTCTCTTCGCGGCCGGGCTTGATGTGTTTGAAACCGAACCCGACCCTATTCGTGAAGAGCTCTATTCCCTGCCGAATGTTTTTTGTTTGCCGCATATCGCTTCTGCGACGTGGGAGAGCCGCTCGGCCATGGCGATGCGGGTTCTCGCTAATATCGATGCGTTTTTCGAGACGGGCGACGCGTTGGACCGCGTGGTGTAACGGCGCCGATCCTTCATGCGTTCAAGACAAATGGATGGCCGCCTATCTGGCTCCCCGTTCAGTTGGTGAGCGTTGACGGTGCATTGCGCCTTCGGCTTAATGCACATTGCTTAGTTCAAACCGGGAAAAAGATGACATGAAAAATCATGCTGCTCACGCCGTCGCAATTTGCGTTTTTGGTTCTATTGCCCTGGGGTTAAACGGCGCCGCTTTCGCAAAAATGAGCGACGCCGACATTCTGGCGCGCGAAGCGATGGAACAGGAGAATCTCAGAAAAGCTGTCCGTTGCATGGAAATTCTTGAGGTCGAATTGAACGTCGACCAGTTTGGCGAAGAATGTGTGGCGGAAGGGCATATCGAGCATTCTCCCCGTGTGCCCGATGGAAAGGACGGATTGCTTCGTTATTTTGCAGCGCAGCTCGAGCGCTTTCCGGAAATGCATGGCGATATAAAACGCGCGGGCGCCGACGGTGATCTGGTTTGGATGCATATCCATTTCAAAGCGACGCCAGAGTCCGAAGGAAACGCCGGCATGCACATTTTCCGGATGGAGAATGGAAAATTCGCTGAACACTGGGGCGTGGGGCAGCCTGTCGTGGTGTCGACCCTCCATGACAATTCGATGTTTTAGGAATGGCGCCGAGGTCGTCCGGTCAAAGGCGCAATCGGGAAAACAGCGTCACCCCCATAAGGCGAAAAATACCTCACATCTGTTGAATTCGGCCGCTTTTTTGAGCGTTGGTGCAAAGTTATCCACCACTTCCCGGGCCCGCTTATGATGGCTTTTGCGCCGTCATGCAGTCCGACGAAACTGCGTTCGTCTTCGCAGATAAGAGAACGCAATCCCCAAACAGACTCTTGAGGGCGCTATGGGCTAGGGAGCGAAAGCTCGTCTGGTCCGGGCTCTTTGACAGTGTGAATTTATTTGGGGTGTGTTGCGCCTGCCCGTCTCGCCTAGTTGCGGGGCGGGCGGCGCTAACGCTCCCGCCGCAATGCGCGGCCAGCCTGCACGGCGTTCTTGCCGAATTTTTCGCGGATCGCATCAATGGCCTTTTCGGTTTTGGCGATTTTTTCGTTGCCGTCGCCAAAGAGGTCCGGCGCGCTCGCCGTTTCGCCGGCGAAAGACAAGCCGGAAAAGCCCACGCCGATCAGACGATAGGCTTTGCCCTGCGCCGCGTCGTGCAACATGGGCTTGGCCGCCGCAAAGGCGATGCGGGCGAGATTGGCGGGCGCGTCGAGGGTTGTCCGCCGGGTAATGGTTTTGAAATCGGAAGATTTGAGCTTTAACGTCACGGTGCGCCCTTCAAAGCCGGAAGCTTTCATCCGCGCCGAGACTTTCTCGCAAAGCTCCCACAGAACGTCTTCGAGCCATTTCACGTCACGATGGTCTTCGTTGAACGTCGTTTCGGAGGAAACGCTCTTGGTCTCGCGTTCAGGTTTTACCGCGCGCTTGTCGTCGCCCTGCGAGAGGCGGGCGAGTCTGAGGCCCATTTCGCCATATCGTTTGGCGAGCGTTCCCGCATCCATGGTCTGCAACTGACCGATAGTGGCGACGCCATCCTGTTCCAGCTTCGTCGCCATGGCTTTGCCGACGCCCCAGATCATCGTCACCTTCTGACGGGCGAGAAAGGATTTGGTTTCCGCCTTGCCGATCACTGAAAAGCCGCGCGGCTTGTCGAGATCGGACGCCATCTTCGCGAGGAACTTGTTGTGGGAAAGACCGATGGACGCGGTGACGCCAAGCTCGTCTTTAACGCGCGCCTGAAGCTTCGCGAGCGTCAACGCCGGCGGCCCGCCATGAACGCGCGATGTGCCCGTCAGGTCCATGAACGCTTCATCGATAGAGAGCGGTTCGACGAGCGGCGTCAGGTCCAGCATCATCTGTCTGACGGCGCGGCCGACCTCGGCATATTTCGCCATATTCGGCTTGATGATGACGGCGTTCGGACAGGCCTCGCGCGCCTTGAACATGGGCATGGCGGATTTGACGCCATAGGTCCGGGCCACATAGCAGGCGGTTGAGACGACGCCCCGGACCCCGCCGCCGATAATAACGGGAAGGTCCTCAAGCTCGGGATTGTCCCGTTTTTCGATCGCCGCATAAAAGGCGTCGCAATCGAGATGGGCGATGGAAAGCTCGAAAATCTCCGGATGCGCGGTGATTCGCACCGATCCGCAGCGGGCGCAGCGTGGGCGCGCGCCGCCCCCGGTCACCGTCAGCGTCTCGCCGCAATCGCGGCAAAAACCGGGAATTTCATCATTTTCAGGCATTTAGAGGCCGAAAACCCTTTAAAATCCGCCCGGAGAAGGCTCCGGGGCGTTCAGGATAAACAATCAATTAAGACCTTTTGCGCAAAACTTTCCATCTCAGGGGCCGATTCGCGTTCGGGCCCCGAAAGACGGACAAAAAGGCGTACTATGTCGGCCATGGAAAAGCTTGATTATTCAGCGGAACCGAAAACGGTGCTGATCGTTGAGGACAACGAGCTGAACATGAAGCTGTTCAGGGATCTTCTGGAAATCCACGGCTATCAGACGCTGGAGGCCCGCACCGGGCCGGAAGCGCTGGAAGCGCTGAAAGACAATCATCCGGACCTCATTTTGATGGATATTCAGCTTCCCGAAGTTTCGGGGCTCGAGGTCACGCGTGAAATCAAGAACAGTCCCGATCTCGCCGATATTCCGGTGATCGCCGTTACGGCTTTCGCCATGAAAGGCGACGAAGAACGGATCCGTCAGGGCGGTTGCGAAGATTATATCGCAAAACCGATCTCCGTGGCGACGTTTCTTGAGAAAGTGAAAAGGTATTTGGACTAGGCTGTAGGGGTCTTAATAACCCTTTAAAGCCATGGGGGCTGCATGACGGCGCGCGTATTGGTCGTCGATGATCTGGAACCGAACGTCAAACTGCTCGAAGCGAAACTTCGGGCGGAGTATTTCGACGTACTCGGCGCCTATTCCGGTCAGGAAGCGATTGACCTCGCCGCCGCCGAAAAGCCTGACATCATCCTGCTCGATGTGATGATGCCCGGTATGGACGGTTTCGAGGCCTGCCGGAAGCTCAAGGCCAATCCTGAAACCATGCACATTCCCGTCGTCATGGTGACCGCGCTCGACCAGCAGGCGGATCGCGTCGCCGGTCTGGAAGCCGGCGCCGATGACTTCCTGACAAAGCCCGTTGAAGACCTCGCGCTGTTTGCGCGCGTGCGCTCGCTGACGCGTCTCAAGATGATGACCGATGAGCTGCGCGCCCGCTACGCCACCGGCAAAGATCTCGGCATTGTCGGCAAGATCGATCCCGATGCGGAAATGGGCGAGACCCGCGTTTTCCTTATCGATGATAATGAAGACCAGGCGGCGCGCCTGATCGCGGCGCTGGATGATGACGCCTATCAGGTCGTTCACGAGGCCGATCCGGAGATTGCTCTCAGCCGCGCCCGCTCAGGCGAGTTCGACCTGATCCTGGTGAATCTCTCCATTGAGGCCATGGACCCGCTGCGCCTGTGCTCAACCATCCGGTCTTTTGAGGAAACGCGCCTGACGCCGATCCTCGCTGTGGTGCGCCACGGGGACACCAGAAAGCTCGTGCGCGCCCTTGATATCGGGGTCAATGACTATGTGACCCGGCCTGTGGACAAGAACGAGCTCACCGCCCGGGTCTCCACCCAGTTGCGCCGGAAACGCTATGTGGACCAGTTGCGCTCATCCTTCCAGGTGAGCCTTGAAATGGCGGTCACCGACCAGCTGACCGGCCTTTACAATCGCCGCTATCTCGCAAGTCATCTCTCGGCGATGTTCGACCGCGCCTATTGGACCGGCCGTCCGCTATCCGTGATGATTCTCGACATCGACCATTTCAAAGAGGTCAATGACAAGCACGGCCACGATATGGGCGACCTTGTGTTGAAAGAGTTCGCCGAACGCATCTCAGGAGCGATAAGGGGCATCGATCTCGCCTGCCGCTATGGCGGGGAGGAATTCCTGGTCGCCATGCCGGATACGGATCTCGCCTTCGCGTCTGTCGTCGCCGAGCGTCTGCGCCAGGAAATCGCCGGTTCGAAATTCATGTTCAACAATGGCCGCGATGAACTGAACGTCACCGTTTCCATCGGCCTTGCGTCAACCGAAAACGGACCGGAAGACGACAGCGCCCAGAAGCTGATCAAACGCGCCGACGAAGCGCTTTACGAAGCCAAGAATGGCGGGCGCAATCGCGTGATCCAGAGCGCGGCGTAACCCTCTAAAAACCTTGAAAAGACAACAAAAAAGCCGCCTTCGAGGGCGGCTTCTTCATTCCGGTGAGGAGGGCCGATCTTACTTGATCTTGCCTTCCTTGAATTCCACATGCTTGCGCGCGACGGGGTCGTATTTTTTCAGTACGAGCTTCTCCGTCATCGTGCGGGTGTTCTTCTTGGTCACGTAAAAATAGCCCGTGTTGGCTGTGGAGTTCAGCCGGATTTTGACGGTGGTTGGCTTGGCCATGGGTCGCTCCTTGGGACCTTTATTCGCGCAAAATGAGCGCGGACCATACTCATGGTCTTTGGGGTGTCAAGCCATCGCCGCGCTTTTTCGCCTTTAGCAAGCGTTAAACATCCGCTTCCGGATCGGCGTCGGGGCCTGCAAAGCCATGCATGCGATTCGCCCATTGCAGTCCGATCATGGCGCCCTTCGACGCCGGCAACAAAGCCCAGGAGGCGAGGGTGATCAGCGGCAGCCAGATCGCAAATTGCAGCGTGATCGGCGGATCGAAGAGCTGCTTCACGGCGAGGGCGAGGGGAATCATCACATGGCCGACGATGATGATCGTAATATAGGGCGGGGCGTCGTCCGCGCGATGACCCGACAGGTCGAGGCCGCAAGACTCGCATTGGGGCTTCGTTTTCACATAGCCGGAAAAGAGCTTTCCGCGCCCGCATTCCGGGCATTTATGGGCCGCGCCCCGGGCCATGGCCGACGCCCAGGAACGCCTGTCCCGATCGCCGCCGAAGGTCTGAACTGCTTGTGTCATAGGCGTTTTATGGGGACCGCGCAGGCTCACTGCAACGCGCCCAAAGCGCGCGGGGGATCACGATCCACGGATCTAACCAAAGACCCGCTTGAAAATCACATCCACATTCTTGGTGTGGTAGGTGAGGTCGAAAAGCTTTTCGAGATCAGTCTCGGACAAATGCGTCGTCACATCCATGTCGGCCTTGAGATTATCGAGGAAGAGGCCTTCCCCGCGCCAGGCCGGCATGGCGTTGCGTTGAACGAGGGAATAGGCATCCTCGCGCGAGGCCCCGGCTTGCGTCAGCGCCAGCAGCACGCGCTGGGAGAAGATGAGGCCGTTAAGGCTGTTCATATTGTCGAGCATCCGCTCGGGATAAACCACAAGGTTCTCAACGACGCCGGCGAGCCGGTTGAGCGCGAAGTCGAGATGCACCGTCGCATCCGGCCCGATGCCCCGCTCAACGGAGGAGTGTGAGATGTCCCGCTCATGCCAGAGCGCGACATTCTCCATGGCGGGGATCACCGACATGCGCACAAGCCGCGCGAGGCCGGTGAGGTTTTCCGTCAAAACCGGATTGCGCTTGTGCGGCATCGCGGAGGAGCCTTTTTGCCCCTTGGAGAAAAACTCCTCGGCCTCGAGCACTTCGGTGCGCTGAAGATGGCGGATTTCGACCGCAAGACGCTCGACCGAGGAGGCGATGACGCCGAGGGCCGCAAAATAAGCAGCGTGGCGGTCGCGGGGGATCACCTGCGTCGAGACAGGTTCGACGCTGAGGCCCATCTTCTCCGCCACATATTCTTCAACCGAGGGGTCGATATTGGCGAAAGTGCCGACGGCGCCGGAAATGGCGCAGACGGCGATTTCCTCGCGCGCGGCCTCGAGCCGCTTCTTGCCGCGCTCAAACTCCGTATAAAAGCCCGCAAGTTTGACGCCGAAGGTTGTGGGTTCGGCGTGAATGCCGTGGCTGCGCCCGACACAGACATCGTTCTTGTGCTCAAGGGCGCGTTTCTTCAGCGCCGCGAGCACCCGGTCCATATCCCCAAGCAGAAGATCCGCCGCGCGGGTCATCTGCACGGAAAGGCATGTGTCGAGCACGTCCGAAGATGTCATTCCCTGGTGAACGAAGCGGGCGTCCTCGCCGACGAATTCAGCGAGATGCGTCAGGAAGGCGATGACGTCATGCTTCACCTCGCGCTCGATCTCATCAATGCGGGCGACGTCGAACTCGGCCTTGCCGCCTTTTTCCCAGATCGTCTTCGCGGCGCTTGCCGGAATGACGCCCAGTTCCGCCAGCCGGTCGGCCGCATAGGCCTCGATCTCGAACCAGATCCGGTATTTGGACGCATCTGACCAGATCGCGGCCATTTCCGGACGGGTGTAGCGGGGGATCATCAGTGTCTCCGTTAAATCGCGTTGGGGCCGCTGGAAGGCGTTGGCTCGCCGTCAAGATCGAGGGACCCCAGTTCCAGCGTTTTGGGCGCGGCTTCGCCGGTCGCGGCGGGAGCAGGCGGGCGCTGACGCTGGCCCCAGATCCACCAGCCTACAGCGAGGCCGATGACAAAAGCCGCCAGCAAAAGCGCCCACATATGCAAGGCCAGCCAAAGCATCCTCGCATCTTCTCCCTAATCGCCCGGTTTCGCCCTTAGCGCTTGTCGAGATCGAGATAATCCCGTTTCGGGGCTCCAGTATAGATCTGCCGAGGGCGGCCGATCTTCTGGTTCGGATCTTCAATCATTTCGCGCCATTGCGCGATCCAGCCGACGGTCCGGGCAAGAGCGAACAGGACCGTAAACATGTCCGTCGGGAAGCCGAGCGCGCGAAGCGTGATGCCGGAATAGAAGTCGATATTCGGATAGAGCTTCTTCTCGACGAAATACTCGTCTTCGAGGGCGATGCGTTCGAGCTCCATCGCCACCTCGAGAAGCGGCTCATCCTTGACGTTAAGTGCGTCAAGCACTTCGTGACACGCATTGCGCATGACTTTCGCGCGCGGGTCGTAGTTTTTATAGACCCGGTGGCCGAAGCCCATCAGGCGGAACGGATCGTCCTTGTCTTTGGCGCGCTTGATATATTCAGGGATTTTATCGACCGAGCCGATTTCTTCCAGCATGTTGAGCGCGGCTTCGTTGGCGCCGCCATGCGCCGGGCCCCACAGCGACGCGATGCCCGCGGCGATGCAGGCGAATGGGTTGGCGCCGGACGAGCCGGCAAGCCGCACCGTCGACGTCGATGCGTTCTGCTCGTGATCCATATGCAGAATGAAGATCTTGTCGAGCGCATCGCAAAGGACGGGGTTGAGAGCGTATTCCTCGGCTGGCACGGCGAAGCACATGCGCATGAAGTTTGACGTGAAATCGAGATCGTTCCGTGGAAAGACGAAAGGCTGACCGATCGAGTATTTATACGCCATCGCTGCAATGGTCGGCATTTTCGCAATCATGCGGTGGATCGCGACCCGGCGCTGATAAGGATCGTTGATATCCGTTGAGTCGTGGTAGAAGGCGGAAAGCGCGCCGACGACGCCAACCATGATCGCCATGGGATGCGCGTCGCGCCGGAAGCCTGAGTAAAAATTCTTCAGCTGTTCATGCACCATGGTGTGGTGCGTGATGGAGGTGTCGAAGCGCTGACGCTCCGCCTTGCTCGGTAGCTCGCCATTGAGCAGGAGGTAAGCGACTTCCAGAAAGTCGGAATTCTCCGCGAGCTGATCGATGGGATAGCCGCGATACAGGAGCACACCCTCATCGCCATCGATAAAAGTGATCTTTGACTCACAGCTCGCCGTTGAGGTGTAGCCGGGGTCGAATGTGAACGCCTTGGTTTGCTTGTAGAGGGCCCTGATATCGACCACATCCGGCCCGTGAGTCGCTTTAAAAACGGGCAGTTCAGCGGTTACCCCATTGACCGTGAAGCTCGCCGTATCCGATTGTTTTAGATCACTTTTCATGGATATAGCCTTTTCTTTTCGCAGCGCGTCAACGCATTTTGCGGCGCACACTAGCCAGTTTAATCAAGGGTTTCCAGTCCCGCGTCAGCCAGCCTGATCGCCAAGCCTGGCGCGCGATTCGACTCTACCCAACCCGTATAGCACTTCGCCTAGCCCCGGCGAAGGCCGCCCGGCGGTCAGCGCCGCCCGGGCCGGCGGACCGACGACCCCGAATCCCACGTTTTTCGCCGCGGCGAAGGCCTGAAGCGTCCGGTCCAGGGCCTCCGGCGACGCCCAAATCGCCTCATCCTCGAGGGCCTGGTTAAGATCGTTAAGGATTTCCGGCGCGCCTTCCTTGCGGAGCGGTTTTGCGGCCTTGCCTTCCACGCTGAGGGGACGCTCCAAAAACAGGAATTCCGACGCCGGAACCACATCGGCCAGCGTCGCGCAGCGTGTTTTCAAAAACGCCGCTGAACGCTCAAGCCGGGCTTTGTTCTCCGCTGTCAGATCGACCCCGGCCTTTTCAAGAAACGGCGTCGCCCAGCGTACAAACTCTTCGTCGCTCAACGCCGCAATGTAATGCGCATTCACATGGTTGAGCTTGTCGAGGTCGAGCCGCGCAGGCGCCTTGTTGATGCCTTTGAGATCGAAAAGCTGCTTGGCCTTTTCATAAGAGATGATCTCTTCGTCGCCATGGGCCCAGCCGAGGCGAAGGAGATAGTTGAACAGCCCTTCCGGCAGATAGCCGTCATCCCGGTACGCCTCGACGCCCAGCGCGCCATGCCGCTTTGAAAGCTTCGCGCCGTCGCTGCCATGGATCAGCGGAATATGAGCGAAGACAGGCAGGGGCCAGCCGAGCGCCTTATAGATTTGTGTCTGGCGCGCCGCATTGTTCAAATGATCGTCGCCGCGAATGACATGGGTCACGCCCATATCGTGATCGTCGACGACGACAGCGAGATTATAGGTTGGCGCGCCATCCGAGCGCAGGATAATGAGATCGTCGAGCGCCGTGTTCGGAAAGGCGACACGCCCCTGCACAGCGTCTTCGACAATCGTCTCGCCGTCGCGCGGCGCCTTGAACCGGATGGCATAGGGTGCGTCAGGCGCGCTCGACGGATCGGCGTCGCGCCACGGGCTTTCAAACCGGACATTGTTCTCACGCGCCTTGTCGCGTGCGGCGGTGAGTTCCTCCGGCGTCAGGTAGCAGCGATAGGCCTTGCCTTCCGCGAGGAGTTGTTGCGCGATTTCCGTATGGCGCGGGCCTCGTGCAAATTGCGATACGGGATCGCCGTCCCAATCGAGGCCCAGCCATTTGAGCCCGTCAATGATGGCGTCAACCGCCGCCTCATTGTGGCGGGCGCGATCCGTGTCCTCGATGCGCAGCAGAAACTTGCCGCCGCGCCCGCGCGCATAGAGCCAGTTGAAAAGCGCCGTCCGCGCGCCGCCAATATGCAGATATCCAGTGGGCGAGGGCGCGAAGCGGGTGACGACAGGCTGTTGATTATCGGCCATACTAAAAAGACCGGCTCCTCTTGTTGCGTTTCGGTTTGGCGGGCGCGGGATAGCATGAGGGGGCTCCGGCGCCTATGCCCGGACTTGGGGGGCGCATTGGCGGGGCGATGACGGATGGTCGCTGAACTGGCGAAAACCGGTCCTGAGACGCAAGCGCATGGTGAGACCTTCGCCGAAGCGCCGCCCCTGTCGCGCATGGCGTTTCTTTCATGGCGGGCGCTACAGCGCTGGGCGGCCCTGGACTTCGCCCGCCTTTCCCTGTGGACGCCCGCAGCGATCGGGCTCGGCGCCGGGCTTTATTTCGGGCTCAAGGCGGAACCGGATTGGCGCATCGGCGCCGCGGCGCTGGTTCTTCTCGTTTGCCTTTCCTTGTGGCGAAGCTCATTTCAACGCGCGATGACGGCGCTCATGTTTGTGACGCTCGGTTTTGTCGCCGCGGACTGGCGCACGGCGCAAGTGGCCGCGCCGCAGCTTGGCCGCGAGCTTGGCATTGTGGAGACCACCGGGCGGCTTCTTTCCGTTGAGGAAAGCGAGCGCCAAAGGCGTTATGTGGTCGCGCTCAACAGCATTGAAGATCTCCCGCCTGATGAAACGCCGGCGCGGGCGCGCATCACCTGGCGCGGCGAAGGCTTTGACGCCCGGCCCGGCGATCTCATCAGCGTTCGCGCAAGATTGTCTCCGCCGCCGCCGCCCGTTGCGCCCGGCGCGTTTGATTTTGCGCGCCAGCTCTATTTTCAGCGCATCGGCGCCGTCGGGATCGCCGTGTCGGCGCCGGTTGCCGATCCGGCGGCGGAGAAGAGCTTCAGGCAATTGCTGGCGGCCGATATTGAAACCATGCGCGTCAATCTCGCCGCGCGCATTATTGAGGCGACGCGCAACCACAAGGAAGGCGGGGCGATCCTCGCTGCGATCGTCACGGGCAAACGCGGGGCGATTTCGGACCGCGCGGAAGCCGCCTTGCGCGATGCCGGGCTCGCCCATTTGCTTGCGATTTCGGGCCTTCATATGGGTCTTGCGACAGGGCTCGTCTTTTTCACCGTGCGCTTTGGCCTCGCCGCGATCGAACCCGTCGCCTTGCGGTTTCCCATCAAGAAATGGGCGGCGGGGGCGGCGCTCCTCTCCGGTCTTTTCTATCTCATATTGTCCGGGGGCGGATGGTCAGCGCGGCGCGCCTTCATCATGGCGGCGATCATGTTTCTCGCGATCCTTGTCGACCGGCGCGCGTTGTCCTTGCGCAATGTCGCGATTGCGGCGGTGATTATTCTCCTGACGACACCGGAAGCGCTTTTCCATCCCGGCTTTCAGATGTCGTTCGCGGCCGTGACGGCGCTGATCGCCGCATATGAATGGTTCAGCGCCCGTGCAAAACCGGCCTTTGATCCGTCATGGGCGTCGCGTCTGCGCACATACCTAATTGCATTGGCCCTGACTGACACTATCGCGGCGTTGGCGACAGCGCCTTACGCGCTGTTTCACTTCAACCGGGTTGCGATTTATTCGCTGCCGGCAAATATGGCGGCGATGCCGCTGATGGGGTTCCTGATCGTTCCGTTCGCCGTTCTTGCCCTCGTCCTCACGCCCTTTGGTCTCGATGCATGGGCCTGGCGCATCGCCGCCTGGTGGATGGAAGTTGTCCTCAATATCGCAAGCTGGGTGTCCGGACTTGAAGGGGCCGTCTCCACGACGCCGCAATGGCCGCAATCGGCCATGCTGGCGTTGACGGCTGGCGGGCTTTGGCTGTGCCTGTCCCGCGCGCCATGGCGGCTGGCGGGGCTCGCCGCGATCCCGATTGCCGCTCTCTTGGTCGCCCATGCGCGCCCGCCGCTGCTATTCGTCTCTCCGACAGGACTTAACGCCGGCGTTGTTGCGCAGAACGAAGAGGGTGAGCCGACGCTCTTCGTTCACTCCACGCGCCGGGAAAAATTCGCCGCGAGCATGTGGGAAGAGGCGGCGGGCTTAGACATCGAGCGCGTCAGACCCGAGGCGATCTCGGAGATTTTCACCTGCGACGCGGCGGGTTGCGCTGGCGACATCAAGGACCGCGCCCATATCACCGCCGCATTTGTGAGCGATAAGGCGAGCCTTGCAGAAGATTGCCAGCGCGCCGATCTGGTGGTCGCCTTTTTCCCGGTCAGCAACAAAGACTGGCGGGCCTGCAAAGCTTTTCTGATCGACCGCCGCTCAGCCTGGAAACGCGGAGCCCATGCGCTCTGGATTGAGCCCGATGGAAGACTTAAGGTTCAGTCCGCCAATGAACTGCGCGGGATAAGGCCTTGGACGGGCGCGCGCTAATTGTAGCGACGCATCAGCCCGACAAGCTTGCCCTGCACCGCGACGCGATCCGGACCATAGATGCGCGTTTCAAAGGCGGGGTTGGCGGCTTCGAGCGCGACGGAGGCGCCCTTGCGGCGCAAGCGTTTCAGGGTGGCTTCCTCATCATCCACGAGGGCGACGACAATAGCGCCGTTCTCTGCGTCGGAGCAGCGCTTGATGACGACAAAGTCGCCATCCTCAATGCCGGCGTTGATCATGGATTCGCCCTGCACCTCGAGCACGTAATGATCGCCCTTGCCGATAAAGGCTTCAGGGGCTGAGAAGCGGTCCACTTCATGCTGGATGGCTTCGATCGGCGTGCCGGCGGCGATGCGGCCAAGAACCGGCAGATCGACAACGCCGGCTGCGGCCGCCGAGACCTGTGGGGACCTGGTTGATGTGGAGGGGCGCCCGCGCTGAAAATCAGGGCTCGACACCACGGCCGGGCGGAAGCCCTTTTGCGCAGGGCTCGGTTTGACACTCGGTTTCGCGTCTTCCGGCATTTTCAGGACCTCAAGGGCCCGGGCGCGGTGCGGCAGGCGGCGGATGAAGCCGCGTTCTTCCAGCGCCGTGATGAGCCGGTGGATGCCGGATTTGGAGCGCAGATCCAGCGCCTCTTTCATCTCGTCAAAGGATGGCGAGACGCCGGTCTCGCTGAGCCGGTCATTGATGAAAACCAGCAGCTCATGTTGTTTCTTGGTGAGCATTTCCGCCCTCGCACTTCTTTTTGCGGACCGCGACTCCAGGGAGATTTTCCCCGGACCCAAGCCCGTTGCAGGTTCCTCTGACGGTGGGCATTCAACCAAAGGCTGTTTGCACGCCCGAAACGACAGAAGAACAAAACGACAACGATGTTCTATGGTTGTTCTTGGGGGCCGTCAACAGGCGAAAAGGAATCAGGCAATGGAAACAGGGTGGAGGAGCGCTTTTGTTGCGGCCTTTACATCCTGCTGGCGCATGAGGCTTTCTCCAACGAGAAACCCCTTGGCGCCGTCGCCAGCGAGCCGAACGAGGTCGGCGTGGCTGTTGATTCCGCTTTCGCTGACAAGCAGCGCGGAGGCCGGCGCCAGCGCGGCGAGCCTCGATGTTGTATCAAGAGAGGTCGCAAAAGTCGCTAAATTCCGGTTGTTTATACCAATAAGATTGGCGTTAAGCTTAATGGCGCGGCGCATCTCTTCCTCGTCATGGGTCTCCACCAGCACGTCGACATTGAAGCGCGCAGCGGCTTCCATCAGCTCGCCGGCCTGCGCGTCGGAGAGGCAGGCCATGATCAGGAGAATGCAGTCTGCGCCCCAGGCCCGGGCTTCGGCGACCTGATAAGGATCGATCATGAAATCCTTGCGCAGGGCGGGAAGGCGGGTCGCCTCGCGGGCCTCCGCCAGGAATTCCGGTGCGCCCTGAAAGCTCGGAGAATCAGTGAGGACGGAAAGGCAGGCCGCGCCGCCCGCCTCATAGGCCCGGGCGATGTCCGCCGGGCTGAAATCGGGCCGGATAAGCCCTTTCGACGGGCTCGCCTTTTTCACTTCCGCGATGAGGGCGAAACCGTTTGCCGCTTTTTTCTCCAGCGCCCGCCGGAACCCGCGCACGGGCCCTGCGTCCTTCGCCAGCGCCTCGATGGCCGCCATCGGCGCATTGGCTTTCGCCTGCGCCACCTCCGTCTTCTTATAGGCGATGATGTCGTCGAGAATGGTCATTGGTTCGACAGCTCAACCAGTCTTTTCAGCGCCCCCATGGCCGCGCCCGTATCGATGGCTTTTTCGGCCATGCGCGCCGCGGCGTCGAGATCATCGGCTTTGTCAGCCACGATCAGCGCGGCGGCGGCGTTCAAGACAGCTATGTCGCGATAGGCGGATTTTTCACCTTCGAGCAAGCGCCACAGCGCGGCGGCGTTTTCCGATGGATCTCCGCCGGCGAGATCGGCGGCGCTGGCGCGGCCCAACCCGGCGTCTTCAGGTGTAACGTCAAATTCGCTGACAGCGCCATCTTTCAGCGCGGCCACATGACTGGCGCCCGTGGTCGTCAATTCATCGAGGCCATCGCTTCCGTGAACGACCCAGGCGCGCGTCACGCCAAGCAGCGGCATCACCTCGGCGATGGGACGCACGAGATCGCGCGCAAACACGCCCATGACCTGCCGTTTGGCGCCGGCGGGATTGGACAGGGGGCCGAGCACATTGAACAGGGTTCTGACCCCCAGCCCTTTGCGCGCCGCGGCCACATGCCCGACCGCTTTGTGATGAAGCGCGGCGAACATGAAACCCACATTCGCGTCCTCAATACAGCAGCTAATCTGCTGCGGGGAAATATCGAGTCTGACGCCCAGCGCCTCCAAAACTTCCGACGAGCCGGATTTGGAAGACAGCGCCTTGTTTCCGTGCTTGGCGACTTTAACGCCGCAACCGGCGGCAATCAGCGCGGACGCCGTTGATATGTTGTAGGTCCCGGCGCCGTCGCCGCCGGTGCCGCAGGTGTCGATTACGTCATCAGGCGCATCGACCTTCAGCGCGTGATCGCGCATGGCCATCGCCGCCGCTGCAATTTCCTCCACGGTTTCGCCGCGCGCGCGCAGGGCGGCCAGAAAACCGGCGATCTCGATATCGCTGGCGTCGCCGGAAAAAAGCGCATTCATCGCCGCGCGCATCTCGTCAGCGGACAAGGACACGCCCGACGTGGCGCGCTGGAGATGCGGCGTGAACGAACTCATTGGCGAACCGTCGCAAGAAAATTTGCAAACATCTGCACGCCATGTTCCGTCGCGATGCTTTCAGGGTGGAACTGCACGCCCATGATGGGAAGCTCGCGATGGGCGAGACCCATGATCTCATTGTCATCGGCGGCCGTCGCCGTGACGGTCAGCGCATTCGACAGGCTGGTGCGTTCGGCGACCAGCGAATGATACCGCGTCGCCGTGAAAGGCGAGGGCAGCCCGGCGAACACGCCTTGCCCGTCATGGGTGATGTCCGACGTTTTTCCATGCATCAGCCGCCCGGCGCGGGCGATGACGCCGCCAAAGCTCTGGGCGATGGATTGCATGCCGAGGCAGACGCCGAAGACCGGCGCGCGCCGCTCAGCCGCGAGCTTCACCAGATCGAGGCAAATGCCGGCTTCATTGGGCGTGCAGGGGCCCGGGGACAGGACAATCGCCTCGGCCCCCATCTCCAGCGCCTCCGCCGCCGTCAGGGCGTCATTGCGGACAACGGTCACTTCCTCCCCCAATTCCCCGATCAGGTGAAAAAGGTTGAAGGTGAAACTGTCATAGTTGTCGATCAGCAGGATCATTGGGCCCGAGAATCAGTAATAGTGATCTGTTGGGAGAATGATTTAACGCCGATGCGAAAGGGCGCAAGCCTTTGTTTTTGCATGAGGCGGCGAGAACGATGACGCAGATGCGCGCAAAAAGAATAAAGAGCGTCCGGTTTCCCGGGGAAAGGGCAGGCAACGCCGGGCTGATCGCCACCGTGGCGATGGCGTTCGCCGGCGTTCTGGTGGGCGCGCTTTCCGCTTATCTCGGCCAGCGCGGCGCAACCGCCGCCGCCATTGTACGGGCGCCGTCAGAGCAAACAGAAATCGCAGAAGATCCGGCGCGCATAGAGCGCGATCGGATTATCGCGGAGATCGTTTCCGGCGCGCCGGAACGGTTGCGGCCGCCGGACGGGCAATTGCCCGCCTATGCTGCGCCCGCCGCCCGGCCCAAAATCGTGATCATTCTCGACGATATGGGGGTCGACCGGCGCAACAGCGAGCGGGCGCTGACCCTTCCCGGACCCGTGACCTATTCCTTCCTGCCTTACGCGAGAAAGGTGCGCGATCTTGCCGAGGCGGCGCGCAAGGGCGGCGCGGAAATCATGCTGCACCTTCCCATGGAGCCGCATGGCGACGCCGATCCGGGATCTCATGCGCTGAAAATCGACATGACGGGCGGTGAGTTTTTGCAAACGCTTGAATGGAATCTCGACCGTTTCGAAGGTTATACGGGCGTGAACAATCACATGGGCTCTAAGGCCACTGAAGACATCGCCGCCATGAAGACGCTGCTCGGTTATCTTAATCACCGCGGCGTCTTTTTTCTCGACTCGGTGACGACACCGGACAGCGCGGCGCGGTCGGCGGCGAAAGAGCTTGGCGTTGAAATTTTTTATCGCGACGTTTTTCTCGACAATGAGGTCGGCGATGGGGAATCGGTGAAGGGACAGCTGGCGCTTGCCGAGCGCATTGCGCGCGAGACCGGCTATGTTGTCGCTATCGGCCATCCGCGTCCGGAAACGCTGGACGTTCTCGGCCCCTGGCTGACGACGGCGCCGGCGCGCGGATTTGACCTTGTGTTCGCGAGCGCCTTGAGGCGGATCGATGACACCGCCTCTCAACCCCAAACCTATGCGGCGGCGGCGAGGCTTCGGTTGTAAGCCCACAAAAAAAGAGCGCCGAAGCGCTCTTTTTCTGATGAAAGGCGGTTTCGCTAAGCCGCTTTTTTCTCGGCGATATAGGCGTCGACCAGCTCTTCAAGGATCGGAAGGGCGACAGCGCCGTTTTTGAGGACGACATCGTGGAAATCGCGAATGTCGAAATCATCGCCCAGCGCCTTTTTCGCTTTTTCACGCAGATCGAGGATCTTGATCATGCCGATCTTGTAGGAAAGCGCTTGGCCCGGCATGTCGAGATAACGCTCGACTTCTTTCGTGGCGTCTTCCTCGGTCATCGGGTTGTTGTCGAGCATGTACTGGATCATTTCCTCGCGGGTCCATTTCTTGGAGTGCCCGCCCGTGTCGACAACAAGACGGCAGGCGCGCAGCATTTCGTTCTGCAACCGGCCGAAATCCTGCATCGGGTCGGTGAAGCGGCCTTCTTCTTTGGCGAGACGCTCGGCGTAAAGCCCCCAGCCTTCGGTATAGGCGCCGAAGAACGCAAATTTCTGGAAGGTGGGAACGCCGGTCAGCTCCTGCTGGATAGCGATCTGGAAATGGTGGCCTGGCGCGCCTTCATGATAGGCGACGGTTTCCATTTCGTGCTTCTGTTTGGTCGTCATGTCCTTGAGGTTGACATAGTAGATGCCCGGGCGCGAACCATCCGGGGACGGACGGTTATAGAAGGCGATGGGCGCCGTTTCTTCACGCCATTCCTCGACCTTGCGCACTTCCAGCGGCGCTTTCGGCAGAATGTTGAAGTATTTGTCGACGTCAGCGTAGATCGAGTCGATATAGGCTTTCGACTGGTCGAGATAGGCCTGCTGGCCTTCTTCCGTATTAGGGAAGAAGTTCGACGGATCGGTGCGCAGATGGTCGAAGAACTCTGAAAGCGTGCCGTCAAAGCCCACCTGCTGCATGATCTTCTTCATTTCCTTGCGGATGCGTTTCACATCCTTCACGCCGATCTTATGAATTTCCGCGGCGCTAAGGTCTTTTTCACTGGTCCAGAAAGAAATACGGTTTTCGTAATATTCCTTACCCTGCGGCAAGGCCCACACGCCATTGGGGCCATGTGACTGATCGCGCAGCGACGCTACTTTCGCGACGAATTTATCATAGGCGGTTTTATAAGGGCCGGTCAGCGCCGCTTCCGCTTCGGAAATGAGCCGCGCCTTTTCGGCGGCGCTGATTTCAAGCGCTTCAACCTTGGTTTTGAAGTCTGCGTAGATCGCATTGTCTTCGCCGCTGTCGTCGAAAGGCGCGCCCTTGGTCATGTTGGAGCTGTCTTCCAGCACCGGATCAAAGGAGAATGACGTCGGCACGATGCCGCGCTCGGCGGCCATGTCGATACCTTCGATCAGTTGATCCATGGCGGTGTCGAGCTTGCTGATCCGCGAGATATAGGCTTCGGAATCGGAGACATTGGCGACGCTATGAATGTTTTGAAGAAACGTCGCAGGAAACGTCGATGGATTATTCATCGTTGAAAAGGCGTAACCGTGAAAGCGGTAATCGAAACCTTCAACAGCGCGTTCCTGCAGAAATTCGAAAATGCGATAGCTGACTTTCGATTGTTCGGAGAGTTTGTCGTAGTCGAATTCCGTCCGGAGACGGGCGAGATCGTCTTTGGTTTCTTCGTTCTGGCGGATCGCTTCGGCGTCGGAGAAATCGTCCCATTCGCCATAGCGTTCCGTTTTCATGCCAAGCTGGGCCTGGAAGATCGGGCTGTTGGCGAGATTGCGCTGGAAGATTTCCTCGAAAAAGGCCGAGAGGCGCTCATCTTCGGTTTGTGCGGTTTCCGCGGCGGCGGGTTCGGCGGCTTGCGCATAGGCGTGCGCGCCGGCGAGCGCGGCGAAGGCGGTTGTCGCCGCCAGTGCGGCTTTGAGTGATTTCAGCATAGGGTGCCCCTTCCATGGTCTTTAAGCGCGCCCGAATGCGCGCAGGTTGAGCCGGTTGTAGTCCATATCGCCGTTGAGGGCTGATGGCTTTATCGCACGGCGCGGGCGATTCGTCGCAAATCCCCTGCGGGTCAGCGCCGCATCAGCGATTGCCCTCACGGGCGAGAGCCGTCTTGGCGGCGGCGAACAGCGCCTTCGCCTTGTTTTCGCATTCGGCCTGTTCTGAAGCCGGATCGGAATCTGCGACGATCCCGGCGCCGGCCTGCACATACATCGTCCCATCTTTGACGACAGCGGTCCGCAGCGCGATGCAGGTGTCTACATTGCCATTGGCTGAAAAATACCCGATGGCACCGGCGTAAACCCCGCGCGCTTCTTTTTCGAGTTCGTCAATGATCTCCATGGCGCGGATTTTCGGCGCCCCGGAAACCGTGCCGGCGGGAAAGCCGCTGACAACGGCATTCACGGGATGTTCACCGTCGCGCAAACGGCCCACCACATTGGAAACGATGTGCATGACATGACTGTAGCGCTCGATAGAGAACTGATCCGTCACCTTTACAGAACCGACCGCCGCAGACCGTCCGACATCATTACGGCCAAGATCGAGCAGCATCAGATGTTCTGCGCGCTCTTTCGGATCATTGATCAGCTCTTCTGCAAGCCGTTGATCCTCTTGCGTCGTGGCGCCGCGCGGGCGCGTGCCGGCAATGGGGCGGATGGTGATTTCGCCGTCGCGCACACGCACCAAAATCTCCGGGCTCGATCCAATGACGGAGAACACGTCGAAATTGAAATAGAACATGAAAGGCGAGGGGTTTGATCGCCTGAGCGCGCGGTAAAGGGAAAAAGGCGGCGCCTCGAACGGACGCGAGAAACGCTGGCTCAGCACCACCTGAAAAATATCGCCCGCGCCGATATAGTCTTTGGCGCGCGCCACCATCGCCTTGTAGTCGGCCTCATCGGTGTTTGACGTCTGCGGCGCGTCCTGCGACGCTTCATTGCTGGCGCCGCGCGCCTCGGCCAATGGCGCCTGGAGATCAGAAACGGCATCGGCAAGGCGTTCTGACGCGCGGGAATAGGCGGCGCGTGCAGACAGGCCAGGCTCCGGGCGGACAGGCGAGAACAGGCTGATCTCCTGGCGCACATTGTCAAAGATCGCCACGACCGTCGGCCGAATGAAAAGGGAGTCAGGCGTTCCGAGACCGCCTTCCGGTTTCGGTCCCAGACGCTCCATCTGACGCACCATGTCATAGCCGAGATAGCCGAAGACGCCAGCGGCCATGGGCGGCGCGCCTTCGGGCGGCGTCAGTTCGGACTCAGCCAGCAGCTTTTTCAGATTATCGAGCGCCGCTCCCTCTTGCGGTTTGAACGTATGCACATCCGCGGCCGCATTGCGGTTGATTTCCGATTGTGCGCCATTGGCGCGCCAGATGACGTCCGGCTTGAAACCGATCACGGAAAACCGGCCAAGCTGTTCACCGCCTTCGACCGACTCCAACAGAAACGCGTTCTTGCGATTGGCGGCGAGCTTCAGATAGGCCGACACCGGCGTTTCGAGGTCGTTGACGAGGCTGCGCCAGACCAGTTGCGGCCGTCCGTCAGCGTAAGCCCTATCAAAACTCTCAAAATCAGGGCTAACGCTCACAGCTTGCTAGAATCCGTCGTTAAAGATTGCGTCGATCTGGCTTTGGTTGATCTTCACGCCATAATCTTCGCGAATGCCCTCGACAAAGGCTGAAATCAGTTCCTGATCGAGTTGCATCCCCACCAGTTCGGCGAGACGCTGTTCTTCCGGCGGAGAAATGGCGCTGCGGCCAAACCCGATTTCGCGCACCTCGGCGATCACTTGTGCGCCGCTGTTTCCGACAGAGCTGGCGACGAGATCATTCAAACCGGCAAAGAATATTTGCTCGTTGAACGGCTTGTCGATCACCTCATTGGTGAAGCGGCGGTCAATCACCATTTCAATCGGCGCACGTCCATATTGATCGGCGACATCGTTCAAACTTTCACCAGCCCTCACGGCTTCGCGAATGGCGGCGACTGTTTTTTCAATACGCTCGCGGCGTTCGGCGGCGCGCCAGCGTTCTTCCACTTCTGACTCGACATAATCATAGGGTTTCAGCGCCGGAGGGGTGATCTCGCGGAGCGACACAAAGAAATAACCATCTTCCGTTGCAAGCCGCAGCGCCTCGCTTTGTTCGCCTTCGTCGAGCTGGAAGGCTTCAGCGATCGCTTCGCCCGGCACCTTGTCGATGATGGCGCCGCCCGGCGCGAAGCTGACGCGGTCAATGGGGCCGAAGGTTTCTACCGCAAAACCCGCCACTTCCGCAGCCTCGGAAAGTTCGGCGCCGGTGTCGCGTTCTTCCTCGATCTCATCGATGGCGTCCTGCATCCGGCGGCGCACATCGTTGTCGAGATAAGAGGCTTCCAACTCGGCGCGCACCTCTTCGAAGGAGCGTTCCTCGCCCGGCGTCACGCCGGCGACCTGCGCCACGGTCCAGCCGAACAGGCTACGTACGGGACCGACGACCGCGCCTTCCTCAACGCTTTCCTCGAACGCCGCAGCGCCAACAGCCGGATCGACAATCTGGTTTTGTGTGGCGTCGGCGAAGGTCACGGCGTCAAGCGTCAGCCCGCGCGCCAGCGCGAGACTTTCAAAGGTCGCTCCCTGCGCCAGGTCGGCGATGGCGGCTTCGGCTTCCGCTTCGGTTTCATAGGTGATCTGGTAGAGCGTGCGCGTTTCCGGCGTTGAATAGAGCCGATCCTTGCCAGCCTCATAAAGGCGGCGCATTTCTTCTTCCGGCGCTTCCAGCCCTTCGCGGAAATCTTCCGACCGCAAGACCAGAAGATCGAAGGTTCTGTATTCCGGCGCCGTGAAGACCTCTTTGTTTTCTTCGTAATAAGCCTGAAGGTCTTCTGGAGTCGGTTCGGCGGCTTCACCGGCCATTTCGTCTGTTACGGTCAGATAGGCGACGCGGCGGCGCTCAGTTTCACGCAGAATCATCGCATCCATGAAGCTGTCCGGCGCCGATGCTTCGGAGACGAGCGCTTCGACCAGCTGGCTCCGCCGCAGATCGTCATGCATCATCGATTCAAATTGTTGCACCGTCAGGCCGTTGCTCAGGAGAATGTTTTCGAGCGTCGTCCGGTCGAATTCACCGGTCGCCGGATTCTGAAAAATCTCGGTCTCCTGCAGATAGTCACGGATCGCCTCGCGCGGCAGGGCGAGGTTCATTTTCTGCGCATACTGGTCGAGGGCCGACTGGGTGACGAGCCGGTCCACGACCTGTCCGGCCATGCCGCTGGCGACGGCCTGCTCTCGGGTGAGCCCGCCGCCGGATTCGCGCGCCGCGCGCTGGAAGGTCTGGTCGAACTCACGGCTCACCGTCCGCTGGGAGAAACTTTCACCGCCTACGGTGACCGCCGAATTGGACAGGAGCTGCGAGGCGCTCGGCACCTGCCACAGCGCAAAAGCGGCCACCAGAAGGATGATAATGATCCAGGCCACCACTCCTTTGAGTGCGCCGCGAACCTGACTGAGCATTGATACCGCCTCGATTTCCGGGCCAAATAACTGGCCGCATTCCAAAATTGTCGCGTAACCTAGTGGCGCTCATCTCGGACGGCAAGGCCGGGCGGCGGGCCCTGACTGGACAGGCCCCGCTGCATCGCTTACCCCGGCCCAAACCAATGATTATAAAGGGGACCAAGGCCCATGAAACCGCTGATCGCCGGCAACTGGAAGATGAACGGCCTTGCCGCCGCCAAGTCAGAAATCGATGCGTTGATCGGCAAGCTCGGGGGCTCCGCGCCCGATGACCGGGAGGTCCTCATTTGTCCGCCGGCGACCCTCGTCGCGGCTTTCGCCGCAAGCTATTCCGATGAGGCGATCCAGATCGGCGGACAGGACTGCCACCCCAAGGCCAGCGGCGCCCATACGGGCGATCTCAGCGCGGAGATGCTGGCGGACGCCGGCGCCGCCTATGTGATTGTCGGCCATTCCGAACGCCGCGCCGATCACGGCGAAACAGACGCCATCGTCAAAGCCAAGGCCGAGGCCGCTTTCCGCGCCGGGCTGACGCCGATCATCTGTGTCGGCGAAATCAAAGACGAGCGTGAGGCGGGCAAGGCGCTGGAGATTGTCGGCGCGCAGCTTGCCGGATCGCTTCCCGAAACCGGCGAGGCGTATGTCGTCGCTTATGAACCGGTCTGGGCCATCGGCACCGGGCTGACGCCGACCAATCACGACATCGCCGAGATGCATGATTTCATCCGGTCGAAAACGCCGGAAGGAACGCGTCTTCTTTATGGCGGCTCGGTGAAGCCGGGGAATGCAAAAGAAATTCTCGCAATCTCCAACGTCAATGGCGCGCTGGTGGGCGGCGCCAGCCTCAAGGCCGACGACTTTTATCCCATCGTCGAAGCCGCCCCCGGAGAGATGTAGTCCGGAATGCGTGTGAGCCTCCTGATCGCTCTTTTTATTGTCGCCGCACTTACAGGGCTTTCCGGGTGCGCGGCTTGGTCGGCGCAGAAAAGCGCCCCGGCGATTGGGACTCTCATCGATGTTGAAGGCGAACGCCTCCACGTTATGGATATCGGCCCGCGTGACAGCGAGAAGCCGCCGCTGCTCCTGATCCACGGCGCCAGCGTCAATTTGCGCGATATGAAGATGGCGCTTGGCGATAGTCTTTCTACTGATCATCGCGTCATCCTGATTGACCGGCCGGGGCGCGGATATTCCACACGTCCAGACGATGGCTGGCGGCTTGAAACGCAGGCAAGACTGATCAAAGGCGCAGTTGATGCGCTCGGCGTTGAAGACCCGGTAGTCGTGGGGCAAAGCTTTGGCGGCGCCGTGGCGCTGCGTTATGCGCTTGAATATCAGGACGAGATGAGCGGGCTCGTCTTGCTGGCGGCGGTCAGCCATGAATGGCCGGGCGGCATCGCCTGGTACAACAAGGTTTCCGGCTGGCCTGTGGCCGGGTTTTTCCTGCGCCGCCTGGTGATCCCGCCCTATGCGTCTTTGTCTGCGGAAAAGAACGTCGCCGCATCCTTTGCACCCGATGCGCCGCCGGAAGGCTATTATGAAAAGAGCGGCCTTTCATTGTTGTTCCGTCCGCATGATTTCAAATCGAACGCCGCCGATATTTCCCATCTCAAAGCTGAAATCATCGCGCAGCAACCGCGCTATGAAGGGCTGTCTCTCCCCGTTGCTATCGTGACGGGAACGAGCGATTCAACCGTCAGTCCGGACCTGCATTCAAAACAGCTTGCGACGGAAATCGACGGCGCGTCGCTGACATTAGTGCCGGATACGGGACATGCGCTTCACCATTCCCAAACCGGCGTCATTACGGACATCATTCGCGCCATGACGGGGAACGGCGCATGAGTGAGACCATCGACATTCGCCGCAAGCGGCTTCTTTATCTCGCCACTTATCGCGGCTTCAAGGAGGCCGATCTTCTTATCGGAGGTTTCGCAAAGGCGCATCTGGGCGATATGGACGAGGACCAGCTTGATCAATTCGAAACGCTGCTCAAACAGAATGACCGCGAGCTATACGCCTGGGCCACCGACAAGCTGGAGGCGCCGGCCGAGCTTCAGGGCAGTGTTCTCGACAAGCTCAAGGCGTTTGAGATTCCACGGGGTTAGGCCGTGACCGGTTGCTTGCTAAAGTTCGCCGCCTACACGGCGCAACCTTTCATTAACCATTCGACAATTTCAGTGCTTTCCTAAACCTGACGTTACCAATTTCCGCCTATTTTTTTGGCGGGGATAGTGCGGGGCTGCGTCCGCCATCTGGAGAGTCGTGTCGCGTGCAGGCGGAATCTTATTTCCAACTCTTGAATCCGCTCGTTTTCCTGCTCTTTGCAGCGGGTTTTTTCGCCGTGAACGCCGTCCGGCCGTCGCGAGCAGTCCTCATGCTCGCCATCTCCTATCTGCTCGGCGCCGCCGCCTTTACCGTGGATATTCTGGAGCAGGCCGACATTCTCCATGCAGGCGCTATCGCGATCAGCGCCGTTTATGCCGCGACGGCTGTTCTTTCCGCCGCCGGCGTTGCCTGCCTTTATCGCGGCGCGGCGCCATGGAGGCTTTTCGGGGCGGCGTTCGTTATTCACATGTCGCTATACAGCTGGTCGTATCTGGCCAACGGTTATGGCTGGACAAGCTCCTTTCTCGCGAATTTCGGCTGCGGCGTGATTTTCTCGATCGGCCTTGTTTACATTCGCAATCATCTGCCCCGGACAATCGATAAAATAATTTTCTGGGTTTACTTCGTCAGTTGCCTGCAATGTTTTGTCCGCCCCTTGCTATTGGCGTATTTCGCCGGCGGGGCGTCTTCGGTCGAAGGTTTTGATCAGACAATTTTTGTCATGGCGCTGCATTTCGTTGTCGGCGCCTGTGCGGTCACAACAGGTATGGCGCTTCTGGTCGCCTGCAGCACCGACATCATCAACGAGCTGCAACAGCGCTCTGTCACGGACCGTCTCTCCGGCGTTTATAACCGGCGAGGGTTTGAGGAAACAGCCGAACACGCCTTGCGTGCGCGCGCCGATCACGAGTTTGTCGCGGTCATTCTCGCGGACATCGACCATTTCAAACAGGTCAATGACACCAAGGGCCATGCCTTTGGCGACATGGTGATCGCCGAGCTCGGCGCCTTGTTCACGCAATATGCCGATCATGACCGTATCGCCGGCCGGATCGGCGGTGAGGAATTCGCCATGCTGGTCGTGGGCGAGCCCTTACATGCGGTCAAAGATCTGGCCGAAGCGTTGCGCCGCGATTTCAGCGAGCTGCGGATTGACACTGCGGAGACCGAAGGCGGGTGCGCCTTCACCGCCAGCTTCGGCGCGGCCCTTTTACAGCCCGGCGAGAGTCTTCTCTCGGTGATCGCCCGCGCCGACGAAGCGCTTTACCTTTCCAAGAATCTCGGTCGCAACCGCGTCTCCTGCGAGACTGATCTGCAGGTGGAAAAACTGCGCTCAGCGGCCGGCGTTCATCACCGGCGCAAATATCGCGATGACGCCGCCGCCGTTGGGTGATCGGGAAAAGCCGCGCATCCCCTCGTTGCATTCGTAATCTCTCCGGCCTACATCCTTGCGACCACGCGGGCCGTCAAATCGGCGTCCCGCGCATTTTGCGTTGAGGAATGGTGATGGCGGACGGCAAAACGATGGTTTCCGGTGTGGCGGCGATGAGCGCCGAAACCGCCTGGAAAACGCAAGGCCATCTCGATGTTTTCGGTGCGCCGGAAGGGGCGGATGCGCTTGCTGTCGCTGACGCGGCGCGCTCGACAAAAAATCTCGTGCTGCATATCGCCCGTGACGGCGCACGCGCCGCCGCCATGGCGCAAACCCTGAAATTCTTTGCGCCCGATATTCCTGTGATTGAATATCCAGCATGGGATTGCCTGCCTTATGACCGGGTGTCGCCGTCTTCGGCCGTCTCGTCAAAACGCATGGCGGCGCTGGCAGCGATCCAGCGACGCGGTGAGGGCGCCTTTATCATTGTCGCGCCCATCAACGCCGCCATCCAGAAAACGCCGCCGAAAGACGTCATCGAGAATGCGGCGCTGTCGCTGGCGCCGGGCGCTGTGATGGAGCTCGATGCGCTGACCGCCTATCTCAGCGCGAACGGTTATGCGCGATCGTCGACGGTGCGCGAGCCCGGCGAATTCGCCGTCAGGGGCGGCCTTGTGGACATTTTTCCGCCCGGCGCGGAAGAGCCGGTGCGTCTCGACTTTTTTGGCGACACGCTGGAAAGCGTCCGGGCTTTCGACGCTGAAACCCAGCGCACCACGCGCCAGCTTTCCGGGTTCTCCCTGGCGGCGGCGAGCGAGATCTTGTTGTCGGAAGAAACGATTTCCCGCTTTCGCAAGGGCTATGTGGCGACGTTTGGTCCCGCCGGCGACGATCCGCTTTATGAGGCGATCAGCGCGGGGCGCACCCATGCCGGCGCTGAACACTGGCTGCCGCTCTTTTACGACCATATGGACACGCTGTTCGACTTTGTCGGCGATGCGCTCGTGTTCATGGATCATCTGGCGGATGAGGCGGTTGAGGAAAGACTCAACGCGATACGCGACCATTACGAGGCGCGGGCTGAAGATGCGGAAACCAGGAAACCGCGCAACAATGATTTCGCGTCGCCGGTCTATCGTCCGCTCAAACCTGATGCGCTCTATTTGAACGATGATGAGTGGAAAGACCGCATGTTCACCACAAATCTTCGCCCGCTTTCACCGTTCGCGCCGCCTGAAAATATCCGCGCCTTTAATTTTGGCGCCAAAGTCGGACGCACCTTCGCCGCCGAGCGCGCCGCCGAAAACATCAATATTTTCGACGCCGTCAACACATACGCCAAGTCACTGATCGTCGACAAAAAGAAAGTCGTCATCGCCTGCTGGTCTGAAGGTTCGGCAGACCGCATGAAAACCGTTCTTTCCGATCATGGCGCGAAAGAGTTAGCGCAGGCCGAAGACTGGAGCGCCGTCCAAAAGCTCAAGTCGTCGATGATGACAGCGGTGCTTGGCCTTGAGACGGGATTTGAAACGCCCGATGCGGCTTTTATTTCCGAGCAGGATATTCTCGGCGACCGTCTTGTGCGTCGGAGCCGAAAGAAGCGCGCGGAAAATTTCCTGTCGGAAGCCTCAAGCCTTTCCGTCGGCGATCTTGTCGTCCATGTAGATCACGGCGTCGCCCGCTACAGGGGGCTGAAAACGCTGGAGGTGCAGGGGGCGCCTCATGACTGCCTGCATCTTGAATATCACGGCGGCGACAAGCTGTTCCTGCCCGTGGAAAACATCGAACTCCTGTCGCGCTTCGGTTCCGATGACGCCGGCGCCCAGCTCGACAAACTTGGCGGCGCCGCCTGGCAGGGCCGAAAAGCGAAGATGCGCGCGCGCATCAAGATGCTCGCCGAACAGCTTATCGCTATCGCTGCCAAGCGGGCCATGCGCACGTCGGATGTGGTGGAGCCGACGACGGGAACTTATGACGAATTCTGCGCGCGCTTTCCCTATGCGGAAACAGAAGATCAAGAAAACGCCATCGCCGACATCATCGAGGATTTCGCCAAAGGCCAGCCCATGGACCGGCTTGTCTGCGGCGATGTAGGATTCGGCAAAACCGAAGTCGCGCTGCGCGCCGCCTTTGTGATGGCGATGACCGGCCGTCAGGTGGCGGTGATCGCGCCGACGACCTTGCTGGCGCGCCAGCATTACAAAAACTTCGCCGAACGCTTCAAAGGTTTCCCCTTAAAAATCGCGCAGCTTTCACGCATGGTCTCGGCCGCCGACGCCAAGGCCGCGAAAGACGGCATCGCCTCCGGCGATGTGGACATCATCATCGGCACTCACGCGCTGTTGCAGAAGACTATCAAGTTCCGCGATCTCGGTCTCGTCATTGTCGATGAGGAACAGCATTTCGGCGTCAAACACAAAGAGCGCCTGAAAGAGTTCCGCGCCGACACCCATGTGTTGACGCTCACCGCAACGCCAATCCCGCGCACGCTGCAACTCGCCATGTCGGGCATTCGCGATTTGTCATTGATTGCGACGCCGCCGGTTGACCGGCTTGCCGTGCGCACCACCGTCGGCCCTTTCGATCCGGTGGTGGCGCGCGAGACATTGCTGCGGGAGCATTATCGCGGCGGGCAGAGCTTTTATGTGGCGCCGCGCATCTCCGATCTCGACGACATCGCCGCCTATTTGTCAGACGAATTGCCCGAGCTGAAATTCAAGATCGCCCATGGTCAGATGAGCCCCGGCGAACTCGAAGACATCATGACGGCTTTCTATGAAGGCAAGTTCGATGTCCTCGTCTCGACCACCATCATTGAATCCGGCCTCGACATTCCGACCGCGAATACGATCGTCATTCATCGCGCCGACATGTTCGGTCTTGGGCAGCTTTATCAGTTGCGCGGCCGGGTAGGTCGTTCGAAACAGCGCGCCTACGCGTATTTAACCACAAGCGCGCGCAAGAAGCTCACCGACGCCGCAGAACGGCGCCTCAAAGTCATGCAGTCCCTCGATACGCTGGGCGCCGGCTTTACGCTGGCGAGCCACGATCTCGATATTCGGGGGGCGGGGAACCTGCTTGGTGAGGAACAGTCCGGCCACGTCAAGGAAGTGGGCGTTGAGCTGTACCAGCACATGCTGGAGGAAGCCGTCGCCGAGCTGCGCGAAGGCGGGGTTGAAGCGGAAGGCCAATGGTCGCCGCAAATCAATCTCGGAACATCCGTTCTCATCCCGGAAGATTATGTCGCCGATCTTGATGTTCGCATGGCGCTTTACCGGCGCCTTGGGGACGTGACCGACCCCGAGGAAATCAACGCCTTCGGCGCGGAGCTTGTGGATCGCTTTGGCAAGATGCCGCGCGAGGTGGAACACCTTCTTGAGATTGTCGCCATCAAAGCGGTTTGCCGCAAGGCGGGCATCGCCAAGATCGACGCCGGGCCGAAAGGCGCGGTTATCTCTTTCCGCAATGACACATTCGCCAATGTGCCGGGCCTCGTTCAGTTTATGGGCTCGTCGCCCCTCGACGTGAAGCTCCGGCCAGACCAGAAAGTCGTCTTCCGCCAGGAATGGGCGGACGACAAGGCCCGCCTCCGGGGAGCCAAGAAAATCGCCGGGATCATCGGCGAAATCGCGGAAAAGGCCGCCTAGCCACGGTTTCGCGAGGCCACTTGACCCGGGGCGCCCGGGCGCCTAGCTATCCGCCAGACGTAAAGGAGTCCCATCGATGAGCGACATTCAGGCCGATATCAAAGCAAAGGTCGACGCCAACCCGGTCATGGTCTTCATGAAGGGGACGCCGCAATTTCCGCAATGCGGGTTTTCATCGGTGGTTGTACAGATCCTCGATCACCTCGGCGTCGAGTATGAAGCTGCAAATGTTCTTGAATCGGACGACCTCCGTCATGGCATCAAGGAATTCTCCGACTGGCCGACCATTCCGCAGCTCTACGTCAAGGGCGAATTTGTCGGCGGCTGCGACATCGTCCGGGAAATGTTTGAGCAGGGCGAATTGCGCGAATTCCTGAAACAGCAGGGCGTCGCTACCGCTGGCTAGGCTTCTTATTTCGATCTCAGCGTGTCGCCAAACGCGTCGAAGATTGTGCCGGTCGCGGCGGCGAGTTCGTATTGGGTGACCCGCACCTCATACGCCGCCTGTGAGGCGTTGATTTGCGCGATCACAAGATCGCGCTGACCGTCAAGCACGTCGATGACGCTACGCTGACCGGCGGAATATTCCATATCAAGCCCGCGCACCGACTGACGCGCCGCTTCAATGCCGGATTCCGCAGCGATCCGGCGCGCTCTTGCTTGCTCAAGCTGGCGCCAGGTGCGGTTGACGATTTCCTCCACCGCCAGAAGCGTCGCTGTCGTTTGCGCTTCCTGTTGGGCGACGGACGCATTGGCCGACCGCACATTGGCGATGTTGTTTCCCTGCCGGAAGAGCGGCATGCGCATGCGCGCCATTAGTTGATACTCTTCATCCGCCTGCGATGCGATTAACGGGTCTTCGCCATAACGTTTGAAATAGCTGCCTTCGAGCGTCAGTTGCGGCGCAAAAACGCCTGCGGCCGCAGTCTTGTCGTGGCGTGCGGCTTTTGCGGCAGCGTCTGCGGCGGCGATGGCGGGGTTGCCTTCGCGAGCAATGGTGAGCGCATCTTCAACCGATGAAAAAATGCCTGCAAGGTCGCTCATGTCAGCCGTCATCTCGGCGGCGGGCGCGCGGCCGGTGATGCGAATATAAGCGGCTTCCTGTTGTGCAAGACGCGTGCGCGCTTCGCCGAGATCGACTTGCGCCTGCGCAAGACGCATGCGCGCCTGCTCAACCCCGGTGCGGCTTTGCGCGCCGGCCTTGGCGCGCTTTTCGGAGATATTCAATTGCTCGCTGACAAGCGACATATTCTCGATGCGGTGATCCACGATCTCACGGGCGAGAAGAACGCCCGCATGCGCTCGCGCCGCGTCCAGCGCGGTCTGTTGCATTGCCGAGAGCAAAGCGAGTTCCGACTGCGACACACGCGCCCGCGCCGCCCGAAAACGGTTGAGAGCGGACAAGCCCTGAAACAGAGGCTGCACGGCGGTCACGCCCAGCGTGGTTCCCTCGCTCTGGCTGAGCCCCTCCAGGCTATCGCTGCGCCAGCGGTCGTCGGTATAGGACGCCGTCGCCTCCACATCCGGAAGAAAGCTGCCCAGCGCCCGAAAGCGCTCGGACCTTGCGGCGTCCTTGCGCGCTTCTGCGATGCGTAAATCGGGATTGTGACGAAGCGCGTCGCGGATGGCGGCGATCACGGTTCCCGGCGCCTGTGCTTCGAGGTCGATTTCCTCGGCGCCTTCAAATGCATCATAGACGCTGCCTGCTGCGTCGTCAGCGCCTAAGGCTGGCGCCGGCGCAAGCGCCATAACGCAAAGCGCTGATAGAAAACGGCTTTTTACTGACATCGCCCCGCACATCCTGACCATTTCGGATAATGCGGATTTGGTTAACGAATTATGAATCAGCCGACAGGCTCGCCCGTCAGCATGGATCTCACCGGGTCTTTCCCGTCCCACACGAGGGAGGCCTGATAGAAGGACGAGAACATCTCGTCGAGGCCCGGCGTATCCTCGATCAGCTCAAGGAAGCCGGGCAGCTCTCCCTTGGTGTCGAGATAGCCGACGAGCCCGCCGCTCGGCACCTTGGCCTCGAAGGCGAGTTCATAGCCATGCGCCTTGTAGGCTTTGAGATCGGCGGCGTAGTTCAACGACGACTTGCCGAAATGATGAAACCCGTAGCCGCGCTCCTCGATCGTTTCCTTGTAAACCGAAGGGTGATCGTCATTCGGCTGCAACAGCTCGATCTGCATGTGACCGGCAAAGCCCATGGCGATGGCGATATCGGCCACGGCAGGCCCCCCGCGATAGGTCGCCTCTTCGCCGGTGAAATGATCGAGAAGGAACCAGGGCCCTACATTCAACCGCGTGCGCCATTTCTCCATGGCGTCATGGATGTCCGCGACCACATAAGCCGTCTGGATAATGCCGCCATGCGGCTGACCGAAAGTGTAAAGACCCATGGCGTTGCGCTCCCTTTTTTGCGGCCGTAATTGTCGTGGGCTCTTCATAGTATAGCCGACTGGCGTTGAGCCCCACCGCCTCATAGCAGCGGTTCCAGCCCTCCATGAGGGAAGGGCGCGCAACGCCTTGCAAAGCCAGCCAATTCCGGGCATTACCGGCGGCGGAGACGTGGCCGAGTGGTCGAAGGCGCTCCCCTGCTAAGGGAGTAAGCGGTTTATCCCGCTTCGAGGGTTCGAATCCCTTCGTCTCCGCCAGAAGGCTGAATGATCAGACATTCGCCCGCCTCAGCACGATAAGGTTCACCCTCGATATCTAAGTCTTAGCGCGCCAAAAGGCGCGCGGGGTTCGAATCCCTTCGTCTCCGCCAGATGCCTCTGCCATCGGGCGGCCTTTGCCTGTTCAACCGGTGTCGAGCCGATATTTCCGAAACCGGGCGCCGTCAAAATCAACATCTCCGATATAGTCAGCGCCAAGCCTGTCCAGCGCGCGAAGTCGTAAACGGGACGGCGGCAACAGGAATGTGACGAAAGGAATACGCGCATCCGCTCTTGCAAAGTCGATGGCCTCTTTGGTGATGCGCACGCCCAGCCCGAAACTGCCCGGCTTCAGCACCAGGCCGAAATCCCACTCGTCGCCTTCTTTTTGAAACCCGCCCCATCCGACATAGCAGCCATTACATAGAAACGCCCAGTGACCGAGACCATCACGACGCCAACACGCTTCTTTTGCTTCTACAAATTCCCTTGCGGTGCGTTCATCCCATTGAAAAGTGAGGAGCGGCATGTGCTCCGCCATGCGCGGATCCGACATGTGAGCGATAATCTCAGATAGCGAAATATCGGGTAATCGCGCGAAATTCAGATTGGATACAGGGGCGACTGTCATGCGTCGCCGATAGAAGCGATGAACGACCTTCGCAAGACATGATCGAACCGGGTTCGATCAAAAGTCAGTGTTGCGATAGAAGGATCGCTGGCCGGGTTACTGACACATGCCGCGGTCTTCGAGGTCGGCCAGCATCTTGGCGTTGAGCTCGGCGGCGTCCATGTCTTCCTCGGCGTTGCGCAACAGGAATTCGCGATAGGCGAGGCAATATTCCTGCTCGCTTAAGGGCGTGCTGAAATCCACAACCTGTTCCGCTTCGTCCTCGGCCATGGGCGGGAGGTCTGCGGCCGCTGCGACAGCCATTTCTTCCTCTATGCCGGCCTCGTCCGCGAGATTTTCCTCTTGGACGATCTCTTCGGTGAGGCCGCCTTCCGTCATGGGCTCAGCCTCGGGCGTGATGATATGGGTTTCCGGCGCCGCGTCTTCAGAGGCGGCGTCATTCGCCGCCGTCACCATGACGGCGGCAGGAGCGTCGACTTCCGCCGAGGTCTCGTCCACGCTTGCGCGCGGGGTCAGCACGGGCACCGGCGCATCGACCTGTTCAATTTTTCTGGAATGCTTGCCGGTCTTCGGCTTTTTTTCCGTCTTGGGCGGATCGTCATCCTCGGCGTTAAACGCGATAGGGGAGGCGCCCGTCGCTTTTTGCGAACCATCGCCGGGCGCAGTCATCGGCGCGGTCAGGGGCGCAGTCAGAGGCGCGCCCTGATCGCCGGGCATGCGCGGCGGGTTCTTCATGGCGTAAAGTCTCGCCCGTTCTTCAGTGCGCTGCGGTACGGGCGGCAATGTCATCTGACCGAACCGCGAGGCGGCGTTCGCCAGAACAAGCGACGGCGCCAGCGCATTAGCGACGCGGTTGCGCGCGCCGCCGCGTTCAATATCAGAGGCGAGCTTGCCGGGGATTGGTTTTTCGTTCAGGCGGCCGCGATAGACCTGCACATTCTCAAGAACACGTTGCACATAGTTCCGCGTCTCGGAAAACGGGATCAGTTCGACCCAGTCGAGCGGGTCGACACTGTCGCTGCGGGGATCGCCATATTCGGCGATCCAACGGTCAACGCGCGCGGCGCCGGCGTTATAGCCAGCGAAGGTCATGATCAGGGAGCCGTCAAACCGGTCAATCAGATGTGACAGATGCGCAGAGCCAAGCGTCATGTTGTAGGCGGGATCGTCGAGCAGGGCGCCGCGTGAATAGACGAGACCTTCCTTGCGGGCGGTGATTTGCGCCGTGGTCGGAATGAGCTGCATCACGCCACGGGCGCCGGCGCGCGAATAGGCGCGGGGGTTAAATTCACTTTCCTGACGGGAAAGGCCGAGAATGATTTCTGGCGAGACGAATTTCGCCGCTTCATCCGGCACGAAAATCACCGGATAGGCGACATCCGGCGTGAAGGCGTCGCGCTGTATGGCCACCTTGCCCGCACGGACGGTGAGATGCGGCGCGCCTTCGCCATTGGTGAGCTTCGCCAGTTCCACATATTCGCCGGGCCGCTCGAGTTGGTCATCAACATGATAGGCGAAAACCATAAACTCATATTCAAGATCAAGATCGGTCAGCATTCGAAGCGCGGCGACGGTAGGACGCGAGGAAAAGAGCGCGCGGTCCATTGGCGTTGACTGTGCGACAGCGTCGAATCTGGACGAAGCAAAGGCGCCGCCGATTTTCTCAGCCGCTAACTGTCCGTAGTAAGAATAATAATATTGCGCTGCGTTGGCGTAATAGGCGTTAGCGCTAACGTTATCTCCCTTGGCTTCGGCGGCGCGGCCAAGCCAGTATTGCGCTCTGGAAACGGAGATAGGCGAGCCGACCCCGGACGCGAGCGCAAGAAAATGGGTCTCCGCACGCTCTGGCGCATTCAGGAACCGCAAGGCGATCCAGCCAGCGTAAAATTCCGCTTCGGCGTAGTCTGAACCTTCGCTCATGCGATGGCCGGCGGCGACTTCATAGGCGTCGGCGAAGCGCCCGTTTTTTAACGCCCAACGCATGAGGAGGCTGCGTTCATCCCACCAGCGTCCGCCGTCGCGCAGTTCCGCCGGATCTTCCGGCGCCATTTGCGCCAGCGCCATGGCGTATTGTTCCTCACCGCGACGGCGGTGATAACGAACCGCCGCATGGAGCACGCCGGAATCGAGCTGGTCTTTTTCCGGGAGACGATCGAACAATCGCTGCGCGCTCGACGCCTGCAGCAACAGCGCCGCCCGCGCTTCCGCTTTTTTCCGTTCATGGGAGTCAAGGTAAGGAAAGACCCGCCTTGCATTGGTGACCTGACGTCCCCAGAGAAGACGGTCAACGCGCGCCGCGTGATCTTCCTTGGTCAACCGGCCGCCGTAATTTGAAAGCAGGCGCCTTTCTTCGGCGAGCGTGAATGCGCTGTTGATCCAGGCGTCGCGAATTTGTTGTTCACCGCCGCGATTATCGCCGACCGCAAACAGCGCGCGCGCAAGTTGCAGCTTGCCGGCGCCGGTCACAGGCTCGCGGCTGTCGAAAAAGGCGAGGACCTGATCGGCGGGCGCAGAGTCCGGGATTTTTTTCTCAATCCAGGCGTGAATGCGCGACCGCGCCGGCCAGTCAGGATTGGCGTCGAGAAAGGAGTCCGCGAGATTGAAATCAACGGCGGGGTCCTGCGCCATGAAATACATCCACTCGCCGAGCCCCCTGGCGATAGGATCTTCCACAAGGCTGATCAGGGAGACGGCTGTGGGAAATTGCTTGCGCTTTAGTGCGGCATGGGCCGCCACGAGCCGTTCCTTGTCGCCCCGGCTCATATAAACCGGTCCCGGCGCGACCGGCTTCACGCGCGGCGCGACGTCGCCCATGCTCGCGCCAGTGGCCAGCGGCGCACAAACGGCCAGCGCCGCCAGCGCGGCTGCGCCGACCCTCAGCAGTCCCTTAACCCTTCCCGGAAAGCGCCTTGCCATATTTCTGGCCATCCCCTGGGGCGCCGCACGCACCATACCGCCTAAACTCCCGCTTCAGAACATCGGTTGGCCCTACAATAGCCCAAACTGCGCGTCATCCAAACAGCGGCGCTTGCTGAAACTGCGCCGTGACGCTAGGGGTGACCTTAAATTTGAGAAAAACAGAGCCAATGACACAGTTTAAAGGGTCAATTACGGCCCTCGTCACGCCATTCAAAAATGGAGCCGTCGACGAGAGAGCCTTTCAGGATATGGTCGAACGCCAGATTACGGCGGGAACCCACGGCCTTGTGCCGGTGGGGACGACCGGCGAATCGGCGACGCTGTCGGATGAGGAGCATGAGCGGGTGATCTCGCTCTGCGTCGAAGTCGCCGGCGGTCGTGTGCCTGTCATCGGCGGGGCCGGCTCGAACGAGACCGCCTACGCCATCGACATGGCGCAGCGCATTGAAAAGATTGGCGTTGACGCCATTCTCGCCGTGACCGGCTATTACAACCGGCCGAGCCAGGCAGGCCTCCTGGCGCATTACACTGCACTGCATGATGCGACGGATATTCCGATCATTCTCTACAATATTCCGGCGCGCACCGTGGTCGGCCTTGCGCGCGACACCATGGCGACGCTCTCCAAGCTTGAGCGCATTGTCGGCGTCAAAGACGCCACCGGCGATCTCGCACGCGTGGCGGTGCAGCGCAGGGAATGCGCGTCAGACTTCACCCAGCTTTCTGGCGAAGACATGACAGCGGTCGGGTTCAACGCCATGGGCGGCGTCGGCTGCATTTCCGTTTCCTCCAATGTCGCGCCTGATCTGTGCGCGCACATGCAGGACGCTTGTCTTAATGACGACTATGTGACCGCGCGCGCGCTTCAGGACAGATTGGCGCCGCTCCATGACGCGCTCTTTTCCGACGCCAGTCCGGGACCGGTAAAATACGCCCTGTCGCTCATGGGACTTTGCACGGATGAGCTGCGCCTGCCCATGGTTGCGCCGAATGATGCATCGAAAGCAAAGGTGCGGGCCGCTCTGGAAGAGCTTGGCCTGATCGGCTGATGTCGGACAAAGACAAAGAAGGCCGCAAGATCATCGCGGAGAACCGTCGCGCGCGTCACGAGTATTTTGTCGAGGACGTGATTGAGGCCGGGCTCGTGCTGACCGGCACCGAAGTAAAAGCGCTGCGTGAAGGCAAGGCCAATATCGCGGAAAGCTACGCCTCGCCGGAAGACGGCGCCATCTGGCTGCTCAACGCCAACATTCCCGAATATTCAGCCGGCAACCGCGAAAACCATGAGCCCAAGCGCAAGCGTAAACTTTTACTGCACAAGCGCGAGATTGCGCGCCTGGCGCAAGCGGTCGAACGCAAGGGATATACGCTGACGCCTTTAAGGCTTTACTTCAATGAGCGTGGACGGGCGAAGCTGGAACTCGGTCTCGCACAAGGCAAAAAGATCCACGACAAGCGCGATACGTCGAAAGAGCGTGACTGGAACCGGCAGAAACAACGCCTGTTGCGCGATCGCGGTTAGCCTGACGCTAGGGTGCATTGCTCACGGCAACTTCCGTGTTTTCGCGAAGCAAGGCAAAGCCCAGCGCCACGCATTCCTCTATGCAAAGCCCTTCAGGTCGCCTGCAGGCGACGGCGTTGACATTGACGCCATAGAGGAGGTCGTCGCCGGCGCTTCGGAAGACTGTGTTCTCCAGAACGCCCTGAATGCGCAGCGCTGCTTTTTCCGCGTTGCGTTCCGTAGTCGCCGGCATCATGACAAGAAACGTGTTCGTCGCCACACGAGCCACCATGTCTTCCGCACGCGTGACGCGATTGATAAGACGCGCCGCCTGGTGCAGTGCGCGCCGGCCGGGTTCCGCTTCGCCATGCTCCTTCGACTCGGTTTCAATCCTGAGAGTGACCATAGACATGGTGCGGCCGGTTTGGTCGGCGCGGGCGCATAGCCTTGCGCCATGCTCGGCAAGGAAGGTCGCGGTAAAGGCGCCGGAGCCCGCATCACGCACGCCGTCTCCCTCGCAGGCTTGCAGGAATTTGCGCATGGATTTCTGGAGGCGCGCACGGCGCGCGGCGAGTTGCGCTTTTGGCGCGAGGTCGGCGCCGATATGGCCGGTCAGCATGAAGTCCGAGGCGCCGCGGATAGCGTATTCAGCGGCGTCATCCGGATCATGCAGGGGAAAGACGATCGGCATGTTGGCGTGTTTCGGGTGGCGGCGCAGGGAGCGGGCGAGGCTCATCAGCGGGTCGCTGTCGCGCTTGGGTAAAAAGATCGCCGCGTCGAAGCGCATGTTTTCCACGGCGCGCAAGGCCTGACCTGCTGAAAAGACGCAAACAGATTGCTCGGTGATCGGCTTCAGGGCGTTGAGCGCAGACAAGGCGACGGGTCCGGCTTCACCGGCGATGAGCACACGCAGCGCGCCCGCCGGCGCCGAAATCGGGGGGAAGTCATTGAGGCGGTTGAGGCCGGCAAGGCTTTTCAGCCGTTCGCCCGCTTCTTCGGCGATGTTGCGTAAGCGCAGGACCTGCCGGCAACGCTCAATCAGGCCATCGGGCTTTGTCAGCATCACCACAAGTTCGCCGTGGCGGCGCAGCGCGCAGCGCGCTGTTTCATCGATATAGGGGTCAATAATGATGAGGATCGAGGATTCCGGAGACGACTTACGCAGGAGCCCGGCGATCGACTGCGCCTTGCGGCTCGACACGTGACGGCCGCGTAAATCGATCAGGCCGATATCCGCATCCATGCGCCCGGCGTCCTCATGCGAGACAAGCGCGTAGCCGGCGTCCTCGAAGGCGACGGTTAACGCTGAACGCGCCTCATCCTCGCCGCCAACATAAACAATACGTGCTTTCGGCGCTGCGCCGATATCTTCCTGCATGAACTCACCCGGTCACGGCTTGCCGCCGCTTGTATGTGTCAGCGCGGTGACCGCGCCGCCGGGAGTTTATTCAAGATACGGGCCGCCCTGTCGTCTTCTTCGGCAGGTTGCAGACGGTCCTTTTCGCTCGCCGCAACCTTGATCTCAGCCTTACCCGAAAGACAGAGGTCGTCTTCGCCGCTCGCGGGAAAAACGCCATTCGCCGCCCGCTCCTGGTAGCAGGGAAGGGCGGCCAAAAACTCCTGCGGCTTTTGATGGGGACCGGCCTCCCGATAAAGCTGGGCGGTAGAGACGCCCACATAGCGCCAATGCCACGGCTCATAAGGGTCGTCGCCGGGCAGATAGTCGTTGCCGGGGGGATAGGAAAGAATGAAGCCAAAACGATAGGCGTTCTCTTCAAAGCACTGATAGGCGCGGTCGCTCGGGCGCATGAAGCGGTTTTCGACATTGATGTCGGCGGCAAGCCCGGTCTGATGCTCCGACATGCCGGGCGGCGTCACGGTGCCTTTGTCGCCGATATTGGCGTAGAGCACTTTTTGCGTTGTGTAGGAACGGTAGCCGGAGCGCAGGGAAATGCGCTCGCCGGATTCCGAACGGCACAGTGAAATCAGTTGCGCCAGGCGGGCGGGCAGATTCGCTTCGCGCGGGTCCATGCCCTCATCCGCCGCCAGACGCAGTTTCATTTCGTCGATATTGGGCGACTTCGCAGTTGGGATGGAATATTCCGCCGCGGAGATGAGATCGCCCGGCGCATAAGACGCTTCCAGCAAAAAGAGCTGCGACACCGGCCGGTTGATGTCCTCGCGGCGGTCGCGCTCACGATTGACGGCGTAACGCTGCGCGCCGAACGCATCGCGGAACAGATTGCGCATATGTTCCTGCAGCGCCTGCGCCTCGGTGTAGCGCCCCTGTCTTTCGTAAACGCCGGTCAGGAGTTTGATATAAAGGCTGAGATCGGGGCTGTTGGCGCCTTTGAGTTGTTCTTGCGCGTGAAACGCATCGAGATAAAGCTTCTCGGCGTCGTCCAGCCGGCCCATGCCCGCATAGACAGGGCCAAGCACGAGTGTCAGTTGCACCGTATCCTGATGATCGACGCCCAGGAGTTTAGAGCGGATCAAATAGGCCGATGACAAAAGCCCTGCTGCGGCGTAAGCCTCGCCTTCGCGCATGGCGTAAAAGGCGCCGAGCGAGGCCATATTGGTCGCTGCCGCCAGCTGCGCTTCCTGGGCGCCGGTGGTCGGCTCATAAGGACGCGCATGGTTGAGGGCTTCGGCGAATAGCTGGCTCGCCGCCGCGACACGATCGGCATAGAAGGCGGAAATCGCCTCGGATTCGTCGGCGTCACGCACCGCGTCGTCACCTGCAAGATCAAGAAACGAAGCATAGATCGCGACGGCGTTTTCGATGTCGCCTGAAAGGATGGAAGCGCGCGCCAGCTTGTCTTCATAGCGCGCGCGCTTGCGGCGCGTGAGGGTGTTGGACGCCTCGGTTGCGAGCGCGTCTCGAAGAAGGCCTGCGGCGCGCTCATTTCGGTGGCGCAAAAGCTGCGCATCCGCCACCTGCAGCATCAGGGGGGCGAGCTGTTCTTCAGTCCGGCCCTCTTTTGCAAGAAGTCTCAATGCGCGTTCACCGTGGACCGCCGCGCGCCTGGAAGCGTCCTGCGACGTCAATTGCTCAAACCGCGCTAAAGCGGCGTTCGCATCCACACGGACCGCAACGTTGAAATATATGCCGAAACTGATCGCCAGGATCAGAAACGCCCCGGCCAGATATGTTGGCGAACGCAACGCCATCGCCCTCAGACCACCCCTCAACTGCGCCTTCCGGCCCCCTCCGGATTACCCCTGAAGGTGACTTTATCACCCGCAACCGCCCGATGCGAGCCATTGACAGGGGATTTTTTTGGGTCGGCATCGCAGCCTCCGCGCTGGCTTCTCCAGACCGATTTGGCTATGCCCGGCTGGCACATCAGAAAGGTCGGACCCAATGAAAGGCGCAGGCAGGCGGCGAATTTATCTCATGCGGCACGGGCATGTGGACTATTTCGCGCCGGACCTAACAGATCCGCGCATGGTGCCGTTGACCGATGAAGGGCGCGAACAGGCGGGCGCGGCCGGGACGGCGCTTCGTCATGCGCATTTCGATCTTGCTGTCTATTCCGGCTTGCCGCGGACGCGCGAGACCGCGGAGATTGTGCTCGCCGGCAATGACTCGCCTCCTGATCTGATCGCTCATGAAGGCCTCGAAGAGATCAAAAGCGGCTGGATCAAAGCAACCTCGCGAGAGGAGCTTGCCGCCCGGCTCGCCTATAGTTTTGACAATGCCGACACACCGGGAGCGTGTTTTCTGCCGGAAGGGGAAACCTTTGAAAGCGCTGAAAACCGCATCACCGCCGCACTTGAGGAGTTGGTTCTGACCCGCGACTGGCGCGCGGCGCTGATTGTCGCCCATGAGGGCGTCAACCGGATCGCCCTGGGTTGGGCCTGCGGCGGCGGGCTCGCGACCATCGCCGCCTTTGAACAGGACCTCGCCTGCCTCAATATTATCGATGTCGACGTCACCCCCAACGACGCCGGGACCGGCCTCCAGATTGAGCGTATGGCGGTGAAAGCCCTGAACGTCACGGCCTATGACTTTGTGAAAAAAGGACTTTCCCGCTCCAGCCTTGAGCATCTGTTCGATGTGGATTTTGGCGGCCTACGGCCGAGACAAGACGCATCCGCCTGAGCGGAAGCTTCGAATTAGCCTTAAACCTTTCGCAAATCTGTGGTTAAATCCGCCGCAGGGGTATCGTGAGGGAGCGTTTCCAAATGCCGTATGGTGTGAAGCAGGGCGTCAAGACGCCCGGTAATTTTACGATCACAGACATGGCGGGGCTCGCCCTGTCAGGCGCCGCCGGGATTATCGCGGCGCTGGTGACAGACTATCAGCAGCAGGGTGAATCATCCGCGCTGTTCACAATCAACCAGTGGTTCGTTCAGTTTGGCAGCCTGCTGGGCTTTACCGATATTCCATTATGGATGGTCGTCCTGGGCATGACCGCCGTTGGCGCAGGCTCGATCTTTTATTTTCAGCCGATCACGCGGCAAGGGGCCTTTGCGCAGGGTTTCGGTTTGCTGGCCGTTCTCATGACGGCGATCCCCGCGGACCTTGCCGGCGGCATTCAGGGGATCAATGACTCGCTTCCCGGACTTGAGCCGGCGACTACCCGCGAAGCGTCAGTGCAGGGACGCATCTATCAAGCGAGTTACACCACGGCGCAGTATGTGCCAGCGCAAAGCCAGCGCGCCGCCAAATATGATGTGCATCTGACCATCAATTTTCCAGACGGCTTGCCTGCCAATGTGGACACGATGATCCGCCGCGGCTCACTGCGCGGAAGGCTGCATAATGAAGATCTCAATCAAACCTGGAATCTTTTTCGCAGCGCCGGCGGCACTGTGCGCAAACAGGGAAATTCCCTCGTTATTCATGCAGGCGTTCCGGCTCGCTCCAACGAAGCGCGTCTATGGGTGCGTGTCGAAGCCGAAGGATACGCCATTCAGGTTGAATCCTATCAGGCCAGCGTTGGCGAAACCGTCGAATGGAACGTGGATATGACCCCATCCTCAACACCGCTTTTCATTCAGCGTCTCGGCAAGAGCTACTGGTTCTAGATCAGGCGGAATAAATTTTCCGAACGGCGCCGGGTCAAACCGGCGCCGTTTTTTGTGTCTTCAAAAATGCGCGCGCCGCGTCATTATCCGACAGGCCGATGGCCCGGTCATAGGCGGCGTCCGCGTCATTCCTGCGCTCGAGCCCTTTGAAAATATGCGCGCGGACAGCCCAAAAAGGCTGATAGGTCTGGATCCGGTCTTTTTCTATATGGTCCAGCACGTCCAACCCATCAGCAAAACGGCCTGCGCTTGCAAGGGCTGCTGCATATCCGATCTCCGCTCCCATTGAAGGAGCGATGCGCACAAGGTTTTCATAAAGCAGGATGATGTCATTCTTGACATCGCGGCCATGAAGTCGCGATGCGGCGTGTGCAGATTGAATGGCGGCTTCCAGTTGAAACCGTCCCATGGTTTTGAGCCGCCAGGCCGTCGCCAGCGCCTCTTCGGCAGCGGCGATCATGCGTTGATCCCACAGCCCCGTGTCCTGTGACGATAAAGGAATATAAGCGCCGTCCAGATGACGGGCGGCGCGCCGCGCTTCCGCATGCAGCATCAGGGATAAGAGCCCCCAGGCCTCCGCCTGCTCCGGCGCGAGCGTGGTGACGAGCTGCGCCAGAAAAATCGCTTCATGGGTCAGGTCGCCTGTTTGTCCGGAACCGTCGACTTCATTCCAGCCTGTGCCGAACGCAGCGTAGATCGCGTCCAGCACAGCCGACATGCGGTCCGGCAATTGCTCCAGCGGGGGCTCCACAAAAGGAACGGCGGCGCTCTTGATCTTGCGTTTGGCGCGCACCAGTCGCGCGCCCATGGCTTTAGGTGAGGTCAGAAAAGCCGACGCTATCCGTGCGGCGTCCAGGCCCAGCACGGTTTGCAGCATCAGGGGTGTGCGCACATTTTCCTCGATCGCCGGATGCGCGCAAATGAACATCAACTTCAACCGTTCATCCGGGAAAGGCGACTTCATCTCGGCTTTCGCTTCGGCTTCCTCCGCCGCAAGGACCAGCGCGGGCACAGCCTCCACGCGTGTTTTCGCCTTGCGGCCCTGGTCAATCAGCTTGCGGCGCGCGGCCGTGATGATCCAGGCTTCGGGGGAGGCGGGAACGCCGGTTGTCGGCCAATGCTCAAGCGCTGCGCGGAACGCATCCGACAGCGCATCTTCCGCCGCCGCGACGTCGCCGGTGCGGGCGCAGAGCCATGCCAGCAGACGTCCATAGGATGCGCGGGCGGTCTCTTCCGCTATCGCCCGCGCGTCACGCATCGCTCAGCCGCTCACATTCCAGACAGGACGCACCTCAACATAACCGAAACCGGCGCAGGGACAGCGCGCCGCCCAGTCGAGCGCCGCATCGAGATCAGGCACCTCGATCAGATAGTAGCCGCCAAGGGTTTCCTTGCCGTCTGCAAAGGGACCGTCTTCGACGCGCCCCTGTCGCGCCCGCTTGCCCTGCTTTGAATGCTCAAGGGGATTGCCGTCGACATAGGCGCCCGCCTCGCGCAACGCATCTGTGTAGGCAAAATAGGAACCGAGAATGCCGTTGCGTTTCTCGTCCTCCATCGCCGCCCATTCATCTTCATTATCGTATAGCATCAACAGATAGTTCATGGCGCGCTCCTATCCGTCCTGGCCGTAATCGGGGATAGCTCGAACATCGACGAAACCGGTTTTCGCCGACGGACATTTCGCCGCCCATTCCACCGCGGTCTCCATGTCTGGCGCATCGATCACGAAAAACCCGCCGAGCTGTTCTTTCGTGTCCGGGAAGGGACCGTCTTCAACTTTCCGGACGCCGTTTCTCACTGATACAACCGTCGCCGTGGACGGTTGTTCCAGAGCGGCGCCGTCAAGCAATATCCCTGCGTCTTTCATCGCCCCGCTATAGGCGTACCATTCGCCCATATAGGGCTCGTATTTTTGCGCATCATCGCGCAGCGCAAAGTCGCCCGGCGATTCATGCGCGAGTATCATGACCTTCATCATCAGCTCCCGAATAGTGCGCGCCTCGTGGCGTCGCGGATGTTTCTAAGACGCGCCGCAACACGCCATTTCGACACCAGTCCTAGTCACCAAAGCGGCGCAGGAGATTGTTTCTGAGATTCATCAGCCGATTATAGACAGAAAGCGGCGCGCCCGTCTTTTTCAGATCAGCAAGCGCAACCTCCAGTTCGAATAAAAAAGCCCTGTCTTCTGTCGCGCGGATGCGGCTTTTGATCCAACCGATGCAGGCGAGGCGGACGCCGGCAGTGACGGTTTCAACCCGGTGGAGGGAGCGTGACGGGTAGAGAACGACGCTGCCCCTGTGCCCGCGAATACTGTCCTCATGACCGGCATTGTCGATGACAAGGGCGCCGCCTTCATATTCTTCCGGTTCGCTGAGAAAAACGGTGAAAGAAAGATCGGTCCGCTGACCATGGATGTAAGGGGCGTCCACATGATCACCATAGGCCATGCCCTCGCCATAGCGGTTGATGGTCATCCGCACGAAGGAGGCCGGCTGCGCCGCCGCTGCAAACACCGGATGGGCGGAAAGCGCCGCCTCGATCTTCGAAATCGCGCCCTTGACCGCCGGCGCACCGCCATCCGCCTGCCGGTTTTCCTTGACGGCGCGAGCTTCGCCCTTCGCGGTTTCCTTCCCGTCCCGCCACAGGGCTGGAGGAGAGACCGCCTCGGCGATGGCGTCACACTCTTCAGCGCTCAAAACCTGATCAATATGCAACAACATCGCCACACCCAGTTAAGAATCGTTTGCATCTACATTGGAGTGGACTATACATGCCCGCAAGACCTTGGGAGGCGCAACATGACGCGACGCTTGAAACTGATGACCGGCCTGTCGACCCTCGCGGCGGCGAGCGCTTTAGCGCTGACTGGCTGTGGCGGCGAAGGCGAGGGTGAGGGCGCCGAAGGCGAAGTCGATCTTGCCAGCCCGATCGCCGGTGAAGCCGAAGGGGAAGGACTGGGCGCTGAAGGCGAGGGAGAAGGTGGAGAAGGCGAAAGCGAGGGCGCATCGGCGAGCGGCGATCCGGCGACAGACGATGTCGCCTATCTGAAACTTCTCGGACTAGTGCGCGGGCACCTCATTGCTTTTTACGAGCTCTATCAAAGCGGTTCAAAAGACATGGCCAGGATGCATGTCAAACATCCCGAGAGCGAGCTTTACTCCGACATCGCGCCTGCATTCGGCGCCCGCGGACAATCCGGTTTTGCTGACGAGCTAACGGCGCTGGCCAACGCAGCGACGGCTGGCGGGGATGTGGAAGCCGAATACAGCGCCGCCGTTGAAGCCATCAATGCGCATGCGCCAGCGACGAACCCGGCTGTTGTTTTGCTTTCCGTGTCGGAAATCATCCGCGTCGCGGCAGATGAATTCGACATTGGCGTTGAAGATGACGGGGCGATCAGCAACGCCCATGAATATCAGGACGCTTACGGATTTCTGGTCGCATCGCGCGACATGATCGCCGGGATCGACACCAACGACGTCAACGCATCTGACGCCATCAACCTCGCCCATGAACAGATCGAGTTGGCGCTGGCGTCTTTCGACGGCCTTACCGCTGAAACGACCGAAGGCCGTTCGTCAACGCTCTACGGCGCCGCCGCCCGGATCGAGCTTGCCGCGCGCGGCCTTATGTAGAGGTCGGAACTTCGCCTGATAGACAGCGCACGACAAATGTTCTATATTTGTTCTCATGCTGTCAAGGCCGGAAAAACCAGGGATTTCTGACTCAGGCGCGGCCGTCGCCCCGGCGGCGGATCGCCCGCTTTCCTGTCTGTTCATCGACTTCAACGCCTATTTCGCCGGCGTCGAACAGCATGACCATCCCAACCTGATGGGCAAACCGGTGATTGTGACGCCGCTTGCCTCCGAGCATACCGGCGCGATCGCCGCGAGTTACGAGGCGCGTCCCTTCGGGATCAAACGCGGGACCAAGGTCGCCGATGCGCGCAAGCTGTGTCCGGGGATAGCGGTGATGCCCGCTCGCCATGACCGTTATGTGGCCGTTCACAAGCTGCTCATGAAAGAGATCGAGCGTCATATCCCGCTCGAAAAAATATATTCCATCGACGAGGCGGCGTTCCGGCTGTCGCGGTCGGAACAGGATCCTGCGCGCGCGATCGAAACCGCTTACCGCATCAAAGAGGGGATCGCCCGGAATGTCGGCCCGGCCTTGCGTTCTTCCATCGGCATTGCGCCAACACGGCTCCTCGCCAAACTCGCGGCCGAGCGGGTCAAACCTGACGGTCTGACGGTTTTGCGTATTGAGGACCTTCCCCATGCGCTGGAGGATATTCCACTAACGGATATTCCCGGCATCGGCGCCGGCGTCGCCGCGCGGCTTTCCCGGGCGGGCGTCAATGATTTCATGGCCCTGTGGCGCTTGCAGCCGAAACAGGCGCGAGCGATCTGGAACTCGGTGATGGGCGAGCGTTTCTGGCATGGATTGCATGGGTTTGAGACGGTGGAGGAGCCCACGAAGAAATCCATGATCGGACATAGCCGTGTTTTAAGCCGCGAACATGAAGCGCCGGAAAAAGCGCGCATTGTCGCACGGGCGCTGCTCCTCAAAGCCGCGAGCCGTCTTCGCCACTACGGAATGCACGCATCCTCGCTCAGCCTTTCCGTGCGCTTGCGGCCGGAGGGCGGGTGGCAATCGGCGCGCCGGTTCAAACATTCGCAGGACAGCTTTCTGTTTCTCAATCTGCTCGATGAGATGTGGTCGCAATTGTGCATACGCCAACGCCAAAAGGGGCCCATGCCGCGTTTTGGCGGCGTCACCGTCTATCTCCATGGCCTTTCGAAATGCGGTGACACGGCGCTTGAACAGCTGGACCTATTTGCAGAGCCCGAAAGTGTCGAAAAGGATGCACGCCGGGCCGGTTTGTGGAAGGCGATTGACGACATCAACGCCGATCTCGACTCAAAGTTTCAGCGCCTTGGCGCGCCTTCCCCGGATGGCGCACGCAAACGGCACATCTCGCTCGCCAGCCAATCCGGCCTTGCGCTCAATTATCTCGGGGCCAAGATCGCTTTTTCCCGCGTGCCGGAAGAAGCCGAATTTCTCTACTGAAAGCCTGTTTTAAACCTCTGCGCCGGAGATCATCGGCTCCGCAATGTTTTTCGCCCGCACGGCAAGATGCGACGACATGAAGTGAATTGCGGACAAAAGTTCGGAGGCTTGATCGGCGGAAGCATAGGTGGCGCGTAGCTTCACATGCCAGCCATGGGTTTTCACAACCCAAAGAGAAGTCCGGTAAGGCGCGCCGTTAATGTCGCCAATTTCGAAACCACCGGCGAGCGGCTCTTCAATTCCCTCAAGAATTTCTGCGATCGCCGGATCTGCATCTGTCTCAATCACCTCAACAACAGGCAACGTCACCTGAGATTGCACCGGATAATTTTGCAAGATCGTCTGCGCCGCGGCGACCGCGTGGGCTTCGAGCTCCACATCCGGCCAGTAACTCGCATAGGCGGTGATCCCGTCCCCGTTGTCCGGGGCGCTGTAATGGCAGGCGATATCCCGCCTTGTTTCTGAAAACTCGATCACACGCTCAAGTTCGAAAGTTCGCCCCCCTTCGCCGAGCGAGATGCCGGACGGACACAAAAGCCCGCTTTCCACATGCCGCAGTCGGTCGCCTTCGATCGCCCAGCCATCCTGTTCGAAACTGTTTTGCGCCTGAACGTAATAGGACTGACCGCCGCCGGAGAGCGCCTTGTTGCTCAACCGGTCGCTATCGCTTTTGTCACGATTGACGACGCGTTCATGGGCCAGCATGCGGTCATCCGCAGACGCCGACAGGACAGCCATGTTGTCTTCAAGCGAAGCAGACTTGATGGACAGGTTCTCAGCGACTTCAATCCGCGACAGGCGATCAAATGCATAATAATCGTAGGGATTGATTATCTGTGGGCCTTGTGCGGTTTGCGGCCCGCTGACGCAGGCGGCGCCCAGAAGACATAGGGCGAGACCGGCGAATTTATACTGATACATCAAACAATTCCTGTGCGTTCGAGATAGGGAGGAAGGCGCTCAGTCTTCACTACGCCGCCAGAAGGGTTTTCGCTTTTCCTCATGGGGCTTGGCGCGGCCCTTCAGTTCTTTCGGGTTCCACGGGCCGTAACTGAAACTGCGCGAGCCCGGCTGCGGCTGATAACCGGTTAGTGTAACCCGATGGTCTGCGGCCGCATGATGCTCCACAGATTCCTCTTCGAGATAACGTACGCTTTTCGTGCGGCGCAGCGAATCCGGGAAAAGGCTCATCAGCTCCATGATGTCTTTCGGCATCTCGCGCGAGACATTAAGCCCCAACTCCTTCGCCTCGCCATAGGCAATGGGATAGTCATGGGTCCATCGACCCGATGATAATTGCTCCGAAATGGAGATTGCCGCATTTTCGGAAACGGTTCCTGTCAGCAGCTCCCGGGCGATCTTTTGAAGCTGGGTGATCGCCATGGCGCCCACATCGGCCAACACCAGTGTATAATCATCCGTATTCTGAATAGGTTTTTCACCGGCGACGCGAACCACCGACGCCGCGGGCAGACCGCCGATCTGCGGGTCGATCGGGCCGAGCACGGCATGGTCGCTCAGGACGACTTCATCGGCGGCAAGCGCAATCAATGTACCGCCCGACATCGCATAATGAGGCACGAATACCGTTTTCTTGCCGGGATGGGCCTTGATGGCGCGGGCGATCTGAACCGCCGGCAGGACGAGTCCGCCGGGGGTGTGCAGGATGAATTCCAGCGGTTTGTTGGGCGGCGTCTTGCGGATGGCCTCAAGAACGTCTTCGGCGTCATTAAGATCGATATAGCGCAGCATCGGAATGCCAAGGAGGCCCATCGGCTCCTGGCGGTGCACAATGGCGATAACGCGGCTTTTGCGCTTTTTCTGGATTTTGGAGAACTTTTTGACAAGTTCGGCGTGGCGCTGCTGATTGGCAAGGTTGCGCGAAAAAATAAATAATAAAATCAACAAGATCGGCAAGGCGCCGAAAAACGCTTCCATGCCCCGATACCCCTCTACGCACGACAAGTCGCCAGAGCTTAAGGGCTTTTTAGAGGGGAGGAAAGGCCGCCCGGTTCAAGCATGTGTTCGCCAATGCGAGATCATCAGGCGCGCCAGCACCTCCGGGGCGTCGTAGGAAATCCAGTGGCTGGCCCCTTTTATACGCTCATAGCGCCAGGGCGCGTCAACATAGTCTTGCGACCCCGTCATCTGCGCTTCAGTGAGATAAGCTTCGCCATCACTCCAGATCCCCAAGGTCGGGATGCGGATGATTTCCTCACCGAAGGCGCCGGGCGGCGGCGGCTTTACCATCCGGCTGATGGAAATATTTGCGCGATACCAGTTCAATCCGGCGGTGAGCCGGCCCGGGCGCGAGAGCAGGCGGATCGTTTCCTCTATATCGCCGTGAGCCGACCAGTGCTTGCGTAAAAGCGCCCAGTCATTAGCGCGGTACGCCGCTTCGCAAATGCCGCGAAACTGATGGAAAAGAATATAGGTGCTGCGCCATTTCTGCTCCCATCCAGCTTTCAGGAAAGCGCGCGTGTGGCCAACGGAGATCGCAGTCAGCGTCTTGAATCTTTCAGGGTGTTGTGCGGCGAGCATCCAGGCGACCGGCGCTCCGAAATCATGTCCTGCAATATGCGCAATCTCTATCCCCAACGCCTCCATGATGGCGAGCACATCCTTGGCGGCGCCATCTTGAATGTCATAGGCGGCGACCGAAGCCGCCATATCCGTTTCGCCAAATCCACGCAGGTCAGGCGCAATGACGCGAAAGCCCGCCGCCACATATAACGGCGTCACTTTCTCCCAGACGGCGGAGGAATCCGGAAAACCGTGAAGCAGGATCGCAACGGGGGCGCTTTCATTGCCGCTATCGCGCACAAAATGTGAAAGACCGTTTGCGGAAATGCTGTGTTTGATGTTTCGCATTCGTGTAAAATGGATATTTATTGACAAAAGATACCCAGAAAACTGAAATGGGCATCTTCAATAGTACGGGATAAATCTTGGGAACTGTCATGGGGGTGAAGATGAGATTCCTGAACACTGGTACAAAAGCAGCTCTTCTGATCATAGTTCCAGCGCTATTTTTGTACCTCCTTTACTTTGGCATCCTAAATTTTTCTTGTGTAGCTTCATTTTTTTCTGTTCGCAACGAACAATGCACGGTTGTCGGCGCCTTTAACGAAGGCGTTTGGACCGAGTTAGTTTTTGGCGTTTTCTTTGGGTCAATTGTTTTTGGTTTATTTGTTAGTTTACTTCAAGAGCTTCGCGATCGCACACAATGGGAGGGGTTGCGAGAAACACGATCTCGATCTTTGTTAATTGAAACAACAGACATTTCACGCGCTTTGAATTCTCTTATGTTAGGCCTCAACCATGAGAACACAAAGGTGGTGCGCTTTCGAAGAGATATATACGAAGAAAGCCGCGAGCTTATACTCGCCAAAATAGGTTATATGCGTATATGGCTTTCATCTATTGCGGATATTTATCCCAACGGCATGCTCAATGAAATTGGAAATTTAGAATCCGATTTTTTTGATATGGATAAGGCTATCGTCTTATTTCTATCCAATTCTGACTACTTTGAAGCACTCGGACAAACCGGCGATCTTGATATGCAGAACGCTGCAAAATTTCGCGCGGGACTTAATCATGTAACAGATGAAGTTTCAAAATTTTCAGAATCAGCCATCGCAACATTTCATTCTTCATTCAAAAACAAAGAAGAGAATTCTGTTATTAAAAATCTACGTTCCGAAGTTGCCAAGTTTCAGGATCGCGGACGGAAAAAGTTGGACGAATTCATCGAAAGATGCGTCATTCCCATCGAGAGCGAAGAATCAAGCGAGTTTGGTCAACAAACAGCGCCAGACACTTCGCGCAATCACATAGATTTTGGAAGAAAATGGCTTCGCCGCCAACAATCGGCTCCGCAGGAAGGCGCTTGTCAACTTCAGTTAATGAAACAAGAGAACTACTCTTGACTTGCTTTGCTGCACTGACTCGATCTTAGGCGCGCATGCGGTTCGTTGTTTAACTTTCACGCCGCGCAAGAAACGCCAGCCGTTCAAACATGTGTATATCCTGTTCGTTCTTCAAAAGCGCGCCATGAAGCGGCGGGATCGCTTTGCGGGGGTCGCGCTCGGAGAGAATTTCTTCAGGCAGGTCTTCAGCCATCAACAGCTTCAGCCAGTCGAGAAGCTCTGACGTTGACGGTTTCTTTTTGAGGCCCGGCACTTCGCGGATTTCATAAAAGACTTTCATCGCATCAGCGACCAGGCGTTTCTTGATGCCCGGGAAATGCACATCGACAATCTGCGCCATTACATCGGCGTCTGGAAACTTGATGTAATGGAAAAAACAGCGGCGCAAAAACGCGTCCGGCAATTCCTTTTCGTTGTTCGACGTAATGATAACAATTGGCCGTTGTTTCGCTTTTACAGTTTCATCTGTTTCGTAGACAAAAAACTCCATGCGATCGAGCTCTTGCAGAAGGTCGTTGGGGAACTCGATGTCGGCCTTGTCGATTTCGTCGATAAGGAGAACCGGCCGCTGATCGGCGGTGAACGCCTCCCATAATTTTCCGCGCTTGATGTAGTTTTTGACATCTCGCGCACGTTCCTCGCCAAGCTGGCCGTCACGCAGGCGCGCCACGGCGTCATATTCATAAAGCCCTTGATGCGCCTTCGTGGTGGATTTGATGTGCCATTCAAGGAGCGGCGCGCCGAGCGCCTTGGCCACTTCAATGGCGAGCACGGTCTTGCCCGTCCCGGGCTCGCCCTTGACGAGCAGGGGACGCTCTAAGGTCACCGCTGCATTGACCGCGACTTTTAGATCTTCGGTGGCGACATAATCCTTCGTGCCGGTAAACTTCACAAAAACGCTCTCTTCTCTGGCCTGCTCCACGACTATAAAGCCGCAAAAGCCTCGCGCAATCGCTTGATGCAGCTTTGAAAATTCATTTTTGCATTTCGTTCAAAAATCCGGCAGCTTCGCGAGCGTCAGCCCGAAAGGAAATTTCATGCGCCTCGTCCTTCTGTCCCTTGCGTCCCTTCTGATGATTTCGGCCTGCGCTCGCGAGGCTGCGGAAACAGCGCCTGCCGCTGGCAATGAGGCGGAAGGCGAACGGCAAGCAGCAGCATCACCGGCAAAGGTCTGGGTCAATGACAGCGTCAAAGATTTTACGCGCAAAGACGGATTCCTGACGCTTTTCGGCGATGAAAAGGGCGGAAAAGTCTATGCGGTGTTTCCGCCGGCAGATGACGATGGCGTCGCCCTGCGCGCCATTCACGCGGCGGGGCTCACTTCCGGGCTGGGCTCGAACCCTGTAGGCCTTGATCGCGGCCTGTTCGATGGCGGCTCACTGGTCGCCTTCCGGCGCATTGGCGACAAGATGATCGCCGAGCAGGAAAACTGGACTTATCGCGCGACCTCGGACAATCCGCTGGAGCAAAAGGCCGTGCGCGAGTCCTTCGCGCGTTCCTTCCTCTGGTCAGGGGAGGTGAGCGCCACCGGCCCGAACGGGGAGAGCCTGGTGGATATCTCCGGTTTCATTACGCGCGATTCCCTTGGCGTCGTCGCGGCGTTGAAAGATCATCCGAAGGGCGGATCCTATTCGGTAGCGACGGACAGAACCTTTCCCGACGCCGCGAACGCTCTGGCGTTTCCGGACAATGTCGAGTTCGACGCCTATATGACGCTCGTCAGCGACAAGCCCGGCGATGAAGTGTGGGCGACTGCCGCGGATGGGCGCGCCATCACCATGGTGATGCATCACTCTCTCGTTCGCCTGCCAGATGACGGCTACACGCCCCGCGCGTTTGACGTTCGTTCCGGCGCCATCGACGTTCCTTATTATGATTTCTCGGCGCCCCTTGAAGCGCAAATCCAGAAAGCTTTCGCCCGCCGTTACCGGCTTGAAAAAGAAGACCCGAGCGCGGCGACAAGCCCGGCGAAAGACCCAATCGTCTTTTATGTTGACGCCGGCGCCCCGCCGCAAATCCGCGATGCATTGATTGAAGGCGCTTCGTGGTGGGCGCAGGCCTTTGAAGCCGCCGGATTTGAAAACGCCTATCGCGTCGAGCCGTTGCCCGAGGGCGCGCATCCCCGCGATATCCGCTACAATGTTATTTCCTGGACGCACCGCCAGACCCGCGGCTGGTCTTATGGCGGCGGCGTTTCCGATCCCCGCACCGGCGAAATGATCAAAGGCAGCGTCATTCTCGGCAGTCAGCGCGTGCGTCAGGACCGCATGATCTTTGAAGGGCTCGCCGGCGCCCAAAATTCCGGCAAAGGCGGGGCGGATGATCCGGTTGAAATCGCCCTCGCGAGAATCCGTCAACTGTCGGCCCATGAAGTCGGCCATTCCCTCGGCTTTGCGCACAACTTCGCCGCCTCAACCAATGACCGGGCGTCCGTTATGGACTATCCGGCGCCGCTGGTGACGGTCGGCGCTGATGGCGCGCTCGATTTCAGCGAAACCTATGACACCGGGATAGGCGAGTGGGACAAGCTCGCCGCAACCTGGCTTTATGCACAATTCGCACCGGATACTGACGAATCCGCTGCGCTCAATAAAGTTCTGGCGGACGGCTATGCCTCGGGCCTGCGCTTTGTGGCTGACAGCGAAGGGCGTTCCGTCGGCACGGGCAATCCTTATGGCAGTGTCTGGGACAATGGCGCTGATCCGGTCCAGTCGCTGCGTGATGTGATGGCTGTGCGCTCTATCGCGCTGGCCGGTTTCGGTGACCGCGCCATTGCGCCGGGCGCGCCGATGGCGCGGCTGCGCGAGGTCATCGTCCCGATCTATCTTTATCACCGCTATCAGGTGGCCGCTGCGGCGAAGTTCGTCGGCGGTTATAACTTCGCCTACAAAACGAAGGGCGATTCACTGCCCACCGGCGCCGTTGTAGAGAATGAAAAGCAACGTGAAGCGCTTGCGGCGCTCATGGATACGCTTGACCCGTCCGTCCTTGTGCTTCCGGCCTCTGTACTGGACCAGATGACGCCTCCTATGGGCGCCTTCAATGGTAATAATGGCGGCGAAGTTTTTGAAACAGACACGCATCCCATATTCGATCTCGCAAGCGCCGCCGATGCGGCGGTCAGCGTTACGATAGGCGCTCTTTTGCATCCGGCGCGGGCCGCGCGCCTTGAAGAGCAACATCGTCGCGATCCATCAGCGCTGGGCTTCGCCGATGTTCTGAACGCTATGGACGCCAAAATTTTTGCGGCCGCAAACACAAATGAACAAGCCCTCGCCAATGTAACGCAGGACCGGTTCATTTCTTCTTTGATTGAGCTTGCCCTGAACGAACGCGCAGCGCCGTCTGCGCGCGCCCAGGCCGAAGCGAAATTACGCGCCGTCGCCAACCGGCTCGGCCCATCGCTCTTCAACAGCGCAAATGCGCGGGAACATAACGCCTGGCTGCGCGATCGCATTGAAGCGCATTTGAACCGTCCGGCCGCGGCCGCGTCAGTTACCGCGCCAGAGGCCGAAATTCCGCCCGGAAGCCCGATCGGCGGCAGTAGCGCAGGCATGATGGAAACCTGCTGGCATTGCGACAGCTTGAAAGACTAAAGAATCTTCTTCATCGCGATGCGGGGTTTTGCGGCGTAGCCGGACTGGGCTTCTTCGGCCTGCACGGCGGCAAGGTCGGGCTCATTTTCACCCGGGGTGAACACTTCATACCCGATCGCGCGATAGAAAGGCGCGTTCCACGCAACATCGCGAAAAGTTGTGAGTGTTATCACGTCGTGACCTTCATCACGCGCCCAGCTTTCGCTAGCGGCGATCAGCGCGCGGCCGATCCCGCGTTTTTGAAACTGAGTGCTGACTGAAACTTCAGTGATATGTGCATGACCATCCACGGGCCACATCAGGATAAAGCCCGCCGGCGCACCGTCGAGATCCGCAATCAAAGAGGCGCCGTCATCGAGGCCGCGCTGATGTTCCTGCACGCTGCGCACAGGGCCGTCGGCGCAGAAGTCGTACCCCACCGCGCGAAAGGCCTGCGCTGCATCCCGTTCAAGCGCCTGCATCAAGGCAATATCACCGGCGGTCGCCCGCCTAATTGTCAGCGTCATCCAGCGAGGCCGATTTCGCGAAGGCGCTGTTTCAGGAATTCATCAGCTGTAATGTCAGGATATTTCGCGCCATCGCCTTTGCAACTGTCGAGACAAGACAACAGCGCGCTGGAATGCGGGTGCATGAAGAACGGCATGGAGTAGCGGGACTCATTCGTTCCTCCTTCCGGATTGATCACACGGTGCGTTGTCGCGGGGATAACGTCGTTGCAGACCCGCGCCAGCATGTCTCCGGCGTCGACAATAAGGTTGTCGGGATCGGTCTCCACCGGCAGCCATTTGCCGTCGCGATCAAGTAATTGAAGCCCGGCGCCGTTCGCCGCCACGAGAATGGTGATGAGATTGATGTCCTCATGCGCGGCGGCGCGGATGGAGCCCGGGTCTGCGCCGTCCGGAACCGGCGGATAGTGGAGGAGCCGAAGGATCGAATTGCCGTCGGTCGCCATCTTGCGGAAAAAGTCCCGCGGCACATCGAGAGACGGCGCCAGCGCCTCCAGCATGGCAAGGCCTGCCTCTTCGAGGGCGTCATAAAGCTCGACAAAGGTGTCGCGAAAGCTTTCAGGTTTATCGGGCCATATATTTGCAGGATAAATCTTTTCAAGCTCGGAGCCGGGCTCAAACTCGCGCCCCACATGCCAGAACTCTTTCAGGTCCGGATGCTTTGAGTCCTTGGCGTGTTCGCGACCGAAGGGCGTGTAACCGCGCTGTCCATCCTTGCGAAAGAACTCCATTTTATAGTCTTCCGGGAGGGCGAAAAACTCGGCGCTCTTGTCATATGCGCGCTGCAACAACTCACGGCTGACTTTGTGGTCCTTGAGAATAATGAAGCCGAAATATTTGAAGCCTTCATAAAGGGCTTCCTCAAACTCGCGCCGGGCGCCCAAATCTCCATCCGTATAGGCCTTGAGACTAAGCTCCGGCACGCGGTCATATTTACGGGCCATGGCGGATCCTTTTGCGAAAATGGTTATGCTTTTGGCGGTTTACGCCCGCCGCCGACGGGGTGCAATGGCGTAAAAGAGCGCATCCGAAACCGCCGGCAACGCCGTGAAAAATGGCGGATTGACGCCGTTTTGCAGCACAAGTCATAAAGCAGCCATGAGCGCCGCCCCAAGCGATACCGACATTGAGCATAGCCATGATCCGCAGGACATCGCCGCGCGGCTGAAAAAAGGGCCGCAAAACAGTTATCTGCGTGACTGGGTGCTGGGCGGTATTGACGGCGCCGTAACGACATTCGCCGTCGTCGCAGGCGTTGCGGGCGCAGAGCTTTCCACAACAATTATCCTGATCCTGGGCGTCGCCAATCTTGTCGCTGACGGATTTTCAATGGCGGCCGGGAACTATTCCGGCGTCAAAGCCGAGCGCGACGATTACCAACGTCTTCGAGAAACCGAACAGCGTCACATCACTCTCAGCCCTGAAGGCGAGCGCGAAGAGATCCGCCAGATTTTTGCAGCGAAAGGTTTTGAAGGCGACCATCTCGACACGGCGGTCGATATCATCACAGCACATCAAGAGCGCTGGATCGAGGTGATGGTTGAAGAAGAATACGGCGCCGCGAAGACTAACCGCTCGCCTATGAAGGCGGGCGCCGCCACTTTCGCGGCGTTTCTGATTTGCGGTGCTGTGCCGCTTCTGCCTTTTGTGTTCGGCGCCGGCGCAAACGCTCTGTTGAGCGCCAGCATCATGACCGGCTTCGTATTTTTCGGCATTGGCGCAATGAAATCAAAATGGTCAACTTCGCCCTGGTGGTCTTCAGCGCTGGAGACGTTCCTCATTGGCATGACCGCAGCAGGCTTCGCTTTTATAGTAGGGGCGTTGCTGAAAAGCTGGGTAGGGGTGTAGGACGCCTGCGAAAAAGGAGAAGCGCCCACATGGATATTTCCGACCTGATGTACCGCCTCGGCGTTGAAGAGCGCGATTACACGCGCGGACCGCTGTCAGTCACAACCCCCATAGACGGCTCAGAGCTTGCCCAGGTTGCGATCAGCGATCAGGCGATGATCGATGAAAAGATCACGCTCGCCCAAGATGCTTTTCTGAAATGGCGATCGGTTCCCGCACCGCGCCGCGGTGAACTCGTGCGTCTGTTTGGCGAAGAGCTTCGCAAGCACAAGGACGACCTGGGCCGGCTCGTGACAATCGAGTGCGGCAAGATCCTCTCCGAAGGCCTCGGCGAAGTTCAGGAAATGATCGACATATGCGATTTCGCCGTCGGTCTTTCGCGACAGCTTTATGGCCTCACCATCGCATCGGAGCGGCCAGGCCACCATATGCGCGAAAGCTGGCACCCCATTGGACCGGTCGGGGTCATCTCCGCCTTTAACTTCCCGGTCGCTGTCTGGTCATGGAATGCGGCGCTCGCCCTCGTTTGCGGAAACTCCTGCCTTTGGAAGCCATCCGAAAAGACGCCGCTGACAGCGCTCGCGGTTCAATCTCTGTTCGAGCGCGCGGCGTCCCGTTTCGGTGACGCGCCAAAACATTTGAGCCAGGTCATCGTCGGGGAACGCGCCGCTGGTGAGCAACTTGTCGACGATCCCCGCATTGCACTCGTTTCAGCAACCGGGTCCACGCGCATGGGGCGCGAAGTCGGTCCGCGTGTCGCAAAACGGTTCGGCCGCAGCTTGCTCGAACTCGGCGGCAATAATGCCGGCATTGTTTCCGCAAGCGCTGACCTCGACCTTTCCTTGCGCGCTGTTTGTTTTTCGGCGGCAGGAACGGCAGGACAGCGTTGCACCAGCCTGCGCCGCCTTTTCGTCCATGAGCGCATCTATGATGAGTTCGCGCCCCGCCTTAAAACCGCCTATGCCTCCCTGCCGGTTGGCGACCCTTTGCAGGAAGGCGTTCTTGTTGGCCCCCTAATCGACAAAGCCTCATTCGACCGCATGCATTACGCCCTCGACCGCGCCAAAGCGCAGGGCGGGACAATCGCCGGCGGGGAACATGTGGGCGACAATGGCTGGTATGTGCGGCCGGCCATCGTTGAACTCGACGAACATGCCGGCATCGTGTTGGAGGAAACCTTCGCGCCTATTCTTTATGTCATCCGCTATGACGCGTTAAGCGATGCTATTGCGATGCAAAATTCCGTTCCTCAAGGACTCTCATCCTGCATTTTCACACGCGATGTTCTTGAAGCGGAGCAATTCCTCTCGGCCAGCGGTTCCGATTGCGGCATCGCCAATGTGAATATCGGACCTTCCGGCGCAGAGATCGGCGGCGCCTTTGGCGGAGAAAAGGAAACTGGCGGCGGACGCGAAAGCGGCTCGGACGCCTGGAAAGCTTATATGCGGCGGCAGACGCAGACCGTGAATTATTCAACGGAATTGCCGCTTGCTCAGGGTGTGAAATTCGACATCTAAGCTTATGGAATCCTAACTCTTCCAAAAAATAGCTTCACGTTGTTTTCATGTTCATAAACCGCGCGTGAACGGTCCTGTTTAAAGCTATTATTTGAAGTAATAGCATAAGCTGTCAGGACTAAACATCATACCGTTATTGCGATCCTGTCGTTGCTTGACTGCAACAACATGACGAGGATCGGCGATAAAACTCGAAAATATACGTTTGATTATGGCGATTTATGTTATCGCTAAAGAAAAATAGAAACTGATTCACATTGCTTAGTTCATGGGAGGTAACGGATGAACAGTCGCAAAACGGCTATGAGGACTCTTGCACGTGCGAGTGTGTCGCTTGTAGCGCTTACGAGCGTCGCAGGAACAGCGGCGCTTGCCCAAACCGACGAAATCGTCGTCACGGCGCAGTTCCGCGAACAGAACCTGCAGGATGCTCCACTCGCTATTACAGCTGTTACAGGCGACATGCTCGAACGGCGCAGCCAGACGGAGCTGTCTCAGATCGCTCGTCAGGCGCCGAACGTAACGCTCGCCGGACAGAACCAGGAATATGGTTCTGCGATGATCGCGTATATTCGCGGCATCGGCCAGAACGACCCGAACTTCGCGGTTGAGCCGGGCGTCGGCATCTACATCGATGACGTTTATCTGCCGACTCTGACGGGTTCGCTGCTCGACCTTATGGATGTCGACCGGGTTGAAGTTCTGCGTGGACCGCAAGGCACGCTGGCTGGCCGGAACTCCATCGGCGGCGCGATCAAGCTCTATTCCGAAAAACCGCAGGGCGACAATTCCGGCTCCTTCCAGGTGACGTATGGGTCTTATGACCGTATCGACATCCGCGGCATCTACGATGTGCCGATTACTGAAACCCTTGCGATGCGTGTTTCGGGCGTAAGCAAAAACGAGACCGGTTATATTAAACGTCTCGACTATGCGTTGACCCACCCCGGCACCAATGTGCCGACGCAGGCGACAGGCCAGGATCCTGTTCTGGGCCGTGACGGCGGCCACGCCATTGCTGGCGGTAAAATCGCGTTGCGCTGGCGCCCGACGGATAATGTCGACATTAACCTGTCCGGCGACTACACACGCGAACGCAATGATGCGGGTGTTTCGACGCTCCTTTATGCAAACGCCGATGGCGCATTGAACAACGATCCCTCGCGCCCCTGGCTGCGCGGCACCGACGGAATGGCCATCCCTTATAACTGCATGTTCGTCGCATCGGGCCCTAATGGCTGCGATACGCTTACCGGCTATGACGGGCGTTACGTCTCTTATGCGACCTTCAACAACCTGTATCCTGGCGACTCGCAGTTCCCATACAACCCGTTGGCGCTCGATCCGCACCGGGATATGGACAATTACGGCGCTGCGCTGACGATGGATATCGGTCTCAGCGAGAACCTTTCCTTGTTCTCGGTGACATCTTACCGGAAATACAAGACCGACTGGTCTTATGACGTGGACGGTTCGCCGTTGGCGCCAAACCTTCTGAACCAGACTCAGACCAACGAACAGTGGAGCCAGGAGATTCGTCTCAATGGTCAGCTGTTTGACGAGTTCGTCGACTTCACGATTGGCGGCTTCTACTTCGATACGGACAGCTTCTACACTGGCCGTATCAATATCGCTTATGCGGAACTCGACTTCATTCACGGGCCGGACCCGACACCGTCGACAAACAAGGCGGTCTTCGCGAACGTGACGCTGAACCTCGCTGACAACTTCCACCTGACAGGCGGCGTTCGGGAATCCTGGGACAAGAAAGAGTATCTGTATCGTCGCCGGAACCCCGACCTTACGCCGGTGCAGGGCCCATGTAACTTCTTCCTGGGCGCGATGACAGCCGGTCCCGTCGACATTGGCAACCAGCCGAACTGTCTCCTCTTCGGCGTTGACGGAACGACAGCCACCTTCAAGAACGACCAGCTCGACTGGCGCGTCGCGCTTGACTACCGGTTCAGCGATGAACTCCTGGTCTATGGTCAGGTTGCAACCGGCTATCGTGCAGGCGGTTTCAACGCCCGCCCGTTCTTCCCGAGCCAGGCGACACCGCATGTGCCGGAAACCATTACGTCCTACGAACTCGGTCTTAAGTCCGATCTCTGGGACAATCGTTTGCGGTTGAACCTTGCGGGCTTCTACTTCCCCTACAACGATATCGTGCTGAACTCGACTTTCTGTGCGGATCTTCCTGTAGGTCAGCAGGCGCCATGCTTGCGCCCAAGCAACGTCGGTTCGGCCAAGGTGAAGGGCTTCGAAGCTGAAGCGGCTTTCTATCCTATTCCGGAAATCAGCATCGATGCTTCGCTGAGCTATCTCGACTTCCAGTATAAGGAAATCGACCCGAATGCCGGCACAGGCGTCGCTCTCGGTGACATCACGCCGTACACGCCGGAATGGCAGTACAGCATCGGCGTTCAGTATGACATTGAAAATGTCTGGGGCGGCGATCTGAGCTTCAGGTTTGACGGTTCCTATCAGTCTGAAATCTTCACGGAAGCTGGCAACGTACGGGAACAGATTGTCCCCAATAACGTTGTTGCCGGGTCTGCTGGTTTCGAGTCGTTCGGCCTCAATGGTGGCGGCGGTCCAATCCCGGAATTGGTGGCCGACAACCTCATCGAGGGATATTTCCTTGGCAACGCTCGCATCATGTGGAACTCCGAGGATGACAATTGGGGCATCGCTTTTGAAGTCCAGAACCTCTTTGACAAATATTACCTGACGACCAAGGTGAATGACGCCGCCGCTGTGGGCCATGTCTATGGCTCGCCGGGCAAGCCGCGCACCTTTGCGGTTACGCTGAAGCGTAATTTCTAATCACGAGTATTGAGCGGCGCTCCTTGCGCCGCTCAAATCTTTCCCTCCAAACGCTGCGCCTTTATCGGGCGCGGCGTTTTTCTTTGTCGGGTGATCTGTTGTGAGAAAAGCCGCCTGGGGGCCATGCTGGCGGAGGGGGTGGGATTCGAACCCACGGAACGCTCGCACGCTCAACGGTTTTCAAGACCGCCGCAATCGACCACTCTGCCACCCCTCCGGGACGCTGAGACATAACGCGCCCGTCGAAAATGACAAGGGACGATCAAGCATGGTTAAGAAGACGTTAACCATGGGTGACTAATCCCGATAGCGCTTACACAGCCAGCAACAATACAGTGTTTTATGGGCAACCAAGCCTCATTCGTTCTTAAACTCATCGCTCTTGGCGTCCTGGCGCTCGCCGCCGCCTGTACAACGACATCGGGGCCGTCGGGGGGGCGAGGGGGCGATCCGCATTATAAGATCGGCAAGCCCTACAAGGTGAAGGGCAAGACCTATTATCCGGCCGAAGACCCGAACTATTCAAAGGTGGGCGTCGCCTCTTGGTATGGGTCGCAATTTCATGGCCGTCTTACCGCCAATGGCGAAATTTTTGACATGAACCGGCTCTCGGCCGCTCACACCACGCTGCCGCTTCCATCGATGGTGGAGGTCACGAATCTGGAAAACGGGCGCTCGGTGGTCGTTCGCGTCAATGATCGGGGCCCATTCGTGGATGACCGCATCATTGATATGTCCCGCGAGGCCGCGCGAGAGCTCGGTTTTGAACGGCAGGGGACGGCGCGGGTGCGGGTTCGCTATGCCGGACGGGCGCCGCTGACGGCGGCGGCGCCCAAAACCTCGCCGCGTGAGAGCCGGGTGGCCCGGGCGGCGCCAGTGCGCCAGGAAACCATCCGCCCGGGCGTAGACCCTGATTGCGATCCGATTTCCGAACTCCTGACCAGCATGGAAAGCGCACCCGCCCTGACGCCTGGCGCTGAAGAGCTGGCGATCGCGGAGGCCGAGGGCGGCGAGGAGGCGGAGATCCCGGCGGCGGATCTGTCGACGCCGGACCCGGATGACGCCCGCCTTGTTCACCCATCAGTGAGCCCGGAACAGCCGGCGGAGGCGATCTATCTGATCCGCGTGGCGGCCCTATCACGCCTCGACAATATTGATGCCTTACGCGCGCAGCTCGGTGATATCGGGCCTCTCAGGATGTCTCGTGTTGAAACCGAGGCGGGAACTGTGTTTTACCGCGTCAATCTGGGGCCATTTTCATCTATTGAGACCGCCGCAGAAAAATTGGAAGCTGTGCGGAGAGCAGGCTATGCTGACGCTTCGCTGGTCACGCTGACACCATAAGAACGCCTTGAAAGTAGTATATTTTCAAAGCATTGGCGCAACAATATCAGCCGCTCGAGTAAGTTGAGGAGACGCGTTTTGAAGTTTTCGCAGATCATAGCCGCGCTCGCGATGGTCGCCGCCAGCGCCGGGACCGCGCTCGCACAAAGCCAGACCCCGCTGACGACGCCCGCTGAGTATGCGCTTATCATGGATTATCGCACCGGCGAGATCCTCTACGAAAAAAACGCACGCACCCCCACGGCGCCGGCTTCCATGTCGAAACTGATGACTGTGGCCATCGTTTTTGAGCGCCTGAAAAACGGTTCGCTAAAACTGACTGATGAGTTCGACGTCAGCGAGAAGGCCTGGCGCGAGCGAGAAGGCTCATCCATGTGGGTGCGCGTTGGCGACAGCATTCCGGTTCTGGATATTTTACGCGGCATCATCGTTCAGTCGGGCAACGACGCCTGTATCGTCGTCGCGGAGAACCTTTCCGGCTCAGAGGAAGCGTTCGTCGAATTGATGAACCGCAAGGCTCATGAATGGGGCCTCAACGATTCCACCTTCGGCAATCCGCACGGAAAACCGGATCCGAACCATAAAATGAGCATGCGCGACCTCGCCATTCTCTCTCGAAAAATTATCTCTGAATATGGCGAATATTATGCGCTCTTTGCTGAGCGCGAATTCACCTGGGAAAAAATCCGACAGGCGAACCGCAATCCGATCCTTGATATGGTGGAAGGCGCCGACGGCCTCAAAACCGGGCATACCGAAGAATCCGGTTATGGCCTTGTTGGCGCAGCGGTGATGAATGGAGAACGCCGGATCGTTGTAGTGAACGGTCTGTCTTCCGAGCGCGAACGCGCAACAGAGTCGGCGCGGCTGTTGCGGCTCGCTTTTAATGACTTCAACACCAAAACTTTTTTCGAAGCCGGGGATGTTGTCGGCGATGCAGAAGTTTTCAAAGGCAAGCAGACTGCCGTTCCGTTGATAGCGCATGAACCGGTAAAACTGATTTTGCACCGCTCTCTTCTGGACGGCGCGAAGGCGACAATCGTTTATGAAGGCCCCGTCGCCGCGCCTATCAAAGAGAACCAGCAAATAGGCTATCTGCGAGTCGAAGCGCCATCTGGCCCGGTCCGCGAATATGCGCTCTACGCCGGCCGCGCTGTTCAGGAAGCAGGCATTTGGGGCAAGATCGGTCTGGCTGCGAAAAAGCTGTTGGCGAAGCCGTCCGATGGGGCGGCGGATGCGCAGTCGGCCGAGTAGATGACGACGCCAGTGTCTTCGTCCGGTTTTTTCATCAGTTTCGAAGGCGGAGACGGCGCCGGGAAATCAACACAGATCGAGTTATTGGCCGAAGCCTTGCGCCAGACAGGGCGTGAGGTCGTCATCACCCGCGAACCCGGCGGCTCTCCCGGGGGCGAAGCCATCCGGAAACTCTTGCTGGAAGGCGACGCGAACAAGTGGTCGCCAATCAGTGAAGCGCTACTCATGTATGCAGCGCGGGCGGATCATCTCGAACGCACCATCGAGCCTGCCCTCAAGCGCGGCGCCGTCGTGATTACAGACCGTTTCGCGGACTCCACGATGGCCTATCAGGGATTAGCCGGCGACCTTGGCGAAAAGGCCGTCACCACGCTTTACCAGCTGGTTGTCGCTGCGCGCGGGCCAGACCTGACGATCATTCTCGATCTTCCCGTGGAAGAAGGATTGAAACGCTCAGGCGCGACCGGCGACGCCGAACAGCGTTTTGAATCCAAAGGCGCCGCCTATCAGGAAAAGGTGCGCCAAGCTTTTCTGGAAATAGCCAGACGTGAGCCTGAGCGCTGCGCCGTCGTGAGCGCAAAAGATGGCATTGCGGATGTTGCAGGGCGTATCCGCGAGGTTATTCAAACACGTTTTCCGCAGCTCCTCAGCCGCTGAAGCCCCCTTCCAAACACGCCTCAAACGCCCTAGTTACGGGTCATGGAAGATGAATTGATCTCTCCGCGAGCGCAAACCCGCCAAATTGGCCGGGCGGCGCTTGAGCGAAGTCTGCGGGCGGCTATCGGAGAGGGGACGCTGACCCATGGCTGGATCCTTGCCGGGCCGGAAGGGGCCGGAAAGGCGACCCTCGCCTATCGCATCGCCCGGGCGCTTCTTGAGCCTTCGGCGCTCTCTGACGCGCAATCGCTGGATATGCCGGAAACGGCAAAAGCCTTCCGGCATATCGCTGCAGAAGCGCATCCCGATCTTTTCGTCGCAGAGCGGCTCTATGACGAGAAGAAAGGACGCCGACAGGCTGAAATCACTGTCGAAACCATCCGTAAATTAACGAACTTTCTGAACCGCACCGCGTCCGGCGGCGGCGCACGCGTCGCCATTGTCGACACTGCAGACGACATGAATCGCAACGCGGCCAATGCGCTGTTGAAGGCGCTCGAAGAACCGCCCGAAGGCGCAACCTTGCTGCTTTTATCATCGGCGCCAGGCAGGCTCTTGCCGACTATTCGTTCGCGCTGCCGCCGCCTGACGATGTCCCCGATCGGCGATGACGAAATAAAGCAATTGCTGATTGAAGAAGGCGTTGGCGCAGAAGACGCCAGCAACATCACCGCCCATGCGCGCGGTCGTCCCGGCTACGCCATGATGCTCGCGGCGGGCGAGGGGGGCGAAGCGATAAAACTCGCCCACGGATATTTACAGGCGGCGCAGAAAGGCGCCGATCTGTCCAGAATTATCGCCGGCGTTTCTGGCAAAGCAGGCGACGCACGCTGGCCTGTTTTCCGCGACACGGTGATTACAAGTCTTAGCGACGCCTCCAGAACCGCTGCAATGCAGGGCGCAGCGCATGGCTTTGCTAACGCCGGCGCTGGAGACCTTCTTGAGGCGTGGCAGGCCGTGACAACGCTTGTCGGCCGAGGCGAGGCCTTAAACCTCGACCGGGGACAGTTGCTTGAGGCGGCGGCTTTTGACCTGCGGCTGGCGCTGAAGCACCGGGCGGCCTGACGCACATGCTGGTCGATAGTCACGTTAATCTGCATTCAGAGCAGTATGCCGAAGACCTTGAAGAGATTGTCGGTCGGGCCCGCACAGCCGGCGTCTCGGCGATGTTGACCATTTCTGACCAGTTGTCATCCACAGACGCGATCGCCGCGATTGCAGATAAAGACCCTTTGATCTGGCGCAGCGTCGGCGTCCACCCACATCATGCAAAAGATTACGCGGATCTAACGGCGCAAACCCTGATTGATCTGGCCGCTAACGAAAATGTTGTCGGCATCGGCGAATGCGGTCTCGACTTTTATTATGAATATTCAGATCGCGACGTCCAGGAAGCTGTGTTTCGCGCGCATATTGCAGCATCCCGCGAAACGAACCTTCCTTTGATCATTCACACGCGCGACGCAGACGCAGAAACAAGCAACTTGCTGGAGAACGAATATAGGGAAGGGTGCTTCCTCCCCCTGCTCCATTGCTATACGGGCGGACCGGAGCTTGCGCAGACGGCGCTCAAGCTTGGCGGCTATGTCTCCTTTTCCGGGATTATCACTTTCAAAAATGCAAATGATGTCCGCGCTATCGCCGAGGCGACGCCGCTCGACCGCATCATCATCGAAACCGATTGCCCTTACCTGGCGCCGGTTCCCATGCGCGGGCGGCGGAACGAGCCGAGTTATGTCGTGCATGTCGCCGAGAAGCTCGCCGAAATCAAAGACGTCAGCGCAGAAGATATCGCACAAGCAACGACAGACAACTTCTTTCGTCTTTTTTCAAAAGCACACGATCCGCGGACATCGTCATGACGGGTAAATTGCGGGTTATCATTCTCGGCAGCGGCTCGTCAGGCGGCGTGCCGCGTTTTGGCGGAGTTGACGGGAAGGGTGACTGGGGCGCTTGCGACCCGAACGAGCCCAAAAACCGCCGCTCTCGCTGCTCCATCCTTGTTCAACGAGAGCATCCGCAATTCGGCTTCGCCCACGATAAGGTTACGTCGGTACTGGTGGATACTTCGCCTGACATGCGTACGCAGTTGCTGGCAGCTCAATGCTCTCGTCTCGACGCTGTGCTTTTTACACACGACCATGCTGATCAGAGCCACGGCATTGACGATCTACGCGTCTTTGCCTTGCAGATGCGCCGGCGAATTCCAGTCTATATCGACGACTCAACAGGCGGCGCTATCGTCGACAGGTTCCGGTATTGCTTTGAACAGGCCCCGGGCAGTTACTATCCGCCCATTCTCGACAAGCGCGATATGCCTGCCTGCGGCAAGCGCTTTTCCGTAGACGGACCATCGGGACCGATCCCGGTGGAAGCCTTTTTACAGTATCATGGCGGCGTAAACTCGCTCGGCTTCCGTTTCGGCGATATCGCCTATTCGAGCGATGTCGTCGGCTTGCCGGAAGAAAGCTTCGCCGCCTTATCCGGTGTTAAGGCGTGGATCGTCGATGCGCTGCAATATCAGCCGCATAAAACCCATGCGCATCTCGATCTGGCCCTGGAATGGTTAGCGCGCATAGGGCCGGGACGGGGAATTCTGACGAATTTGCACATCCATATGGACTATCAGACCCTCAAAAACACCTTGCCGGCGGGGGTCGAACCCGCCTTTGACGGCTTGACGATTGAGGGAAATGCTGAATAACGGATGAGAGCGTCCTAATAGGACACCTCTGGAGAGAGAATTTGAATAAAATCAAAGGCATAGCTTTTGCATTGCCAATGTTGCTGCTGGCGGCGTGCGGCGGCGAGGGCGAAAATGCGTCCGAGGCGGCTGAAAAGACTATCGAGTATGAAATTTACGCCAAAGACGTGAATACGCCCGCCGAGGCCATTGAGATTTATGTGTCACGCATGAACCGCATTGCTGACGCGCTTGAGCAAATTGAGAACAGAGCTGACGCCGATAATGCGGCGAAATTAATTGCGAATGCGGCAGAAGAATATGAGCTTCTGGACGCACGGATGAAAGAATTAGGCCGCAGCAATCTTGCTGGCGCGCTTGCAGAGAGCGGTTATGCGGAAATGTACATGCGCCGCTACGCCGAGGCGCAAACAAGGTTGATGACGGCCATGCAGGAAGCAGCACAGGACGATCCGGGCCTAATGCTTAAGCTCGGAAAGGCGCTTCAAAAAATGCAAGGAAAACAGGCGCTTTAGCCTGAATACTGGATTTTGGCGCCGGTTTCGCAGTTTCGCCGCAAAATGGGCGAAAAACAGATTTGTAGTGCGGCGGTTGGGTAAAGAAGGCACGGGCGATGGCGCTAGAATATCATATGCCGCGAGCGGATCTTCGCGACCATGTGCGCGCCTATTACTATTTCTCGACAGAAGACCGCTCCATACAGCCGCTTTGCGCAGAAATGGGCAATATTCGAGTGGTGCTGAATGGCGGCGGTTTTCTGCATACGCCGGACGGCCAAAAACAGCACATCACATCCGCTTTTCTTCTTGGTCCCACAATGGGCGCTTACTGCATGGAAGCCGAAGCGGGAACGCGCGTTTTCGGCATCGGTATCAGGCCGAAAGGATGGATTACGCTTTGCGGCATTAACGCCGAGGAAGCGACGGATCAGGTTATCGATCTCACATCCTTTGCCGGCGGCCTGGCGCGCTCCAGCATTGATGAAATGCGCAATGCCGCAAGTCTGGCGGAGATGGCCGGCGCCGCGGACCGGTTCTTCGCGAACATTTTGAGGCGCCGCGCTTCGCGCCGTTCAGGCGTTTACCCGGAAGCGCTTGCGCAATGGCTCCTCGATCCGAACGATCTCAGCGTCGATGAGCTCATCAATATGATGGATGTTTCGCGGCGCCAGACGGATCGGGTCGCCAAGATGTATTTCGGCGCGTCTCCGAAATATCTGCAACGCAAATACCGGGCTTTGCGCGCCGCCGACCGGATTCGGACCGGTGAGCTGGACTGGCTGTCGGCCGCGGGCGACGCTTTTTATGATCAGTCCCATTTTATCAAGGAATTCAAGACGTTCGTTGGCGTCACACCAAAGCAATTCATCGGCAACCAAGCGCAACTGATCACCGAGATTCAGTCCAAACGCAAGGTTCAGGCGCTACCGATACCGCTGGCGAGTTTTTAGCCGCAAAAACCCATCAATATGGCCAATATTTCCTATAGGCGCTCGCTATCGGCGGCTATTCTCCGCTTGTTCTAGGGAGAGAACACCGCTTCCAGGGCCTTTGCTGGGGGAGAGACCGGCGGGGGAAAGGTTCTGGGTATACGAGAGCGCGCCAGCATCGCCGCCGCGATGTTGACGCGCTCTCGGCTATACATGCAGCATGGCCGGATCAGTATAATTTGCGACAATATAAATTGTGCAACTTATGGGTCGCTTTGCGCGGGGGCCATACTGACCTCTGCATAGGCAGAAGTCAGTAAGTCAGCTGCTCGATATCGGTAAAGCTGATCTCGGAACCATCACTTAGCGAGATCGTCCCATGAGCGTCATCAGTGAAAATGAGATTGCCGTCCGTTTCGGATGTAATCGAGCCTTCGGTCAGCTGGACCGTCCAGTCCGCTCCGTATTCACCGAGCGGCACAGCGCCATCGCCAAGATTGATGATGTCGGTCCAACCGGCACCGCCAGCGATCACGTCTGATCCGTCGCCCATCTCATAAACAAAAACGTCCGATCCGTCGCCGCCGTTCAACACATCATCGCCGAGACCGCCGGTAATGACGTCGTTCCCGGCGCCGGCATAAATAAAGTCATCACCCGCGCCGCCAGCCAGAACATTGTCACCCGCATCGCCATAAATTTGCTGGGATGCGGCGCCTGCGTCCTGGACGTCGATTGTGAGCGTTTCCTGATAGATCGCACCATTCTCATCCATGACTTCGACAGTGATTTCGTGCGATTGCTGCGCTTCATAGTCCAGCGCCATCCCGTCTTTCACTTTGAGCTGGTCGCCGGAGATCTCAAACAAGCCTGAACTATCGTCGACAATGGAATAAGTCGGCGCCGCCGAAGCGTCCACATCGGATGCAGCAAGACTGCCAACCAGTGCGCCTTCTTCGCCGGATACCGGCCCTATAACATTCTCTCCTAATTGAGCCGAAACCGTTGCGTTTAACCCATCGGGCCCATCGTCGTCGGGATTAACGACCGTCACCGTGTTTACACCGTCAACAAAAGACGGTGCCGTGAAGTCGCCATTTACGATTGTCATGGCTTCATACTCGCCGGAAGACGGCGTGCGTGTCGCCAAAACCTCAACGCCATCAGCTGTGATGCGTGCAATCAAGCGCGGCGAGCCGTCATCATTTGCAACCCATGGCGAGTCGATCGCGGCGCCATCTCCAAACTCGAGAAACGCCTGGCTCGTGGAATCATACACATTGGTCTGGAGTTGTATCGTCTTGCCCGTAAGGGACTCGCCATTCACAATCAGCTCAAAAGAATTGTCGATGACCTCAAAGGAAATTGTGATTTCACCGCTTCCCTCGACCGCGCCTGAAAGATCGACCTGCGCCGTATCAGCGCCTCCACCATCAGACATGGTGATGTCCGAATCGGTGACCGGGGCGTCAGCCGCAATTGTCGATGTTGCAAGCGACAGAGAAATATCTGTCGGCGGTGCGTTCAGAATATTCTCAGCACTGATTGTCTGATCGGCAAACTCGAAATTCTCGATCGTGTTGACAATGTCGTCACCATCTGGAGAGCCCGGCCGGTTGTCGATGACGCGATATTCTGTTTCGCTAATCTGGGTAATCGTATAATCCACCCGATTTCCGGAATAGACGACTGTATCGTCCCCCTCGCCGCCTGAGATCAAATCATCTCCGCCGGTTCCGAGCAGACGGTCGCCGCCATCCGTGCCCATTACGGGATTAAGCTCTTCAACATCAGCGACCTGAACAGTAACAGTCATCGGAGTCGCTTCGCCATTTTCAGCAATCGCCTCGATCGTTACATCAAACGACTGTTCCGTTTCATAGTCGAGCGCAACGCCATCCTTGAGCTTCAATTCATTTCCAACCAGCTCAAAAAAGCCTGAAGGGTCGTCTATGATATCAAAGTTCGTGATCGGCTCGCCCGAGACACGGTCAAATGCGGTGACCACGCCAACAGACGCGCCAGGATCATTCTCCGAAACCACTGGAATGTCAGACGTAACACTATTCTTGACTGTGGCGCCATTAACGAGTTCGAAATTGTCGACTCCGACGAGGTCTTCAACTTCGCCGCCACTTGCCTCATTCATGAGCCAGTTATTGATCAGGCCGGGTTCCGTCTCCGGGTCACCAATCGGCGCTCCATTGTGGTCAACAATCTCCGCTTCGCTTCGCGCATAGTCAAAAATACGGACTTCGGCGATCTCACCTTCGAACACCTGACTTGTTACGAAGCCGCCGCCTTCGGAGTCTTGCTCCTGGCCAAGCGTGACGGTTCCACCAGCCTTAAGGTCGCGAATATCGACCGATGTATTAAAGGCCGCCTCGCCGTCTACATAAACATGTAACTCGTTCGACGCCTGATCCCAGGTGAAGGACACTTGGTGTTCTTCGCCATCGAGCAGAGACTCATTCGGCACGCCTGTGTTGATTTTCTGGCCAGCCAGATAGACCTGAAGATTGCCGCTAGCTCCTTCTAGGAACAATAGCGCTTCATTATTTGACCCGTCATTCGCCGCATAGGAAAAAAGCGGCGTCCCGTTGCCAACATCAGTCTGGTCAGAGGAGAAACGGACCTCAACCGTCAAAGCATCAGTTGGGAAGCCGGCGAGATCAGATGCAATCGCTGCATCGTCAACGCCGCCATCCTGATTGAGCGATAAAACTTTTACCGCCGCAGTCGGATCCAAGGCAAAGTCAACCGGCGCTTCATTCTGGTTTGCAACGGCAACAGTGAAAGTCTGCTGCGTCGTTTCTCCATCCGGGCCAGTCGCTTCTATCGTAAGGTCATACGAGCTCTGCGATTCATAGTCTAATGAAACGCCGTCTTTAAGTTTCAGCTCATTGCCGACAATTTCAAATGCGCCAGAGGGATCATTGACTATGTCAAAATCGCCAACGGCCTCTCCTGTGTCTGGATCGTTCGCCGACAGAGCGCCGATGACAGCGCCTGGATTGTTCTCAAGCACGGTCGGCGTATCATATACGGTTCCGCCTTCGACATGAGCGTCGTTGACAAGCTGTAGGTCGTCGACGCCAACCAGGTCTTCGATCACGCCGCCATTGGCTTCGTTCATCACCCAGTTATTTGTAAGTCCCGGTTCCGTCTCGGGATCAACTATCGGCGCGCCATTATGGTCAGCGATCTCAACATCGCTTCGCGCATAATCAAAGATGCGAACTTCCGCGATTTCCCCTTCAAAGATCTGGCCAGTCACAAACCCGCCGCCTTCGGAGTCCTGTTCCTGACCGAAAGCGAGCGTGCCGCCAGCTTTCAGGTCACGGATATCGATGGTCGTGTCAAAAGCGGGCTCCCCGTCCACATAGACCTTGAGCTCGTTCGACGCCTGATCCCAGGTAAAAGACACCTGATGTTCTTCCCCGTCGAGCAGAGAGGCGTTCGGCACACCGGTATTGATCTTCTGACCTGCGAGGAAGATATGCATGTTGCCGCTCGATCCCTCGAGCCAGATCAGCGCCTCATTATCGGAGCCATTACTGGCTGCGTAAGAGAAAAGCGGCGTTCCGTTGCCAACATCCGTCTGATCCGAAGAGAAACGGACCTCAACGGTCAATGCGTCAGTTGGAAATCCGGCGATGTCTGACGCTATTGCTGCATCATCAGTTCCGCCGTCCTGATTCAGAGATAAAACTCCGCCAGAAGCATCAGGCGACAACACGAAATCAATAGGAGATTCGTCAACATTGAGGACAGGAATGTCGAAAGACTGAGATGAGCTTTCGCCGTGAGAATCAGTCGCCGTCACGGTTACCGAGATTTCAGCCTCTGTTTCGTAGTTTACATCAATTCCGTCTTTAAGTTTCAACACATAACCGTCGCTATCATTGATGACTTCAAAGCGGTCATCATCAACGGTAATTTCAATCGCATCATTTTCAGTATCAGCGATGGTAAGGCGCGCAGCGACGCCACCTTCAGCATTTTCAGTAATGCCGAGGCGGTCTGCATCTTCAAAGCCGGGCAAGCGATAAGAATCGCCGCTGATAACTTCCGAAACATCGCCAGTGTCCGGGCCGGACCAGGCAAGCTGAAGCGTTTGCGAACCACCGTTTTCGAAGTAACGTACTTCGATATCGTGCGATCCGGAGTCTAAATCTACGCTAACTGAGCGGGTGCGGGTCGAATGCAGGCCATCATTATCAAGAACTGCAACACCATCAATGAACAGCATGCTGCCGTCATCACTCGCCATATCGAAGGTGTAGGTTCCACCTTCTTCTACCAGGAGCTGACCCTCATATTTGGCGGCGAAATAGTCGCCGGGGGCGCCTTCCCAGAAAGATTCCTGGCCGGCCATGTAATTCAGGCTGCTCACTACGGCTTCGGCGTCAGGGGCGGCATTAAAATCAACCTGGTCGAGATCGCTCAGAGAATGGCCAACATTATAATAAGATGCATGCAGCCCCTCCCCGCCCACAAGCTGGATTGCGGGGGCGTGGTTTGTGTCGAGAACAGTAATGGGCACAGTGAGCGTGCTGCTGGCGCCGCCAGCATCGGTCACTGTAACATCAACATTCAGCGCCGTTTCGGCTTCGTAGCTGACCGAAACACCATCTTTCAACTTCAAATAGGGCTCTCCGCCATCGAGGACAACTTCGAAACGGTCATCGCTGACGATAAAATTATGACTGTCGCCAATATCAGGATCAGTCAGAGAAAGGCGCGCCACAACGGCGCCGGCAACATCATCATGCAGGGTCAAATCGCCAATGGAGGCGCCGTGCTCGAACGAATCACCGCTGATGACTTCCGTAACGCCGCCAGTGTCCGGGCCGGACCAGGCAAGTTGCAGCGTTTGCGAACCGCCATTTTCAAAGTACCGCACCTCAATGTCGTGAGCGCCAGCTTCCAGGTCTATCGTCACTGAGCGTGTGCGTGTGCCATGAAGGCCGTCATTATCGAGCACGGCTACGCCGTCAATAAACAGCATGCTGCCGTCATCGCTCGCCATATCGAAGGTGTAGGTTCCGCCTTCTTCTACGATGAGATGACCTTCATATTTCGCGGCGAAATAGTCGCCGGGCGCGCCGTCCCAGAACGATTGCTGGCCCGTCATATAGTTCAGACTGTCGACGACACCTTCCGCATCCGGCGCCGCGTCAAAATTCACCTCGTCAAGATCGCTCAGGGAATGACCGACATTGTAGTAAGACGCGCGAAGCCCCGCTTCCTTGACTACATTGAGCACTGGAGCTTCGTTCTGATCCAAGACGCTGATTGTGAACGTTCCATCGATGCCTAGACCGCCTACATCCGTGGCCGTGACGACGAGATCGATCGGCGCCGTAGTTTCAGCGTCCAAGAATACGCCATCTTTCAGCTTTAGCTGGTTTTCCACGACTTCGAAGCGATCGTCTGAAACGACGAAGGAGAATTCCTCGCCTGCATCCGGATCGAGAACGGATATTGCCCCAACAACACCGCCAGTCATGTTTTCGGCAATGCTAAGTGAAGAAAGGCCTATATCGGTCGGTGCCTCATTGACGTCTTCAACACTGACGGAAACGTTTTTATCAAACGTATTCCCTGCGCTGTCCACAACCTGCAGGGTAAGCTCGTAAGATGATTGGGCTTCAAAGTTGAACGCCGACCCATCTACTAATTTCAACTCATCGCCGACGACTTCAAAAAGTCCGGAATCGTCTTTGATAATCGTGAATGTGGCCGTATCGCCGTCATCTGCATCACTGGCCGACAAGCGGGCGACTAGAGCGCCCGCGACGTTTTCTGGCGCGCTGCCGCCTGCCAGAATGATGTCTGTGGGGGATACATTGGCGTCAGGGCTGGCTACATCCGGCGCCTTATTGTCATTACCATCAGCATTGTCGTTGCCATCTGCGCGGTCAGGCTCACCTGCACCCTTCTCGTCATCAGCGAGGTCGCCGTTTCGCGCGCGGTTAGACGCTGTATTGACAGGCCGTTCCTGCAGTTCAGATGACTCTTGCCGATTGCCGGCGCTGTTCTCCTGAAGAACGCTTAAATCGGGCGCACCAGCCCTGTCAGCAAGGCCAGGCTCCTGGCTAAAGTTGAACGCTTCGCCCTCTGTCGTTTCATCTGGCAATGGCAGGTCATTTGTGGAGTTAACAGAATGTGCGTCACGCCCTTCAGGCCGGATATTTTCCTGTGACCCGGCATAATCGCCCTGCTCTGGCACTGCGGCAGATGCTGGGTCTAATTCGGGTGAAAACGATTCGATGCGTCCGGCATCTGCAGCAGCATCACTTTTCGCCTCTGCCGACTTTTCAATATCGTTAATATTTTGGTCACCAAAGTGTAGGTTTGCGTAATCCCCAGCGCCGTCTCCATCATCAAGAGCAGGTTTTTCTTCATCACGCGCCTTTTTCAGAGCGTCGCGATCGCTTGTAAAAGCCGCGTCCTCAACATCATGGCGGTCTTCGCGTACCTGCCGGTTTTCATTTGCAACTTCTGCTGCAGGCTGATCCTTCGCCATAATCTCACTCTTTACGCAACTATCCTCATGCGAACATAAGCAGCGACGCTTAATCAGACCCTTATCATGTTGGTTAACAGACTGAAAAAATGCACTTTTTTTGTAATTTCTACGTTTCAAAAACACCTTTCCGAAAGGATTTAACCATAAACAAAAGCTGAATTGCGCAGTTAAAGTAGTTAGCCGAGTATGCGTTCGATAGTGCGGGAATTCGCGACCGAGTTGTTTAAACACAACGGCAGCGGCGGAGGCGATTTGAGCCCGCCGTCACTGAATCGCACGACCTATGTCGCCTCGGGCGTTCTCAACCTTCTTTCGCTCGCCCTCCCCCTCACGATCCTTCAGGTATATGACCGCGTGCTGCCAAACGCGGCCTTTGCAACGCTGACTGTATTGCTGCTGGTGCTCGCATCCGCCATCGCCACAGACGGCGTTCTTAAATATCTGCGTTCCAAGGTCATAAACTGGTCGGCGGCCGCATTCACGCATAATCTTTCAGCCAAAGCCATGCAGACCATGCTCTCCGAACGACCGAGAGAATTCGGCAAAGTGTCAAAGAGTGAGCATCTGGAGCGGCTGAACGCCATCAACGGTCTTGGCAACCATTACAGCTCCCAATCGCGGACAGTCGCCGTCGATATTCTCTTTATCCCAGTCTTTTCATTCGTAATCATCCTCATTGGGGGCTGGGTTTTCGCCGCAGTGGTCGGTCTTTTCGCCGTATTTTCCTATCTCGCGTTTAGAGGTACGCAATCGCTGAATAGCGCAATTGCAGCGCGTGAAGAGCTTGATTCAAGAAAGCAAGACTTCATCATTGAAGTTCTTCAGGCCATTCAAACGGTCAAGGCCTGCGCGATGGAGCCGCAAATTATGCGGCGCTTTGAAAGGCTGCAATCGGCGACGAGTGTAGTTACCCAGCGAATGATTAAGCTGACCGGATCAGCACAAACATACAATAACGCTTATGCGGCCTTATCAACAGTGGTGATTGTCGGCGCGGGCGCCGCCCTTGTCCTTGATGGGCGTTTAACGCTCGGCGCACTGGCCTGCTGCATGCTCTTGTCATCCCAACTTTTACAGCCTCTGATGCGCTCTCTCGCCAGTTGGAATGAAGTCAAATTGGCTCAACACAGGCGCGGCCGCGTATCCGCTCTCTTTGATTGCGCCGAATCTCACAATATGCAGCCCCAGCGCTTCCAGGAGCGGTTTCAGCCAAAGCCTGTCAGACTTTCCAATGTCACAATTCAACATGACGACGCGCCGCCGTTATTTACGAATCTAAATCTTGACATTGAAGCCGGTGAGTTCGTCGCCATTACCGGTGATGACGGAAGCGGCCGATCGACATTACTAAGAGCGTTCGTACAGGACGCCCCGATGAGCGAAGGAGAAATCCGCGTTGGCCCGGACGTTTGTGGCCCTGATTCACCAAACATCTTGCGGCGCCATGTCCGCTATGTCGGCCTCAGCCCGGTGATATTCAGAGGCAGTATTCTCGACAACATCACACTGTTTGGGGAAACGCCGACACAAGTCGCCCTCATGGCGGCGAAATTCACTGGCCTCGACGATGAGGTCATGCGCATGCCGCTTGGTTATGACACGCTTTTAAAAAGCGCTTCTGGCAATGACGTGCCGGCGCCGACGGCGCAACGCATCACCTTGACACGCGCCCTTGCAATGCGACCCTCTGTGCTCGTTCTCGACGAAGCAAACACTCTGCTCGATCTCGCTGGCGAACAACGCTTCATTGAAGCGTTAGGCCGTCTAAAAGGCAAAATCACCACGATCATTGCAACGCATCGTCCGTCCCTGCTGCGCATGGCGGACACAACCTATAAGATTTCAAATGGCGCGCTTATAAAAGATGAGCTTGCGCCCAAAATTCAGACGAAGGCCTCATGACAACGCCAGAAGAACATAGCGCGGCTGTCAACGCTGATGGCAATGAAACTATCGCCAGCGAAGACGCTTTGCCGGCTCAAAACCCTGTCGGCTTTCTTCAGGCGCGTTTGCGCGCAGCATTCAGCCATAACGAGGAAGACTGCGCGGCCGCCGATACTGACTGTTTGGCTGTCTTAGAACAGTTTTTGAAACTGACCGGGTGGGCGCAAGGGCCCCGGCGTGTATTTGAAGCGATGCCTCATGCAGATGAGTTATCGACGGTCTCTTCGTTCCGCGCCATGCTTTTTCATCTTGGCTTTGCAACAACTGTCGAGCCCGCGACATCCAAGAATCTGCGCCCGGAATACCTCCCATGTTTCCTCCGGTATAATGACGGCGCCATGAAACTGGCGGAACAGCGCAACCGAGACGGCGCCATCGTCATATTTGACCCAGTGGCCGGCTCTCGTTCCTCAGTGTCTCCGGATGATGTGCAAGCGCTTGCGATCTTTCCTGAAAAAGTCGAGAGACCTGACGCCTCCCAGAATACGGCGGCGCGTTCCTGGACGAACGAGCTGCTGTCCGTTTTTACGCCCCATATCAGGCAAATTTTCTATGTCAGCTTTATCGTCAATATCCTGGCGCTGGCGCCCCCTATTTATGTGATGGCGGTCTATGACAAGGCGGTCGCCGCAAAGGCCTATGACGTTTTGGCCGGCCTTACGGCAGGCATCGCGATCATCATTGCGGCTGACTACCTTCTTAGGCGTGTTCGCGTTCAATTACAGGCCTATCTTGGCGCCCGTCTTGACGAACAGCTCAATGAAACAGCCTTTCGTCACCTTCTTCATTTGCCGTTATCGCATACAGAAGACGCGCCCATTGGATCCCAGCTCACCCGATTGCGTCAGATGACATCTCTGCATGAAGCTTTTACGGGGCCTCTTGCCAGCGCATTTTTCGACCTTCCTTATATCGTGCTCTTTATTGCGGTCATCGCGCTTATTGGCGGGCCTCTTGTCTGGGCGCCAGTGTCGCTCATCGCCCTATATGCGCTAGCGGCCTGCTGGGCGATTCCAAAGACCGGAGACTTGATAAAAATATCCGGTGAGAAGCGCTCCCAACTCAACAACCTTATGGTCGAAGCCGTTTCCGCACAAAAAGCAATCAATGACCTTGCTGCAGAACATGTCTGGTTGCGCAGACATCGGAAAATGTCGGCGGAAGCCGCTGTCGCGAACATGAATGCGCGGCAAATCAACTCTCTGCTGCAAATATTCTCTCAATCCATGGTGGCGCTTGCCGGCGTCGGCGTCCTCGCTTTTGGCGTCAACATGGTCATTGACGGAAACCTTTCCGGCGGCGCGTTGATCGCTGTTATGGCGCTATCCTGGAGAGTTCTCGGCCCTATTCGCAATCTGTTTCTGACCGGCCTCACCCTGGGTCAGACCGTGCAAAGCCTGCAGCAAATAAACCGGCTCGTCCGCCTGCCGCTGGACCGGGAACCAAACACCGGCCCGTCAATCCCGCGCAGCTTTAAAGGGCATATCGTTGTCGATAAGGTGTCATTCCGCTATCCAGGACAACGAGAACCGTCCCTTCGCGGCGTCTCTTTCGAAGCACGTCCCGGTGAACTGACATGTCTATATGGCAGAAGCGGTTCCGGTGTTTCGACGATGCTGCGCGTCATTCTCGGTCTCTACCAGCAACAGGCCGGCTCAATCTATGTCGATGGTCTTGATTTGCGTCAGCTTGATCGAGGTGAATGGCGTCAGGCTATCGGGGTTGGCCTGCAGTCCCTCGATCTCTTCCATGGTACGGTCGCACAGAATATTCGTCTCGCCCGCCCTGATGCAACGGACAAAGACATTGAAATGATTGCGAGCCGTCTCGGGATCGATCAGTATTTCGGCGGCTCGCTTGAGCTGGGTCTTGAAACAAGATGCACGACGATGGCACGCACTGCATGGCCGGATCCCTTGCTAAGTCGCATCAACCTTGCTCGCGTTTTCATAAAAGAAGCGCCAATCTATGTTCTTGATGAACCTGCCGTCAGCCTGGATCATGCAGGCGAACAGGCTCTCCTTTCCCTAATCGAGGAAAAGAGAAAAAACAGCACCATCATTATGACGACACAACGGCCAAGCCACATGCGCATCGCAGACAGAGTGGTATGGCTCGAGCATGGCGCCGTGCGCGACATCGGCGCGCCAGACGATATTGTTTCAAAGGTCCTCGCAGCATGAGGAATGACAGGCAGAGTAAGGCTATGGGCAAGTCAACGATAAAAGTTGCAGCGAGACAGGAAAAAGTCGGCGAAAGGCATGGCCTCGCCTTACCTCTTGAGCTGGAAGAAGGCGCGCCGCCGCATCATGCGAAAGCGACGATGGCGATCATCAGCGGCCTTTTCATCCTTATCCTGGTATGGGCGAATATTGCGCATGTCCGCGAAGTGTCGGTTGCTATCGGTGAAATTGCCCCTTACGGCTCGACCCGCGAGGCCGCACATTTCGAAGGCGGCATCATTGAAGAAATTCTCGCGAAACCGGGCGACACAGTCACGCAAGGGCAAGCACTCGCCAAGCTTCGGCCTGAAAGCAGCGGCGGCGAATTTGACCGCCTCGCCGCCAGGCAAGCCAGTCTGGAACTTCGCGCCGAACGTATGGCCGCCCAATCGGAATCGCGCAGCCCGGACTTTTCTATGTGGCTGGTCGATTGGCCTTCACTTGTGACGGAACAGCAGTCAATTTACGATGCAAATACGGCGCAGCACGAAGCAATTATGGCTGGTTTCGTTTCTCGCGAAACTTCAGCGAAAGCTGAGGTGATAAAAGCGGCCGCGCAGCTGGAATCTGAAACTGATCTTCTCCAATATGCACGCGAACAACTTGCTATTCAGGATGAGTTAATTGACGAAGGCTTTACGTCAAAACAAACCTACTTGCAGGCAAAATCGAATGTAGCAAGTGCGAATGCCGCAGCTATTGTTGCGCGAACAAGGCTTGATCAGGCGCGGGACGCTTTGAACGCCGCCGCCGCCGATCGCGCCGGCGCCGAAGCGGAGTATAAAAGCCGCATTGCGGAGGAGCGCGCGACAATTCTCGCCGAGCTCGAAGAGTTAAAAAAACCTTTCATGTCATCGCGTGACAGGTCTGACCGTCTTGTTGTACGCGCGCCGGTTGCGGGTGTCGTCAATGATGTGCTTGTGGATGGGAGCGGCGATGTTGTCCGTCCGGGCGGCGTCATCGCTGAAATCACTCCCACAGGCGCAGAGTATTTTGCAGAAGTGCGCATCGAGCCTAAAGATATCGGCCACATTGCTCCCGGTCAGTCTACAGACGTGACCGTAACGACCTTCGATCCTAACCGTTATGGGAAATTGACGGGAGATATCTCGCATATTTCAGCGGACAGCTTTACGGACGAACGTTCTGGAAAGGCTTATTACATTGCGTATATCGCCCTGAATGAGCAGAAAATCGGTAAGGGAAAAAATGCTCATGCACTGTCGCCGGGCATGGAAGTCCGGGCGGAAATCGTCACCCAGTCCCGCACGATGATGCAGTATATCTTAAAACCTGTTTCCAGGTCGCTGGACCGCGCATTTACGGAACGCTGACGCCTTTTGACCTGCCTGACTCACTCTCATCGTTGAGTGTTCCGTAAGATTCATCATGGTTAATTTTGTGTTTATCAAGCCGCCATGGGACGGTTTGCCAAGGCTCATGGGTGTAAGCCTAATAGCGCCCGTCGCCCTGAAAGCCAGATTTCATACCAAATTTTAAACTTGTGCGCTTAATAAGGCAGAACCTCAGATTGCTGCGGTTCCGGCTAACAACCTGTTCGCCGGTACAAAACAAAAGACATGCGGGGCTGACAGCGTGGGCGACAATCAACAATCTCCAGAAACGATTGTGCTTGATCAACGGCTTGATCTTGGTCTGCCGCACAAAGAGCGTCTCGCGGCGGCACCGGTTCATGAACTATCGCTGAAGGTCATGAAAATAGATTTAACTTGCACGACCGGCGAAACCTTAACGCGCCTTAACCATCTGTTTTTGTGTAGTTTTTTAGGAAGCACGCCATTTCGGGCGGAATTTTGGGCGAAGCGCGGCCCATAGTGACGCCCGTCACACCGGCAAAACCGGGCGCCTGATAAGACTTCCTTAACGCCGACCACGAGGAAGGAAGACCCGCCATGCGCTACGCCAGAACATTCGGCTTTATCTACGCCGCCCTCGCCGCTGCGATTTTCCTCTTCGCCTCGCCGGTGCGGGCCGAGGACAACACGGCGACCTTTGAAAAGGTCAAGGTCATCTACACGATGCAGGCGGACGATCATTCCGCCGGCGACGAGCACGAAGTCGAATATGACGTCGCCGCGAGCGCCACTGAGACGCCCGAGCGCCAGCAAGGCCGCCGAACCCGTCAACAGTCTCCGCGCAATTAGCCCTTGCGCGCCCTAAGCGGCCGGACCTTTCACCCTCCCGGTCCGGCCGTCCACCTTCGCCGCGCGGGGCTAGTCCTCGCGCGGCTTTTTCTTGCCATCGGTCTTGTCCTTTTCAGTTTTGTCCTTGCGCTGGCGCGCGTCATGGGTGTCCGCCTCGGCGGGCGCAGCTTCCTCGCCCTCCTCCACATGAATGTCCCGCGCCGGGTTCACGTCTTCGTCCGGCCACTCATCGCGGCCGCCATGATGGGCGCGCTCCTCGGCTTCTTTCAGGGCGCGTTCTTCCTCGCGCGTCTGAACCGAGGGCTTTTCCTGTTTTTCTTTCCGGCCCGGCCCGCCGCTGTGGTCATGTTTCGCTGTCGCGGTCATCGCCGCCTCCTTTGGCTTATCCAGGGAAACAGCCGGAAAAGGCCCATCGTTCCCTCGGGGTTCCCTAGGGCTCCCTAGTGTTTCGCAGGCGCGCGGGCCCCGACTCCACTATACTCCCCGCCCATGAAGCCCCGCGCCGCCCTCATCCTTCTCTTCGCCGCGTCCTGCGGGCGGGCGGAGATGGCCGTTCCCCCGACGCCGAGCCTCAAGCCGGAATGCGGGATCGCCTCCTATTATCACGCGACGCTCGCGGGAAACCCCACGGCCAATGGCGAGACCTACGACCCGGCCCTGCTCACCGCCGCGCATAATTCCCTGCCCTTCGACACGGTGGTGCTTGTGCGGCGGCGCCCCGATGAAGACGGCGACGGCGGCGAGACCGTCACGGTGCGGATCAATGACCGCGGTCCTTTCGTGGAGGGGCGCATCATCGATCTCTCCCCCGCCGCGGCGAAAAAGGTCGGGATCTTCGGCGAGGACGGCGTCGACGATGTGTGCCTGGTGATCATGGCTGCGCCGCAGGATCAGCCGCGATAATCGCGCAAGCAAACGCGCCTGACGCTGCACCGCACCATAGATGATGGTTTGTGTTTCATCGCCGCGCGGGTCTAGAGTGCGGCCAAGCTTGAGGCTGTTTCCATCCAGCGTTGCGTCCCGCTTCGGGTTTCGTCGCCGCCCCCCGCGCCTTTTGGCCGCTCAAGGGCCCGCTCAACAGCATTCAGGGAAACCACACTCATGACCATACGCAAGCTGTTCATCGCCGCTGCCGCGCTCACCCCCGCCGCCTTCGCCGCCGGCGCCCTGACAAGTTACGCCCTCGCCGCCGCAACGCAGGGCGAAACGGCGGCGGAAGAAACAACGACAGAAGAAGCCGCAGCGGAAACGCCGGAACAAACCGCCGCGCGCGAGCTCTGCATGGAAACCGGCGCGCCCGGCGCCTGGCCGGGCTGGTCGATCCGCCGGGGCGAAACCTGCCAGAACTCCTTCGCCGATATCTGCACCATCGTGCATGACGTCGACGGCGTCGAAGCGAGCCACACCTGTTATGTCCCGCTCCCCATGCCGGAAGAACCGGAAACCGAGGCGGAGCCGGAACAGGAGTAACGACGCCGGCCCGCATGCGGAGGTGTGTCTGGCCCTGTCGGCGGCGCCCGCAAAGTCATGATCCATCAGACGGGCCGCTTTTTGGCGAGCACCTCGCGGTCGTACCAGTCGAGGATGCGCTCCACGCGCGCGAGCGCTTCGCGCTCCGGCAGGGCGAGAAGGCTCGCTTTCAGTTGCGCGTATTGCGCCTTCTCCATCTGATGGCGCACGGGATCGTTGCCGAGGCGCGGCGGCGCCTCATAGCGGTCCCGAAATTTGCAGTCGCGCCAGCCGAAACAGCGCGGGCGCTTGTCGGCGACGGAGATCGGACAGCCGCAATCATAATCGCGCGGGCTCGCCGACGGATCGCCTTCCTTGCGCCGCGCCTCCGCCAGCGCGCGCGGCGCCAAAACTTTCGCGGCGTAGCGCCAGACGATCTCCGCCGCGACCAGCGGGGCCGGCTCATAAATCCCGGCCCAGTCGGCAAGCTCGCCGAAGCCCAACGCCGCCGGCGTTTTCCGCTCGTCCTCTTTTGCCTGTTTCGTCGCCATGTGTTCACTCCATGAGGGTTCGGCGCCGCGCATTCAAAATGCGCGAGCGTGACGGGAGGGAGAGAAGCGCGAGACGCAAAACTTCCATCCTATTTGTTAGTCCGGAGGCTTTGCGCCTCGCGGCCCGCGCGCGAACGCGCGCAGATCATAATTTTGCGCGAGGCCCAAAGCCTCGACGGACGGCCATGCATCATCGTCACCGCCTTTCATCGGAAAGCGAGTGGATCAGGGGGAGAGAAGCGAGACGCAAAACTTCCATCCTATTTAGTAGTCCGGAGGCTTTGCGCCTCGCGCAGGGGCGTTTTGTCGAACCGGCGGGACCGGCCGTAATCATGACCGCCGGACGGTTTTACCCGCCAGACGTTCGCGCCATGAGAAAGCCCGGCCTCTGCGGCCGGCGGGCGGTCGGATCTTTCCGTATCGCAAGACCGGTGCGCGCCCGCGCGCTCCCGTCCGGACCGAAAGGAAACGGTGGCCTCCCGTCTCTCATGCCCGGACGTGAGAAGCATCATAAGGCAGGTTCAGAAGTGGTGGATAACTATTCACCAACCCTCAAAAAACCGGCCTTTTTCGCCTTTTTGAGGTGTTTTTCCCGTTTTTGGGGTGGGGGTTTTTGCGCCGTATTCACCCCCATCCCCGGCTTCGCCGGTACTTCCCCCGTAAACGGGGGAAGAGGGAGCCAGCCTCACGCACAATGCTCCTCCTCCCCCGTTTACGGGGGAGGTGTCGAGCGTAGCGAGACGGAGGGGGCCTGCCTCACCTAGCTTGGAGTTTGCGGGAAAAAAGACACTCACCCCCCCTCTCCGACCACCCCGGCCCCCGGGTCCGGCCGTAGGCCGGCCCGAGGACAAGCTCCACCCGGAGCCCAGTCCAGACAAAAAGACGGGCTACGCCCGGCATTATCACATTCGCTGGATCCCGGCCTTCGCCGGGATGATCGGGGGAAATATTTAATCGGCACCTCCTCGTGGGAAACGGAAGCATTTGAAATCGATAGCTATTGCAAATGTGAAGGAGGAAGTCGTTCAAAGAGTGCCTTCAAATCTTCGTCTTCTTCAGCCAATCTCTCAAGCATTGCCCACACTTCTGGGCCACCAAACTCTTTGACAAGGTCAACACGACTATCATCTCCGGACAAATCTGCGTATTCGATCATTGACGCAAGTAGATCGACATATGCCGACCTGCATTCGAGCAAAATTTCATCCCAGCTTTTTACTGAGATTGGAGTAAACTTTGGATCGTGCCGTGGGTTACCGGGATTTCCTATCAGGGTACCAACTACTTTCGACTTAGGTCTAAATGTCTCTGTATACTGAATATAGTCGATTAATTGGCGCGATTCTCTCATTCCCAACTCTAAGTCAGGCTTCTTGATTTCAACAATATGAACATCCTTGTGGCCAGCAGAGCTCAAAAATACAAAGTCCGCCCGTTCCTGATCAGACATGCCGCTTACAATGCCACCAATCCTCTCCCCACTTTCATCTTCTAGCGCAGCCTTTTCGATAGTTGTTTTGAGCCATTTATCTGATGTTAGAAGCTCCCCGTATGGATCTATTATCCACGGAAACTCCTCCACAAGCTTTTGAAGGTTGACCTCTCCGCGACGGTGAACCAGATCGTGTAGCAAGCTTAATGCGTATGCCCTTTGGGCAAAGGTTAATGCCAACCCCATAGATTCAGGAACAGAGTGGCGTCGAAGCTCATTTATCACTTTGCTAAAATCTTTGGCTTCAAAACTCCCGCCGACAGACTTCCACAAATTTCTAATCAACGTACGAGTTGGCAAATTCATCCACGCTTGCGAAACAGCAAGCAATAACTCGTCCCGAGTTTGTTCAGCTTTAGCGCCCTTGCCCAAATCTTGGGTGGCATTTAGCACTAGCTCTTCGATCGCCTTATTTTCCGGGTCAGAAAATGTTGGGATAACTTTTTCTTTTCGACGCTTAGCTGCAACGTCTTCCAATTCTTTGATTTGTTTTTCTTTCCTGAATTCGGTGTATTTATCTAACCATGTAGATACTTTTTTCTGACCCCACTCTCTAAACCCATCAACGATGGGATCGCTCCAGTCAATTGAGGTGCGGTCAGTGGAAACAAGGTCATTTTCTTGCTCGTCTATCCAGTCAGCCTCAACAACAGCATACAGATATCTTTGAAAGAGCTCTTTTCCTTTGACGCTAAAAAAGAAGGGACGATCCTGCACTATTTTCCCATGTGCATATATGCCAACCCCAGCTTCATCAGAGGGCCAGTCGGCAGACCCTACAAAACCCGCCCAAAATCGCACTTCCTGCCCTTTAAAGGACTCTGTTACATAGGCTCCCGCGTCTGATGGAATACGAAACTCAAACTCAGGCAACGCCTCTTCATTGTTCAGTTCACGCCCATTAATTTTAACGGAAAAATCGTGACGCAATAAAATAACAGAGAAGCGCCGGCCCAAAACGGCACCCAATTCGATTTCGTCAAATGGCAATGATGTCGTGATTTCCGAGGCAAAAACTATCGTACCTTGACCGTTCGATATAAGCGTAGCCACATGTGGTTTTAATACAGCGCTTAATTCATCAATTTCGAACTCACTGATAGCAACATCATATGATTCAAAGGGCGGTTCATACTGACCAAACTCTCGACCCGACTGCAATATTCCACCCAAGTGTAACGTGAAATGATTCAGCCTATTGTTATTGACAGTTACAACTTCAACCTTGCGAGCTATGCCAAACGGCGCAAGTTTACCGATACCCTTCCTCCCCATAAGCGCGCGCCCTCCTGCGGAACGCTCATTGGGAGATCGACGTTTCTTTTTTCCAACTATTAGGTATGCGTCTCGAATGTCCTCGAGCGACATGCCAACACCATTATCCGCGACCAGAAAAAACTGCCCATCACCTTTAGAACCAAATTCAATTTCGACAGATGTTGCATCAGCATCCCAACTATTTGACACCAGTTCAGCCAGCACCTTAACAGGCTTGTTCGAATAGAGCTTAATACCCAAATGCTCTATTACATTATGATCAAATTTTAGTTTGGGTTTTTCTTCCGTCATTCATTCACATTACTTAGAAAGCAGCAAACAATCAAACATGCATCACCCGCCCATAGGCATCCAAGACCGCCTCATGCATCATCTCGCTCAGCGTCGGATGCGGGAAGATCGCGTGCATGAGGTCTTCTTCGGTGCCCTCCATGGAGCGGGCGAGGCCGAAGCCCTGGATCAGCTCGGTGACTTCCGCCCCGATCATATGGGCGCCCAGTAATTCGCCGGTCTTTTCGTCGAAGACGGTTTTGACCATGCCCTCGGGCTCGCCGAGCGCAATCGCCTTGCCGTTGCCCACGAAGGGGAAGCGCCCGACCTTCACCTTGTAGCCGGCGTCCTTCGCCTTCGCCTCGGTCAGGCCGACACTCGCGACCTGCGGGTTTGAATAGGTGCAGCCCGGAATTTTCGTTGTGTCCATGGGGTGGAGGCCTTTGACGCCGGCGATCTTTTCAGCGCAGAGGACGCCCTCATGGCTCGCCTTGTGCGCGAGCCAGGGCGCGCCCACGAGATCGCCGATGGCGTAAAGGCCCTTAACGCCGGTCTCGAGCCATTCATTGACCGTCACATGGCCGCGGTCGATTTTCGCGCCCAGCGCCTCGAGCCCCAGATCCTCCGTATTCCCCGTAATGCCGATGGCGAGGATCACGCGGTCCGCCTCCACCGTTTCGGTCTTGCCGTCTTTGAGCTTGATCGTCGCCTTGACCGCGTCGGCGCCCTTGTCGAGCTTTTCAACGCTCGCCGAGGTGAGGATGTTCATCCCCTGTTTCTTGAACTGCTTCTCCGCGAATTTGGAAATCTCCGCGTCTTCGGCGGGCAGGATGCGGTCGACCATTTCAACGACGGTCGTTTCCGCGCCGAGGGCGTTATAGAAACTCGCAAACTCGATGCCGATGGCGCCGGAGCCGATGACGAGGAGTTTTTTCGGCATCACGTCGGGGACCATGGCCTCCTTCGCGGTCCAGATGAATTTCCCGTCGGGCTCCAGTCCTGCCTGGGGAAGCGTGCGCGCCCGCGCGCCGGTGGCGAGGATGACGTGTTTGGCCTTGATCGTTTCCTCGCCTTTATCTGTCTTCACTTTAACGAGCGGCGCGGCGGCGCCTTTTTCGAGCCGCGCGGTCCCCTTCACCACCTCAATCTTGTTCTTCTTCATGAGGAAGCCGACGCCCTTTTCCATCTGCGCCGAGACGCCGCGCGAGCGCTTGACGACCGCGTCGAGATCGAAACCGATCCCTTCCGCCTTGAGGCCGAAATCGGCGGCGTGCTTCATATTGGTGTAGACTTCGGCCGTCCTGAGGAGCGCCTTTGTCGGGATGCAGCCCCAGTTGAGGCAGACCCCGCCCAGCGCGTCGCGCTCCACGATGATGGTTTTGAGCCCGAGCTGGCTGGCGCGGATCGCCGCCACATAGCCGCCCGGTCCGGACCCGATCACCACGAGATCACACGAACGTTCCGTCATTTGCTGTCCTTTGCGCTTGCTGGGTCCTCTTTCGCGCGCGACTATAGCCGCACCGCCCCAGAAGAAAACAACCCGGAGAGGAAATTTTCATGGCGATCAAGGCCTTGCGCACCCCTGACGCGCGTTTCGCGGAGCTTCCGGACTGGCGTTACGCGCCGCATTACATTGACGACCTGCCCGGCTATGAGGGCCTGCGCATGCATTATGTGGATGAGGGGCCCGCGGATGCCGAGGTCACCTTCCTCTGCATCCATGGGGAGCCGTCATGGGCCTATCTCTTCCGCAAGATGATTCCGGTGTTCACCGGCGCCGGGGGCCGCGCGGTTGCGGTGGACATGTTCGGCTTCGGCCGCTCCGACAAACCCGTCGATGATGAAACATACACCTATCATTTTCACCGCAACGCCCTGCTCGCTTTTGTCGAGCGCCTGGATCTGAAAAACATCTGTCTCGTGGTGCAGGACTGGGGCGGCGTTCTCGGCCTGACGCTGCCCATGGCGGCGCCTGAGCGTTATACGCGCCTGATCGTCATGAACACCGGCCTGCCCGGCGGCGAGGAAGCGCCGGAAGGCTTCGCCATGTGGCGCGCCTTTAACCGTTCGCAGCCCGATCTCGATGTGGCGGCGCTGATGAAACGCGCGACGCCGGTGCTGAGCGATGCGGAAGCCGCCGCCTATGCGGCGCCCTATCCCGATATCTCTTACAAGGGCGGCGTGCGGCGCTTTCCTGAACTCGTCATGCTCAAGGAGCAGGGCAAGGACTTAACGCCCGCGTCAGCCGAAGGCGTCGAAACATCGCTCGCCGCCCGCAAATTCTGGTCGCAGGACTGGACCGGCGAGAGCTTCATGGCGGTCGGCATGCAGGATCCGGTGCTCGGCCCGCCGGCGATGAAAGCGCTCCGCAAGATGATCCGGAATTGTCCCGAGCCCATGGAGATCGCAGATGGCGGTCACTTCGTTCAGGAATGGGGCGAACCGGTCGCCAAAGCGGCGCTCAAGGAGTTTGGCGTCGGCTGAGCTTTCGGCTCGCCGCTCCAAGAAAACGCCTTATCGCGCCTGACGGTTTTGTGAGTTGCACCCGCCCCGAACGCGCCGCTCTGCTGCGCGCTGCAATTAGGGAGGGCAACACCCATGATGAAACTGAAATTCGCATTCGCAGCGCTGGCGCTTGTCGCGACGCCGCTCGCCGCCGCAGAGCCAGCCGAAGAGACAGCAGTGTCCGACGCGACCGTCAGCATTGCGGAGGACTATCTCGCCGCCTATTCGACATTCAATGTCGACACAATGGCGCCGTTCCTCAGCGATGACATGGTTTTCTACGACCCGACCTCCACCACGGAGAACGCCGATGGCGGGTCATTTATTTTTGAAGGCAAGGACGCCGTGCTGAAAGGCCTTGGAGACTACGCCGCTCAATATAAATCATTCAGCGTCGCTTATGACGTTGAGCGCCGCTACGAAAGCAATGGCGTTGTCGTATTTGTGGCTCAACTTTCCTATGATCTTGTCACGAAAGACGACCAGACCTTTACCGGCTCTGCGCCGATCGTCACGGCGGTCACCGTCAAAGACGGTAAAGTGGTGAAGCATCTTGATCTTTACGATTACGCCGGGAACGTAAAAACCTTTACGGACTGATGCGGATGGCGGCGTCCATCTTTTAACGGGCGCTGACATGCCTTCTGAGCGATTGAAGAAATTGATGCGTCTGCGCCGCCATCTCTTCCAATGGTGCGGACGCGAGCGTTTCTTCGCTCCAGCCGCCGGCTGGTTGCATCGCGCCCGCGAGCTCTGTCAATGTTCGCCGCTCCGCCGCATCAAGCGGCAGTTTGCCGGCCTCCGCCAGCATCGCCAGTAATTCGTGGATTTGCCGCAAGGCCATGAAAGCGCGCGTCATGGGAGCTTTTAACTGCGGCTCGGCCAGCCAGCTGCGTCCCGCAAAGATGTCCTGCGTCACGCGCTGTCCGGCGCCGAAACACTGATAAGCGACACACCCGCTAAAGCCGCGCTCCGCCAGCTTTTCATGGATCACGCAGGCGCCCGCCTCATCCAGATTCGGACAGGGCGTTTGCGCAGGCTTGTCGATCCCGAAAGAAGGCGATTTGTCGAAGGCCGGCGCCATACAGCACAAGGCGGCGCATCTCGTGCAATCGGCGTGCAGGTCAATAGCGTCAGTCATCGCCGCCGACTTCCTGACGCGCTGTCTGCATCAGCCGCCGTGAAAGGTCCTCCGCCGTCATGGAAAACTCGCCCGCCAGCCAGGCCCGGATGACGCCAAGCATAGCGGACGCGGCGGCGACTGATTGAAACCGTTTTTCGGCAGGGTCCCCGACCGCGATCTCCAGTTCGATCATGTCGGCAAGCTTGCGGGATAGCTTTTCATAAAGCACATCGCGAAAGACGATGCGCGCGAAGCGGCGTTGCTCCCAAAAATGCTCTATAACGAATTGAACATGTTCCCGTTCCGCGGCGCCTGGCGGAATTTTCGCCAGAGCACTGAACAAGGGTTCAATGGACGTCACCAGCACATCGTCCTTGTTGCGGAAATGCTCATAAAATGTCGACCGGCCAATGCCCGACATATCGATGATGTCGGCGAGCCGGATGTCGTCATATTTGCGCGTCAGTACGAGCTCGCGAAACGCCTCGAAAATGGCCATGCGCGTGCGCTTCACCCGGCGGTCTGTAACATCGTCCACGGTCATGGCCCTGCCTAGCAAGAATCAAACGCCTTGTCCTGATGGCCTGTCATTTCCGGACAATGCAATTTCCAGACAATGACGCCCGAATGTCCGGTAACGGACGCGGGCCGGCCCTTGTCTGTCGCATGGGCGGCGAAAGCGCGCCATGTCTTGCCGGAAAAGGAGACCGACATGACCCGACCCTCTCTCGACAAAATAACGGCGCGTACAGCCGGCATAAGCCTCATCGCCCTGACCGGCTTGTCGTTGCTGTTCATGGCGCATCACCCGACGCTCGGCGCGCCCGGTTATGACACGCTGGCGGAGGAAGCTGCGGCCGAAGCCGGCCTCAATGGCGGCGTTCACGGCGCGCTGATCGTCATCCTGATAGGATTTTATGTCATGCTCACAGCCCTGTCGGACGGTCTTGGCCGCAAGCGTCTCTCGGTCCGGACCGCCCAGGCGTCAATCATAGCGGCGTCTGCGCTGATGGCGGGCGCCGCGCTTGTCTCCGGCTTCATTGTTCCGGGAACGGCGGCCTCGCTGTTGCGCGGGGACGCGGCGGCGGACTTCCCCGCCTTGCTGCGGATGCTCGGCGCGACTAATCAGACGCTCGCCGAAGCGGGGACCATCGCCTATGGCGCCGCAATCTTTTTCTGGTCGCTGAGACTTATCCGCATGACCGGCCTTGCGCGGATGACCGGCGCTATCGGCCTTCTCGCCGGCGCCGGGTTAATCGGCGGCATTGTCACCGGCTTGTTGCATCTCGATGTCGCCGGCATGACGCTGGCGCTTGGCGTCATGGGGCTGTGGTTCGTGCTGGCGGCGCTTCTCATGATCGCCGGCGCCCTGTCAGCGCAGGAACAACACTGACCTATTCCCCGCCGACGCGGTAATCCCTGGTCGCTTCAGCGATGAGCGATGGCAGCTCCATGGGCGGGGATTTCCATTCCTCAGCGGCGAAGACCGGCGCCTGATCGGCGAAATGCGGCGATGTTTTATCAAGCGTCGCCGCGCCAAACTGGTGGATGGTTTTAATCGTCACGTCCCGTGCGCCGGACCAGTCCGCATAGAGAATATAAGTGTCGCCGCCCACGGATTTTAACGCGCCCTCGCCGTCTTCCTGAGGATAGACCGCACGCAGCGTGTCCGGCCCGCCATTAAGCGGCAACGAAACGTCGCCTCGTTTCAGCCGCACCGCCTCGCCCCATTCCGGATCGATACGCCCGAACAGCGTTTTCAATTCCGCCGAGACTTCACGCAGCGCCGCTTCATAATCCGGCGTTTCAGCGCCTTCATCATTGAGGAGGTAGCCGCGCGCCTTTTGCGCGGTGAGGATCGCCAGCGCGGCCGAACGGTTGCCTGTCGTCACTGACCCGTCCCATGCTGCGAGCGTGGCGGCTTCTTCCTGCAAGTCTTCGGCGTCCGATTGCGCCAGTTCTTTTACAAGCTCCATGACACGGGAGTCTTGCGCATAAAGATGATCCATCTTGTAGGAGACAAAGTCCTCGCCGGTAATGGAATCGTCGCCGCCATAAAGCGCCTGAATGCGCAAGCCGCGATTGGTCGTGCGCGTATCGACGCCGTAATGGCTCGGAAAATTCGCCGGATCAGGATTGTCTTCCGCGCCGGATGACTGAAACGGGGTATGGTTGGCGTTCACCACATAGCCGGAGCGCGGCATCACCACTTGCGGGACGTCATTGAGCGTGCGCGTCCCGCGCCAGACCAGCGCCGGGTCGGCGCCGTTCTGCGCCTTCGACCAGTCAGGGCCTTTGGCGCGGACTGGGATCGCCGCATTGTAATAATAAGCGATGACGCCGTCGCCATCGGCATAGACGGCGTTGAGGCTCGGCAGCGCCAGCATCTCCATCGCCGCGCGCCAGTCGGCGTAATTCGCCGCCTTGTTCATGCGATAATATTGTTCAATGGCGCGAATATCGCCCTGTCCCGCATAAGAGACTGCGAAAACACCGTCATCCGTCTGGAAAACCGGTCCGTGAACGGAGTAAAGCGCCCGCCGCGTGACAGGCAGGCTGAACGGCCCCCACAGATGCACGCGGAATTTGATTTTTTTCACGTCAAATGCGCGCCAGCCGCCGTCAAACCGGTATTTTGCAGGCTTTTTCGGCTTATCGACCTCAAGCGTGTAGACATCGACGAGATCGGGCTTGTTCACCGTGAACGCCCAACCGAGATCCGGCCCGGCGCCGTGCAACACCAGGGGCGCGCCGGGGAAAATCCCGCCGATCATGTCCCAGCCTTCTTCGGATTTCACGCGCGCTTCATACCAGGCGACGGGACCCGTATAAGGCTGGTGCGAGTTCACCATCAAGCGCGTATGCCCATCGGCGGAGCGCACCGGCGCGACCGCCATGGCGTTGGAGCCGAGTTCAAATTCCTTCGGAATCTTCAGGAAGGATTCGCGCGCTGTTTCTGTGCGCCGTTCAATTTCAACATCACCATCGAAGATGGCCTTCAACTGATCGTCTAGGCCGTAAAAAAACGGCTGGCGCGATGCAAAACCGGCAACGACATCCTGTGCAGTGACGGGCAGCGCCTCACGCCCGCAACGATCAGCCTTTTCCGCGCAGTAGAAATTGATTCCCGCCGCATAGGCTTGCGCAAGCGCGCGTGTTTCCGGCGACAACCCGGTTTCGTATTTTTCCGCGATCGCTTCCGCCGATCCCATGGCGCGGATCAGATAGTCAGTGACCGCCGCATACTCGCCATTGCGGCGCGCAAGATCGCCGCGGGAAAAAAGAATGACTTCTTCGATGGTTTTCCAATCGTCCTCGGCATGGGCGTAAGCGAGGCCGAAGGCCACATCCGCATCGCGGCGCCCGTAAATATGCGGCACGCCATAAGCATCGCGCAGGATGCGCGCGCCATAGTCACTCCCCGCTTCCAGCGCCGCCTCGCCATCAAACGCCGCCGGCGCAGGCGTTTTGAGCCACAGGGCTACGCCAGCCAGAACCGCCAATAAGGTAAGCGCGCCAAAACGAAGAAATTTCAACATAATGGACGTTTATCTCCAGTTTTTGCATGAGCCTGCGCCGCGGCGATATTGCCATGGTTTTCCACGGGGGAACCAGCCTATAAAGCAGTCGCAAGCGCCCATCGCGCGCCGGAAAACTCAATGCTTTATCGTCTCTTCGCTCTTGTCGCCGCCTTATCGTTCATCGTTGCGTCCGCTTTTGCGCAGACGCCGCCTTTGCCTGACGCTGTCCATCACCCCAATGGCGGGCGGGACGGCATGGTCGCCGCCGAAGAAGAAATGGCGGCGCAAATCGGCGCGGATATTCTCGCCAGAGGCGGCAACGCCGTCGACGCCGCCGTTGCAACGGCGTTCGCCCTCGCCGTCACCTATCCGGCCGCCGGCAATATCGGCGGCGGCGGCTTCATGCTGGTCTATCTCAAGGACGAAAACAAAACCGTCGCCATCGACTACCGTGAAACGGCGCCGGCGGCGGCCTTTCGGGACATGTATCTCGATGAGGATGGCGCAGTGCAATCAGACGTCATCTTGAAAACGCTGAAAGGCGCCGGCACGCCGGGAACCGTAGCGGGGCTTCTTCATGCGCTTGAGAAATACGGAACCATGTCGCGCAAAGACGTCATGGCGCCGGCGATCCGCCTTGCGGAAAAAGGCTATGCGCTTCCCTATTTCAATATCGCCATTGTGGAGGCGTACCGGGAACGGCTTTCCCGCAACGAGGCGGCGCGCACCGAGTTTTTCAAGCCCGACGGCGCCGGCTATCTCCCCGGCGAAACCTTCAAGCGCAAAGACCTTGCAAAGACGCTGAAGACAATCGCGAAAGACGGCGCCGGCGGATTTTACCGGGGCCCGGTTGCGGAAGCGATTGCGGCGGAAATGGCGGCCAAAGGCGGGCTTATCACCCTCGCCGATCTGGAAAATTACAAGGTTGCTGAGCGCGAACCGGTGCAAGGAACCTTTCGCGGCTATGACGTTGTTTCCATGCCGCCGCCCAGTTCCGGCGGCGTGCATCTCATCCAGATGCTCAACATGCTTGAAACGCGCGCGGCAAATCCGGGCCAGAGCGACAACGCCGACGACCTTCACTTCCTCGCGGAAGTCATGCGCCTCGCCTATGCGGACCGGGCAAGCCATCTCGGCGATCCCGATTTTACGGATGTGCCAGCCCACGGGCTAATCTCGAAGGACTACGCCCGCGCGCTCGTTAAAAAGATCGACCAGAACAAAGCCATGGCCTCATCCGAGATCGGCGCGGGCGATCCCTACCCTTATGAGGGCAGTCATACGACGCATTTTTCCGTCATGGACAAAGACGGAAATGTGGTCGCCAACACTTATACGCTGAACGCCAGTTTCGGTTCCGGCGTGGTCATTCCGGGAACCGGCATTCTCATGAACAATGAGATGGATGATTTCTCCGCGGCGCCTGGCGTTCCGAATTATTACGGGCTGGTGGGCGGCGAGAAAAACGCCATCGAAGCAAACAAGCGCCCGCTCTCCTCCATGACGCCCACGCTCATTTTCAAGGATGGCGAGCCCTATATGGCGACGGGATCGCAAGGCGGCTCGCGCATCATCACCGCCGTCTTGCAAGTGGTCGTCAACGTCATCGACAGAAAGATGAATATCGCTGACGCGACGGATCATCCGCGCATTCATCAGCAATGGCTGCCGGACGAGATTCTCTACGAGCCGGGCCTTAGCGCCGATACAATCCGCCTGCTCGAGAAAAAAGGCCACGCGCTTGAACCTTTCGGCTGGTACGCCACGCCGCAAACAGTGTTGGCGGCAGACGGCTGGTTCTATGGCGCAACGGACAGCCGGACGCCGGGCGGCGGCGCCTGTTCTCCCGATGGCGGTTGCTGATTGTTATAAATCTGTCGTGAGTGCGCGGCAAAAGCTCTATGACTGAAAGATGTGAGGATTGACCCATGACGAAACTGACCGCCGCTCTATTGCTCAGCGCCAGCCTGACCGCTTGCGCGAGCGGCCCGCTGTTGATCGGCGAAAACACAAGCGCGCCCGCCGCATCGGAAACCGGCGACGCCTGGTTCGACGGCGCGCAAGCGACGCTCACCCAGCGCAAGGGCGTCACGCCGGTCAAAACGAAAGCAAAGAATGTCATCCTGTTCATCGCCGACGGCATGGACCCGACCACAGTCGCGGCGGCGCGCATCTATGACGGTCAATCGCGCGGCGAGGAAGGCGAGGAAAATCTTCTTTCCTTCGAACGCTTTCCGCATCTCGCCATGTCGAAGACCTATAACACCGACATGCAGGTGCCGGATAGCGCCGGCACGATGAGCGCCATGGCCACGGGGTACAAGACCCGCGCCGGGCTGATCTCGGTAAAAAAAGAAGCGCCGCGCGGCGATTGCGCGGCGAGCCTCGCCGCCCACGCGCCGACCTTTGTTGAGATCGCCGAAAGGGCGGGACTGTCGAGCGGCGTCATTTCGACTGCACGCCTCACCCATGCGACGCCTGCGGCGACTTACGCCCATGTGCCCGACCGCGACTGGGAAAGCGACACAAGACTCCCTGAAGGCGCCTATGAGTTGGGTTGCCGCGACATCGCCAGCCAGTTGATCGACTTCCCTTACGGCGACGGCGTCGATTTCGCCATGGGCGGCGGACGCGCCAACTTCCTGCCCGAAGACGCACAGGACCCGGAAGATGATGGCCGCACCGGCTGGCGTAAAGACGGCCGCAATCTGACCGCTGAATGGGTCGCAAAATCCGACAAGCATGAATTCGTCTGGAACAAGGCGCAGTTCGACGCGATTGACCCAACAACGGACCCGCGCGTGCTCGGCCTGTTTGAAGGCTCGCATCTCGAATATGAAGCCGACCGCGCGGAGGATGCCGCCGGCGAACCGTCGCTTGAAGAGATGACGCGCAAGGCCATTGACGTCCTGTCGCGCAATGACAAGGGCTTCGTCCTGATGGTTGAGGCGGGCCGCGTCGACCACGCCCATCATGGCGGCAACGCTGCGCGGGCGCTTAGAGATGCGCAAGAATACTCACAAGCCGTCGCCGCCGCTTACGAAATGACCAGCCCGCAAAATACGCTGATCATCGTCACCGCCGATCACGGCCACACGCTGACCTTTGCGGGCTACCCAGCGAAAGGAAACGACATTCTCGGCCTCGTAAGATATGGCGGCGGTGACGTGGATCACACTTCAACAGCGCTGGACGACAAACCCTACACCACCCTCGGCTACGCCAACGGGCCCGGCGCCGTGTTCGGCAAGGCCGGCGCGCCCAAAGGCGGACGTCCCGCGCTCGACGCCGATGCGGTAAAAGACGTCGACTTCAAACAACAATCGCTGGTGCCCTTGAGCTCGGAAACCCATGGCGGTCAGGATGTGACGATCTACGCCTCGGGCCCGGACGCATATCTGTTCAATGGCGTCGTCGAACAGAATTACATTTTCCATGTGATGATGGATGCGCTGCGGCTTAATCCGCAAGCAGCGGAGTAACGCCTTCCCGGCGTGACAGAAAAACGGCGGAGACGAAAAACGCATCCGCCATTTTCAATTCTAACTTGTCGATTGCTGGGGGCTTACGCCACCGGATCGAGCCAGCCCCATTCGTCCTTGGTCTCTCCGGAGAAGAGACCGAAGAACATATCCTGAATTTGCGACGTAGCCGGACGATTGCCCTTACCTACAGGCAGACGGTCGATGGAGCGCACCGGCGTGATCTCCGCCGCGGTGCCCGTCAGGAACACTTCATCCGCCGCATAAAGCATCTCGCGGGGGATCGACTGTTCGATGACCTCATAACCGGCTTTCTTCGCCAGCGTCATCACCGTGTCGCGCGTGATGCCGGAAAGGATCGAGGACGCCGCGGTCGGCGTATAGATCTTGCCGTTCAGCACCACGAAAATATTTTCGCCCGCGCCTTCCGACACCGTGCCGTCATGGGCGAGGCCCAGACCTTCGGCGAAGCCGGCGAGCTTTGCTTCTTGCGATACAAGACGGCTGGAAAGATAATTGCCGCCGGCTTTAACGCCCGAAGGCGTTGTGCCGGGCGCGTTGCGCCGCCAGCTGGAGAACGCGACGTCGATACCGTTTTTAAGGCCCTCATCGCCGAGATAAGCGCCCCAGGGGAACGCCGCAATCGCCAGCTCCGAAGGCGCATCGAAAGAGGCCGGGCCCATCTCGCCATAACCAAGATAAGCGATAGGACGGATATAGGCGCTGTCGAGATCATTCTCGCGCACGACATCCTTGCAGACCTGCATAATCTCATCGACAGAATATTTTGTGATGTCGATGCGATAGACGCGCGCGGAAAAGAACAGTCGTTCAATATGTTCGCGGTTCCGGAATACCACTACGCCCTTATGCTTTGTGTTATAGGCGCGCATCCCCTCGAACACCGAGGTCCCGTAGTGGAGACCGTGGGTCATTACGTGGGTTGTCGCCTCGGCCCAGGGGATCATCTTACCGTTGCGCCAGATATATTTGGCTTCCTGGATAGGCATGGACGTCATTCCTTCTGCTGTTTTGAGGCTCGACTGAATGACCGAGCCTCGCGCTAAATGCAAGTATTGTCCGGTTTTCGGACTGGCTGGAGGTAGCCTTTAGTGGGAATGTTCTCTAATCGGGGCGGCGGCAGCAGATTTCGCCTTTTCCGTAGTCAGACCGAAGAGTCTCGCCCATGACTGATGCAACATCCTCTCACGCCCCTTCAGACGACGCCCGCAAGATCGACGCCCTGATCGAGGTGATGGCGCGCCTCAGATCCCCGGAGGGCGGCTGCCCATGGGATCTGGAACAAAATTTCCAGACCATTGCACCCTATACGATTGAGGAGGCCTATGAGGTCGCCGACGCCATCGAGCGCGGCGACATGAAAGGGCTGAAGGAGGAGCTCGGCGACCTTCTTTTCCAGTCGGTGTTTCACGCGCAGATGGCGAAAGAGGCAGGGCTTTTCACCTTTGGCGACGTGGCGCAGGCGATCGCCGACAAGATGATCCGCCGCCACCCGCATGTCTTTGGCGACGTCGATATGCGCTCCGCAGACGAACAGACCGCGGCGTGGGAAGTCCAGAAAGCTGAAGAACGCAAAGCCAAGGGCAAGGACGGATTGCTTGACGATGTGCCGGCGGGACTTCCCGGCATGACGCGCGCGGTAAAGTTGCAAAAGCGCGCAGGGAGAGTCGGTTTCGACTGGCCGGACGCCCGCTCCGTGCTGGACAAGATCGCGGAAGAAACCGAAGAGTTGAAAGAAGCGCTCGATGAGGGCGAGAAAGATCACATCGAGGAAGAGTTCGGCGATCTGTTGTTCGTGCTCGCTAATCTTTCACGCCATCTCGATGTCGATCCCGAAAGCGCACTGCGCCGCGCCAATGAAAAATTCACCCGGCGTTTCAAACATATTGAAAAGACTTTCGCCGAGCGCGGCGACAGCCTCGCCGACGCCAGCCTCGATGAAATGGAGGCGGTGTGGGACGAGGCGAAGGCGTTGGATAAGAAAAAAGATTGAAAGACGGCTTCATTTTTCCGGTGCATTTCGTCCTGATATAGCTTCTGCAATTATTGCCGAGTTTTCTTCGCCCCACTCGCATAATGGCGCCATGGTCGCAATCAGGCTTCTGCCGCGCGGCGTCAGGGAATAATCCACGCGTGGCGGAATTTCCTTGTAATCCGTACGCTGCACGATGCCATGCACTTCGAGTTCCTTGAGCTGCTGGATGAGCACCTTGTCGCTGACCCCGCGTACGGCGCGCTTGAGTTCGCCATACCGTTTCGGCTCAGGGTTTAAAAAATACAGGATCAGCGGTTTCCATTTCCCGCCGACGACACGAAGCGCGGCGTCGAGGCCACAAATAAAAGGAAATGAATTTCCAGATTTCTCGTCCATTCTTGCTACTTACCAAAAGGTGCATACTTGTCCAGAAGAGACCGCCTCTTAGCTTCGTGTCGTTCCCAACCAAAGGAGATCGCAAGATGGGAAAACTCGAAGGAAAAACCGCTGTCATCACTGGCGGCGCAAGCGGGATCGGTCTCGCGACCGCCAAACGCTTTGCCGCTGATGGAGCCTTTGTTTACATTTTCGGACGCCGGAAGGAGGCGCTCGATGCGGCGCTTTCAGAACTTGGCGACAGTGCGCGCGCCATTCAGGGCGACATCACGAAACTGGAAGACCTGGACCGATTGTTCGAGACCGTAAAATCGGAAAAAGGCGGCATCGACATTCTTTTCGCGAACGCAGGCATCGGCGAGTTCGCACCGCTCTGGATGATTACGCCTGAACACTACGCTTCGACATTCGACATCAATGTCAAAGGCACGCTTTTTACAGTGCAAAAAGCGCTGCCGCATTTCAACAAGGACGGCTCCATCATTCTGACCGGCTCCACCGTAGGCGTCACCGGAACGGAAGCGATGAGCGTTTACAGCGCCTCGAAAGCGGCGGTCCGCAACTTCGCGCGCAGTTGGGCGCTCGACCTCAAAGGCGCCGGCGTCAGGGTCAATGTTCTGTCTCCCGGCGCGACCGCGACCGAAACCCTGTCGGCGCTGTTTGATACGACTGGCGCGGCGGACGAAATTGTCGCCGGATTTGCCGACAAAACGCCGCTGGGCCGGCTCGGCGATCCTTCCGAAACGGCGGCCGTCGCCGCGTTTCTCGCTTCCGATGACAGCAGTTTCATGACCGGGAGCGAAGTCTTCGTTGATGGCGGATATGCTCAAGTCTGACCAATTCCGGCTGTCTCGCAATGGAGGCCTGCCGGAATACCGGATCTTACGGATGCGTCCCTTGTCCCTTGACCGCGCTCACAATGGCCCGGGACAGGGGGCGCTCCCCAGCCCACAATATCTCTACCTTGCTTTAGAAATACTGCCTTCAAACTCTTGAGAGGACGGGGCAATTTGCGCGGAACCTGTTCTATAGAAGAATGTCCGCCGCCCGGAGTTGACCCGCCCCCATGACTGCTTCCCACACCACCTACCCGTCCATGCTCGACCTCATCGGAAACACGCCGCTGATCAAACTGAAGCGCGCCTCGGAAGAAACGGGCTGCGACATTCTCGGCAAGGCGGAGTTTTTAAACCCCGGCCAGTCGGTGAAGGATCGCGCGGCGCTCGGCATCATCCGCGACGCGGAAAAGCGGGGGCAGTTAAAGCCGGGCGGGGTCATTGTTGAAGGCACCGCCGGCAATACCGGCATTGGCCTCGCCATGGTGGGCGCGGCGCTCGGCTACAAAACCAAGATCGTCATTCCCCGCACCCAGAGCGACGAGAAGAAAACCGCCATCCGGCTTTACGGCGCCGAACTCGTCGAAGTGGACGCCGTCCCCTACGCCAATCCCAACAACTATGTTCACTATTCCCGCCGCCTCGCGGAGGAGCTGGCCGAGACTGAGCCTCACGGCGCGGTCTGGGCGAACCAGTTCGACAATGTCGCGAACCGCGACATCCATGTGGCGACGACGGGGCCGGAAATCTGGGAGCAGACCGGCGGCAAGGTCGACGGCTTCATCTGCGCCGTCGGCACCGGCGGCACGCTCGCCGGCGTCGCCATAGCCCTCAAGGAGCGCAACAAGGACGTCAAGACCGCGGTGAGCGATCCCGGCGGCTCCAAAATCCTTTCCCTCATCAAATACGGCAAGGACGAAACCGAAGGCGGCTCCATCACTGAAGGCATCGGCCAGGGCCGCATCACCGCCAATCTCGAAGGCGCGCCGATCGACGACGGCTTCCGCATCGCCGATGAGGAGATGCTGCCCGTCCTCTATAATCTGATCCTTGAAGAAGGGCTCTGCCTCGGCGGGTCTTCGGGGATCAACATTCTCGGCGCCATCCGGCTTGCGAAAGAGCTCGGGCCGGGCCACACGATCGTGACGGTGCTCTGCGATTACGGAAACCGCTATGCGTCGAAGCTCTACAATCCGGACTTCCTGAAGGAAAAAGGTCTCCCGACCCCGCCCTGGCTGAGCTAAGCTCCCGCGCATGGCGCCAAAACCGAAAAAATTCACCCAGCTTCACAAAGACGGCAGCCTGTGGGCCACCGGCCAGACCGTGAACGATAGTCCCGAAGGCTACTGGGAGTGGTTCCGCAAAGATGGAACCAAAATGCGTTCCGGCCACTTCGACAATGGCGAGCAAGTTGGCGAATGGACCACTTATGACAAGAATGGCGACGTCTACAAAGTCACCCGGATAAAAACGAAGAAACCAAAATGACCTTTGGCCCCCTCGTCTCTACGGAATGGCTCGCGGCGCATCTTGATGATGCGGATGTAAAGATCGTCGACGGTTCATGGCGGATGCCGGGTCAGGGCGCCGCCATTGAGACCTATAATGCGCAGCACATTCCCGGCGCGGTATTTTTCGATATCGACGCCATCGCCGATCAGGAAACGCATTTGCCGCATATGCTCCCCTCGCCGTCGCAATTTGCGCAAGCCATGGAAGACCTCGGGATTTCCGATCAGGACCGCGTCGTCGTCTATGATGAAAAAGGCTTGTTTTCCGCGGCGCGGGTCTGGTGGACCTTCCGCGCCATGGGACATGAGACCGTCGCGGTTCTGGATGGCGGCCTGCCGCGCTGGCGCGCCGAAGGACGGCCCGTCACCGCCGAAAAAACCATCCCTACACAGATGAAGTACACCCCGCGCCCACAGCCCGCGCTGGTCGCGGACGCCGCGGCTGTGCGCGAGGCCCTGAAAGGCGCAAAAACCGTCATCGACGCAAGGTCGGCCGAGCGCTTCGCCGGCAAGGCGGCGGACCCGCGGCCGGGCGTTCGCGCCGGTCATATGCCGGGAGCCCGGAATACACCCTTTTTGAGCCTTCTCGACGGGGATGCGCTCAAACCCGTCGCCGACCTCTCGGCTATTTTTACGGATGCCGGAATCACCCCCGAAACGCCAGTGATAACAAGCTGTGGATCAGGCGTGACGGCTGCGGTACTCTCCCTCGCATTGGAGTTGACCGGCTCACGCTCGCATGCCCTTTATGACGGGTCCTGGAGCGAATGGGGAGAGGAAACCAATGACGACGCAATATTCCCCGTTGTCGCTGACACCGACGGATGAAGACCGGATCGAGGTGACCATCACCTATCTGGAGCAGTCGTCGCGCCCCAACCTTCCCCGTCCGCCGACGCCCAAGCGCAAGACAGCGCTCATGCGCGTCGAAAATCCGCCCATTCATTTTTATCGCTATCTCTACGATCTCGTCGGCGCGCCCTGGAACTGGATCAGCCGGCGCAAGATGAATGATGAGGATCTGGCGGCGCTCATTCATGATCCTGATGTCTATCTCTATGTGCTCTATGTGGACGGCGCGCCCGGCGGCATGGCGGAGATCGATGCGCGCAAGCCCGATGTCCATGAATTGAAATTTTTCGGCCTCTCGCCCGATTATGTGGGCTGTGGTCTCGGCCGGTTTTTCCTGGCCAATGTTCTCGACCTCGCCTGGTCGCACGGACCGCAAAAACTGCGTCTTGAGACCTGCACGCTCGACCACCCGGCGGCCTTGCCGCTCTATCAGAAATTCGGATTCGCCGTGACCGACCGGCGCAGCGGCGTGGTCGAACGCCTGAAACGGGAAAATCGCAGCCCAAGAGCTTTAGACGCTTAAACCAGCGCCTGATGTGCGTTAGAAAAACCTCATGAAAGACAATACGAAGCTTACCGTCGCTGGCCGGCCGCATCAGCGCCCGGCCCACCCCGTCAATACGCCTGTGGAGCGCGCCTCCACCTATCTCTTCCCCACCTATGACGATTATCTCGAAGGGGCGAAGTCGATCACCTATGGCCGGCTCGGCACGCCCACCCATCGCGCACTGGAAGAGGCGGTCACCGCCCTTGAAGGCGGCTTTGAAACGCGTCTGGCGCCATCGGGCCTTCAGGCCTGCACCGCCTCGCTCCTTGCTTTCGTTGCCGCAGGCGACCACGTTTTGATGGTCGACACGGCCTATGACCCGACACGCAAATTCTGCGACCGGTTTTTAAAGCGCTTCGGCGTTGAGACGACCTTTTACGATCCCGTCGCCGGCGAAGAAGAAATTGCATCCCTGATGCAACCGAACACCAAAGTCATCTTTGCGGAATCACCCGGCTCTCTTACTTTCGAAGTGCAGGATCTGCCGGCGCTGGCGCGTGCGGCCCATGCCGGCGGGGCGAAGCTGATCGTCGACAACACCTGGTCCGGCGGATATTTTTTAAAGCCCATCGCGCTCGGCGCCGATGTCTCGCTACAGGCGGCGACGAAATATCTCGTCGGCCACGCCGATGCGCTTGTCGGCACCATCACTTCCGCCGACGAACAAACTGCGCAGAAAATTTATTACGCGTTGTTGCAGCTCGGCTCGAACGTTTCGGCGGACGACGCCTATCTCGCCTTGCGCGGCATGCGCACCTTGTCGACACGGCTGGAGCGCCATCAGGAAAACGCCAATGAAATCGTCAAATGGCTGAAGAAACAGGATGCGGTGGAGCGCATTCTGCACCCCGGCCAAAAAGGCTTGCCCGGCCACAACATCTGGAAGCGCGACTTCACCGGCGCGTCGGGGCTGTTCGGCGCCGTCCTGAAACCGGCCCCCCTGCCGGCGCTCAAGGCTTTCTTCAACGCCTTCAAGCTGTTCGGGATCGGCTTTTCCTGGGGCGGCTATGAAAGCCTCGCGCTTCACGTGAAGCCGGAAACCTATCGCAGCGCCACCGAATGGCGCGCGGACGGACCGGTCATCCGGATCCACGCCGGCCTTGAGGACATCGAGGATTTGAAAATCGACCTGGAACGCGCTTTCATGGCGCTGGCGGCGGCGCAGCGGTAAGGGATTTGGGGAGACACATCATGCGTATTCTGGCGCGTAGTTTTGCGGCGACGGGTTTTTTGTTGCTCGGGGGCTGCCTCACGATGCCGGGCGGGACATCAACCCTCCTGGTCAACACCGATCCGCAAGGCGCGCTCGTGGCCATAGACGGCGTCGGCGAATGCGAGACCCCCTGCACCATCCGCCTCGACGGACCGAAAAAGGCCCGCATCGCCAAGGCCGGCTTCGTCACCAAATCCTTCGTCCTCAGCCCCAGCGGGCGAGAGGTGACGATCCCCCTCGAACTTGCCGCCGCGAGCGACGATGTGGACACGACCGCCCTGCCCGATCTCGACTAGGCCCGCCAAAGGTCTTTACATCCGGCCCGAGATGAAGGATCAGAGCCGTTCCGAGCCGCTTGTCGGGGCGTAGCGCAGCCTGGTAGCGCATCTGGTTTGGGACCAGAGGGTCGCAAGTTCGAATCTTGCCGCCCCGACCATTCGGCGGGAATGTGAGGCTAAAAGCGGGAACATCCATGTTTGCACGGATCTACAAACCGTCGAAAACCGCCATGCAGTCCGGCAAGGCCAAGACCGGCCGCTGGCTTCTGGAGTTTGAGGCCGAGACGGCGAGACGCGTCGATCCGCTCATGGGCTGGACCAGCGGCGATGAAATGACCTCCGGTCAGGTGCGTCTTTCCTTCGACTCGCAGGCGGAAGCCGTCGCCTATGCCGAGCGTCACGGCCTGCCGTTCCGCCTCGACGCCGAACACCAGCCAAAGGCGCAGCCCAAGGCTTATTCCGATAATTTTTCCTTCCGCCGCCGCAAGCCGTGGACTCACTAAGGGCCCATTAGGCCCCTCCGCCGATTCCGGCCTATAACGGCCCACATCCGGCCCCGTAGCTCAGCTGGATAGAGCACCGGCCTTCTAAGCCGATGGTCGCAGGTTCGAATCCTGCCGGGGTCGCCAGTTGTTCACTCCCGATGACGGTGACTACCGATCAAGCTCACCATCAGGGCCGGACATTCTCAATCACCTGAGCATCCACCCAGAAGATATCTACATTCTCGTAGCTGCCTGGACTCATATTTCGACTGAAGAAGAGATACTTGCCGTCCGGCGTTACGCTCGCCGCAGCCTCCCAGGCGTCTGTGTTAATTTCATCGCCCAAATTTATAGCCGCGCCCCATGAGCCGTCTTCCTGTCGAAAGCTGATATAGATGTCAGAATCACCGAACCCGTCTTCTCTTTTTGCATCCCAAATCAAATAGCTTTCATCGGGCGCAATAAAGGGATGGCTGAGATATGTTCCTGTATTGATTTCATTGCTCAGGGCTTTCGGTTCTTCATATTTTCCGTCTACCAATCGTGAATAACGAATGGGAAAATCCGGCTTATTCTCATCAAATGTATCAAAGTAATAGGCGCCGTTAGCAGAAGCGGTGAGGCGCATGATCAGTATGTCCTTAAAGGGCGGTTCAAGAAATTTAACTTCCGACCATCCAGCGTCGGTGCGTTCCATATAACGCCGCCCGAGATGCATGGTTTTGCCATCGGGCGATACAAACGGCTGGCCAACCCTGGGCGATATTACGGTCTCACGCCACTGATTATCTGTATATTGAAACGCAACGAACTCTTGTTCGTTCTCTTTCTCACCCGTTCTCAGGAAATAGAATTCTTTCATATCTGGCGTGAAGGCGCCGCCATACTCCCAACCATTTGTCGTCACCATGCCAGGCGCAAAAGGTACAGGCGTCAAACCGGGAGGCTCCTGCCCGAGATAGGGACTTTCAATAGTGGCTTTTTCATCCTTGGCATGGCTGGCGCCCGTTGCAGCCCAACCCGCAAGCAGAAGAGCCGCGGATACTGGAAATTTTTTCATGACGTTGTGTTCCCTCTTGATACGGGCGGCATTTTTCGCCGCCGCATATAACCCCGCAATGCATATTGATAAGGGATTACGAGCGCTTGTGCCGCATACCGCCGATCACATGTTGAAGCGCGACCCGCCGTAACGCTCACATTTCGGTGATAAGGTGAAATAGAACTGTCGCTTACCTATGGTGAGTTGCCGCTATATTGAGCCGCAAGGCGCTGAATGCTTGGCGGCCTAATTTTCCTGGTCGGCGCGAACTTCTATGGCGAGAAGTCCTTTCGAGCCAGCGGCAAACGACACTTGCACGCGCGACCCTTGTTGCAATTCACCGAGGCCTGACCGGCGCAGCGTTTCCATATGCACAAAGATATCTTCGGTGCCCTCGCCGCGCGTTAAAAAACCATAGCCTTTTGCGCGGTTGAACCACTTTACCTGTGCACGGACGAAATCGCCCGCCGGTGTTTGCGTCGGCACCGGCGCCATTGTCGGCAACGCCGCCGCCGTCGTTTCATCGATGTGCAAGAGTTTCGCCGCCTGCAGACCTTTTGTCCGGCGCACGACTTCGCACTCAACCGTTGATCCTTCACGCGCCGTCGTCAGTCCCGCTGCTTTCAGGCAGGAGGAATGGATAAGGATATCGCCTTCCGCATCATCGGTGATGATGAAGCCATATCCTTTCGCCGGATCAAACCATTTCACGACGCCCTTGATCGTGAAACGCTCCTCATCGTCGCTGGACGAATCGTCGCCGTCACGAGATGCATCAAACCGCTCGTCCATGATGTTCTTGGTACCCCTGTCGCGCACTAAGCCGTTTGTTTTTTCTTGTTAACTATAATCCACCCGCAAGGAAACACTAATCCCTTCACGCAAAAAATGCACTATTTTAGTGAGCCGCGTGGAATTTTTCGCCGCGCAGTTGCAGGAACGAGTTATTAGATAACATTACGAACTATGTGTGCGGAGCGTTCTGAACGCGCCGGAAAATCGTCCGTTTACGCCACAACCTGCGATTCGAGGTGATCCATAAAGGAGCTGATCAGCATCAGGAACACGTCGAAATCGGATTCGATGTTCTGGAGCGACGCCCCGCCGGCGCCGTTGCGATCCATTTGCAGGGTGACATCGCCATCTTCATCAATATAGACGCGGCCGAATTTCACATCATTATTGAACTGGTTGAGAACTTTATAGCTGACGCCGTTTCCGTCCACTTCAAAGAGCCAGGTGCGATAGGAGATATCCCCGTCAGGTCCTTGAATATCGATGCGGATGTCATAATCGGCGACGCGAACAAAGAGCGTATTGGGCCCCACATCCTGCACCGCATAGCCTTGCGAGGTCAGCACTTCCTCAATTTCAGACTTGGAGAGCTTGGCCGCATAAGCCGATGACACCGGCGCGACGACGACAAACAGCAGCGCTGCGATGGCGAGAATACCCCTCATGGACCTAACCCCTTTGTCCGAACGCGATTAACGAAGCTTAATAGACGCCAAAAAGGGACTGAAATCAACGTTCTTCTCCGGCGCGCCAGACAGCGTGGCTGGCGCGCGAAACGCAGGAAAATCAGTCATTTCGGAAAAGAAATGGCAGGCCCTAGGGGAATCGAACCCCTCTTTCCAGGTTGAAAACCTGGCGTCCTAACCGATAGACGAAGGGCCCGCACGACAGAGCCGCGCGGCGGCGGAAGCGCTGTATAGGCGCCACGCCCGCCCCATGCAAGCCCAATTGTCGGGCCTCGACCAAAAGATTTCGGGGGCTCGGAGACTGGCTCAGAGCGCGGGCGCGGCGTCGGCGATCTGAAGCTGTCCGGCGTCGCCGCCGCGCCAGTCATCGGCCCGGATTTTCCCCACAGCATGAAACCGCTGGCCCGAGGAGAGGATTTCGCCGAGTGGCTCCCCCTCCGCTCTGAAAGCGATTGCGCGCGCTGATTCGCCAACTGAATTCACCAGCGTCAGCGACAAATGCCCCTTGCCGACAGTCTTCAGATATTCCGCGCGGCAATCGAGCAAGGCGAAGGTCGGCTCCGGATTGCCGGGCCCATACGGCCCCGCCAGGCCGGTGAGATCAGCAAAGCTTTTCGAGACCGCCGTCGGCGCCACAACAGCGTCGATGTCATAAGTCCGGTTGGTGCGCGCCAGCGTCACCGCGCGCGCAAGACGCTCATTCATCATGCGGCGGAAATCGCCGATGCGGTTCACGTCGATGGAAAGCCCCGCCGCCATGGCGTGCCCGCCGCCGGCGGTCAGGACGCCTTCCTCGCGCGCCGCGCTCACCGCCGCGCCGAGATCGACGCCGGTGATGGAGCGGCCGGAGCCTTTACCGGACTCTCCCTCAACGCCGATGACAATCACGGGCCGGTCATACATCTCTTTAAGCCGTCCCGCGACGATGCCGATAACGCCCGGATGCCACCCCGCGCCCACCGTGACGATCACATCGTGGGCGTGACGCTGGTTGGTTTCGATATCGCGCAGCGCCGCCGCCTGCACGTCAGCCTCAATCTCCTGACGTTCCGCGTTGAGAACGTGAAGTTTCTCCGCAAGTTCCTGACGGCGCGCAACATCTTCCGTCGTCATCAGTTCAAAGGCGAGCCGGGCGTGACCGATGCGTCCCGCCGCATTGATCCGTGGGCCAATCAAAAAGCCGAGATGGTAAGTCGATGGCGGTCCCTTGACGCCCGCCCTGGCGCCCAGCGCCTTGAGGCCCGGATTACCGCCGCCGCCAAGGACTTTTAGTCCCTGCGCCACCATCACGCGCGTCAGCCCCGTAATTGACATGACGTCGCAGACGAGCCCCAACGCCGTCAGATCGAGGAGGCTCATCAAATTTGGCTCAGCGCGATCTTTGAAATAACCCGCTTCACGCAAGGCGCGGTTCAGCGCGACGGCGCCCATGAACGCAACGCCCGCGGCGGAAAGATTGCCGAGACCGGAAACATCGTCAGGACGGTTTGGATTGACGACCGCTGCGGCGCCGGCCGGCGGCGGACCGCTCATCTGGTGATGATCGAAAACAACAATGTCGACATCGTCGCGCGCCGCCTCTTCGATTGGCTCATGCGCCGCGGCGCCGCAATCGACAGTCACGATAAGATTGGCCCCGTCACGATGAAGAGACCGGAACGCATCAGCGCTCGGGCCATAACCTTCGCTGATCCGGTCGGGAAGATAGATGAGCGATTGCACGCCGGCGGCGTCGAAATACAGTTTCAAAATCGCCGAGGCCGTTGTCCCGTCCACGTCGTAATCGCCGAAAACGCCGATGGTCTCGCCGTCTATAATGGCGCGGGTGAGACGCTCGGCGGCGCGGTCCATATCTTTCAGGACGAACGGGTCCGGCATTTCCTCGCGCAGGGACGGCGCCAGATAGCGCTCGACATCTTCAGGGCCGACGCCGCGGGCGGCGAGAATGCGCGCGAGCACCGGGTCCCGGCCCGATGCGGCGATGGCTTCGGCGGTTGCGGCGTCCGCCTCGCGCAGGCGCCAGCGCCGGCCGGACGCAGGCGCGCCCATGGCCGGCAAATCGATGAGCGGGCCGCTGGCGGGCGTATGCGGCAGTCGGGAGGCGGAACTGGCGATCATGACCTCATGCTTTTGGTGATTCGGCCCCGTCCGGCGAAGAAACTTTCCAGAGGCTCAAAATCACTGTTTCAGGGGCCGTTCAAGGCCGCCGCGCGGCAACATTCCGCTAACCCTAATGGTCATAATCTTAAGCAGATTATCAACTTATGGTTGTTAACTGATCCCGGGACACTGTGACGGCCACATGTCACGGGCGTCAGCGTATGGGCTTCCGGATGGATATGAACGCCACATTGCTCGAAGAAATGCAAACGCTCGCCAAAATTGTCGAGCGGGAAAAAGCGCGCCGGAAAGCCGCCGAGGACCTTCTCCAACAGAAGACCAACGAGCTTTACACAAAGACCGTCGAGCTTGAGGCGTCCGCCGACAAATTCAAATCCGTCTACACACTCTTGTCGGAGATCATGGATGTGGCGCCGGATATGATCGTCACCTGCGATGACGATTTTCGCATTCGCAGCGGCAACGCCGCCGCGCAGCGCCATCTTCGCCAGAATGAGAAGGCGCTGCAAAAACGCACCATAGACGATTTCCTGCCCGGCCTCAGCGCGGAGCTGCGCCGCCGCCGCACCGGTCACTTCTTTATCGAGAACCGGCGCGCCGCCCGTCATAATGGCGACAGCTTTCCCGTGGACATTCGCGGCTATGTCGGCCCCATCGGCGAAAATATTCGTTACCTCGTTTTCTTCCATGACATTTCACAGCGCGTAAACGCCGAACAAAAACGCAAGGAAACGGAAAACCAAGTCGACGAGGCTCGCCGCCTCGAAGCGATCGGCGCCTTGTCGGCGGGCATCGCCCATGAGGTCAACACGCCGATCCAGTTTATCGGCGACAATCTCGATTACCTCGAAGAGGGACTGGGCAATATCTGGAAAAGCTACAAGCGCTATGATGCGTTGAGAACGGCCGCGGCCGAAGTGGGTTGTTGCCCCGAAGAAGTTGCAAAAGTCGATGAGTTCAACCAGTCCGTCAACTTGACCAATCTCATCGCCGAGATCCGTGACGCGCTGAATGAGTCCCGGGACGGGATCAAACAAGTGCGCGACATCGTCATCCTGATGAAAGAATTCGCCCATCCCGGCACCGACGACAAAGATGAAGTCGACGTCAATGCGATCGTCACCAATGTTCTCGCGATCTGTAAAAACCGCCGCAAGAACACCGCCGATGTGGAGACAAAGCTCGATCCGGCCTTGCAGCGGGTGCGCTGCCGCAAGGGGCAGGTGCAGCAGGTGATCCTTAATCTCGTCATCAACGCCATCGACGCCATTGACGAGGCCGACAAAGGCCGCGGGCGCATTGAAATCGAAACCGTCAGCGACGACGACAATGTTTCGATCTATCTCAGCGACACCGGCTGCGGGGTGCCGGAAAAGCTGAAACAGAAAATCTTCGATCCGTTTTTCACAACAAAGCCCGTAGGCAAAGGCACCGGCCAGGGGCTCGCGCTCGCCAAGGACTGCATCGTCAAAGGGCATGGCGGCAAGCTCAGCCTTGTCGAAAAGCCCGGCTTCACGACGACTTTCCTCATTGAACTGCCGCTCAAGAGCACTCTCCAAGAACCCATAAGGGAACCTAATGATGACATCGCAGCCTGAAAAAGTTCTTCTCGTCGATGATGAGCCAAAACTGATCGCCGCCCTGCGCCGGCGCTTGTCGCTCGACTTCAACATCGTCACCGCCAATGGCGGGCCGGAAGCGCTGGAGATGATCGACAAGGACCCGGAGATCGCCGTGATCGTCGCCGACATGCAGATGCCGGTGATGAACGGCATCGAGCTGTTGAAAGCCGTCAAGGTGCGCGCGCCGCAGATCCGCCGCCTGATGCTGACCGGCAATTCCGATCAGGAAACAGCGATCGCCGCGGTCAATGAAGGCGGCGTCATGCGGTTCTTCCGCAAGCCCTGCGACAATGACGAATTGAAAGCGGCGCTGCGTCAGGCCCTTGATGAATTCGCCTTCCAGAACGCCGATAATGTCATCGACGAAAGCCCTGCGCCGGCGCCCGACAGCGCCGATCATGCGCGCGATGCGTTTCTTTCCGTGATGAACCACGAACTGAGAACGCCGCTCAATCATATTGTCGGCTTTGCACGTCTTCTCGAGCAAGAAAACGGCCTCGCCGAAGTCGACAACGCTGTTGAATATGTCAAACATATTCGCGGCAGCGGCGAGAAGGTGCTGACCGTTCTCGACCGCATTCTCGAGTTCACGCGCCTCGCCTCGCAGGCCGGCGGCGGCGTCAGTGAGACGGCGGATATTGTCGGCGTCGTCAATTCAGAAGTGGACAAAATTCGCAAGACGGCGCGCCACAAAGGCGTCACCGTTTCCGTCGATTCCCTGCGCCTGAAGGCCGATATCCGCGCCAGAGAGGATGAAGTCAGCATGGCGATCCGCGAACTTCTTTCCAATTCGGTGAAGTTCAATGTGGATGGCGGTCATGTGAGCATTCTCATCAAATGCGATCAGGAACGGGTTGCGGTGCGGATCACCGACACCGGCAAGGGCGCCCCGCCTGAAGTTCTCGACCGTTTGGGCAAACCGTTCCAGCAGGCGGACAACTCCGCCTCCCGGGAACATGAGGGAGTCGGCCTCGGTCTGGCGCTGGTCAATTCCGTTGCGGAAGCCAATGGCGCATCTTTCGCCATTTCCGGCGGCGTCGGCGGCGGCATGACGGCGACCCTGATCTTCAAACGCCCGAATGCGCAAGCCGGTACGGCCGCGGCTTAAAGCGTCTAAGCAGCGTCGTGAAAGATGACGCCGAGGCAATAGCGCTCGCCTTCTCTAATTTCGCTGACGCCATGGCGCATCTTGACGCGGTAAATTCCGTGCGCGCCTTCTACCGGGCGCTCATTCACGGCGAACGCAACGGCTGATCCTTTTTCAAGCGGCGCAACCATCGCCCGAGACTGGCGGCGCGGCGCCTGTTCCGTCATCACAAATTCCCCGCCTGAAAAATCCTTGCCCGGCTGGGACAGGACAATCGCAACCTGAAGCGGAAAGACTTCGCCGCCATAAAGGTCCTGATGCAGACGGTTATAATCGCCGGGCCGATATTTCAGGATCAGCGGTGTTGGCCGTTTCTGGCCAGCCATGGCGCAGCGTTTGCGATAGGCGCTATGTTGCGCAGGATAAGCAACTCGGTTTTGCTTCAGGCGCGTCAGCCATTCATTCGCCAACGGCGCCAGTTTTTCATAAAGCCGCCTTCGTAACACAGACACGGTCTCCGGCGCAGAATCGTTGAAATAGCGATATTCGCCTTCGCCGAAGCCATGCCGGCGCATAACGACCGTGGAGCGATAGCGCGCATCCTGTTCATAGTCCGCGATCAGGTCCGCGCATTCGGCGTCGTTCAAGAGCCGCCCGAGCGGCGCCCAGCCTTGTGCGTTCAGCGCTGCATGCGCGCGGGCCCAATCGATCCCGTCGATGCGATCCTCAAGCGCGCCAGACACGAACCGGTCCGGCCGGCAGCGTTTGCAGGGACGGAAGCCCGCCGCTTCCGCCTCTCCGCGGCTCTCGACAAAAAAGACATTATCGCGTTTCGGACGACCGGCGCAGGAAGGGCGGCAGTAAACCCCCGTAGTCCTGACGCAGGACCAGAAGGCGCCGTCAGCAGATGCGTCGCGGCGCTCAACAGCGGCCCAGCGGGCGTCGTCCTGGGGATTGGGCGGGTGAACAAGCCTGAGATGTGCGGACATGTGAGCGAAACTCCTTTGTTTCGCCCACAGCCTAGCCCAGCCGCAACTCCAGCGCCGCCCGATTCCTGCTGTCTCTATTTCCGCTCTTTATAGAACGGCTCGACCGTTCCCTTGAGCGTCATCGTCAACGGATTGCCTTTGCGGTCCATGCTTTTGCCGACCGCGATTTTAATCCAGCCTTCGGAGACGCAGTACTCCTCCACATTGGTCTTTTCCTGACCATTGATGCGGATGCCGATATCGCGCTGGAAAATATCCGCGTTGAAATGAGGGCTCTTCGGATTGACGCTCAGGCGGTCGGGGAGTTCGGGAAGTTCTTCTTCGGACATCTTTTGCCTCTATCGACGCGTGCGCGCGCGGATATAACGGACCGTGCCGGTCTTAGACCGCATCACGACCGTATGCGTCGAGACATGGCCCGATTCCCATTTGACGCCGTCCAGCATGGTGCCGTTTGTGACGCCTGTCGCGGCGAAAATGACATCGCCGGACGCCAGATCCATAAGACCGTATTTCCGATTGAGATCGGTGATGCCGATACGCTCGGCGCGGCCGCGTTCGTCGTCATTGCGGAACAACAAACGGCCTTGCATCTGACCGCCGACGCAGCGCAGCGCCGCCGCGGCGAGAACGCCTTCCGGCGCGCCGCCGGAGCCCACATAAAGATCGATGCCGGTATGGCTCTCTGTCGTGTGGAAAACGCCCGCAACATCGCCGTCGGGAATCAGAAAAACGCGCGAGCCCATCTTGCGCGCGCCGTCGATGAGATGCTGGTGGCGTTCGCGATCGAGAATGCAGAGCGTGATGTCGTCCGTGCCGACATTCTTCGCCTTCGCGAGTGATGAAATGTTGTCTTCAACGGAAGCGTCAAGATCGATGACGCCGTCAGGATAGCCCGGCCCGCAAGCGATCTTGTCCATATAAACGTCAGGCGCATGAAGCAGCGTGCCGCCCTGCGCCATGGCGACCACCGCGAGTGCGTTCGACATGGCTTTGGCGGTGAGCGTCGTGCCTTCGAGCGGATCGAGCGCAATATCGACTTTCGGTCCGTCGCCCAAACCGACTTTCTCGCCAATATAGAGCATCGGCGCTTCGTCGCGCTCACCCTCGCCGATCACCACCGTGCCCTGGATATGGAGCTTGTTGAACGCTTCACGCAGCGCGGTGACGGCGGCCTGATCAGCGCCTTCCTTGTCGCCATGTCCAATCATGGTCGAGGCTGCAACCGCCGCCGCCTCGGTGCAGCGGCCCACTTCCATTGTCAGGACACGGTCTAGGAATTGTTCATCAGCGGCCATGGTCACTCTTTCCGTATGTTGGTCAGACGAGAGATCGTCAGATCAGTTTTCTTCGATTTCAGGCGCCGTGAGAGTCTCACGCCGCTCCCGCGCAGCAGCGGCGCTGTCAGCTTCCAACCGCTCTTTCAGCGCGTCGCCCTCCGCCGACAGATCGCGGCCGAGTTCGGCTTCCACCTCCGCCCGGTCTGAGGCCACCTCTTCGGCCAGCAGGGTGCGGGCGTCAACTAATTCGCCCAATTCCGCATTTACCTCCTCAGCGGGCCTTTTGGCGGGACGGTCTTCTTCCGTCGGGGCCAGAGAGAGGTTGGGAAATTCACCGGCGCCCTTCTCCTCGCGGCGTTCAGCGATACGTTCCGCGACCGCGGGATTCATCTCCTGATCGCCAGCAAGGTCCTCATATTTGACGATGCCGGGGGGCGCGAAGCGGGCCAGGTCGCCGGACTCGCATCCTGTTAGCGCAAGAACGCCCACACTGAGGGATAAAGCCCACGGCTGAGATCGTTTTACACTGGACACAAGGCCATCCTATAAAGGCGACAGAGTACGAAACAACAAGACTTCTTTAACCCTTAACCGGGCGTATGGCGCAAGTGAAAGAAAAATCAGGCAAAAAAAGTCCCGCCGTCAAGAAGAAGAAAAAGGCGACGCCAAAGGCCTCTTCAAAGCGGGCCCAAAAGGCCGCCCCGGCGTCTAAAGCCCCGGCATCCAAACCGGCATCCCAAAAAGAGCCGAAGCCGGCGCCTGACGCGTCGGCGGGCCCAAAGAAGGCTGAGGTCCCACCCCCGCCCCGCTCACTCTATCAGGATTTCGACGCTCTTTCCGAATATCTCACCGAGGTCAGCGGCAGGAGCCAGGAAGTCATTCGCGAATTCGCTGTCCGCAATCAGGATCTGCGCCGCCTGACCGGCGAAATTCCGGCCGACCCCCTTAATGTTGGCGAAGCCTTTCAGGAGATGCTCAAGGGATTGTCCATCGATCCCGGCACCGTCATGCAGCGCCAGTTCAATCTCTGGGGCGACTACGCCAAGCTGATGGCCACCATGTCGCGCAAGATGGCGGGCGAAGAGGTGACCCCCGCCATCTCCCCGGCAACAGGCGACAAGCGCTTTATGCATCCGGCGTGGAACGAAAATCCCATGCTGGATTTCGTCAAGCAATCCTATCTCATTTTCGCACGCTGGCTTGAAACGACTATCGCCCAGGTCGAATTCGAGGACGAGCACGAAAAGAAAAAGGCGGAGTTTTTCACGCGCCAGTTCATCGACGCCTTTGCGCCGTCGAATTTCGCCATGCTCAATCCCGAGGTCATCGAGGCGACGCTGGAATCGAAAGGCGAGAATCTTCTAAAAGGTCTGAAGAACCTTCTTGAGGATATCGACCGCGGTCATGGCGAGCTCGCGATCCGTCAGGCCGATCTCGAATTTTTCAAACTCGGCGAAAATATCGCCACGACGCCGGGCAAGGTCGTCTTTCAAAACGAGATCTTCCAGCTGATCCAGTACACGCCCTCGACGGAGAGCGTGGCGAAGACCCCGATGCTCATCGTGCCGCCATGGATCAACAAATTCTACATTCTCGATTTGCAGCCGCAGAACTCTTTCATCCACTGGTTGGTGGATCAGGGCCGCACCGTCTTTGTCATGAGCTGGGTCAATCCGGGGCCTGATCTCAAAAACAAGACCTTCGAGGACTACATCAAGGACGGCCTTTTCGAGGCGCTCGACGCCGTGAAAAAAGCGACCGGCGAAGAAAAGGCCGATACAATTGGCTACTGCATTGGCGGTACGATGCTGTCGACAGCGCTCGCCCTGATGGCCAAAAAGGAAGACCATCGCGTCAACTCCGCCACGTTTTTCACCGCGCAGGCGGATTTCAAGGAGTCCGGCGATCTTCTTCTTTTTGTTGATGACGAACAGCTCGACGCCATCGAAAAACAGATGGATGCGGCGGGCGGCGTCCTTGAGGGGCGCGCCATGGCGACGACCTTCAACATGCTGCGCTCAAACGACCTGATCTGGTCCTTTGTCATCGACAACTATCTGAAAGGCAAAGACCCGGCCCGTTTCGATCTGTTGTTCTGGAATTCCGACGCCACGCGCATGCCGAAAAATGTCCACCTTTTCTATTTGCGCGAATTTTACCAGCGCAATCGCCTTGCGCGCGGAGAGATGGTGATGGATGGGGAAACCCTCGATCTCAGCAAGGTCGATATTCCGATTTTCATGCAAGCGGGTGAAACCGATCATATCGCGCCTCACAATTCCGTTTACAGAACGGCGAAGCTTTTCGCCTCCGGCGACAATGACAATGTGGAATATATGCTCGCAGGCTCCGGCCATATCGCCGGCGTCGTCAATCATCCGGACAAGCACAAATATCACCATTCCACGAATGAGGCGCTGCCGGCGACGCTCAGCGACTGGAAAGCCAGCGCCACGCGTCATCCGGGCTCGTGGTGGCCTTACTGGATCGAATGGCTGAACAAGGTCAGCCCCGGTAAGACGAAAGCGCGTCAGCCCGGAGACGGCGGGCTTTCCGTCATTGAAGATGCGCCAGGCTCTTACGTGAAGGTGAAAGCGTAGCCTTTTCTCTCAACTTGTTTTTCAGGGAGACGCCAGATCAACGGCGCCGTCACATGGCGGGCGGGAGCGCCCCGTGCTAATCAGCGGCGAAACCTCTGGTGAGCTATTCCATGGAACTTTCCGGCTATTTCGACCGCATCGGCTATGCGGGTGAGGCGCGCGCCGACCTTGAGACGCTCACCGCGCTTTGCCGCGCGCATGTGAACGCCATTCCGTTCGATCCCATGGATGTTCAACTGGGAAACCCGGTCACCCGTTCGCCGCAAGACGCCTTCGATAAAATCGTCGGGCGCCGGCGCGGCGGCTGGTGCTATGAAATGAACGGTCTGTTCAGCTGGGCGCTGGAAGAGATCGGCTTCGATCTACGCCGGCTCGCCGGCGGCGTCGGCCGGGAGTTTATGGGCGACGAAGCAGTGGGCAATCACCTGACGCTGATCGTCTTTCTGGACGCGCCCTGGCTGGTTGATGTCGGTTTTGGCGTCGGATTGACGAAGCCGCTTCCGCTCAAGCCCGGTAAATTTAAAAACAGCGCCATGAGTTGCGGCCTTGTCGATCTCGGCGGCGGCTGGTGGCGCTACCAGAACGACCCGCGCGGCGGCGCGCCGAGTTACGATTTCAATCTCGATGTCGCTGACGAAGCGCTTCTGGAGGCGCGCTGTAAGTGGCTTCAGACCGATCCGGAATCACCGTTCGTCCAGAACGCAGCAGTGCAACGCTGGAATGGGGATGAGCATCTATGCCTGCGGGGCCGGGTGATGCAGCGCCTCACAGCGGCGTCAAAAGAACAGCAGATTGTCGAAACAGCCGAAGACTATGTGCAGCTCTTGAAAGACCTCTTCGGGCTCGACCTACCGGAAGCGGCGTCACTTTGGCCGAAAATCTGCGCCCGGCATGAGGTTGTTTTCGGTGAGCCCTCACAACCTTAACTTTTCGTTAACCAATCCGAATCACGTTGGACGCAACGAATAGCCGGGGGGCTGAGATGAGCCGGATGGACGTTACGACGCAGGAATTGTTCCTGCGGCTGGGCACGACTTCGCAATCGCGCAGCGCAAGAGCGGACGCATTGTTCCGCCGTTTGCGTCATGCTGACCAGGAACAGCTCTCGAGCGAACTGATGCGCGCGCCGAAGCGCGTTGATGTCGCCAGCGCCAAAGCCGCCGTTGAGACGCCGAAGGCGCTTCGCCGCGGCTGACCTTCCGGCGAATTGAATTTCAACCGCTATTGCCGCTGCGGCGCCTGTTGCTGCATTTGCTGTTGCATCTGCTGCATCTGTTGCGGCGTCACGGTCTGCTGACCCGCCGCTTTCCACGCCTCAATGCCGCCGCGATACCATAAGACATTCTTGTAGCCGAGATTGATGGCGCGCAATGACGCGTTGTAGGACATCCAGCATTGCGTCGACTGGCAGTAAAGGATCAGCGGGATCTCTTTGTTGCCTTGCGTCGCCTGCTGCAGGAATTGGCCGAATTCGCGCTGCGTGGCGTCATTGAAGCTGCCCGCCTGGTGCGCCGGCACCGCATAGGTCGCGCCCGGCAGCAATTCCGGCCCGCCTAACACATCAAGAACGATAAAGGGCGTTTGCCGGCCCTGCACCAGCTCAACGATACCCTTGGTCGTGATGACCTGGCCGCCGGGAATGCTGGCGGGCGTCGGCCCGTGCATGGCGCCGTTGTGAAGCTGACTGGTCGGCGGCACGCCGAAATCCTGACGCTCCATCGCTGCAAGCTGGTCGAGATTGCCGCCACCCTGTTGCTGGCCTTGCGAATAGCCCTGCTGTTGCTGCTGCGGATAGGGTTGTTGTTGCGGATAGCCCTGCGGCTGTTGTTGCTGAGGATACTGTCCTTGCTGAGGGTATTGGCCCTGCTGGGGGTATTGTCCCTGTTGCGGATAAGGTTGCTGTTGGACGTTTTGCTGCTGTTGCGGCTGTTGGGCGCCAAAACCGTCCTGGGCCGCAGCCGCCGTTGCGAAAGCCAGCGTGGCGGTGAAAACTGCAATCGATATTTTCATTTCAACTTTCCTTTATTGCACCGCTTCAAGGCGCTGTCCGTCCATGCCGAGATCGCGATAGGGCTCGAACATGGCGTCATCTGTCAGCACATAGCTGCCGTCATTCAGTTGCCAGGCATTGTCATAGGTATTGTCGAGTTCGACCGTCCCGCCATTATAGGGATCGTTATAGGTTTCGACGCCGCGGATCGCCTCAGAGCTTTCGCGCTGTATCCGGTCGGAGCTTGCGTTCTGATTGCGCCATGTCTCCATCTGCATATCGAGTATTTCGTTGCCGGTCTGCGCGATGATCTGGGAGCGGTCGCGGGCGCCTTTGATATTCGTCTGGGAAATTTTTGCGTTGTGCCGGGCGATCCGCTGGCCCCATTCCGGCGCAACGCGGATCGTCTTGCGAACCATTTCGGCGAAGGTGAAATCGAGCTGACCGCTGGGCGCGCGCATGGCGTAAGCCGGCATCGCCGAGCCGGAGACAATCTCCATATCGCCGCTCATGCCGGTCGTATCCCGCATGATGCTGTAATTGATATAGACGATGGCGGCGATCGTCTCTCTTGTGTCGGCGCCATTGACATTGCTGCTGATCAGCGCCTCGCCCGCCTCGACCCAGCTGCGCATTTCACTGCCGCCGCCCATCGGCATGTTCGAATTCATTTGTTTATAGGGTTCAGCAAGATCCGCCCGCGGACGGAAATCAATTATCTGAGCGCCCGGCCGCGTCTGTGAGACGAGATATTGCAGATATTGTTGCACGCCGCCGATCTGCACAAACGGACAGCCGCCGGACTGCTGGGGCCCTGAGAAATTGTTCCAGACCCAGGTGAAGGACGGAATGATCTGCACGCCCGACCGTCCGTCGGGGGAAGTGGCGGCATAGTTCGGCGTATAACCGCTTCCGCCGCAGGCCTGATTGTGTCCCCAGACGATGCCGCCCTGTCCCTGCCAGTCCACCGGGATCATCATGGTCATGGCGGGCATGGGTTTTTCAAAGCCGTTCCGGTCGACGATCTCGACCCGCTTCACGCGATGGGCGCCGGCCGGCAACGGTTTTGGCGCGGCGGCTATCTGTTGCTGCTGGCGCGGCGGCTGACCGGGCTGGGCCACGCCTTGAGGCCCGCCATTATTCATGGCCGTCTGATAGACCTGACCGGAAGCTTGCGGCGGCGGCATTGATCCGCCAGCCCCCTGGCTCGGCGCCGCATAAGGCTGTTGGCGCATGGCCGCCATTTCACGGCGCAGTTCAGCCGCCATTTCCGGATCCACGGCTTCGATCTCCGCCAGCTCTTCCTCGCTGATGACGTCTTCTTCGCCATAGCCGGCGTTCTCGTAAGAGCCCGCCTCCTCGCCGCCGGAACAGGCCGGCAGCGCGAAAAGAGCGCTGATGGCGAGCCACTTTTTGATCCAGCTGGTCATGCGCTTGCCCCTCTCATAGCGGGGAGTCTTCTACTCCCACTAGGGTAAGCGCAGCCGGGCCGGAAAACGGGTCAACCGTTTTCCGGAAAATCTGGGGTCGTCTCGAAAAAAGCTGAAAACGCTTATTCCACGCGATCTCGCGCCAGCTGGTCGAGCAGCCGCACACCAAACCCGGACGCGCCGATGGGCCGTGTCGGCTCCGGTTCCGAACGCCAGTCAACACCGGCGATGTCGAGATGCGCCCATGGCGTTTCCGGTTTGACGAAGGCGCCGATAAAGGCCGCGCCCGTGCTGGCGCCCGGCGCCCCGGTGTCGCTGTTTTTCACATCCGCAATCAATGACTTGATCTGAATATCGTGGTTCGGATGCAAAGGCAGCCGCCAGAGGTCCTCGCCGGCCGTCTCACCAGCCGCTTCAAGGCTCGCCGCAATCGCATCTTCACGCGCGAACAGACCGGCATATTCATCGCCCAGCGCCCGGCCAACAGAGCCCGTCAGCGTCGCCACATCGACAAGCAATGCCGGGTCATATTCCTGCTGCGCGTACCAGACGGCGTCGGAAAGAACGAGGCGGCCTTCCGCGTCTGTCGACATGATCTCAATCGTCTTGCCGGACATGGAGCGGACCACATCGCCAGGCCGCTGCGCGCCGCCGTCGGGCATGTTCTCGGCCAGCGCCGCGATAGCGATGACATTCACCGGCGCCTTCGATTTCGCCAGCGACGAAACAGCCGCCGTGACAACGGCGGCGCCGGTCATATCCGCCTTCATCGCCCACATGCCTGAATTGCCCTTGATCGAGATGCCGCCGGAATCGAAGGTGATGCCTTTGCCAGCGTAAACAATCGGCGCCTCGCCCGCCGCGGCGCCATTATAGCGGATAATCATCATCCGCGGCGGACGAATGCTGCCTTGACCAACGCCCAAAATAGCGCCCATGCCGAGGCGATTCATGGCGCGCTCATCAAGAACGGAAATCGACACACCGGAAACGCCGTTGAAAAGCGCGCGGGCGCGGCGGACAAATTCCTCCGGATAAAGAACATTCGCCGGCTCCGACTGCATGTCGCGCGCCCAGAGGGACGCCTCGGCGAGATGACGCCGCCGCGCTTCGAAAATCGTTTCCACCGCCGCGGCCTCAGCTGAGACGAACGCAATCGTTCCGGTCACCGGCATGGCGTCGCTCTTATATTTGTCGAAGGAATACTGCCCCATCAGCGCGCCGCCCGCCGCGGCCGCCAGGTCATCGGCGCTGGCGCCTTCCGTAATAACGCTGACCCGCGCCGCTTTGGAAAGCTTGGCGAGCGCCGCCGCACGGGCGCCGAAATCCTCCCAGTCGCGCAAGCGCATCTCACCGGCGCCGACGCCAATCGCGTAGATCTCGCCATATTCCGCTGCGCCTGACACAAGGCTCGCCGTCTGGCCGGCCTCGCCCGTGAAATTGGCCGCCGCAATCGCCCGGGCCAGATTGGCGCTCGCCTCCTCGCCAAGAAGCGCCGTGACCGCATCCGGCGCCTCGGTCCCGGTCATGGCGATCGCCAGCGCGTCGCTCGGCGACGGCGCCGCCGCAAACGCAGCCTCGCGCTGCGCCCAGGCGGACGGCGACAAAAGTAACAACAGCATCAGAGCAGACAAAAAGCGCATGGTTCCCTCAAACATCGCAAATCAGATTGAAAAAGGATAAGGAATTGGCTTTGGAACGCAATCACCGGATGTCATGACCCATTCAACTCACGCCTACACCCCCGATAAACGCAATGAGACCATCAAGATCGACATCAATGGTGAGTTGAAACCGCGCGCCGAAGCCACGGTCTCGGTGTTCGATTCCGGCTATGTGCTGGGCGACGGCGTATGGGAAGGGTTGCGCGTTCATCCCGGCCCCGACGGCAAGGGCGTGATTGCGTTTTTAGACAAGCATCTGCGCCGGCTTTATGAGGGCGCGAAGACGCTCGACTTCGAAATGCCAGTGACAAAAGAAGCGCTTGCGGAACGGCTCTATAATTGTCTTGACGCCAACGAGGCCCATGACGGCGTCCATATCCGCCTGATGGTGACTCGCGGAATAAAAGCGACGCCCTATCAGGACCCGCGCGCAACAATTACGCCGCCGACCATCGTCATCATTCCGGAATTCAAGACACCGCTTCCCGAAAACGCGAAACAGGGCGCGCGGTTGTTCACGGCGCATGTGCGCCGCGGCTATCCGGATGTGCAGGACCAGAAGCTCAATTCCCATTCGAAACTCAACTGCATCATGGCCTGCATTCAGGCGGCGAAGGCCGGCGCCGATGAAGCGCTGATGCTCGACCCGCATGGCTTTGTCGCTACCTGCAACTCAACGCATTTCTTCATTGCACGCGACGGAGAATTATGGACGTCGACCGGCGATTTCTGTCTTGGCGGGATTACGCGGCGCACGATCATCGATCTTGCGAAGGCGAACGGCATCGAAGTGCATGAGCGTAATTTCTCACTGCATGATGTCTACAACGCCGATGAAGCGTTTATCACCGGCACCTTCGCTGGCGTCACGCCGGTCGGGGAAGTTGACGGTCGCAAGATCAGCGCCACTGCGGGACCGATGGTGACGCGCCTTCAATCGCTTTATAAAGAATTGATCGAAAAAGAATCCGCCAAAGGACGCATCATTTCATGACAGACAAAACACCTGACAATTCTGCACAGATGGCCTCGCCCGCTTATCTTCTCGCGGCGCTGGATCAGGAATTTCTTCTCAGCGATCCGCTGCGCGGCGTTCGGTTCCTGCTCGAATATGAAAAAGCTGAGGAACATCTGCGCGCCTGGGGCGTCAATTCAACGATTGTCGTGTTCGGCTCCGCACGCACCCACGAAAACGGCAATGGCGAACATGCGCGCTGGTATGGCCAGGCGCGCGAATTCGCCCGCCTCGCATCGGAGCGCGGCGGCGCCAAAGACAAGGAGCATGACGGCACGCGCGAAAACGTCATCGCGACGGGCGGCGGCGGCGGCATCATGGAGGCGGCGAACCGCGGCGCCCATGACGCCGGCGCGCCCTCCATCGGCTTCAATATCCGCCTGCCTTTCGAGCAGGAGCCCAACGCCTATTCGACGCCGGACCTCACCTTCCAGTTTCACTATTTCGCCATGCGCAAGATGCACTTCGCCATGCGCGCCAAGGCGCTGGTGATCTTTCCCGGCGGGTTCGGCACTTTTGATGAACTGTTCGAACTACTGACGCTCATCCAGACCGGCAAGAGCGATGTCATTCCCGTCATTCTGTTTGATGAAGACTACTGGACGAAAGCCATCAATTTTCAGCATCTCGTCGAGCATGAAATGATCAGTCCGGGTGATCTCAATCTCTTCCATTACGCCTCGACGCCGGAAGAGGCCTGGGAAAAGCTTCTGATCGCCGGCATCTGCGGCGGCCCTGTAGCCGATGCGAAATGACGGCCGGAAAGAAGACAACCAGGAAGAAAGCGGCGAAGAAAAAGCCCGGGCGCAAGAATGCGCCTGTCACCTATGACGTGCTGAAGGACCTCGCCCTGTCGCTTGATCTTCCGAATGTGACGGAGGCGATGTCATGGGGCCAGCCCTGCCTCAAAGCGCATGGCAAGCTGTGGTTTTTCTGGAGCCCGTCCGAAGACGCGCCCGTCTTCAAGGTTCCCTTCGAGGAACGCGACATGCTGGTCGAGGCGGACCCCGAAACCTATTTTTTCACTGACCATTACAAGAATCACAAACTGGTGCTTGCACGGCCGGAGCGTGTCGACATGGCGTGGGCGAAGGCTAATCTCATTCGCGTCTGGCGGGAAATGGCGCCGAAAAGACTCCTCAAAGCCTACGATTCAGGCGAGCTCTAAGGTCGGCGACCTTGCCAAATCCCCATAAACTGCGAGAATTTCCATCAGGGTATGGGCTGAATAAGGGGTAACGGGGTGCAAAATCTTATTCTGATCGGAGCGGGCGCCGGGCTTGCGGGGCTCTTTTTCGGCTGGCTCGGCGGCGCATGGACCGCCCGCCGCAAATACCGGGAACAGGCGGAAGAGGTTCTCGGCGAAGTCGTGCGGCTGCGGGCGACGGCCGAGGAAAAGCTCTCCGGCGACGATCCGGATTTCGATGCGCTTATCGATAATTTCCAGACGGCCGTCACCGGCGCCTATGACGCCATTCAAGCGATGGAAAATCAGGTCAAGATCACCAAAGTCAAAAGCGAAGGCAGCCGCCAGGTGATCGCTTCTTCCGCACAGATCATCCGCATGATCGAAGATCAGGCCGGTCTTGACGGCGCGCCAGTGGACATTACACCAAAAACAAAAGCGCCTCGCCTTGCGGCGAAAAAGAAAGCCTAGGACCAAAAGATCAAATCATTATGGCGCCAATTCGCATCGCCATGCTTTCAGGACCGCGCAACATCTCCACAACGATGATGCGCAGCTTTGAAAACCGTGACGATTGCGTCGTTGCGGATGAACCTTTTTACGCCTGTTATCTGAAAGCGAGCGGCGCCAACCATCCGCTGAGAGAAGAAACCCTCGCCGCGCAATCATCGGACTGGAAAACGGTCGCGGCGCAATTAAACGCGCGCGAGGGCGCCGCATACAGTTTCGAAAAACATATCAGTTTTCATTTCGCCTTCGCGCCGGATTTCGACTGGCTACAGGGCGCGCGGATTTTTCATCTGATCCGCGACCCCCGCGCCATGGTCGCGTCCTATAAAAACAAGCTCGACAACGTAACGCCCATCATCGACTCCTACCGCATCCAGCGGCGTCTTTATGAGCAAAAGCCCGCGCCGGTCATCGATGCTGCTGATGTTCTAAGAGCGCCCGCGGCGACGCTGCGCGCGCTCTGCACGGCGCTCGGCATGCCGTTTTCGGAAAAGATGTTGTCCTGGCCAGCGGGGCCGCGCGACAGCGACGGCGCCTGGGCCCCGCACTGGTATGACGCCGTCAACGCCTCAACTGGCTTCAAGCCTTACAAAGCGCACGAGTTGCGTCTTTCGCGAGACCTGGAAGACATCGCAAGAGCCTGTAAAAGTGATTATGATTTTTTCCACAGCCGAACGCTCGTCATCTGACTGGTGACAATTGCGCAACGCTTGCGCATCTTTCGTGTCGCGGTTGCATTTCGCAGTCATCAAACTTTCATTTTATGTTTAAGCTCTGTTTCCCGAAGCCGCTGGCACGCGGCGTGGGCAATTAGCTTTCGGGAAAAATATTCAATGACACGATCAACACTTCCGGCGCGCGCAGCGCTCGCCGCTGGCGTTTCTGCAATCGCTCTTACAGCGAGCCCCGTTTACGCACAGGGCGGCCTCGACACCATCATCGTCACCGCGCAAAAGCGCGAAGAAAACCAGCAGGAAGTGCCGATTTCCGTTGAAACCCTGTCAGGCGATCGCTTCGCCGGAATTCAGGCCGCCGGCGAAGACATTCTTGCGCTCTCTGCACGGGTGCCGAGCCTTTACGCCGAGTCCTCCAATGGCCGTCTTGCGCCGCGCTTTTACATTCGCGGTCTCGGCAATGTCGATTTCGATGTCGCCGCTTCGCAACCGGTCTCCATCGTCATGGACGATGTGGTTATGGAAAATGTCGTCCTGAAAAGCGCGCCATTGTTTGATATTCAGCAAGTCGAAGTGTCCCGTGGGCCGCAAGGCACGCTCTTCGGCCGCAACACGCCGGCCGGCGTCGTGAAGTTCACGACTGTGAAGCCGTCCGACGACTTCGACGCGATCGCGCAGGTCGCCTATGGCACTTTCAACACGGTGACCGCGCAGGGCGGTATTGGCGGGCCGATCATCGCCGACATCTTGTCCGTGCGCCTTTCGGGTCTTTATCAGCGCCGCGACGACTGGATCGATAATGGCGTCACTGGCGAAGACGATGTGATGGGCGGTTTTGAGGAACTCGCCGGGCGGTTGCAGGTCTTGTTCACGCCGACGGAAGCTGTGAGCCTCCTCCTCAATGTTCATGGCCGGGACTATGAAGGCACATCAGCCCTCTTCCGCGCCAACATCTTGAGCCCGGGCAGCAGCGAACTGAACGGGAATTTCAAGCGCGACACCGTCTGGTATGACGGCGGCGCCAACAACCCCCAGGAATCAGACGGTTGGGGCGGATCGGCGAAACTCGATTGGGATCTCGGCGGCGTTACCTTCACTTCGATTACCGGTTATGAAACCGCGTCAAGCAGCAGCCGCGGCGATATTGACGGCGGCGCATTTCTGCCCGGCGGCTCGTTCCCCGGTTTCATCCCCTTCCCGTCCGACACACAGGATTCCATCGACGACCTTGATCAGTTCACCCAGGAAATCCGCCTCGCCTCGAGCGGCGACAATGTCCTCGATTGGCAGATCGGGTTCTACTATTTCGACTCCGACGCGCTCGTATCGACGGTCGGCGACGGTTTCCCGCCGCTGACGACCCTGCGTCATCAGAACGAAAGCTGGGCCGTCTTCGGTCAGGGCTCATATGATCTCACCGATCAATTCACGATCACGGCGGGCGTGCGCTACACCGAGGATGATCGCGACTTCAGCGCCGTCACTTTGCCGCCGCTGGTGACAGTCAATCCGACCTCTGCATCCGATGACGATTTCTCGTGGGATGTGAGCGCGCTTTATAAAGTGACAGACGGCTTCAACATCTATGCGCGGGTCGCGCGCGGCTTCCGCGGTCCGACGATCCAGGGCCGCGACGTCGCTTTCGCCGCCTTCTCTGGCTCGGTCGACCCGCAAACGGTGGCGACGTCGGAAACGATCCTCTCCTATGAAGCCGGCTTCAAATCGGAGCTGCTCGACAACCGCGTGCGCCTGAACGCTGACGCCTATTACTACACGGTCGACGACCAGCAATTCTCGATCATCGGCGGCGCCGGCAATATCAATCAGGTTGTGAACGCCGACAAAGGCGTCGGCTGGGGATTTGAAGCCGATGCGGAGGCTGCGCTGTCAGAAAATTTCTATATCGGCGCAGGCTTCAGCTACAACAACACCGAGATCAAGGACGCCTTGCTCGCCACGGCGCCTTGCGGCTCCGGAGCCTGCACCGTGCTGGACCCGTTAAACGGCCTCGGACAGGCGCTGATTGACGGCAATCCGTTCCCCAACGCCCCAGAGCTCACCTTCAACGTGTTTGCTGAATATACCGTGCCGTTCCGCGATCACGGCGAGTTCTTCGCCAACACCGACTGGGCGGTTCAGGGCAAGACGAATTTCTTCCTCTATGAATCCGCCGAGTTCCAATCGAGCGGCAACACCGAAGGCGGACTTCGCATTGGCTACCGCGCCGAAAGCGGCGCTTATGAAGCCGCTTTCTTCGCCCGCAATATTCTCGATGCGGAAAACCTGAAAGGCGGCATCGACTTCAACAACCTGACCGGCTTTGTCAATGAACCGCGCATTGTCGGCTTCCAGTTGACGGTCCGTAACTGACGAAAGCGGTGAGTAGAAAAATAACCCCGGCGCAAATCTTTGCGCCGGGGTTTTTCATTGCATCCGAGGGAAAGGCTTACTCTTCCGCCATCGCCGCCTTGTAGACGGACTGCTTCGGCGCTTCAAAAAGCTTCATCACCATCGGCTCAAACGCCTCCAGCGGCATGGAGTCATAGTTTGGATCAAAAGCCGCCTGATCGTACTTTTCGCAAAATTCCGCCGTGTGCTGAAAATAGTCATGATCGCGGAACTGATCGCGCATATCGCGGTCCATGCCGAGATAGTGAAAGAAATAATAGCCTTGAAAGATCCCGTGCTTTTCAACCATCCAGTGATTTTTTTCCGACACAAACGGCTTCAATATCGCCGCCGCTATATCCGGGTGATTATAGGCGCCGAGCGTATCGCCGATATCGTGCAATAGCGCACAGACCACATATTCCTCATCGCGCCCGTCGCGATGGGCGCGCGTCGCCGTTTGCAGACAATGTTCCAGCCGGTCCACCGGGAATCCGCCATAATCGCCTTTCAACAGCCGCAAATGGTCCAGCACCCGGGCGCCGCCTTTCGCTGCAAAAGGCGCAAACTGGCTGGCGATGACCATCCAGTCTTCCTGCGTGCCTTCGGTCATGGCGTGAAACTTGGCGCGCGGCGCGCCGACATCTCCGTGGTCAGGCATGAACATCTCCTCCGGCTTTGATTTCGTTGCGGGCAAGATTACAGTTTTTGAACCACAAGATTCAACTATCAGGCGCAGGCTTCAAGGAAAGGTGCAGGACGGGTGATCGCAAGGCTGGCGACAACGCTGACGGGGATCGTGCTCATGCTTTACGGGCTGATCGCCGCCTTCTCCCCGCTGCCGCTGGGCGCGCCGCTGGTCATTCTCGGTCTCATCATGATTGCGGCGGCGAACCCGGCCGCCCGCCCCCTGATCCTCGCTATGCGGCGGCGCTGGCGCTGGTTCGACTTTCTGGTGCGCAAGGCCGCGCGCCATTCACCCAAGCGTTACCATGAAACGTTTGAGGACACCGATCCGGCGACCCATCCCGCCCCGCCGGAAAAAGATGGTTAAGCTTGAGGCCCGGTTGATTTTTAACTGCAACAGATGACGCCGTGATGATAAAAGCCGGTCATGAGCGTTTCCGTCTGTATCTTTGCGCGTAATGAAGAACGGCTTTTGCCGCGTAGCGTCGGTGCGCTTGACGCCGCCGGGCTAGGCGTCAACGACACTGCGCATATCCTTGTTAATGGCTGTACGGACGATACGGCCGGCACGGCAAGATCCCTTGCAACGGCAGACCGCCGCATCACTGCGCATGAGCTTCCTATAGGCGACAAAGCCAACGCCTGGAACGACTATGTTCATCGCCATGCCGACCCGGCGATCCCTGTCCATGTGTTCACGGATGGCGACGTCACAGCGAGCGAAGGCGCCATTACAGCGCTCGGCGCCGCGCTTGAAGCCTCACCCGACGCCTATGGCGCGGCGGCGCTGCCCGCCGCCGGCCGCAGCCGGCGAGACTGGGCGACGCTGCTTCTGGCGAACAATTATCTCAGCGGCAATCTCTACGCCCTTTCCGGCGCGGCCATCGCCGCCTTCCGGCGTCAGTCTTTGCGCCTTCCTTTCGGCGCCAAAGGCGAAGACGGGCTCATTACGTATCTGTTGCTGACGGACCTCAAGGGCGGGCCTGACGACAGCCACACCCAGCGCATCGTGATCGCTGAAGACGCCACTTTCGAATTTGACTCGCTGCAGGCGAACTGGCGGGATCTCAGCCTTTATCGCCGCCGTCTGCGCCGCTATTCGGAGCGGCATTTCCAGAAACAAGTGCTCTACCGCCTTCTCAAAAAGGATGGCGTTACAGCGATGCCGGAAACGATTTACGAGATTTATACGCAAGAGGCGCTGGCGACATTGCGCCCGCGCCTCGATCCTGTGAATTACTGGTTTGACGCCGCAACATTGAAGCGCTTGCGCGCAAAACAAATGCTCGCTGGCGTCCCGTCTTAGACGACAGTCTTAGGCGGCTTCTTTTTCGACCTGGGTGAATTCCAGCTCCACCGGCGTGGCGCGGCCGAAGATCGAGACAGCAACCTTAACGCGCTCGGCGTCTTCGTCGACTTCTTCGACAACACCGGAGAAGGATGCGAAGGGTCCGTCGGTGACGCGCACATTCTCGCCGATTTCGAAGGTGATGGTCGAGCGCGGACGGGTTTCGCCTTCTTCGATGACGCCGCGAATGCGGTCCACTTCCTTTTGCGGCACGGGCATGGGTTTGTTGCCGGAGCCGAGGAAGCCGGTCACCTTCGGGGTTTCCTTGATGAGGTGGTAGGTTTCGTCGTTAAGCGTCATCTTGACGAGCACATAGCCCGGGAAGAAACGGCGCTCCGTATTGATCTTGCGGCCGCGGCGCACTTCGGTGACCTCTTCAGTCGGCACGAAGACTTCCTCGATTAAATGGTCGAGGCCTTTATCCTTCGCGGAGACCTGAATCGATTCAGCGACTTTCTTTTCGAAATTCGAATATGCGTGAACGATATACCAGTTGCTCGCCATGCCAGTGATCCGTTTGTTGATTTGTTAGTTGCTGGAGCCGACGCAGTCGATGGGCAGGCCCGTGCAGACAGCCAAGCGCAATACCTGATCCACGCCGAAGAAAAACAGCGCCATGATCGCCACCATGATCAACACCATCGTGGTCGAGACAAGCGTTTCATTACGCGTTGTCCATGTGACTTTTGCAGCTTCGTTCCGGACCTGCTGGATGAACTCCATCGGGCTGGTGCGTTTTTTCTTTTTGACTTCGGTCGCCTTGCCTTCGATGACCTCGGCTTCGCCTGCCGGTTTTTTCTTCTTCGCCATATCTCGCCGCCTTATATTCCGGGACTTAAGGGCCAATTCCCGATTTCCCTCCGGACACAGCTTCTCGTGCGCGGGTCCCGCGCTTTGAAGAATCTCCAGAGGATTTCGGAAGACGCCGCTCTAGGTAAACCTTTTCGCGAGCCCGTCAAGGAGGCTTTCGGCCGGGGTCCGAAAATCACTGGTCCCCATCACTGGCCGGCAGGGGCCTCATCATGGGTCATCAGGGCCTTCCAGGAGCGGGCATAGGGGTTGGTCGCCCCCAACTCGCCCTCATTCCACGGCGCGCCAATGGGGCCTGCGAGGACGTAATTTGAGAGGATAATCCCCGGAAACGCCTCCGCCAGCGCCTTGTTGATCTCGTAATTGACGCGCCCGCCATGCTCGCCCCAGAGAAATTCCCGATATTCCTCCTGGGTCATGCCGTGTTCGACACAGCCGCGGTTCGGATCCCACGTCTTGCAGGGCCGGCCGAAATGAGACCCGCCCTCATAGGCGCCGATCAGCCGCACGCCATATTGCGCGCCTTGCGCAGCGGCGCCGCGAAACAGCTTCAGCACATTGGCGCGCGTGCCTTCCTGCCGATCACTGCCATTCAGAAAGAAATTCTCCAGGGCGTCGAAGTCGCTCGTATCGACGCCATAATCGGCCGGCGACCGCCAGCCCCAATAGGACGCCACGGAAACCCCGAAGCCCGGGGCGTGATCAGCCCAGCGCTCGCCCTTTTTGTCCATATAGGCCTTGGCGCCGCGAAGCGCCGCCCCGGTCAGCTCCACATAAGCCGCCTGGCCTTCGATCACATAGGTAATGTTCTGTTCGCGGTCCGCCCGTTCCAGCGCGCCATCCAGGGCCAGCTTGAACCGCGCCATGAGCGCCCCATAGCCCTCGCGCAAACCGTTATGCTCAGGAATCTCAAGCCATGGGGCAAGGCCCCAGCCCATACGCTGCGCATAGGTGGTGGTCAGGAAATACTGGCCTGCGAAATTCCAGACTTCATTGGCGAGGGAGACATAAAGCGGACGATCCGCCGGATAGCCGCTCGCGATCAGCGCCTCAACAAAAGCATCCGCGTAGCGGTCCCACTCTTCGCTTTCGATGACATTGACCGCATCGTCTTTCGCGGCGTCGGAAAACCGCGCCGCCCAGTGAGGAAAGGGATCGTCGCCCGCAAAGTCGAACAGCGGCGCCGGCGCGCCGAGTGTAATGGGCGCCTGAAACCAGACGCTCTTGCCGCTCTCGGTCCCGAGCCGAAACGTCGCCTCGATGGGCATGCCCTGCAGGGGGCTTGGATATTTGAATTGCGGTTCGCCTTGCGCGTTGCCAGCATCCGAGGTCGCCCAGTAAGGCGTCGCCATGGTCGCCATGTCTTCAATGGACCGGATCGTCGTGGAATTCACCGACTGAAGATCCATTGTGCGAATAACGTCATACCCTGAGAGCGCCTCAAGGAACGCCGGATTGTAGATCTTTCCAGCTTTGATCGCGTCTTCATTTTCCGCACGATAAAGCTTGAGGGATTTCAGCGGACCATTGAGGCGCCGGATCTGAATGCGCGAATGATCCGGCGTCTTGCCGCGCTTGAAGTCGCGCGTGAAAACAATGCGGTTTTTCCCGTCCCGCCATTGCATCTCGCGCGGAAGATATTCGATCCAGAAATCCGCGTCGCCTTCCCATTCAAGCACCCAGTCGCCGTCCCAGTGCAGGGCCATCTCCGGCGTATTGCCCGGAAAATAAATGCCGCCATTGAGCCATTTTCCATTAGGCAGACGCGAAGGCAGCAATGTCGTTTTGTCGACGATCCCGGCCGCGATCATCTGGCCGGTATCCATGCCGCCGCCTTCCCAGACAACAACGCTGCCATTCAAAAGATTGGCGAACGGCTCTTCCATGTTGAAAGCCGCCGGATACCACGGCCCCGCCTGAAGCAACGGCCCTTGCGGCTTTGATGTCTTAGCCGAGGCTGATATCTGGGCGCTAAGCTGGGCACGCGCGTCCGCGAGGCCGTCATTAACAGCGGTTTGAGGTTGGGGCTCCGCCGCCGTGGAATCGCCGCCGGCGCCGCAGGCGACCGTCCCCATGACGAAAAAGGCGGCGGCGAGAACTCTCAAACTGCGCGACATGAAACTGTCTCCGGTCATGATCCTGATGCCAATCCTAGCAAGGTTCGCGCCCCGACGGCAAAAGCCGGAAAGGCCGTTAACCTATAATACCGGCCGCCGCGTGGAATTTCACCTCAAGCCTATTGAAAGCGCCGGGTTACGGCCTTAATGCAAGGGCTGGCCTAGGGGTGTAGCTCAGTTGGTAGAGCATCGGTCTCCAAAACCGAGGGTCGTGGGTTCGAGTCCCTCCGCCCCTGCCAGTTTCAGCCCTGAAGCCAGTCAAGCACCGCTTCCGCCGCCATTTCCGCCGCCGGGCGCGTTTCCCCTGTCCAGCCACGGACAATCTCAGGCAAAGCGGCAAGCTGCGCCTCACGCTCCGGCCCGCCGTTCAAAAGCGGGATCAGCGCCGGCGCCATCAGCTCCGCCCGGCAGCGCCGCTGGAGGAATTCAGGGATCACCTCCCGGCCCGCCGAGATATTCGCGAGCGCAGCATGACGGATCGTGAAGATCGCCCGCGCCCAGATCTCGGTGATCAGGTCGACCTTATAGGCGACCACCTGGGGCGTACCCATGATGGCGAGTTCGGCCGCCGCGGTGCCTGACGCCGCCAGCGCAGCATCGGCCGCCGCGAAGGCGTCGGGCCGGTCATCGCCCTCAATAATGACCGGGCGCCCGGGCCAGCCGGTGAGATAGTCTGGAAGGTCGGCGACCACCGACGGCGCCGCCGGAATGACGACCCGCAGATCGGGAACCGCCTCGGCGGCGCGTTTGACCGTCTCGCGGAACGGCTCGCCCAGCCGTTTCAACTCGCTGGCCCGGCTGCCCGGCAACACGGCGAGCAACGGCCCCTCTCCAAGATCATAGCGTTGCCGGAACCCGGCGCGGTCGATGACCCGGTCGCGCGCCGCCTGAAACCCCGGATGGCCGACAAAACGCGCGCGGGCGCCGGCGGCTTCGAACAGCGGCGTTTCAAACTCGAACAAGCACATAACGCCGTCAAAAAGCGCCGCCGCCTTTTGCGCGCGTTTCGGACGGGACGCCCAGACCTGCGGCGCCACATATTTAAATCGCTTCACCGCCGGCGCCTTGCGCGCGAATTTTTCCGCAGCGATGCGGGCGAACGACCAACTGTCGATGAAAATAGCCGCGTCCGGCTTTTCTTCTGCGGCGAGCGCTGCAAGCGCATCTGCGGCCTTCAACGCACGCGGCAACAGGCTTAAAGCGGCGGCGGGACCGAGCACGGAAAAGGGCGTGATGTCGAAAAGACTTTTCAGCCCTTCTTTTTCCATCAAGGCGCCGCCGCAGCCGATAAACTGAACATCGGCGCGCAAGTTCCGGAGCGCTTTCATCAGCGCCGCCCCAAGCGCATCCGCAGAAGGCTCAAGTGCGCAAAGAAGAATTTTCATCGCCGCCTTCCTTTAGAGCCCAACTGAGCACCTGCCAGAGCTCCGCAAAGTCGGCTTGACAGGCGTTCGCCGGCCAAAACACGATACGTCTCGGGCTCTAAAACAAAAGAATAAGAGCCTGGCGCCGCATCGTGTTTTGGCTGGCGGACGTCTGATCATTATGATTTTTGCTCCCTTGCCAGATTTTAAGCCAGGCTCTTAGCGGGGCGCGACTTCCTGCGCCGTAAATCCGTAAACGAACAATCCCACCTCGTCTGCAAGCGCAGCAACCTCTTCGGCGTCGATAATGAGCGCCACGCCAGCCTCGACGGCGACGCCAGCAAGCCCGGCCCTGGCTGCTCGGCGAACCGTCTCAGCGCCAATCACCGGCAAGTCGATGCGCAGCTCCTGACCCGGTTTCGGCCGTTTGACGAGAACGCCGCCCTGGCTAACCCCGTTATGAAGCGCCGCACAGCGGTCGAGCATGGCGTCCGTCCCCTCCGCCGCCTCGATCGCCAGAACGAGACCATTGGCGACAACCGCGCCCTGCCCGACATCGAAAGGCCCCAGGGCGTGAACGATTTCAGCGGCCTTGCGCATATCCGCAAAATTGGCTTCTTCGGGCGTTCGGGCGCCAAAAGCGCCGGGCCGAACGGTCAATTCCTGCACGGCCTCCTCCACGCCGATGACAATCAGCCCCTCGGATTCAAGGGTTTCAACAAGTACAGACAGGATCGCGCCGTCTCCGCGGGCCGCCGCCGTGATAATCTTCGGCAACAGCGCCGCGCCGCGCCAGTCCGCTTTCAGAGCGGAAAAGTCAGGACGCTGAACAATGCCTGCGAAGACGGCGGCATCGCAGTTTTCCTGTTTCAGAATGCGAATGATTTTGCCCGCTTCGCCAATGGCGCAATCATCGCCTGGCGCATCCGCAAGCGCAGGATCCGCCACGCCCGCCAGACGGATGACATGATGGTCGGCGCCTTGTGCGGCGCAGGCCGCCGCAATGCGCACTGGCAACGCGCCGCCGCCTGCAATGACGCCAAGCTTGCGCCAACGCGCCATCAGTCCTCTCGCGCCGCCGGCATCAGCGGTCTTGCCTTTCCGGTGTCGATAAAATCGACGAGACGGCTGACTTCAGGGCTCGATCCAAATTTATCGCGTACGAGCTCAAGACGCTCCTTGAAGACGGCGTCCCCGTAAAACAGAAGACGGTAGGCTGCGCGCAAATCATGGATCGCGGCCCGGGAAAAACCGCGCCGTTTCAGCCCCACCACATTCAAACCGACAAGCCGGGCGTGATTGCCGACCGCCGATGCGTAGGGAATGATGTCGCTCGTCACGGCCGCGCAACCGCCCACGAAGGAATGTTCGCCAATCCGGCAATGCTGGTGAATGGCGCACATGCCGCCGAGAAACGCCTGATCGCCAATATGCACATGTCCACCGACGGCGGCGGCGTTGGCGAGAATGACCTTGTCGCCGACCTGGCAGTCATGGGCGATATGCGAGCCCACCATGAAAAACCCGCCGTCGCCGACGCTGGTCAAGGCGCCGCCCGCAACCGTGCCCCGGTGCATTGTCACATGTTCGCGAATGATATTGTCCGCGCCGATGACAAGCCGGGCGCCGTCACCCTTGCAGCCAAGATGCTGCGGCGGCTCGCCAAGAACGCAATAAGGATAAACCTGCGTGCGGGGTCCAATCTCCGTCGGCCCTTCAATCACCACATGGCTTTTCAGGATGGCGCCGTCATGGATCTTCACGCCGTCGCCGACATGGCAGAAAGGGCCAATTTCGGCGTCGCCGATTTCGGCGCCTTTTTCGATTATGGCGGTAGGATGGACTCTCATGAAAATTCTCAGACCGACTGCGCCAGCATGGCGGAGAATTGCGCTTCGGCGACCTTCTTGCCTTCGACCGTCGCAACGCCTTCAAAACGCCAGACCGGCGGACGACGCTGAACGGTCCTGACCGCAATTCTTACCTGATCCCCCGGCACGACCGGACGGCGGAAGCGCGCCTTGTCGACGCCCATGAACAAAACAATCTTCCCTTCTGTGTCGAGATTTTCCGTATACGACGTATAGGCCGCAGCAGTCTGCGCCATCGCCTCGATCATAAAGACCCCGGGCAAGACCGGCTTTTCCGGAAAGTGGCCCTGAAAAATCGGCTCCCCATAAGAGACGTTCTTGATCCCCACAGCGCCTTCGCCCGGCACGATATCCACCAGCCGGTCCACAAGCAGGATGGGATAACGATGAGGCAGGATCTGCATCAGCTCATCCACTTCCAGGACGCTTTTTCCGGGCTCAATTTTGGACATGGGGCTATCCGTTCCTCTTCTTTGTCATTTTCGCCAGCGCCGCCGTTTCGCGCAACCACTCCTTTATGGGTCGCGCCGGCCGGCCGCCCCATGTTTCCCCCGCCGGAACATCGCGCATCAGGCCCGATCCCGCCGCAAGCATGGCGCCGGCGCCAATCGTCAAATGATCGGCAAGCCCGACCTGCCCCCCCATCATGACACCGTCGCCAATGACGCAACTTCCTGAAACGCCGCACTGGGCGGCGATGACGCAATTGCGCCCAAGGCGGACGTTGTGGCCGATTTGCACAAGATTGTCGATCTTGGTTCCGTCGCCAATGATGGTGTCCTCAAGGGCGCCGCGGTCAATCGTGGTGTTCGCCCCAATCTCGACGTCGGCGCCAAGGACCACGCGCCCGAGCTGGGGCACTTTTACGAGACCTGACGGGCCCGGAACAAAACCAAAGCCCGACTGGCCAAGCCGTGCGCCCGGAAGGATCCGCGCGCGGGGCCCGATCAACGCATGACTTATTGAAACGTCATGGCCGATGACGGCGCCGGCGCCGATGACGACGCCAGGCCCGATATAAGCTCCGGGCCCGATTTCCGCATCGTCGGCGATCTCAGCCGAACCGTCGATAAAGGCGGCGCTATGAGCGCCCCTGGGCCGGACTTTCATCCCGTCGCCGGGCTTCAACGGCCGGTGAAGCCGCGCGCCGAGAAGGGCGAACCCAAGACGCGGGCTTTTCACAAGTGCGACCGCGCCGGAAAGACCGGCCGCAGCCTGCTCTGAACCTTCCGGCGCTAAACATAATCCAAAGCGTTTCCCGGCAAGCGCGGAGAGCCCGTTTGGTTTTTCACAATAAACGACAGCGCCGTCGTCATCCGCAGCGCCCAGCGCGGCCACATGAGTGAGCGTTGCTTTGGCCTCTCCGGAGACAAGCCGGGCGCCGACGATCTCCGTTGCGTCAGCAACGCTCAGCGGCGCTAAGGTTTCAAAAAATCGGCTGTCCGGCATGGATGCCCTCATCCCTGAAACACGAAACGGCCGACGCTCGCGCCGGCCGCTCCGTTAAAGTTCCAAAACGTACAACTTACTTCTTGTTGGCCGCCTGAGCCTTCGCCTGCGCTTCCGAGATCTGTTTTTCAAGATCGGCGAGCGAAACTTTCTCAACGTCAACAGAAGGGAATTTCTTGTCGAGCGCCGCAATGACTTCCTGAGTCACATCGGTTTCCGGCGCTGCATACATCACCGCCGACCGGTCGAGAAGGATCGTAGCCCCCCGCTTGTCGACGATGTCTTTGAGGATCGGCTGGCTTTCAACGAGGATTTTCGCTTGCGCCTGCTGCACAGCCGCCGAAAAGGCCTGCTCCATGATCTGGACGCGCTGCGGCAACCCGTACTGATAGCGCGCGCCGAGTTCCTGCTCGGTTTTCTTGCGCACTTCTTCAGACATCAAAGACGCATTTTTCTGGAAGCTCTCTATGTCTTTCTTGAGCTTTTCAGCTTCCGCCTCCAGCTCTTTTTCGACGCTTTTTTTCACGTCTTCAGCCTGGCCCGGAATCGTCTTGCCCGCTTTCGTCTGGGAGACGATCTGCGCACGATCAACGATCAGAATAACCGGCGCCTTGCCAGAGCTTTGCGCTTCGGCGCTGCTGATCATTGCTCCACCGGCAAACCCTGCAGCCGCGAGCATGGCTGCGCCCATAATCGCAATAGCTTGTTTCTTCATCTTACACCTCTACCTAAAAGTTGGTCCCCGCGCTGAAACGGAACCCCTCCGTCTGGTCGTAATCTTCTTTGCGGATAATTTTGGCGAAATCAAAGCGAACCGGCCCGAAAGGCGAATCCCAGCTCACTGAAACACCGGCTGTCACCCGCAGCGACAGGTCGTCTCGTATCGGCGCAAATTCCCGGCCATTCACACCCGTCGTCAGGTCCTGGTCCGCATCCACGAAAAACTGCGGATTTTCGTTCAACAGCTTTGTCGAGTCATCGACCAGGCCGACTGTGCCGAAATCGCTGAACAAGGACGCTCGAATGCCATACTGGTCCGGCAAAGGCAATGGCAGCAGGATTTCCGCGGTGCCGATGGCGTAAGCCTTGGCGCCGATGGACTGGCCAAGAAGATCGCCGGTTTCAGGGTCGACGCGCGTCACGTAACGCGGCCCCACGCCAGCCACCTCAAAGCCCCGGAACGTGGAAGCGCCTTCAAAGAAGCGGTCCGACAGCCGTACGCCGTCCCCGCCCCATCCGTCGATATAGCCGACCCGGCCCTTCAAGGAGCCGATGAAGTCACCGATGATCGGATGATACCAGGCGCCGTTGAGTTCAGTCTGGTAATAATTGACGTCGCCGCCAAGGCCCGCAATGCCGATGCTCGCGCCGCCGCGCCAGCCGCGCCGCGGTGTGATCGGGTCGTCGCGTGTGTCGAAATTAACGCTCACGCCAACGAGCGAGGTCAAGAAATCGCCGCGCGATTCGCAGGTCGGCGTCAGGGATTGAGCGGCGAAATCGCAGATATTCGCCACGACATTGTTACCGCTAATGTCGTTGCCGTTAATGTCTTGCCCTGTTGTTGGCGTGATGCTTGTTGGCATTGCGCCCGCCACAAGGACAGAGAAAGGATCGGCGGGATCGGCAACAAAGATGGCGTTTTCCGTATCGATCTTCACGCTGTCATGGGTCAACAGATAATTCAGCCCGCCGCGACCATATTCAGAGATCTGGAACCCGGCGTTGAGGCCGAAACCGATCCTGTTGCGGATGAAGCCCGCCTCGCGATAGTCCGTGCGCTGATTGAATACCGAGCCGCCGGCCGCAAGGTTGCGGTCAAGGAAGTATGGCTGCGTGAAACGGATATCGACCTGACGCGTGCGAGACGAAGCCTGCACCCGGAAGCGCAGATACTGGCCCCGCCCGAGAAGGTTTCTTTCTTCAACGGAAACATCGACGATAAAATTCTCGGTCGAGGAAATACCGACGCCAAGGCTGAGCGAGCCGGTCGATTGCTCTTCCACATTGACGTCAAGCTCGGTGCGGTCCGGCGCCGAGCCCGGCTTCTCCTCAATCGTCACTTCCTTGAAGTAACCGAGGGAGCGCACGCGCGCTCTCGACCGGTCGACAAGCACGCGGTTAAAGGCGTCGCCTTCCGCAAGACGGATTTCGCGGCGGATAATCTTGTCGAGCGTGCGCGCGTTGCCCTTGATGTTGATGCGATCGACATAAACCCGCGGACCTTCGTTCACTTCGAAAGTCAGGTCGATCGTATTTGAATCTTCGTGGCGAATAAGCCGCTGATTGACGTCAACGAACGCATAGCCCGCCGTACCGGTCGCAAAGGTGATCGATTCAACCGCCTTTTCCACGCGCTCGGAGTCGAAAGTCTGCCCCTCCTTGATAGGAACAAAATTCTCAAGCGCCTCAGCGTTGAGCTTGGCGAGCGTCGTCTTCACACGCACATCGCCGACGGTGTATTTCGGCCCTTCATCCACCTTGAAGGTGATGAAGAAGTCTTTCCGGTCAGGCGTCAGCTCGGCGACCGCGGAAACAACCTGAAAATCGGCGTATCCATTCTTGCCGTAATGCTCGCGCAGAAGCTGGCGCTCATATTCGAGGCGGTCGGGATCGTAGTTGTCGTAATTGGTGAAGAACCGCCACCAGCGGCTTTCCTTGGTCAGGACCACGCCGCGCAACTCGTTGTCGGTAAAGACCTCGTTGCCGATGAAGTTGACCTTGGCGATGCCGGTTTTCGGGCCCTCGTCGATTTCGAAGATGACATCGATGCGGTTCTGCTCCAGCGGCTTCACCTTGGGCGTAACGATGGTCGCGAAACGGCCCTTGGCGCGATAGAGCTCGATAATCTTTTGAACGTCGGCCTGAACCTTCGCGCGCGTATAAACAGAGCGCGGCGAGAGCTGAAGCTCGGGCTCAAGTTTGTCGTTCTTGATTCGCCGGTTGCCCTCGTAAATCACCTGATTGACGATCGGGTTCTCAACGACGGTGATGAGCAACACATTGTTGGGCTGCATCTCTAGCTGGACGTCAGAGAAAAGGCCGGTGCGAAACAGCGTCTTCAGCGACAGGTCAAGCAATTCCTGATCGGCAGGCATGCCAGGCTGCAACGGCAGATAGGAACCGACCGTGTCCGCTTCGATGCGCTGGTTGCCGGCGACGCGCACGCCCTGAATGATCGGCGCCGGCGTCGGCCGGAAGAGGTCTTCCGCCGTCAAAGACGGCTGCGGCGCGGATTCTTGTTGCACGGGCTGCTGTTGTGCGACGGCGAAGCTGCACATAGCCAGCATCGACGCCATGATCGCAGCGGCTGCGCGTCCGATGCTCGCGCGTCCAATAATCGCGCGTATAACCCCGCCCCCCGACTTGTACAAACTCATGCCGCCGCCCTAGCTGATAGATGAAAGGAGATTATTGATATCGTTCCAGGTCACAAAGATCATGAGCGACGCCAAGAGGACGACACCCAAACGAAAACCAAACGCCTGCGCCTGGGCCCCCAAAGGCCGCCCAGCGATGGCTTCGTATGCGTAATACATAAGATGACCGCCGTCGAGAACCGGCACTGGCATCAAATTCAGGAATCCAATGGAGACCGACACAACCGCTGCGAGAAAAATGAAATCGACGAGGCTCGCACGCAACTTCAACAAGAAGCCTGGCGGCTCCCGGTAGGACGAATCATCAAAGCCCGACATCACCGATTGACCGGCATATTGGGCCATTTTGATTGGCCCGCCGAGCTGGCTCGCATCTTCCTTGCCGAGCACGATCTTGCCGATATAGCGGACCGTAAGCTCTAATATCCTGCCAAGCTCGCCGAATCCTGCGGAGACGGCTTCAATCGGCCCGTATTTGCGGAAAGTGAAATCCTGCGCCGACGGGCCGACAATCCCGAGACGCCAGCTTTCGATCTTGTTGCCGTAGCGGTCCGTGTTTTCGATTCGGGTGGCCGCCGCCGTGATCGCGACCGTCTCACCGCCACGATCAACTTCAAAGCGGATTTCATCGCCGCCGCTCACGAGCACAGCGTCAGCGACATCGCCAAACTCGGCGACCTGACGCCCGTTGACCGTAACGATTCGGTCGCCCGGCAGGAAACCGGCCTCGGCGGCGGCGCTGTCCGTGGTGACATCCATGACCATCGGCTCGACGATCACGCGCCCAAGACTCATATAAAGCCCTGCGAAAATCACGACGGCGAGCACAAAATTCGCAATCGGTCCCGCGGCGACAACCGCGGCGCGCACCCAGACCGGTTTGAAATGAAAACAGACCTTGCGGTCTTCGGCGCTCATCCCGCCGGCGATTTCCTCCGCCTCGCGCGGACCGGGAAACTGCGTCGTCGCAGGTTTCTGCGCTGCTTCTGCGGGCCCCTGAGACGCAGCGTTCAAGTCGCCGAAAAATTTGACGTAACCGCCAAGCGGTAAGGCGGATATCCGCCATTGCGTGCCCTTGCGGTCAATCCATTGCAGAATGGGCTTGCCGAAGCCGATGGAAAAAACATCGACCTTCACGCCAAGCATGCGCGCAACGGAGAAGTGACCGTATTCATGAAAGAATACGATGATCATCAGCAAAGCGATGAAAGCGATGATCGAAATCGGCAGGATTAGGAGCGTTTCCAGCATGAACCTGTCAGTCGGCGACCTTTTTTTCGTTATTCCACTACTTACGCCGCCGCACGCGCGGCGACACATTCTTCCGCCATGGCCCGCGCGCTCGCGTCGGCGTCCATGACTTCCTCCAGCGTGGATAAGCTCGCTGGTCCGTTGAGTCGCCCCGATCTATCCAGTACCTGCTCGGAAATTGCGGCGATATCAAGAAATTTGATCCCTCCGGCCAGGAAAGCCGCGACCGCGATCTCGTTTGCGGCGTTCAGGACAGCCGGCATCACGCCCCCGGCGGAGATCGCCTCACGCGCCAACCTAAGCGCTGGAAAGCGAATTAAATCAGGATCTTCAAAGGTCAGTTTGGCGACTTTTGCGAAGTTGAGCTGAGCGCTTGGGCTCGGCGTTCTCTTGGGCCAGGCGAGCGTGGTCGCGATGGGCGTTCGCATATCCGGAGTGCCGAGCTGCGCCAGCACCGACCCGTCCACATACTCAACCATGGAGTGAATCACCGACTGCGGGTGGACGAGAATTTCGATCTTTTCATGATCGACCGGAAAGATATGCGCCGCTTCGATCAGCTCCAGCCCCTTGTTCATCATGGTCGCGGAATCAACCGAGATCTTCGCGCCCATGGACCAGTTGGGATGGGCCACCGCCTGCGCCGGCGTCGCCTCGCCCATGGCCTCGCGCGTCCAGGACCGGAACGGTCCACCAGACGCTGTCAGGATCAAGCGCGACACGCGCTGCGGCTGATCGAAATCGAAGACCTGAAAAATCGCATTGTGTTCTGAATCGACAGGAAGCAGCGCGCCCCCGCCTTCTCGAATTGCTTTGGTGACGACTTCACCGGCGCAGACAAGACATTCCTTGTTGGCGAGCGCGATGTCAGCGCCGCGCGCCGCGGCTTTCAAGGTAGGCTTTAAGCCGGCGGCGCCGACAATCGCCGCCATCACCCAGTCAGCGTCACGAGACGCCGCCTCTTCCACAGCAGCTTGCCCGGCGCCCGTTTCGATGCCCGTGCCCGCAAGCGCAGCTTTCAGATCGTCGCCCATAGAAGCATCGGCGACAGCGACGAATTTCGGTTTGAACTTTCTCGCCTGCTCGGCGAGCTTTTCCACATTGCGGTTCGCGGTGAGCGCCTCGATTTCGAAATCGGCTTCGCCGAGACCGTCGGCATGCTCAAGCACGCTTAATGTCGACTCGCCGATGGAGCCCGTAGATCCGAGAATCGTAATGCGCCGCCGGGCCTTGGCCCCTTGCGTGTTCTTCATCCCCTGGTCACCCCTGAATCCTTTCCGCCAGCATATAGAGGAGAAGCCCCGCCGTCATCGCCGAAGTGGCGAAAATCATGCCGTCGAGGCGATCCAGCGCCCCGCCATGGCCCGGAATGAAGCCTGAAATGTCCTTGAGGCCGAAATAACGCTTGATTCCCGACTCAAAGAGGTCCCCGAGAACTGACGCCGCCCCAAGCCCCCCGCCAATGACCGCGTAGAGCAGCGCCGCCGCCGGGCCGACCGTCCACGCCCCGAAAACCGCACCGATCAGACAGCCGCCGAGCACCCCGCCGCCGATCCCGGCCCAGGTTTTGGAGGGTGACAGGGCGTAACTGATTTTCGGGCCGCCGATGAATTTCCCGAACAGAAAGGCGCCCGAATCCGCCGCCCAGACGACGCCGTAAAGAAGGAAGGACAATGATCCACCGGACGGCGCATCGAGGCGCAGCCAGACAAGCGCGATGCAGGGAATGATGATGTAGAAGGCGGCGAAGCCCGACCAGACGCCAACGCCGCTATTGCGCTTGGCGAACCAACTGCCGGCAAGCCCGCCGATGGCGGCGGAAAAAAGCGCGGCGTCGTAATTGCCTGCGGCGGCGAAATACATGGCCGCGGCGGATGCAAAGACAAGCGCGTAAAAAGCATTTGTGAAGGTGCGGCGCTCCACCATGCGCGACCATTCAAAGAGCATGATCACGGCCGCAAAAGAGATCATCGCGGCAAAAGCGGCGCCGCCCTGATAAACGGCGGCGACGACAATGGGCATCAAGATGACAGCGGAAAGAATCCGCCTTGTCAGCGCGCCGGCGGACGCAGGTTTCGCGGCGTCCAGTTTGTCAACGGAAGGGGACATGCGCCGGGCCGTCAACCGGCGCCGACGCCGCCATAACGGCGTTCGCGGCGGTAAAACTCTTCAAGCGCGCCGGCGAACACCTCTTTGGTGAAATCGGGCCATAACACATCGAGAAACACATATTCCGCATAAGCCGCCTGCCACAACAGGTAGTTGGAGATGCGTTTTTCGCCGCTGGTGCGGATAACAAGATCCGGGTCCGGAATATCTCTGGTGTCGAGGAAACGTTCGAAAGTTTTTTCCGTAATGTCTTGAGGCGCCATAGCGCCCGATTTCACCGCTTCCGCTGCGGCGCGGGCGGCGCGCGCAATCTCGTCGCGCCCACCGTAATTGAAGGCGATTTGCAGGACGAATTTTGCGTTGTCTTTTGTCTCGCTTTCCGCGCGACTAACGAGCGCTTTCAGATCGAGCGAAAGATTATCCCGGTCGCCGATAATGACGACCTTGCAGCCTTCTTTCTTCAGCTTCGGAAGGTCATCGACAATGAACTGGCGCAACAGCCCCATAAGATCGCGGACTTCCCCCGCAGGACGGCGCCAGTTTTCGGTCGAAAAGGAATAAAGCGTCAGATATTGAAGACCCAGTTCACGGGCCGCCTCCACCGCGCGCCGCGCCGCTTCGACGCCTTCCTTGTGGCCTTCAGTGCGCGCAAGTCCGCGGGCCTTCGCCCAGCGGCCATTGCCGTCCATGATGATCGCGACATGCTTGGGCGCAGGCGCATCGCCTTCAACAGCGCGGGTCGATGGCGCAGGGGCGGCGCTCACCGGACCGCTCCGCAAGGCCATTCGCTCGATACGCTATGAGAGAGTGCACTCAATTTCCTGATCCCATGTTTGAGACGCATGTCTCAGACCTGCATGATCTCCGCTTCTTTGGTCGCGTAAGCGTCGTCGACCTTCTTCACCATTTCATCCGTCAGCTTCTGCACGTCTTCTGAAAGCTTTTTCTGTTGGTCTTCGCCGCCTTCGGCGGATTTCACCGCTTCCATGCCTTCGCGGCGCACATTGCGGATGGCGACCTTGGCCTGCTCCGCATATTTCGCAGCGACCTTGGCGAGCTCCTTGCGCCGCTCCTCGGTAAGCGCAGGGATGGGAATGCGCACATTCTGGCCGTCGACCACGGGATTGACGCCGATGCCAGCCTCGCGAATGGCTTTTTCCACAGCCCCGACAAGACCCTTGTCCCAGACATTGATGGTTATCATGCGCGGCTCCGGCACGGTGATGGTGCCAACCTGCGTCATGGGCATTTTCGACCCGTAGGCGTCGACGTCGATGGGCTCCACCAGCTGCGCATTGGCGCGCCCGGTTCTAAGACCGGAAAATTCCGATTTCAGGGACGCCAGCGCGCCGTCCATACGTTTGCGCAGCTCTTTGATGTCCGTCATGTCGCTCCTGCTCCTTTTTTTCTTATCAACTGATTTTACGTTGAAATTCGGCTCATGTCTTGTCTGGATTATGGCGCTTCATCGCTGATGACCGTTGACGGCCCCTCGCCGGTCAAGGCCCCCACAATCCCGCCGCGCTCGCCGATGGGGAAGACGACGATGGGGATGCCGCTCTCCCGGGTGAGGGAAATGGCCGCCTGATCCATCACTTTCAAGTCGCGCATCAGCACCTCGTGGTAGCTCAGATGCTCGAAACGTTCTGCATTGGGGTCTTTCTTCGGATCGGCCGAATAGACCCCGTCGACCTGCGTCCCCTTCAAGAGGGCGTCACAGCCCATTTCAGCAGCCCGCAACGCCGCCGCCGTGTCCGTCGTGAAAAACGGATTGCCGGTGCCGGCCGCGAAAATCACCACACGATCCTTTTCCATATGGCGCAACGCCCGGCGGCGGATATAGGGCTCGCAGATCGCCGTCATCTCGATCGCAGAGAGGACGCGCGTATAAACCCCGATGCTCTCAAGCGCGTTCTGCACGGCGAGCGCGTTCATGACGGTCGCCAGCATGCCCATATAATCGGCGCTTGCCCGCTCCATCCCTTGCGCGGCGGTGGACATGCCGCGAAAGATGTTGCCGCCGCCGATGACCAGCGACAGCTCGACCCCCAACTCTTTCGCTTCCTTCACCTCCGAGGCGACGCGGCGCACGGTGTCATTGTCGATGCCGTACTGGCCCTTTCCCATCAGCGCCTCGCCGCTGATTTTCAAAAGCACACGCCGAAAACGCAAGGCTTTGCCGGAAGATGCTGGGGCGGAAGACTGAGGCATAAGACCGTGTTCCTTTACTCTGGCGGCTCGCAGGAAGGCGGCGCCACCCTAAGCCCGCCCGGCGGGGAATGGCAGCCCCCTGACGCTGTCAGGCCCCAGTAAAAACGCCGCGGGGGACAGTCTCCCCCCGCGGCGCTTTTGATCCTTTTGCGCGCGGGCGTCAAACGAGCCCGCGAGGCGTTTAGTCTTCGTCGTCGCTTTTCTCGACGCCGTCACCCAGTTCAAGGCGGATAAAGCCAACCAGCTCAATCGGAGCGCCAACATCCTTGGCGGCGTTCTCGATGACTTTGCCGACTTTGGTCTCGCCGTCGATCACAAAGATCTGCTCCAGCAGAACCGATTCCTCATAGAATTTGCGGAGGCGGCCTTCGACCATCTTTTCGATGATGTTCTCCGGCTTGCCGGAAGCGCGCGCCTGTTCGGCGAGAACTTCCTTCTCTTTGTTGACGACCGTCTGATCGAGTTCCTCGATTTTCGCCGACAAAGGACGCGCGGCCGCCACATGCATGGCGATCTGCTTGCCGAGCGCTTCGAGCTTGGCTTTGTCGCCGGACGATTTCAGGCCGACGAGAACGCCGATCTTGCCGGCGCCGTCGGTCACCGGACCGTGGACGTAAGAGGCGACGACGCCTTCATCGACGACAATGCCTTCGGAACGGCGCAAGCCGATATTCTCACCGATCTGGCCGACCATTTCGGCGATATGTTCTTCGACCGACTTGCCCGCGCCCGGATAGGTTTCCGCACGGAGCTTTTGTAGATCGCCAGCGACGCCAATCGCTGTGTTGGCGATGTCGCGCACCATTTTCTGAAACACGTCGTTGCGGGCGACGAAGTCGGTTTCGGAGTTCACCTCAACGACAACGCCTGTTGCGCCCGAAGCGTTCGGCTCCACCGCGATGGCGACAAGGCCTTCGCTTGCGGTGCGGCCAGCTTTCTTCGCCGCCTTGGAAAGACCTTTCTTGCGCAGCCAGTCAACGGCGGCGTCCATGTCGCCGTCGGTTTCCTTAAGAGCGGCCTTGCAGTCCATCATGCCTGCGCCGGTCATCTCGCGAAGTTGCTTCACGGTCGCAGCGGTAATGCCAGACATTGCTGTTCTCCTTTACGTTTCAGTCGTTACGCCGTCAGGCGCTTTAATCGGGTTTTATGACCATAAGGCGACAGGCGGGCCGGAAGGTTTTCCGCGCCCGCATATCACCGCCTGGTCAGCGAATGCTTAGGCGCTTGCTTCTTCGGCCTGGGGCTCTGCAAGCGCCGCTTCAGCGGGAACTTCTTCCATGGCGCCAACATCGACGCCAAGCGCCGCCTGGCTTTCACCGATGCCGTCAATGACCGCATCCGCAACGAGATTGCAGTAGAGCGAAATCGCGCGCGACGCGTCGTCATTGCCCGGGATCACGTAATCGATATTGTCCGGGTCGCAATTGGTGTCGACGACGGCGATGACCGGAATGCCGAGTTTTCTGGCTTCCTGAATGGCGATCGCTTCTTTCTTCACGTCGATGACGAACATAAGGTCCGGCAGACCGCCCATTTCACGGATGCCGCCGAGAGACGCTTCAAGACGGTCGCGTTCGCGGCCCAGCATCATCTGTTCTTTTTTGGTGAGACCGGAAGCTGCGCCGCCGGCGAGCTTTTCTTCCATATCCTTCAGACGACGGATGGATGCGGAGATCGTCTCCCAGTTGGTGAGCGTGCCGCCGAGCCAGCGCACGTTCATGTAATATTGCGCGCAACGCTTCGCCGCTTCCGAAACCGGCCCCTGGGCCTGACGCTTCGTGCCGACGAAAAGAACGCGGCCGCCGCCGGAAACAACGTCACGCACTTTCACCAGGGCCTGGTGAAGCAACGGAACCGTCTGCGACAGATCGAGAATGTGGATGCCATTGCGGTCGCCGAAGATGTAGGATTTCATCTTCGGATTCCAGCGATGGGTTTGGTGTCCGAAATGGACGCCAGCTTCAAGCAGCTGACGCATGGAATATTCTGGCAGCGCCATTAGGTAGTCTCCTTCAGTTTTACCGCCGCGGCGCGTTGAAAACCCGGATTGGCTCTAAAGCCGCCGGATCACCGAAGATCACGCCGCGTGTGAGATGGCGCGCGCTATACGCCCTCTTATCCCCCGGCGCAAGGCGCTGAGGGGCGGAAAATGGCGCTTTTTCGCGGTTTTCGCCTATTTAGCGTGCGCCGGTTTTGCGAAAAACCGGTAACCACTTTTTCGCCCGGCGCTTAGTCCGCAAAACCATGGAGCGACGGCCGGGCCTTGGCGAGGGCGTCAAGGGCCTGCAGATCCTTCAGGAACGCCTCAAACTGGCCGAGCGGTATCATATTGGGACCGTCAGAAAGTGCCTTGTCAGGGTCAGGATGGGTCTCTGCGAAGACCGCGGCGACGCCGACGGCAACGGCCGCCCTAGCGAGGGTCGGCGCGAATTCCCGCTGACCGCCCGACGTGGTCCCGGCCCCGCCCGGCGTCTGCACCGAATGGGTGATGTCATAGACCACCGGTGCGCCCGTCTCCCGGGCCATGATCGGCAGGCTGCGCATATCACTGACAAGGGTATTGTAGCCAAAGCTCGCGCCCCGTTCGGTCACGAGCACCCGGTCATTGCCCGCCTCGCGGACCTTGGCGGCGACATTTTTCATATCCCACGGGGCGAGGAACTGGCCCTTCTTGACCTTGATGACCCGGCCGGTTTGCGCCGCGGCGACCAGCAAATCGGTCTGACGGCAGAGAAAGGCGGGAATCTGGAGGACGTCCACAGCCTCCGCAACGCGCGCGCATTGCGCCGCCTCATGCACATCCGTCACAACCGGCAGGCCGGTCGCTTCCCTGATTTCCGCGAAGACCGGCAGCGCGTCGGCCAGCCCCACCCCGCGCGCCGAGCCGGCGCTGGTGCGGTTCGCCTTGTCGAAAGACGATTTATAGACAAGGCCGATCCCGAGCCGCTCGGCGATCTCTTTCAGCGCATGAGCGCATTCAAGCGCATGAGCCCGGCTTTCCATGGCGCAAGGGCCCGCGAATACCGCCAGGGGCAGCGTATTGCCGACCATGACATTCGGGACGATCTCGACTGACTTGTCCGCATATTCGGTTTTTGAGGCCATGAATGCTCCTTCACTTGCCTCATCATAGCGATTCCGGCGATCAGTTCATGGCCCGCCTCGCCCATGGCATCAAGTTTCTGTGGTATCAATTCCTTATGTTCAATTCACTCGACATCGCGCGAAATGTCCTCGCGCTCGAAATCAAGGGGCTTGAGGCCCTGCAAGCGGGTCTCGGCTCCGACTTCGCCGCCGCCGTCGACCTGATCCATAACGCCAAAGGCCGGGTCGTGGTCACGGGCATGGGCAAGTCCGGGCATATCGCCCGCAAGATCGCCGCGACCTTTTCCTCCACCGGCACGCCCGCGCTCTTTGTTCATCCGGCCGAAGCCAGCCATGGCGATCTCGGCATGATCTCCAGGGATGATGTGGTGCTCGCCCTGTCGAAATCCGGCGAGACGGCGGAGCTCGGCGACCTCCTCGCCTATGCGGCGCGGTTTTCGATCCCTGTCGTGTCCATTACCAGCGTTGCGGGCTCGGCGTTGTCCAAATCGGCGCAAATCGATTTACTGTTGCCCGACATCGAAGAGGCCTGCGGCGAGACCTTCGCCCCGACAACCTCGACCACCATGATGATCGCGCTCGGCGACGCGCTCGCCGTCGCGCTGTTGCGCGGGCGCGGCTTTTCGGCGAGCGACTTTCAGGGCTTCCATCCGGGCGGCAAACTCGGCGCCGCGCTCAGAAAGGCGCGCGACCTGATGCACGGGCCCGACGCGTTGCCGCTTGCCGGTCTCGATACGCCGATGACTGAAATTGTCGCCGTCATTTCCAAAGGCGGGTTTGGCTGCGCCGGGATTGTCGATGAGAAGGGCGGCCTGAAAGGCATCATCACCGATGGCGACATCCGCCGCCATTTCACCGGCGACGCCCAATCAAAGACAGCGGCCGAAGTGATGACCCAAAATCCGCGTACGGTATATCCCGAAACGCTCGCCGGCGATGTGCTGGCCTATATGAGCCGTAACAAGATCACGGCGATTTTCGTCATCAGCGACGAGAAGCCCGTGGGCCTCATCCATGTCCATGACTGTTTATCGATTGGCGTTGCGTGATCTTAAAGGCCGCGCCGGTTTAACGAAAAACCGGCCGCCATTTTGTCGCCTGTCGGTTAGCGGCGGCGCAACAGGCTGCGAAACAGGGCGCCCGGTTTCTTCTCGTCGTCTTCCGGCGCCTCGGCCGCTTCATCCGCCGCAAAATTCTGCTCTTCCGGCGCATGGGCCGTATCGCCTGCGGCGGGCGCGGGGTTTGCCGGCGCATGAGTGCGCGACACGATATCTTCCTGGCGCTGGGCGAGATCGTCGGACATGCGGCGCAGATCGTCGCTCATCATCTGGATGTTCTGCACCTGACGGTCCATGGAGCCATAAAGCGTATGCGCTTCTTCCTGCGCTTCCCGCACGAAAGACGCCGCCTTGAGAGCCCTTTTGGCGAACATCATGGAACCGACCAGCGCCAGCACTGTCACCAGAAGAACGCCCGCCTGAACGACCAGAAAACCGTTGGAAAAATCTTCAGCACCCGACATGTATCACCCCTGTTACGCAACCCGAAAGCCGCATCCCCTTACCGTCACCCCCCGTGACTATATAACAGGCTACCGGCAGAAGGCCGCCGGGTCCACCCATGGAACTGAATTTGCTTGATGTCTGACCGCCCCGCCCCTGACGGCCCCGCTCTGGTCTGGCTGCGCCAGGACCTTCGACTCGATGATAATCCGGCGCTTGCTGCAGCGCGGAAAACCGGCGCGCCGGTAATCCCCGTCTATGTGCTGGATGAGAGCGTCGATCATGCTCCGGGCGCCGCCGCACGCTGGTGGCTTCATCATAGCCTCGCAGCGCTCGCCGCCGATCTTGAAAAGCTCGGCTCAAAACTTGTCCTGCGGCGCGGCGAAGCGGCCGAGCTCATTCCCGCATTGGTGGAGGAGACAAAGGCCGCTTATGTGTTCTGGAACCGGCGCTATCACCAACGCCATATCGACATCGACAAAAAACTGAAAAGCGACCTCTGCGATAGCGGCGTCAAGGTGGAGACGTTCAACGGAAACCTGCTGCGCGAACCGTGGGAGCTGAAGACCGGGTCTGGCGGCTATTACAAGGTCTTCACGCCTTTCTGGAAATCGCTGAAACAGGCGAAACCCGCCCGCGCCGAGACGGAAGCCAAGCCGCGCAAGATCGAAACGCCCAAAAAATTTCCCAAGAGCGACAAGTTGAAAGACTGGGCGCTGACGCCAACGAACCCTGACTGGGCGACAGAATTCGACGACGTCTGGACGCCGGGTGAAACAGGCGCCCGCGAACGCCTGCGCGATTTTCTGAATGGCGCCATCGACGATTACAAAGCAGGCCGCGACCGTCCGGACAAGGACTATACATCCCGCCTCTCCCCGCATCTTGCGTTCGGCGAAATCAGTCCCCTGACGATCTGGCAGGCGACCCACGCGAAAATGTCCGATGGCGCGATCGGCGACAGCGCCGGCGACAAGTTCCTGTCCGAACTCGCTTGGCGCGAATTTTCCTACAACCTTCTTTTTCACAATAAGGACCTGCCGGAAAAACCTTTGCGCGAGGAGTTCGCGGACTATCCCTGGCGCAAGGACAAGAAAGGCCTCGACGCCTGGCAAGAAGGTCTTACCGGTTATCCCATCGTCGACGCGGGGATGCGCCAGCTTTGGCGCACGGGCTGGATGCATAACCGTGTGCGGATGATCGTGGCGAGTTTTCTCATCAAGGATCTGTTGGTTCCCTGGCAGAAGGGAGAGGCCTGGTTCTGGGACACGCTTGTCGACGCGGACCTCGCCAATAATTCCGCAAGCTGGCAGTGGGTCGCGGGATGCGGCGCGGACGCCGCTCCTTATTTTCGCATTTTCAATCCGGTGACGCAGGGCGAGAAATTCGATCCGGATGGAAACTATATCCGGGAATTCATTCCTGCACTGCAACATATGCCTGCAAAGCATATTCACGCGCCGTGGAAGGCGCCGCAGGAAGTCCTTGACAAAGCGGGCGTCGAACTTGGAAAATCCTATCCGGAACCCATAGTAGATCACGCCGCCGCGCGTCAGCGCGCGCTTGACGGGTATAAAACAATAAGAAAGTAACAAGCGCGCATGAGTTTTGCGACCGGCGGCGGGAACTGTTTCGCTGCGAAAGGGTCTTAGAACTATGTCAGCGTCCGAACGCCTCTCTGAGAGCGACCGCCCCGCGCCTGCCTTGAACGCAAGCGGAGACACAAGCGGACTGCCGTTTTTCTTTCGCCAGATTTTGAAGATTGCGTCTCATATTCAATATGGAACGCTTGAATTCGAACTGCCGGACGGGCGGCGCCTTGTCATTGAAGGCAAGGAAGAAAAAGACGCGAAAGGCGTTCTTTTGATCCGGCGGTATCGTTTCGCGCGCCGGGCCGTTTTTGGCGGCGATATCGGTTTTTTCGAAAGCTTCGCCGACGGCGATTGGGACACGCCCGATCTCGCCGCCTGCCTTTATATTTTTGCACGCAACGCCGATCATGTGCAGCGCGCCTTTACCGGCCTGCCCTTTGTGGACTGGTTGCAAAACCTGCGGCGAAAAAGCGAAAAGAACACCAAATCCGGCGCCAAACGAAATATCGTCGCCCATTACGATCTCGGAAACAGCTTTTATGAAAAATGGCTCGACCCGACGATGACCTATTCGTCAGCGCGGTTCTCGCCGCTGACCAACAGCCTCGAAGCCGCGCAGCTCAACAAATATGAAAGCCTCGCGAAAATGATCGACCTCAAACCCGGGGACCGGGTGCTGGAAATCGGTTCTGGCTGGGGCGGCTTTGCGGAATACGCCGCCGGCAAATACGGCGCCCATGTCACCGGCCTCACCTTGTCGCCCTCACAGCTCGACTATGCGCGCAAACGCATCGAACGCGCCGGACTCTCCGACAAGGTGGAGTTTCGCCTTCAGGATTATCGGGACGAGACAGGGACGTTCGACAAAGTCGCTTCGATTGAAATGTTCGAGGCGGTGGGCAGGGAATATTGGGACGCCTATTTCAAAAAAGTGCGCGAGGTTTTAAAGCCCGGCGGGCTTGCCGGCTTGCAGATCATCACCATCGCCGACCGTTTCTTCGAGCGTTACATGAAGTCGACCGATTTCATTCAGCGCTATGTCTTTCCCGGCGGCGTCTTGCCGAGCAATTCGACGCTCTCGAACCTGACCGAACAGGCGGGACTGAAACTCAAAGGCATTCAGGATTTCGGACAGGATTACGCCCGCACCCTGCATGAATGGAGCGACCGTTTCCTTGCCGCCTGGGACGATATCCGCAGCATGGGGTTCGATGAACGCTTCGAGAAATTATGGCGGTTCTATCTCGCCTATTGCGAGGCGGGTTTTCGCGCCGGCACCACCAATGTGCGCCAGATGACCGTGCAAAAAGCTTAAGCGGGCTCTTTTTTTACTTCCACGAGCCGCTGGTCGCGGATCACATAGACGCGGTCCATGCGTTTTGCGAGCCGCTGATCATGCGTGGCGATCAACGCCGCCAACCCTTCCTTGCGCACGAGATTGAGCAAAGCCTCAAAGACAACATCCGATGTTTTCGGATCGAGATTGCCGGTGGGCTCGTCAGCCAGCAGGATTTTCGGCTTGTTGGCGAGCGCGCGGGCGATCGCCGTGCGCTGCTGTTCGCCGCCCGACAGCTGGCCCGGCTGGTGATGGGTGCGCTCGCCAAGCCCCATGAGCTTGAGGAGCCGGACAGCCTCCGCCTCGGCGTCTTTCTTTTTAACGCCGGCGATCAACTGCGGCAGCGACACATTGCCGAGCGCGGAAAATTCCGGAAGCAGATGGTGAAACTGATAGACAAAGCCCAATGTCGCGCGGCGGATGCGCGTGCGTTCCGCATCATTCAGCGTCGAGGTGGCGCGGCCATTGATGTGAACCTCACCCGCGGATGCCGCTTCCAGAAGACCGGCGATATGAAGCAGCGAGGACTTGCCGGAACCGGACGGCCCCAGAAGCGCCGCCGTCTCTCCCGGGTGAAGAGAGAAATTGATCTCCTCGACAACGACGAGATCGCCATAACGCCGCGCAACATTTTCAAGGCGGAGAACGGGCTCACTCATAACGCAGCGCCTCCACCGGGTCGAGACGCGCGGCCCGGCTGGCGGGATAGAGCGTCGTGATGAACGACATGAAGAGCGAAAAGCCGGCGATGAGCCCCACTTCGCGCCATTCCAGCTTCGCCGGCACGCCGTCGAGATAATAAACTTCCGCCGGGAAGAGGTCATGGCCGACCAGCGCGGAAAGGCCGTTTTCAATGGCGTCGATATTCGACACAAAAAGCGCGCCAAGAACGATGCCGGCGAGCGTCCCGAGAACGCCGATCAGCGCGCCTGACAACAAGAAGATGCGCAGGACAGAGCCTTGCGTGGCGCCCATGGTGCGCAACACCGCGATGTCGCCCGTTTTGTCTTTCACCAGCATGATGAGCCCGGTCACGATGTTCAGCGTCGCCACGATGATAATGAGAAACAACACAAGGCGCATGGCGAAGCGCTCCACCTGAAGCGCGTTGAAATAGCTTTGAAAGCGCTGCTGCCAATCGGAGACGTAAAGTCCCGGCGCAACGGACATCAATCGCTCACGATAGGATTTGATCTGTTCGGGTTCGGCGACATTGACTTCGATATTCTGCACGCCGTCGCCGAAACCGAAAAAGAGCTGCGCCTGTTCCAGCGGCATGAAGCCGTAAATCGCGTCATATTCCGCATTGCCCACATGGAAGATCGCGCCGACAGTGTAGACCTTGGAACGCGGCGTGCGGCCAAAGGCCGTTTCCGCTCCCTGCCCTGTGAGCAAGCGCACCTTATCCCCGGCCCTGACGCCAAGCTGAGACGCCACGCGGCTGCCAAGCAGAATGTCATTGCCGCCCTTGTCGCCGACGCCGAAATTTTCAACAGACCCGTCGAGAATATGCTCCGGCCCGGTAATGTATTCGTTAGCGAGAAGATCACCGCGCCGCACGCCGCGCACCACCATGCCGGTTTCGCCGTTGGCGCTTGCAAAGACCGGCATCTCGATCAACGGCGTCGCGCTGGTGACGCCCGAAAGGGCCGCGAGACGTTCGGCCAGATCATCATAGCCGGTCAGCGGCTCTTCCGCCTGCACATGCGCATGACCGTTCGTGCCGAGCAGCTGGTCAAGCAGCGTCAGGCGAAAGCCCTGCATGATCGACATCACGCTGATCAGCGCCATGACAGCGAGCATGATGCCGCCAAAGGCGATCATGGAGATGAGCGAAATTCCCTTTCCCGACCGCGTGGCGCCGAGATAGCGGCGCGCCACCATCCATTCGAAATAGGAAAAAGGCTTTGTTTTTGCCGATGCCGTCATTCGATCCAGCTACTCATTTTTTGGCCCCGCAGCCTTAAGCGTATTGAAGCGCGGTTTTGACCTTTTGCGCAATCTCTGACGCAACGGATGTGAGCGCGGCGTTCGATTTCTCACCCGTATGGCGATCCTTCACCTCAGCCTCACCGGCCTCAAGCCCGCGCGGGCCGATGGTGATCTGGTAAGGCAGGCCAATGAGGTCCATGCGCGCGAATTTTTCACCGGGACGTGCGGCGGTGTCATCGTAAAGAACGTCAACGCCCGCCGCTTCGAGATCGGCATAGAGTTTCAGGCAGGCCGCGTCGCAAGCGTCATCGCCCACGCGCAGATTGATGAGCCCCACATGATAAGGCGCAACCGGCATTGGCCATTTGCAGCCGGCGTCATCATGATAAGCCTCGATGATGGCGCCGAGAAGACGCGACACGCCGACGCCGTAAGAGCCCATCTGGACATTGATGTCGCCGCTGTCCGGGCCCGCCACCACGGCCTTCATGGGTTTTGAATATTTCTCGCCGAAAAAGAAAATATGGCCGACTTCGATGCCGCGGGCGGAGATGCGGTTCTCGTCTGCAACCTTTGCTTCGAACTCGCTTTCGTCATGCATTTCATCGGTTGCGGCGTAAAGCGACGTGAACTGATCGATTACAGGCTGGAGATCGCTGTCAAAGTCGGTCTCTTTCGAAGGGGTCTCCATATCAATGAGCCCCTTGTCGCAGAAGACCGCGCTTTCGCCTGTGTCGGCGAGCACGATGAATTCATGAGAAAGGTCTCCGCCGATGGGACCGGTGTCCGCGCGCATGGGGATAGACTTCAATCCCATCCGCGCGAAAGTGCGCAGATAAGAAACAAACATTTTATTGTAGCTTTTGCGCGCGCCAGCCTCATCAATGTCGAAGGAATAGCAATCCTTCATGAGAAACTCGCGGCCGCGCATGATGCCGAACCGCGGACGGATCTCGTCGCGAAATTTCCATTGAATATGATACAGCATCTTCGGCAAGTCCTTGTAGGACCGGACGCCGGAGCGAAATATCTCCGTGATCATCTCTTCATTGGTGGGCCCATAGAGCATTTCGCGGTCGGCGCGGTCGGTGATGCGCAGCATCTCCTTGCCATAGGCGTCATAGCGCCCGCTCTCGCGCCAGAGATCGGCGGACTGGATAGTGGGCATCAGCATCTCGACCGCGCCCGCCCGGTCCTGCTCTTCACGCACGATCTGCTCGATCTTCTTGAGCACCCGAAAGCCCAGCGGCAGCCATGCATAGATGCCGGCCCCTTCCTGACGGATCATGCCGGCGCGCAGCATCAGCCGGTGCGACGCGATCTGGGCGTCAGCAGGGGTTTCTTTCAGAACAGGCAGATAAAATCGGGAAAGACGCATGGAGGGTCCGCAAAATTTGAGTTTCGCGGAGCCTTCTAGTCGGTTTTCCGGCCGAGGGGAAACCCCGGCGCAAAGGCCTTGCTCGGCCTAGCCGGCGCAGGCGGACGGCGCGGTCGCGCCCGCTCTGTCGATCATCTGATAATCGCCCTCAACGGACCAGCGGCCGCGCAGCTTAACGGCCGCCTCCTCACCCGCACTCATTTGAGCGGGACCGACCTCCGCCGCGCTGAGATGGTCCTCGCCAGCGGAGACGAACTCGGCCGACGGACACGGATCGACGGTTGCGATGATTGAATGCGCGTAGGTCGCCATAACCCAGTAAACGAGAGTCATCGCGATCATGAAGCCCAGCATTTTCATTGGGACCCCCTGCAATATTGACCTGAATTGACGATGGTTGTTCCCGCCTCATCGAGACGGAGGTCGAAGCGGCCGAGAATGCGGCGGCTCGCCCAGCCCTTGCGGGCCTGTTCGCGATAGACGATCACCCCGTCCGTCTCGGCGACGGCGTCTTCTTCAACCTGGATGATCGCGGCGCTGTTGCCGGCGAGGAGGTAGGTTTCGGCGGCGGCGCAGGGACCGGGCCGCACGATCACGACATCCCAGACCGCGCCGAGCCCGGCGACGGCGAAGGAAATCCCGGCGAGAATGATGCGGCCTGCTTCCATGGGCCGGCCGGTGCATCATCCGCGCCAGATTAAGGATTAACGGAGATTAGGGGCTTTACGGGCTGATTTCCCTAGCATTGCGCTCCCGGGGAGCCAGAACGAAGATGCTGCCCGGGGGTCCCGATTTGGGCTTGTGAGGCCCGATGGCTTTTGCTATGTCGCCCGCTCCTCGCCAGCGGTTCCAAGGAGCTGCTGGATACCATTTGTTCTGTGGGGCCTTGCTCCATGGCGCGACGTGCGGTCGTGGCGGAATTGGTAGACGCGCAGCGTTGAGGTCGCTGTGGGGCAACCCGTGGAAGTTCGAGTCTTCTCGACCGCACCATTTTCTCTCCGGAAACAAGCTCCCGACATCCTGAGTTGTCCCGCCCTTGTTCTCAGGGATCAGGCGGCGCATATCCGGCCTGTCACTTCTTGGGAGCAGTATCGGCGTCATGGCCTCTGACCGGCTTCAATCAACGAGCACAGGCGGCGCGTCGAAGCTTTTCCGCGATGCGCCTGTGGATTGGGCGGTCTCCCCGGGGCGCGTCTCCTATGACGCCGCCGTCGATTTCATGGAAGCCCGCGCCGCCGCGATCCGCGCCGGCGAAGCCCCGGAACTTGTCTGGCTCCTTGAACATGAGCCGCTTTACACCGGCGGCACCAGCGCGAAGGTAAGCGACCTCCTGAACGCTGATCGCTTTCCGGTCTACAAATCCTCCCGGGGCGGACAATACACCTATCACGGCCCCGGCCAGCGCGTCGCCTATGTGATGCTCGACCTTGAAAGCCGCGCCAAGGACATCCGCTGTTTCGTGCACGGGCTCGAACAATGGATCATCGAAACGCTCGACGCTTTCAATGTGAAAGGCGAACGCCGTAGCGACAGGGTCGGCGTCTGGGTCGACCGCACCGACCCCGGCGGGCCCCTGCGTGAAGACAAGATCGCCGCCATCGGCGTACGGGTCAGAAAGTGGGTGAGCTTTCACGGCATCGCCCTCAATGTTGAGCCCGACCTTTCCCATTTCACCGGCATCACGCCTTGCGGCGTCAGCGATCCTGGCCTCGGCGTCACCAGCCTCGTCGATCTCGGCCTGCCGGTCACCATGGACGATGCGGATGAGACCCTGAAAGCCGCTTTTCACAAGGTTTTCGGCCCAACGCTCGACGCCGCTCCGCCGTCATGTTGAAATAGTCATTGGGGAGAGTGATTCCCGAAGGGCAGGCAGGCCATGGCGGACAAAATACTCGTCACCGGCATTAGCGGATTCATCGCCAAACATGCAGCGCTTCAGCTCTTAAACAAGGGCTATGAAGTGCGCGGCACGATCCGTGCGCTGAACAAGGCGATCCAGGTCAAGAAGTCGCTGGAAGAGGCCGGCGCCGACATCAGCCGGCTTTCCTTTGCGGCCGCCGATCTTTCCGCTGATGAAGGTTGGGCGGAAGCGGCGCAGGACTGCGACGGCGTTCTTCACGTGGCATCCCCCTTCCCGACAGCGCAGCCGCGTGACCGCTACGCCCTTGTCCCCGCGGCGCGCGACGGCGCCGTGCGCGTGTTGAACGCAGCCCAAAAAGCCAGCCATATTGTCATGACCTCTTCCATGGTTGCGATGATGTATCGCGCGGGGCGCCCGCCGACCCTCACCGTCACGGAAGACGACTGGACCGATGAAGACTGGAAACGGAACACGCCCTATATCGTCTCCAAGACCGCCGCAGAAAAAGCCGCCTGGGACGCCGCCGTCATCGGCGGTTTCAAACACAGGCTGACAACCGTAAACCCGGGGCTGGTGCTGGGCCCAACTCTCGATGATGACATCGGCGCTTCGCTCGATCTGATCCGGCTGATGATGACCGGCGCTTATCCGGCGATGCCGAATGTTTCTTATCCAATTGTCGATGTGCGCGATGTCGCCGCCGTGCATGTCGCGGCGCTTGAAAAACCCGAAACCGGCGGGCGCCGTCTCATCGCTTCCTCCAACACGCTGTCCCTTCAGGAAATCGCCGCCATTCTTCGCGAAGCGTTTCCGGATCGCGCAAAGAAAATTCCCTCCGCCGCCCTGCCGGATGGGCTGGTGCGCCTCATGGCGCTGTTTGATCGCAGCATCGCCAGTGTGCTGCCGGATCTCGGCGCGGCCCCGCATGCGCAAACCGCTTACGTCACCGACCTTACAGACGTCGCCTTCCGCCCGGGGCGCGACGCCGTAATTGATGCGGCCCGCGCCCTGGAGCTTGTTAAGGCGATTTAATTTACAATTTTACCGGAAAAGGCCTTTGAGTTTGCGGACATTTTACCCTCTGTCGTGTTAACTTGGGTCAAGTGCTAAATGGAGGCGTTTATGATGGCGGCGTTACGGATTTCAGCTTTGCTTGCGGGCATTTCTTGTCTCGCTTTTCCAGCGCTCGCGCAGGAGGAGACGCCGCCCGCCGACATGCCAGAAGCCGCCGCCATGCCTATCGATGATGCGCAAGCCGCCGAAGGCGAAGAGGTTGGCGAGACTGTCGAGGTCAATCCCGACGAAATGGCGGACATGCTGAATTCAAATCAGCAGCTCAAACAAACCTTCACCCTGAAACGCACAATCAATGGCGAAGTGGTCGAGACCGATAAGCGCACCGTCACTTTTTCACGCGATATGCCTTATCGCGAAACAGAAGCCGGACAGACGACGCTTGAACGGTTGAAGGCCTCTTTCGACGGCGAGGCGCTAACGCGCACGGAAGCGTTTGAGGAAGCCAAGCTTGATTTTCTTGTCGCTGACGTTGACCGCGATGAGGCGATGACCGGTCAGGAATTTGCTGCTCTTGTCGATAGCTGGCGCAAAAACGACGCCCGCAAGGCCGATGCGCCGACAGAAGAAATCGCAAGGCAGCGCCAGTATGACGCTTTTCTCGAAGAGCTCGATCCTTCCGTTGCGCAACAACAGACCGAGGCTTATGCGCTTGAAAAATTCGCTTTCATGGCCGGCGCTGCGGAAACCATGAGCCTGCAGGATTATGTCCGCGAATATCTTCTCGATTTCGATTCCATGGATACGGACAAAGACACGGTGCTGACCGGCAATGAGCTGATGCGGTTCCGCGCGCTCAATCGCGGCGAAACGCTGGATATGTAGTTAGTCTTTGATGAGGGCGAGAAATCGCGCCACCGTGAGAAAATCGGCCTTGAGCCGTTCCTCTCTCGCTTTTGCTTCTTCATCGACGCCCCATTGCTCTTCCTGAAACCGTTCGTCCACACGCGACGCTTCGAAGATCGTTTCAGGCTCGTCAAAGCCTTTCCAGAGCGCCAGCGCCAGCACCGCCGACCCGGCGATCGCTGTCGCGATTTGCAGGGCGAACACGGTTTCAGGCGCAACTTTGGTCAAGGCGCTTCTTATGGCGACCAGCGAGGCGTCGGCCTGCGGCACCGCCATAATTCCCGACGTCGTCACCAGAATGGCGCCGAATTCCGCACGCAGGAACTCCACATAAGGATCCCAAATCGCCGCCTGCCGCGACGCCAGTTTTTCCGGCTCGCCGGCGCGATAGCAAACAAGGTCGGAGCCGAGATATTTCACGATCTCTTCGCGCCATTGCCCGATGTCTTCGTCGCCGCCGTCGATCGCTGCAGACAACATGCCTGTCAGCGGCATGGAGGCGCGGTCAATATGGTCGCCCTGCGCCGCCCATTCCGTCACGACCACGTCGGCCAGCGCTTCGCAAGGCGCAGACAACACATGCCGCTGCATGGTCTTCGCCATACGCCCGTCGAGGGCGATGGCGTAACGGCCTTCATGGGGAACAACCGCAACGTCCTTGTAAAACCTCCTGGGGCGGACGGGTTCACTCATCAGCGCAGATTCTCCGGCCATTCAACTTTGACGCTCCTGTCAAAGGAAAAGAATTTCCACGTCTCCAGCATGTGCCCTTCAAGCGGCGCCGACAGGGTCATTTTACGGCCTGTCTTTGGATGCGGAAACGTCATCGACCGGCAGAAGAGATGAAGTTTCGGCGACACGCCTTCGATCTTCGCATCGGGCCCGCCATATTTGCCGTCGCCGACAATGGGGCAGCCCATGGCGGCCGCGTGAACGCGAAGCTGGTGCGTGCGGCCCGTGACCGGACGCATGGCGAGAAACGAAACTGTTCCGGCTTCTTCGATGAGTTGATAATCGGTCAGCGCTCTTTTGGCGTCTTCGCCTTCCGCCGGAACGACGCGTTCTTCTTCGCCGTCCATCACGCGGGTCATCCTTTTGGCGATGGCGAGATCGATGGTCCCTTCATGCGGACGGGGAACCCCGGCGACCAGCGCCCAATAGGTTTTTTCAACGTCATGGCCTTTAAAGGCGTCGCCGAGACGCTGCGCCGCCTGCCGCGTCCTGGCGACAATTATCAAGCCGCCCGTATCCTTGTCGAGACGGTGGACAAGGCGCGGACGCTCGCCGTTTTTCTCAAGCGCGCCTAACATGCCGTCGAGATGCTGTTTGGTGTTGGTGCCGCCCTGCACCGCCAGACCGAAGGGCTTGTTCAATGCGATAAGATCGTCGTCTTCAAACACGATCAGGCGGCGCACCGCCTCGGCGTCTGCCTTGTTGGGAACGCGCGGTTTCTTTTCTGTCGGCGCGTCGGAAAGCGGCGGGATGCGTATTTCCTCGCCTTTTTCCAGTCGTCGGTTCGCCTTCACGCGACCGCCCGCAACGCGCACCTGTCCTTTGCGCAGAAATTTTTCCAGCTCGCCATGACGCACTTGCGGGAAATGCGTCTTGAACCAGCGGTCAAGACGCATGCCTTCTTCATCGGATTTGACTTTACGGGTCTGAACGCCGCTCATGTTAAGTGCCTTCCCAAGGCGAGCCCGCCCAAAAGCGCGCCCACCGACAAAATGACGGAAGCAAGAAGATAGGCGCCGGCGATCATCAGCGTGCGGTCGCGATAAAGCGTCACCACATCAAGAGAGAAAGTCGAGAAGGTGGTGAACGCGCCAAGCAGGCCGACCGTCAGAAAGGCGCGCAAGGCGGGCGTCGCCGGTTCACGGTGCGCGAGCCAGACAATAATCAGCCCCATGGCGAAAGAGCCCATAAGATTCGCCGCCAGCGTCCCCCAGGGAAAATTCGGCCCCAAAAGGTGCATTGCCGTGCGCGATACGCCGTGGCGCGCCATCGCCCCGACAGCGCCGCCCGCCGCAACCGCCAGCCAGATATGTGGGCCCATCAGCCTCTCCTCATAAACGGCGTCAGGATTAGCCGTAAAAGCGGTTTGTCTTCAACGGATTCTAGGCCGATTTTCATCTCCGGGGTGCGCTGCGTTGCGCTGCGCGAGGCAAATAGCGGGTCCCAGAGGCTCAAAATCGAGGCGTAATTGGAATGGGTGTCCTTCATGACCGCGTGATGATGCACCCAGTGGATCGACGGCGTCACCATGATCCGCGACAACGCTCGCTCAAACGGGGCCGGCAAGCGTAGATTGGAATGGTGAAACATCACTGCGCAGATGAACACCGTCTCAAAAGCAATCACATGCGCGAACGGAATGGCAAGGAGCGCGATCGGGATCAGCCGCAACAGCGCCGAGATCATCACCTCGAAAATGTGGAAACGGAAAGCGCTGGTCGTGTCGAGGAACTCATCGAAATGGTGGACTTTATGAAAACGCCACATGACCGGCACGCGATGCCAGGCGCGGTGCGCCCAATAGGTCCACAGATCGAGAAGAACGATGTCCACTACAAGAAGCAAGGCACCAGCCTGCAGCGCCTCCGGCCGCGCCCATAAAAGATGATTGGCGCCGAAAGCGGTCAGCGGCGCGATGATGAGCGGCGACATGACCAGAACGATCGCCCAAAGACCGAAATTATGAATCAATCGGTGCTTGATCTTCGGGCGCGGCGCAGCCGCGGCGAGCCGTTCGCCGATAAAGAGCAGCAGGAACACCGCCCCGCCAATCAACGGCTTCACGCCGCCGGCAGCGGTCATAAGAGACTCAATCGTCTGCATCAGGACCCGGATTTCTCGCGCCGCTTGCGGTCCCAATAATCGAGACGTTTGGCGATTTCCTTGTCGAACCCGTATTGCGTCGGCTGATAGAATTTCTGGCGCGCCATCCCGTCAGGAAAATAACTGAGCCCGGCAAAACCGCCATCGGCGTCATGGTCGTATTCATAGCCTTTGTGATAGCCGAGCTCTTTCATGAGTTTCGTCGGCGCATTGACGGCATGCATGGGCGGCATCAGCGAACCCGTCTCTTTCGCCGCGGCCTTGGCGTTGTGAAAGGCGACATAGGCGCGGTTCGACTTGGGCGCAGTGGCGAGATAGGTCACGAGTTGGCCGAGGGCGATCTCGCCTTCCGGCTGGCCGAGGAACTCATAGGCGTCCTTCGCCGCGATCGCCAGCGGCAGCGCCTGCGGGTCGGCGTTGCCCACATCCTCAGACGCCACAACGATAAGGCGGCGGAAGATGAATTTCGGATCTTCCCCGCCAACAACCATGCGCGCCGCCCAGTAAAGCGCGGCGTCAACATCCGAGCCGCGAATGGATTTTTGCAAAGCGCTGGCGAGATTGTAGTGGGACTCATCGCTCTTGTCGTAAACCGGCGCCCGGCGCTGGACGATCTCGCCTAGTTCCTTCGGCTCAATCGGTTTGCGCCCTTCGGGTTCGGCGAACACTTCCTCGGCGAGATTGAGCATGAAGCGGCCGTCGCCATCGGCCATATTGCGCATCAACTCGCGGGCGTTTTCCGCGAGTGGAAGGTCGCGTCCTTCCTCTTTTTCCGCGCGCTTCAAAAGCAGTTCAAGTGCGGCGTCATCGAGACGGTTCAGCGTAAAGACCTGCGCGCGCGACAAGAGCGCGGCGTTCAGCTCGAAGGACGGATTTTCCGTGGTGGCGCCGACAAGCGTAATGACGCCGGATTCCACATGAGGCAGGAAACTGTCCTGCTGCGCCTTGTTGAAGCGATGGATCTCGTCAACAAAGAGCAGCGTTCCCTTCCCCGCCGCACGCCGCGCCTTGGCGCGTTCAAAGACTTTGCGCAAATCGGCGACGCCGGAAAAGATCGCGGAAATCTGTTCAAATTCGAGCTTGGCGTCCTCAGCGAGAAGCCGCGCAATGGTCGTCTTGCCGACGCCGGGCGGGCCCCAGAGGACGAGCGAGGACAATCGCCCCGCATCGAGCATCCGCCGCAAGGGCGCGCCTTTCGCCAGCAGGTGATCCTGCCCCACAACCTCTGCAAGCGTCGTCGGGCGCAGCCGGTCCGCAAGCGGACGCGGCGCGTCTTTTTCCAGTCCCGCCGCGCCAAAGAGATCGCTCATGCGCGTTCCTATCTACCCACCCGCCAGGGAACGATGCGCCCGCCGGTGTCAACTTCCAGCTCCCAGCTCGCCGCCGGTTTGCTGATCTCGCGCGCCAGCGCCGCCGCTGTCGTCACATGGTTTCCATTGACGGAGACAATCTTGTGGCCGGGACGCAAGCCCCGGCGCGCCGCGAAAGAACGCGGCGCCACATCGGAGACGACAACGCCTTTGGATAGAGGGTCGAGACCGAGCTCCTCGGCGAAGCGCGGCGAAAGATTGTCGACCGTAACGCCGTTCAGAGGGTGGTTGCCCTCAAGCTCACGGGTGTCGCGCGCCGGCGTTTCCGGCGGCAGCGTGAGCTTCACCGTTGCGTTGCGCGTCTTGCCGTTGCGCACATAAACCACCTCTGCATTGTCGCCGTCATTATTGACGCCAACGCGATATTGCAGGGTCTGGGCGTCATAGACCGGCTGGCCGTCGACCTCGATGATGACATCGCCAGCGCGAATTCCCGCCAGTTCCGCCGGCCCTTTCTCCCATGTGTCGTCGACAATAGCGCCCGCCGGGCGATCGAGTTTCAGGGCCTTGGCCATGTCGGCCGTCACCGTGCTTGACGACGCGCCGAGCCACGGGCGCACCAGCGCCGTGCCGGAGATCGCCGATTTGATTACCTGCTGCACAAGCCGCGAGGGGATGGCGAAACCGATGCCGTTAGACCCGCCCGAGCGCGAATAGATCGCCGAGTTGATGCCGACCACGCGACCGTCAATGTCGATCAGGGCGCCGCCGGAATTACCCGGATTGATCGCGGCGTCGGTCTGGATAAAGAACTGATAATCGGAAATGGAAACGGCGGTGCGCGCCAGCGCGGAAATGATGCCGCTGGTCACCGTCTGGCCGACGCCGAACGGGTTGCCGATGGCGAGAACCACATCACCCACATGGATGGAATCGGAATTGGCGAAAGTGAGATAAGGCAAGGGCTCGTCCGGTGTGATGCGCAGAACCGCAAGGTCCGTCTGCGGATCAGCGAGCACGAGCTCCGCTTCAAACTCGCGCCGGTCGCTCAACACGACCTTGATCTCCGTCATACCGTCAATGACATGATTGTTCGTGACAACGACCCCATCCGGGCTGACGACAACGCCGGACCCGAGCGAATTTTGCTCGCGCGGGCCCCCGCCGCCAAAAAAGCGTTCGAAGAACGGATCGCCCGCAAAGGGGCTGCGCTGCTGCACGACGCGTTTGGTGTAAACATTGACGACGGCGGGCGCGGCGCGCTCCACCACCGGCGCGAAAGACATTTTCACATCTTCCATGGAATTGGGCACAACGCGCGGCGACTGAGCGATGGCGTCACCCGCCATTTCACCGGCCGGCGCGCTCGGCGCTTCCGGGGCCGGCTGGGCGCAGGCCGCAGACGCGGCGAGGATCGCAAATGAAGAAATGAGTCCGTGGGAGAAAAGACGCATGGGTCAACCTATCTGCAGCGGATTTTCTGGCGCGGCGACGCCGCTGCTGAAATATAAGGGATCGCGGCGGCAATTGCAGCGCATCGCCGTCAGATTATTTGCGCCCCTTCAGCAAAAGAAAAGGCGGCCCGAAGACCGCCTTTAAGCCGTATCGAAAAGACCAGAGATCTATTCTTCGTCATCATCCTCAACGCCCATGACGGGGCCGGAATCCAGTCCCTTGGCGTCTTCATCGCGGTCGACGAATTCAATGACCGCGAGCGGCGCATTGTCGCCATAGCGGAAGCCGGCCTTCATGATGCGGATATAGCCGCCGTCACGTTCGGCGTAGCGGGGGCCAAGCGTGTCGAAAAGCTTTTTCGCCATGCTTTCGTCCCGGATCGACGAAATGACCTGACGGCGCAGGTGAAGCGCACGGCCTTCGTCTTTGGCCGCATGTTTCGCTTTCGTCACGAGCTTTTCGACGATGGGGCGAAGCTCTTTGGCTTTCGGCAACGTCGTCGTGATCTGCTCATGCTTGATCAGCGCACAGGACATGTTCGCGAACATCGCTTTGCGGTGTTCGTGAGTCCGGTTCAGTTTTCTTTGCGCCATCCCGTGTCGCATGGCTTTTACTCCTTATGGCCGGCTCTCGCCGGTCGTTTTCTATTCGTCAAATTTCTTCGCGAGTTCTTCGATGTTTTCTGGCGGCCAGTCGGGCACATCCATACCGAGGTGAAGGCCGAGACCAGCAAGCACTTCCTTGATCTCGTTCAAGGACTTGCGGCCGAAGTTCGGTGTGCGGAGCATTTCCGCTTCGGTTTTCTGGATAAGGTCGCCGATATAAACGATGTTGTCGTTCTTCAGGCAGTTCGCAGAACGCACCGAAAGCTCAAGCTCGTCGACCTTGCGCAACAGCGCCGGGTTGAACGGAAGCTCTTCGCGGGCGTCGCCGCCTTTGTCTTTCGTCGGTTCGTCGAAATTGATGAAGATCTGGAGCTGGTCCTGAAGGATGCGCGCCGCATAGGCGACCGCGTCGTCAGGAGACAGGGAGCCGTCAGTTTCGACATCCATGATCAGCTTGTCATAGTCGAGCACCTGACCTTCGCGGGTGTTTTCCACGCGATAGGCGACGCGGCTCACCGGTGAATAGAGGCTGTCGACCGGGATAAGGCCGATCGGCGCATCTTCCGGACGGTTCGCTTCGGCTGGGGCGTAGCCCTTGCCCGTGTTCACCGTCATCTCAATGCGCAAATTCGCGCCCTGATCGAGATGGCAGATGACATGATCCTTATTGAGGATTTCAACCGCAGAGGTTTCCTCAATGTCGCCGGCCGTCACAACGCCTGGCGTTGATTTCTTCAGAACCAGGCGCTTCGGCCCGTCCGCATGCATGCGCAGCGCAAGCTGTTTAATGTTGAGAACGATGTCCGTCACGTCCTCGCGCACGCCCGGAATGGACGAGAATTCGTGGACCACGCCGTCGATCTGGATCGAGGTCACGGCCGCGCCCTGCAGCGAGGACATCAGAATGCGGCGCAGGGAGTTGCCAAGCGTCAGGCCAAAGCCGCGCTCAAGCGGCTGGGCTATGATGGCCGCCTTGCGATTGGCGTCAGCGCCTGGCGAAACTTCCAGTTTCGTCGGGCGGATCAGCTCAAGCCAGTTTTTTTCGAGGATGTTTGTCGTATCCATAGGTGGATCGCTCTCTTTATTCCGTATCGTGATTAAACGCGGCGGCGCTTGCGGGGACGGCAGCCATTATGGGGAATTGGCGTGACGTCATGAATAACGGTAACCGTAAGGCCCGCGGACTGCAGCGCGCGAAGCGCGCTTTCACGGCCTGAACCCGGTCCGCGCACTTCGACGCTGACGGTCTGAAGGCCGTGATCCATGGCTTTTTTCGCGGCGTCTTCCGCAGCGAGCTGCGCGGCGTAAGGCGTTGACTTGCGCGAGCCCTTAAAGCCCATGCCGCCTGCCGAAGACCAGGAAATCGTGTTTCCCTGTTCGTCGGAAATTGTGATCATGGTGTTGTTGAAGGACGCGTTCACATGAACAACGCCCGTCGAGATGTTTTTGCGTTCCCGGCGTTTGACGCGCGTTCCGGCTGCTTGCTTCGCCATTGTTCAGTATCCTTACTTCTTCTTGCCGGCGATCGGCTTCGCGGGGCCCTTGCGCGTGCGGGCGTTTGTGTGGGTGCGCTGGCCGCGAACCGGCAGGCCGCGACGGTGACGCAGACCGCGATAGCAGCCCTGGTCCATCAGGCGCTTGATGTTCACCGCGACGTCGCGGCGAAGGTCGCCCTCAACCATGTAATCGCTGTCGATGGTTTCGCGGATCTGCAGGACTTCGGAGTCCGACAGTTCATTGACGCGGCGCTCAGGCGCGATGCCGACCTTTTCGCAAATCTCTGCGGCTTTCGCCGGGCCGATGCCGTGAATGTAACGCAGCGCGATGGTGACGCGCTTGTTCGTTGGAATATTAACGCCTGCTATACGGGCCACAGGTTGTTCCCTTCTGTTTCATCTCGCCCCTTTTCCCTTGGCCGGGCCAACCATTTTAAAGGTCCATTCGGACCCGCCTCTTACGCAACTCAAAAAGCCGCCTGTTTCCAAGCAACAAGACCCGCGACGGCGCATAGGGGGTAACCCCTGCCGGGCGGGCGGTACTCCTTCTGACGGAGAGCGCGTTGATAAGCCCACGCGCCGCCCGCCGTCAACCGCTTTTCAAGGCTAATTCAGCCCTGAATTTGGTCCAATATCGCGTCAATGGCGGCGGAAACGGCCTCGACCGTCTGCATGCCGTCCACAGCCCGCAATTTGCCCTGTCCCTCATAGTAAGGGATCAGCGGCGCCGTCTGTTCGCGATAGACCTGAAGCCGTTTCGCGAAGGTCTCTTCATTGTCGTCAGCCCGGACTTCCTCGCCCCTGGCCTTGGTTTCCTTGATGCGGTTGCGGAGGCGGTCGATCAGCGCCGCCTCGTCCACCCGGAGCTCCACGACCGCGTCGACGGCCCGGCCCTTTTTGGTCAGGATCGCATCGAGCATCTCGGCCTGCGGAATGGTCCGCGGGAAGCCGTCCAGCAGGAAGCCGGGGGCGCAATCGTCAGCCTCGATGCGCTCCTCGATGATCGCGGCCACAATGTCATCCGAGACGAGATTGCCGGCGTCCATGATCGCCTTGGCCTTCAGGCCAACCGGAGATTTCGCGGCGACCGCAGCGCGCAGCATGTCGCCGGTGGAAAGCTGGGGAATGCCGTAGCGTTCTACGATATGAGCGGCCTGGGTGCCTTTGCCGGCGCCCGGCGGTCCGAGAAAGATAACAATCATCGTCTCCCCCCGCGCAATTTCGATTTCTTGATCAGCGCTTCATATTGCTGGGCGACCAGATGGCCCTGGATCTGGCCCACCGTGTCGAGGGTCACGGACACGACGATCAGGAGCGACGTGCCGCCGATATAGACCGGGATCGACTGGCCATAGGCCGATTTCAAGATTTCCGGGAAAATACAGACCGCCGTCAGATACATGGCGCCGATGACCGTGAGGCGGGTCAGGACGAAATCGAGATATTCCGCCGTGCGCGGCCCCGGGCGGTAGCCCTGAACGAAACCGCCATATTTCTTGAGGTTATCCGCCACATCTTCGACGTTGAAGACAACGGAGGTGTAGATGAAGGTGAAGACGATGATCAGCGTCGCGTAGAACGCGATGTAAAGCGGACGGCCCGGCGCGAACAGGAAGGTGAGGTCCTGCAGCCACTGGGGCGATCCGTCGCCAACCGCACCCGCCGCCGTCGCCGGCAGGAGCAGCAGCGAAGACGCGAAAATCGGCGGAATGACGCCCGACACGTTGATCTTGAGCGGCAGGTGGGATTTCTCCCCTTGCGTCATGCGCTGACCGACCTGGCGGCGCGGATACTGGACGAGAATCCGGCGCTGGGAGCGCTCCATAAAGACCACAAAGGCGATCAGGCCCAGCGCCAGCGCAGCGATCACGAGGATCGCGCCGCCGCCAATGCCGCCGCCGGCCCGGCCCTGATCGAGGAGCGAGGCCGCAACCCGCGGCAGTTCCGCGACGATGCCGGCGAAGATGATGAGCGACACGCCGTTGCCGACGCCGCGCGCCGTAATCTGCTCGCCAAGCCAGAGCAGGAACATCACGCCGCCGACCAGCGTGACCGTCGTCGTCATGAGGAAGTACGGGCCCGGATCGATGACGGTGCCCGGCGAGCCTTGCAGCGACACCGCGATGAAATAGCCCTGCATGGTCGCAAGGAACACGGTCAGATAACGGGTGTACTGGTTGATCTGGCGGCGGCCCTGCTCACCCTCTTTCTTCACCTTCTCAAGCGACGGGATCACCGCCGACATGAGCTGCATGATGATCGAGGCCGAAATGTAAGGCATGATGTTGAGGGCGAAGATCGCCATGCGCTCAACCGCGCCGCCGGCAAAGATATTGAGCGTGCCGAGAAGGCCGCCCTGCTGGCTCTGGAAGCCTTGGCTGAAAGCGATGGGGTCAATCCCCGGAATCGGTACGAAGGTGCCGAGGCGATAGACGATCAGCGCGCCGAGCGTGAACAGCAAACGCTTCTTCAGCTCTTCCGCTTTCGCGAAAGAAGAGAGATTGATGTTCGACGCGAACTGTTCCGCTGCGGACGTCATCGGCCTGTCCCTGTTCAACTTGCCCTTTTGGGCGGCCCCTCACATGCGCTAGAGCGCAACCGTGGCCATGTGGAGACTGCGGGCGGCGCCCGCAACCCCCTTCGGTCAACCCCTACTCGCCTTTGGCTTCGCCCTGGACCAGCGTCACGGAGCCGCCAGCCTTTTCGACCGCCGCCTTGGCGCCAGCGGAAGCGTGCGCGACCACAAGATTGAGCTTTGATTTGAGCTCGCCGACGCCAAGCAGCCGGACACCGTTCTTGGCGCGGCGGACAACGCCGGCCTCGACCAGCGCCTCGACGTCAATGGATTTGCCCGCATCGAGCTTGCCGGCGTCAACAGCGGCCTGGAGACGGCCCACATTGACTTCGACAAAGGCCGCCCGGTTCGGCTTGTTAAACCCGCGCTTCGGCAAACGCATGTAAAGCGGCATCTGACCGCCTTCATAGGCGCGGATGCCGGAAACGCCCGAACGGGATTTCTGACCCTTGACGCCGCGTCCGCCGGTCTTGCCTTTGCCGGAGCCGATGCCGCGGCCAACGCGCGTGCGTGACTTGCGCGCGCCTTTATTGTCGGAAAGCTGATTGAGTTTCATTTTTTACCTCGACTTGCGACAGCGATTTCGTTGAAACGCCGCCTCGCCTGAACGCCCTCTCGAAATAAACGGAGGGCAACAAAATGACGGGGCCTTCGCCCCGCCGGTTTAGTCTTCCACCACCTCGACGAGGTGGGAAACCTTGCGGATCATGCCGCGCACAGCCGGCGTATCCTCAAGCTCGCGCTCGCGGCCGATCTTGTTCAGACCGAGGCCGACCAGCGTCGCCCGTTGATCTTGCGGACGGCGGATCGGGCTGCCCGTCTGGCGGACTTTCAACATTTTCTTCGCCATGACTGTGATCCTTTAAGCAGCAGCGTCAGCCGCATCGGCGGCGGGGCCGCGAGCGGAAAGAATATCGGAAACCTTTTTACCACGCTTGGCGGCCATGCTCCGCGGGCTCTGCTGGTTCTGCAGCGCATTCACCGTGGCGCGCACCATGTTGTAAGGGTTCGAGGAGCCGATCGATTTTGCAACGACGTCCTGAACGCCAAGCGTTTCAAAGATCGCGCGCATCGGGCCGCCTGCGATGATGCCGGTGCCCGGAGGGGCCGACCGCAGAACAACCTTGCCTGCGCCCCAACGGCCCGCAGCATCGTGATGCAGCGTGCGGCCTTCGCGAAGCGGCACGCGCACGAGGTTGCGCTTGGCTTCCTGGGTCGCCTTACGGATCGCTTCCGGCACTTCGCGGGCTTTGCCCTTGCCGAAACCGACGCGGCCTTTCTGATCGCCGACGACGACGAGCGCGGCGAAACCGAAGTTCTTGCCGCCCTTCACCACTTTCGCAACGCGGTTGATCGCAACGAGCTTGTCGACGAATTCGTCGCGCTCTTCGCGTTCGCCCCGGCCTCTGCCTTGTCCGCGTCCGCGGCCACGTCCTTCTTCACGCGCCATCTTCAAACTCCCTAGAAATTAAGACCGGCTTCGCGCGCGGCGTCCGCAAGCGCTTTCACCCGGCCGTGATACATGTAACCGCCGCGGTCAAACACGACTTCCTTGACGCCAGCTTTAACAGCTCGATCAGCAAGCGCTTTGCCGACTTTCGCCGCCGAGTCCTTGTCGGAGCCCTTGCCGAAATCCTTTTCCAGCGAAGAAGCCGCCGCAAGCGTCTTTCCTTGCGCGTCATCGATGATCTGCGCCGAGATGTTTTTCGACGAACGGAACACCGACAGGCGCGGACGCTCAGTGGAGACGCGCTTGATCTTGCGGCGCGTGCGGCCCGCCCGTGAAATCTGTTGTTTTCTCTTTTGATCGGCCATTGCCCGATTTCCTCTAGCGAAGCGTTACTTCTTCTTGCCTTCCTTACGGAAGATGAATTCGTCAGCGTATTTCACGCCCTTGCCTTTATAAGGCTCCGGCGGACGGAACGCGCGGATCTCCGCGGCGGCCTGTCCGACCTTTTGCTTGTCGATGCCGGAAACGATGATTTCCGTCGGCTTCGGCGCCGCGAGCTTGACGCCCTCCGGGGCCGGATAGTCGATATCGTGGCTGTAACCGAGGGCCAGCGAAAGCGCCGTGCCCTTCATCTGCGCGCGATAACCAACGCCCACCAGCTCAAGGGTCTTGGTGAACTCATTGGCGACGCCGTCGAACATATTCGAAAGCTGCGTGCGGCTCATACCCCAGAGCGAGCGCGCAGGCTTCGAATTATTGACCGGCTTCACCGTCAGCTCATCATTTTCGAGCGCAACCGTGCACAGATCGTTGACGACGAAATTGAGTTCGCCTTTCGGACCTTTCGCCGTGACCGACTGGCCGTCGACCGTCACGGTCACGCCCTTCGGCACGGGGATCGCTTTTTTACCGATGCGGGACATCTATCTCGCTCCCAGCCTTAGTAAACTTCGCAGAGCACTTCGCCGCCAACATTGGCGTCGCGCGCAGCTGCATCTGACATGACGCCCTTCGGCGTCGAAACAATCGAGATGCCGAGGCCGTTGCGAACGGACCCGAGATCGCGAACCGAAGAATAAACCCGGCGGCCGGGCTTGGAGACCCGCTTGATCTTCTGGATCACAGGCGCGCCTTCGTAATATTTCAGCTCGACTTCAAAGCTCGGCTTTTCGCCGTCTTTCTCGATGCGCGAATAGCCACGGATGTAGCCTTCGGCCTCAAGAACATCGAGCAGCCAGCCGCGCAGCTTCGAGGCCGGAACGCTCATGGTCGAATGCCGGCGCATCTGCGCGTTGCGGATGCGGGTGATCAAATCGCCGACGGGATCATTGATAGCCATTGTTCTACAGGCTCCCTTACCAGCTTGACTTCACGAGGCCCGGGATCTTCCCGGCCGAACCCAGTTGACGCAGCGCGATGCGCGACATCTTGAGCTTACGGTAGTAGCCGCGCGGACGGCCGCTGACCTGGCAGCGATTGCGGATGCGCGTCTTCGAGGAGTTGCGCGGAAGCTCTGCGAGCTTGAGCGCCGCCATGAAGCGGTCCTCGCCGGACTGCTCCTGATCCCTGATGATCGCTTTCAGCCGGTTGCGTTTGGACTCAAACTTTTTCGCCATGCGGCGGCGTTTGAGATCGCGCTCGACCATTGATTTCTTCGCCATGTATTCTCCTTCTCAAGCCGGTTTCCGCGGAACCCGCAGACCTTGCCCAATGCCTTTCTTATTTCCTGAACGGGAAGTTGAATTCCCGAAGAAGCTCGCGCGCCTCGTCGTCATTGCCGGCGGTTGTGCAAACGATGATGTCCATGCCCCGGATCTTGTCGACCTTGTCATAGTCGATTTCCGGAAACACGATGTGTTCTTTAAGGCCCATCGCGTAATTGCCGCGTCCGTCAAAGCTCTTGGCGTTGAGACCGCGGAAGTCGCGTACGCGCGGCAGCGCGATGGTGATCAGACGATCGAGAAATTCGTACATGCGGTCCTTGCGGAGCGTCACTTTGGCGCCGACCGCCATGCCTTCGCGCAGCTTGAAGCCGGCGATGGATTTCTTGGCCTTGGTGACGACCGGACGCTGACCGGCGATCAAAGTGAGATCCGCCAGGGCCGCATCAACCGCCTTGCGGTCGTTGACGGCGTCGCCGACGCCCATATTGATCACGATCTTGTCGATCGACGGCATCATCATCGGATTCGAATATTTGAACTTGTCGTTCATTTTCGACCGGATGGTGTCGCGATAAAGCGTCTTCAGACGCGGTTCATATGATTGAGCTTCAGCCATCGATAACCTCACCCGACGCTTTTGCGACGCGCACTTTCTTTCCATCTTCAATCTTGAAGCCGACGCGGGTTGGTTTGCCCGTCGACGGATCTTTCAGCGCCACATTGGAAACATGGATCGACGTTTCGCGCGTAATGATCCCGCCTTCTTGTTGCGGCGTTTGCTTCTGGTGCTTCTTGATCAGGTTGACGCCGCGCACGACCACGCGGTCGGCTTTCGGCATGACCTGAATGACTTCACCTTCAGCGCCCCGGTCCTTGCCGGCGAGCACGACGACCTTGTCGCCCTTTTTGATCTTCGCAGCCATTACAGCACCTCCGGCGCAAGCGACACGATCTTCATGTGCTTGGCGGCGCGCAGTTCGCGGGTCACCGGGCCAAAGATACGTGTGCCGATCGGCTCTTTGTTGTTATTGATAAGGACAGCGGCGTTGCGGTCGAACCGGATCACCGACCCGTCCTTGCGCTTGATGTCTTTCGCGGTGCGCACGACCACGGCCTTCATGACCTGGCCCTTTTTCACGCGGCCGCGCGGAATCGCTTCCTTCACCGACACGACGATAATGTCGCCGACGCCGGCATATTTGCGTTTCGCGCCGCCAAGCACCTTGATGCACTGAACGCGCTTTGCGCCGGAATTATCGGCGACGTCCAAATTTGATTGCATCTGGATCATGGTGATCCTCCTGATGGGCCCTCAGGCCCCGCTTCACTCTTTCCACCCGCGACTTGCGGACGGGATTAACCTTTTGACCCGAGGCCGATGACTTCCCAGCGTTTCAGCTTGGACTTCGGCGCGCATTCCTGGATGCGGACGAGATCGCCGACCTTGTATTTGTTTTCCGCATCATGAGCGTGAAAACGATTGGAGCGGCGAACAACTTTCTTGAACAGCGGATGCGTAAACATACGCTCGACATTCACGACCACTGTCTTTTCGCCTTTGTCGCTCACCACGGAGCCTTGCAGAATGCGTTTTGGCATTGCTTTCGCCTCTTATCCTTAGTTCGCCCGGTTTTTTTCGCCGAGAATGGTTTTGATCCGGGCGATGTCTTTACGCACTTCGCCGATCCGTGCGGTTTTTTCGAGCTGACCCGACGCTTTTTGAAAGCGCAGGTTAAACTGTTCGCGCTTGAGCTGCAGGAGACGGTCCTTCAGTTCATCGGCGGTCATATCGCGTGCTTCGCTGGCGTTCATGACTGATCTCCTTACTCACCGATGCGCGAAACGATGCGCGTCTTGATCGGCAGCTTCGCCGCGCCAAGCAACAGCGCCTCACGGGCGATGTCGTCCGGCACGCCGTCAAGTTCAAACATGATGCGGCCCGGCTTCACTTTCGCGGCCCAGTATTCAACCGAGCCCTTACCTTTACCCATGCGCACCTCGGTCGGTTTTTTCGACACCGGCACATCCGGGAAAATGCGAATCCACACACGGCCCTGACGCTTCATGGCGCGGGTGATGGCGCGGCGAGTGGCTTCGATCTGACGCGAGGTCACGCGCTCCGGCTCCATGGCTTTCAGACCATGGGATCCGAAATTCAGATCCGTGCCGCCTTTTGCGGCGCCCTTGATGCGCCCTTTGTGCATCTTGCGGAATTTTGTTCTTTTAGGCTGCAGCATGACTGGCTCGCTCCAAAATCCTTCTTCGCGCTAGTTGTTGCGCTGCTGATGACCGACGCCGCCCGTCTGGGCTTCGATCAACCGCTTTTCCTGACCCATGGGGTCATGTTCCATAATCTCGCCCTTGAAGATCCAGACCTTGACGCCGATGGCGCCGTAAGTCGTCTGGGCGGTCGCGACGCCGTAATCGATGTCGGCGCGAAGCGTATGCAGCGGCACGCGGCCTTCGCGGTACCATTCCATGCGCGCGATCTCAGCGCCGCCGAGACGGCCGGAGACGTTGACGCGAATGCCGAGGGCGCCCATGCGCTGTGCGGTCTGCATGGCGCGCTTCATGGCGCGGCGGAACGCGACGCGGCGCTCAAGCTGCTGCGCGATGTTCTCTGCAACGAGGGTCGCATCGATTTCAGGCTTGCGGATCTCGACGATGTTGAGAACCGTTTCCGACGACGAAAGCTTCGACAGTTCCTGACGCAGCTTTTCGATATCGGCGCCTTTTTTGCCGATCACAACACCCGGACGCGCGGTGTAGATCGTCACGCGGCATTTTTTGTGCGGACGTTCAATCACGATGCGCGACACGCCGGCCTGCTGAAGGCGCTTTTCGAGATACTTCCGGATCGCGAGGTCTTCATGCAGCAAATCGCCATAGGCGGCTTTACCGGCGAACCAGCGCGAGTCCCAGGTACGGTTGATACCGAGGCGCAGGCCGATTGGGTTGACTTTCTGGCCCATTAAGCGGCCTCCTCAACTTCTTTCACGACGATCGTGATTTCAGAAAACGGTTTTTGAATTCTGCCGACGCGGCCGCGGGCGCGGGCTTTCCAGCGCTTCATGACCATGTTCTTGCCGACGAAAGCCTGATCGACAACGAGCTGGTCGATGTCGAGATCGTGGTTGTTCTCAGCGTTCGCGATCGCGCTTTCCAGAACTTTTTTGACGTTCTGGGAGATGCGCTTGCGCGAGAAGGTCAGCTCTGCGAGCGCCTTTTCAACCGGCATGCCGCGGATGAGCTGCGCCACGAGGTTCAGTTTCTGCGGCGAGGTGCGGATCAGACGGCCTTTGGCCATGGCCTGGGTTTCACCAACGCGCCGGGGATTTTTGCTCTGCCCCATGACTATTTCCTCTTCGCCTTCTTGTCCGCGCCGTGACCGTAATAGGACCGGGTCGGAGAGAATTCGCCGAACTTGTGACCGACCATGTCTTCAGTGACATGAACGGGGATGAATTTCTGGCCGTTATAGACGTTGAACGTCAGCCCGACGAATTGCGGCAGGATAGTTGAACGGCGTGACCAGGACTTGATCCCGCCTTTGTGTTTTCCGTCCTGCGACTCTTCCGCTTTCTTCAGGAGATAGCGGTCGACGAACGGACCTTTCCAGACTGAACGTGGCATGTCGTTTTATCTCCGGCCTATTTCTTCTTCTTGCGCGCGTGACGCGAGCGCAGAATGAATTTGTCAGTTGCTTTGTTCTTGCGGGTTTTGGCGCCCTTGGTCGGCTTGCCCCACGGCGTGACCGGGTGACGGCCGCCCGAGGTGCGGCCTTCGCCGCCGCCATGGGGGTGATCGACCGGGTTCATCACGACGCCGCGCACGGAAGGACGCTTGCCCTTGTGGCGATTGCGGCCGGCTTTGCCGATCGACTGGTTCATGTGGTCCGGGTTTGAAACGGCGCCGATGGTGCCCATGCATTCCCCGGAGATCAGACGAACTTCGCCCGACTGCATCCGCACCTGCGCCATGCCTGAGTCACGGCCGACGAGCTGGGCGTAAGAGCCGGCGGAACGCGCCACCTGGCCGCCTTTGCCTGGCTTCAATTCCACATTGTGAATGATCGTGCCGACCGGAATGGCTTTCAGCTTCATCGCGTTGCCAGGCTTCACGTCGACCTTTTCGCCAGCGATGATCTTATCGCCGGCTTTCAGGCGCTGCGGCGCGAGAATATAAGCCTGCTCGCCATCGAGATATTTCACCAGCGCGATGAAGCCCGAACGGTTCGGATCATATTCGAGACGCTCAACCTTCGCTTCGATGTCAAACTTGTTCCGTTTGAAGTCGACGATGCGATAGGTCTTCTTCACCCCGCCGCCGCGGCGGCGAACGGTGATGCGGCCGGTGTTGTTGCGGCCCGCTTTCTCGGTCAGGCCTTCCGTCAGCGATTTGACAGGCTTGCCCTTCCAAAGCTCGCTGCGGTCCACCAGCACAAGCTGGCGGCGGCTCGGCGTCGTCGGTTTGAATTTTCTCAAAGCCATTGGAATAAACCTGCCTTAAAGTCCGGTCGTCACATCGATGGCGTGACCTTCTTCGAGAGTCACAACCGCTTTTTTCACTGTGGAGCGCGTATAGGGGCGCCCTTTGAACTGCTTGTTTTTGCCTTTGATGCGCAACGTGTTCACGGCTTTCACTTTCACCTTGAACAGCGCCTCAACGGCTTCCTTGATCTCCGGCTTCGTCGCCGTGAGCGGTGTTTCGAACACAACCTGATTATTCTCCGAGGCGATCGTCGATTTCTCGGTGATCACCGGCGCAATCAGCGTGTTGTAATGGGCCTCAACGGCCGTCGTTTCGCTCTTCTTGCTCATTTGAGGCGCTCCTCCAGACCTTCAACGGCCGCTTTGGTGAGGACCAGCTTGTCCTTGCGCAGAATGTCGTAAACATTCGCGCCAATGACCGGCAGCATGTCGATGCCCGCGAGGTTGCGCGTAGCAAGGCCGAAATTCTCGTCAACAGAAGCGTCAACGATCAGCGCATTCGCGATGTTCATTTTCGCAAAAGCCTCGACCAGCGTCTTGGTCTTGGCGTCGGCGAGCTTGGCTTCGTCGATGATGATCAGCGAGCCTTCAGCCACTTTTGCAGACAGCGCATGCTTCAGCGCCAGACGGCGGACCTTTTTCGGCAGATCGATCGCATGGCTGCGCACGCGAGGCCCGTGAGCCTTGCCGCCGCCGCGGAATTGCGGGGCTGCGCGGTTGCCGTGACGGGCGCCGCCGCCGCCTTTTTGGCGGCCCCATTTTTTCGACGTGGCTTTCACCTCGCCGCGCTCTTTCGCCTTGTGCGTGCCTTGCTGGCGTTTCGCCAATTGATAGACAACGCAGCGATGCAGAATGTCTGCGCGCGGCTCAAGTCCGAAGATCCCGTCATCGAGATCGATGGAGCCGGCCTTCTTGCTGTCAATGCTGAGGACGTCGGTTTTCATTATTCGTCCCCTTCCTTCTGCTCGGTTTCATCTGCGGCTTCGACGCCTTCAGCGCCGGCGCCGGATTGCTGTTCTTTCAACGCCGCTTCCTGTTGGGCGCGCGCCTCTTCGGCGGCGGCCTTGGCCGCGGCCTCTTCTTCAGCGGCAGCCTGCTTGGCGGCCTCTTCAGCCTGCTTCGCAGCTTCCTCGGCAGCGGACTTCAGCGCCGCAGGAAGAATGGCGTTTTCAGGGAACGGCTTTTTCACGGCGTCCTTGATCAGCACCCAGCCGCCTTTCGGACCTGGCACGGCGCCTTTGATCAGGATCAGGCCGCGATCGGAGTCCGTTTTGACGACCTGAAGATTTTGCGTGGTCACGCGCGATGCGCCCATGTGACCGGCCATCTTCTTGCCTTTGAAGACCTTGCCCGGATCCTGACACTGGCCCGTAGAACCATGGGAACGGTGCGAGATCGAAACACCATGAGTCGCACGCAGGCCGCCGAAATTGTGCCGCTTCATGGCGCCGGCGAAGCCTTTACCAATGGAGGTGCCGGTCACATCGACATACTGGCCTTCGAAATAATGGTCGGCGATAATCTCTTCACCGACATTGAGCATGTTGTCTTCCGACACGCGGAACTCGACGACTTTCGCCTTCGGCTCCACATTCGCCTTGGCGAACTGGCCGCGCTCAGCCTTGGTCGTGCGCTTGGCCTTTTTGGCGCCAGCGCCGAGCTGCACCGCCGTGTAGCCGTTTTTATCAGCCGTTCGCTGACCGACGACCTGACAGCCCTCGAGCTGCATCACCGTCACCGGAAGGTGTTCGCCTTCCGCCGAGAAGATGCGGGTCATCCCGACTTTCTTTGCAATTAATCCCGTGCGCATCTCAAATGCTCCTTAGGCGCCAAGCTTGATTTCGACATCGACGCCAGCCGAGAGGTCGAGTTTCATCAGCGCATCCACCGTTTGCGGCGTCGGATCGACGATATCGAGCATGCGCTTATGGGTGCGCATTTCGAACTGCTCACGGCTCTTCTTATCGATATGCGGCGAACGGTTGACCGTGTAACGCTCGATGCGGGTCGGCAGCGGGATAGGCCCGCGCACATTTGCGCCTGTGCGTTTCGCCGTATTCACGATTTCCAACGTCGAAGCGTCGAGCACGCGATGATCGAACGCTTTGAGCCTGATGCGGATATTCTGTTGCATGGTCTACGCTTCGCTCTTTGAAAAATTCTAACTTCTGTCTTTTGAGTCGAAAGCGCGGACCGGTTTAGGGCCGGTCCGCGCAATATTTCTGCCTGCTACTCGATGATTTTCGAGACGATGCCGGCGCCGACGGTGCGGCCGCCTTCACGGATAGCAAAGCGGAGCTTTTCTTCCATGGCGATCGGCACGATGAGCTCGACATTCACTTCCACGTTGTCGCCCGGCATGACCATCTCAACGCCTTCTTTTAGCGTCACAACACCGGTCACGTCGGTCGTGCGGAAGTAGAACTGCGGGCGGTAGTTCGTGAAGAACGGCGTATGGCGGCCGCCTTCTTCTTTCGTCAGGATGTAGGCCTCGGCCACGAATTTCGTGTGCGGGGTCACAGAGCCCGGCTTGCAGAGCACCTGGCCGCGTTCAACCGCATCACGCTCGATGCCGCGAAGAAGAACGCCAACGTTGTCGCCTGCTTCACCGCGATCAAGCAGCTTGCGGAACATTTCAACGCCCGTGCAGGTCGTTTTCTTGGTGTCTTTGATGCCGACGATTTCGAGTTCGTCGCCAACATTGACAACGCCGCGCTCAACACGGCCGGTCACAACGGTGCCGCGGCCGGAGATCGAGAACACGTCTTCGATCGGCAGGAGGAACGGCTGGTCAACCGGACGATCCGGGGTCGGGATGTAGCTGTCGACAGCTTCCATCAGTTCCTTGATGGAATTCTCGCCGATTTCCGGGTCACGACCTTCAAGAGCGGCCAGCGCCGAACCTTTGACGATCGGAATATCGTCGCCCGGGAATTCGTAGGAAGACAAAAGTTCACGAACTTCCATTTCGACGAGCTCAAGAAGCTCTTCGTCGTCAACCTGGTCGACTTTGTTGAGGTAAACAACAATCGCCGGAACGCCAACCTGGCGAGCAAGCAGGATGTGCTCGCGCGTCTGCGGCATCGGGCCGTCAGCGGCGTTCACAACCAAGATCGCGCCGTCCATCTGCGCCGCGCCGGTGATCATGTTTTTCACATAGTCAGCGTGACCTGGGCAGTCGACGTGAGCGTAGTGACGCGCATCGGTTTCATATTCAACGTGCGCCGTCGAAATGGTGATGCCGCGGGCTTTTTCTTCCGGCGCCGCATCAATCTGGTCATACGCCTTGAAGTCACCGAAATATTTGGTGATGGCCGCCGTCAGCGTCGTTTTGCCATGGTCAACGTGACCAATGGTGCCGATGTTGGCGTGCGGCTTGTTACGTTCAAACTTTTCCTTCGACATTTCACTTCTCTCCGTCTTCTTTGACGTCTGTCGTTAAACCTGATCGCCCGGATCTACGTTCTGGCGGGCGGCCTCTCTTAGTTGGCTAGCCTGCCAGCTTCGCCTTCACTTCGTCTTCAACCGCTTTCGGCACGCGCTCATAATGATCAAATTGCATCGTGTACTGAGCGCGACCCTGGGTCGCCGAGCGAAGATTGTTCACATAACCAAACATGTTGGCGAGCGGCACCATCGCGTGAACGACGTTGGCGTTGCCGCGCATTTCCTGTTCCTGGATCTGCCCGCGCCGCGAATTGAGGTCGCCGATCACGGTGCCGGTGTATTCTTCCGGCGTGACGACTTCCACTTTCATGACCGGCTCAAGCAGCGCAAGACCAAGCGCCGGCTTGTTTTCGCGGAACGCAGCGCGCGCCGCGATTTCGAAGGCCAGCACCGAGGAGTCCACATCGTGGAAGGCGCCGTCATAAAGCTCGATTTTGAAATCGAGAATCGGGAAGCCCACCAGGAGACCCGTTTCACGGATCGAGTTGATGCCTTTTTCGACGCCCGGAATATATTCCTTCGGAATGGACCCGCCGACGATCTGGCTTTCGAACTCGTAACCCGTTCCCGGCTCTTGCGGGATAACCCGGAATTTGATGCGCGCGAACTGGCCTGAACCGCCCGACTGTTTCTTGTGGGTGTAGTCGATGTCGGCTTCTTTGGTGATCGTTTCGCGATAGGCCACCTGCGGCGCGCCGATATTGGCTTCGACTTTGAATTCGCGCTTCATACGGTCGACAAGAATGTCGAGGTGAAGCTCGCCCATGCCTTTGATGATGGTCTGGCCGGATTCTTCATCGGTCGAGACGCGGAAGGACGGGTCTTCAGCGGCGAGACGCTGCAGCGCGAGGCCCATTTTTTCCTGGTCAGCCTTGGTCTTCGGCTCAACAGCAAGCTCGATCACCGGCTCCGGGAATTCCATGCGCTCAAGCACAACCGGCTTTTGAGGATCGCAAAGCGTGTCGCCTGTCGTGGTGTCTTTAAGGCCCACAACAGCGATGATGTCGCCAGCATAAGCCTCTTTGATTTCTTCGCGGCTGTTGGAGTGCATTTGCAGCATCCGGCCGGCGCGTTCTTTCTTGCCCTTCACCGTGTTCATCAGCTGCGAACCGGCTTCGAGCTTGCCCGAATAGATGCGGCAGAAAGTGAGCGAGCCCACAAACGGGTCGTTCATCACCTTGAAGGCGAGCATGGAAAGCGGCTCATCGTCAGACGACTTGCGCACGACTTCCTCTTCGGAGTCGGGAAGAACGCCTTTGATCGCCGGAACTTCAACCGGGCTCGGCAAGAAGTCGACAACCGCGTCGAGCATCGGCTGGACGCCTTTGTTCTTGAAGGCGGAGCCGCACAGAACCGGATGGAATTCGACCTTACAGGTGCCCTGACGGATGAGGCGCTTGATGGTGGCCTCGTCCGGCTCATTGCCTTCGAGATAGGCTTCCATCGCCTCTTCATCGATCTCGACAACCGTCTCGATCATTTTTTCGCGGTATTCATTCGCCTTGTCGACGAGATCAGCCGGAATGTCTTCTTCGTGGAAGGCGGCGCCGAGGCTTTCCTCTTCCCAGATGACGGCTTTCATCTTGATGAGATCGACAATGCCTTTGAAGTTGTTCTCAGCGCCAATCGGCAGCTGGAGAATAACCGTCTTCGCAGCGAGACGTTTGTGAATGGTGTCGACAGAGTAATAGAAGTCAGCGCCGATCTTATCCATCTTGTTGATGAAGAAGATGCGCGGCACTTTATATTTGTCGCCCTGACGCCAGACCGTTTCCGTCTGCGGCTCAACGCCGGCGTTGGCGTCGAGAAGCGCCACGGCGCCATCGAGAACGCGCAGGGAACGCTCGACTTCAATCGTGAAGTCGACGTGGCCTGGCGTGTCGATAATGTTGAGACGCTTGTCTTTCCAATGGCAGGTCGTCGCAGCGGACGTGATCGTAATCCCGCGCTCCTGCTCCTGTTCCATCCAGTCCATCGTCGCGGCACCGTCATGGACTTCGCCGATCTTGTGGGACTTGCCGGTGTAATAGAGGACGCGTTCGGTCGTCGTCGTCTTGCCCGCATCAATGTGGGCCATGATGCCGAAGTTACGGTAGTCCTCGATTTTGTGCGTGCGCGCCATGACTGCGGGCCCTTACTCTTTCAATTCCGTTACCAGCGATAATGCGAGAAAGCGCGGTTGGCTTCAGCCATCCGGTGCGTGTCCTCGCGCTTTTTGACAGCCGCGCCCCGGTTCTGGGCGGCGTCCATCAGTTCGTTCGAAAGCTTGTCGACCATGGTGGTTTCATTGCGCGAGCGAGCCGCGGAAATGATCCAGCGCATGGCGAGAGCGAGCTTGCGGTCCGGGCGAACTTCAACCGGAACCTGATATGTCGCACCGCCGACGCGGCGGGAGCGGACCTCGATCGCCGGCGTCACATTCTCAAGCGCTTCCTTGAAGAGCTCAACCGGCGGACGGCGAAGCTTAGATTCGATCTTTTCGAATGCGCCATAGACGATCTTTTCAGCCGCCGGCTTTTTGCCGTCGACCATGACGTAGTTCATGAATTTCGAAACGGTCTTGTCGCCGAACTTCGGGTCCGGATGAACGACGCGTTTTTCTGCGCGGTGACGACGTGACATCTCTTATATCCTTACTTCGGACGCTTGGCGCCGTATTTCGAACGGCGCTGTTTGCGGTCTTTGACGCCCTGCGTGTCGAGCACGCCGCGGATGATGTGGTAGCGAACGCCGGGAAGGTCTTTCACGCGGCCGCCGCGGATCAGGACCACCGAGTGCTCCTGAAGATTGTGGCCTTCGCCCGGAATATAGCCGATCACCTCATGACCATTGGTCAGGCGGATTTTGGCGACTTTCCGAAGCGCCGAGTTCGGCTTTTTCGGAGTCGTCGTGTAAACGCGCGTACAAACGCCGCGCTTTTGAGGATTGCCCTCAAGCGCCGGCACTTTGTTAATCGCGCGTTTCGGCTTCCGCGGCTTGCGGATAAGTTGTTGTATCGTCGGCATCCGTTTCCGTTCTCCGGCTCGAGTCTCAGGGGCTTGCCTTCGCTTCTCGCGGGCGTTGACCCAAATCCCTCGCGCCATGGACGGGATTATCCATGACGCAAACGAGCGGAGCCCCGTCAGGCGGAACGCCGCTCAAAAAACCAAACTGTTATCAGCTAAAAGCGGCTGCGTTTCAGGGTCTTCCAAAGAAGGAAGAGCTGACGGCCAGCCATTCAGCGGCGCGAGACATACCGAGGCGAGTCGGATGGGTCAATACGTGTTTACGAAAATAAAAGACGTTTCGGCCTGTTTTTTCGCGGCTTAGGCTCAGCGCCGCGGCATCAAGGCCTGATACGCCATAAATCGCCTGTCGCGCGCTGAAATCAAGCGGAAAATGCCCTTCCCCGCCGCTCTTTCAGGCCCCGGTGGCCCGGGACTTGCGCCATCTTTCGCGCCGTAGCGGAATTTTCAGACGCGCGTGCTAGTTCGAATCGCTCAAAGGGAAGGATCTATGGCGCGCCCGCTTCAAAACCAACCGCTTAACCCGAAACGGGTTTTTTACGTCGCCGGCCCCGGAGACTCAGTCGGCGCCCATAAAGCCTGGAAAGCGGGCCTTCATGACCCGACCGAGGTCTCGATCACCTTTTCGAGCCAGATCGAGCAATACGCCAAGGATGTCGGGGCCGCGCTCTATATCGTCTGTTATCACCACGAAAAGACCTATTTCGAGGATGGCGATGTCACGATCGAACATCTCCCGAAGCCCTCACCCGGCGCAAGCGGCCTCGCCTACCACCTCCGGGAGCTGGCTTACGGCCTGAAGCTCCTACGGCGGGCGATCCGGTTCAAGGCCGATGTGGCGATCCTCGATTCAGGCTGCACCCATTATTTCTGGCAATCGCTCTTCGCCGCCGCAGGGATCAAGGTTGTCCCGGTCCTGCACAATTCCCTATGGCCGAACGGTTTCAGGCCCTCCGGCGCGGCCGTTCGGCTGATCGAGATGTTGGACCGCCCGTTCTGGCGGCGTGTGCCGCTGGCGAGCCTGTGCGTGTCCCCAGTGTGCTCCCGCCAGGTCGAGGAGCTGGCCGGTCCCGACTGCCGCCCCCTGCTCCAGATCCGGGCCCAGTTCCAGAAAGACTTCTTCGACCGCATACCGCCCGCGCCGCCTCATGACCGCCGGCCTTTCCAGATCATGTTCATCGGCCGGGTGACGGAAGGCAAAGGCGTCCTCGACATCGTGGAAATGGCCCGTCAGGTCGAGACCCGGGCGCCCGGGCGGGTGCGCTGGGTGGTCTGCGGCACCGGCGCCGAGCTTGAGGAAATGAAACAGCGGATATCAGCCCTTGGCCTCGATCAGGCCGTTGAGGCCAAAGGGTGGACCTCGCTCGACGACCTCGTCGAGGTTTACGCTCAGTCCCATTGCTCCATCGTGCCGACCCGCAGCACCTTTGTTGAGGGGCTCGCCATGACCGCCGCTGAAGCCGCGCTTGCAGGCCGCCCGCTGATCTCGAACCCCGTGGTGCCGGCGCTGGAGCTGTTGCGGTCCGCCGCCGTCGCGGGACGCACCAACGACCCGGACTCCTATGTGGAAGAGATCCTGAAACTGATCGACGATCCGGACTGGTACGCCGCCATGGTCGCAGCCTGCCCCGAGGCGTCGGCCCCGTTTCTCGACCGGCGCTACGGGCTGACCCATATCCTCAAAGTCGTCTTGAACGGCGAACCGGACGCGCAAATCGAACAAAGCTGACAGACCGAAGCTGAAATACGAAAACGGCGGCCCAAAAGGCCGCCGTTTTTATTCGTGTTGTCCGCCGCGCAGATTATGCAGATTATGCAGATTATGCAGATTATTCTGCGGCGTCAGCCGGTTGCTCAGCGCTTTCTTCAGCCGGCGCTTCTGCTTCCGCAGGCGCGGCGCTTTCTTCCGGCGCGGTCAGTTGCGGCGCGCTCGACGCTTCAGCGCGTTTCTGACGCTCTTCGAGAAGCACCTGGTCGCGGCGTTCGGCCTCGACCTGATGCTTGGACATGGCGCCGCCGGTGCCGGCCGGGATGAGACGGCCGACGATGACGTTCTCTTTTAAGCCTTCCAGCGTGTCGATCTTGCCGTTGACGGCCGCATCGGTGAGGACGCGGGTCGTCTCCTGGAAGGACGCCGCCGAAATAAACGAACGCGTCTGGAGCGAGGCCTTGGTGATGCCCAAGAGCACCGGCACGGCCTGCGCCGGGCGCTTGCCCTCATCTTCAAGCTTGGCGTTGGTTTCCTCGAATTCGAGCTTGTCGATCTGCTCTTCTTTGAGGAACAGCGAGTCGCCCGGCTCGGTGATTTCGACTTTTTGCAGCATCTGGCGAACGATCACCTCGATGTGCTTGTCGTTAATCGGCACGCCCTGAAGACGATAGACTTCCTGGATTTCATCAATGAGGAAGTCGGCGAGCGCCTCGATTCCCATGATCGCCAGAATGTCATGCGGCGCAGGATTGCCGTCCATGAGATATTCGCCCTTGGCGATAAAGTCGCCATCCTGAACCGCAATGTGGCGGCCTTTGGGGACGAGATAATCGGAGGGCTCAAGGCTCTCATCGGTCGGAATGATCCGGATGCGACGCTTGTTCTTGTAATCGCGGCCGAACTCTACGCGGCCGTCGACATCGGCGATGATCGCGTGATCTTTCGGACGGCGGGCTTCGAACAGTTCCGCAACGCGCGGCAGACCGCCGGTGATGTCGCGGGTCTTGGCGCCTTCAGTCGGAATACGCGACAGCGCATCGCCGGGGTGGATGTCTTCGCCGTCTTCGACAGACAGGACCGCATCGACCGGCAGCTGGTAGCGCGCTTCGCCGCCCGAAGAGAGTTTCTTGGGCTCGCCTTTTTCGTCGACAATGACGAGCGCCGGTTTGAGGTCCGCCGCGCGCGGGTTCGCCCGCCAGTCGGTGACGACGCGGCTTGCAATACCCGTCGCTTCGTCGGCGACGACCTGCATGGAGAAGCCTTCCTGAAGGTCCTCGAACTTCACCTTGCCTTCGACCTCGGTAAGGATCGGCAGGGTATAAGGATCCCAGTCGGCGAGACGCTGACCGCGGGTGACCTGGCCGCCATCCGCAACACGCAGTTTCGCGCCGTAGGAGACTTTGTAGGAAGCATGCTCCTTGCCATCGCTGTCGAGAATTTTGACGAGCGTGTTCCGGCCCATGACGACGAAATCGCCATTGGAGTCTTTGAGAACGCTGCCGCCCTCCAGCTTCACCGTGCCTTCGTGGCTCGCCTCGATGAACGAAGTGTCGCCAACCTGCGCGGTGCCGCCAACGTGGAACGTCCGCATGGTAAGCTGCGTGCCCGGCTCGCCGATGGACTGCGCGGCGATGACGCCGACAGATTCGCCGATATTGACCGGGCAGCCGCGCGCGAGATCGCGGCCATAGCACTTGGCGCAGACGCCGACTTTCGAGTCGCAGGTCAGCACCGAGCGCACGCGGATTTTCTGGATCCCGGACCCTTCGATTTCTTCGGCCTGAGCCTCATCGACTTCATCATTGGCCTTGCCGAGAAGCTCGCCCGTCTGCGGGTGCTTGATGTCTTCAAGCAGCGTCCGGCCGAGAATGATCTGCGACAGGGGCACAACGATCTCGCCCGACTGCACAACGGCTTCCATGGTGATGCCGTTGGTGGTGCCGCAGTCGACTTCACGCACGATGCAATCCTGCGCGACGTCGACAAGACGACGGGTGAGATAGCCCGAGTTCGCCGTTTTCAGCGCCGTGTCAGCCAGACCTTTCCGCGCGCCGTGGGTCGAGTTGAAGTACTCGAGCACCGTGAGGCCCTCTTTAAAGTTCGAGGTGATCGGCGTTTCGATAATCTCGCCGGACGGCTTGGCCATGAGGCCGCGCATGGCGCCGAGCTGACGCATCTGGGTCGGCGACCCGCGCGCGCCCGAATGGGACATCATATAGATCGAGTTCGGCTCAAGCTGACGGTTTGATTCCGGATCGTATTTGGTCTCGGAAATCTCTTCCATCATGGCGTCGGCGATTTTATCCGTACACTTCGCCCAGGCGTCGATGACCTTGTTGTATTTCTCGCCGCGGGTGATGAGACCTTCGGCGTATTGCTGTTCGAACTCCGACACATGGGAACGGGTTTCGTCCACAAGCGACTTTTTCGCCGCCGGGATAACAACGTCGTCCTTGCCGAAGGAGATGCCCGCTTTACAGGCTTCCTTGAAACCAAGGTCCATGATGTGGTCGGCGAAGATGACCGTTTTCTTCTGGCCGCAGTGGCGATAGACGATATCAATGAGGCCCTGAATGGTCTTCTTCGTGAGCAGCTGGTTGATCACCGAGAACGGCACATTGGAATCGCGCGGCAAAACCTGCGCAACCTTCATGCGGCCCGGAGTCGTTTCCACGACTTCGCTTACCGGCTCGCCATGCTCGTCAACGGTGTTCCAGCGCGCTCTGATTTTTGTGTGCAGCGTGACGACGCCTGCGTCGAGCGCGTGCTCGATCTCCTGGATCGTCCCGAAGATCTTGCCCTCGCCCGGCTCGCCCTCTTTTTCCATCGTAATGTAGTAGAGGCCGAGAACGATGTCCTGTGACGGCACGATGATCGGCTTGCCGTTGGCGGGCGACAGGATGTTGTTGGTCGACATCATCAGGACGCGCGCTTCCAGCTGCGCCTCGAGCGACAACGGAACGTGCACAGCCATCTGGTCGCCGTCGAAGTCGGCGTTGAACGCCGTACAGACGAGCGGGTGGAGCTGGATCGCCTTGCCTTCGATGAGTTTCGGCTCGAAAGCCTGAATGCCGAGGCGGTGCAGCGTCGGCGCCCGGTTGAGGAGAACCGGATGCTCGCGAATGACTTCGTCGAGAATGTCCCAGACTTCGGGGCGTTCTTTTTCAACGAGTTTTTTCGCCTGTTTCACCGTGGCGGAAAGGCCCTTGGCGTCGAGGCGCGAATAGATGAACGGCTTGAAGAGTTCGAGCGCCATCTTCTTCGGCAGGCCGCACTCATGGAGTTTCAATTCCGGGCCCACAACGATGACCGAACGGCCGGAATAATCGACGCGTTTGCCGAGCAGGTTCTGGCGGAAGCGGCCCTGCTTGCCTTTCAGCATGTCGGAAAGCGACTTCAGCGGGCGCTTGTTGGTGCCCGTGATGACGCGGCCGCGACGGCCATTGTCGAACAGCGCATCGACGGATTCCTGCAGCATGCGCTTTTCGTTGCGCACGATGATGTCCGGCGCGCGCAGCTCAATCAGACGCTTCAGGCGGTTGTTGCGGTTGATCACCCGGCGGTAAAGATCGTTGAGGTCGGACGTTGCGAAACGGCCGCCGTCAAGCGGCACCAGCGGGCGAAGCTCCGGCGGGATCACCGGAATGACCGTCATGATCATCCATTCCGGCTTGTTGCCGGATTCAAGAAACGCCGTGATGAGCTTGAGGCGCTTGGCGTATTTCTTGGTTTTCAGTTCCGAGGTCGACTCGGCGATGTCAACGCGAAGCTTTTCGGTTTCCGCTTCCATGTCGATATTCGACAGGATTTCACGCATGGCCTCGGCGCCGATGCCGGCCGTGAACGAATCCTCGCCGAACTCTTCCTGGGCCTGAAGATATTCTTCTTCCGTCAGGAGCTGGTTGGGCGTGAGGTTGGTGAGACCCGGCTCAATGACAATGTACTGTTCGAAATAGAGGACGCGCTCTACATCCTTCAACGTCATGTCGAGCATCAGCGAAATGCGCGAGGGCAGCGACTTCAGGAACCAGATATGGGCGCAAGGCGCTGCGAGCTCGATATGGCCCATGCGCTCGCGCCGCACCTTGGTGAGCGTGACTTCAACACCGCACTTTTCGCAGACGATGCCTTTGTACTTCATGCGCTTGTACTTGCCGCACAGGCACTCGTAATCCTTTGTCGGGCCGAAGATGCGGGCGCAGAAAAGCCCGTCCCGCTCCGGCTTGAAGGTGCGGTAGTTGATGGTTTCAGGCTTTTTGATCTCGCCGAACGACCAGGAGAGAATTTTCTCCGGGCTCGCAAGGGAGATGCGGATCTTGTTGAACGTCTGCGCGGGGGCCGCCGGATTGAATACGTTCAGCAGTTCCTGTGACATGAGCGCCTCTTAACTTTCGGTGCGGGACCTAAACCCCCGCGAATTCATCAAAGGGTGGAACGGGAAGCGCTAGTCGCTACCCGTTCTGAAGCTCGACATTGAGGCCGAGCGAACGCATTTCTTTCACGAGCACGTTGAAGCTTTCCGGGATGCCCGCTTCGAAGCTGTCGTCGCCGCGGACGATAGCCTCGTAGACTTTGGTGCGGCCGGCGACGTCGTCCGACTTCACGGTGAGCATTTCCTGCAGCGTATAAGCCGCGCCGTAAGCTTCGAGCGCCCAGACTTCCATCTCGCCGAAACGCTGACCGCCGAACTGGGCCTTGCCGCCAAGCGGCTGCTGCGTGACGAGCGAGTACGGGCCGATGGAGCGCGCGTGGATTTTGTCGTCGACCAGGTGGTGGAGCTTCAAGAGATACTTGTAGCCCACCGTGACCTTGCGCTTGAAGGTGTCGCCAGTGCGCCCGTCAAAGAGCGTCACCTGACCTGACTCTTCAAGGCCGGCCTTGGTCAGCATCTCGACGATTTCCGCTTCGCGGGCGCCGTCAAAGACCGGCGTGGCGATGGGAACGCCGCGCACAAGGTTCTGGCCAAGCTCTTTCAGCTCCTCATTGGAGCGCGGCAGCACCTGATCCTCGCCATAGACGTCCTTGAACTTGGCGATAAGGTCTTCCCGGGTCGCCTGATCGCTATCCCACTCTTCAAGCAGGTTGTCGATCTGACGGCCGAGACCGCGACACGCCCAGCCAAGATGCGTTTCAAGAATCTGACCCACATTCATGCGCGACGGCACGCCCAGCGGGTTGAGCACGATGTCGACCGCGGTGCCGTCTTCGAGGAACGGCATGTCTTCCATGGGCGCGATTTTCGAAATGACGCCCTTGTTGCCGTGACGGCCGGCCATCTTGTCGCCCGGCTGAAGCTTGCGCTTCACGGCGACGAAGACCTTGACCATTTTCATGACGCCCGGCGGCAGCTCGTCGCCGCGCTTCAGCTTGTCGACCTTGTCTTCAAAACGGGCCTCGAGGCGCGCTTTCGACTCATCGAACTGCTTCTTCATGGCTTCGATTTCGGTCATCACCGCATCATCGGCGACGCCAACTTTCCACCACTGGCCTTTGGACAGCTGGTTGTCGAGCACGTCTTCGGTGATCGCGCCTTTTTCAAAGCCCTTCGGACCGGAGACAGCATCCTTGCCCATCAAAAGCGGCTTCAGACGGCCGTAGACGTTGCGCTCCAGGATCGCGAGTTCGTCGTCGCGGTCTTTTGCGAGACGCTCGATCTCCTCGCGCTCGATCGAAACCGCGCGCTCGTCCTTGTCGACGCCGTGACGGTTGAAGACGCGGACTTCAACGACCGTGCCCGCAACGCCCGGCGGCAGTTTCAGCGAGGTGTCGCGAACGTCGGACGCTTTCTCGCCGAAGATGGCGCGCAGGAGTTTTTCCTCCGGCGTCATCGGGCTTTCGCCCTTCGGCGTGATCTTGCCGACGAGAATATCGCCCGGATGGACTTCGGCGCCGATGGCGACGATGCCGGCCTCGTCAAGGTTGCGCAGCGCTTCTTCCGAAACGTTCGGAATGTCTCGGGTGATCTCTTCCGGACCGAGCTTGGTGTCGCGCGCCATCACCTCAAACTCTTCGAGGTGGATGGACGTGAACACGTCGTCGCGCACGATGCGTTCGGAGATGAGGATGGAGTCCTCGAAGTTATAGCCGTTCCAAGGCATGAACGCGACGAGCACGTTCTTGCCCAGCGCGAGTTCGCCAAGATCCGTCGACGGACCGTCGGCGATGATGTCGCCTTCGCGGACCTGATCGCCGATCTTTACCAGCGGGCGCTGGTTGATACAGGTGTTCTGGTTCGAACGCTGGAATTTGCGCAGGTTGAAAATGTCGACGCCCGGCTTGGTGGGGTCTTTTTCTTCTGTCGCGCGAATAACGATGCGCTGCGCGTCCACCTGTTCGACGACGCCTGTGCGGCGGGCGGCGACCGCGGCGCCGGAATCCCGGGCCACCACCGATTCCATGCCGGTGCCGACAAACGGCGCTTCAGCCTGGAGAAGCGGCACAGCCTGACGCTGCATGTTCGAGCCCATGAGGGCGCGGTTGGCGTCGTCATTTTCAAGGAACGGGATGAGCGCGGCTGCGACCGAAACGAGCTGTTTCGGCGAGACGTCGATATAGGCCACATCCTCGCGCGGCACGAGAGTCGCGTCGCCGCCGACGCGGCAGTTGACGAACTCGTTCGCAAGCTTGCCGTTTTCGTCGACTTCGGCGTTCGCCTGCGCGATGGCGAAGCGTTGCTCCTCCATGGCGGAGAGATAGATGACGTCATCCGTCACCTTGCCGTCGATGACGCGGCGATACGGGCTTTCGATGAAGCCGTATTTATTGACCTGCGCGTGGGTCGCCAGGGAGTTGATGAGACCGATATTCGGCCCTTCCGGCGTTTCAATCGGGCAGATCCGGCCATAGTGGGTCGGGTGAACGTCGCGGACTTCAAAGCCGGCGCGCTCACGGGTGAGACCGCCCGGACCAAGCGCGGAAAGACGGCGCTTGTGGGTGATCTCGGAGAGCGGGTTGGTCTGGTCCATGAACTGCGAGAGCTGCGAGGAGCCAAAGAACTCACGCACCGCGGCCGCCGCCGGCTTGGCGTTGATAAGGTCGTGCGGCATCAGCGTGTCGAGCTCCTGGCTGGACATGCGCTCTTTAATGGCGCGCTCCATGCGCAGGAGGCCGATGCGATACTGGTTTTCCATCAACTCGCCGACCGAACGCACCCGGCGGTTGCCGAGATTGTCGATATCGTCGATTTCGCCATTGCCGTCGCGCAGCTGGACGAGGGTTTTCAGGACAGCGAGAATGTCTTCCTTGCGGAGCGTCCTCAGCGTGTCTTCAGTCTCGAAACCGAGACGGATGTTCATCTTCACCCGGCCGACCGAAGACAGGTCATAACGCTCGGGATCGAAGAACAGGGAATAGAAAAGGCCTTCCGCCGTTTCCAGTGTCGGCGGCTCGCCCGGACGCATGACGCGGTAGATATCAATCAGCGCCATCTCGCGGTTGCGGTTCTTGTCCGCATTGAGCGAGTTGCGGACATAACCGCCAATATTGATGTGATCGACATCGATCGTATCGAAGGAGTTGACGCCGATCTCTTCAAAGGTCTCGAGATGCGCCGGCGTGATCTCTTCCCCCGCCTCGGCGTAGATCTCGCCATTGTCGAAATTAACGAGGTCGGAAGCGAAATAGCGCCCGATCATCTCCTCATCGGACAGGAGAAGTTCTTTCAGGCCTTCTTCCGCGAGCTTTTTCGCCGCGCGCGCCGACAGCTTTTTGCCGGCTTCGAGAACAACCTCGCCATTCTTGGCGTTGATGAGATCGCGCTCGACCTTCACGCCTTTCCAGCGCTCAGGGTTGTACGGCATGGTCCAGCCGGTCTTGATCTTTTTGTGGGAGACGCGGTCATAGAACTCGTCGAGGATCTCTTCCTGATCCATGCCGAGCGCATAGAGGAGCGTCGTCGCCGGCAGCTTGCGGCGGCGGTCGATGCGGACATTGACGATGTCCTTGGCGTCGAATTCAAAATCGAGCCAGGAGCCGCGGTAAGGAATGATCCGCGCGGCGAACAGAAGCTTGCCCGACGAATGGCTCTTGCCCTTGTCATGGTCGAAGAAGACGCCCGGCGAACGGTGCATCTGGGAAACGATGACGCGCTCTGTTCCGTTGACGATGAAAGTGCCGTTGTCGGTCATGAGCGGCATGTCGCCCATGTAAACTTCCTGCTCCTTGATATCCTTGACGGATTTGGCGCCGGTCTCTTCATCCACTTCAAAAACGATCAGGCGCAGCGTCACCTTGAGCGGCGCCGCATAGGTCATGTCGCGCTGCTGACACTCTTCGGTGTCATATTTAGGCTCCTCGAACTCGTAGGAGACATATTCAAGGGTTGCAGTCTCGGTGAAATCCGAGATCGGGAAGACCGAGCGGAACACCGCTTCGAGGCCTTCAAGCAGGCGATCTTCGGGTTTTGCGAAGCGCTGCAGGAATTGTTCGTAGGAATCTTTTTGAACCTGGATCAGGTTCGGCATGGGGGCCGCATCGCCGATACGACCGAAATTTTTGCGAATGCGTTTCTTCTCAACGAAGGATTGCGCCATCTTATCCTCACAAGCGGGTGTCAGCCGTTCAAACGCGTAAGCGCACCCTTGCGGACAACAGGGTTAACGCATGCGCAAAAACCCGCCGGCCGGACCAGGTTCGACCGCGGGTCGCGGGTGACTAAATTTTGATCTCGATTATCCGAAGCACGTCGCCGCAAAGCCTGAAGCCGCCGGTGGGGTCCACCGGCGGCGAATGGGTGTAATAAGCACGCTCGCGCCCCTCCGCAACCCCCTGTGTTAAGAAAATGGGGGAAGAATTCGGGGCCCAAACGCGCCCTTCCAGCGTTTTCGCCGAACCTATTTGAGTTCGACTTTGGCGCCGGCGTCTTCGAGCTTTTTCTTGATTTCTTCGGCTTCGGCCTTCGCCGCAGCTTCCTTGACCGCTTTGCCGCCAGCTTCGACGAGCTCTTTGGCTTCTTTCAGGCCAAGACCCGTGATCGCGCGAACTTCCTTGATCACGTTAATCTTCTTGTCGCCTGCGTCGACCAGAATGACGTCGAATTCGGTCTTTTCTTCAGCAGCTTCGCCGCCGCCGGCGCCCGGGGCAGCCGCAACCGCAACCGCGCCTGCAGCCGGCTCGATGCCGTACTCGTCTTTCAGGATGTTTTTCAGCTCAGCCGCTTCCAGAAGCGTCAGGCCAACAAGCTCTTCAGCCAGTTTTTTAAGATCAGCCATTGTCTTAGTTTCCTAGTTCTTTGATTAGATTACAAAATTGGTTCGAACGTTACGCTGCTTCGCGATTCTCCAGAGTCTCCAGGATGCCGGCGATATTGGACGCCGGGGCGCCGAGGGCGCCGGCGAGTTCCGCCGCGGGAGACGTGATGGTCGCAACGATAGAGGCGATGAGTTCTTCGCGTGACGGCATGGAGGCAAGCGCTTCCACCCCTTTCACGTCCATGATTTCCTCGCCCATCGCGCCGCCGAGGATCGTGAGTTTTTCATTATCCTTGGCGAATTTTTTGACGGCTTTCGCCGCCGCGACCGGGTCTTCGGAGAACGCAATGGCGGTCGGCCCCTGGAACAAATCGACGAGCTTTTCCGCCGGTTTTCCAGAGATCGCGATCTTGGCGAGACGATTCTTGACGATTTTCATGGAAGCGCCGGCCTCGCGCAGCTCACCGCGCAGAGACTCAAATTCAGCGACCGAAAGGCCGCCATTCGCCACCACGACAACCGTGTTCGCATCGAACACGCCGCCGATCCATTCGACCATTTCCGCCTTTTGGGTTCTGTCCATGAGGCAGGTCCTTTGGTTCAAACAAGGCCGGAAGACGCCTCCCGGCCCCAATTATCCCCGCCCGAAAGCGGGGGGCTTCGATCTATGCGGAAGATAAAGCGGAAACCAAAAAGGCTCCCGCGTTTCCCGCAGAGAGCCTGCCCCAGAAGGTCTCATGAACATCCGGTGCGAAAACCGGCTGATCCTTTTCCCTCTGTCTATGCAGGAGATTAAGAGGAGAAACTCCTCACCCGCAGTCTCGGACAGGTATCCACACACGTCCGAGGACGTCTGTGGAAGGCCGTGCTCATACCGGCTTTTTCGGTGAAAGCAACCCCCTGTGCGGCGTAAATCACTAGCCTTTGACCTTGGCGAACAGCGTTACGAGCTCGCTGAATTTATCGCGCTGTTCCGCCGCGTCACCCGAGGCAATGGCGTCTTCCACACATGAAGCCGCATGGTCAGCCAAAATGGCGTCCTCCACCCGCGACAATGCAGCCTTCACCGCCTGAACCTGGTGCAGAATGTCGATGCAATAGCGGTCTTCCTCGATCATTCGGGCGACGCCGCGGACCTGTCCCTCTATGCGATTAAGCCGTTTGATTGTCGCTGTTTTGTCGCCGTGACCTGTTATAACGTCCTCGTGACTTGAGTATACCCTATGGGGGTATATATGCGCTTAATCAGAAAATGAAACGCCCCACCATATTCTGGGAGAAACCAGATGACTAATGAGCATAATTGTCATGTAGACGCCCATTCAGGGCACAGCGCTGACAGCACAAATCCCCTCATCACCTCTGCCCAGGCGACTCTGCACTGTCTCACCGGTTGCGTAATCGGCGAAGTCGCAGGCTTGACGATCGGCGTTAGCCTCGGCATCGGTGTTTGGCCAACCATCATTCTGGCCACCAGCCTGGCCTATATTTCCGGCTTCACGCTTGGCCTCCTTCCTGTGATGCGCCGTCAACAGAAATCATTCTGGCAAGCGCTGAAGCTCATATGGATAGGTGAAGCTATATCCATCGGCGTAATGGAAATAGCGATGAACGGCGCTGATTATCTTGTTGGCGGGATGCAGACGGGATCTGTCTTATCGCCGATTTTCTGGCTTGGTTTGGCGATAGCAGTGCCAGCAGGTTTCCTCGCTGCGTGGCCGGTGAACTGGTGGCTGTTAAGCCGTGACCTGAAGAAATGCCACTAGGTCAGTTGCGCTTCAAAATCTGACCACGGGGATCGTTGGTCACCGCATGGCAGGCGACCGCGCGATGACCGTCATCATCCTGCGGCGCGTCAAAAGGCGACGGCTCACCGGTCGCCTCTTCCCAAGTGAGGGTTTTGAGCCCATTCGGCGTGCACATGACAAGCTCGAAGCCGTCGCCTTCCTGCGCCACAGAGGCGCCCGCGGGCATAAGCTGAGCAACGGCGAACAGCGAGACCATGGCGCGCAACAGGAGCTTGCGCGACACCCACTGCCGCAATGCCAAGCCGTTCTGCACTGTCAGGCTTTTTATGAACCGCATCACCGCCGCGCGCCCTTTGTCATTCAGGACGACTAAACGCTGTTTCACGAGGGGCGGCAATGGACGGCGCAGGAGCTTAGTGACGCATCCCGGTTAAATCACCGGCGGCTGAGGCGCAGCGGCGAGATCATCCGCCGGGGCCGCATCCAGATCGCCGAGCGTTGCGTGATGATGGTGATGCTCTTCCGGCGCTTCGGCAGCGGACGCCTCCTCCGGCGCATCGCTTTCATGATCGTCATGGTCGTTCTGCGCCAGGGCGTCGATGGACTGATCAAGATCAATGTCTTCTTCGGACAAGTGACCGTCTGGCGCATGTCCAGCCCCGGGGGCTGTGTGCCCGGCATGGGCGCCGCCCGCATCCGCAGCCTGATGCGCGCCATGGTTTGAATGTCCTGCAGACTGATGCGCAGACATATCGTGTGCGCCGTCATGATGTTCACCGTCATGGGAAGCCTGCGCAGCATGCGCCGCGCCCTCATGCTGATCATGACCTTGTCTGTGAACGCCTGATGAAGCGGCGTGATGGTTGTCATGCCCCGCGCCGGCGCCTTGATGCGATCCATGATGGCCCGCATGCGGTGACTGATGACCGGCCGCATGCGCCCCCTCGCCCGCATGCGCATCATGCCCAATGGTCATGGTGTTGTGGTTGGCATGCGTTTCGTGGCGGTCGTGATCGCCATGATCGCGCGCATAAGCGTTCGCAAAGCGTGAGGCGAAAGGATCGGCAAGATAAGATGCGTGCGTCAGATGGCCGTCATGACCGGCGCCAGAGGCCAGCCCATCATGATCATGCCCCGCGGCCGCATAGGCTTCGCCCGGCAGGCAGTCTTCGCCAAAGCTGGAAAGATCATCCACCGCCACTAGACCGGCGAGCGGGTCGAACGCTTCTTCTTTTGCAGCGGCGGAAACCAGCGAGGCGCTGATCGCTGCTGTCAGGCTGAGCGTCGGCGATTTGCCTTTTTTGAGGGCCGCCTGAAAAGCCTTCTGCGCGCGCCGGTTTTTGAGGACAGACGCGAGCGCGGCGATATCTGTCAGGTCCGGGTTAAGCGCCTTTAACGGCATGCAGGAAACTCCACTACGCAACAGCGGGTGGGATAGCCCGGATTCCTTGAAAATCCGGCGCAACGATGCGCACAATTTTAAACGTCTGAGGACCGGTCACGTCGCAGCAGCATTGCGCATAGGTCAGCGCGCAGGCTCAGCTGCGCGATCCTCCATCACGTCGTCCAGGACATTGCCGACGCCGCTTTCTTCGGCGGCGGCCAATTCTTCCCGATGGTTCTGCGACGCGGGATCGCTGCTATCGCCCTTTAACGCTACGTTTTCATCCTTGCGGCGTTCTTCAGCCATCGCCGCGAGCAAATCCTCGGCGTCAAAGTCGGGAAGGTCATTATCTTCCATGTCGAACCCATCAATGCTGACAGGGTTCTCATAAGATAAACCGCATGCCTAAAAACACCCGTGGAAGCGTTACAATCTATTATGGATTGGCCGAGATGCGCCGGTGTAGCTTCGGCCGAATAAAGATGGGCTGCGTCAAAACAAAAACGGCCCCGCGAAGGGGCCGTTTTCAAGCTCAGTTTTAACGTGGGCTTACGCAGCGCCGGCCGTTTCGACCTTCACGCCCGGGCCCATGGTGGAGGAGATCGCAATCTTCTTCACATAGGTGCCCTTGGCGCCTGCAGGCCGGGCTTTGGTCACCGCATCGATGAACGCCTTGGCGTTTTCAGCAATGGCTTTTTCGTCAAAGCTCGCCTTGCCGATCCCGGCGTGGACGATGCCTGCTTTTTCAACACGGAACTCAACGGCGCCGCCTTTGGAGTCCTTCACGGCCTGCGCCACATTCGGCGTCACCGTGCCGACCTTCGGGTTCGGCATCAGGCCGCGGGGGCCGAGCACTTTGCCGAGACGGCCGACAACGGCCATCATGTCCGGCGTCGCGATGACGCGGTCGAAGTCCATGAAGCCGTCCTGAATTTTCTGCATCAGGTCTTCGGCGCCGACGATGTCCGCGCCGGCTTCCTTGGCTTCTTCGGCTTTGGCGTCTTTTGCAAACACCGCAACGCGAACGCTCCGGCCCGTGCCGTTCGGCAGCGAGACAACGCCGCGCACCATCTGATCGGCGTGACGGGGATCGACGCCGAGATTCATGGCGATTTCGATTGTTTCATCGAATTTTGCGGTTGCGTGCTTTTTGACTTCCGCGACAGCTTCCTCAACGGAATACTGTTTATTGCGATCAATCGCCTTGCGCGCCGTGTGAATTTTCTTTCCAGATTTCGCCATCGTCCTTACCCCTGTACCTCAAGGCCCATGGCCCGCGCCGAACCCATGATGATCTTTGTCGCCGCGTCGAGATCGTTGGCGTTGAGATCTTTCATTTTCGCTTCAGCGATTTCACGGCACTGCGCCGTGGTCACTGTACCGGCGACGGCTTTGCCAGGCGTCTGACCGCCCTTTTGCAGCTTCGCCGCTTTCTTCAGGTAGAACGACGCCGGCGGCGTCTTGGTGATGAACGTAAAGGACTTGTCGGAAAAAATGGTGATGATGGTCGGAACCGGCATCCCCTTTTCCATTTCCTGCGTCTTGGCGTTAAACGCCTTGCAGAATTCCATGATGTTGAGACCGCGCTGGCCGAGCGCCGGGCCGATCGGGGGTGACGGCGTCGCCGCTCCCGCCGGCACCTGAAGTTTCAGGTAGCCTGAGATTTTCTTCGCCATTTTATAGCCTTCTCGTTTGTTGTGGCGGAGACCGACTTAACGATCGCCGCCCGTTGAAGGGACGCGGTCCGGTTTGGGAAGGACTTGGCCCAAAACCTCCCGCGAAGGCCGGGCTCTTAGAGGAGACAGGGCCTTCCCGCAAGGGCGAAAAGAGCGGATTTTGAAGGGAAAAGCTAAAAAGGAAACGGGCGGCCCCTATGGGGGACTTGGGGCCGCCCGCCCTTGATACGCAACGATACGATACTGATACGCAACTGAAGATGCGAGAAATTGGCGGAAACGCCATCTCTCGTGATGTTATACAATTACATTCTTAAGAGTGCAAGAGATTGGAAAATTCCCCTCAGAGGGGAGAGAGAAAAACTCTGAGGGGAAAAGTCTATCGGAGAAACCTGCGCCCGGCGGGTATGAGAGGGGGAGAAACGTTCCCGGCCAGACGCAACGTTTACTTACTTACGAGGGGCGGCGAGGCGAAATCAGCACGGGGGAGAGAGAAAGCTGACCGCCTCGCCTACGCGCGGTTAAACACAACGCCCTCGCGATGAGTGGAATATTGCAAGCACTTGGCCAAAAGTCGCGGCAAAAATGTGTCATTTTTGCGATGCAAGATCACGTATTGTTATAATATCTTACTCTCAACATGAGCATAATTTTCACAAGCATCTGTTTTTAAATGAATTTCTTGATTTTTGGATATATTTCAAATTGAATTGGATTTTGTAACAATTCGCAGGCGCAGCAATCAGCTCCCCGCCGGCGCCAGCTCCGCATCGATAATATTCACGAAAAACTCCCGCAGCCCCGGGATCGCCGAAACGAGCGGCAGGTTCGCCGCGGTCCGGTCGCGCCGGCGCACGGGAACAAGGCCGCATTCGGCGACCAGGCGCTCGAACCTGGCGACCGTCATCCGGTTCATGCCCGGCGACCAGCTTGCCGCGCCGTCGTCGCGATAAAGGCCGCGAATGCGAAACACGGCCCTTTCTGAGAACAGGAGATTGATCCACGGCGCCCGGGTGAAGAAATGCATGTGATGACCGTATGGCGCCATCCACAACGGTCCGAAGCTGAGATAAATTCGTCCGCCCGGCGCGAGCCCCCTCTTCATCTCTCGCAAATTTTCCGTAGGCTGAATAAAATGCTCCATGGCGTTGAGCGAGATCACCATGTCGAAATCGCCTGAGACGGTTTCAGCGAAGGAAACATTGTTCACGCCTTCTTTCGACGCGAGCGACTGGCCATGGGCGCGCCGGTTCGCCTCAATCTCCACACCCAGCACTTGCGCCGCTCCGGCTTTCGCCAGCGCCACGGACTGAAACCCGTCGCCGCAGCCATAGTCGAGAACGCGCTTGCCTTTGACGCTTTCGGTGAAACCGGGAAAAGCTTCTTCAAGTTGCGCCAGCGCGGACTCCACCGTCCATTGCCGGGTCGGCGCTTCATAGTTCGACGTTTTGTCGACATCGTCAGGATGATCGGAAAGCGCGAGCAACAAACGCTCGCCAAAACTCAAGGGGCCGAGCCGCTCGGCAGCGATGTCGAATTTCCCCCTGCGCGCCATCCTTAAAGCAGCATCGCCGCCGGCTCTTCAATGAACGCCTTGAAGGCGGTGAGGAACTCCGCGCCCACCGCGCCGTCGACGACCCGGTGATCGCAGGTGAGCGTCACGGTCATGACATTGCGGATCACCATCTCGCCATTCCTGACGACCACCCGCTCCTCACCGGCGCCGACCGACATGATCGCGCCGTGCGGCTGGTTCACAATGGAGGCGAAGCTTTTAATCCCGAACATGCCGAGATTGGAGACGGAGAAGGTGCCGCCCTGATACTCTTCAGGCTTCAGCTTTTTCTGGCGCGCCCGGCCCGCCATGTCTTTGACTTCAGCGGAAATCTGTTTGAGCCCCTTCTCCTCCGCTTTCCAGACAATCGGCGTGATGAGGCCGCCGTCAATCGCCACCGCGACGCCGATATCGGCATGTTTGTGGAGAAGGATCGCCTCATCCGTATAGGTCGCATTCGCCGCCGGCACTTTTTTGAGCGCCATGGCCGACGCCTTGATGATGAAATCATTCACCGACAGCTTGAAGGCGTCATCACCCTCTTTGGGCGATGTCGCGTTGATCCGCGTGCGCGCCGCTAAAAGATTGTCGAGCTCAACGTCGATATTGAGCGGGAAATGCGGCACTTCCTGATTGAAGCTCTGGGTGAGGCGCTTGGCGATGACCTTGCGCATGCCGTCAAGTTTGACCGCCGTATAACTGTCTTCAGGATAGAGCCGCGCATCGACCGAGGCCGGCGCGATCTGGGCGGGTTTCGCAGCGGCGGGCGCCGCTTTGCCGGTTCCTTCTTTCATCGCCTTTTCAACGTCGCGCTTGACGATGCGGCCATGGGGACCCGTACCGGATACGGCCGACAGGTCGAGCCCTTCATTTTGCGCAATGCGTTTCGCCAGCGGCGAAGCGAGGATGCGGCCGTTCGCTTTCGGCGCTGGAGCAGCCTTTGGGGCAGGCGACGCCGAACCATTTGCAGGCTTGGCCTCTTCTTTTTTCAGCGTTTCGGCTTTTTCTTCTTTCGTCGGAGCGGTTCCGCCGCTGCCGCTATTATCAAGCGCGCTCACATCAATATCGCCCGCGCTTTCGCCGTCTTCGAGCAACACAGCGATCGGGGCGTTCACTTTCACATTCTCCGTGCCCGCCTCGATAATGATCTTGCCGACGGTCCCCTCATCCACCGCCTCGACCTCCATCGTGGCCTTGTCGGTCTCAATCTCGGCGATGACGTCACCCGACGACACCTTGTCGCCCTCCTTGACGTTCCATTTGGCGAGCGTGCCTTCCTCCATGGTCGGCGACAGAGCGGGCATCAGGATCGGGGTTGGCATGCCGTTAGTCCTTGTACATGACGGCTTTGACCGCCTTCACGATTTTATCCGCATTGGGGAGGCTTAACGCTTCAAGATTGGCCGCGTAGGGAAGCGGCGCGTCTTCCTGCGTCACGCGCGCGGGCGGTGCATCGAGATAATCGAAAGCGTGCTGCGTCACCTGCCAGCCGACTTCGGCGCCGACGCCGCAGGGCGCCCAGCCTTCTTCCACCGTGACGACGCGATTGGTTTTGCGCACGGACTCCAGCACCGTTTCGACGTCCATGGGCCGCAACGTGCGCAAGTCGATGACTTCCGCCGAGACGCCCTCTTCTTCGAGCTTCGCAGCCGCCTCCAATGAAAACTTCACGCCGCGGGAATAGGAAACGATGGTGACGTCGGTTCCTTCGCGTGCAATTTTCGCTTTCCCGATGGGCAACACCCAGTCATCGACCTCGGGCACATCCATCGTGTCGCCGTAAAGCAATTCATGCTCGAGGAAGACAACGGGGTTCGGATCGCGGATCGCCGCCTTCAGAAGACCTTTGGCATCAGACGCCGAGTAAGGCGAAATCACGATCAGGCCCGGCACGTTGGAATACCACGCGGCGTAATCCTGCGAGTGTTGCGCGGCGACGCGGCTTGCGGCGGCGTTGGGGCCGCGGAACACAATGGGCGATCCCATCTGACCGCCGGACATGTAACGCGTCTTCGCGGCTGAGTTGATGATGTGGTCGATCGCCTGCATGGCGAAGTTCCATGTCATGAACTCGACAATGGGTTTCAGCCCTGCAAAGGCGGCCCCGACGCCGAGACCGGCGAAGCCATATTCGGTGATCGGCGTGTCGACGACCCGCCTCGGCCCGAACTCGTCGAGGAGCCCGCGCGAGACCTTATAGGCGCCCTGATATTCCGCGACCTCTTCGCCCATCAGGAAGACGTCAGGGTCACGGCGCATCTCTTCGGCCATGGCGTCCCGCAGCGCGTCACGGATCGTCGTCGGGACCATCTCCACATCGGCGGGAAGTTCCGGATCGGCTGCGGCGGTCACAGCGGGCTGCGGTGGGGCGGCTTCTTCCCCGGCTGGCTCGTCTTCTCCCCCGGCCTCAGGTGCTGACTTGGCTTCCGACTGGGCCTCTTCTTTCGGGGCGGCTCCGTTCAGCTTCGAGACGTCGATATCGTCAGCGCTCTCCCCGTCATCCACCAGAACGGCGATGGGGTCGTTGACCTTCACATTCTCCGTTCCTTCAGCGACGAGGATTTTTCCGACGGTCCCCTCATCCACCGCCTCGACTTCCATGGTCGCCTTGTCGGTCTCAATTTCCGCAATCACGTCTCCGGACGAGACTTTGTCTCCCTCTTTCACATTCCATTTGGCGAGGGTGCCCTCTTCCATAGTCGGCGAGAGAGCAGGCATGAGGATCGGCGTTGGCATTGATATGTCTCGACTTTCGATCTGGGGCCCGCGATCTGGAGCAGCACGCCGGCCGTTCGGCCCTTCCTAGCCGCTGCGCCGGGAAGCGGACAAGAGCTAATATGCGCAGCTAAATCCATACAATAGATGCAGAATTTCTTGATGCGGCGCAAAAAGCCGACCGGAAACACGATGAATGCGCGCTTCGACGCGGCGGAACGAACTCGCCAGCCTCAAGAAACGGCGCCATAGTCGCCTGTAGGGGACATTTCACGAACAACCTAGGAGGGGCGTTTCCATGCGACTGATTGGAAGAATTTTCGGCGGGCTGTTGCTGCTCGTTATTTTGGCCGTGGCGGGCGCCGCCATGTGGTTCTGGTTCACGCCGGTCGGGGTGAACAATTACATCAACAAAGTGACCATTCAGCTGGCGGTCGACTCGCCGGAGCTCTTGACCGGGCTCGGCATGATCGACAACACGCCCCTCGATTTCCATTCCGGCAAGCTCGCCGACTACACCAAGGCCCAGGACGAAAAGACCATGGCCAAGCTGAAAAAAGCGCGGGCCGGTCTCGACAAATACGGTCCTGACGGGCTTGACGGCCAGGAGCTGCTGTCATGGGAAATCACGGCCTGGTTCTTTGACGATATTATCCGTCAGGCGGAATTCGAATATGGCGGGTATCGCGTGGTGCAAAATTCCGGCGTCACGGTGGATCTCCCGCAATTCCTCACCGACACCCATGTCATCAAGAACGAGAAAAGCGTCAAACGCTATATCTCCCGCATTAACGAATTCGGCCGCGTGCTCGGCGAAGTCAAAGCCAGGGTTGAAGACGACCGCGCTCACGGCGTTGTGCCCCCGGATTTCATCATCGAAAAGTCGCTCGGCGTCATGCGCTCTTTCATTGAGGGCGGCGCGTCAGAAAACCCGCTTGTCACGACCATGCCGGACAAGCTGAAAGAGATTGACGGCCTTAGCGACGAGGAACAGGCCGCTTATCTCGCGGAAATTGAGGACGCGGTCGCAGCCGAGGTCATCCCCGGTTACGAAGCCATGATCGCGCTTTATGAAGAGCTGCTTGAAAACACCGATCACAACGCCGGCATCTGGCGCATTCCGGACGGCGACAAGATTTACGCCGCTGCTCTGAAGTCCAACACAACAACCAACATGACAGCCGACGAAATCCACAATGTCGGCCTGTCGGAAGTGGCGCGCATCGAGACCGAAATGGACGCCATCATGACCGCGGAAGGTTATACGGAAGGCGCCGTGTCGGAACGCGTGAAAGCGCTTATGACTGCGCCCGAGCATAATTTTCCGAACACCGACGAAGGCCGTCAACAGATGCTCGATTACCTTGTCGAGCTGAATGACGAAGTGATGGCGAAAGCGCCGGAATTTTTCGCCACCATTCCGGATCAGGAACTGGAGATCGTGCGCGTGCCCGAATATTCGCAGGATTCCGCGCCGGGCGGGTATTACAATCAGGCGGCCATCGATGGCTCGCGTCCGGGCCGGTTCTACATCAACCTCAAAAACACCACCGACAATCCGCGCTGGACATTGCCGACGCTGCTCTATCACGAAGCCGCGCCCGGCCATCACTTCCAGATTTCGGTATCGCAAAAAATGAAGAATGTGCCGATGTTGCGCACCCTCTCGCCCTTCTCGGCCTACACCGAAGGCTGGGCGCTTTACGCTGAACGTCTCGCGGCGCAGGACATGGGCATGTATGCGGACGATCCGCTTGGCGATCTCGGACGGCTTCAGGCGGAAATGTTCCGCGCCGTGCGTCTTGTGGTCGACACCGGCATGCACGCGAAAAAATGGTCGCGCGAAGAAGCCATCGCCTACATGGTAGAAAAAACCGGCATGACCGAAGAGGAAGTCACGCGTGAAATCGAACGCTATGTGGTCTGGCCGGGTCAGGCCACCGCCTACAAGACCGGCCAGCTTGCGATCCTCGATATTCGCGCAAAAGCCGAAGCAGAGCTTGGCGACAAGTTCAACTTGCGCGATTTCAACGAGATGATCCTCATCAATGGCGCCATGCCCCTCGACATCCTGCGCGAGGTCGCTGACGACTGGGTCGAGGACCAGAAAGCATAGAGCAATGTCTGATCAGTCCGAAAACGCCAGGCCAAGAATTCTTCTGTGGACGGTTGTTTTCGGACTCGGCTTCAATATCCTTGGCTGGCTGGGCAACAATCTGTTGCTCGGCCAGTTATGGGACGCAGCAGGCGAAGCGGCTCAAATGGGATTTACGCCGCCCTGGCCGCCCATCGTAAAAGAACTGGTGAGTCTCGTTTCCGACTTCATCTATGCGTTCGCTATGGTCTGGCTGTTCGCTAACGCCCGGCGCAAGACCGTAGCATTTGCACTCAAACTCGCTTTTGTGATCTGGCTCGCAGGCGCTGCGCTAGTTTACCTTGTGTTGGTTAATCTGGGCTTCCTGCCGGCGGAAATCTCGCTCAAGACCGCGATTTTAGCGCTTATCATCTTTTTGGCCGCGGCCCTGCTCCTGCCGCTGGTCATCAAAAACTAACGACAACGGGATATCTCAACGCCCGCGTTAACTTGACGTTTGTCAATGCGGCGCGGCCTGTTCTATGCATGCTAAAGGGCAGTATCCAAGTGAGTTAATAAAGGCGCGAAGTCCCATGTCGTATCTTCCCACCAACCCGAAGGACCCGACCCTTTTTGAGTTTGACGCGGTCAAGGATCTCGGCAAGGAGCTGAGCGAGACCTACGCTTCTGGCGATCCCTTCCCGCATATCGCTATCGACAACTTCCTGCCTGAAAACCTGATCAATCTGTGCATTGAAAAGTTTCCTCAAAGGCCCGATCCGGGCAGCGAAAGCTTTGACCGCGATCAGGAGCGCTACAAGACCAGCTATCATCCGGACAATATGGAGCCGGAGCTGCGTCATCTTTTCTATGCGTTCAACTCGCGGCCTTTCATTCGCATCGTTGAAAACATCACCGGCATCAGGGGGCTTATCCCCGATCCGTTTTACCTCGGCGGCGGTTTTCACGAGACCCGCCAGGGCGGTCATCTCGACATGCATGCGGACTTTAACCATCACAAGCCGCTTGATCTCGAACGCCGCGTCAATGTCCTCATCTATCTCAACCCGGACTGGAAAGAGGAATATGGCGGGCAGCTTGAGCTTTGGCGCACGGACATGTCAGAGCAGGTTCAGTCAATCCTGCCGCTCGCCAATCGCTGTGTGATGTTCACGACGACGGGCCAGTCCATGCACGGCCACCCGAAGCCGATCAATCATCCGAATGGCGGCGCACGCCGGTCCATCGCGCTTTATTACTACACCTCCACCTGGGACGAGACGAAAGCCTCCAAGACCACCCAGTTCTACGCCCGGCCCGGCACCCATGACCGTTATGACTGGCATGTGCGCTCCGACGAGTTCCTGAAGGACGTCTTGCCGCCGGTGCTCATGCGTCAGGTGGCCCGGGTGCGGCGCAAGCTGGCCCGCTAGCCGAAAGGCTACGGGGCGCGGCGCTTGGCGCAGTCGGGGACGTCCGGGAGCGGGCCTTGCGGAATTGAGGGGTTTCCGTTATGTCCCGGCCCCTTCCGCCCGGCCCCGCTTGCCTGTCTTTGACATCGCGGCCCGGCTCCCTAAATAGGCTCCACGAGGCCCGGCCCCAGCGCCAAGAGAGACATTCATGACCGCCGTCATTCTTACGATTCACACCCTTATCGTGATCGCCCTGATCGGCGTCGTGCTCCTGCAGCGCTCTGACGGCGGCGCCCTTGGCCTTGGCGGCGGTGGGGGCGGCGGCGGCTTCATGACCGGCCGCGGCGCGGCAAACGCCCTGACGCGCACCACCTCCATCCTGGCGGCGGCTTTTTTCGCCACATCCCTGATTCTCGCGATCCGCGCCGGCGGCGGGGAAGACGATGAGCGGGTGATTGACGAGCTGACCGGCGCGGCCAGCGCCCCGGCGGCTGTCGAGACCACGACCGATCCCGCCGACATTACCGCTGACGACCTGTTGAATTCTCTCGGCGCCGAAGAAACGGCGCCGGCGGAGAACGAACCGGCGACCACCGAAGACCTGCTTGAAGATCTTGGCGTTGAGACCCAGCCGGGCGGCGAAGCCGACGCGCCGGCGGCGCCGGCCGACGAGGCCCCGTCTGAAGAAGAAACGCCGCAGGAATAACGTTTCCCCCCGCGATTTCGGCCTTTTTCGCATCTTTTAAAAATAGCGTTTGCCCCTGACGGAATCTTCGCTAAGACGGACTTCCATGGCGCGGTACATATTCATTACCGGCGGCGTGGTGTCGTCTCTCGGAAAAGGTGTTGCTTCGGCGGCGTTGGGCGCGCTCCTTCAGGCGCGTGGCTACAAGGTTCGATTGCGCAAGCTCGACCCTTATCTGAATGTCGATCCCGGCACTATGTCGCCCTATCAACACGGCGAAGTCTTTGTCACCGATGACGGGGCGGAGACCGATCTCGATCTCGGTCACTATGAACGCTTCACGGGCGTGTCGGCCTCAAAAGGCGACAATGTGACGACCGGGCAGATCTATTCGAATATTCTCGAACGCGAACGGCGCGGCGATTATCTCGGCGCGACGGTGCAGGTGATCCCGCATGTCACTGACGCCATCAAACAGTTCGTCCTGTCTGACGCCGGCGGCGCGGATTTCGTTTTATGCGAGATCGGCGGCACGGTCGGCGATATTGAGGCGCTGCCTTTCTTCGAAGCCATCCGCCAGCTCGGCAACGAACTGCCGCGCGGCGACGCCGTTTATGTCCATCTGACCTTGATGCCGTTCATCCCGTCTGCGGGTGAGCTCAAAACCAAACCCACCCAGCATTCGGTGCGCGAACTGCGCGCGATCGGCATTCAGCCGGACGTATTGCTTGTGCGGGCCGACCGCGACATCCCGCAAGACGAGCGCCGCAAGATCGCGCTCTTTTGTAACGTCCGCTCATCCGCCGTGGTGCAGGCGCTCGATTGCCGCACGATTTACGAAGTGCCCCTGACCTATCACAAGGAAGGCTTTGACAGCGAAGTGCTCGACGCCTTCGGCGTCAAGAACCCGCCAGAGCCGAAGCTGGAAGGCTGGCAAAATATTGTCGAACGCATCACAGCTCCCGATGGCGAAGTCACCATCGCTGTGGTCGGCAAATATACGGTCCTGAAAGACGCCTATAAGTCGCTCATCGAGGCGATCGCCCATGGCGGCATCGCCAATAATGTGCGCGTCAATATCGAGTGGATCGAGAGCGACAAGTTCGAAAAGGAAGAAGAGGCGATCTCCGCCCTTGAAGGCGTCCATGGCATTCTCGTGCCCGGCGGCTTTGGCGAGCGCGGCGCAGAAGGCAAGATCAAGGCGGCGCAATTCGCCCGTGAAAAAGAGATCCCCTATTTCGGCATCTGTTACGGCATGCAGATGGCGGTGATCGAAGCGGCGCGAAACCTGGTCGGTGAAAAAGACGCAAGCTCGTCGGAGTTCTCACAGTGCGGCAAGCCGGTGGTCGGCCTCATGACCGAGTGGGTGCGCGGCAATGAAACCGAAACCCGCAAACAGGACGGCGACCTTGGCGGCACCATGCGCCTCGGCGCCTATCCGGCGCGCCTCAAACGGGGCAGCCGCGTCGCCGAAATCTATGGCTCGGAAGACATATCCGAACGCCACCGGCACCGTTTCGAGGTGGACAAAAACTGGGCCGACCGGCTCGCCGCCCATGGCGTCATTTTCTCAGGCACGTCGCCTGACGGTGAATTGCCCGAGATTATGGAGATTCCGGACCATCCGTGGTTTATCGGCGTCCAATATCATCCGGAGCTGAAATCCCGTCCGTTCGATCCGCACCCCCTCTTTGCGTCCTTTATAGACGCTGCGGTCAAGCGTTCGCGCCTGGTCTAGGCGCGGGCTCACCCGTCCATATTTCTCCTTAAAGACGAAAAGCGATCGCCCTTTCGCTCGCCAGAACGCAATATGGAAATAATTTGAAAAAACTTTGTCTCAAATGCGGAACGAAGCTGATCCCGCCGCGTTCCTCCCCTGTGTGCAGTTCTACTACCGGGAGATAATCAATATGAGACTTCGTCATTTAGCCATCGCCGCCGCGACGCTCGCCGCCTCCACAGGCGCGGCCCACGCAACAACATTCATATTCAAAGGCGACGGCAACAATGTCACGCCGCTTGGCGCAGAAGGCGTAGACTATGCCCGCGACTGCGGCACTGTCGGTTCTGACTACTGCACCATCAATGACGCCGCCGGCTTTGATTACGAGCTCGACGGCGTCAATTTAAATGTCGTCGCGTTCGCCGAAGGCCAGCCGACCCGCCTCATTCAGGATGTGGTGCCCGGTGATTCAGGTCTTGGCGCCTTTTCGGAAATGAACCCGAATGACGACCAGACCCAGTTCGATACGGGCGAATCGATCGCCTTCACTTTCGATGAAGAAGTCACCGTCACGGATGTTGAATTCAACGCCGGCGGCGACGTCAATTGCTCAAGCTTTGGCGATGAAGGCCCTTGTGGTGACTTCCGCCTGACCATTGACGGCATGGTGGTTGGCGTTATCGCAGCGCAGGATGTCATCGGCTTCCTCGGTACAGGCATGTCCTTCCTGATCGAAGCGCTGACGCCGGAAGGCGGTTTCTCCATCGCCCAGTTGACTGTCAACGCCAGCGAAGTGCCGGTGCCGGCCGCCCTGCCGCTGCTTCTCTCAGGACTTGCGGGTCTTGGTTTCGCCGCCCGCAAACGCCGCGACCCCATCGCATCGCGGTAAGCTTCCCCATGAAGCCAGACTGGCGCCGCAGCTTTCGGCTGCAGCGCTTTTTTTATGCCTTTATTTTTGCGTCGCCAGACGGCAGCCGGTAGACTTGGCGCAAGCCGCAAAAGGAGACCGCCGCCTTGCTTCAATCCGTTCTTATCACCGGCGCATCCAGCGGCATTGGCGAGGAATGCGCCGTCTTCCTCGCTCATAAAGGCTTTCGCGTGTTTGCAGCGGCGCGCCGGATCGACAAGCTGAAAGAGCTGACCGCCGTTGGATCGGGGCGCATCACGCCCCTGCAAATGGATGTCACCGACCAGGCCTCCATTGAGGCTGCGCTAAAAACAATCGCAGATGAACGGATCAGGCTTTACGGGCTCATCAACAATGCAGGCGTTTCCGCGATGGGGCCGGTTGAAAAGCTCCCCCTCGATGAGTGGCGCAGGTTATTCGAAACCAACCTTTTCGGCCTTGTGGCCGTGACGAAGGCCGTGCTGCCGCAAATGCGCGCAGCGGGGCGCGGACGCATCATCAATGTCGGCTCGCTGACGGGACGCATCGCCTCACCGTTCCAGGGCGCTTACGCAGCCACGAAACATGCGGTCGAAGGCATGTCGGATTCGCTCCGGCGCGAACTTGTGCCCTATGGCGTCAAGGTTTCCGTCATTCGGCCCGGCGCGATCAATACGCCCTTCGGCCAGCATGAAGTGGAGATGCTCGCCAACTATGAAAATGACGATCCTTACGGGGATCAGGTGCGCACTTTCAAAGCCTGGTTTTCACGGCAGCATCCGACGGCGCCCTCGCCTGTCGTTGTCGCTGAAGCTGTCCATCACGCCCTGACAGCGGAAAATCCGCATTCGCGTTACACCGCGCCGTTCAAAATGTCTTATGCGCTGGCTTTGCGAAATCTTCTGCCGTCCGGCGTCACCGACCGTGTGCTGGAGCGCGTCAACGGACTCGCCAAATACCGGAAGTAATCCGCCTTAGTCCTCATATTGCTCCGCGGCGATCGCGTCGAATGCAGCGGCGAGCGAGACAAAGCGGCGACGCGGCGTCTCGCCCATCAACGCCTGGCGGTCTGACGGCGCACGAAAAATAAGTTCGCCTTCGCGCGCGTCGAGGCTGCATCCTTCGAGCGCCGCAGGCGCCTTTGGCGCAATGGCGGCGGCGAAGCGCATGGCAAGCCCGAATTGCGTCGCACGCCGCTGCGCGTCCGGCGATAAAAGCGCCATGGCCTGCTCATTGGGCGGCGCTGCTGAGCGCCCCTGATGGCGGCGGAACAGGGCGAGCGCCATCCAAAGGCGCTCCTCATGGCTGACGCTCGCGAATGGCGCGCGCAGCGCTGTGTCAAAAGCGTGCCGCCCCCGCAAATCGGGATGAAAATAGGCGCCGATATCGCAAAGAAGCGCTGTGCCGAACCGCAACCGCGCGCCATCGGGGTCGTCACGGGCAAAAAGCGGCTCAATGACATCAAAGGCCTTTTCACCAAAGGCAGGGTCAGGCGCCAGACGGCCCGCATAAAAACGGCAGGCGTCAAGAAACGGATCGGAAGCCCGTTCTTCCCGCGACAAGTGCCGATAGAGGAGCCCTTCGCGCACGCCGCCGGACGACATGCAAACCCGTTTCGCCTTCATTCGCGTAATGACGGACTTCAACACGATGGACGCTAGCGGCAAGGTGTCGATGCGCCGGCGCGGAATGCCGGGTATCTCTTCCAGCGATTTGCGGCTTTGACGGGAAACGAGGTCACAGACCTCAATTGCCTGCGCCGGGGTCAATTCATAATGATGCAGCACCGGCAACGGATAGTTTTTGACGCTCATATGGATGCGCGCAACCGCGCGCCAGGCGCCGCCGACAGCATAGAGTGTATCGAATGCGCCTTTCTCCAAAAACGGCACGGCCTTGAGGTGATCCTCAATGATGGCCAAAGCGGCTTTCACATCGCCATTTGCAGAGCGCATGAGGCTTAACGGCCCGATGGGGAGGCTGAGACGCTCGCCGGGCTCGCCATTTTCAAGGACGGCGAGTTCAAGACTGCCACCGCCCATATCGCCCACCAGCCCTGTAGCGCCCGGCTCCACCGACGCTACGCCAAGCGCGGCCAGCTCGCCTTCCTCTCCGCCGGAGATGACCTCAACGTCGAAACCGATCGTTTGGGCGGCCGCCACAAACCGCGGACCGTCCGTTGCCTCCCTGACCGCAGAGGTTGCAATGGCGGTCACCGGCGGGCGGCCGAGATCGTCAAGCACATGGCGAAACCGCTTCAGCGTTGAAAGCGCATCTTCAACAGCCGCCGGATTGAGCCCGCCTTCCGGCGTCATATCGCGCCCAAGCCCGCATAAAGCCTTTTCATTGCAAATCGGCAGAGGCGCACGCGCAGGGCCGTCATAAACAACCAGGCGAACGGAATTCGACCCGATGTCGACCACGGCGCGGCGCATGTTCGCCGGGGGCCGGTTCATCGAGGAAATGTCGTTACGCGAAATCATGCCTGGAGGCGCATTCTAAACGGTTCGGCGACGTGCCGCCATCCGTCAGTTTTTCCCGATTCGCAGGGACAACGCCCTTTGCCACCGTTTATTTTCTGCGCTTGAGCTCGCGCGGGGCGCTGAGTTCAACCGCCGCGCCGCGGCCCGACAGGGACGGATTGGTCATCATATAGGTGTGGACATTGAAAGGCTCGCCGTCGCCGCTCGGCTTCACCCGCTCATAAGAGCCATCCGGCAAGAGCTTCCAGCTTTGCGCCTCGTCATTGAGGTTCGCCACCATGATATAATCGAGAATCTGGCTGTGCACCGTCGCATTCTCGACCGGACAGAAAACTTCGACCCGGCGATTGAGATTGCGCGGCATCAAGTCAGCGGAAGCAACAAGAACCTTGGCGTCCGGATTGGGCAGGCTGTCGCCGGCGCCGAAACAATAGATGCGCGCATGTTCCAGAAACCGCCCGACAATGCTCTTGACCCGGATATTTTCAGAAAGGCCCGGAACGCCCGGCCGCAAGCAGCAAATGCCACGCACGACGAGATCGATTTGCACACCGGCGTTTGACGCTTCATAAAGCTTGTCGATGATCGCCCCGTCGACGAGCGCATTCATCTTCATCCAGATCGCCGCAGGCTTTCCTTTCTGGGCGTTCTTGATCTCTTTGTCGATCAGCTTGACGATATGTTCTCGGGCGTTCAGCGGCGCCACCGCAAATTTCTCAAAGCTTTCCGGAGCGGCGTAACCGGTGATGAAGTTAAAGACTTTCGCCGCGTCGCGTCCAATCGCCGGATCACAGGTAAAGAGCGACAAGTCAGTGTAAATCTTCGCCGTGATCGGGTGGTAATTGCCCGTGCCCACATGCGTGTAGGTGCGCGTGCCGGTCTCTTCCTGACGGACGACAACCGAGAGTTTTCCGTGGGTTTTGTACTCGAGAAAGCCGTAAACCACATTGACGCCGGCGCGCTCCAGCGCCCGCGCCCAGCGGATATTCGCCTCTTCGTCGAAACGGGCCTTGAGCTCAACGAGCGCAGTGACGTTCTTGCCGGCCTCCGCCGCTTCGATCAGCGCCTCGACAATAGGCGACTGTTTTGATGTGCGATAAAGCGTCTGCTTGATAGCGACGACTTTTGGGTCGGCGGCGGCCTGTTTCAGGAACTGCACCACCACATCGAACGACTCGTAAGGGTGATGAACGAGAATGTCCTTCGCCCTGATCGCGGAAAAACAATCGCCGCCATGTTCGCGGATACGCTCCGGAAAGCGCGGTTCATAAGGCGCGAACTGCAGATCGGGCCGGTCAGCGGGAATAAGCTCATTCACCTGCGCAAGACCGAGGATGCCATCCACAAGAACGATGTCCTGCGCTGTCGCCTGCAGCCGCTCGCGGATAAGATCGCGCAAATGCTGAGGCGTGCCCGCGTCAATCTTGACACGGATGACGTCGCCGCGGCGGCGGCGCTTCAGCATCGTTTCGAACACGCGGACGAGGTCTTCGGCTTCTTCCTCGATCTCTACGTCGCTGTCGCGCAAGACACGGAACGATCCATGTGACGCAATTTCAAAGCCGGGAAAGACGTGATGAATGAACCGGACGATGGTTTTTTCAAGCGAAATGTATCGCGCGGGCGGGCGGGCTTCCTCGCCGCCGGGCGCATCGGGCAAGCGGATAAAACGGCCGATTTTCACCGGCACCGGCAGGATCGCCTCCATCGGCTGACCGTCGGCGCGCGTCAGTTCAAAACAAAGGGCGAATCCCATATTCGGCACAAACGGAAAGGGATGGGCCGGATCAAGCGCCAGAGGCGTCAGGATCGGAAAGATGTTCGACTGGAACTCTTCTTCCAGCCATTCGGCGTCCGCATCGCTCAGTTCATCTTCGTCGATGACGACAACGCCGGCGTCACGTAGCAAGGGTTTCAACTCACGCCAGCAACGCTGCTGCTCGCTCATCAGCGCGGCGGCGTGTTCGGAAATCATGGTCAGCTGTTCCTGCGCCGGCAGACCTTCCTGGCTCAGCGCTGAAACGCCTTCGCGCACCTGTCCGCGAAGACCAGCGACGCGCACCATGAAAAATTCGTCAAGATTGCTGGCGGAGATCGACAGGAATCTCAGCCGCTCCAGAAGCGGGTGGTTTTCGTTGAAGGACTCTTCAAGAACACGGCCATTGAAGGCCAGCCACGACAATTCGCGGTTGATGAAACGCGAAGGCGCGTCGGGCGCAATCCGTGCGGCGCCGTCAACATTCTGTCTGGTTCCGTCATCCGCCGCCACGGCGCTCTCCTCATCAGCAATGCTACGAGGCTCTTTTATGCCGCCGGATCGCCTTCAGAAAGGTTATCAAGAAGTTTTTGAACCAAAGGAGTCGTTATTTTCCGCTTTTCTTCGAGGGCGGCCCGGTCCGCAAGCGCAACAAATGCGCGCGCCGCCACAAAAGTGCGCGGCAGGCGCGGGACGGCATATTCAATGACGGCCGGGGACACGGCCACCTGACGGTCGCGGAAACCCTTGGCGATGACCGCCCGGATGAGCGCTTCGTCGGGGTCGGCGAGGATCGCCCGGGGCGCAGCTTCCAGCCGGGTCCGCAAATCCTTGAGCCCGCCGGACCAGAACCCGGGATGGCCCTCTCCGACCAGAAGGAAACGGCGGCCCTCGCTCGCCCCGCCTTCAAACGCCGCCAGAAAGGCGCGCGGATCTTCCGCCGGCATATTGTCGATGATCGCAAGCCCGTCGCCATAAGGCGCCGCGGCGAGCGCATCAGCGGTGAGCGTCGCGGCGTCGAGCCCCTCCATCAGCGCATGGGCGAAATGAGTTTTTCCCGCGCCTGAAGGCCCGCAAATAACCAATGCCGGCTCCGAGGATTTAAGCCAGGCCTCGCCCGCGCGCCAGGCGGCGTCATTGCAGTCCGCGCGCACGAATGACGCCCGGTCGTAGCGCGGCGGTGTTTCGGGCAGATCAAGCGGAAGCTGGCGCGCCGTCAGGGACATGAAGGTCGGCTCTGGTTTATCGGTCAAAAGGGCTTTCACCCACAATCATATAGCGGCGCACCGGTAAGGCGTCGCCGTTCTTGTCTTCGAAAGCGGACACGCCGCCTTCGCCGCGCATAAAGGCAGCTTAATAACGCGTGTCCGGCGTTTCCTCATAGGATGCGGGCTGCACCGGAATAGTCTGCTCGCCCGTTGCGCCGAAGCGCTGTCCGCGACGACGGGAGTCACCGCGCACTTGCTGCGCCGTCGAAGGCGTCGCCACCATCCAGCGCTCGCCATCTTCGCTCCACAGAGCAAGGCCCTGCGCCTCCATGGCGACAATCAGCTTGTCCGGATCGCCATAGGCGCGCACCAGCATCTCCGCGCCATAACGCGACAGGGACCGCACCTGCACAGACCCGACAAGCGGCGTCGAAATCAGCGCCGAGCGGATTTTCGCCCATTCGTCGAGGGAGCGGAAATAGGCGCTCGCTTCAAGCAAGGCGGCCTCGGTGTGATCGATCAGCGTCTGCTCTTTCCAGGGCTTGGCGTGTTTGGCGATGACGACCTCAATCGCCTCCTCAGCGAGCGTCGGGAAATTCCCCGCCTCGCGCGTGAACCACGCTTCCGCCAGCACATCGCCGACCTTGGCGGGGATGAAGGTGTTTGTCGCCGGCCCCTGCAAGGCGCCGCCGAATTCCGCTGCGCCGTCAGCGCTCACCCGGTTCAGCATGTCGTCTGCATCGTTCAGTTCTGCGGATTCACGGAACCCGTTGATCAGGCGCACACGCAGCTTGTACTGGCCCTCGGCCTGCTGGAGATAAGCGTGGGCGACAATCACCTGGCTGACCGAATAGCGCTCCGCCATGCGCGCAAGCGCTTCCGTATTGAGCGCCAGCGCCTGACGCGCGCTGATGACGGCGGTGTCTTCCAGATCGCCCAGCGGCGCCGTCATGGGCGTCAGTTCATTGTTGTAAGGACGAATTTTCCATGCGGCCATCCATGGATTGTTCTCTTCCCAAAGATAAAGGCCGTTCGCCGTTTGCAGAACCGGCAGGACCAGCGCCGTACGCGTCTGCGCCTCGGAATAGGGAATGCCCGCCTCCCGCAACAGGCGGCGCACCGACGCCGGCTTGAAGCGATAGGTGATAAAGGCGCGATAAGTGTTGGCCGAACTCTTCTCGTTATAGACCTCGAAACCGGATTCGAGATCCTCAAGGGTCTGGTCGCTCAGCGGGATCACCGTGCGATCAACAACGCTGGCGGTGGGGCCGTCCGGGGAAATGGTCTCGGCCGCGGCGCCGACGCGGGGCAGATAGGGCCAGTCATCCTCGATCGTGAGGCGGCGCAGCAGAATTTCGATAGCCTTGCGGCGGCCCTGGCGCTGGGCGATGTTTTTCGCCGCCGTAGCGCTGTCAGCCTGGGCCTGAACCGTGACGCGAGGCACCACGAAAACGTCGTCGCCAGCCGCATAAGCCGCCGGGATCGAGGCCATGAGAGCGGCCAGAACCATCAATGCACGCCGAATTATGGTCATTCAGAACTCCGTTTTCGCGAGGCGCCGCGATTATAACCACCGATTGCGGCCGTTTATAGCCGGACCCGCCCCCGGAAACGACCCCGGAAGCGCCTGTCTTGACGATATTTCAGGCATGATTTCCCCACCCTCACGGCGCTTGACGCAGCGCAGCAGCGCCCAGCATAAAAACAGGCGGACCATGAAGGAGTTGTGTATGGGCAGATGGCTGGCCTTCTTGTTGTTGCTGGCGGGAATCACCGGCTTGCCGGCCGCCGCCCTGGACGCCGCCGACGACGGCGCCCCGACCGCGCTGACGCCATTCGCCCCGTTGAGCCTTGAGGACAGCCAGCTCGACCAGCTTGATGAAGCGATTGAACGCGCCATGGAAAGCGGCGATTTTGTCGGCCTCGCCGTCGCCGTCGTCCGCAATGGCGAGACAAAGTTTCTAAAAACCTACGGCGTGACGGAAATCGGCGGCGGTCAACCGGTAACGCCAAACACGCTGTTTCGCATCGCCTCCCTGTCGAAGGGATTCGCCTCGAGCCTTGCGGGCCTCGCCGTCAGCGAAGGAAAATTGTCGCTCGATGCGCCGGCGATCGATTTCGCGCCTACCCTGGCGCTGGCCGGCGGCGCTGAGAAGAGCCTGACCCTGGCGCATCTTCTCAGCCACCGCACGGGGCTACCGCCAAACGCCTATGACAATCTTCTCGAAGCGGGCGTGCCGCCGACGTCGATCCTGCCGCAATATCGCAAAGTGAAGCCGATCTGCGGCGTCGGCAGATGCTACACCTATCAAAACATCACTTACGATCTCGCAGGTCGCGCCGTCTCAACGGCCTATGGCGCGCCTTACGCCGATCTGGTCTCAACGCGCCTGTTCACGCCGCTTGGCATGACAACAGCCTCCATTGGCGCCGAGGGCCTGACGAAAACCGGCGACTGGGCGCGCCCGCATTTGCGCGACCGGAAAAAGTCGCGCGACGCGCCGCCCAATCCCTGGCATGTAGTCGAGGTCAAACAGCCTTATTACGGCGTTCCCGCGGCCGGCGGCGTCAACGCCAGCATCACAGACATGACGCAATGGCTGAAAGCGCAGCTTGGCGATGCGCCGGAAGTGCTCTCCGCTTCTGTGCTGGACCTGATCCACACGCCGCAGGTGAACACGCCTTCCGAAACGCGGCGCATGAGATCGGTCATGCAGAATCTGGCTTCATCGCAATACGCCTATGGCTGGCGCGTCTATGACTATGCCGGCAAGCGCATCATTGCTCATGGCGGCTCGGTTGACGGCTATGGGGCGCAAATCGCCTTCATCCCGGAACTGAATGCGGGCATTGTCGTTCTCGCCAATACGCGCAGCAGGCGCCTGTGGAGCATTGCGCCGATGTTTCTGGACCTGACGCTGAGCCAGCCGCCCAAGGACTGGCTGGCGCTGGAGGGTATGGATACGGTCTTCGCCGGGTCTCAATAGCCCGGACACGGCGTTGGCCGCGCTTGTCTGGGCGGCCAACCCTGCGTAGAAGGCGCCCAAACACCGGAACCTGATCAGGCCTTAAAAAAGGACAATTGGTCCATGAGCGAAGCGTATAAAAAAGCGGGTGTCGACATTGATGCCGGCGAACGGCTGGTGGACGCCATCGGCCCGCTCGCAAAAGCGACAGCGCGCCCTGGCGCGGACGCAGCGCTCGGTGGTTTCGGCGGGCTTTTCGACTTGAAGGCTGCGGGCTTCAAAGACCCGATCCTCGTTTCCGGCACGGACGGCGTCGGCACCAAGCTGAAGATCGCCTTCGAGACCGGCCTGCATGACACGATCGGATCCGATCTCGTCGCCATGTGCGTCAATGATGTCTTGGCGCAGGGCGCGGAGCCGCTTTTCTTTCTCGATTATTTTGCGACCGGCAAGCTCGATGAAGACACGGCGGCGCGCGTTGTCGCCGGGATCGCGCGCGCCTGCGCCGAAGCCGGCTGCGCTCTCATTGGCGGTGAAACCGCGGAGATGCCGGGCATGTACGGGCCGGGCGAATACGATCTCGCCGGCTTTTGTGTCGGCGCCGCAGAGCGGGACCGGTTATTGCCGCGCAAGGTCTCCGCAGGCGATGTGATGATCGGCCTCGCCTCTTCCGGCGCGCATTCGAACGGTTACTCGCTGATCCGCAAGATCGCCGCTGACGCCGGCGCAAAATATGACGCTCCTGCGCCGTTCGATTCATCGAAAACGTTGGGCGAAGCGCTGATCGCACCGACACGGATTTATGTGAAAAGCATTCTTGGTCTTCTCGACGATGAAGACGTCAAAGCCTTCGCGCATATCACCGGCGGCGGCCTCACCGACAACACGCCGCGCGTCCTGACCGAAGACCTGGCGCCGCGCTTCGATGACGGCGCCCTTCAGTTGCCGCCATTATTTCAGTGGTTAAAAGAAGCAGGCGGGCTTTCCGACGAAGAAATGCGCCGCACGTTTAATTGCGGCATTGGCGGCGTCGTCGTGTGTTCTCCAAAAGCCGTCGAGGCGACCCTGGCGCGCCTGACCGCTTCTGGAGAGACGGCCCACATCATCGGCGACATTGTGAGCGCGTCGTAATGGCGAAAGCGCGCATCGCCATTCTCATCTCTGGGCGCGGCACCAACATGCAGGCGCTGATCGACGCCGCCCGCGATCCCGATTATCCGGCCGACATCGCCCTCGTCATTTCAAACCGCCCGAAGGCGCCGGGTCTCGACAAGGCGGGGCTGGAAGGGATCCAGCGCGAGGTCATCAATCACCAGGATTTTGAAACCCGCGAGGATTTCGACGCGGCGCTCAACGACGCGCTCAAAACCGCAAAGATTGACTTCATCTGCCTTGCCGGATTCATGCGCGTATTGACCGGCGGCTTCGCCAGCGACTGGCGCGGAAGGCTCATCAATATCCATCCTTCACTGCTGCCGTCCTTTGAAGGCTTGCATGTGCATGAGCGCATGATCGAGGCCGGGGTCAAACTCGCCGGCTGCACCGTCCACTTCGTTTCTGCAGAAGTCGACTCCGGGCCCATCATCGGCCAGGCCGCCGTGCCGGTGTTGCCCGGCGACGATGCTGACAAACTCGCAGCGCGCATCCTCGAAGAAGAGCACAGGCTTTATCCGGCCTGCCTTCGTCTTCTCATTGAAGGCAAAGCGCGGCTTACGGGCGCCACCGTCACCTATGACGAAAGCGTCGCCGCGCAAGGCGCGCTCATCAACCCGCCCGTTATTTAAGACGTCGCTGATTCAAGCTTTTCGAAAAACGCCCGCACCCGCGCCGCGTTCGCGCCAAGATCAGAGCCGCCGACGCGCGATTTTGAGCGCACATTGACGATCGTCATGGACCCTTCCGGCGTCAGCCGCACGACAAAATCATCGACGAACCCGAACCATTGCGACGTATAGGCCGCTTCCAGCCGCCAACCATCGTCGGTCAATGTTTCGTCGAGCATCTCCATCTTCATGTCGCTCAGGATAACGCGCACGATCTCCGCCGTTTCATCGAGACTCGCATTCACCTTGCGCGGCGTAAGGTCGGGAAAAGCTTCTTCCTGCGCTTCACGCACTGTCTTGTCGGAATTAGGAACCAGATCATCGCCCATATAGTCCGGAGGATTGATCCGCTCTTTATCGGCGCCGGCGATGATCTGCGGCGGGTTTTCGAAATCCGTGGTAACGTCATGAATGAACGGATTGCCTTCAAAGGCCGCCCGCATTTTCAATGGAACCTGTCCCGCGGCCAGCGCTGCAACAGCGGCGGCGATTGCGAACAGACCGACGCCGCGGGCGCTCATGAAAAAGCTTGCGATCCCGGCGATCCCGGCGAGCGCCGCAAGGGTGAAGACCGGCGGCAGGCCGACCGGCCCCAGTTCCACCGGCGCCGAAACCTTGCGGATGAGGCCAAGCCCATCGCCCCAGCTCCACCAGCCCATTTGCGTTCCCGGTCCGGCGAGCGCAATCGCCAATGCACAGCCAAGCGCGGCCAAACCCAAAAGCAATGTCAGAATTCTCATTAAACGCCCCTTGATACGTTTCCAGCCCCGGCCGGAACATAGCGCAACCGACACTCAATTGCACCTGCCAGTAAAGACACGACAGGACAGCACAAAGTCCTCAATTTGCAGGGTCAGCGCGCTTGCGATAGCCTTAGAAACACATCTTTCACGCGATTTTTACCTAACCGGAGCGCCAGCCTTATGTGTGATGACAACACCGTCGCCGATAACGAAGCTTATCTGAAAAGGATGAAGGGCCTGTCCCGGCGAGATTTCACGACCCTCGCCGCCGGCGCGGGCGCTGCAATAATTCTTCCGGCGCCTGCGAACGCGATGGCGGTGGAAGCGAGCAACGTCACCATTCAGACGCCCGACGGCGAGGCGGACGCCTATTTCGTTCACCCCAAAAACGGCAAACACGCCGGCGTCATCATCTGGCCGGATATTATGGGCATCCGCCCCGCCTTCCGGCAGATGGGCGAGCGGCTCGCCCAGTCCGGTTATTCCGTACTCGTTGTAAATCCGTATTATCGCACGGCGAAGGGCGACGTCATCGAGGAAGGCGAAAGCTTCTCCGATCCGAAGGTTCGCGAGCGCCTGTTGCCGCACGCCCGTTCTCTTTCGCCGGAAACAACCGTGACAGACGGCAAAGCGTTCGTTGAGTTTCTCGACAAGAGCGGCCAGGTCGACAAAAAACGCAAGATCGGCGTCACCGGCTATTGCATGACCGGCTCTTTCGCCATGCGCTGCGCCGCCGCGATGCCTGACCGCATCGGCGCCATCGGATCGTTTCATGGCGGCGGTCTTGCAACGGATGAACCCACCAGCCCGCATCTTCTCGTCCCGCAGATGAAAGCCCCTGCGCTGATCGCCATCGCCGAGAATGACGATGAGCGCGATCCGGAAGCAAAAGTGAAGCTGCGCGAAGCCTATGACGCCGCCGGACTTCCTGCGAAAATCGAAGTCTATAAAGGCGCCATGCATGGCTGGTGCCCGCCGGATTCGCGCGTTTACAACCACACGCAAGCCGAGCATGCCTGGTCGCATCTGTTGACGCTGTTTGCCGATGCGCTCGCCTGACGCAAACTTGAACACGCGGGAACGAAACCCCATTTGAGGCGTTCAACAAGGCATAAGGAGCGTCCATGGCCCGGCCCGTCACCGTCACCATTTCCCACGACCTCGGAAAAGAGGGCGCGCGGGCGCGCATCCGCGACGGTTTCGATCAGTTAAAGGGATCGATGACCAACGGACTGATGTTCAAATTCTCAGAGGAATGGACCAGCGAAGACACGCTCACCTTCACCGCCAAAGGTCTCGGCCAGACCATCACCGGCGCGATCGACGTCTTTCCGCAGCATGTGCGCATTACGGCGACCCTGCCCGGCCTGCTCGCGTCACTGGCGGAATCCATTTCCGGCAAGATCGAAAAGCAGGGCCAGATCCTGCTGGAGCATAAATCTTAGCCCCAGCACCCGCCTGCCAAAAACCATTTACTCCCCAAGCAATTCCAGCGCACCGGCCGTCATCGCGGTGACGCCGGTTTTGAGCGCAGGCTCAGGCTGCGGCGCATAGAATGGCGAGTGATTGGCCGGCGGCATCGGCGCCTTGCCTTCCTGCCCGGCCTTGAAGGCCTTGGGGTCTACGGAGCCGGTCCAGAAAATCACCGTTGGAATGTCATCCGCGGTGCGCCCGAAACGGGAGAAATCCTCTCCGCCCATGCTGGCCGGACGTTCATAAACATGATCTTCCCCGATATGCCCGGCGATGGCGCTCATCACGCGCATCGTCATCTCCTCGTCGTTATAGGTGGCGGGCGTGTAGTCGCTCGCGAATTTCACTTCCGGCATCAGGTCTTCGGGTAAGCCGGCGGATTGCGCCTGCGCGATGGCGATGCGTTCGATGCCGTCGAGCAGGGTTTTACGGACGTCGTCCGAATAAGAGCGCACGGTGATTTTAAGATGCGCCTGATCGGGGATGATGTTGTGCTTGTAACCGGCCTGGAAGGACCCGACCGTAACGACGCCGTCATCCTGCGGATTGATCTCGCGGCTGACGAGCGTTTGCAGCGCGGTGACGATCTGCGAGCCGATCATCACCGGGTCCTTGCCCATATGCGGCGCCGAACCATGGGCGCCCACGCCCTTCACGATGATGTCGACGCTATCGACATTGGCGAGCGCCCAGCCCGGCGTATAGGTGACGTCCCAGGAGGCGTCCCAGCCGGAAGTGTGCGTCGCCAGCACGTAATCGGGTTTTGGAAACTTCTTGTAGAGACCGTCATCGATCATCGCCATGGCGCCGTAGCCGATTTCCTCCGCAGGCTGACCGATCAGCACCAAAGTGCCCGACCACTGGTCTTTCATGGCGACAAGGCGGCGCGCGGTCCCGATCAGGATCGCCATATGGCTGTCATGGGCGCAGGCGTGCATCACCGGCGCAGTCTGGCCGGTGTAATCTTCAGCGACGACTTTAGAGGCGTAGGGAAGCCCGGTTTTTTCCTCCAGCGGGAGCGCATCCATGTCGGCGCGCAGCATAACCGTCGGCCCCTCGCCATTCTCCATCACCGCCACAAGGCCATAGCCGCCGACGCCCTCGCGCACCTCGCCGGTCTCGGCTTTCGCCTTGGCCTTGGTCCATTTGTCGCCAAGGCCGGTCGTGACCGTAAAGCCCAGCCCCTCCAACTCCGAGGCCATGCGCTTGGCGCTCTCGCTCTCCTTAAAGGAAAGCTCCGGATTTTCATGGAAGTGCTTGTAAAGATTGAAGACGTAGTCGTAATCCTCAGCCACCGCATCAGTCAGTTCATCGGCTTGCGCGGCCGTCTGGGCGGCGCCCGTCAGCGCAAAGACAGCGGCGGCGGATAACAGAAACTTTTTCATTCTCGTCCTCAATTTCCTTGCAATTCAAAGTCGACAATCGGCATCGGCCCCGGCGCGACGCCGAGGCGCTGTTTTTCGCCGGCAACCATCGCCTTGATGTCGTCGCGCAGTTTCGCGCCCTCATAAACGACGCCATTCTTCACCACATAGTCAACGCCGCCGACGCGAACGGGACGATTGGTCTCGGGGTCGAGCTTCACATGGCCCGTGGCGTAAAGCACTTTCAGATTGGCGAGCGGATTTCCCCCGACGATCACAAGATCGGCGCGCTTGCCCACCTGAATGGAGCCGGTCTCGCCGTCCTGCCCGAGAATTTTTGCGCCGTCGAGCGTCGCCGCCTTGATGACTTCCAGCGGATGAAAACCGGCTTCACGCAGCATCTCCATCTCTTCGACGAAGCCGAAGCCATAGGTGGAATAGATGTAGCCCGCATCCTCGCCGACGCCGATCTTGCCGCCGCGATTTTTATATTCCTCGATGAAGCGCATCCACAGGCGGTAATTTTCCTTCCACGCCGCTTCCTGTTCCGCGCCCCAGTCGAACCAGTAAGAGCCATGGGCGTTGCGGTCGGGCGCATAGAACTTCCAAAGCGACGGCATAGTGTATTCGTCATGCCATTCAGCGCGGCGCTTGCGCATCCAGTCGCGGCTTGCAGAGTAGATCGAGAAGGTCGGAATGATGGAAAACTCACGCTCCAAAAGCGTCGACATCACCTCTTCCCAGCGGTCGCTGTCAGGCCCTGCGGCCTGTTTCCAGAGCTTGCCGGCGTTCTCAAAGCGGTGCTGCTCGTCATTGTAATTGTACTCGACGGGATAATCCTGAAGCGTGCGATCGTCGAACAGGGCTTCCGGCAAGCCGTACCAATGCTCCATGGAGCCGAGACCATGCGCCGATGTATCCATGACATCCGCATGCGCCACATCAAGCTGCGCGTGGTGCATGGTGGTTTTGAGGCCCTGTTTTCTCGCCTCTTCCAAACCAGCCCATAAGATCTCTTCCGGCGCGCCGAAGAATTTAACGCCCACGGCGCCGTCGCGCTTCAACTGGCGAATGCGCATCCGCGCTTCGTCCGGCGTGTCGACGTCGCCGGCGCTCCAGCCGCGAAACACCGGATAAGGATAGATGTTCGGCGCATCGACTTCATTGCGCGCCGACGCCCGCGCAACGCCGGAGGTCCACGCCGCGCCCGCCTCGTTGCCGAGTTCACGCACAGTCGTGATGCCGTGCGCGAGCCAGAGCTTGAAAATGTAGTCCGGCGGCACGCCCTGGCCCGTATCCTCATTATGGATATGGCCATGCATGTTGACGAAGCCCGGCAGGAGATACATGCCGTCGGCGTCAATCTCGCGCCCGCCCGCCTCCGGGCGCCGGTTTTGATTGATCGGCAGGCCCGGGGCGCCCACGGGCACAATCCCGGTGATCCGGCCGCCTTCAACAACAACATCCGCCGGCCCGAAAGGCGGGGCGCCCGCCCCATCGATGACGGTGACGCCGCGGATCACAAGCCGGTCATAAGGCCCCTCACCCAGGGACCGGTCCGGCACGGATTGCGCCTCCGCCACGGCAAAAAGAAACGCGACAATCGTCGCGGCGATTGTTGTAATTCGCGCAAACTGTCTGATTATCACCCCGAAACCCCTTTTGTTTTGGCCAGTCTAACCCATTCGCCGGAAACGCAAAGCCCGGCGCTGCATGACCGGGAGCGCCCATGCCGGAAGACCATCTCGACCGCTGGACATCGGAAAAGACCGCCGCCTATCTGAGCGCCGCCGTCGCCAGAGCGGAGAACGCGCCGGCGCGCAAAAAGCTGTTTGAACAAATGGCCGCTGCGGCGGAAGAGCAAGCTGGCATCATCGCCAAAGACTTTTCGCCGCCGCCCTTCGCGCCGTCCTTGCGGGCGCGGCTCATCGCCAAAATGGTCGGTCTATTCGGACCGCGCGCCATGCGGCCCGTTCTCGCCGCGGTGAAAGTGCGCGGCGTCTCCGTTTATTCAGGACCCGTGCTCAGACCGGGCCATCCCATGCCGACAGATGTCGAAAAGATCGGGCAACGTCATCAGACGGGCGGCGGCTCTTTGCGCGCGGCGGTGTTCGGCGTCAATGACGGGCTCATCTCAAACACGTCGCTCGTCATGGGCGTTTCCGGCGCCGCGCTCGCGACAAATGACGTCGTACTGACCGGCGTCGCCGGCCTGCTCGCCGGCGCCTTTTCCATGGCGGCGGGTGAATATGTTTCCGTGCGCTCGCAACGGGAGATGTATGAGCATCAGATCGGACAGGAACGCGAAGAGCTGGAGCTTTATCCTGAAGAAGAGGCCGAAGAACTGGCGCTGATCTATCATGCGCGCGGCATGGCGCTCGAAGACGCGCGAAGCTTTGCGCTTGACCTGATCAAGGATCACGACGCGGCGCTTGATGCCCTGACGCGTGAGGAGTTGGGGCTTGATCCCGACAATCTCGGCTCGCCAGCCGGAGCGGCGCTATCGTCTTTTCTCGCTTTTACCTGCGGCGCGATCATTCCGCTTGTCCCGTTCGTTTTTGGCGCAGGAAACAATGCCGTTCCCGCCGCTGCGACTCTGGCCGGCGTCAGCCTTTTCGCCATTGGCGCCGCCTTGAGTTTGTTTTCCGGAAAAAGTGCGCTTGCGGGTGGTTTGCGCATGGCGTTTATCGGCGCGCTTGCGGGCGGGGCGACCTATTTTATCGGATCTCTTTTCGGCGCGGCGGTTTAAGCCTCCGCCGCCAGCACCATCTCTTCGGTCATCGCCCAAAGGCGCTTGGCGTCATCGTCATTGACCGCCCATTCAGCGACATTGACCCAGCGCGGCGCTTCCGGCGTCGACATGGCCGCGATGTCGCAATCCTCACAATATTCGCCGCCGCGATTTTCAAGCAGCGGGCTTGTCGCCGCCCAGAGCAATGTCGCCGCGCCCGTCAGAGGCGACTTTACGAAACGGTGCGCTTCCTCCGTTAGGTCGCCATTCGGCTGTTTCCAGCCCATCGCGATCAATTCGTCATCTGTGATGTGACGCATGATCGGCGTCAGCACGGGACCGGGATGTACGGAAAACGATTTCACCCCGTCCCGATCGCGGCGATTGTTAAGCTCCAATGCAAAAAGCGCATTCGCGGTTTTCGACTGCGCATAAGCAAGCCACTTGTCGTAAGGCTCTTTTTCGAAATGGATGTCGTCCCAGCGAATGCGGCTGCGCTTGTGTCCCACAGAAGAGGTGGTGACGACGCGCGCACCTTCGCCATTCAGGAGATAAGGCATCAGCTCACGCGTGAAGACAAAGTGACCGATATGGTTCACGGCGAACTGAAATTCCCAGCCCGGGCCCACGCGCTGTTCCGGACAGGCCATGACGCCGGCATTGTTGAACAAGAAATCGACGCTGTTGTGACTGTCGCCGATTTCCGCAGCCGCCTCAAAGACGCTGGTCAGATTGGCGAGATCCATTTCAAGTGTTGCGATGGCAAGCCCGGCAGAGGCGAAGGCTTCGTCCGCCTTGCGCTTGTCGCGCGCCGGGGCGATCACCTCAGCGCCCGCCGCAACAAGCGCCTTCACCGTCTCTAGTCCGATGCCGGAATAACCGCCGGTCACGACGGCCGTCTTGCCGTCGAGGCGGACGCCTTCCATCACCTCGGTAGCGGTCGTATGGGGCCCGAGCCCTGTTCCGAGCGGCTTTTGATTCTTCGCGGCCATGGGAAACACTTCCTGATACGCAACATTTAAGTGGTTATCATTGAAACGGAGGCATAACGCGCGCCGTCCCGGGGAGCAAATCACCCTCACGTCAAAGCGACCTTTCCCTGCGACAAACCCCTATTGACTACAGATGTAATCCATGAAATGCCTACAGTTGTAGTCAGCAGGGAAGTGAGCGCCGGAATCTGATGACCAGGCAGATAACCAAAGCGGAATTCCAGATCATGGATGTCCTGTGGGCCGAAAGTCCGCTCGCAGCGTCCACTGTCGCCGAAAGGCTCGCCGACGAAACCGGCTGGAGCCTTAAAACCGTAAAGACGCTCCTGTCGCGCCTTGTTGAAAAAGGCGCCGTTGAACACAAGCCTGATGGCAGGCGCTATCTCTACAGCCCGAAAGTCACGCGGAACGCCCATGCCCGGCGCGCGACACAGCGCCTTGCAGACCAATTGTTCGGCGGCCGCGCCGCGCCGCTGGTCGCGCATCTGGCGGAGAGCAAGGGGCTCACGCGCGAAGATTTAAGTGAGCTTGAAGCCCTGATTGGAGAGTTGAAACGTGACAGCGATTGACCTTCTCCGCTGGCTCGGCGAAACCTCGCTGGCGCTCAGCATTTTGATCCTTCTTGTTCTGCTGGTCAGGAAACCATTCGCGCGATTGTTCGGCGCGCGCGCAGCCTATGCGCTGTGGCTTGCCCCTGCGGCGCGTCTCTTTCTGCCCGAGCTGAAGCTGCTTCCGGCGCCGGACACGCTGGAGCCGGCCATCGCCCCGGCCGCCGAACCAGCCACCGTAAATGCGCCCCAGGGATGGGAGACGCTTGTAGCGCCGCTTCCGTCCAATACGGAATTTTTGACATATGGCGTCGACTGGCTCTCGCTTGTCGCCGGCGCCGCACTGTTCCTTTGGGCCGCGGTCGCCTTCGCCTGGTTCTGCCTTCATCTTGAAAACCAGGCAAAATATCTGCGCGCACGCATTGCGGATTCAAAGCCTGCTTCCCCGTCCGCCAGCGCAATGGCCCAGGACATCGCCAGGGGGCTGCGTCTTTCCCGCGCGCCGCAGCTGCGCGTGAATAACAATGATACGGATGGCCCCTGCCTCATCGGGCTTTTGCGGCCGGTGATTTTCCTGCCCGCCGGCTTTGAAACCGATTACGCCCGCGCCGAGCAACGCCTCGTCCTCGCCCATGAAATCGCCCATGTGGCGCGCGGCGATATGGCGGCGACGCTGGCCGCCCTCGCCTTCCAGGCGGCGCAGTGGCCGAACCCGCTGGCGCATTTTTTCTTTTCCGCCTTCCGCACCGATCAGGAAGCCGCCTGCGACGCCTTTGTCCTCGCCCGCTGCGGCGGCGCGGAAGGCAATTACGCCGCCGCCATTTTGAAATCCGTCCGTAGGGAGATGAACGCCCCCGCCTATGGCCTCACCCTCGCCCATCCCGTCAAGGAGAGAATAATGCTGCTTAAGTCCCGCAAGAAAAGCCGCGCCCGTCTCGCCGCTGGCGTCGCCGCCGCCGCGATCTTCACGGCCGTCAGCCTCGCCGCAACCGCCTCCTATGGGTTTGCCGACGAAAAAGACGCAAAGCAAACAAAGACAATCAAGATCGCTCATGGTGAACAAAAGAAAGTGACGTCAAGAACGATCATCACCGCTGACGACGGCGAAACCATGAAAATCGACGGCGTTAAAAATCCGGGCAAGCTTGTCATTGAGGAAGAAAACGGCGAGCGAAATGTCCAGATATTCGACCGCAAGGGAAAGCTGATCTCTGAAGATATTTACGACGATGACGACGAAATGCCTTTTGAAACAGTCACCCTGATCAACAAGAAGGATGGCAAGGAACAAACAATCTCCATCAAGCGCGCAGGCGCGCCGCACAGAGTGAGGGTTTTCACCACAGGCGATGTCGACGCCGATACGGATTTTGACTCCATCGCCGCTCCTGATGCGCCTTTGCCGCCTGAAGCGAGCGCCATGCGCTGGGTCACGGTCACATCGGATGGCGCCCATGGCGACCATTATTTTCAGATGGCGGATTGCAACGGTGTCGAGGCTGATGACCCCATGGTGCTTTCCTGGGGCGAAGATGACGGCGACGGCGGCGAGCGCGTCATCAGCCGGGAAGTCATCTGCCTCAGCGACCATGACAGCGCCGATCCGGAAGCGCGCGCGGAACATCTGCGCAAGGCCATCGCCCGGATGGAAGAAAGCGCCAAGCGTGACGCCGAGCGCCGGGAAGCCATGATCGCGCGCCTGAAAGAACAGCTGAAAGAGGCCGAAAAACAGAAATAGGCGCGCACAGAGCGCAACCGGAAAAGGGGCCCATATGGGCCCTTTTTTTGTTTTTGAGATAAGGCAAGACTGTCTGCGACGGAAATCCGGTTTTGCAGCGTTGAAATCCAAATACGCCAAAGTGAGAGGGATGGGAGAATGATAAAAAGGCGCTTCGTTCCGGCAATCTGTTGCGCACTCAGCACGCTATTGGGCTCGGCGCATGCCGGCGAAACCACTGCGCAGCACCTCCTAGACTCTCTTCAGGTAGTATCGGGAGCGCCAGGACTGAGCGCCGCTGTCATGAAAGACGGCGAAATCATATGGACGGGACAGTCCGGGTTTACAGACGCAGAACGGCTGATCCCGATTACAGAGCGGACACAATTTCGCATCGCCAGCGTTTCCAAGCTTTTCGCCGCTGCGATGGCATTGAAGCTCAGTGAGGCGGAAGTCCTGAATATCGACGATGATATTCGCGTTTACGTCCCTGACTGGCCTGAAAACGCAGCAGGTGAGATCACCCTGCGCCATTTAGCGGCTCATATTTCGGGCATCGCCCATTACACCGGTGACGATAATTACGATCCAACTGCAAGCTATCCCTCTTTGAATGATTCACTTTCGATATACGCACACAAGCCCCTGCTGTTCTCACCCGGCGAGAAATATAATTATAGCTCCTACGGTTATGCGCTCATGGGCGCCGCGATTGAAAACGCGACAAGCGCTTCTTTTGAAGAAAACTTTCGCCAGCAAATTTTGGAGCCTCTTTCTCTTACGGGGACCGAAGTCGAACATATCGATGCTCTGCCAAACGATGCATCACACCTGTTTGTTCAACATGGCGGTGAAATCCCGCGGAACGATCAGCATCATGTAGTTGGCGCCACGGGCATTCTCAGCACGCCTTCCGACCTCGTTACCTTCGCTGATGCTTATATGCGCGGCGCGATTGTCAGGCCCGATCTTCGAGACGCCTCCATCACCCCTGCGACGCTGAACAATGGCGACCCTGTCAGCACGAACCGTTTTTCCATCGGCTTTGGCTGGCGCATAGGGAAAAACTGGGAAGGAGAGCCGGTCGTCCACCATGCCGGCGTGACGCCCGGCGCAAGATCGATACTCACCTACAACCGCTCTCGAAATTTCGCCTCAGCGCTCCTGTCCAATGCCGCATGGACATCCCGAATTGAAACGACAGGCGAACTGATCGCGACGGCTGCGGCCGAAACCGTGGATCCGGTTCACTGCCCTACTGGCGAATGGGGCTACGATGGCGTTTTCGTTTCCAACCCGGACGCAAAACCGCAAGCTGACAATGCAATGGGCGCTGTCAGCATTGCTCAACAGGAGGGCGTTTGTGCGGTCACGATTACTCCCAAAGGAGAACTGGCGGTCTGGCTGGCGGCGTTGGAGGCGCCAATCGAGCATATTAACGCGGTCCTGGTGGCCGAAAGACCGGGCAAGCTCATCTTCGCCGCGGCGACCCCATGGGGCGCGTTTCCTCTGGTCTGGAAGACAGGCGACGCGCCCGGGTTTTCCGGAGCCTTCGCAAGCCGAACTCTTGAACTGAGGCTGCATTCAGCTCAAGCGCCCCTTCCCTGACGCCCCGGAACTCGTCTAGGCTTTGCCGCAAAACTCGACGGGAGGAAAGGCGATGGCCGCAGCAACCGTGGAGAGCGTTCCGCCCGGCGGCGCCCATGAAACCGATGTGATCATCATCGGCGCAGGACCCTGCGGCCTCTTCGCCGTGTTCGAACTCGGTCTCCTCGGCGTCAAGTCGCATCTAGTCGATATTCTCGACAAGCCCGGCGGTCAGGCGGCCGAGCTTTACCCCGAAAAGCCGATCCTCGACATTCCCGCCATCAAGTCGATCACCGGCGAGCAACTGACGAAACAATTACTCGAACAGATCGACCCGTTCGGCGCCAAATTTCACATGAATGAAATGGCGGTCTCACTGGATAAAACGCCGGACGGAAAGTGGACGATCGCCACCGACCTCGGCACGACAATCACTGCGCCTGTGATTGTCATCGCCGCGGGCGGCGGCTCGTTCCAGCCGAAAAAGCCGCCCATCCCCGGCGTCGATGACTTCGAAGGACAGTCGGTCTTTTTCGCCGTGCGCGAACGCGACGCCTTTGAGGACAAAAACATCGTCATCGCAGGCGGCGGAGACTCCGCCCTCGACTGGACCTTAAATCTCCAGCCCATCGCCAAAAAGATAACTCTCATTCACCGCCGGCCGGATTTTCGCGCCGCGCCGGACAGTGTCGAGAAAATGCACGCGCTCGCCAATGAAGAGAAAATCGACTTTCAAGTGGCGCAGATCAAAGGGCTCAAAGGCATAAACGGCCAGATCAGCGCAGTTTCCGTCGAGAGCGAAAAAGACGGGGCTTTCGACATTCCTTGCGACACGCTTCTCGCTTTTTACGGGCTCACCATGAAGCTGGGACCGATCGCGGAATTTGGGCTGAACCTCACGGAAAACCGCATCGAGGTCGACACGGAAAAATTCGAAACCTCCGTACCGGGCATTTTCTGCATCGGCGATATGGCCTGGTATCCAGGCAAGCTGAAACTGATCCTGTCCGGCTTTCATGAGGCGGCGCTCATGTCCCATGGGGCCTTCCATTACGTCTTTCCGGACCGGAAGCTGAAATTCCAGCACACCACATCTGCGAAAGGGTTGCAGGCGCAAGTCGGCGGCTGAAACGCTCTTCGCGCCTGCAAAATGACCTTTGTCCGTACTCGTGCTAAACGCTCGCCCAGGGGCGCGCCAAGCGCCCGAGCAGACAGCCGAACATAACGGCTGCGCCGTCCCTGGAGGAAACGTCCTCGCGAGGAAACGCCACCGGACGGCGCTGGCGCCGGCAAGCTCCGCTACAGGCGGCGCAGCCGGCGCCGCCTTCGGGTGAGGCAAATTACATGAACGCCTGGATGCCGGTCATGGCGCGGCCGAGGATGAGGGCGTGAATGTCATGCGTGCCCTCATAAGTGTTGACCGTTTCGAGATTCACCGCATGGCGCAGGACATGATACTCATCAGAGATGCCGTTGCCGCCATGGACATCACGGGCGACGCGCGCGATGTCGAGCGCCTTGCCGCAATTGTTGCGCTTCATCATAGAGATCGCTTCGGGCACATATGCGCCGCTGTCGAGGAGACGCCCCAGCGCCAGCGCGCCCTGAAGCCCGAGCGCAATTTCGGTCTGCATGTCGGCGAGTTTTTTCTGAACCAATTGCGTGCCGGCGATGGGCTTGCCGAAGACGACGCGCTCCATGGCGTAATCGCGCGCCGCCATCCAGCAATATTCCGCCGCGCCCATAGCGCCCCACGAAATACCGTAACGCGCCTTGTTGAGACAGGAGAACGGGCCGCGCAAACCTTTGACATTCGGCAGCAGCGCATCTTCCGGCACAATGGCGTCATCAAGCGCAATCTCCCCCGTCACGGAGGCGCGCAGCGAAAGCTTGCCTTCGATTTTCGGTGTTTCAAACCCTTTCGTTCCGCGCTCAACAACGAAGCCGCGGATCTCACCATCCAACTTCGCCCAAACCACCGCGAGATCGGCAATGGGTGAATTGGTGATCCACATTTTCGAACCGTTGAGCTTGTAGCCGCCGTCAACCTTTTCCGCTTTCGTGCGCATCGCGCCCGGATCGGAGCCGCCGTCGCTCTCTGTCAGGCCGAAACACCCGACCCATTCGCCGCTCGCGAGTTTCGGCAGATATTTTTTCTTCTGCTCTTCCGTGCCGAAGCTTTCGATCGGGTACATGACAAGAGACGACTGAACCGACATGGCCGAGCGGTAACCGCTATCAACGCGCTCAACTTCCCTTGCGATAAGACCATAGGCGACATGGTTCGCGCCGCCGCCGCCATATTCTTCCGCCACTGTGGCGCCGAGCAATCCTTGCTGGCCAAGCTCGGTCATGATCTCGCGGTCGAAGCGCTCTTCGCGGTTCGCCATGAGAATACGCGGCATCAGCTTGTCCTGCGCAAACCCTCGCGCCGCGTCGCGGATCATCCGCTCCTCATCCGAAAGCTGTGTTTCAAGGCTTAACGGGTCCTGCCAGTCGAAGGTCTGTTTGGTCATTTGGGTTGGCCGGCCGTTCGGGCCGTCTCCTGATTATTATGAGTGAGATGGCCCCGTATGTAGCTTTCTGCGAGACGCCCGGCAATGCGGCCAAGCCCTTATTTTTTGCGGCAAAACGTGCTGGCCAGCCTTGGCGGTTTATGAGAATGTCGTCCACAATCAGAAACTATTTTTACTACAAAACCGGGGAAAAGAGGGGCTTCATGTCAATTTTATCCATTGCGCGCCGCAGCGCCGGCGCTGGCGTCATCTTGTTGCTGGCCGCAGCCTGTTCGCAGAAAGCTGCAGAGCCCACTGAAACGGCCGCGTCGCAAGAAGCCTATTCGGTGATCATCGCCGGAACGCCGGTCGGCTATATGAATGTCGAGCGTCATGGAAATGAATACGCCATCGACTACGACTTCAAAAACAACGGCCGGGGCCCCGGCTTCAAGGAAACGCTGTCGCTCGATGAGGCGGGAACGCCTGTCGCCTGGTCGATTGCGGGTAATACGACCTTCGGTAATCAGATTGAGGAAAGCTACGCGCTAAACAGCGGAGCGGCCACATGGTCCGACGCCGCCGGCGAAGGCAATGCGACGGTCGGCGAACCGACGCTTTACATCAACCAGTTCGGCAGCCCTTACGCCGCCTTCATTCAGGCAAACGCCCTGTTGCAGGACAGCGACCGCACCATGCCGGCCCTGCCCGCCGGCGAGCTTCGCCTGACGGAAATGGAGACGCTGACCGTCACCGGCGATGGCGGCGATGAAACAATCACTACCTATGCGCTTTCCGGCGCCGATCTCGATCCTGATTATTTCATCCTCGACGACGAGAACAAATTCTTCGCCTATATCACGCCGCGCTTCATCACCATTCGCAAAGGCTATGAAGGCGAGGAAGAACGGCTCAGAAATCTCGCCGCCAAATACGGCGCTGCACGGTATGAGGATATTCAGGCCCGCTACGCTCACCGCTATGACGGCCCCGTGCGCATCCGCAATGTGAGGCTGTTCCAGCCCGAAAGCCTCGACATGTCCGCGCCTGTCTCCGTCGTCATCGAAGGCGACCGCATCGCCGCCATCGAAGCCGCCGATGCAGGCGGCGACAATGAAGTGGTGATCGACGGCGCAGGCGGCTCGCTCATTCCGGGTCTTTACGACATGCATGGCCATATGGGCGATGATGACGCGCTTATTAACGTGCTCGCCGGGATTACCTCCGTGCGCGACATGGGCAATGAGATCGACGTCCTGGAGCCGTTGCGTGAGAAAATCGAAAGCGGCGTTCTCGCCGGGCCGCGCATCTCCATGAGCGGCTTCATCGAAGGCGTCAGCGAAACCAACAATTCGACAGGCGAGCTTGCGACCTCCGAAGAAGAAGCGGTTGACCTCGTGCGCATGTATGCAGAGCGCGGCGGCTATCACCAGATCAAGGTCTACAGCTCGGTCAAGGGCGAATGGGTGCCGGCCATGGCCGCCGAAGCCCATGCTCATGGCATGCGCGTCGCCGGTCACATCCCGGCCTTTTCGACGCCTGATGAAATGATCGAAGCCGGTTATGACGAAATCACGCATATCAATCAGGTGATGCTGAGCTGGGTGCTGGGCCCCGAGGATGACACGCGCACCCTCGCCCGGATTACCGGAATGGCGAAATTCGCCGATCTCGATCTGGAGAGTGAAAAGGTCCAGCGCACCATCAACCTCATGGTGGACAACAACATCGTTGTCGATCCAACCACGGTGATCCACGAATTCGGCCTGCTCGCGCGTAATGGCGAGACTCGCATTGGCATGGCCGATTATGTGGACCACATGCCCGTGGCCGTGCAACGAGGGTCGAAGGTCGCGCTTCTCAACGTCGCCGACGAGGAAGAAGACGCCGCCTATCGCGCCGCCTTCGACAAGATCATCGACACGCTGGCGATGATGCATGAGCGCGGGATATTCATCGTTCCCGGCACCGATCTCGGCGGCGCCTTCGAACTGCACCGCGAGGTCGAACTGTTCCAGCGCTTCGGGTTCACGCCGGCCCAAGCCTTAAAGCGCGCCACCTATGACATGGCGGACTATATGGGTTTCGGCGACAGCCGCGGCGCGATTGAGCCCGGCAAGCTCGCCGACTTCTTCTTGGTTCCCGGTGACCCGACCGAAGACCTCAAAGCGATCAAGTCGATCGCTCTCGTCTCGCGCGGCGGAACGATGTATTTCCCGAGCGAGATCTATCCGGAGTTCGGGATTGCGCCGTTCACCAATGTTCCGGCGGTGAGCGGCGACTAGGCTTTTGAAAATTCAGGAGGCTCCATGACCACCAATCTCTCCTCATCGCCACTGCCGCGGCGGTCGTTTCTGATGCTCGGCGCGGCCGGCATGCTGACCGGCTGCGTCACCGATGGCGTGACATTTCCGAGCATTCCGGGAAGCAGCGGCCCGCTCTCGGAAGCGGATGCAGCAGCGGGCATTCGCGCAGCGCTGAACAATGGCGTTGGCTCAGCGATTTCGACCATCGGCGTGCGCGATGGCTTCCTGCGCAATCCGCAAATTCACATTCCCCTGCCCGGCTTCTTGCAGGACATGCAGTCATCTCTGGGACGCCTCGGCCTGTCTGGCCCGCTTGATAGGCTGGAAACACAACTCAATCGTGGCGCAGAGACGGCGGTTCCGCGCGCGCGCCGCATTTTCATCAACGCCATTTCATCCATGAGCATCAATGATGCCATTGGCGTCGTGCGTGGCGGCGACAATGCGGCGACCAATTATCTGAAGAACAGAACCTTCTCGCCCCTCACCAATCTGTTTACGCCGATCATGTCGAACGCCCTGCAGGAAGCGGGCGCGATCAGGACGTTCGACCAACTGACCGCCAGCATGAAATCCATACCGCTGGCGCCGAAGCTTGGCGCGGACGCCAAGACCGACCTGATCCGTCATGGCGTTCAGTATGGGCTCGACGGCATGTTCCTCTATATCGCCAGGGAAGAAGCGGCGATCCGCTCCAACCCGGCGAAACGCACTTCGGAAATCCTGCGGCGCGTGTTTGGATAGTGGTGCGGCGCTAAATCAACTCCACCGCCAGGCTCGTTGCTTCGCCGCCGCCGATGCAGAGGGAGGCGACGCCTTTTTTGCCGCCGGTTTGCTGGAGCGCGTTAATCAGCGTCACGAGAATGCGCGCGCCGGAGGCGCCGATGGGGTGGCCGAGCGCAATGGCGCCGCCATGGATGTTGACCTTTTCGGCCGGCAGCTTGAGTTCGCGCATGGCCGCAAGAGGCACCACGGAGAAGGCTTCGTTGATTTCATAGAGATCGACATCGCCCGCAGACCAGCCGGCTTTTTCCAGCACTTTCTGAATGGACGCGACCGGCGCCGTCGTGAACCATTCCGGCTCCTGCGCATGGTTAGTTTGCGCGACGATGCGCGCAATCGGCTTGGCGCCCTTCTTGTCGGCCATGGACTGGCGCATCAAAACCAGCGCGGCGGCGCCATCGGAAATCGCCGAAGCGTTGCCCGCCGTCACTGTGCCGTCTTTTTCAAACGCGGCGCGCAGAGACGGAATTTTCGCGGCGTCCACAAGGCCCGGTTTTTCGTCGTCAGCAACGGTCACAGAACCTTTGCGGCCCGCGACTTCAAAAGGCACGATCTCGTCCCTGAACTTGCCGGTATTGATCGCGTCCTGCGCCCGCGTCACGGAGCGCATGGAATATTCATCCTGCTCTTCGCGGGAGAACTGCCATTCCCTGGCGCATTTCTCCGCGAAAATCCCCATGGCCGCGTGATTGTTATAGGGGTCTTCGAGGCCGTCATAGGACATATGGTCGAACACCTGACCATTGCCGAATTTGATGCCGGTGCGGCCAGAGGGAAGCAGATGCGGCGCGCCGGTCATGGACTCCATGCCGCCTGCGACCACAATCGAGGCGGAGCCGGCCGCAATTGAGTCATGACCCATCATGACCGTCCGCATGCCGGAGCCGCAAACCTTGTTGACGGTGACGCAGCCTGCGGATTTCGGCAGCCCCGCGCCCAGAGACGCTTGCCGCGCCGGCGCCTGGCCGAGGCCCGCCGGAAGAACGCAGCCCATGAGCGCTTCATCCACATCGTCAGGCTTCACGCCGCCCCGCTCCAGCGCCGCCTTAATGGCGGTCGAGCCGAGCTCCGTCGCTTTGACGGTCGCAAAGGCGCCAAGGAAATTACCGATGGGCGTGCGCGCCATGCCGGCGATGAGGACGGGATCTGATGCTGTCATGGGATGTCTCCTTTTGGACGGATATATAGGCCCCGCGCCGGCAGCCCGCCACCCTCATCCTCATGACGTGATGATGCGCGTTCGCCCGTTTTTATGCGGCCTTACGGCCACCTAACTGTTATGCGGCCTTACGGCCGCGGGCGATAATCTCAAGCGCCATCTTGTCGGCGATCGCGCCGGTGGGGGCGTTTTCCGCTTCAGCGCGGTTGAAAATATCGGTGAGCATGGCGCCAATATTGTCGATCCGCTTGTTCATTTCAGGTGTCGTCCACTTCCCGAGAATTTCAAGCCCGACGGAGATCACGCCTGCGCCATTGATCACGTAGTCCGGGCAATAAAGAACGCCCTTGTCTTTCAACGCCTGGTCCATATCCGGCGTTTTAAGCTGGTTGTTCGCGGCGCCGGCGATGATTTTGGCTTTAAGGCGCGGCAGCGTTTCAGCGTTGATGGAACCGCCAAGCGCACAGGGCGCGAAAATATCGACATCGACCGCAACCGCGTCTTCCGGCGTCGCGGTTTCCGCGCCAAAGCGCGTCACCGCTTCGGTCACGGCGGCTTGATTGACATCGGCAACGACAAGCTTGCCGCCTTCTTCATGGATGAGTCTTGCAAGCTCCATCCCGACTGCGCCGACGCCGAGGATCGACACCGTCATCCCGTTCAGACTGTCCTTGCCGAATTTGCGCTTTGCCGCCGCTTGCATGCCGCGCCAGACGCCGCGCGCCGTAAAAGGCGACGGGTTGCCGCCGACGCCTTCCTTCTCCATTCCCGCCGCATATTTGGTGACGGAACGGATGGTCGCGAGATCGGCTTCCGTAACGCCGGAATCTTCCGCGGTGTAATAAAGGCCCTCAAGGCTATCCACGGCGCGGCCGAAGGCCTTCAATAATTCCCGCGTCTTGTCTTTCTTCGGATCGGCGAAAATCACCGCCTTGCCGCCGCCGAACGGAATGCCGCCCATGGCGTTCTTGTAGGTCATGCCGCGGGAAAGATTTTTTACGTCCTCAAGCCCTGCCTCGAAGCTCGCATAAGGGTAAATCCGGCAGCCGCCGCAGCCAGGCCCGAGAGTCGCGTCATGCACGGCGATAATCGCGTTAAGGCCCGTAGATTCTTCGGTAAAATGCACGACTTTGCGCCAGCCCTCGACCGGCAGAACCTCAGATTTCATTGGGAACGTCCTCCATGCAGCCGCGAGCCCTGCGCCCAAACCGGCCAGAATGGGAGGCTTCCTATACCTTTTCGTCGAGCGCTTCCGGTCAAATATCGGGCTTGGCCGCTTGACGGTTAGCATATAATGCTAAATACAGGAAGGATTAGTGAAAGCGGACCTATGAAGCTCGACCATATCGACCACAAGATCCTGAAACACCTTCAGGAGAACGCCCGGATCACCAATGCGGAACTCGCAGAACGGGTGGGCCTGTCGCCAACCCCCTGCCTTCGGCGCCTCAGACGGCTGGAGACCGAAGGGATCATCAAGGGCTATCGCACCGAGATCAATCGTGAGGCGCTCGGCGTCAATGTCACGGTGATCATTCTGGTCAAGCTCGAGCGCGAAGACGACAAAACGCTCAGAGAATTCGAAACCGCGATCAAGAACCGCGAAGAAGTGATGGAATGCTATCTCGTCACCGGCAAGTTCGACTACTTCATCCGCGTTGTCGTGCCGTCGCTCGCGACGTATGAAACCTTCCTGTCGGAAACAATGCTCCGTATGCCAAATATTGCGACAGTGGAATCGAGTTTCACGCTGCGCGAAGTGGCGCGCAAGGTGGTGACGCCGTTGCCGCAGTCCATCATCCGTTAGAGAATTTCCAGATTGGGTTTGTTTTCTGGAGCGCCCTTACGCAACGCTCGCAGCGACTTCTGGCGGCGCCGTGACGCGATCAATCTCGGCATGCAACTCCTCGGCGCGGATCGGCTTCGTCACATAGCCGTCAAAGCCCATCTCAAGAAATTCCTCGATCTGCTGACGCATGGCGTGGGCCGAAATGGCGATGATCGGCGTCGGCTTGCCCGCAACAAGCTCACGCTCAAGAAAGCGGATCTGACGCATGGCTTCAGGGCCGTCCAGCCGCGGCATGGATATGTCCATTAACACAACATCGAATTTATCACGCTTGAAAGCTGCAACCGCCTCAAGGCCGTCGGACGCAAAAAGCGTTCTGTGCCCGCGCTGATCAAGAAACGCCTTCAACACAGCCTGGTTCACCGCATTGTCTTCGCCAGCGAGAATGCGCAGGCCTTTTTGCTGTTTTAGCGCAGCCGCACCGGACGCCTCCGCCGCTTCGGCCGCATCATCGCCATGCGCCAGCGGCGCCGGAAAAGAAACTTTGAAAATGGAACCGGCGCCCAGCGTCGAGCGCACTGAAATCTCGCCGCCCATCGCCGTCACCAACCCTTTCGCGATGGAAAGGCCCAGCCCGGTGCCGCCGAATTTGCGTGTCGTTGTGGCGTCGGCTTGCGTGAACGGGTCGAAAATCCTGGAAATCTGATCGGCGGACATGCCGATGCCGGAATCTTTCACCTCAATGACCGTGTGATCGCCCTCAGCGCGCGGCGCCGTGATACGCATCAGCACCGCGCCGCTCTCGGTGAATTTGATGGCGTTCGAGACCAGATTATACAGCACCTGAAGAATGCGGTGACCGTCGCCAAGGCGCAGGGCATCCGCATCGCCGTCGCACTCCACGCGAAAATCAACGCCTTTTTGCCTGGCCTTCAGGGCGTGAAGGCTTTCCACATTGCGGGCGATCTCGCTGAAGGAAAACGGCGCCTTTTCAAGCTCGATCTTGTTCGCCTCAATCTTGGAGAAGTCGAGAAGATCATTCAGCACCATCATCAAGAGGTCGCCGCAATCGCGCACGATCTTGAGCTTTTCCTGTTGCGTCTGCGTCAGCTTGGTGTCTTCGAGCGCCGCCGCCATGCCGAGAATACCGTTCATGGGCGTCCGGATTTCATGGCTCATATTGGCGAGAAACGCCGACTTCGCCTGGTTCGCCTGCTCAGCCTGCGCCTGACGTTCTTCAGCGCGATCGCGCTCGGAACGCATATCGGCGCTGGAGGCTTCATGGGCGCGGAAGGCCGACGCAAGATGCGACGCATAAAGGGTCGCCGCCAAGAGGATCGCCGCCGCGCCGGCCCGTCCCGGTTCAGCGCCAGTCGCAAGTGCGTAGAGCGGAAGCCCGAAAAAATACAAGGCATGCGGCGTGACGGCCGCGAGGAATGTACGCCTTTCGTGATGCATATGCATGGTCACATGCAATAGCGAACCGGCCAGCCACAAGATCGCGAAAACCTTGCCCGGGGTGCCCCACATAAACCAAAGCAGCGCAGGAAAGAGAGAATAGACCAGGGTCGCCTGCAACGATGATGCGAGAATTGCGAGCCATTCAGTTTTGCTGGGCGGCCGTTTGCGCGCGCTGTCTGTAAACCCGCGCCACGCATAAGCGTCGGCGAGCTGCGTAACGACGATCGCCGCAAACCACACGGCGGACAGCACATGACTGATCGCGCCCCACAGCAAGAGCGAACCAATAGCGGCGATAATAATCCGGGTTTTCAGTTCCCGCCGGCGGCTTTGCGCCGTTGTAATCAAGCCTGACAGAATCGACGCCTGGTCTTTTCCGCCGGCCCGCTCTCCCTCGGGCATGGCTTTCGTCATGACTGTCACGGCTCCCTTCAATAGGCGGATACGGGATTGCACGGCGCCGGGCCGTGAATCCTTAAAATTTAGCCGGAAAGTCTTAATCGGTGCCTACCGGGAACGCCGCCTAACCGTTTTGAAATGCGTTTCGCGATCCGGAATGAAACAGGAAATGGGCGGGAGTGTTGCGTTTTGAAGCGATCACGCAAATGGGAACGCCGCAGGGGCCCATTTAAGACGGCTTGTTCCCGCCGCTATCGCTGGAAATCGTAAAAGGCGCCCATGGAAAGAAGGTCGGTCAGCGCCTGCATCGCGGCGAAGCTTTCCTCCATCAGCGCAGGGTCACGCAAATCATCTGGCGTCAGGCGATCGCGATAATGGGCCTTCACCCAATGCTCCAGCGCCGTGATGCGCGCCTCATCGAGAATGAAGTTCGGGTTCGCCGCCTTGGCTTCCTCTTCCGACAGCACCACACGCAGGCGAAGACAGGCGGGCCCGCCGCCATTCCGCATGGACTCACGCACATCCTTGTAGATCGCACGATTGACGGGATTGTTCTTTGAGAGCGTCGCCTCAACGAAGGCTTTGACGCGGGCGTTCTCTTCCGCCTCTTGCGGCAGGAGAAGCGCCATTTCACCGCCACTTCCATTATTGGCGGGCAAGGTCAAGAGTTGCGAGTTGAAGAGATAGGACTTGATGCAGTCCTCAAGGGACACGTCTTTCGCGGGCGCCTCGATGATGTCGACAAAGGGCGCGGCCTCGCGGATCGCTTTATAAGCGGCGTCGCGATCGGCGAAGCTCTGTTCATGGAGGAACAGCACCGTTCCATTGGCGACGCCGACGACGTCATTATGAAAGGCGCCGGCGTCGAGTGCTGTCGTCGACTGTTGAACGAAAACGGTTTGCACCGGATCAAGCAAGTGGTTGCGCGCCACGGCCTCGCTTGCGCGTTTCTTCTGGCGGGCTGGAAACTTTTCGCCGTCTTCGCCATAGACAAACAAGTGCACACCCTTGTCGCCGTGGCTTTCGCACAGACGTCCATGGTTCGCCGCGCCTTCATCGCCGAAATGCATGGCGCCGGGCAGCGGCGGGTGATGCACGAAATAGTCTTCGTTATCGAAAATATGCGCAAGCACCCGCGCGGTCGTGTCCGCTTCAATGGAGCGGTGAAAATTCGCCGCGAGATTAGCGGCCGTGACATGCGCCTTGCCGTCTGCGGTGTCGGGCGACGGCGCCACGGTGCCCGCATTGGCCGTCCACATGGACGAAGCGGCGTAGCAATTGGCCAGCAATTGCGGCTCGGCCTTCGCCGCCTTTTCGATGATCTCTTTGTCGGTTCCGGAAAAGCCGAGCGCGCGAAGTGTTTTTAAGTGCGGCCGGTCCTGCGGCGGCAGGAACCCCTGGTTAAGTCCCAGCTCCATGGCCGCACGCATCTTGGCAAGGCCCTGCAACGACGCCTCTTTCGGGTTCGACGCCGCGCCTTTGTTGGTTGCGGACGCGATATTGCCGAATGAGAGCCCCGCATAATTATGCGTAGGACCGATCAGCCCGTCGAAATTGTATTCGGCGTAGATCACTTAACGCCCACCTGTCCTTCAGGCATCGCGAGCAAGCCTTCGCCTTCCATCGACGCCACCGGGTAAGCGCAATAGTCCGCGGCGTAATAGGCCGACGGGCGATGATTGCCGCTGTCGCCGATGCCGCCGAAGGGCGCGGCGCCGGAGGCGCCCGTCGTCTGGCGGTTCCAGTTGACGATGCCCGCGCGCGACAAGGCCAGAAACTTCTCCCACTTCGCCTTATCGTCGGTAAGGATGCCCGCAGACAAGCCGAAGCGCGTCTTGTTGGAGCGAACAATGGCGTCGTCGAAATCTTTCACACGATAGACTTTGAGGAACGGACCGAAATGTTCTTCATCGGGCACACCGTCGGCGCACATGGTGACGTCAATAATCCCCGGCGAGACGAACGCCTTGCCGTCATCGATCACGGAAAGATTTTTCACCGGCACGCCGTCGCGGTCCACAAGTTGGTCGAAAGCGCGCTCCAACCCTTCCGCGATCTTCGGCGAAATCACCGGACCCATAAAGGGCTGCGGCTCATCGAAGGGCGCGCCGACAATGAGGCGTTCCGTCAGCTTGCCAAGCGCCAGCAGCGCGTGATCGCCCTGCGGTCCGTCGGGAATGATGAGCCGGCGCGCGCAGGTGCAGCGCTGACCACTGGTCAGGAAGGCCGACTGCACCACCGTGAAAGCCGCCGCCTCCACGTCGTCCACATCCCACCAGATCAGCGGATTGTTGCCGCCGAGTTCGAGCGCGAGAATGACATCGAGGCGATCAGCAAACATCTTGTGGATCGCGAGACCGGTTTTCGCCCCGCCGGTGAAGAGCACGCCGTCGACATCTCCCGCCGTTAACGCCTCGCCGGTTTCGCGTCCGCCCTGCACCAGATTGACGACGCCTTCGGGGACGCCCGCCTCAACCATGCGTTCTACGATAAAGGCGCCCGGCCCCGGCGTCATTTCCGACGGTTTGAAGACGACCGTATTGCCGGCGATCAGCGCGGGCACAATATGACCATTGGGCAGATGCGCCGGGAAGTTATAGGGTCCCAACACCGCCATCACGCCATGGGGCTTGTGCCGCAATATCCCGCGCGTCGCGCCGGTCAGCGTTTCCTTCTCGCCTGTGCGTTCGTGATAGGCGCGGATCGAAATATCCACCTTGCCTGAAACCGTCGCCGCTTCTGTTTTCGTCTCCCAGAACGGCTTGCCGGTCTCGCGCGAGATAAGACGCGCCAGATCCTCGGCGTCGCGTTTGATGAGATCGCGATAGCGCTCCATCACAGCAATGCGTTCAGCGATCGGCGTCAGCGCCCATTTCTCAAAGGCGGCGCGCGCCGCGCTGACGGCGTCGCTCACATCATTCTTCGTCGCCGCAGCCCCGGTCCAGATTGTTTCGCCGGTTGACGGATCGAAACTTGAAAATTCCGCGCCCGCGCCGTCGCGCCACTTGCCGTTGATGAGGATTTTATTTGTCATTTTATCACCACTTCACTGCGCGGATTTCATCGCCTGATTTGACGCCAAGGGTCGCCGCCGCCTCTTTCGAAATGACCATCGCTTCGCCATCGATTTTGCCGGGCGCGCGCGTGACGCGGAAAGAGGTGAGCCTGCCCGCCGCCATCAACTGCAAGGGCGCATCTTCCGGATCGCCGATCTCCACCGGATGAAGCCGGCTCTCCTTGATGGTCTTGATGTCGTCAATGCGCGCATCGACGAGCGGACCGCCGTCAAAGACGTCAATATAACGATTGAACGCGAACCCTTCCTTCAACAACATGCTATAGGCTGGCGCCGCACTGTCATGAGGCTTGCCGAGACAATCTTTTGCATCTTCCGGCAGCAGCGCCACATAGATCGGGTGGCGCGGCATCAGATCGGAAATAATCTGGTTGCCCATGGCGGAGTTGGCGAGGTCTGCGTCCTCGAACTCCATGTCGAAAAACAGTTTGCCGAGGGACTCCCAGAAGGGTTGTTTGCCGTCAGGCGCGCGCCAGCCGCGCAATTCCGCGCAGACGGGATCGGCGACGAGGTCGCGATGCTGCGCAATGAAGAGATAGCGCGCCTTGGCGAGAAACTTGCCGAAGCCGCCGCCCCTCGCTTCGGGCGAAAGAAACAGCGATCCAACTTCCGATGCGCCGGTAAAATCATGGGTCGGCACCAGGAGGCGCCGCTCGATCCGCTTCTTCAACTGCTTCGACGCATGAACGGTCTTGTTGATGCGATAATTGACGAAACCGTTTTCGAGACCCACCGCCGAAAAGACGGCGGACAGCCCCATCACTTTACCATTTTCCTCCAGGACCATGGTGTAGACTTCGCCATCGGGCCCGCTCGGATTTGACGTAAAGCTGTCCGCAGCAAATTCAATGCGCGGCCGCAGCGCTTCGGGGTCGGACGGCAAATTGGTCATGCCGCCGCCGGACTGTTTGGCGAGCTCCAAAATCGCATCGAAATCCTCGCGCCGCACCGGGCGCATAAAGGCGAGCGACATTACCGTTTCTCCGTGTTTATAAATTCGCCGGGATTGGGAATTTCACCGGCGGCGATCTTTAAAAGCAGCAGCGTGGAGAGCTTCGCGCGCTCCACAAGGCTGTCGAGTTTGCAGAATTCCTGCGCCGAATGGATATTCGCCCCGCGAACGCCCAGCGTATCGATCACCGGAATCCCCGCCGCGGCGATGTTGTTGCCGTCGCAGCACCCGCCGGTGGGAACCCAGTCGATATTGAGGCCAAGCTCTTCGCCAGCGGCGCGCAAAGACAGAAAGAACGCCTTCAATTGCGGCGTCATCGGCTTGGGCGGCCGGGTAAACCCGCCTTCAAGAGACGCCGAATAGCCATCGCGCCTGTCAATGTCGGCGATCAGCGCCTGCGCCTGCTCAAGCAACCAGTCGGAATCTTGGGGCTGTTCGAGGCGCACATTGAACCGCACCACCGCAAGATCGGGGACGACATTGTTGGGACCGCCGCCATCGACGCGGGCGACATTGACGGTCAGCCCTTCACGTTTGCCCGACAGCTTGTCGATGCCGGAAATGAAATCCGCCGCCGCAGCGAGGGCGTTGCGGCCAAGGTGATGCTCCCGGCCCGCATGAGCGCTCTTGCCGCGAATGACCGCTGCGAAATTGCCGCTGCCCTTGCGCGCGCCGGCGAGGGTCCCGTCCGCCAGCGCTGGTTCATAAACACAGGCGAACTGCGCGCGCTTCGCCGCCTCGGTCAGCATATGCGCCGAACCGATGGAGCCAATTTCCTCATCGGCGTTGATGAGCACCTCATACCCGATGCGATCGGCAAGCGATGAATGCTCAATCGCCAGAAGCGCGTTCAGCATAACGAGCAGTCCGCCCTTCATATCGGCGGCGCCCGGCGCATTCAGCGTGTCGTCATCGAGGAATTTTTCGCCCTGAAACGGATGGTCGGCGCCGAAGACCGTATCCATGTGACCGGCAAGCAGCACCCGAACCGGCGCCTGCGGCCGCTTCACGAGGCGCAGCATGTCGCCGACCGGCTGCTCCACCGTCTCGCCCTCCTGGGTCACGATGCGGTGCGGGCGCGAGGGAACGGTTTCCACCTCCGCACCGAGCTCGGAAAATGCGCCGCCCAGCGCCTCGCGCATAGCCTTGAGCCCCGCAAGATTGGCGCTGCCCGAATTGATCGCGCACCAGGCGCGCAAGGTTTCGGTCATGGGGGCGCGCTTGTCGTCGAGAAAGGCGAGATCGGCTTTATAATTATAAGTGTCTGCCATGGCCGAGAGCACTAGCGATCCTTGCAAATCCCCGCAAGAGCAGGCCCTTGGGAATGGTTGTTCACCGTTTCCCCCTGACCCGAAGCGGCCTATAGTCCGGGCCAAAAGGGGATATTCTCAGAGCCTGAGCGAAAATTTAGCAACGGAGTGAAAATAGGTGGTCAGACGTCAGCCAGCTCCAGCACGATACGGCGCCAGGCTCTTATTCCTTGGTTTTAGAGCCCGAGACGCATCGTGTTCGGGCGAACGAACGTCTGATGAACCACCTTTCCAGGGTGATGTTGAATATTTGATTGGGCTCTAAGGCGAATGCTGACATTCATTGAAAAACTGCTGGCGGCGTGGGCCGAAACCGCGCGCCGCGCCGGGGCGCCCTTGGCGGCGGCGATCCTCGTGATGGGCGGGCTCGCCGGTTATTACGCCGCCACGCACCTGAAGGTGAACACCGACACCAGCGCCATGCTGGACCCGGAGCTTCCGTTTCAGGAGCGCGCGGCGGAGCTGCGCGACGCCTTCCCCCAGATCAAGAATGATGTCGTCATTATCATCCGCGCGCCGACGCTGGACGAGGCGGACGCCTATGCGGGCGAGTTGCGCGCCAGGCTTCTCGCTGACCAGAGTAATTTCACCGCCGTTTTTGCGCCCGCTTCCGATCCGTTTTTCAGGGAGAACGGCCTTCTCTATTTGAGCCAGAGCGAGCTTGAGACACGGCTCACCCAAATGTCGAAGGCTGCGGGGTTAATCGAAACGCTGATCAAAGACCCCTCGCTCGGAACCCTCTTCACCACACTGGCCGAGAATGACGAACTCGCCGAACGCTCCGATCTCGGTCAGGAGACGCTGCAGGATATTTACGCCGAACTCGCCGCCGTCGCCGAGGCAAGCCTTGCCGGCGAGCGTCGCCCTTTTTCATGGATGGGCGCGCTTGATGAGGACACCCGCAACGAGCCGCACCATACGAGGCTCGTTTATGCGACGCCGGTTCTCGACTTTACGAAGCTCAAACCCGCCAAGACAGCGATCACCGCGCTGCGCGCCGAAACCGACGCGATGAGCGACGCTTATGGCGGGCGGGTCAAAACCTATGTGACAGGCGATCCCGCGCTGCGGATGGAAGAACTGGAATCGGTTACAACGGGGATCGGCCTGTCATTCCTGTTGTCCTTTGTGCTGGTCTCGCTCCTGCTCCTGCTTTGCTATCGCTCCCTGCCAATGGCCGCGCTCACCCTTTCCGGCCTGGTTGTCACGCTGATGCTGACCTCGGCTTTTGCAGCGGCCTTTATCGGCGAGCTTAATCTTGTCTCCGTGGCCTTCACGGTGTTGCTGGTGGGGCTCGGGCTCGACTTCGCGATCCATCTGCTTCTTCACATTCAGGAACACCGTGCAGCGGGCCGCGATAATCGAAGCGCCTTACGGCGCGCCATTCACGAAGTGGGCCCTGCGCTCGCGCTCGCCGCGCCGACAACGGCCATCGCCTTTCTTTCCTTCATGCCGACCCGCTTTGACGGCATCGCCCAGCTCGGCCTGATCGCCGGGGCCGGCGTCATTATCGCCTTCTTCGTCACTATCACCTTCGCCCCTGCGGCGCTGGCGCTGTTCAAGGGCCAGCCGGGCAGAACCCATTCAGGCCGCGTGCGCGGTCTTTTCACCTGGATCGAAAACCACGCAGGACCGGTCGCCGCCGCCACCGTCATCTTCGGCCTCGCGGCGCTCCTTTTGATGCCGCAGGTGCGGTTCGACGCGGACCAGATGGCGCTCAGAAATCCGAATGCGCCGTCAGTGCAGGGGTTCAACCTGCTTTTCGACGATCCGGAAACGGCGCCCTATCGCCTGAGCCGCCTTGTAGATAGCGCGGCGGACGCGATTGAGACCCACAACCTTGTCAGCCCGCTTGAAAGCGTCGAGGCGACGCGATCCCTGACTGATTTCGTTCCTGACGATCAGGATGAAAAGCTTGAGCTCATCGATTTCGGCGCCGGCACGCTTGTCTTTGCCCTCGACGCCGAGCCTGCCTCCGTCGATGGGCCGTCGGCCGCCGACGGAATCGCCGCGCTCAAAGCCCGGCTTGACGAAGCGTATCAGGACGGCGCCGGCGCAACCCTTGCGGGTCTGCTTGGACAGATCGAGAATAATGATGCCGCGCAGGCGCTCATGCAGGAAAATGTTTTCGCCTTCTGGCCGCAACTGGTTGCGCAACTTCGCGACAGCATGAACGCAGACTATGTAGAACTTGAAACGCTCCCCGCCGCGTTGCGCGAACGTTATCTCAGCGCCGACGGCAAATGGCGCGTGGACATTTTGCCGAGCGCCGATGTGCGCGACTATCGCGCGCTCGACAGATTCGTCGCCGATGTTGAAGGCGTCCTGCCCGATCTCGCCGGCGGCGCCTATCAGGCGAAAAAAGCCGGCGAAACGATTTCCTTCGCCATGCTTGAGGCGACGGGCATCGCCTTCGCCGTCATCGCCGTTTTCCTGTGGCTCCTCGTAAGACGCTTCCGCACCGTCTTGCTGATGCTGTTTCCGCTGGCGCTCGCGGCGGTGCTCACTTCGGCGACGGGCGTCCTTCTCAACATTCCATTCAACTACGCCAATGTCATCGTTCTGCCGCTGCTGATCGGCATCGGCATCGACTCAGGCATTCACCTTGTTTTGCGCAATGACCAGATCAAGAAAGGCGAAGGCGTTTACGGCACATCGACGCCGCGGGCGGTCCTTTTCTCGGCGCTGACGACGGTCGCCTCCTTTGGCAGCCTCATGCTCTCCCCGCACCGGGGCACCGCCTCCATGGGCGAGCTCCTCTCCATCGCCATCGCCTTTACGCTTCTGTGCACCCTCATCGTCCTGCCCGCCGCCTTCCGGTTCGACAAAAAACCGGCCTCGACGCCTTAAGAGGCGCGGCGGGCGATCTGTTTTATTTTCAAGGGGTTGCCGCCATATAGCTGAGGCGCAGCCGAGGCCGCCTAACGCAAATGTCATTGACGGCGCCCAGCGCTGGCGCATTCCTGCTGGAATTTGGCCGCAATCGACCCATATTCACCAAACTTGAGAAAGAGCGCCGTATCGAGCGCCGACCAGTCTGAGGGCCACATCCATGTTCATGTCTCGCGTCCGCATTTTCGCCGCGCTGATCGCCGCCGCCTCCGCAACCCCGGTCGCCGCCGCGCAAGACCCGGAACCCGCCGCCGAGGCGGAGGAAAGCGCCGTCGACGGCGCGGTCGCCTTTGCCAAGGCCCTGACGGCCGACGCCACCGTCGCCCTCACCTCGGAAAAAAGCGAAGCGGAGCAACTCACCGATTTTCAGGCAGTGCTGGCGGACGGCATGGCGCTCGATGTGATCGGCAAATTCATGATTGGCGAAGCGCGCAAGACCATGAGCGACGACCAGCTCGCGCGTTACGACGCCGTCTTTCCCGATTATCTGACCAAACTCTACGCCGAACAGTTTCAGGACATTGTCGGCAGGCCGCTGGAAGTTTTGGAAGCCAAAGAACTCGGCGCCCGCGATATGATCGTCCGCACCAAATTCGACCGCGAGGAAGGCTCTCCCATCATGGTCGACTGGCGCGTCAGGAACCTTCGCTCCGGCGAACGCAAGGCCATCGACATTATCGTGCAAGGCGTTTCCATCATGCTCGTGAAGCGCGAAGAATTCTCTTCCTTCATCGCGACGAATGGCGTCGATGCGCTGCTGGACCGGCTGGAGGAAGAAGCGGCTTAATGAACACTGAGCGCAAGAAAGGATTTCGGGAAACTATCGAGGAACTTCTCGTCAAACTGAACCCATCCCGAATCGAAGAAGCTTAGAGAAGATTCCTTGAACGGCCCAAGGTAAAGCTGGCGTCACGCATAGCTCCTATCGGAGCCGTTGTGTCCATACTTCTTGCTCTTGTGTATTTCCCGCTCGGCTTTGTGCTTTTCTTATGCTGCTGGTGTGCTGTTGTTTATCTTTTTGCGACTTCGAGCGAATAGTTCGAACTGCAAAACCCAGCTTTTAACTCTTCCGTTCAAACACAAAGTCTGCGGCGCCTTTAAGCGGGTCCGCGGCGGGGCCGAAGCGGTCGAGATGCGCCTTGCATCTCTCGACGAGATCGGCGGCTTTCGACTTGGCGCCGTCCATGCCGAGCAGCTTGATGAAAGTCGCCTTGTCCATTTCCGCGTCCTGCCCCGCCGGTTTGCCGAGGGTTTCCGCGTCGGCGGTCGCGTCGAGAATGTCGTCGACAATCTGGAAGGCGAGGCCGAGATCTTCGGCGTAAGATTGAAGCGCCGCGACTTCGTCGCTTGAGGCATCTCCAATCAATCCGCCGCCGACGGCGGAGAACCGGATCAGGGCGCCGGTCTTTAGCCGCTGCAACTCCTCGATGCCGGCGAGGTCGAAGTCTTTCTGCTCCGCATAAATGTCGATCATCTGACCGCCAACCATGCCGATCTTGCCCGAGGCGCGGGCGAGTTCCAGCGCGATGGCGCAACGCACATCACCGTCAGGGTGCGTTTCCTTCTCCGCCAGAATCTCGAACGCCTGCGTCAGCAAGGCGTCTCCTGCGAGGATCGCCGTGGCGTCATCATATTTTTTGTGGACCGACGGGCGGCCGCGCCGCAAATCCGAGTCGTCCATCGCCGGAAGGTCGTCATGGATCAGCGAATAGCAGTGGATCATTTCAACGGCGCAGCCGACGCGCACCGAGCGCGCGCGCGGCGCATCGAACATGTCCGCCGCTGCGATCACCAGAAACGGACGCAACCGCTTGCCGCCGTCGAGCGCCCCCCAGCGCATGGCGTCAACGACCCGTCCCAAAGGCCCGTCCCGTGTCGGCAGGAACGCGTCCAGCGCGTCCTCAACAAGAGCGGCTGTTTCTTTGATTGTACTAGTGAAGGCTGACATCAGGCTGGTCTCTCGTTTTCCGCTCATCCCCGCGAAAGCGGGGATCCATTTATGAATTCGCCATTGTTTGGATCCCCGCTTTCGCGGGGATGAACGGAGGATTATTCGGCCTCAGCCAAAAACGCCACCCCGCGCCTAGCCCGCTTTGACGAACCCCGATCCGTCACAGCTGACGCATTCGCGGGCGATGAAGCCGCGCTTGCCGCGCCCGGCGCAATCGCCGCAGAGTTCGCGGGCGTTCTTTTTGGCGCCCAGGAAGCTCGACAACATGTCGATGGGTTTGCCGTCCACCGGCGCGGGCGCCACATTCATGGCGAAGTTGCGCGCCGCCTCAAGCTTCGCCGCCGGGAACGCCGCCGCCATGGAGGCCTGACCGCTGGAAAGCCCGTGCAGCGTAATCATCAAGTCGCGCCGCCAGGCTTCGAGCACCAGCGCAAACTGGCCCGCATCGAATGCCCCCACCGGCTGCATGCCCGCCATGAGGAAGAGATCGCCATTCGCCTCAACCGACGCGACGGCGATATGAAGATTGCGGTTGACCGATTCGACGAGATGGGCGTCGATTTCAAACCCGACAAAGCGCGCGAGAAAGCCAAGCTCGGCGATCTTGCCGGAGCCAGACGCCGTCTGCATCAGCGCGATGACGAAATTGACGCCATTTTCCTGCACCCCGAAAACCGAAAGCGGGCCTTCCTCGCCCAGCCGGTCCAGTGCGCCATATTGATTCTCAAGCGCGGCCACGACCTTGTCCACCGGCCAAGCGCCCTCTGCGGCCATCGCCCGTTTTCCCGAGCCTTGACCGCCTGAAAATTTGCCAAGCATCTCCCCGATCCCCTCAACAGAACATACCCGGGCTTTAAGCTACACGAGGCGGGGCCTTGCGCCAACCATAAGCCACGGGGCCGGCTCAGGGGGGCGCACTCAGCGCCGCGCCGCCCGAAAGCCACAGCAGCGGCCAATTCCGCGTGATCGCAGGCATTCTTTTTTGCACTGCAGCGCGACATTCGATATACGGGATGTTCTGACCCTGCCCCGGTTGCCGGGCCTCTGGCGCCATGAAATAACGGGCCGGTCTTTATGGCCGTTCCGGGGGATGGCTGCACGTTGGGATATGGCGGAGAAGCAGACGAATATGGCGGCGGCGAAAAATAATGTAAAAGTCGTGCTTGCCCAGCCACGGGGTTTTTGCGCGGGCGTTGAGCGGGCCATCGACATTGTCGAGCGCGCCCTCGAGAAATATGGCGCGCCGGTCTATGTCCGGCACGAGATCGTCCATAACAAATATGTGGTGGAGACCTTGCGCGCCCGGGGCGCGATCTTCGTTGAGGAAATCGACGAAATTCCCACTGGCGCCGTGACGGTGTTTTCCGCCCATGGCGTGGCCAAGAAAGTTGAGGATGGCGCGCTGGTTCGCGAGCTCGATGTCATCGACGCCACCTGCCCGCTCGTCACCAAAGTTCACAAAGAGGGCCGCCGCTACGCCGAAAAAGGGTTCGACATTGTCCTGATCGGCCATATCGGCCACCCGGAAGTGGAAGGCACGCTCGGCCAGATCCCGGGCCCGGTGCATGTCATTTCAGAACCCGAAGACGTCGCAGGACTTAACGTCGCCGATGACGAGCGCGTCGCCTTCGTGACGCAGACGACGCTGTCCGTGAACGACACCAAGGATGTCATCGCGGCGCTGAAAACCCGCTTCCCGAAAATTGTCGGGCCCGACACACGCGACATCTGTTACGCGACCCAGAACCGTCAGACCGCGGTCATCGCCATGGCGAAGCAGGTGGACTTGCTGCTGGTCGTCGGCGCGCATAACAGCTCCAATTCCAACCGGCTGCGCGAGATCGGCCAGAATTTCGGCATTCCGAGCTACTTGATCGAGAACGCCGCCATGTTCGATCCCGCCTGGCTTGAAAATGTCGCCACGATCGGTCTCACCGCAGGCGCCTCGGCGCCGGAAACGCTGGTGCAGGAAACAATCGAACGCCTCAGAAATTACTGTGACGTCACCGTCGACATTCTCGACGGCGTCGAAGAGAACGTTCATTTCAAGCTGCCGCGCGAACTCGCTGACGTGCCGCGTCCGAAAGACGCCATGGAAGCCTGGGGCGCCGCGGCTACCGAAAACGCCTAAATCCGCCAATATCGAAGAGTCACTAAGCAGAAAAAGAACCGGAGAGCCTTCATGTCAGTATCGCTTCACCAGCAGATCCGCGTCGGCGCCTATGTAGCGAAGCAAACCCTCATGGGCCGGGATAAATACCCGCTGGTGCTGTTTCTGGAGCCTCTGTTCCGGTGCAACCTCGCCTGCCCCGGCTGCGGCAAGATCGATTATCCGGCGCCGATCCTGAACAAGCGTCTTTCGGTTCAGGAATGCCTCGACGCCGTTGATGAATGCGGCGCGCCGGTGGTGGCGATCCCCGGCGGCGAGCCTCTCATCCACAAGGAAATCGGCGAGATCGTTGAAGGCATCGTCGCGCGCAAGAAATTCGTGTCGCTTTGCACCAATGCGCTGCTGCTTGAGAAAAAACTCGACCTCTTCAAGCCGTCGCCTTTCCTGTTCTTCTCCGTCCATCTCGATGGCCTTGAAGAAGAGCACGATCACGCAGTCGATCAGAAGGGCACGTTCAAGATCGCCGTCAAAGCCATCAAGGCGGCGCAGGACAAAGGCTTTCAGGTCAATGTCAACGCGACGATCTTCGACAACATGACCGCGAAGCAGGTCGCCGATTATCTCGATTTCGCCACCGATCTCGGCGTCGGCATCTCGATCTCGCCGGGCTACGCCTATGAGCGCGCCGAAGACAAGGAACATTTCCTGTCGCGCGAGAAGACCAAGAACCTGTTCCGCGACATCTTCAAGATCGGCAAGGAGCGCGGGCGCAAATGGAACCTGTCGCATTCCTCGCTCTTCCTCAATTTCCTCGCCGGCAATGAAGAATATATGTGCACGCCCTGGGGCTCGCCCACGCGCAATGTGTTCGGCTGGCAAAAGCCCTGCTACCTGCTCGGCGAAGGCTATGTCGAAAGCTTTAAAGAGCTGATGGAAACGACCGATTGGGACAGCTACGGCACCGGCAAATACGAGAAATGCTCGAACTGCATGGCCCATTGCGGCTATGAGCCGACGGCGGCCATGGACGCAGTGAAGAACCCGTTCAAGATGTTCAAGATCCCGGACATGTTCAAAATCCCGACCGAAGGCCCGATGGCGCCGGAGCTCGATCTCACAAATGCGCGTCCCGCCGAGGACGTGCACGAAAAACTCGTCGACGCCGAGATGTCAAAGATCGAAGCAGAGAAAAAGGCGAGCAAAGAGCGGGCCGAGGCTGCGGCGTAAGCTCTTCGTCGCGGCGGCGGAGTCCTGCCCGAGCTTCATCAATTCCGGAAATTGTTTGGGGTCGCGCATGGCGGCGCCCAGCGTTGAGAGCACACGCGTTGAACCGTCCGGCGCCACAGCGCCCAGCGCAGCTTGCGGCAAGGCCCGATCCGCCGGGTCGGCAATGGCGCGAATGGCGATGAAGGGCGCGCTGGCGCGCGCTGCGGCTCTTGCCGCGCCATGGCTTTCCATATCGACCGCTGCGCATCCATGATTTTGGAACAGCGCAGACTTCTTCATGGCGCTGTCGACGATTTCATCGGCGCCGAACAGGGACGCGAACTTTGCGCCGGCCGGCATGTCTTCACGAATAACGCTGAGGAGATAGGTGTCGGCGCCATAGATGGAACCGTCATCGGCGATGATGGTCTCGCCGATAATGAGGTCGCCGGGTCTCAGCGCCGGATCGAGCCCGCCGGAAACGCCGACCGAGATAATCGCGCTCGCGCCGTCATTGCAAAAGCCGCGCGCAATCTCCTCGGCGCGCATTGCATCAGCGCCGGAAATGCCGATACGGATTTTTGACGCGTCAACGCTCGCCGACACCGCTTCCGCTTCGGATTTCAGGCCGCAAATGACACCGATGAAGGAAGTATTGTTCACAACTCTACGTTTCCACGATCTTTAAATGGAAATCACGTCAGAACTACCGCGAAGACGATTTAACCGAGGATGTATAAACCAAATGCCAATTGGCAGATAAAATATAAGCAAGAATGAGATAAGAATGTTCAATATCCCCGCACCAGGCCCTTTTTCCGCCTTCTCAAATGTGTGAGCGGCGATTCCAATCAGTAAAAAATTAGATAGATTCCCAACAATCATGCCCAGCACTAGAGCAAGCATCAAGGTCTGATCCGCATCTTTGACCAAACCGAACGCCCCAGAGACAAGCGCAGCGGCCATAAAAAAGTAACCTAACAGACCCGCAAAGAAAACAAACTTGGAAAAGCCGTTTCTGGATATTTTTCGTGGGTTCACGCGAGCAACGAAATAGAATCGTAAGCTCAAAGCCCAACACATCTGAAACATGACTGCTGGCAGAACAGCGATGATTCCAAATATGAAAAATTCAGGAGGATTGAAGGCATTATTAAGTGCGCCAAGAATGAAGGTCACAACATAGATCGTGACTACCCATATCGGCCTGATAAAGAGCACTTTTTCTATCACGCAAATCCCTCGTATCGCGACTGAAAAACCAAGACCTTACAAAATCTGCTGCAATATCAACTCCGCAGCCTTGTCGCCCGAGCGGATTGACCCCTCAATCGTCGCCGGAACGCCCGTATCCGTATGATCGCCGGCGAGGAAGAGATTGCGCCATTGCGTTTCCGGTCTCAGGCGCTTGCGCGCACCAGCGGGAGACTGATCCGGCGTTGCGCGTTTTTCGCGGATGACGCGCACGCGTTCATACTCCGTATCGCCGAGATCGAGCGCGACTTGCGTTTCGCGCCAGATTTTTGAGACCACGTCGTCATTGGGCAACTCATCCGTGCCGATAGCGTGCGACGCCGACGTCGTGAGACTGATGACGTCATCGCGCACAAACGCCCACTGACCGTCGGAGCCGATCATGCCGATAAACGGCCCTTGACCAAGCGCGTCTTTCGGAACCGGTTTGCCGAGGCGGTAATGGATATTCAAAATGCTGGCGTCGTCATCGGGCGGGTCCACATCGGGCAGCAGATCTTTGAGGCGCGTCGGCGGAATGGCGAAAATCACCTTGTCGCCTTCTTCCAGCGTCACAGTCTCATCGGCGAAGTTCAAGGTCGTCACTTCGCCGCCTTCCATCCAGACGCTTCTGACGCGCGCATTGAGGCGGACAACACCGCCATGGCTCTCGATGAACTTCACCGCAGGGTCGATAAAGGCATGACCAAGCCCGGTCTTCGCTGTCAGGGGTATGGACGCCTGCCCGCCCAGCAAAAAGGTTTCGCGGATGACCCGCCAGAGGAGTTTCGCCTGGCCCTGTTCCGGCGTCGTATTCAACACAGCCAGCGTTAAAGGCTCCCAGAAGCGCTCATAGAGAACGCTATTCTTATCAACGACTTGCTCGACAGTTTTGTTATCGCCTGCAAAGGCGATTCCCGCCGCCTTCACATAGTCCATCACGCCGGTGTCCGGCACGCGCCATTTCTTGTCGAACACCCAGAAGGGAATGAAGCCTTCATTGATCCGCACCGTCCAGCGCTGGCCGGTCTTGACGTCCACAAAGGGATACATGGCGAAGGGCGGTCCCGTTAACGGATCAACGGCGCCAACCCGGTTTAGATAGGACAAGGCCGACTTGTTGCCGGACATGATGAGATGATTGCCGTTGTCGATCTCGCGTTCGAGATGCTTGTCGTAGAACGTGCGGCAACGACCGCCCGCCTGCCCCGCACCTTCATAGACGGTCACCGGCACGTCATGCTCGATGAGACGCACAGCCGCCGCGAGGCCCGAGAGACCGGCGCCGATAATATGAACGCGGGGCATGGAGACCTTACATCCGGATCGAATGCGGGCGGGCTTCGAGACTGGTGCGCAAGGTTCCTTTCGCCGCCGCCCAGGAAACGAGGGCGTAGCGAACGCCAGCGGTCACCTGCCTTGCAGCATGGACGTAACGCGCATCCGACGGAAAAGCGAGCAACAGGCCTTTTTTCGGCTGCAGCTTCAGACCGAAATTCGGGAAGTCGATTTCGCCGCCTGCATAGCCTTCATTGAGATAAAGCAGAATTGAATAGTCCCGGTCGAGAACGCGCTTCCATTCGCGTTTCACCGGATCCCAGTTATCGGCGTCAGCATGGGGTTTGTATTCCCCGCCATCGCGATAGCGCAAAATTTCCGGCAGTTCGAACCAGTCAATGCCAACCTTGAAATGATGCCCCACCACATTGCCAAAGACATGTTTGACAATGCCGTTGATGTCGGCGGAAAGCGAACGGGTGTCGATGAATTCTGAGGTGCGCGTTTCCGAGCGCTGGGGTGACAGCTCGCCCCCGTCCGCAACGGTATGCTGTTCGCCAAGCTGGCTCTCGCATTCGGCGACAATGGCGTCGCATATCTGGGGCGTCAGGAAATTCTGCACCATCAAAAATCCGGGCGGCACACCGCCGGCGGTGATGATGACGCCGCCCGGTTGATCGGAAAGGAATTCGGCCCAGCGATCGGGACGCAGTGGGCCCCCTTCAATATAACCGCGGTCATTATACATATTGTGATCCTGCTTCGTTTCTTGTTTTTTCCGTTACGGGTTCAGATTTTCAATCAGATTTTTGGCGCGAGAAGCCAGCGAAGGGCGATCGCGGTTTTCTCGGCTTTGGAGAGAGTCACGCGCGCCTGCCCGTTGGCCCAGCCGCGGGTCGTCATCTTGTCGAGATAGCGCTCATAAACGCCCATCATCAAGAGCGCGGGCCGCAAAACCCGCCAATCCAGATATTTCAGGGCGGCGCGCGCGGCGGCGAATTTCTCCCGCGCCATCGCCGCGATTTCCGCGCGCACGGCCGGCAGACCCGGCGCCGCTGCAATTTCAGCCGGCGAGAGCGGGCAGCCATGTTTTTCAAGAAGCTCGCGCGGCAGATAAAGACGGCCTTCTTCGGCGTCTTGTTCGATGTCGCGCAGGATATTGGTCAGCTGCAACGCGTCGCCGAGGGAAATAGCAAAATCGTCTGACGCTTTGCCTTTGGGCGCGCCAAAGACGGGCATGGAGAGCTGTCCGGCGGCGCCGGCGACGCGGCGCGTATAGGCGGCGAGTTCATCAAAGCTCGGCGCGATGACGGGACCCTTTGCGTCCATCTCCATCCCCTCGATCATGAGGATGAATTCATCTTTTGGAATCCCAAAGGCGCGCACCGGCGCGAGCAGCGCAACGCCGGTCGGCGTTTGCGGCGCGCCGTCAAACAACCGCTCAATCTCCGCGCGCCAGTCGTCCAGCGCCTTCAGTTTTTCTTCGCGGGTTCCGCCCTCATCGGCGATGTCGTCCACCTCGCGGCAAAAAGCGTAGACTGCATACATGCCGTCGCGCCGCGCTTTTGAGAGAATGCGCATGCCTGGCCCGAAAGACGTTTTCGACCGCTTTACGGTTTCCTCCGCGTGGCGGCGCGCGTCATCCGGGGAGATGGCGGCAGCCAGCATCAGTCCGCGCCTCTGCCAGCCTGAAAAAATCCGGAAGCCGCGCCAAAAAGCCCGGCGGCGGCGAAATCAAGTTTGTTGAGCGCAACGCGGCTAGCCAACGGATCGCCTTTGCGCAGAAGCGTAATCAGACGGTCGGCGAGACGCACGATGATCGCAGACTCCATCGCGAGATGTTTCGAATTGAGCGCAGCGGGCAGCTTGCGCGCATCAATCATCAACGCGTCGCAGCCATCCAGCATGCGGTCGATCACCTTGCGGAAACCGGGCGCAACGGCGGCGCGCTCGACGACGGTGAAATCCTCGCCTTCTTCCGCGAGCCAGTCGCCAATGATGTAGATCCGATCGAGCTCACGCTTGTCGTCACCGCAATCCTGCAAATGATTGACGATCTGCAAGACCGTGCAAAGCGCGTCGGAATAACGGTAGCCGGCTTTGTCTTCGCCATGGAGGTCGAGAAGATAACGGCCCACGGGATTAGCTGACAATTCACAATAACCGAGCAACTCGTCCCAGGAACGATAGCGGCTTTTCTCCGCATCGAGAATGAACGCGGCGACAAGATCGCTTCCATGTTTCGTTGTGACGGCCGTTTCCGTCATGCTTTCGCGCAGCGCGTGCGCCTTGGCGTATTCTGCGCCATAGCCCGGCTCGCCTTTGAGCGCCGCATCAAACGCCGTCAGCCGCTTGATTTTTTCTTCCGGTGAGAGCGCGCCATTGTCGGCGATGTCGTCGATCGCGCGGGCGAAAGCGTAATAGGTCGCCACATGAGGCCGCAAATGTTTGGGCAGCAGAAAAGACCCGACGGGGAAATTCTCATCCTTCGCCCCTTTTCCGGAGGGCGTTTCGGCGAGAGCGGGACTGGCGCCCTTTTTCTCGGCTTGCGGGGCGGTGATTTCGGGCGCGGCTGACATGGGCGCACCTTACGGATTTTCGGCCCATTTCCAAGCCAGCATGTCGGGCGGCGGCCCCTTTGCTTAGGGCGTCAAGCCGCGCTATCAGCGGGGCCATGCTGACCTTCATCGCCTTTGCCGCTTTCGCCGCCTGGGGCTGGCTGACACTCCTTCGGGGCGGGTTCTGGCGCGCCGATGCGCGCCTGACTGATAAAGCCGATCCGGCGGCATGGCCCGACATTGTCGCCGTCATCCCCGCCCGGGATGAGGCCGAAACCATCGGCGAGGTTATCCGCGCCCATATGACGGCGGACTATCCCGGAAGCCTCACCGTCATTCTCGCCGATGACGGATCGACAGACGGCACCGCCGAGATCGCCCGCGGGGCGGCGGCGCAAAGCGCCCGGCCCTTCGAGGTCGTCTCAGTCCCGCCTTTGCCCGAAGGGTGGACCGGTAAATTATGGGCGGTCGAGAACGGATTGAGCCGCGCAAAAGAAATCGCGCCGGACGCCAAATATGTTCTTCTCACCGATGCTGACATTGCGCTTGCCCGCGATACGTTGAGCCGTCTTGCCGCCAAGGCGGAAGATGAAGACCTCGCACTCACCTCGCTCATGGCGCGGCTGGATTCGCGAGGTCCGTGGGCGTCTTTTCTCATTCCTGCTTTCATTTATTTTTTCCAGAAACTCTACCCTTTCCCACGCGCCAACGACCCGAACGACAATTTGGCGGCGGCGGCGGGCGGCTGCATGCTGGTCCGACGCGATGCAATTGATGCGATCGGCGGCGTTGCGGCGTTCAAGGCTACGCTGATCGACGACTGCACCTTCGCCAAAGCAGTGAAGGATCTAACGCCATCGACAAAGATATGGCTCGGTTTGGCCCAGGATGAAGCCATCAGCCTGCGCGATAATCGCGACCTTTCATCGATCTGGAACATGGTGGCGCGCACGGCCTATGCGCAACTTGGATTCTCGCCGCTCCTGCTTGGCGGCACGGTTATCGGCATGGCGCTTGTCTATCTCGCCGCGCCTTTAATTCTCCTGACCGCAATGTGGCACTGGAATTTCACCGCGCTCTTTTATGCTGCGGGCGCCTGCGCCTTGATGGCCTACACCTATTGGCCGACGCTTCGGCTTTACGGACGCGCGCCCTGGGAGGCGGCGCTGCTGCCCGTCGCTGCGGGGTTTTATACGGCAATGACCGTTTCCTCCGCGCTCAGACATTGGCGCGGAGAAGGCTCCCAATGGAAAGGCCGGGCCTACTAATCAGTCAGCGTTTCGGCGAACGCCTTTGTCACGAGAAACACTGCGCATGGCGCTTCGCGCACAAGCTCCATAGAGGCGCTGCCCTGAAATAAAGAGCCCCAGAATTTGCGCTGATGCGAGCCTGTGACAATGAGATCAGCGTTCTGTTTCTTGGCGTATTCGGCGACTTCATCCGCCGCTTCACCGTCAAGCATCACCGGCGTTGCGCTCGGCGCCAGACGCTTCACCATACTGTCCAAGAGATTGAGGCTTTCATTTCTACCCTGACGATGCTGTTCCATCAGGGTTTCATTGACGACCGCAGAACCGCCGCCAAGCTCCGCCGAAAAACCGGCGCCGCCTGCGGCCAGCAACGGCCATACGCTGACCACTTCCAGCTTCGCGCCATCCTTTTGCGCCAGACTATCGGCGGCGCGAATAACGCCTTCGGCCAGATCATCGTCGATATCAATGGCTGCGATAATGGATTTGAATTGCATGGATGCATCTCTCCTGTCCGCTGCTCACTTCGATATGGGAACCATAACGCGAATTTGAAGAGGGCGAAACGCCGCGATCCAATCAGGAAATAACGCCTTTCACTTTGATCTGGATCATTTGCGTACGGAGATCGCTTACGAGCGATCAAACAGCCTCTTCGGATGACGGCCGTCTACATAGCCCATAAAGGGCGGATAGATGGAGTAACCAAGCAGCTCCTGCGCGCGCGGCGGCAGCGTCTTCGCCACATCCGGCGGCACGGCGAGCGACATGTTTTCGAGCGTGCGCGTCCAGCCCGGGCAATATTGCGGTGTAATGAGAAGCCGCTCCTCGCCTGAGACATTGGCGCCGCCGCGATGCCAGAGGGTTCCCTTGGCGATCATCAGAGAGCCCGCCGGCATCACGACTTTCATCGCATCCGGACGCGCGCCCGGATCACCCTCCCGCTTGCCGGTTTTTGAAAAGTCCTCTTCGGCGATGCCGCCAGGAATCTGATCCTCCGGCCAGAGATGACTGCCCGGCAGAATTTCCGTGGCGCCGTTTGTGTCGGTCGTGTCGGTCAGCGCCCAGAAGGTCGATACGCCAAGCGATGGCCGCGGCCGCGGCCATTGATAATGGCTGTCGTCGAAATGCCAGGGCTGCGCCGTTTCACCGGGATGAAGATTGATCGCAAGGCAGGCGGACAAGAGACAATCGCGGCCAAGATCGGCTTCAACGAAAGAGAGCGCCAATGGATGCGTCACCAGATCGGCAAAGACAGGCGACTTCGCCAGCATGGCGTAGACGCGGTTTGACTCCCGGCCTTCGAATTCGTTGCGTCCCTTGATGTTCTCGCCGAGATAAGGCGCAAGCGCCGCTTTCACATCGCTCAACTCGGCGGCGGTCAGGACATTGGGAAAAACGAGATAACCGTCTCGGTCGAACTGCGCGCGCCAGTCATCAAATGACCGCCCACCAAGCCAGGGAGAAAGGTCCGCTGTGTTTATTTTCTGCACTGCGCTCATATGAACCTCACGGGCGGTATGATGGCGCGTTTTTGTGACAGGTTAAACGGGTTTCAGCAGTGACCGGGATTATTGCGACATTTCGGATCTTCGCTGAAAAGACCAATCCCCTTGCGATTGCTCTTCAAGCCAAATTCCCAGCTTCTGATTAACCGAGATCGCCACTTCCGGCGTTCTCTGCGCCCGAAGTGTGACATAGCGGAAGACAAAGAGAAACCGGCGCTCTTGTCCTTCCAACTCTTCAAATGGAATGAAAAAGGGTTCGTGACCGGGACGAAAAAGGATAAGCACGCCAAAATAAACACCGCTTTGGTTAGCGCCGATACTAATCATGTTGGAATAACTGGCTGGCAACAGAGGAATATGATGGAGCAATGCCGATTGAAAATACTTTTTCGTCCCGGCAAACTCGCTTTCTGAAGCGTAAACCTCTGCGAATCTTCGCCAGCCGCCCAATATGGATATCCAATGCATTATTAAAAACCAGCCTATTGGAAAAAGGATCGCCGCTAACAAAGGAGAAAAAGGCTCGGGCTCAATCATACCAACAAGCCTTTCTCTTTCGCCCATAGAAACATCGCCTTGAGTGCTGTCAGCATCGGCGCGGCGCGCCAGCCGAGATCGCGCGCCGCCTTTTCCGACGAAAAAGAAACCTGCCGCCCGGCGAGGCGCACGCCCGTCAGCGGCGCCTTCGGCGGTTTGCCGGTGATCGTGGAGACAACGCCCGTATCAACAGCGCCCGCCATCAGCGCCACGCCGTAAGGCATTTTTGTTTTCGGCATGGACCTTCCTGTGAGCTCGGCGATCATCCCCAGCAAATCAGCCATCGCCGTATTTTCGCCGCCGAGAAGGTAGCGCTCGCCGCTTTGACCTTTGTCACGCGCGGCGATCAGGCCTTCGGCGAGGCTCTCCACCGGCACGAAATTCAAAATGCAGTCGATATAAGCGGGCGTTTTTCCATTAGCGAAATCGAGGATCATCTGCGTCGGCGGCGTCAAACTGTCATCACCGGGTCCAAGCGGCTCCGTCGGTAACGCGATCACGGCGTTGAGGCCACGGTTGACTTCTTCTTCCACAAGGCGTTCCGCTTCGAGTTTCGAGCGCGGATAAGGACCGAGCATGTCTTCAGGTGAAAGCCGCGTATCTTCATCCGCGTGCGACGAACCAATCGGCGTCTTTTCGCCAACCAGCGTCGTCAGGCTCGAGCAATGAATGAGTTTCGCGCCCGCGTTTCGCGCCGCGGCGGCGACAATTTCTGTTCCCTGCCGGTTTACCCGATCGAAAACAGACGCGTCTTTCGCCCAGAGCTGGGCGTTGCCGGCAAGATGAAACACACTGGCGGCGCCTTCCATGGCGCGCGCGACGGCGGCTGCATCGGTGATGGAGCCCTTGATGTCATACACATGAGCCGGATCGGCAAGATCGAGACTGCGGGTTTTCTCACCACGCGCGCGCAAGGCGGCGACAAGATGTTTGCCGACAAACCCCGCCCCGCCGGTGACAAGCGTCACGTCACTCATGCGTCCGCCCGGCAGACAAGCAAACCTTCATCGAGCACGGACCCGGCGACAAGTCCGAGTTGGGTCTTCACAGCCGCCGTCGCCGCACTGAAAACTTCGCCCTTTGCGTCCTCAAAAAGAACCGAAACGGCGCCGGTTTCAGGATCGGCTACGACAATACGCGATGGCGCTCGGCCAAGGCTGAATTTACGCGCCATGGCAAGCTTGATCAGCGACGGATGAAGGGCTGCGATGATATCGTCTTCCGCAGATATCGTGACATTGTCCGGATTACCGGGCAGGGTCAGTCTCGTGCGCTCGGAAAACCCCTTTTGAGAAGGCTCCAGCAACAATATTGCGCCTTCGCGTGTCGCCGCCATGGCGACCTCGCCATTTTCAAGTCGTGCGACGCCATTGGCGAACACCGCTTTTGAAAACAGCGGACCGTTTTCATCGGCGAGACCGCTGCGTTTCAGACTGAAAAGATTTTCAACGCCGCCGCCGAGACCGCAGGAGGCGTGGTCAAATGTCGTCACGACACCGCCCTCGCCCGCCGCCACGTCATTGGCGGCGCAGTGGGCTGGCGACGGCGCTCCAACAAACATTTCGCCATTGGCGCCGATGCGCTGGAGATGCGGAACCATGCGCCAGCGCCGTCCCTGACGCTCATAGGTGCGATTGATGAAAATCAGTTCGTGATTTTGCTCATCATAGGAAATGCCGTGCGGGCGCAAGCCGCCGGCGAAATCGCCGGGGGCCGCCAATGACGCAACGGTCACTTTCTCAGTTTGCGGATCGAACAGGGTTTCAATCGCGATTGCATAAACTCCACCCTGGGGCAAGGCATCGCGTTTTTTACGGGCGGCTTTTTCAACGGCGCGGCGGTCATAGGCGGAAACGAACAAGCGTCCGCGCTCAAGATCGAGTGCAAGATCTTCTGCGCCGCGAACCGGCTCGCCGCTCACCGCATCGACAAGCGCGACACGCCGGCAATCTTCCAGCCCGTACTGAACAGGGCCAATGTCTTCTTTTGCGCCGCACCCTGCGATCAGCAATGCGGCGGCGAACGACGCTTTAAGCTGCGGTTTCCCCATGACGCGTCCCCTCATCGGCCTCATTCTGGCCAGTCCCGTGCGCAGGCGTCGCGCCGGGCCGTTTATATCCCCATTTCTCGATGAAGGGCTTCAGACGCGCCTCTACTTTGGCCGCCGCTTCGTCGGAGTAATCGAACTTATTCTTCTTGAAGGTCGCGACCGAGGCAAGATATTGCTCAAATTTAGGACGCGCCTCCTCAAAGCCCGGCAGGGACAATTGCTCATAAACCTGCGCCACCGCGGCGAGCGGATCGGCGTCAAGCGCATCATAACGCAATTCCACCAACTTGTCTGACGCCATCCCGTCTGCATCTTTGAGATAAGCGTTCATCATTCGCTCATAGACAGTGAGGATGGTCTCGTCGATATCCACATGATCGTAACCCTGGAGCGCAAACTCCTTCAGGAGCTTTGAATAGAAATTCCGCATCGAGACGAAAACATCATACGGATTGCGGTGAATGTGGATGAACTTTGCGTTCGGGAACATTTCCTTCAGCATCGCAAAGCGGCCGGTATAGACCGGGTTCTTGATCAGGAGCGGCTTTTCTCCCTGATGGAGATAAAGCTTGCGCAGAAAATAGGTGAACTGCTTTCGCCAATTACGGATATCCGCCGTTGAACATCCGTCAAAAAACAGACCGCGATTGACGTTCTCGGCGAAGTTCCGGGGGAAATAGATGCCGTGATAGAAGGAGGCCTCCGACATGTTGGCGATGGCGATTTCATCTTCCTGCGGGCTTGTGGGCGTCACCGGAATGTTGTCGATATAACGATGTTCGGGCAGCGCCTTTTCAAGCAGCGGATTAAAAACTTTCGCCAGCCCGAACAGATCCCAGGGAAGCCCCGTCGCCACCGGCGGCACGTAGCCCCACTCGCCGCTGTCGCACATGATGTTGTAAAGATGCGTGGTGCCGGAACGCCAATGTCCGAGGATGAATACCGGCGCCGGCATCTCCTCAAGCTTTGGAAGCTTCGCGTCCATCACCAGTTTTTCAGCCGTCGAAAACGGCCAGCGGGCAAGCGCGGCAAGCCCGATGACGGCGCCCGCACCGGCGTGGCTCGGCGCCCCCGACCGGCCCATAACCGCCGCCAGGGTTCCAAGATTGGCTCCGCTTAAAGGATGCGCCATGAACTTAATCGCCTCTCACCTGTTGCCCAGACCTGAGGGGATAGCGCACTCCGCCGCCCCCCGCCACAAGGGAGCCGCCTGAAATTCGCCAAAAAGCGGCGTAAAATCTGGCCCTTGAGGCTGGAAATCGGGCCCGCGAGGGCCATTTCTCAGCATATGGTTAACCATGGCGTGACAGGCTCGGCGAACTCCGGAATGGCGGGGGCTGGAGTTGGAGCGGGCGCCCGTAAAGCCCGCAGGGCGAAAGGCGTCAGTTGAGCGAGACCATGTTGCGTTTTCAGCCGCGAAATCACCGGCGCCTGAGGACGCTCCGCAGGCTCGCCGCCGCCTTGGCGCTGACCGCCGCAGCGCCGCTTGCCGCAAGCGCGGCCCAGGATGAAGCCGGGGCCTCTTTCGAGACCACGATTGAAGGCGCCCCGGAAGACCTTCGCGACAAGCTCGACCTCATCTCCGAACTCGTGAAGGCCAACCGCGATTACGCAACCACTGCGGCGTTGCGCCGCGCCGCCCGCCGTGATGTGGATGCGTTTAACAACGCGCTTCAGGCCGCCGGCTATTATGCAGGCGCCGCCGATTTCGAGGTCACGACGGGGGAAGACGGCGGACCCGCAAACGTCGTTTTCACCATCACACCCGGCGCGCTCTTTCGCGTCACCGGTTATAACATCCTCTATCAGGACGACGCCGAAGGCCGACCGCAAACGCTTGAGGACGCCGGTATCAAAACACAAGGCGAAGCCGACGGCGCCAGCCTGCGCGATCAACAGGAACGGTTCCTCACCTATCTGTGGAACAATGGCTATCCGGGCGCGGAGATCATCACCCGGCGCGTCCTCGCCGAATTTGAAAAAGCGGAAGCGGAAGCCGTTTTCGTTTTTGTCAGCGGGCCAAGAGCGCGTTTTGGAAAACCCCGGATCGAAGGCGCTGAAAACACGGATCCGACTTTTATTGCACGCCTGAAAACCTGGGAGGAAGGCGAAGACTTCGACCGGGCGAAGATGACCGCCTATACGGACCGCCTCCGCAAGACCGGGATTTTCTCCTCGGTTCAGGTGCGTGCGGGCCAGCCGGAAGCGGATGGAACGGCGCCGATCATTGTTGAACTTCAGGAACGCAAGCGCCGCACCATCGGCCTCGGCGTTTCCTATTCGACAAGCGAAGGACCGGGCGGGCGCATCTTTTTCGAACACCGCAATGTTTTCGGCAATGCGGAGAATATCAGGGTCGAATTGAAAGGCTCTAAAATCGAGCAATCCGCCTCGGTGACCGGCACGCGCCCATGGCCCAAACTTGGCGGCGAGGCCTTCGCGAACGCCGCTTTTTCAAACGAGACAACAGACGCCTTCGATGCGCGTTCGTTTGAAGTGTCCGGCGGCGTCTCCAAGAAATGGCTCAAAGACAGACTTGAAACTCGCGGCGCGGTCGCTTTCGAAACCTCGCGCATCCGCAATTTCAGCACCGACGCGCGCACCTTTCAGGACGAACGCAATTATTTTGTCTCAACGCCCCTGTCCGTGATCTGGGATTCAGAAGACGATCTCCTCAATCCCATGAAAGGCTTTCGCGCCTCATGGAATGTCACGCCCTATGCCGGCTCCGACTATTTCACCCAGTCGGAGATTGGCGCGCGCGGGCGCGTTCACTTCGGTGAAAACGACGTTGTCACCCTCGCCGCAAGAATGGCGCTCGGCGCGACAATCGGCAGTTCTTTCACTGACCTTCCGCTCAACAAGCGTTACTACGCCGGCGGGGGCGGATCGGTGCGCGGATACAGCTATCAGGAAGCGGGCCCCCTTGACGCCGACGGAGACCCGCTCGGCGGACGTTCAAAAATCGAGGGCGCTTTCGAAACGCGGGTCAAAGTGATGAATAACTTACAAGTCGCCGCTTTCGTGGATGCAGGATCGGTTTCCACCAAGTCTATTCCCAGTTTCACCGATGAATATTTTGTCGGCTATGGCGGCGGCCTTCGCTACTTCTCGCCCATTGGCCCGATCCGCGTCGACGCGGCCTTTCCGCTCGACAAGCGCGATTCTGACAGCGCGTTCCAAATCTACATCGCATTGGGGCAGCCCTTTTGATGAAGCGAGTCGGCGTCATATCCCTTTATGCGCTGGCGGCGCTCGCGGCGCTGGTCGCGATCGTCTGGATCGGCGTTTTCTACACGCCGCCGGGGCGGCAATTGCTTGAAGAAATCATTGAAGAGCAGCTTGGCGGCGCCCTGAACAGCAGGGCCGATATTGGCGCAATTACAGGGGCGCCGCCGGGCCATATCGTGGCGACCGACATTCAGTTGATGAACGATAACGGCGCGCCCTGGTTAACAGCGGAGCGCCTGGAACTGCGCTGGCGGCCCCTGGCGCTCCTGCGCAAACGCATTTTTGCTGACGACGTCACCCTTACTCATGCACAACTTCTCGCCGACCCGCCCGAAGGTGAGAAAAAAGATGACGATGATGCGCGTCAGATCAGAATCCTCGACAGCCTGCCGCGGATCACTGTCAAAGCATTTACGATCGACAACTTTGAAACTGCGATTAACGGCGCCCAGCATAAGCTCAGTGCGCGCGGATCACTCCATCTGGACGGGCCCGATATCGCGATCTTTCTGAACGCTGAAAGCGACACCGGCGCCGATCAGACAGCCATCGCCTTCGCCAAATCGCCGGAGACGGAGCGCTTCACACTTGATGCAAGCATCTTCGCCGACACCGGCGGCGCGATCGCATCGCTTCTTGGGCTGAATGGCGCGACCGAGCTGCGCGCGTCAGGCGACAGCCCGGTCAACGAAGCCGTCATCACCATCGACGGCAATGTCGGTTATTACGGCGCGATCAGCGCAGAGCTCGCAGGGAGTTTCGATAATTTTGACGGCGCTGACATTAACGCCGTTATCGAGCCGGGCGAACGTTTCGACGGCGTTGGAGAGCTCGCCGGCCCGGTCTCTATTTCGGCGCGTTATGACGCCAGCAAGGATGGCGGCGCGATGACCGTCAAAGGTCTTTCCACTGTCTTTGCGGAAATCGAAGGCCATCTCGACTGGCGTGCGCCGCGCGGCTTTGTGGAACGGCTTAATGTCGACCTCAACACCGTGCTTGCAGAAGATTATCAGCCGACGGTGCAGGAAATCGCCGGCCGGGAGCTCAACATCAAGGGCGCGCTCGATTGGCGCCGCAACGACTACAGGCTCGACGCCACCATTGCCGGGCCGCTGGCGACGCTTACCGTCGAGGATGGCCGCACAGATCTCCGCAATCTCATTTCCGGCAATACGCGGCTCAACGCCGTCGCGCGCGATGACAGTGAATTCTGGCTGCAAAACGGGATAACGCTCACGACACAGCTCGACATCAATTTCGACGACGCGGTCCGGCTAAATGAAGCCGTTGGAACGACCGGCGATGGATCGCGCTTCAGCGGGAACGTCGCCTACGGGCTTGAAGACGATGCGCTCACGGTCAATGGAGATCTCTTGCTGACGCCTGCATTCGCGGAACTTGTGTTGCCGGGAATGTCGCCGCAGGGAAATATTGCCGGCGATATAGAGCTTTCCGGCCCCCTCGACCGTTTCACGTTGAAGACGGCGCTCGAAGCGCCGGCGCTCAACGTCAAAGACGGCGCCTTGCCGCCCATGAATATCACGGCCGCCCTGTCCGGCTTGCCGCGTCTTCCCAATGGCGAGATCAGTGCGCGGGCCAGCAATAACGCGCCGCGCCGTCTCAGCGCACAGCTTCGCGCCTCCGAAGACGGAACGATCCGCATTCCCGCACTCATCTATGGCGGGCGGGGATTCGCCCTGGATGGATCAGCGCAGATCAACCCTGACCGTCAAACCGTCAATCTCGATCTGAAATATGAGGGCGAAGACGACGCCGAGCCCTGGCCCGGCGTCAAGGCGCAAGGCGCTGCGACAGCCAAAGGCGTTCTGTCCCGGGACGGCGCCCTCAACCGGATGAACGCCACAGCCGACTCATTTGCTGTGAACGACTTTACCGTTTCCGGTCTGAACCTCACCGCGGAAGGCCCGCCCGGCGCCGTGCGCATTCGCGTTGAAGCCGCGCAATTTGAAAGCCTCCAGACAGGGCTCGCCTCTGATATTGCGATTTCGGGCGTCGCCAATGCGAGCGGCAAGCCGACCCTCGCCCTCAACCGCTTCGAGGCCGTTCTTCAAGACAATGAAGCGCGCCTGACGGAACCCGCACATTTCGATTTCTCCGACGGGGTTGCGATTGACAATCTTCGCCTCGCCTGGGGCCGCAATGGCGCGATTGCGCTGGATGGCGCATTCAGCGCAACCCAGTGGCGGGCCGACGCGCAGGTCAACAATGTGACAATTCCGGGCGCCGACGGCCAGATAACCGGACGCTTCGATCTCGACACCAGTCGACAGAAAGTCCCGGCGCGCGGCGACTTCACCCTGCGCTCGCTGCTTCTCAATCAGGAAGCCGCATCGCTCAGCGGCCGCGCCGTCTGGAACGGCGAAACATTGCGTCTCACCGATCTGGAGGAAGACGAAAAGCTCCAGCTGGATGTGCGTCTGCCCGCTTTGCTAACGCGCGCGCCGAAACTTTCCGTCGATACCTCCGGGGCGCTTTCAGGCCGGGTGCGCTATGACGGCGACATGCAGGCGATCGCCGCCTATCTGCCGCCCGTCCTGCAAACAATCGAAGGCGGTCTGACCGCGAATTTCGCAATCAGCGGCACATTCGCCGAGCCAGACCTGTCGGGCCGCGCAAGATTGACCAATGGCGCATATACGGAAATCGAAAGCGGATTTTCCCTCGCCGGTCTGCATGTCGAGGCGGAGGCCGCCTATGGCGGAGGCGAAAGCCAAATCGATTTCAAAGGCGGCGCCAGAGGCGCCGGGCAAGATCGCGCCGATACCATCGCCTTTAACGGCGATATGAATTTTGGTGAGAATTCTGCGCTTAACCTCACCGTTACACTCGACGGCGCCGAGCTTGCCGCCCATCCAATCAATCAGCTTCGCGCCGATGGCGAGGTTAAGATCAATGGACCACTGAGCGGCCTCAAAGCCGAAGGCGATATCGCCATCAGCGAACTCGACGCCGAGATCATCACGCCTGAGAGCACCGGGCTAGTCGACATTGAAGTCGTCTCTCTCGACGGAACGGATGGCGCCCCTCCGGCGGACCTGACATCGGCGCCGCCGGATAACGGCCTCGACTATGACATCCGCATCTCAGCGGACGACCGCATCTTCATTCGAGGGCGCGGCCTTGAGAGCGAATGGTCGGCGGATGTTCATGCCGTCAAAGGACGAGAAGAGCCGCTGGTGCTGGGCGACATGTCCCTGCGGCGCGGCTGGCTCGACTTTTCCGGACGCCGCTTCGACCTGACGCGGGGAGCGATCGAATTCGACCGGCAACAGGCGAATAATCCGCGCCTCGATATCCGCGCCGAACTCGACGCCGGGGACGGCGTCACGGCGGCGATTGTTGTCTCCGGCCGCGCTGACGAACCGGAGATCGAACTGACTTCAACGCCGACCATGCCGTCGGAAGACGTCATGTCCCTCATCCTATTCGGCAAACCGGCGGAAAATCTTTCGGCTCTTGAATCCCTGCAGACGGCGCAGGCGCTCGCCTCCCTCGGCGGGATTGGCCCCTTTGGCGGCGGCGGCGGCGGCGTCACCGGCAAGCTGCGGCGCGCCGTCGGCCTCGATCTTCTCAATGTGGATATCGACCCTGAAAATGGCGGCGGCTCACTGACCGTCGGCAAATATGTGGCGGAAGGCTTCTTTGTTTCCGCCAGCCAGGACGCGCAAGGGCGAAAAGGGTCGGTCAGCGTCAAATACGAAATCACCGACAACATCACCGTCGAGACCGAGCTCGAACAGGAAGGCGACCAGACCGTTTCAGCGAACTGGAAGAAAGATTTTTAGCCTCCTATTTTGACAATTTTTGCTCCGATTACGGATTATCTGACTTCACCGCCGCATTGAGTGCGCAACACTCAGTGCGGCGTCACGAAGTTCTCCACAGCAAAATTCAATTTCACAAAAATGTCTGATAATTGAATCATTTCCTTCTCGATAATTTGGCAAAGAGCGACCGTTAACCGTTCGGTTTTCGGTCAGGGAGTGGGGCTGTCCGACGTCGACTGTGGCGGGTTCACCTCTAACAAAGGCTTTCGGGGAAAATGAAATTGAAATCCTACAAAGGCGGCCTTCGCGCCGCAGCGAGTTTGCTCGCGCTGAATTTGGGCTCCATGGCGTTCGCGCAAGCTGTTGACGGCGAACCGCGTCAATACGCCGAAGCCGCCGATGAAATCATCGTTATCGGCGTTGGACAAACCTACAACTCCAACGCATCCAGCGAAGAAATGGCGTTGCAACAGGCGCCGCTGACAAGCGTTCTCGCACAGATCGACAATCTTCCGGGCGTCAATGTCACCGAAGGCGACACTTACGGCTTCGATGACTGGTCAACGAACTACACGCTGCGCGGTTTTCAGACGACGCTTGGCGAACAGCAGATCGGCCTCACCGTCGACGGCATGCCCAATGGCGATTCGAACTATGGCGGCGGCGCAAAAGCGAACCGTTATATCGACCCGCAAAACCTCGCCGCTGTTGAGGTTTTTCAAGGTACGGCGGACATCGCCTCGCGCTCCAACGAGGCCCTCGGCGGCACGCTGAACTTCACCACGCAAGATCCGCTCGATGAAATGCGCGTGCGAATTTCCGGCACGATCGGCGATCACGATGCACAACGCATTTATGGCCGTCTCGACACGGGCCTGTTCTTCAACGACACCACCAGCGCCTGGGTTTCGATTTCCTCGCAGACCGCTACGGACTGGATCGAAGGCTCCGCTGAAAACCGCCGCGATCATTTCGCAGCGAAACTGGTCGGCGATTATGACGGCCTCCTCGTGACGGCTTACGCGATGTATGACGACACCCATGAGGACAACTATCAGCGCCTCTACTCCCCGGCGGATTTCGATAACAATCCGCGCTGGGACCAGCTCACCGGCGAATGGACCGGCATCCCCTATGTGGATCAGCTTTACCGCCGCGGCTGGTCGACAATCCGCGAAAACTTCTTTGCTTATCTGAAACTTGAGAAAGAAGTCGTGAACGGCCTGACCCTTTCGGCCGGCGCCTATCGTCATGACAATGACGGTCGCGGCGACTGGGTGCCGCCCTATCTCGCGGATGTTTTTGACGATATGGGCGGAGCGGAAACGGAATTCACTGGCGCGGGAACGGCCTTCGGCGCCCCGGTTCTCGGAACCATCTACTTCGTCGACCCGTCAGGCGCCGCGCTCACCCCGGCAATGGGTTGCGCCTCCTCCATCACCTTTCCTTATGGCGGCGCGGGTCCGGAATATGACCCGGCCTGCTATCCGGCGAATGCGATCGCTGTTCAGTCCTATCGTCACACGCACTACCAGAAACACCGTACCGGCGTGACCGGCGATTTTGACTGGGTCGCCGATTTTGGCGACGTCGAGAACACGCTGCGCGGCGGGATCTGGTATGAAGACACCGTGCGCGACGAATATCGCGACTGGCACAAGATCACCGACACGACGGTTGGATACGAGTTCGACAACCAGCCTTATTACATGCAGTACAACCGCAGCTATCCGCAAACCACCTTCAAATGGTATGTGGAAGACACGGTGACCTTCGGTCCGGTGGCCGCGACCTTCGGCGTCAAGCAGTTCAACAACGACGTTGAGCGTATCGACAATTTCGGCCTCGCGTCTGATGTGAAGATTGAATCCGATTCGGGCGTGCTGCTTTCCGGCGGCCTTGTCGTCACGCCGATGGACGGCGTCGAAGTCTTCGCCGGTTACGCCGAGAACTACAAAGCGTTGAACGACCTCATTCTCGAACGTCCGGCCTCCGCGCTTGACGATCTCGAACCGGAAACATCGCGCGTCATCGACGCCGGCGTTCGTTATCAAGGCGGCCCGGTCACAGCGGCGATCACCTATTTCGACGTTGAGTTCGACAATCGCCTGATCTTCCTCGACTCGTCGACGTCGGCGGGACCGAACTATCTGATCGGCACCGATGGATCGTTCTTCAACGCCGGCGGCATCGAGTCTCAGGGCATCGAATTCCTCGCAACCTTCCAGGCGACGGACTTCCTGAGCCTTTACACCTCATACACCTACAATGACTCCACTTATATCGGCACCGGCGACGCCGCTGTCGATGCGACTGTGGGCATTGTTCCCGGCGAACAGGTTGCTGGCATCGCCAAGCACATGTTCGTCGCCAGCGCTGATGTGACCTACAACCAGTTCTATGGCGGCCTGTCGGCGAAATATGTGGGCGACCGCAATGTCTACGCCAATGGCGGTTTCGTTGCTGAAAGCTATGTCGTTGCGGATCTCTATGCCGGCGTCAGCGGCTCAGCGATCTCCGATGATCTCTCCAATATTGACCTTCGGATCACGGTCAACAACCTCTTTGACAAGGAATATCTCGGGTCCATCGCCGTCAATAGCGGCGCCTGGATCGGCTCGCCGCGCACCGTGGCGCTTAGCCTGACCGCGGATTTCTAAACCGCCGGGGATATTCTTTGACGCGCGGGAAGGAGCGGCGGGGGTGCGGCCGCTCCTTCCTCATTTTTAATACTGTCTATTGAAGGGCTGACAACGATGAAAGTCACACGCAGAACGGCGCTTGCAGGATTGACGACCGCGGGGCTCGCCGCCTCAGCCTGCGCCAAGACGCCGCCGCACCAGGAAGAAAAAATTTCACCTGTGTTTCGTCATGGCGTCGCCAGCGGCGATCCTGACGCCTCAAGCGTCGTCCTGTGGACACGGATTGAAAGTGCGGAAGATGCAGCGCCGGTGCAGTGGATCATTGCTCGCGACAAGGACTTCACCAACATTGCCGGTCAAGGCGAAATCATGGCCCGCGCCGATGCAGATCATACGGTGAAGGTGATTGCCGGCGATCTGTCGCCGGGTGAAACTTATTATTATCGCTTTTCTTCAAACGGCGACACATCCCCCACGGGCCGCACACGCACCTTGCCCGTCGGCGCCCTGGACAAACTGGGCATTGCGCTTGTTTCCTGTTCCAATTTCCAGTTCGGCTATTTCAACGCCTATGATGCGATCGCCAAAGACGACGCCATCGACTTCGTTCTCCATACGGGCGATTATATTTACGAATATGGCGCGGATGAATGGGGCGGCGAGACGGCGAAAGTCATCGGCCGCGAGCACGAACCGCCGCATGAAATCATCACGCTTGACGATTACCGAAAGCGCCATGCGCAATATAAGCGCGACGCCGGATCGCTCGCCATGCATGCGGCCCACCCGCTCCTGTGCCTTTGGGATGATCATGAGAGCGCAAACAATCCGTGGATTGGCGGCGCGCAAAACCATACGAACGAAACCGAAGGCGACTGGATTGCGCGCCGCGACGCCTCCCTTCAGGCCTATTTCGAATGGATGCCGGTGCGCGAGCCGGAAGCCGGCATGACGCGCGCGCAGCTCTGGCGCGCTTTCATGTTTGGTGATCTGGCGACGCTGGTGACGCTGGAAACGCGCCATACGGGACGCGGCGAACAGGTCGATTATTCGACATATTTCGACCAGATCAAAACTGAGGAAGACGCCGCAACCTTCAAGCGCGAGGTAATCGACGATCCAGATCGCTCCATGATTTCAAAGGAGATGGATAAGTTTCTGAGCGAGAGCCTGACAGCGTCGGTCGACGCCGGCCAGCCCTGGCGCATGATCGGCAACGCCAGCCCGATTGCGCGGATGCTGGTTCCCGATGTCGCAGCGCTCGGCGTCGATCCGGCGAAACAGAATGGCGCGCCGGTTCCCGGCGCAACAGCGGACCTGTTCTGGAAGGGCCGCTGGAACATGCCCTTCTACACTGATACCTGGGATGGCTATCCGGCGGCGCGCGAGGCGTTTTACGACACTTGCCGACAGGCCGGCGCCAGCGATCTTCTCGTGCTCACCGGCGATAGTCATAGCTTTTGGGCGAATGAACTTTATGACGATGACGGGCGCTCCATGGGGCTCGAGCTCGGCACGGCAGGCGTCTCGTCACCGGGTGATTTCGTCGACAGCGGCTGGGACCATGATACAGCCGAGCGGCTCGACCGGATTTTCGAGCAGGAACTCGAAGAGGTCGTATGGACCGACAATTTCCATCAGGGGTATGTGCGCGTCGTGCTGACGCCGGCAGCGGCGACGGCGAGCTTTATTGCGGTCGATACGGTGCTGACGCCAACTTATAAGTCATTCGTTCTTCGTGAAGACATGATCCATCACAAGGGCGAGACGATCGGATTTGCAAAGCACAACGATGAGTGACGCCTGCCCCCTATAAATGAAGGCCGTTGTGGGGCGGATTGGAGAGCGCTACGCTGTTGCGCATGACATTCGATCTACAGCCGGTTTTGCGTGGGGAGCGGCTTTTCCTGCGGCCGCTTGAGCGAAAAGACTTTGCTGACTTGCATACCGCTGCCGCCGATCCGCTGATCTGGGCGCAGCATCCAGCCAGCAATCGTTACCAGCGCGCGGTCTTCCAAAACTTCTTTGACGACGCCATGGCGTCCGGCGGCGCGCTCGCCGCCATCGACAATGCAACGGGCGCCATGATCGGAAGCTCGCGATTTCATGGATACGATGCCGAACAGAATGAAGTTGAAATTGGCTGGACGTTTCTCGCGCGACGCTATTGGGGCGGCGATTACAACGGCGAAATGAAAGCGCTCATGCTGCGCCATGCGTTTCAGTTCGTGAAGCGCGTCGTTTTTCTGGTTGGGCCTGACAATACGCGATCGCAGCGCGCGGTTGAGAAAATCGGCGGCGTCAAAATCGGCGAGCGTAAGAATGGCGACGGATTGCTGAGCTATGTCTATGCCGTCAGCGCTTGATCCCCGCCGGCAATGCTCCCCAAAAGCAAACGCCGCCCCGGTTTAGGGGGGCGGCGCTTGCGAGAAACTGTTTCGTGGGAGGATTTAAAAATCCCCCATTGAGGCCCAAAACGCAAATTACAGCCTCGTAAAGTCGGCTGTCCAACATTACGATTTGGACAGCCAAAGGGCCAAAAGCCCCGTAATTCCTAGCGTTTGGAAAATTGGAACGACCGACGGGCTTTCTTGCGGCCGTATTTCTTACGCTCGACGGTGCGCGAGTCGCGGGTCAGGAAGCCGCCCTTTTTGAGGACCGAGCGAAGGCCCGGCTCGTAAAAGGTCAGCGCCCGGGCGATGCCGTGACGAACGGCGCCGGCCTGACCCGACGGGCCCGAACCCGACACGGTGCACACGACGTCAAACTGGTCATTGCGCTCGGCGGCGACCAGCGGCTGCTTGATGATCATGCGCAGAACCGCGCGGCCGAAATAGTCAGCCTGGTCCTTGCCGTTGACCGTGATCTTGCCGGAGCCCGGCTTGATCCAGACGCGCGCAACCGCGGTTTTGCGTTTGCCGGTGGCGTAAGCGCGGCCAAGATCGTCGATTTTCGGCTCAGGCAGCGTCGCTTCTTCCGGCGCTTCGGCGATGACGCCCGCTTCCGCGGCGACGTCTTTCAGGTCTTCAAGGGAAGTCGTGCTCATGATTAAGCGTCTCTCTGGTTCTTGGAGTTCATCGCGGCGACGTCGAGTTTGACTGGGCTTTGAGCCTCATGCGGGTGCTCCGCGCCGGCGTAAATGCGAAGATTGGTCATCTGTTTGCGGGCGAGCGGCGAGTCTTTCGGCATCATGCGCTCGACGGCTTTCATCAGCACGCGCTCGGGATGCGCGCCGCCGAGAAGCTTGCTCATGGTGCGCTCCTTGATGCCGCCCGGATAACCGGTGTGCCAGTAGAATTTCTTGTCGCTCAGCTTGTTGCCGGTGAAGACGACCTTCTCGGCGTTGACGACGATGACATTGTCGCCGCAATCCACATGCGGCGTATAAGCGGGTTTGTGCTTGCCGCGAAGGCGCATGGCGATGATGGATGCGAGGCGGCCGACAACGAGGCCCTCGGCGTCGATCACGATCCAGTTCTTCTGCGCTTCCGCTTCCGCCGGTTTCATGGCGTAGGTTTTCATGGGTCTTATTCCCTGCGGGCTTGGCATGACTGCCTGTGTTAAAACTTGTCGGGCGGAAGGCGCGAAAGGCGCTCCCGCCATTGGAAGCGCGGCAGGTACCGTCCTCTTTCATTTTGGTCAACACCCTTCCAAGAAATATATGGAAAACAGGCGATTATTTGTGTGGTATTTTAATACCTCACAAATGGGCCGCGCCTGTCCAAACTGTTAAGCCGCCTGAACTTGACCGGGAAACCGCGTCGCAGGAAGCTGCCGCCACGTCCAATCCGGACGGGGGCGCATAACCGTATCTCTATCGGAGGAGCATCCTTATGCGCCTGTTCTCGCTGTTATTTCTGATTTTCGCCGCCTTCGCGCCCGCCTCGGCGCGCGACCCCGAGGCCGCTCAAAGCGTCCCGGCCCCGCAATGGTTCCTTGACGACAATGACTTCCTTTCCCGTGACGGCGGGCGCTGGATCACGTCCAACGCCGATTACCAGGGCGAGAATGAGCCCATGGAGGCCTATGTGATGGAGTGGAAGGCCGGTTACGCCAATTCGATCACCGGCCGCCTCTACGGGATCGTCGACGGCAAGCCCACGCAGGATTTCTGGCGCTTCCGCCAATATTGGCATCCGGGCAAGGGTGAAGCCGTACTCGAACAGTTCGGCATTGGCGGCGCTTTCGGGATCGGATCTCTTTGGCCGGAAGAAGATGCGAACAAGCTGCTCCAGACCTTTTACACGCCCGATGGCGCCGCCGCCGAACAGGGGCATAAGGCCACAAATCCCGACGCTGACATCCATGTCACCACCAGCTTCGATGTGGTTGACGGCGAATGGAGTAAACGGCGCACCTACACCTGGAAACGCGACAAGACTGTAACTGACGAAAAATCCTGACACGGAGCATTGAATGCGACTGCCCCCCGCTTTCCTAACAGCCTGCCTCATCCTGCTGACCTTCATCGCCGCTTGCGACCGGAAAACGGAAAACGCCGCCCCGGCGGCGCCCCAGATCACCGAAGTCGACCCGGCGCCGGTGAGCGACGAACTGCCCGGCCTTCCGGCGGCGGCGACGGGCATCGCCTTCTGGCGTCACCCCACCCTTTCCTTCAACAGCACCATGATCGTCGCAACGTCGGCAGGCGTCGTCTCTTACAGTATGGAAGACGGCAATGAAGTCTCGCGCATTGACGGTTTCGATGCAGATGGCGTCGAGACAGGGTATTTCGGTTTCGGGCCGCAGGCGGCCGGCTTTATCGCATTCCTCGACGCGGCGGAGAACACCTTCCGGTTCTACGGCGTCGACAATAACAGCCGGGCGTTTCTGCCGCTTGACGGCGGCCCGGCGATCCGCGGCGCCGTGCGCAGCTTTTGCATGGGACGCGCGATGACCGCGCCTGCGCCATCGCTCTTTGCCATTCAGAAAAGCAAGGTGCAGGTTTTCAACCTTTCGCCGTCAGAGGGCGGCGTCGCCATAGAAAACGGGCCCACGCTTGAAACACCCGACAATCTCGTCAGCTGCGCCGTCGATATCGACGGAAGCCTGATCGTGGCGGCGGATAATGGCAATATTTACCGCCTTTCCGGCGAAAACGCCTTCGCCGCGCCCATTGCACAGGCGTCTGTCAGCCTGCCGGAAGATCTCGCCGTCATCACGGCCGCAAATGCAGACGACCCTTCCGTCCTCACCGGTGAAATCCTGCTAGTCGATTTATCGAACGGCGCCATCCATGTTTTCGACCGCGTCGACGGCAAGGCCCATGGCGCTGTGGAGCTGTCCGCGACGGACAGCCTGCCCGGCGTCGAAAGCGGCGAAGCCTTCGGCGTCACCGGCGGCAATCTTGGCGGGCTTTACCGTAACGGCGCCATCGCCTTTGGGGTCGCCAATGGCGATGATGGACCGGTCATCCGTATCGCCCCGGCAAGCAGTATGAAAAATGCGCTCTCTATCCCTGTCGGCGATCCCGTGTCGCCGCGCGGCGAAGCGCCGGAAACAGCGGATGAGGGTCTCATCATTCCGATCAATATCGATCAGGAATAGATCGCCTTAAGGCGGATTTCTTATTCGCCGTCAAGAAACGCCGCGGCCAACGGCGCATGCACCCGGCCAAAGTCACTGAACGGGTCGGTCCGCGTATTGATGGCGAACGCAATCGTCATGCGTTTTTCCGGGATGACAATCAGCCATGCCTGTGAACCCTTGGACACGCCGCCATGATTTGCATTGGCGTAGGGCATATCGTCCGTCCACCACATTTCATCGGCAAAGCGCCAGTTCATGGCATAACCCTGTTCGTTGACGCTGCCGTCGGAGATGCGTTGCGGCGTCCAGAACATGTCGCGCGTCTCAGCGGATATGAACCCGTCATCAAGCCAGGCGGACCCCATCAGCGCGAGGTCGGATGGAGTCGCCATAAACCCGCCGCCCGCAAGCTTGTGGCTTAGGTCGACCTTCCACCAGGGACGGACCTTGTCGCCATTGCGCAAATAAGACTGCGCATGCCGCTCGCCCGGCGCATCGGGCGCCGGCGTTTCAATGCCAAGCGGGTCTGTCACCCAAGTCTTCATCAATTGCTGAAAAGGCGCCCCGCCCGCTTCCTGCAGGACGACAGAGAGAAGCACCGTATCGAAGGATGAATACTCAAAATCATCACCGGGTTCGAACATCAGCGGCGAGCCGTCAAAATAGGAAAGCCCCTCGGCGACATCATCATGATGTTCACGCAGCGCAAGCGCGCGATATATTCCGGCATAATCGCGATTGCCTTCATAACTCGGAATGCCGGCAGTGTGCGACGCAAGCTGGCGCGGCGTGATGTTTTCCCATGCGTCATTGGGCAGGCTGGTCACATAGTTGGAAATCGGCGCATCGACATCGACAAGTCCGGCGTCCACCAGCCGCGCAAAAAGAGTCCCCGTCACCGCCTTGGAGGTGGAGCCGATGCGAAAGAGCGTATGCGGCGTCGCCGATGTCTCAGCGCCGAGATTGGACCATCCGCTGGCCGCAGACCAGACCAGTTCGCCGTCAATCGCGATCGCGGCGGAAAGCGCCGGCGCATGAATGGAAGCGCGATGCTCAGCCATGATGGCTTGCGCCTTCTTCGCAGCGGCGCTGTAACGCGGATCGACAACACCTTCCGTATAAGGCGCCTCATCGGGAACCGTCATCCAGCCGAAAGGTCCGGTCATGCCCGGATGATCCTCGGCAAAGAAGTGATAAACCGGCGCAGCAAAATATGTGACCGTTAAAAAAAACGCCGTCAGCAACGTAGCCAACGTCAATTTGCGCGATATCTTCATGGTATGCCGCCGTCAAAGGCCTCAATCTGTGAATGTATGCTTCTATTAAACGGCCTGCTCCTTAACACAACCGTGAAAGGCTTTACGCCTCTTCACAAACGTTAATGCCGGACCAACTTCGTTTGACTTTGGAAGAGCCTAGTCCGTGGATTTGGCAATGCTGTCGAGCAACAACTGCACGCTTCCCATGGGATCGAATGGATCGTTGGCGATGTCGATCTCGGGAACGACGCCTTGACGGGATGTATCGCCGCTTGCTCTTGTAAAGATGTAAATCGGGGCCAACGCTTCGAGCGTGGTATTCGTCAGAGTATGCTTTTGCACCTGGCCGGTCTGATTGGCAGGCCCTTGTGTTTTCTCGCCGGCAAGGGGGGCAATGCCAAAATCCTGCAGTGTCGCAGCAAACACGATCGCCTGTGAATAAGTGATCCCACCGATCAACGCGTAGACGTCTCCATCAAATCGCAATGGATATGCCTCTGGTGGTGACACCGGTTGCTTAAAAGGCAGGGAAATCACATCGCCGATTTTAGCACCTGGAATTCGCTCGACATTCTCAGGCGTAACACGCGCCTTAACCCCGGAAATCGCAGAATACGGCTTATCTGTTAAGTAGGCCATCAAAAGATCACTGAGATCGCGGGCGCCGCCGCCATTTTCGCGAAGGTCGATAATTAGACGTGTAACACCATCCTGCTGGATTTGCGCAAAAGCAGTCTCCAGAAAATATTCAAACCGCTCCTTATGCTCAATCTCGAAAGTGGTGACGTTGAGATAGCCTGTCGCCAAATCAATTTTCTCATAGGTGAACAGCGTTTCGTCTTCTTGCGCCTCGCTGTTTGCATCTGCGTTCAATATCAATGTGCGCGCTCGCCCATTTTTACTGATGCGCACAGCGTAGTTTTCGAATCCGCCATAGGCGATCCAGAAATATTGTGAAAAATATCGCGCCAACACGAGCTGTCGCAGGGCCTCGGTCTCTCCACGCATACGAGGCAGAAGCGTTCTTACTATGGCGTCCGAGCTGACGCCATTGATTGACAGAATTTCAGCGCCGGCGACGCCTTCGACGCCGGGGCCAAGATGCATCACGCCATTTCCATCAAAGACAATCTGCGCAGGGAAAAGTGCGCCGCCTTGTTTTTCATAAGCTTCCAAAGCAGCGACGGGGCGACGCAAGCCGACATGCGCGTCATGAAAAGACGGATTCACGCGCGCCATTTCCATCCAGGCTTCACGCATCGTCATGCCATCATGAAAAGAACGCCGGACATTGTCGGCCATCTCGTCAAGCTCCGACAAGTCAGCCGAATAAGACAAATCCGGATGCGTTCTTTTCACAAAGTTTAAAAACGCATCGAAATCCTCCGTGACGGCGGCTTTACTATATGACTGTTCATTATTTGCAACCGGCGCATAACTTACACACCCTGTCAGGCAAACAAGAAAAGCGAGACGGCTGAGTTTGAACGCCTTGTCGAACATTTTTATCTCGTTGTTGCTCTCTGATTTTTCTTCTGTCTCGGCTTTTGATTCAGCGCATTTATTCGCTCGCCAAGGCTCACATGTTTTAATGCAACCGACGCAGCTTCTGCCGCCTCAGAAAGGTTGACGCCTATTTCATCAAAAATTTCATCAAAAGCGATCGCAGCGCCTTGAAGGCGCTCTTTCAAAATCACCGCTTCCTTTTTGCCTTTTGATGACAATCTCAAGATCTTGCGTCGGCCATCACTCGGATCGGCCATGCGTACCACCAGCCCTTTCTCAGCCAACAGGTCAATGCGCTGCGCAACAAGCTGATGAGGCTGGCGCAATTCACGCGTTATATCGGCGATAGAAAGATCGCCCCGCTCCTCGATCAACAACATTGTTGAAGAGGCCCGCGAAGGAAAGCTTAGACCCGCAGCCTCGAGCAGCGTATCGCCCTGCTCGGAAATCACATCAACTAGGCGTCCAAGCGCATTGCCCACAAATGCGTGGCGGAGTGCATGAGCGTCAAGAAAGGACCGAGATTTCATGGAATGCTCTTATATACAATTAATTGCGCAATTAATTGTATAAATAAGCAACACCGTCAAGTCAAAGCCTCTATAAATATCCTTCGTATTCTATGGTCCAGCCGCCCAAGATCTGACAAAGGTCAGTTTTTTGACAATCCATGCGCGGCGTAAAGCGCCGACGCAAAGACGATCAGGGCGCCCGCCTGATGGAGAAGACCGAGGGAAATGGGCGTCGCGGCGAGCACGGTCCACACACCGAGCACGATCTGAAGGCCCACCGCCGCGAGCACCAGCCGCGCCCGTGTTTCATAGCCCGCCTTGCGCGCGGCGAGATAAAACCAGAGGGCGCCGCCAGCGAGGAGATAGGCGCCAATCCGGTGGTTGAACTGCACAGCCGCCATGGTCTCAAACAGATCATGGAACGTGGCGTTTTCACGGAAATAACCGTCCGGGAAAAACTTGCCGTCCATCAACGGCCAAGTGTTGAATGTGCGCCCCGCCCTGAGCCCCGCCACAAAAGCGCCGAGCACCATCTGCGCAAAAACGCCGCCGGCCAGCGCAAGGGCGCCGAGGCGAAACTTTTCCGGCGCCGCGATTTTTCTCTGAGGCCAGAGATCGAGCGCCAGCCAGAACATCGCCGCAAATAAAAGCACCGCCAAAGACAGATGCGCCGCCAACCGGTACTGACTGACATCGACACGGTCAGCGAGGCCCGACGACACCATCCACCAGCCGAGAGCGCCCTGCATCCCGCCGAGCACAAACAATCCGGCAAGCTTGAATGAAAGATTGCGGGTCAATTGTCTTGTTGCGGCGAAAAAAATCAGCGGCAGGAGGAAGGCGACTCCAATGACGCGGCCCAGCAACCGGTGAACCCACTCCCACCAGTAAATCTGTTTGAACTCGGCGAGGCTCATGCCGAAATTCACTTCCTCATATTCAGGAATGGTTTTGTATTTCTCGAACTCCGACAGCCAGTCCGCCTCGCTCAAGGGCGGGATCGCGCCCGTGACAGGCCGCCACTCGACAATGGAAAGGCCTGAATCCGTCAGCCGCGTGGCGCCGCCGACGATCACCATGGCGGCGATGAGCCCGCACATGAAAAACAGCCAGAGCGCGATGCGCCGGCCCGCCCTGACGGATTGCGCTGAGCCGTTTTGCGAAGGCGTGCTGGAAATGCTAGAGGCCATGACGGTCCTTTAGGACATTTACGTCAATCCCGCCCGCGACCCCGCGTCGCGGCCCCGGCCGGAAGCGTCCATGAGCCCTCGCATCAAGAAACTGATCGGCTTTCTCCTCTTCCTGCCCGCGCTGATCCTCTACTTTTTCGCGGCGGCGGCGCTCGGCGAACTTGTGCCGAATATACAGCTTTTGAAGGCCGCCTATTTCCTTGTCGCCGGGATCGCCTGGGCCTTTCCGGCCCGCTACCTCATGGTCTGGATGGAGCGCGACCCGAACGAGCCCAAAGGCTTGGACGGTTAATTTTCCTAAAGGTTAAACTGGCAAGGCCGTTGCAAGTCCTGTTTCGAAACGCCGCGAGGCGAAACGGAACACGGAAATGAGCGTTTTCGACACAAAGCAGAAGACCTACCGGCATCGCAATGAAGCCACCGTCTTGCTGACGCTCGCAGGCGTCGACAAGCCTGTCCCCGCCACCATGTTCTTGAGCCTCGGCGAGCGCGCTTCCGATCTGCTTAATGACGACCGCGCCTTTATCCCTGTCCGCCTTGGCGACGGTGAAACCATGATCATCGCCAAGAGCCAGATCGCAACGATTGTGGAAGGCAAGGCGAGCAGCGAAGAAAGCGGCAAATCGAAAATCTACGGCGAGGATTTTTCGACAAGCCAGAAATCAGACGCGCCGCAGAAAAGCTTCGACCCCTACGCCATGCTGCGCATCGCCCCAACGGCCAGCAACGAAGAAATTCGCGCCGCTTACAAGGCGCGCATGAAGGCTGTCCATCCTGACACTTTCGCATCGCTTGGTCTTGACGAAGAAATTTCGAAAGCCGCCGTTCTCGCGACGCAGAAAGTCAATTACGCCTATCAGAAGATCATGCGCGAACGCGGCGCCGCGCAAACCGACCGCACCGCCTAAACTCTAGTCCGGAATACAGTTATACTGGTTCCACTCAGGTTGCTGGGAACAATAGGGCTGCGGCTCCACCTGATTATTAGACACAATGAAGGCGAGCACCACGAGCGCCAGCGCCGCGCCGCCTGCGGCAAGCCAGGGCATAGGCGGCATGGGAAAAGTGATGGCTTCGTCCTCGTCGTCGTCTTCTTTTTTGACGACGATTTCGGTTTCATTTTCCTCGTCCTCATCCTCATCGACGACAACGACAACACGGGAATAGTCGGCGCCGGTCCCGTCGAATTTCGGCGTGGCCATATCGGGCGCGGAAAACCGCGTCTCCGCCTTCAGGCCTTCATTATCGGCCGGAACGCCTTCGGGAAGTTCAAAGCGACTCATCTACGCCCCCACGACTGTGAAGCCGACTATAACACGCCTTGAAGCGCGGGAAAGTTCGCCGCCGAAGCCTTCAGAAGGCCATCCCACCTTGAGGCATAACCCATTGTTCTAAGGGGCAAAGAGAAGGCTGGCCTGTAACCGGCGCTCAGGAAAAGATCTGGGCGACGACGCCGGGCCGCATGGCGATGGTCAAAATCACGCCGGCGATCGCCCCGGCAAGATGCGCCTCATGAGCGACGCGCCCGCCGAAGCGGCCGATCATATTGGCGGAAATGAGGATGTAGACCACGCCATAGACGATCGCCGGAATGGGGATCGGCACGAACATGAAATAAATCGGGTATAAAGGCGCGAAGAGACAGAACGACAGCACAACGCCGGAAACGCCGTCTGACGCGCCAAGAGAGGTGTAGGCGAGATTGTTGCGGTTCACATAAAAAGAGACGATGCCGCTCGCGAGCACAGCGCCGAAGAAAATCACAAGAAAACCGTCCGTACCGAGAAGGCGCTCTACCGGCGGCCCGAAAAAGAACAGCGTCATCATATTAAACAGGAGATGGAAATAATCTCCGTGCAGGAACGATGACGTAAAAATCCGGTAGTGCTGCTTTGCGTTGACAAGCGCGCCCACATTGAAGGCGAATGAGCGCACAAAGCCCCGGTCGAAAGAAAGGCCGTAAACGCTTGCCACGAGATTCGCGATGATGATGGCGTAGGTTGCAGGCGCGCCAGGGAGTTCCATATTTATTGCTTTTCCATTCGGCCTTACGCCGCCGCCTCTTCCGGCGTCAGCGTTTTCATGGCGAGCGCATGAATTTGCCCTTGCAGCTCCTCGCGCAAGACATCGTTCACCATACGCTGACGGGCGACGCGGGTAAGCCCCTCGAAAGCGGACGCCACAATGAGCAGCCGGAAATGGGACTGCCCCCCTTCCCGGGCGCCGGCATGGCCCGCATGAAGGTGAGACTCGTCCGTCACCTCAAGCCGTTCGGGCTTGAGCGCTTCGGTTAGTTTTTGCTGGATTGAATCAGAAACACGCATGTCCCCAGAGATGGCATAACAGCCACAGACGTCAAGATTGTGTCAAGTGGCGACCGCCCCCATATTGCTGCGATGGCACGTGAAAATTACAAACCCCGCCTCGGCTTCGACATCAGAGTGAAGCCCCCGGGACGACAGAAGAAGACAGCCTCCGCGGCGCAATCGGGCGAAGATCCGTCCAAGCATGACTGCGTGGCGCCGGGATGTGAGTCAAAGGCCGCCTGCAGCCTGCCGAAATCGCCGCGTGAGCCCCGCGAACGCGTCTGGCTGTGTATGGAGCACGCCCGGGAGCACAACCGCAGCTGGAATTATTTTGACGGCCTCTCCGATGACGAGGCCAAGAAAGTGCGTGAATCGAGCCAGTATGGGGATCGCCCCACATGGTCCATGGGGAAAAACGACCGGGCCCGGGCCGCCGCCAACGCCCGCGGCCCCGCCGATATGGCTGATTCGTTCGGCGTCTTCGGCTCGGAGGCGAAAGTCCAGATCGATACCCGCGGCCAGCATCGCGGCGGCAAGCGCCTGACCAAACTTCAGGTCAACGCGTTCGAGACCATGGCCCTGCCCTTCGACGCGCCCGCGGGGGACATCCGCCGGCGCTACGCTGAGCTCGTGCGCCGGTTCCACCCCGATTCCAATGGCGGCGACCGCAGCGCCGAGCAGCAGCTCGCCGAAGTGGTCAAGGCCCATCAGATTCTGAAAAAAGCCCAGTTCCTTTAGGGCTTTTTTCGCGGCCTCACGCCACACCCTTTTAAGGCGCCACAAGGCCTTGTCTTGGGGGCCCTTTCAGGCGAGTTTGCGGCTGCGAAATCAGTTTCAAGAGATTGTCCGTTCCATGGCCGTGATTACCGACGACGAATTTTTAGATGCGCCCGACAAGACCGTTTCCGCCAAGGAGACTTTCGGCGTGGCGATGGATATCGAGATCCCCGCGTTTTCGAAGCCCAACTCCTATGTGCCGCCGCTCGATCCGGCCTACCGGTTCGACCCGGAAACCACCATGGCGATTCTCGCGGGCTTTGCGAAAAACCGGCGGGTCATGGTTCAGGGCTATCACGGCACGGGCAAGTCGACCCACATCGAACAGGTGGCGGCGCGCCTTAACTGGCCCTGCATCCGCATCAATCTCGACAGCCATGTGAGCCGCATCGATCTCATCGGCAAAGACGCCATCGTTGTCGAAAACGGCGTTCAGGTGACGGCGTTCAAGGAAGGCATCCTGCCTTGGGCGTTTCAGCGTCCCGTCGCGCTCGTGTTCGACGAATATGACGCCGGCCGGCCGGATGTGATGTTCGTCATCCAGCGCGTCCTTGAAGCCGAAGGCCGTCTCACCCTGCTCGACCAGAACAAGGTGCTGACGCCGAACCCTTATTTCCGCCTTTTCTCGACGACCAACACCATTGGTCTCGGCGATACGACGGGCCTTTATCACGGCACGCAGCAGATCAACCAGGGCCAGATGGACCGCTGGTCGATCGTCACGACGCTCAACTATCTTGAACATGACGAAGAGATGGAAATCGTCATTTCAAAAGTGCCGCTTTACGATTCGAAAGAAGGCCGCCAGGCGATCGACGCGATGGTGCGCGTCGCCGATATGACTCGGAATGCTTTCATCGCCGGCGACATCTCAACCGTCATGAGCCCGCGCACGGTCATCACCTGGGCGCAGAACGCCGAGATCTTCCAGAATATCGGCTACGCCTTCCGCGTGACCTTCCTCAACAAGTGCGATGAGCTGGAGCGGCCGACCGTCGCTGAATTCTACCAGCGCGCCTTTGGCGAAGACCTGCCCGAAGCCGCGCCGCAGGTGAGTGTCGCCTAGACATCTGCGCCCCTCTGCAGCGCAGCATGCAAAACTCGCTTTATGTTAATGCCGCCTCGGCGGTAAAGTCTGTATAGCATACAGGCGCCGGCCTTCCCGGTCGCTGCCCGGTTACTGCCCGGTCGCTGAACTGGTCCGATTATAGCGTCGCCCAGAATACGAAAACATATGGAGGCTTGCCGCCGTGCAACGCTTTCGCCGCTGGTCTTTCTTATTCGGCCCGGTCTTGGCGGCCATGACTTCCCCTTGCGCGTCCGCTCAAGTCCCGCAGCCGCCCATTTCAGATTTTGGCGACTATGAGTGCAAAATTGATAAAGTCGCGGGGATTTCCGCTTCGGCTCAATACTATGATCTGAAGGGCAGTCCCGAGACTTTTGTTTTTTCGGCCTATGAATCGCCGGTCACGCCGCAAGAACTGCAGAAAGGCCCCTTGCGCGGTCTCGATCGCGACCTCAGCGGTGAAACCAACCGGTACGAGCCAGAACCCGCACGAACTTTTAACGCAAGCATAAGCGCCGATCTTTTCGCCGCGCCGGTCAACGCACTGCGCTCCAGCGATTTGCATGTTTTTCATCAGGACGGCGTTACGATCATATTTGAAAAAGATCTTTCCTTTCTTGCTTACGGACCGGCGCCGGAAGACGGCGTCGCTGTTTACGCGGGATTCTGCCAGGCGCCCAAAAAGTAACGAGTTATGTTATATCGCGGGCGCTGCAATATCGAAATAATTCGTATAGTGACGATTTTTAAAAGAGGCGTTGCTTCTAAAAATTGAAGCAATTTTAGCGCAATAAATCTGCGCAAATGCAGCAATCGTATAATTTCATAATGTGATGGAATGATCGCTTGCGCGACATTTCGCGCTCATGATATTCACAAGCTCTGGGGGAGATCGTTCGTATATTCGGGCGCCTTCCGCATAAGCAACTGCTCTCACACCTCTTCCATCTTCAAGAGATGCAAGAGCGATTACTGTCACACCGGAAAGGAATGACTATGCTTAGAAAAATATTTCTCGGCGTCGGCATGGCTGCAGTCTTAAGCGCTGCTCCATCGCTGGCGGCCGCCCAAGGCGGCGAAACAAATTCCAGCATGAAGAAAATAGGCGGCGCCTTAAATTACGTCTACAACAAGAACCAGTCAGCGGTCGCGCTGCGCAGCGCCCGCAGCGCGGCGCCAGCCGTAAAAGAACGTCCCGACTGGTCGGGCGAAGGCGTCTCGCTTGGACGCACTGACGGCGCAAAGGAACTTCAGGTCGCAACCGTCACCGCTGACGGCTTCGTCGTTCTCGACGCGATCGCAGCCGGATCGGCCGACGACCTCTCCGCCACGATGGAAGCCATGGGCGCGCGCAAAGTCTCAAGCATGGGCAAGACTGTTTCCGCACAGTTTCCCGTGGACCGTCTCGGCGATCTGGCGTCCAGCAATTATCTCGCCTTCGCGCGGCCAGCCATGGCGACAACCAATGTCGGTCTTGTCACCTCGCAAGGCGACCGGTCCATGCGCACTGACTTTGTGCGCGAGCAACTCGGATATGACGGCTCCGGCCTGACTATCGGCGTGCTTTCAGACAGCTTCGCCTGCGATCCGGGCCCGCTCAACGCCGCCGGCGTTTATACAACGCCCGCAGAAGACGAAGCGAATGGCGACATACCGGTAGGTGTAGGCATTCTTGCAGATTACAATCAAAGTGACTGCATCGACGAAGGCCGCGGCATGGCGCAACTCATTCACGATATCGCGCCGGAAGCAAAAATCCTGTTCCACACCGCCTTTGGCGGCGAAGCGGATTTCGCGGGCGGCATCGTCGAACTCGCCCTCGCCGGCGCCGACGTGATCGTCGATGACGTGATCTACTTCACGGAGCCAATGTTCCAGGACGGCATCATCGCCCAGGCGGCGGATGAAGTCGCCCGTCTCGGCGTTCCATATTATTCATCGAACGGCAACCGCGCGCGCGACGCCTTTGAGGCTGAATACCGGCCGGTTGCATTTGACAACTCAACCTTTCACGACTTCGATCCCGGCGCTGGCGAAGATCCGTTAATGACCGTGCAGCTTAATGGCGCGCTTCAAACGAATCTTACCTTCCAGTGGGATAGCCCGAACTTCTCTGTCTCCGGCGGCGACGGAGCCCAGAACGACGTTGATGTCATCATGTTCGACATGCAGGGCAATCGCGTCTTTGACTGCTTTGAGCCGGGCGGCCAGAGCCAGCCGAATGGACTGTGTCAGTTCACATTCACCAGCGGCGGCGTGCCGATCGATGGCGGAAATGGCGGAGATGCAATTGAACTGGTGTCTCTCGTTGACTTCATCGGCGGACAGCAAGTGCAGATCGGTTTCGAAACGCAATCCGGCGATGCGCCTGGATACGCAAAATTCGTCATCTTCGGCGGCGGTATTGTCGCCTCGGAATATCCGATCAATGCGCCTTCCGGTTTTGGTCATAACAACGCCGCTGGCGCTGAAGGCGTCGGCGCAGCAGCATTTTACTTCACCGAAGAGTTCATCGGCGATCCCTCAACGCTGCAATTGCGGGCCATGGCCGGCGAACCGGAATGCGAACCCGCCTGCCTCAACGACTTTTCTTCCGCTGGCGGCACACCGATCTTCTTCGATACGGAGGGCAACCGCCTGAGACGTCCGGACATTCGTCTGAAGCCGGGCGTCACAGCGCCAGATGGCACGAACACATCGTTCTTCTCGAATGATACGAGCCGTGACGATGATGACGGCGACGGCGTCTATCAGACCGGCGAACCGGGCGAATTCCCGAACTTCTTCGGCACCTCTGCGGCTGCGCCGCATGCGGCGGCTGTTGCGGCGCTGATGCTCGACTCAGAGGACTCTCAAATTGTGAGAGTCGCGCATAACGGCATGGTGAGCTACAGAATGTGCAAACCGCGCAAAATCAATCCGAGAGGACGCGGTCTCTTCCGCAAACGCCACCCGCAATCGGAACGTATCCGCGGCCGTGATTTGCGCGTGTCGCCGGATGAAGTCCTTGACCTTGTTGAAGAAGGCGTGCTGCTCGGCCCCTGCGACCGGACCGAGCCTGAAGGCGTCTACTGGGTCATGCGCTCCACTGCGCAGGACATGAGCGTTCGCGCGGATAACGGCACGGGCGAAACCATCCAGATCTTTGACGAAGTCGGGCCCCAGGGCTTCGACTTCGACTCCGGCTTCGGCATGGTCGACGCCAAAGCTGCGCTCAAGCGTTTCGATCGCGGCCGCGGCGCTCGCGGCGGCCATCATGGCTGGGGCAGCGGCTGGGGCAATGGTCGCCACTAGCGCCATTGACGATCTAAACCGTTAGACCGCTGCATTAGCGTGACAACGCACAAAAGAGAAAAGCCCGCCGGTTTTCCGGCGGGCTTTTTGTTTGGCTTGCGATTGCTTTAGAGCGTCGAGCAATTAATCTGCGACATAGTTTTGCGCCTTGAAGAAGTTCCAGCATTCTTCGGGTTTGAAGAAATCGCAGACGTCTCCGATTGCACGCCAGAGGTCGTCATAGGTGCGAGCGGCG